>NZ_BMNR01000003.1:0-161038 GCF_014646655.1 Yeosuana aromativorans | reverse complement strand
ATATTGGTTTTGGCCGCTTCAAGATCAATACTGTCACTTTTTACTTTTAACCGTGCTTGCAATAATTTATTTTGGGTTTGTTGCAACTTTAATCGTTTTTCATTTAGTGCCAAAATCTGTCTGTTCAACGCTTCTACTTTGCCTTGGTAAGAGTTTAAAGAAGACGATTTTGCCTCAATTTGATCATTTGTCCGTTCTACTAACTTGTCATCAAAATAATCGCTTTTTACTTCAGATATTCTTAATATGGTATCGCCTTTTTTCACATAATCTCCTTCTTGCACAAACCATTCTTCAATACGGCCAGGAATTTGTGATTGAATATGTTGGGGCCGTTGATTGGGCTTTAAGGTAGTCACTTGTCCTTGACTGGTTATGTTTTGTGTCCATGGCAAAAACAAGGCTATCAATAAAATAATGGCAGCAGCTAATAAAAAACGGTTAAAGTATTTGTAATAGCTTTTGTCCAGGATTCTTTTGCCCGATTTATAAACGCTTAGGTCTATGTGTTTATTTAACAATTGGTTATGGGATATATTCAGCATAACTTAAAAGTTTAATGATTTGATTTGTCCCTCATGAAGCGTCAAAAATTCTGTGCATTTATTTTTCCAGGCTTCATTACTGCCAGCTACAATTAACGCCCAGGGTCTGTCTTTGTGTGTTAGGTAATTTATGATTGAGTTCTTCTCTTCTTGATTGAACCTTAACAGGGCATCTTCAAAAATTAAAACTTTAGGTTGTTTTAAAATAGCTCTAGCCAAAACAATTTTTTTGGAAACGGTATATGATATTTGCTTCCCATCAGGGTAGAGTATGGTTTCCAGTCCGTCAGGTTGTTCTTTAACAAAGGACATAAGACCAACAACTTGAAGAACTTTAAAAATAGCCTCATCTGTTATTTCTGTGTTTCCAAAAGTCAGGTTTTCTCTTATGGTGCCTTCAAAAGGAGTTTCCTCTGTTAGTGATAAACCCAATAATGAGCGATAATAATTGGGGTTTATACTTTTTAATGATTGATTGTTGATATAAATATTTCCAGATGTAGGTTCGATAACAGCGGAAATCAAGCGTAACAATGAGGATTTTCCCGAACCGTTTTCTCCTTGAACCAGTATTCTGCTTTTGGAATTTATGCTAAACGAAATATTTGTTAAAATGGGCTTTTCACGATTTGGAACACTATAATGCACGTTCTCTAATTCTATGTTAATATCATCTAAAATTTTAGGTTTATTTCCTTTTTGCTTTTCTAAATCCTTATCAACTATTTGTCCAAGTTTTTCAATAGAAGTCAGTACATCGTAGAAGGGTTCCAGTCCTAGAATAAGCTTTTCAACCGAAGCAATTACAAGTAGAATAATAATTTCGGCAGCGACGAATTGCCCAATGTTCATTTCTTGGTTTAATACCAGTGCGCCACCTATAAGCAATAAACTAGCGGTTACAATTACTTTAAAGCTAATCATCTGAATAAATTGTAGCATGAGTATTTTAAAATGACTTTCCCTTGCTGTTATGTACTCATTCACAAGAGCGTCATTCTTATTAATTGCTAAACTGGTGTTTCCAGAAAGTTTAAAGCTTACCATAGCTCTGGCTATTTCTTGAATCCAGTGCGCTACTTTGTATTTATGTTTAGATTCTTCCAGGCTTGTCTCCAATCCTTTTTCTGCGGTGTACTTAAACACGATTACTATGAACACCAATAACAAGATTCCAAAACTGATGAAAAACGGATGGTAAAATGACAATAAAATAAGAGCAAATAAAATCTGTATGACGGCTGTTGGCACATCTATCAGAATTTTTGATAGTCCTTTTTGAATGGTCAGTGTGTCAAAAAAACGGTTTGCTAATTCAGGCGGATAATAATTGCTCAAGGCGGACATCTTTATTTTTGGAAACCGATAACTGAGTTCAAAAGAGGATCTTAAAAAAATACGTTGTTGAATGGTTTCAATAATGCGCAATTGCATGAGCTGTAATGCTCCAGAAAAAGCTACACCAAGCGTTACCAAAATAACCAAAACAATCCATGATGTTGATATTTCAGCACCTTGAATAAGATTTATGATAGCCTGAATGCCCAAAGGGAGTGACAAGGCTACAATACCTGAAAATATGGCGTAATAAAAAACTTGAAAAATCTCTCTTTTTTCTAATTGAAGCAATCCTATAAAACGTTTCCAAGGAGACATGGTAAGTTTATCCATAATGGGTTATTTAAGGGTTTTTAAAACCAACTCTTTTAAAAACACAGTTGGTGTAAGTTCGTTGTTGCAATCTGTTAAGGAAATAAAATGATCTTTGATAAAATGCTGATGCAAAGCGGTTTCAATGATAGTACTTGCCAAACTTGAAGGGAATTTATAGTTTGGGTTAACAGCGGCTATCATATCCCTTAAACGATGTGACACACGTTTGTAAACACTAAAAAATCCTTCCTTGTTTTCATTGTCCACTTCTTTGGTTAGAAATGATTTGGAATTTTCATTAATGATAATTCTGTTTAAAATGATTTCATTAATATGGGAATATTTTGAATCTAACTCAATATTGCGGGATACAACCTCAATGGCTTTCTCTAATTTTTCGTCAGATTTTAAAGTATGCGTTTCTATGACCAATTGATATTCAATCCATGCCCAGTACCATGATGATAAATAAAGCAAGAGTTTGTGTTTGCTTTCAAAGTATCTGTATATAGAGCTTTCGTTTGAGCCAATTTTTTCACCTAGTTTTTTAAATGTAAAACTATCAAAACCTATTTCATCTATTAACAGGATACTATGCTCTACTATGCGTTTGCCTAATGCTGAGGATTCAGGATCTTTAACATAGATGTTTTCTGGGACCGATATTTTAATATTTGAAAGTAATGATTCCATATATAATTAAATTTATCGCAAATATAATAGTAAAACTATTAAAAAAGAAAAGAAAACTATTATTTTTTGCAATTTATTAACATGGCCAAGTTTAAGTGGTCGTGTTTCTAAATTGTTAATTCAATTAAAAATGGATATAAATTTTATTTCTTTGAGATGGTTTTGAAGCCCCTTGTTTTTTATGAGTGCTATAATCTAATAGATTAATCCTATCAAAAGGGGGTTTTTAGAAGTTATTATAAATAACTATTTGTGAAGTGTTTTTTTATTGTAGATTTTAAATCATTGAAATCTTTTGATTTATCAAAAAAGGCAGTTGCTCCCTTTCTTAAACATAGTTTTTTCAGTTCTGAGTTTATTGAAAAGACATAAACCAATACATTTAAGCCATCTTCTTGTAACTTATCTAAAACAGCTATTCCATTGCCGTCTGGCAAACTTAAATCCAATACAATGATTTTAAAGGCGCAGGATTCCAATAAATCAAATGACTCTTTTAAGGACCTTGCTAGTTTTATTTCTTTTGGATCAATAAAATGTTGAAAATCATTGGTTATTTTTTCTCCAATAACAGCATCGTCCTCTACAACCATTATACTGAATGATTTTTTTTGCTTTTTTGGTAATGTAATAAATGACATGATTTATATTTTATATGAGTTTTTTCCTTAATTTTTAATACATGCCATTATTGTTTTAATGAGTGTATTTGTATCTGTTGGTTTATTTAAAAACCCATTGAATCCATACTTTAAATAATTGTTCTTGCATTCGTCATGTACAAATGCTGAATGTGCTAAAATTGGAATTTTTTCACATGTTTCCCTGATGGTTTTTGAAGCTTCTAAGCCATCCATTTCAGGCATGTTAATATCCATAATGATCAAATCAATCAATTTGTTTGATTCAAATTGTTTTATGGCTTCATTGCCGTTTATAGCATGCACTATATTGCAACCTTCTGCCTTAAGTTTGGTTTCTAATAGCATATAGGTTATAAGGTCATCTTCAGCAATTAATATGGTTTTACCAATTAAAGATTTATTAGGAACTTCAAGTTTGCCGGTTTTGGTTAGTTGACTTTCATTTTTATATGGAATTGAAAAATAAAATCGGGTACCTTTTCCCGGTAAACTTTCAACTTTTAAATCACCACCCAAATTATTTACCAGTTTTTTTGATATGGTTAACCCAAGCCCAATGCCATTTATGGTTTGCTTTAAGGTGTATTCTGTTTGAGTGAAAGGTTCAAATATGGTGTCAATATATTTGTCTGGAATACCTTCTCCATTGTCTTCCACAGAGAAAAGTATATGGCCATTGTTATTTTGAACTATTAATTTTAAAACTTTTTGGATATTGAACTTGAAAACATTATCCAGTAAACTTTTTAAAACACGCATTAGCATGTCTTTGTCTGTTTTAATCATTATGTTTTCTAAATCGGGATCGATTTCAAAGCAAAACGAATTATTATTGGCTTGATAGGTTTGCTTCATTTCTTCAATTAACTTTTCTAAGTTAATTTTCAATGAAAAACAATCTGATTTTAATTTTGCCTGCCCAGAATTTAATTTTGAAACTTCTAATATGTCTTCAACGGTATTCAATAATTTATTGCTATTGTCGCGAATGATATTAAAATAGTCTGCTCGTTCTTTTGGAGTTAAGTTTGAAAAATCATGTTCCAAGATATCCAAAAAGCCCAAAATGCCATTAAGTGGTGTTCGTATCTGGTGGCTTATATTATTTAAAAATGCCGATTTTAACTTTTCTGACTCTTGTGCTTTTTCTCTTGAAATGAGTAAATCACTTTCTAGTTTTTTTCTTAGTGTAATATCACGAACACTGCTGAAATAATGATCTTCGCCGTTTAAATTTAAGTAGCTTGACGCTATTTCAACGGTTTTAATTTTACCTTTTTTGGTCACGTGATTGGTTTCAAACAATAAATTTCCTTTTTTCTTTACTGCTTCCATTAAATCACAAACTTTTGAAATGCTTTGTGTTTTTTTTATATCAAAAACATTCATAGAAAGTAATTCTTCTTTAGAATATCCCAGGTGTTTTAAAGCCTTTTTGTTGACTTTTATAAAATCACCCTTTTTATTTAGAAGATAAAGGGCTTCACCAAAGTTTTCAAACAGAAATTCAAATTTTTCGGTTTCCTTTAAAGCCTTTTTTTCAGCTATTGACTTTTCCTTTATTATTACATCTTGAAATTTTTTAAGCTTTTCCTCTTCAGTTATGTCAATAATAAAAATCAAAGTGTATTCTTTGTTGTTTAGGGCTAATTTGTGGGCAATTTTGTTGACAATAGCTAAAGTGCCATCTTTTTTAACAAATCCTGTTTTGATTTTGTCTGATAAATTTTCACCTGGTATTGCTAAACAAGAGCAGGAAATACTGTTACAAAAAGAACTTTTGCATGTTTCACCTTTTAAATTTGAAAACCCGCCTAAGTTTAACAATTGTTGATTGGCGAAAACAATATCTTGGTTGCTGTCAACCATTGCTAATGGCACAGGTATTTTGTTGAGTATTTTAAAAAGTTCCTTTTTGGTAAAGCTGTTAGGTATAAAATCTAAGATTCTTAATTTCCTTTGAAATTCCGTCATTATAAGTAGGTTCAATTACCCTACAAATATTCATTTTTAAACAAGACGAATCAATAAGCAAATTTGTTATATTACAGTAAAAGTTTGCTTACCAGTAGAGATAGGAAATTTATGAGCTGAATTTTAACGGTCTAATGAAATAATGCCATTTTTAACGGCATATTTTGTTAAATCCTGAAGCGTGAATAAATCTAGCTTTTGCATGATGTTTTTTCTATGTACATCAACCGTTTTGGAACTTAAAAAGAGTAATTCGCCTATTTCTTTTGATGAATTGCCTTCGGCTATGAGCTGGAGCACTTCTCTTTCTCTTTCAGAGAGTTGATTTGAATTATCATCAGAACTGATTTCTGCTATACTTTCTATAAGGATATTGGAGATTTTTTGGGAAATGTATTTTTCATTACGTGTTACGGCCAATATGGCTGTGATGAGTTCTTCAGAACTTGAATCTTTAAGCAAGTAGCCATAAGCACCGGCCTTAAACATGCCAATAACAAATTGTTTTTCTGAATGCATGGATAATGCAATTACTTTTATATTGGGGTCTATGTTGATTATTTGTTTAGTAGCCTCAATGCCATTTAAACCACTCATGGCAACATCCATTATAACAACATCTGGTTTGAGTTTTTCACATAATTTTATGGCCTCTCTGCCATCATTAGCCTCACTGATGATTCTTAAAGTTTTGTTTTTTTCAATTAAACTTTTAAGACCATCTCTAACTATTTTATGGTCATCTACCAATAAAATCGATTTTTCCATAAATAATTATTTTATTAAGCTATTATAAAGGTATGAAAATTTGTTTTAGAATCTTTGTTTGATGACAGTAATAGCATTCATGTTTCTGTTTAAATTTTTAATCTGTTCATCAACAGAAAAAAAAACCAAATCCACTATTTAGGATTTGGTCTTTTACTAAAATTTTAATGTAGAACCCAATTCATTATCACATATGAAAATTTTCAATTCTGATCTATATTTAAACTTGCCCTTGCATATTTTATTGTATTGGTTGTTGTCTCTTGGATATATTGGTGGCTTAAAACGGGATAAATGCTCGCATGAATTTATTATGATTTGTATTATTTTTAATTTAACTTACAATCTTAATATAGTCAGCTAATAATATTTTTCAGAGAAGTCTAGAGCCAAGTTGTTATTTGTCATTTTGTATAGGTCTAAACTATTATCAATTATAAACCGTACATGTAGTTAAAGAATTATTTATGAAGCGTATTAAAAACAGTAAGTACTTCGGTTCTCTGAAGATTTCATTGATCTATCTTTTAATTAGTTCTGTATATATTATTTTTTCTGACCGTATAGTTGTGCTCATTTTTGGTAATACACTTTCCGTTGAAATGCTAACCACCATAGAAATCTATAAAGGTTTGGGGTTTGTATTTGCAACATCTATTATTTTGTTTGTTTTAATTCAGCGCGAAACCAAAGCCAAAAGAAAGTCTATACATGAACTTGAGCTTCAAAAGGAGAATCTTTTGAATCTTACTGAAGAAAATGAAAAGGTAAAATCAAGATTACAGGACAGAAATGTTTACATAGAAACCATTTTAAAATATTTGCCAATAGGGCTTGCTGTTAATAAAATGGATGATGGCAATACAGTTTTCATGAATAAGAACTTCACTGATATTTATGGATGGCCAGAAAAGGACTTGGTAAATCTTGAAAGCTTTTTTGAAAGTGTATATCCTGATGAAGAATATCGAAACATGATAAGAGAAAGGGTTCTGGAAGATATTAATAGTGGTGATCCAAATAGAATGCGTTGGTACGGAATAGAAATTACAACGAGCAGTGGTGAAAAAAAGTTTATCAATGCACAAAATATTCCCGTGTTCGATCAAAATCTTATGATCTCCACGGTAATTGATATTACCGAGCAAAAAAATGCCAACCTAAAATTAAAGGAAAGCGAAGAAAAATATAAACTGTTGGCGGAAAACACAACTGATGTAATTTCACTTCTTGATACGGATGGAAGATTCCTTTATGTGAGTCCATCTGGAACAAATGCAAGCGGTTATGAGCCCAATGAAGTGCTTGGAAAAAAATCCCATATTTACTTTCATCCAGATGATGTTTCGCTTGTTACATCAGATACTTATTGGAATAAACTGAAAGCGGGATTATCAATTTTACTGATTTATAGATTTAAATCAAAAGATGGCAAATATAGATGGTTTGAATCGAATCGTCAACCAGTGCTTAATAACAAAAATGAATTAATAAAGATTGTATCTGTTTCGCGTGATATCACAGAACGTGTTGAACGTGAAAAAATAATTGATAATTATCAAAAATCATTAAAAAAACTAACAACAGAAATTTCATTGACCGAAGAAAAACAACGAAAGGAAATTGCTGCCAATATACACGACCATTTAAGTCAGTTATTGGTAATTTCAAAAATGAAATTAAATGATTTACACGATGAGATTGTCACAGAAAATGCTCAAAAAGAGTTTAAGTCTGTAATACAATATATTGAAGAAGCGTTAGATAATTCCAGAAAAATCACATATGATCTATGTCCGCCCGTATTGTATGAAATGGGTTTAATTGAAACCATGTATTGGCTAGCGGATAAAACACAACAAGAACATCATATAAAAACTTCGTTTATTACAGATTTAAATAAAATTAAACTTTCTGAATCAAAATTGATACTTGTCTTTAGGGTTATTCAGGAATTGGTGAACAACACTGTGAAGCATGCTCAGGCCAATAATTTGAAAATTGAAATGAAAGTTAATGATGAGTTACTTGAAATTAAGGTTTCCGATGATGGTAAAGGATTTAATAAAAATGAATTGCCAAAGGCAAAAGTAGGAGAAGGCGGGTTTGGTCTTTTTGCTGTGAAAGAACGCGTACAAAACCTGGATGGGAGAATTTCAATAAATTCGGAAAAAAATACAGGCACTACAATTAAAATTAGTGTGCCTTACATATAATTGCCAATGGGTTAAAATTCTTAGTAAATCTCAGTGAAAGCTTTTGTAATTCAAATGAATAAAAATAAAAGAATACCTAAAACTCAAGTAGTAAATTAAAAAAATAGTAATTTGTTATAATTTTATTCGTGTGACTAAAAAATATAGCATATATTTAAAAATCATAAAGTTTAACCAAAACCAATACTAAAACAAAACATATTATGGAAGGATATTGTGTAAAATGTAAAGACAAAAAAGAAATCAAAGATGCCGCTGAAGTTACTATGAAAAACGGCAGAAAAGCCATGAAAGGAAAATGCCCAACTTGTGGTACTGGCATGTTCAGAATTCTTGGAAAGGCATAAACTAATTTTTTGTTAGAATTGAATTAATAGCCTTTAGGCTTATTGATCATTAAATTTTATAAGCATCCCATTTTCAGTACTAGAAAATGGGATGCTTTTTTTGTTTTTGTTAAGTTGAAACTATATTGTTTCTAAAAATATTTTCATGGAATATTAGGGAATTACTTTTGTTCAAGTTAATTTATTAAGGTGTCATATTTTTGGATTTATTCCTTATCTTTATCGTGGGATTTTAGAAAACTTAGATTAATCTCATAAATCAACTTCAATTTTAAGAAATTCATTACAAAAATAAACAAAACAAACATTTTATCGATAAAATTTGTTTTTAATCGATTGTTTGTGTATGTTTGCTTTGCTATTTAAAAAAAATAACCTTTTAAAAAAGGTAATGTAAATTTTTTGTAATGAAAAGTCTCTCAAAGCATTACAAGCCAAATATTAGGTTTGTAGTTATCTTTTTGTTAATGTGTGCTATTAGTCATGCGCAAACTCCTGATTTTAAGGTCCAGCACATTCAAGATGATATAGGGAGAAACGGAGGAACCAATACAAGTTTTACTGCCGTCAGTTCCTTAAACAGTGCTGTTGAGTTGGCAAACAATAACCGCAAAACCCAAGCAGGATCACCTACCAATAACAACACTTATAATGGTGATGACTTGTCGGGGGCTAGGCAGTTAACCAGCACTAATACGCTGACCTATTACAGGGAATCAAATTCCAGTAACAGTGATATGCGTTTTAACACTTCAATTTGGGAATATATTGGTTCTCCGGGAGGTGGTAATGAAATGATTGTAAGAGGGCGGTATGTTGTTAACTTAAATGGCTCAAATAATAGTGTAACCCAAGCTTTATCCGGAATAACAAATGCCAATAAATGCATACCTTTTATTACTGGTATTTTAAACAATTCATCCCAAGCAGATGCCGATTCTGGAACTGCCATAACCTATCTGGAAGATGCTTCTACTTTACGAGTGCAGAAAGGTTCAAACGCCAATAATGTTAAGGTCTATATTACGCTGGTTGAATTTACTGGAGCAAATTGGACAGTTTTGCATGGCGATTCTGGAAACACAAGTTCAGATACAGGTACAATCACTTTAAGAGATGGATCTGACGGAACAGGTACGGCTACCGATGTGTCTTCATGGAATAATGCCATTATTTTCAGTCATTTTAGAGCCGATAATAATGAAAGTGGTAATAATGATGCTATTGCCGATTTATGGCCAGTAACACAACCGGGAAACAATAACCAAAGAGTCGATTGGACGTTTAACAGTAATCATGTTTCTAACGGAACCAATAGGCATTTTGTTCATGTTCTGGTTAATTCAGGTTTAAATGTAACACGCTTTCAAGATACTGATAATTCGGCAGGGGAATCAACAATCAATATCACATCGGCAGGGTTGTCAGATATCAACCAAGCTTTAATTGTAGGCACTTCAACATCTAGTGGTAGTGGAACTGCTTATGGTAGAGGATGGCGTAATTACTATTTAAAATCAACTACTCAGGCAGCACATTGGTGTCATAGAAATGGAAATTCGGTGTCCCATGAAATACAGATTATAGATTTAAGTGGTTTGCAAACCAGTTATGTTGGGCCTGAAATAAACGTTAAAGGCAACGGTACGGATATTCCAGATGGCAATACAGTAATTTCAGTATCTGATGACACAGATTTTGGTGGTGTAGAGGTTACGGGTACCAACTCTGTTTCCCATACATTTACTATTCAAAACTTGGGAAGTTCTGCCATAACGTTAACAGATCCAAGTCCATATATTACCATAACAGGATCAACGGATTTTTCATTAACAGCCAATCCCAGTCCCTCAATTTCTTCTGGAGGGAGTACAACATTCACCATTACTTATGATCCAACTACATCCGGAACCCATATTGCAACAGTATCTATTGCGAATAATGATTCTGATGAAAACCCATATACATTTTTAATTGAGGGAAGAGGTGAGTATTGTAGCTCAAATGGAAGTACCACCTATGATACCAGTGTTACCTATGTGTCCTTTAACACCATAAGCAATGCTGATAATGAAATACCTAAGGATAAACCCTATGAAGACTTTACCAATATATCGACTAATATTTATAAGGGAACAACACATGATCTAACGGTACATGTCAATACAGACGGTCCTTATGTTGTCTATACTAACGTATGGATAGATTGGAACCGGGATGGAGATTTTAATGATCCTGGAGAAGAATATGACATGGGTTGGGCGTACAACGTTGTAGATGGTGCTACCTCAAATTCTCCTATGTCTATTACAGTTCCAACTGGAGCAACAATAGGTACGTCAAGAATGCGAGTAACCACAAAATGGGCCAATTATCCTTCAAGTTGTGAATCTGGATTTGATGGTGAAGTTGAAGATTATTCGGTCAACATTATCGATTATTTAATTGATTTTGATGGGATTGATGAGCATGTTGATTTTGCAGATAATCACGATTTAACAAACTCCTTTTCTTTAGAGGCCTGGGTTTTTCAAGAAAACACAGTTGCTACAGGAACCATTATATCAAAAGGAAATATAGATGCAACCGATAAAACGGGATATCATTTAAGTTTAAAAAATAATTATCCTAATTTGATTTGGTATGATAATTCAAACAACGAGTTGTTGAACATGACTTCGCCGTATGCTATTCCAAATAACCAATGGCATCATATTGCAGTAACATATAATGGTTCAACTTCAAAAATGTACATTGATGGTATAGAGGTTGTCTCGGCATCTGCATCATCGCCGCCCACTAATACATCCAATATCTTCATTGTAGGCTCTGATATGTCAAATTACCTAACAACACCCTTAAACATTAACTTTTTTGATGGAGCCATTCAAGAAGTTCGTGTCTGGGATGTGGCATTGAGTGAGTCCCAAATTAGGGAGATGATGAACCAGCATATAGAACAAAACAGTACAAACGTAAAAGGGTCTGAAACAAAACTGGATATTTCTGGAGGTTTGTCATGGAGCAATCTGTTAGGCTATTATCAGTTGGATTCTAACACGGCATTTGATAGTTCTGGCTACGGTGTTGACGGCATACCCCAAAATATAGATTCCTCACAAATTGTAACGGCACCAATTCCTTATGAAACAGATGGTGACAATGCATGGGATACTGCTGCAACATGGTTAAATAATGGTGATTTGTACCTTCCAAATTCTGTTGGGATTGATGGTTCAACAACGATTGATTGGAATATTGTTCATTTAACCAATGACGTTACTTCTGGTAACAGGGACATTACAGTATCTGGTTTAATTTCTGAAGTAGGAACATTAACAATGGATGGCGTTACCAATATGGGTACTGGCACAGGTACCGGGCATAGCTTGACTATTAACAAGTATTTGGAATTGGACGGGGTTATAGACCTTGAGGGTGAATCTCAATTAATTCAGCCAGAGGGCAGTATTATTGATGCAGATAGTGGAGGTTATATAGAGAGAGATCAACAAGGTACAGCCAATTCATTTAATTATAATTATTGGTCATCATCTGTTGGTCCTATAGCGGGAAATTCAGCAACCAGAGGTTCTGGTATAGCAAAATCAAATTCCAATTACACTATCTTAGGTGTTTTAAATGATGGTTCAAATTCCGCATCATATCAAAGTCTTATATTTAATTCAGATCCCAATGGCGGTGGGTCTATTCCCCCACCGGGTTTGCCAAAAACCATTAGTTCGTATTGGTTGTATACCTTTTATGGTCCTTATGACGATTATTATGCTTGGAATAAAATAACCGAAAACTCATCATTGTTACCTGGTGAAGGTTTTACCATGAAAGGAACTTCGGGTTCGGTCCCTATTTCAACTCAACAAAACTATGTGTTCAAGGGATTGCCATACAATGGTGACATTACGCTACCATTGGATAAAACATCAGGTGAAGTTGAACGGCTTATAGGAAATCCGTATCCTTCAGCCATTGATGCCACGCAGTTTATACTGGATAATTTAAGTGTTGCTGATGGAGGAAATAACACCAATGGAACCATCATTAATGGCGCATTATATTTTTGGGATCACTTTGGTGAAACAAACACCCATTCAACGAGTGGTTACGTAGGTGGATATGCGGTAAGAAACTTAACTGGAGGTGCGGTAGCAATTTCAAATGATGCTCGCATTAATGCAAATGGTGCCAGTGGTTCAAAAGTGCCTGGTCAATATGTTGCAGTTAATCAAGGATTCTTTGTGTCTACCCATATTGAGGGATTTGATAATAATAATAGTTTGCCCATTTCAACTGTTGATGGAGGTAATATTGTTTTCAAAAACAGTCAACGCGTTTTTGAAACAGAAAACGGGTCATCCTCTTTATTTTTTAAAACGTCAAATACTAAGAACAACAGCAATACCAATAAAACAGCAAATGCAAATCCAATCATTAGATTGATGTATGATTCGCCCTTAGGATATCACAGACAATTGGTTTTAGGTGCCAATAAAAAAGCATCAAATAAGTTTGATATTGGTTATGATGCTTTTATGGTAGATGTCAATGAAGAAGATATGTATTGGGATATTGAAGGTGGAAAGTTTGTGATTCAAGGTGTTGGTGATTTTGATGATTCACAAGAATTTTCTCTTGGACTGATTGTTAAAAAAGCTGGCATTGCCCGTGTTAAAATAGATGGCATAGAAAATATGGATTCTGAAAAACCGCTTTATATCAAGGACACAGCAACCAATGAAACATTTCAAATTAATAATAATGTCTTTAGCATATATTTAGATGCTGGAACTTATAATGATAGGTTCAAGCTTGTTTTCAAATCTTCAGATAATAAATCGCTAAACAATAATGAACCAGATTTAGAAAAAGAACTGATCCTTTATTATGATTCCAATAGCTCAATTTTGAATATTACTGTAAAAGCTGAAGCACAAATTTTTGGAGGTGAAATATATAATCTAATGGGACAAAAAATAATTGATTTTAATGGGTTTATAAAACATACATCCATACCCGTGCATATTAGTACAGGAGCCTATATTGTGAAACTAAAAACAGATAAAGGAACAGTTAATAAAAAGATCATTGTGGAATAATTAAAGGGTTATTCCCAAAATTCAAAGGGTTATTGTGTAACATATGTTACATGAAACTTATTTTAACCTTGTAATTTTGTACACACTTATTATTGAAATTTTATAAGCAATAGTAGGATTAATAGCAAAGAGGCACTTATTTTTTAAATAGGTGCCTTTCTTTTTAAGATTATAATTGAATAAAGCGCTTTTAATGAGTTATTTATATTATTATTAAAGTGATTATTTTAAGAGTGTATTTTTGTAAATTGCAGACATAAATACAATGTGTCATAATATGGTTACCTTAAAACAGCTGGCAAAGGAATTAAACGTTTCAATTTCTACCGTTTCAAAAGCGTTAAACAATAGTGAGGAGATAGGCGAGGAAACCATTAAACGCGTAAAAGAATTAGCGGCATTATATAACTACAAGCCCAATAAGGTTGCTTTGAGCCTAAAACAAAACAAAACAAAAACCATTGGAGTTATTATTCCGGACATTTTAAATTATTTTTTGGCAAAAGTGTTGTTTGGAATTGAGCGTGAAGCTACAGAGCATGGATACAATATCATGACCTGTATTTCAAATGAATCGTTGGAAAAAGAAATCAGTAGTCTTCAATTATTGGCCAATGGCAGTGTAGATGGTTTTATTTTGGCAGTATCAAAAGAAACACAAGTAAAAAATGAAATCTCTCATTTTGTAAAGACCATCAACCAAGGACTTCCCATTGTTATGTTTGATAGGGTTGCCAATGATGTCATGTGTGACAAGGTTATTGTAGATGATTTTGACGCGACATACAGAGCAACCAAGAACCTGGTGAATGAAAATAGAAAAAACATTGCATTTATAAGTAATATTGATGATTTAAGCGTTGGCAAGCTCAGGGAGAAAGGCTATTTGAAAGCGCTTTCAGAAGGGAATAATCTAAAACCTGTAGTGTTAAAAATAAATAATCCTGAAGATTCACCCCAAAACATAAAAGCGTTTTTTCAAGCTAACAAAACTATTGATGGTGTAATCTCTGCTGATAGTTCTTCAGGTGTAATAGCTATTAATACGGCCCTAAATTTAGGTTACAGAGTGCCTGAGGACATTTCTGTAATAGGCTACTCCAGTAAATCCGTGTCAAATCATTCCATACCAAGGTTAAGTACCATACGGCAACATGCTAAAGAAATTGGGGCCAATGCAGCCCAAATGTTAATTAAACGACTTGAAAATAAGGCAGGTGAGGCTGATGATTTCTCTACCAGAATTATAAAAACCAGCTTGATCAAAAGCGATTCAACGCTATAGTTTTATTATGTTTTTAAACGGCTTTATGCATTTTATCGATGAAATATGTATTTTTATCGGATATTTTTTTTTAATTTGAGTCTTTTAACATATATTAGCTGTTCTTAATGAGCGCCCAAATCGTTTCCCTAAGTTTGTTAAGAAAAAATTAATCCATTCGGCAGCAATGCCACATCCCTCAAAACATAGTTTTATAAGTTGTATGCTTTTTTTGTGCATTCAATTTTAAATTAATTATCCATTTTTTCCCTCAACAAAGATTTTGATTTCAAAGTCTTGGTTAATATTTAAATTTTTTAAAAAAAGAGAAAAACTGTATAACCTTAAAATTGAATAGATATGAAAGCCCTAAAAATTACCTTAATCTTAGCTGTTATTTTTGCAACCTTTACATCTTGTACTAAACAAGATTTAAGCGAAGATGATGTATTAGTTACCCCAACTACCACTACAGCACCATTTACTGGTGGTGGTGTTGATGAAACCAGATAAAATAAAAAATATTGTTTTTTTAAAGCCCTGCAGAGATGTAGGGCTTTTTATATTTATAAAATTGAAAAATAATAGATACATTTGAGATTATATTAATTTTAGATATTTGAATATAAACTCTCAAACATTTCTGGTTTTAGTTTGTAATTTATTATTCCTGTCCATTCAAGCCCAATCAAAGCCTGAAATAGATAGCTTGCAAGCGTATTTGCTTAAATCAACTAACAAAGAGTCATACAGTTATGATACAAGGTTGGATTTTGTATATAAAGCAAAGCAAATGGCTATGGTTCAAGATATTGACTCCTTGATTATCAAATCTAATTTACAGTTGTCATCAATGTACTATGACAGCAGGCAGTACATTTTATTTAAAAAGGTCAACGACGAAAATTTAAAAATAGCTAATAAAGTCAGAGACTCATCCGCTTTGGCGGCTATAAATTTTAATTTAGGGGATTATTATAATTTTTATCGAAAAACAGACAGTACCTATTATTATTATCATAAATCCGAAAAATTATATAAAGCACTAAAGGATGATTATCACACTGCTATTGTTTTACTGAATATCGCTGTTCTTCAAAAAAACGAAAAGGACTTTATTGGAAGTGAAGTGACATCCATTGATGCCATTTCCCTTTTGGAACCTATGGAAGAAACCAATGATGTTATAAAATATAAATCCTTTATATATAACAATCTGGGTTTGGTTTTTGACCAACTGCAGCAATATGAAGAATCTATAATCTACAATAAAAAAGCTATTGAGTTAAAAAGAAGGCTAAGAGGCAACAATAAAGCTACTATAGATAATTCTCTTAACAACTTAGCCTTGGCTTATAAAAATTCAGGACAATATGATTTAGCTATTCAATACTATAATGAAATATTAGAGAACAATAACTTAAAGAATCAACGTCCAGATTTTTATGCCTTGGTGCTAGATAATTATGCGAATGCCTTATATCTTTCAAATAATTTAGATCAATTGCCAAAACTGTATTTAAAAGCCTTAAAAATTTGTGACAGTATTGGGGCCAGTTATAATTCAATAATTATTAACCAACATCTGGCAGAATATTATAATGACCATCACAATAAAGACTCTGCTAAATATTTTGCTTATAGAGCCAAAGATATTTCAGAAGACTATCACAATGACGACTTATTAAAATCATTATTGTTGCTCACCAAGATTGAGGAAGATAGTTTGGCGGTTAAACATTACAATGCATACATTAAACTCAATGATAGCTTGGTGCAAAATGAGCGTACCATCCGTAATAAGTTTGCAAGAATCAGGTTTGAAACGAAAGAGATTGAGCAAAAAAACATTCAAATTGCAAAGGAAAAAATGTGGCTCATCATTATTTCCATTATTTTACTGGTAACAGCCTTATTGATCTACATTATTATTACCCAAAGGGCCAAAAACAATGAATTACAGTTTGTGCAAAAACAACAAGCTGCCAATGAGGAAATCTATAACCTCATGCTCTCTCAACAAGAACGTATTGAAGAGGCAAGAACCTTGGAAAAAAAGCATATTTCACAAGAATTACATGATGGTGTGCTAGGCCGTTTATTTGGAACACGCTTGAGTTTGGACAGTCTTAATATGGGCACCAGTGAAGATGCCATCAAAACTAGAGGGCGTTATATTCAAGATCTAAAAAAGATAGAGGAAGATATCAGAAAAGTATCCCATGAGTTGAATACCGATTTTATTTCGGGCTCTGGATATCTGGATATCATCAAAACACTTTTGGAAACGCAAACCACAGCTTATGAATTGGATTATACGTTTAATTATGATGATTCAATTAATTGGGATGATATATCAAATAAAAACAAAATCCATATTTACAGAATCATTCAGGAGTCCATTCATAATATCTATAAACATGCCAATGCTACCTTATTGAAAATTGGTTTTGAACTCAAAAAAAATGTAATTTGCTTAACCATTACAGACAATGGTTCTGGTTTTGATGTCAACAAAACAAAATCTGGAATAGGTTTAAAAAACATTAATGCCAGGGTTAAGGAAATTAATGGAGAAATTTTTATAACTTCAGAAAAAGAAATAGGTACAACGGTTAAAATAAATGTCCCAATTTAACTATAAAACTATGGCAGAGACTATCAGGATTTTAATGATTGATGATCACCCTATGATTATTGAGGGCTATCAAAACACATTGCAATTCACAAAAAAGGAACATCAAATTTTAGACATCAACATAGCAAACAATTGTGATGAAGCGGTAGCTTTTATGGATAAATCTGTAAAGAATAACAGACCTTATGATGTCTTATTTGTTGACATCAGTCTGCCGCCATCAAAGGACGGTTTAATGAATTCAGGAGAAGATTTAGCAATCTATGCGCGTGATGTTCTGCCCAAGGCAAAAATAATCATACTCACCATGTTTGACGAATCCTATAGAATTCACAATATCATAAAAACAATCAATCCAGAAGGGTTTTTGATAAAGAGTGATTTAACATCCAGTGAGTTGGCCAGTGCCTTTCAAGCCGTTCTTCATAATCCGCCATTTTACAGTGGCACGGTAAACAGCCATTTAAGAAAAACAAACGAAAGTGATATTGTTATTGACGATAAAAACAGAAAGATACTGTATTTGTTATCGCAAGGTGCCAAAAATAAGAGTCTAGCAACACATTTGAATATATCTTTAAGCGCTATTGAAAAGCGAAAAAAGCAATTAAAGGAAATTTTTTTGGTTGATGATGGACAAGATGAAACTCTTATAAAAGAGGCCAGAAAAAAAGGATTTATTCTATAATCCCAGTCTTTTTTTGAGTTCGAAAAATTCCAAAATTAATATTAACTTAAAAATAATTTCTCTATTTACGGTTTTACCGTAACTAAAAGATATTTAAATAATCTAATTTTGTATTGTCAACAATCAAATTAATTAATCCCTCAATTTTTGTTGATAATAGCAATTTACATTAACCCTGCGGAGGTGAGAGACCCGCAGGGTTCTTCTTTTTTTATAGAGTAAAAAGATCCTTTTTATATTCCCAAACTTTGCTAATAAAAATACCTAGATAGATGACCGTGACAATAAATTTCAAAAAGGTTGAGGCCAAAAAACCTATAAAAGAACCAATGGCTGCTTTAAAAGCCAATTTATGATCGGTTTTGTTAAGCATTTCACCAATAAAGGCTCCAATAAAAGGCCCTAGAATGATGCCACCTGGAATAGGTGCAATGAGTCCAACAACTAATCCTATTGAGGTACCAATCATGCCTGATCTTGAGCCTCCAAATCTCTTGGTTCCAACTGCTGGAATGATATAGTCTAAAATAAATATGGCTATGGCTATAATAAAAGTAATGATGATGAGTGTGAGATTCATTGGGACGGCATCCGTACAGGATAATATTAAAAGTCCAATCCAGCTAAGGGGCGGCCCAGGCAAAATGGGTAATAAACTTCCAATTAATCCCAGTAGTATAAAAAGAGCAGCAATGCAAACAAGAAATATATCCATAGTTTTCTAGTTAATGGTTTTTCAGTTAGTCTAAAGTAAAACATTTTTGTTACTTTTTAACTAAAAAATTAGTTCAAACTAAATATTTAGTTATATTTGTATTTTTGAACTAAAAAATTAGTTGAAAAATAAAATAGCCCGTCAAGATAAAAAAAGAGGGTTTAATGAAATTAAAAAAGCAAAACAATCAAATGAAAAATAGAATGCGCATCATATTAATTGCTGGATTTATTATTTTCTTCCAACTAAAAGTAAATGCCCAAAAAGGCCAGCATTATTTATACAAAGTTGGTGTTGTAGATAGTCTTTATTCTGAAGTTTTAAATGATTATAGAGAGTTTTATGTGCAACTTCCGGCAAGTTATAATCCTGATAACAACCAGAAATATCCTGTGGCTTTTATTTTGGATGGAGAAGTGTTTTTACCAACGGTTAGTATGGTGCATGATTTTTATAGCGGTGGATATATGCCAGAAATGGTCCTTGTTGGAATTTCTAATAGTAAGAATAGGATAAGGGACTTAACTACTTCAACCATAAAGACCAAATATGGAATGCCATTTAATGAAGTAAATGGTGGGGCCGCAAATTTTAGCAAATTTATAGAGACAGAACTTATTCCATATATAGAAGACAAATACCCTGTGACCAATTTCAGGACATTAATTGGTCATTCTTACGGAGGTTTATTTACCATTTATACACTCATAAACCATCCAGAGTTATTTAGCAACTATTTGGCTATTGACCCAAGTTTAGATTGGGATAACCAAAAGTTAATGAAAGAAGCAAAAGGATTACTTGAAACTCAAAAATATGACGGGAAATCTTTATTTATGTCTTTAAGCGGTCAATTGCATATGCAGAATTCAAAGATTACTATAAACAATGTGATGCAGGATACAACAGATTTTACCTTATTTGCACGTTCTAATATAGCTTTTTCAAATATGGTTAAGCAAAACAACAAAAACGGCTTGTCTTTTGATTGGAAATTCTATCCAAGAGATTTGCATGGTACCGTTCCTTTGCCTTCTATACTAGATGGTTTAATATCTCTTTTTGAATGGTTTCAAATGGAAAACACTGATAAAATAAATTCATTTGATACTCCAAAAGAAGAACTGAGCAGCATAATTCAATATAGAGCAAAGAAACTTAAAGATCATTTTGGTTATCAATCACCTCCTTATCCAGAAGAACTTTTAACTATGTCTGGTTATATGAATTTAGATATGCAACAACCAGAAAAGGCGAAAATGTACTTTGAACTTGCCATTAAGTATTACCCTAAAAGTGCAAACACATATGATTCAATGGCTGATTATTATGAAAGAAATAATGATTATAAAAATGCTTTAAAATTTGTAACTAAAGCTTATGAAATAAATGCTACCGATTATTATAAGCAAAGAATAGAAAAATTGAAGAAAAAATAAAATACTAATACAACTCAACTGATGAAACAGCTCACCAAAGCAGAAGAAGAGATCATGCAGATACTATGGCAACTTAAAAAAGCCAATGTTAAAGCCATTATCAAGGAATTTCCAGACCCAAAACCAGCCTATAATACAGTATCGACCATTGTTAGGATTTTAGAAAACAAGGGTTTTGTTGACTATGAAAAAAAGGGTAAGGGACATGTTTATTTTCCAATAATTAAACAACAAGAATATAGTAATCAATCCATTAATAAGCTGGTTGACAATTACTTTCAGGGCTCTTTTAAAAGTATGGTATCGTTTTTTGTTAAAAAAAATGATATCAGTTTGAAAGAAATGGAATCTATTTTAAAGGAAATCAACAAAAAAGAAACCTTATGATACATTATATCATCCAAACCATTGCATTTCAAGTTTTCTTCTTATTGGTGTATGATGTTTTTTTGAAAAACGAAACATTTTTTAATTGGAACCGATTGTACCTATTGGGCACAGCTATATTATCCATTGCATTGCCATTTATAAAAGTTGATGGGTTTAAGAATGTGGTTCCACAACAATACATCATTAGGTTGCCTGAAGTTTTTATAGGTGATAAACCACAATTAAACACCAGTCAACTGCAAGTGGAAACCATCAACACACAATCGCAAAACATCTTATCATGGGAACTTTTGTTTTACTTAGGTATGGTGTTGGCCGCATTATTGTTCATTTTTAAAATAACTAAGATTGTATGGTTGTTATCACAAAACCCAAAAAGTAAAATAGGCAGGTTGCGAATAGTTAAACTCTTGAACAGTTCGGCGGCATTTTCATTTTTTAACTATGTTTTTTTAGGGGAACAATTGAGCCAAGCAGAAAAAGATACCATATTGAAGCATGAAATGATCCATGTTAACCAAAACCATTCCTTGGATTTGTTGTTTTTTGAAGTGGCGCGCATCCTGTTTTGGTTTAATCCGTTGATTTATATGTATCAAAACAGAATGACAACACTCCATGAATTTATAGCTGATGAGCAAGCTGTAAAACACCAAAATAAATCAGAGTACTATCAAAGTCTGTTAACCCAGATTTTTGATACAAATCAAATATCATTCATCAATCCATTTTTTAAACAATCATTAATCAAAAAACGAATCGTTATGTTACAAAAATCAAAATCAAAACAAGTTAATTTATTTAAGTATGCCATCATTGTTCCTATGGTTTTAGGAATGATGATATATGTCTCTAGCATCCAGAATGTTTATTCACAGCAAAAGGAAACTCAAAACGTTGAAGCTAAAATGCTAAAGTCACCACTAATTGAAAAAATTCAAGCTATAAAAGAGCAAATCCAAGTTCAGGGAAATGCCAATAAAGAAGAGGAACATGGATTGAATCTGTTATTAACATTAGCCAAAAGCAATACGTTGAATGAATCTTTAATCAAAGAGGTTCAAGACTACAGCGACATAAACAACAAGACGCCGCTTATGGAACGAATCAGCGACGTGTTTAATCAAATCCAGGTTCAGGGAAACATGACAACCGAAGAGGAACTAGCATTAAAGGAATTATTGGTGTTTACCAGTGATGGGTTTAATGATCCATTTTTTAATGATGTTATACAAGATGTTTCCGTACCTTTTGCGGTAATAGATGAGGTGCCAGTTTATCCGGGTTGTGAAGCATTAAGCACCAACGAAGAACGTAAAAAATGTATGGCCGAGCACATCACTGAATTTGTAAACAAAAACTTCAATACCAAAATAGGTAAGGAAAATGGTTTAGTTGGCAGACAGCGCATCAATGTTATGTTTAAAATTGATTATCAAGGGCATATTGTTGATGTGAAATCCAGAGCGCCACATCCTACTTTGGAAGCCGAAGCTATTAGAGTTGTTAAATCTCTTCCTAAAATGGAACCCGGCAAGCAAAAAGGAAAAGCTGTAAATGTAATGTATTCATTGCCAATTATTTTTCAAGTAGCAGAAGACAAGCCAATGCAACAAAAAGAATAGCACAGAACTATTATAATATTATTGTTTAAAACCGAAGGAATCCCTTCGGTTTTATTATTTTTAAGTTATTAAAAACCAAAAAAATCGTAATTTTCAGCATTAGTTTTAATCCATGAAGCACTTCTATGTTTGTATAGTTTTTTCAATGCTCGTGTCGTGCGAGTATTTTAATGCGAAGAAAACATCTTCTGAAGCTATTTTAAAGGAAGAACTGCAAACATTTAATTGGAATGATGTTGACGAATATCCGTCTTTTTCAATATGTGATTCATCTACCACAAAACAGGAACGAAAGCAGTGTTTTGAAAATACGTTACTAAACTATATCACCAATTCTTTACAGAAAGACACCATTGTGGTAACGCAGGATATTAATGATACCATTAATTTACACCTTCAAGTATCAAGTAAAGGCCTTTTGTCATTGGTTGATATTCAAGTGGATTCGCTCACGTTTCATGAAATCCCAAACATTAAAGAGTTATTGGCTCAAAGCCTAGATTCATTGCCAAAAATATTTCCAGCTTTAAAACGTGGACAACAGGTTAAAACGGAGTTTAAGTTGCCCATCATCATTCAGGTCAACTAATTTTACAAGCTGAACTTATAGCCAATGGCAACGTTTACAGGAAAATTATTGCTATTGTTTGTAAACACTGCAAATAATTCATTGTACGCAAGTGTTATAAAACCACTTGAGCCAACTTTTATATCTGCACCCAAGCCAAAGGAGCATGGAATTTGAAAGTTGGATTCTTTTACGGTTTCACTTGGCGCACCAATCAGCATGTATGTTTGTTTTGAAAACGTATAAGTGGCAAGCGTAAGGTTACCATAAACATTAAATACTGTTTGATTGATAAACCGATAGCGATAGCCCAATCCCAGTTGTGTTGAGGTGTACTGAAAATCGTCATGATCTAAAGCATGTGTGATATTAAAAAATCCGGCGTGACGTGAGCTCATGGATGACAGACCTTCCAGTTCAGCACCAAAAAAAGGAACCGATGTATTGTTTGGATTGGATACAAAGGGTTGGTTGGTAATTCCACCAAACAATCCTAAGCGCAGTTTCACAGTTGCTTTTGTGTCGTTATATGAATCGCCAAGTGATGCGTTATAGGTTTTAATAAACTCTTCAAGATCGCTTAATGTAAAATTCAAATCTGAAGTTGAAACGCTGCTGTCTTTAGTTAAATCTGCCAATTGTGATTTATATTCTGCTTGGAAATGCTTGTCTGGCCCTTTCGTATTGGTCAGTTCAGTAATGTTACCATCTTTGGTTCTTACAAAATACCGGTATTGTTTATTGATAGTATTGTACAGCAAATCCAAATGGCCTTCAACGGCAGTTTTCAGTTGATAGGTTGTACCATTGACCGTATATTGTTCTTGTGCCGATACATAAATAAAGGAAAATACGAGTAGGCATGAAAAAATAATCTTTCTCATAATGTAAACGATATTGGGTTGTATGTAAAACTACTAAAAATAATTGTAATAAGATTATCTTTTATAGGTTCTGGATTTCCATTTAAAACCTTTAAATAAGGATAAAAAAGCCACATAAATACAGAAAAAAGGATATACTATAAATCCAAAAAAGAAGCTTCGTAAGATATCATTTTGGTTGAAAAAAGTAGCTGTTTTATACAGTAAAAGCACATCAATATTAAACTTAATAAATACGATGTAAAACAACATTTTTGCTTTTAAAACTCCTGCTATAGCCAGTAAAAAAGATACAATTACAAAGGCATTCATGAGCAAGACAACTAGTCCCGTGAATTTACCAAACCATTGTTTGTAAGCCGTGGTTTTGGCAGCCCATCGTATTCTTTGCGCAATTAATTCGCTCCAGGTTGGTTGTGAGGATGTTGTTACAATGGCCTGTTCGCATTTTAAAAAATGAACAGCTTTTGGATGATGCTTCACCATTTTTTCAAGTAAAAAAATATCATCGCCACTGGCTATGTTGGTGTTTCCTTCATAGCCGTTTACATGCATAAAAACTTCTTTTTTATAGCCAAAATTGGCACCATTGCACAAAATTGGCTTGTTGACACCAAAACTTCCTATGGTTGCACCTTGCAGGCTTAGGATATCCAGAGTTTGAAATCTGCTTAAAAAACTGGGACTTGTTTGATAAGTAACGGGAGCTGCGATGCAACTTGCAAGGGTTTGTTGAATAAACTCATCAAAACCATCCAACCAATATTTAGGAACAACGCAATCGGCATCTGTGGTTATGATCCATTCGTGTTTTGCAAGTTTTATAGCTGTTGTAATGGCATCCTTTTTTGGGGAATTGGTTTTCCGTTCATTGGAAATCACTTGAATATCAATTCGAGCATTAGAGAGAAATCCCTTAATTAATTCTGCGGAATTATCATCAGAATCATCATCCACAAATATAATTTCATACAAATGTTTGGGATATTCTAATGCCTGGATAGATTCCAATAGTTTTGGTAAATTTTTGGCTTCATTTCTAGAAGGGACAATAACTGAAAACGTTGTTTTAGATGGAAGATTGGTTAGCTTAAAAGTGGTGATTTTTTCAAACCCATAGATAAAACTGGCTATCAAAAACACATAAATAATGGCAATACAGGTAATGGTTATAATCATTCGTTCACTTTTGGGAATTTAAAATAAAGCACATAAAAGCTTCCTATTATACTTGGAATCACAAAATTCAATATCCACATAATGGTTACCACACTTAATGAAACCAGTTCATTTACACCAATTATCGAAAATAAATAAACCGCAATACCACCTTTTATAACAACATCAAAAATAAATATTGAGGGAATGATTGAAGCCAACAAATACATGGTTGTAATCACTGTCATAGCATCAAGATAACCGATGTCAACCTTAAAAAGAACCAACACATAATAAAACTGAAACGAGAAAATAAGATATCTAATCAATGAATACGTAGCACCCAAAACAAGTTTTTTTTGGGGAAAGTAATAGATGAAATCCTTCAGTTTTTTTATTGAAAAGCCTTTGATATTTAAGTTTCCTTTTTTGAAAATAAATCGAATAAATATAAATAGTAATAAACCTGCCAATACAAGGATGGCTAGTTTATTTGTGTTTATTTGAATGGAATATGTTTGCACAAATACAAGTAAACCTATTACTCCAAAAACAATGGTAACAGCCATTTGAAGTAGATTGCCCAATAAATTAATCAGAAGAATATGTTTTCTAAAAGTACTAGAAAAGTAAATGGCTTTAGCTCCATATTCTCCAATTCTATTAGGTGTAAATAAAGATGCTGTTAAAGAACCTAAGCATTGCTTAAGCGCCAGTTTGAACGATATTTTTTTTATGGATGATACTAAATTTTGCCATTTTAAAATTTCAAAAAACCAGTTAAAAATGGTCAAAACAAGTAAAAAAAGCATGTTTTTTAATAAAAATAAGTCGTTTTTGGAAGAAAAATTAACAAAATCAGAAAAGGCTAAATCACTGTTTTTTAATAGTTTTTGATAAATAACATAAAAAGCAGCAACTACAAGACTTATTTTAATAAGCACAAAAAAGAATTGTTTAGATTTGTAATGCAGCGTGTACAATTTTAATTTAAATAGAGTGTTACATGCAAATTAAACCAATATTACGGGATGATTACAAGTTTTAGAAATTATAAGCATACAATTTTCGCAATTGTTTTTGCTTGTTTTGCTTTTTCAGTAAGGTCACAAGTTGATACCAGCACTTTAAAGGCGCAAATTGCACTGGGTATTAACAGTCCATCATCCAGTGGTTTTGTTAATAATTTTGAATCAAAATCAATTAATTTTCCAACGGTTAATTTGGGAGTGCAATATATGTTTTCAAGAATATTGGGAGCGAAACTGGATTTTGGGTTCAACCGGTTTTCAAATTTAGATAACACACCCGAATTTAAGGTAAACTATACACGCTTAAATGCGCAATTGGTATTAAACGCTACAAATGGTTTGGGCTTTTTGCCTTTTAAGACAGGTGTTTTTGTGCATGCTGGGCCCGGTTTTTCATTCATTAAGCCTTTAGGGAACTATCCAGAGAATAAGATATCCTATCTTAATGTTATGGCTGGAATGGAGTTTCATTATGGTTTGTCTGATAGTATGTCGTTGTATTTAGATGGCTCATATATTGCAGGGTTTAGTGATGATTTTAATCCGGTTACTGATGGTTATGGGTCATTCAATGGGAATATGTTAACCATAACCGTAGGACTTTCACTGTCACTTACAGGTTGTTATTACTGTGGAAATGACTAAAGAAACGATTATTTTAGGAATCGATCCGGGAACAACCATAATGGGTTTCGGACTCATTAAAGTAGTTGGTAAGACCATGCAGTTTGTGCAACTTAATGAGTTGGATTTAAAAAAGTATGACGATCACTACTTGAAGTTAAAACTTATTTTTGAGCGCACCATTGAACTTATTGATACCCACAACCCCGATGAAATTGCTATTGAAGCCCCGTTTTTTGGAAAGAACGTACAAAGTATGCTAAAACTAGGTCGGGCACAAGGTGTCGCCATGGCGGCGGGTTTGAGTAGGGAAATCCCCATCACGGAGTATTCCCCTAAAAAAATTAAAATGGCCATTACCGGAAATGGGAATGCCAGTAAAGAACAAGTTGCTAAAATGTTGCAAAGTTTATTGGCGCTTAAAACCTTACCAAAAAATTTGGATGCCACAGATGGTCTAGCTGCCGCCGTGTGCCATTTTTATAACTTTGGCAAAATAGAATCCGGTAAAAGTTATACAGGTTGGAGTGCATTTGTAAAGCAAAATGAGAGCCGTATAAAAAAATAGTCCCTAATTTTTATTTTGACATATTTATTAATCTAAAAACCATAAACCATAGCAGGAATTTATATTCATATCCCGTTTTGTAAACAAGCGTGCCATTACTGCGATTTTCATTTTTCTACCTCGTTAAAAAAGAAAGATGAACTGGTAAAAGCGTTGGTTAGAGAATTAGAGCTACGCAAAGACGAATTTAAAAACCAAACGATTGAAACCATTTATTTTGGTGGAGGTACGCCATCAATATTGACGATTGATGAATTACGATTGTTGATTTCTGAAGTCTATAAAAACTACCAGGTTTCAGATGGCCCTGAAATTACATTAGAAGCCAATCCAGATGATTTAACAAATCAACGAATAAACGAACTGGCAAATACACCTATCAATAGATTGAGCATTGGCATCCAATCCTTTTTTGAGCAGGATTTAAAACTCATGAATCGTGCCCATAATGTTGATGAGGCCAAACGGTGTTTACAGGAAGCCACCAAACACTTTGAAAATATTTCTTTGGATTTGATTTATGGCATTCCAGGGTTGAGCAATGAGCGGTGGTTGGAGAATATTGAAACGGCTTTGTCATATAATATCCCGCATATATCCAGTTATGCTTTAACGGTTGAGCCAAAAACCGCCTTAGATACTTTTATTAAAAAAGGTGTTATTGCGAATGTTGACGATGATGTTGCACAAGAGCAGTTCCATATACTTATAGAAAAACTTGTGGCTTCTGGATTTGTACATTATGAACTATCTAATTTTGGCAAGCCTGGATTTTTCAGTAAAAACAATTCGGCTTATTGGCAAGGCGAGTCGTATTTGGGCATTGGGCCTTCGGCACATTCCTTTAATGGATCAGAAAGAGGATGGAACGTGCGAAACAATTCAAAATATATAAAGGCGATAGCGCAAAATACGCTTCCAATGGAAACAGAAATACTTTCAACAACTGATAAATACAATGAGTATGTCATGACTGGTTTAAGAACTATGTGGGGCGTTTCATTGGAAAAAGTTGCTCAAGATTTTGGAATCGGGTATAAAAATTATATTTTAAAACAGTCCCAAAAACATATCAACGAACAGTTGCTCTATGTTGATAACGGCAAGCTGTTGGTTACAAAAAAAGGTAAATTTTTAAGTGATGGAATCGCTTCAGACTTGTTCAAATTAAATTTAAGATGATAACGACCATTCAATATAAATCAAGAAAACTAAAAATTGATCTATCAAAACCATTGGATATTTCAATACCAATTCAAAGCTCAAAACACAATGTTGGGGCATGGCATTTAACCGAGCCAAGGATTGAGCCCGTCACTATGGATGATTGGGTTGGTAGCGTATCTAAAGGGGCAGCTGTTAACTTCAATAATATTTGGTTTAACCCTCATGCTCATGGTACACATACCGAATGTGTTGGACATATCACTGAAAAAGTACATTCCATTAATAAGCATTTAAAAACATTTTTCTTTTTTGCCGAGGTGGTAACGGTGGCTCCAGAAGAATTTGCGGGTGACTTTGTGATTTCAAAAAAACAATTGCAATTTGCCTTGGGGAATAAAAAACGCGATGCCATTGTAATTAGAACGCTGCCCAATATGAGGGATAAATTGTCTAAACAGTATTCAAATACCAATCCTACGTATTTATTGGAAGAAGCTGCTATCTATTTAAAAGAAAAAGGCATTAAACACCTATTAATAGATTTACCGAGTATTGACAAAGAAAAAGATGATGGCAACTTATTGGCACACAATGCTTTTTGGAATACTAAGGGCAAGTTAAGGCTAGATGCTACCATCACGGAATTTATTTTTGTACCAAATAAAGTAGAAGATGGTATGTATGTTTTAAATCTTCAAATAGCGTCCTTTGAAAATGATGCCACACCAAGTAAACCGGTTTTATATAAAATATTGGAATGATAGAGATTTCAACAAATAAATCTAAACTCCAAATTGAGCTAATTCATTCGTTTTTAACCGAAACTTATTGGGCAAAAGGAAGAAGCATTGATGAGGTAAAAAAAACAATAGAAAATTGCTTGTGTTTTGGAGTCTATTTAGAAGAAAAGCAAATTGGTTTTGCGAGAATATGTACAGATTATACCATATTTGCTTACCTAATGGATGTATTTATTTTGCCCGAATATAGAGGTAAAGGCTACTCTAAGCAATTAATGAAGGCCGTTGTTGAGGAACCACAATTGCAATCCTGTAAAGTTTGGATGCTTAAAACAAGCGATGCACATGGATTATACAAGTAATTTGGGTTTACTGAACTTAAGTTTCCTGAAAAAGTAATGGAAAAACTTTTAAAATGAACATAGAACAACTTCGTGAATACTGCCTAAAAAAGAAAGGTGTTACTGAAGACTTTCCTTTTGATGCTGATACGCTTGTGTTTAAGGTGTTGGGTAAAATGTTTGCCTTGTTTCCACTGGAAAAATGGGAAGCAGGAGAGGGCTGGGTCAATTTAAAATGTGATCCAGAATATGCGTTGGAGTTGCGGGCAGAATACGAAAGTATTCAACCAGGATGGCATATGAGCAAGACCAATTGGAATTCTGTTTTAATCTACAAAGGCGAATTACAAACAAAATTTATTTTAGAGCTTATTGACCACAGCTACGATATGGTTGTAAAAGCCATGCCTAAAAAGCTACGCGAACAATTGTCTTGAAAATTCTTGGCAATAGACATGATACTTCATGTTTTTTTGTATATTTAGAAAAAATACACCTTCCCAAGGTATTTTGATTAATAGCATATCAAGCAAAGATTTCCCCAAAGCATTAATTAAGTATTTAATTTTTTAATCATTATACTAACTTAAATTTTTTACAAATTATGAAAACAACCAACCGTTTTTTTACCACAATGGCTGCAATGCTATTGTTGTTTAGTACGTATTCTTTTTCTCAGGAAGACAAACGCCCCATGTATGTATCAGTTACAACCATGTATTGGAATAGTAACAGTGATATGACTATGGATGAATGGAAAGCTGGCGAAAAGGAATATATGGAAAAAGTAACCAAAAAGAATGAGTACATTATGTGGGCAGGTTATTTTACACACCTTATGACACCCAACAGCAACGAAGTTATTTATGGACAAACGTACCCCAATTGGGAAGCTATTGAAAAGGCCGCTGCCAGAAATGCAGAACTTGAAAAAGTAGCTTGGCCAGATGAGGCAACAAGAAAAGCTTTTTTAGACAAAATGGGTTCAGCTTATGCCACGTATCATTCCGATGAAATTTATGCTACCTTGGCTGGTGCAAAAACAGGATCGGGAGAATTACCTGATGGTGCAATAATGTACATGCGAAAAAATAAAAGGGCATTTCCAGAAGATGGTTCTGCAAAAGAGCTTGGCGATTTAAGTAAAAAAATGCTTGATGAGGTTATCAAAAAGAATGATTATATAAAAGGTTATTATCCAAGTCAACATGCTTGGGGATCTGATAGAAGAGATTTTATACAAGTATTTTATTTGAACTCTTTGGGTGATTTAGATAAAATGTTTGATAAAAACTCTGAGCTTATGAAAGCGGCTTTTACAAAAGAAGAAGCTCAAGCCTTGGGGAAGTATACCAAAAGCCATGGCGATTATGTTTATAGTATAGTTAAGTTATAATTATAGTCAGTTATAATTTTTAAAAAAGGGCACTTTAAGTGCCCTTTTTTTATTGTTACAATTTTGCTTGTTACGGCTGTATTTTAGATGTACTTTTGCCCAATCAAAAAAATCAAACCATGAGCATTCTGCAAACATTACAAGAACGAAGCAATAACACCTGCGAGCTTTGTGCGTCAAAAGATAATTTAAAACAATACACCATTCCGCCATCATTAAACGAAAGTGTAGATAATAGTTTATTGGTTTGTGGCATCTGTTTAGAACAAATCGAGGGAAATACAGACATGGACATCAATCACTGGCGTTGTTTAAATGACAGTATGTGGAGTGAGCATATTGCTGTACAGATTATGGCTTGGAGGATGTTGCAACGTCTTCGAAATGAAGGCTGGCCCAAGGATTTGTTGGATATGATGTATTTAGATGATGATGCTTTGGCATTGGCACGGGCAACGGGTGAGCATGAAGATGAAGCCAACAAAATTACCCATAGAGATGTAAACGGCGTTATTTTAGAAGCTGGCGATTCGGTTGTTTTGGTAAAAGATCTCAAAGTAAAAGGGTCCAGTATGGTTGCCAAACAAGGCACCCCTGTTAGAAACATTCGTCTAGACCCTGAAAATGCAGAGTATATAGAAGGGAAAGTGGATGGTCAACAGATTGTGATTATTACCAAGTATGTAAAAAAGACCTAATCTAGTCTTTATCTTTATTCTTGTTTTTAAATAGAAAGCCTAAAGGGAGCATTATAAACAAGAATAAAAACTTTCCAGTAATCAACCCAACAAGTGTGATGATTGTTGCAATAATAACAATAATATATTGATGTTGTTGTTTCATGGTTGTAATCCTGTTTTTCTAAATATATTGGGTGAAACCCCTTTAATGATTTTAAATTGCCGGTTAAAATTAGATATATTTTTAAAACCAGATTGATAGGCAATATTAGCAATTGGTATGGTTTTTTTATCCATCAAAAGCTTACAGGCGTGTTCAATACGTAATTCATTCAAAAACCTAAAATACGGTTTATTGGTACGTTTTTTAAAGTATTTACAAAAAGCATTTTTGGTCATATTGGCAACATTTGAAATATGTTCTAGAGAAATAGGATGTTCAAAATGGGTCATGGTATATTCAAAAACATCTTGCATGCGTTTTCCTTCTATTTCGGTATATTTTTTTTCATATATAAACGATGATAAACTCTTGTAATTACAAACCGAAAGTATTTTTAAAAGTTCCAATAAAATTATAAATCGGGATAATTTTGAAGCGGTTTCAAGTTGGTAAAACAGGGTGGTTATCTGCTTTTTTAATGAAGTCACCTTAAATCCATGCGTCGCTCGTTTAAAAAAAGACGTAAGTTCTCGTAGTTCTTCCAACTTAAAAAAATCAGGACCAAACGAATCTTGCGAAAAAAACAGGGTAAGCATATGGGATTCCTGTTTGGTTTTTGGCGTGCTTTTAAACACATGTGGTACATGGCTTCCAATTACTACAATATCATTTTTTTTATAGTAATTAATGGTGTCTCCTACAATTAAAGTGCCTTCGCCTGCAACAATAAAACTTATCTGGAACTCGGTGTGTTGATGCAGTTTGTCATAAAATAATGGCACGGAATCAACCTGATAAACCAGCGCATCATGTAACGGTTTTGGTATTTTAAAGGGAAAAATTTTCATCTATTTTAAAATTTTTATTTCATTGGAAATGAAACAAACAAAAATTTTATACTCAGATCAACCGCTGTGCTTTCGCATAAAAAACTTAATTGTTTTGGTGGATAAACAAAAAATTAGATTTGTTCATGCTCATTTCATAAAAAATATTCATAAAATAACTTTAAGCATAAATATAGGATAATATAGTATCATAAATGGATAAAAACAAATGATTATTTTATGTAGTGGCTCAATAATTTTGTAACTTAAAATATAACAATATGAGCATAATATGGAAAGGCGTCATGCCAGCTGTAACAACACCGTTCACTGCAAATGATGAATTGGATTTAGAGTTGTTTAAAGTCAACATTAAAGCACAATTACAAGCTGGGGTACATGGTTTGGTATTAGGCGGAACACTGGGTGAAGCCAGTACGTTAACAGATAAAGAACGACGTATCTTAACCAGAGAAGCTGTTGCTTTGGCTGACGGAAAAGTGCCGGTTCTTATGAACATTGCCGAACAGACCACCAAAGCAGCCATTAATTTAGCCAAAACAGCTGAAGAAGATGGTGCCAAAGGCCTTATGATGTTGCCGCCCATGCGCTACAAGGCCAGTGATGCCGAAGTAGTAGCCTATTTTAAAGCCGTGGCAAACAGTACGTCATTACCCATTATGATTTATAATAACCCGATTGATTACAAAATCGAAGTGACTTTAGATATGTTTGAAGAGCTGCTTAAAGCCTGCCCAAACATTCAAGCGGTCAAGGAATCAACACGAGACACCACCAACATAACCAGAATAAAAAACAGATTTGGTAACCGATTGGCCATCATGACCGGCGTTGATACGATAGCGTTAGAAAGTTTACTTATTGGTGCAGAGGGTTGGGTGGCTGGACTGGTTGACGCTTTCCCTGCAGAGACCGTAGCCATTTATGAGCTTCAAAAAGCTGGTAGGATACAAGAAGCCATTGCCATTTATAGGTGGTTTATGCCATTGCTAGAGTTAGATATAAATCCTAAATTAGTGCAATATATCAAACTGGCTTCAACCTATACAAACATTGGCTCAGAATATGTAAGGGCACCCAGGTTGGTATTGCAAGGTGACGAACGTAAGGCCATTATAAAAATAATAGAAGATGCCTTAAAAACAAGACCGACCTTGCCGGAATATAAACATTTAAATCATTAGGGTGTTACCACGCTTAGGCGTGGTCGGGCTTTCGGTACTCGCTTCCGCTTAGGCGGAGAGCTCAAACAAAACCTTAATCCCTAACACAAAAACAATAGTATGATAACAGGACAAAATTATATCGGAAACAAACTATCAGCAACAGGAACAAAAACCTATAAAACCTTCAATCCGCAATTGAATATTGAGAATGAAACGGCTTTTGTAGAGGCAACTCCACAAGAAATTGATGAAGCGGTACAGTTAGCTTCAGAAGCTTTTAAAGTATTCAGAAGTTTTTCAGGAGCCAAAAAAGCAGCATTTTTAAACACCATAGCCGATGAGATTTTAGCTCTTGATGATGAACTGATTCAAACCTATTGCATGGAATCTGGTTTGCCAGAAGGCAGGGCCAAAGGGGAACGCGGACGAACCATTGGGCAATTACGCATGTTTGCCAATTTGGTTGCTGATGGCTCATGGGTTGAAGCATCAATAGATACGGCTATTCCAGATAGAGAACCAGCACCAAAACCAGATTTAAGAAAAATGCTCATTCCTCTTGGTCCCATTGTGGTTTTTGGAGCCAGTAACTTTCCATTGGCCTATTCAACGGCTGGTGGCGATACCGCTGCAGCATTGGCCGCAGGTTGTCCAGTAATTGTAAAATCACACCCTATGCATTCCGGCACGGGTGAATTGGTGGCTTCGGCAGTGATTAAAGCAGCTGAAAAAACAGGCATGCCAAACGGCGTGTTTTCAAACTTAAATAGTAGTGGTATTGAAGTGGGAACGCAATTGGTCAAGCACCCGGAAGTAAAAGGTGTTGGCTTTACGGGAAGCATTAACGGTGGACGTGCCTTGTATGATTTAGCCGCTCAACGTGATGAGCCTATTCCTGTATTTGCTGAAATGGGAAGTGTCAATCCAGTCGTCATGTTACCAAATGCCTTAAAAAATAGAGGAGAAGATTTGGCAAAAACCTATGCACATTCCATCACTTTGGGAACAGGCCAGTTTTGCACCAATCCCGGATTGTTATTGGCCATAAAAAGTGATGAATTAACACAATTTATTTCGGCTTTAGCCAACCAAATTGTTAAGATAGAGCCATCGTGTATGTTGCATCCTAATATCATTGGAGCCTATGAAAACAAGAAAGCCAAAATGATTTCCCAAGGCGGTCTGCGTGTGGTGTCAGATTTTGAAAGTGATGTGCAAACCAATTATGCCAGACAAGCGATAACCACGGTTGAAGGCCATACTTTTTTAGAAAATACTGCATTGCACCAAGAAGTTTTTGGGCCGTTTTCTATGGTGGTTCAATGTGAAAACATAAAGCAGTTAGAAGCTATCATTTCAAAATTGGAAGGTCAATTAACAGGAACATTAATTGCTGATGATGACGAAGCTTCAAAACACCCTAGTTTAATTTCAGCATTACAGAATAGGGTAGGACGTTTAATATTTAATGGCGTTCCAACAGGTGTTGAGGTCTGTCCGTCCATGACACATGGCGGTCCGTATCCGGCATCTACCGATAGTCGTTTTACTGCCGTTGGAATTAATTCCATAAAACGTTGGGTACGTCCGTTTAGTTATCAGGATTGGCCAAATGATTTGTTGCCTAACGAATTGAAAAATGAAAACCCATTAGGGATTTCAAGACTTGTAAATAATAACATGACTAAAGATATAATCAGTTAATGGCTAGAAATACCTTTGTCTGTATTGATGCCCATACCTGTGGCAATCCTGTAAGGGTCATCAAAGAAGGTGTTCCTGCACTGTTGGGAAACACCATGGATGAAAAGCGTCAGTTTTTTTTAAAGGAATATGACTGGATTCGAAAAGGCCTCATGTTTGAGCCTCGTGGCCATGATATGATGAGTGGTAGTATGCTGTTTCCGCCACATAATCCAGAAAATGATTTTGCTATTTTATTCATAGAAACATCAGGTTGTTTGCCCATGTGTGGGCATGGTACCATTGGCACGATTACGGTTGCTATTGAAGAAGGCTTAATAATACCCAAAACGCCCGGGAAAATAAAAATGGAAGCGCCTGCGGGATTGGTAAATATTGAATATCAACAGACAGGAGGAAAAGTAGATTGGGTTAAATTAACCAACGTTAAAAGTTATTTAGCTGCTGAAGGATTAACAATTGATTGTCCAGAACTGGGAGAGATTGTGTTTGATGTGGCTTATGGAGGAAATTATTATGCCATTGTGGACCCTCAAAAAAACTTTTCGGGCGTGCAGGATTTTTCAGCCTCGCAAATCATCCAATTTTCACAAGTGGTTCGCCAACGAATCAATGAAACCTATCCAAACATGTTTGTGCATCCCGAAAACGAAACCATTAGAAATGTGTCTCACATGCTTTGGACAGGAACACCCATAGACCCAACATCCTCAGGAAGAAACGCCGTGTTTTATGGAGACAAGGCCATTGATAGAAGTCCGTGTGGAACAGGGACATCAGCACGATTGGCTCAGTTATATGCAAAAGGGAAATTGAAAATAGGTGAGGAATTCATTCACGAAAGTTTTATAGGTAGCAAATTTATTGGATGTGTTGAGGAAGCAACTACTTTAGATGGTAAATTGGCAATTATTCCAAGTATAAAAGGTTGGGCAAAAATTTATGGGCATAACACCATTACCATTGATGATGTTGATGATCCCTATGCGCACGGTTTTCAAGTAATTTAATATGAGTAAAAACATTATAATAATTGGGGGCGGCATTATAGGATTGTGTTCTGCCTATTATCTTCAAAAGGAAGGACATCAAGTGACTATTGTTGATCAATCCAATATGGATGCTGGCGCTTCATATGTAAATGCTGGGTATATTTCCCCAAGTCATATCATTCCATTATCGGCACCAGGTGTTATGAAACAGGGATTAAAATGGATGTTTAATTCCTCCAGTCCGTTATACATCAAACCGCGTTTGGATATTGATTTTTTAAAATGGACTTGGGCTTTCAATAAATCATGCAATACTGCTCACGTTCAAAAAGCAATTCCAACCATTAAGGATATTACGTTGTTAAGTCAAAAGCTGTATGAAGATATCAATCAAGCAGAAGGATTTCATTCCCATTATGAAAAGAAAGGCTTGTTAATGCTCTGTCAAACGGAGAAAGTGTTGGAACATGAAGTTAAAACAGCCCATTTGGCTAAGCGAGAAGGATTGGATGTTGTAGAACTAAATGCAAATGAGTTAAAAGAGGTAGAGCCAAACGTACAGCTAAATGCCATTGGAGCAGTCTATTTTAAATGTGATTCCCATTCAACACCTAATGAGTTTATGGAAGCTATGAAAGCTTATTTGAAACAAGTTGGTGTAGTCTTTTATTCAAATGAAACGGTTGAAGACTTGGAATTCAAAAATGGAGCCATTACAGCAATAAAAACCAATAAACAAACACTAAAAGCAGATGAGTTTGTCTTGGCGGCCGGTTCTTGGACCTCATTATTAAGCAAGAAAATAGGATTGAAATTATTGCTTCAGGCCGGGAAGGGCTACCGTATTAATTCCAATCAAAACACCAATATTACTGTGCCAGCTATTTTAACCGAAGCAAAGGTAGCCGTAACGCCCATGCACGGATTTACGCGGTTTGCCGGCACCATGGAAATAGCGGGGATTAACCACACCATTAGAAAAGAACGGGTTGAAGCCATTGCAAATGCTGTAACACGATATTATCCAGATGTTGTATTAAGCTCAGAAGAGAAAAGTCAGGCCACTTGTGGCCTACGGCCATTGTCCCCAGATGGATTGCCATACATTGGGAAATCGTTAAAGTGCAATAATTTAACCATTGCGACAGGACATGCCATGATGGGTTGGAGTATGGGGCCTGCGACCGGAAAGTTGGTTTCAGAAATCATTTCCAATAAAAAAACTTCAATATCGCTGGATATGTTTCATCCCGATAGGATATTTTAAATTCTACCAAGAATCTTATCCATTATCCAAGCAGTATGTAAAGCTGTTTCGCCAGTTGAGGGATGTTGTTTTGTACCGTCTAAATGTTTTTTCATGTTCTCAACATGGTACAATTGAATATTTTCAGGATGTTCAATGGTTAAACTTATGGTTTCTTTTGGTGTGATCAGTTGAATGGGATTTTCATCAAAAACAGAAAATATGATAGATCCTTTACTGCCAATGATTTCAACTTGGTCTTCTCGTTTCCAAGCACCAAAATTCCAAAATGCAGAACCCGTGACGCCATTTTTATGAATCCAGGAAGCCGACAAAGCATCTTTTGCAGAGTATAAGTGTTGTTGATTGGTGCTTTGCCCAGAAACCGATTCAACTTCACCTAAGATATAATGAAAGTAGTCTAAACCATGTGATGCCAAATCATCAAAATAACCTCCTAAAGCAATGTCTTTATCAGTTCGCCAATTATAGTTTCCAGATAAATCAATCGCATTGGCAGGTTTGCTTAATGCCCAATGAATGTGCCTGATATCACCTATTTCTTTTAGGTCTATCCACTTTTTAACTTGCTCAAACCGAGGCAGACTCCTTCTGTAATACGCTATAAAGAGCGGAATGTTTTTTTTCTTGAAAGCAGAAAGCATGGTTTGGCATTCTTCAAAAGTTACGGCCATGGGTTTTTCCACACAACAAATTTTACCGGCCTCGGCAACCTGTAGAGCATATTCCAAATGATTATTAGGCGGTGTGGCTATATATATGGCGTCTATTTCTGGGTTGTTGATTACTTCTTCTGCATTATCAGAATAGATTTCAACACCATGTCGTTTTGCAAAGTCTTTAGCTTTGTCAAAATCTCTTCGCATGACAGCTTTTAAGTGGAAGCCATCTGTTTTTTGATAGGCTGGGCCACTTTTTTTCTCACAAACGTCTCCAACCCCAATGATTCCCCAGTTTATTATTTTACTCATACTGATTTTTTAGCAAGACGTGTCCACAATGATTTTCCATTCACCATCTATTTTTTTGAAAACCAACATGAAAACACCATCGGCATTTCCAACATTTCGCTTTAAATGGTATTCGCCCAAAACATAATAAGCATTTTCCGCAATTTTAGTGACCGCATTGATTTTAAAACTCAGCGTTCCTGTATGGTCTTCACTAGGATAGGCTTTTTTATAACGCTCCAACGTGTTTTCCCAACCGTAGGTTACACCATTGCTTCCATAAAACTTTAAGGAGTCACTTTTCCAGTAACCCTCCATAAACTCCTCAATATTATCTTTTGACCAAGCTAATCTTTGGGCTTTTAGAACGGCTTTGATTTCTTTAACATCTTGTTTTTCTGAAGATTGTGAAAAACTTACCTGTGCCAGTAACAAGGTGCACATAATTAAAATATATTTTTTCATGGATTTTAAATGATTATTTGTCAGAGGTTGAAACTAAACTTATAGGGTAAAAATATAAAAACTTGTTTTAAAAATGGTCAATCATCGATTAATTTGACATCTAATTTTTTTTTATCCAAAGATAAATTCTCTTTGTCGAAAATTGGAACCGCTATATGGTTTTTGTTTTATATTTATATGGTAATCAATTGATTAATAGCCCTAAATGTATTGTTGAATATAATTACTATGTTATTATGAACTTAAAAATCACCCAAAGCAGCACCTTTTTTAAAATCAAAGGAATTCTTGACAGAAGTAGCATGGATGTGTTTAATAGAGAATTTAAACATATTTTTGAACGCGTAAATACCTTAACTATCAGTATAGAAGAAGTTGAGTGGATGGACCGAGATGGTGTAAATGCTATGGCTGCATTGCATAATGAAGCTATTTTGAAAAACAAAAAGCTATCTATTATTGGATTAGGATGCAAAGACCTTTACGAGCATTTTAAGTATCAAACAGCATCTTAATATTTTTAGAGCGCATTTTTTTGACGTTTATAGAAAGCATCCGTTTGAAGTTGCATGATTTCTATGGCTTTTTTTCGCTTGTAGGCATATAATTCTTCTTCGTTTTCAATGTCACTATAAATACGGTCATTAAGTGCATAATCTGTTTTTAGAAGAGCTTCCCGTTGGTTTTTATTTTGAAGTACACTGGTTTTCACGGCCGTTTCTTGATCTTCAAGTTTAAAGTCGTAAGATCCTTTGGGCGATAATAATTTGGCCAGAATAGGCGCTGTTTCTATTGCCAAAAACAATAAGAATATAAAAAATGATGGTAGCCAAGGTAGTTTTCCAAGCGCATTGACACGTGCCATCAAACCGTCAAAATTATTAATGATGGGTTGGGTGGTTACCACTTGAGTTTCAAAATCACCTTTAAGAGCCGCTATTTGATTTTCTGCAGCTTCTATTTTGGCTTTGTTTTCAGCTTTTAGTTGTTGCAATTCGGCCAGGGCAGCATCATGTTTCTCGCGTTTTTCTTTATAAACGGGTCCTTTACCTAAGAGTTTGGTACCGGCTGTGCCTTCGGCTTCAGAGATATAGGTGTTGTATAACGCATTTACTTCACTCTCTTTGGTAGAGATTTCGTCTTGCAACGATTTTATGTCTTTGTTTAAGCTTTCAATGGATGGATTGAATTGTTCGGCAATTTGGTTTTTATTGGCCAGTGTCAGTTCGTTTTTTTGTTCTAACAGCACTTGATTGATTTCTTTTTCAAAAATTTTCAGTTCCAATGGTTTTGAAATGACCACGGCAATGATGATTGCCAGTAAAATTCTGGGTGAGGCCTGAATGAGTTCATCCATGACATTCCCTGTTTTTTTAATAGTGGAAACAATATATCGGTCCAAATTAAAAATGAGCAAACCCCAAATTAACCCAAAAAAAATAGCAGTATATAAATTGTCAAAAACAGTGTAAAGGGCATAACTGGCAGCAATAAAAGCCATAATGGCCGTAAAAAAAACGGTGGCGCCAATACCGACATATTTATTTTGTTCGCCAACAGAACAGGTCTCTAAAATAGCAGTATCTGAACCTGAGCAGATAATGAAGAATTGCTTTAACATAACGTGATTGATTTTGATTGATTGACTATTAGAACGTTATAGTTTGATATTTGTTACATGAATTGATAAAAAAATAGCCAAGCTAAACCTGGCTGTTTTTTTTAAAACTATATTTTTCTAATCCTTTTTAAGGATGATTTTATTCTGGTTTGATCTCGATTGGTTCAGAGGATATGTGCACAACAAAATCTGTTTCATCACTATGCTTTGTAAGAATATTTAGACTGTTATTGGATTCCAAAAGCTCAATGGCCCTTTTAGAGTCGATAGGTTTTTCATTATAAAAGAATTTTGCGCCTTTATCAGCCATTTCCTTTACATGCTCAAGAGGTGATTTTGGACGAGGTGGAGGTAGAGGAGAAGGAACTTTTTCATCACTAAATGATATCGGGGCTGGTGGTGGGGGTGGCGGAAGATCAATAACATCATCTTGCGCCACTTTGGGAGATGTTGGAGCTAGAGGCGGAGGTGGAGGTGGAAACACAGGAAAGGGTTCAGCATTTTTCCGTTGGGCAAGAGACATCTTGTTATAAAGATAGTTTATGCGCTCTTTTTCTTCTTTTTTCACAATGAACTCACCACTTTCTGACATTAAATTGTACTTTTTTGCAAGTTGGTTATATTCAGTAATTTCTTTAGCAGTGGCTTTTTGTTGATTAGTTACAATTTGTTTATTGCTAAAACTAAAGGTTAAAACAGCTAATAAGGGTAATAGAATAAAACTTCTAATCCATAAGCTCTGTTTTGATGATTGTGTTTTCATAATTGTAAATCGTTTTTTGATTGATGAATAATTAATGGCATTTGCCAATTGAGGTTCAGGGGCATTTGATGAGAATGCCAATAAAATTTGTTGATATTTGGAAGGTTTAACACCCTTGTTTAAAACGGATTGGTCTGCTAAAAATTCATGGTTTAATTTAATGCTACGCTTTATTAAATAGATGAACGGATTAAACCAAAAGAGTATTTGGAATATTTCAATAAACACCACATCTATACTATGTTTCTGTTTTGCATGGGTTTCTTCATGTAGCAACACTTCTTTAGGTATTTGATGCGATTCAAATTTCTGTTTATTTAAAAAAATGTAACTGAAAAATGTATGAGGAATTACTAAATCTTGTAACAGAACATTTATGAGGCTTTCATTTTTAAATTTAGGATTCCGTTTAATTTTAATAATTAGCTCCAATAAGTTTTTTAAAAACTTAAAACCAAAAAGAAAAACACCCAAACCATAAATACTCCATAAAATAATAGGTAAGTAACTTGCCAATGTTGTTTTTGTTGTTGCATTTTGAGATATTTCAGTAGAAAATAAAGGTGAATCTTGAGTGATAATCTCTCTATATTCTGTAAATGTTATTAAAGGAATGGTAAATGCTAGGACTAAAGATGCCAATAAATAAAGCCGCTTAAAGTTGTGAAAACTTTCTTTTTCCAACAATAATTTATAGAAACTGTAAAATACAGCTAAGCACACGCCAGACTTTAATATATAGAATTCCATGTCTATTTGCTTTTAAGTTGGTTGTCTATAAGCGTTTTTAGGTCTTCCAATTCTTCTTTTGTAAGATTGGTTTCTTTGGTAAAAAAAGAAGCAAACTGAGAAGCGCTATCATTAAAAAAGTTTTTTATAAGACCGTTTACATGCTTGGAGAAATAATCTTTCTTTTTAACAAGCGGATAATATTCCCTAGAATTTCCGTATAAATTATAAGCCACAAAACCTTTATCGGTCATTCTTTTTAAAAGCGTTGCTACAGTTGTTGTAGCTGGTTTGGGTTCTGGATAGGCATCCAGTAAATCTTTCATAAAAGCTTTTTCAAGTTTCCATAAATAGTTCATTAAATCTTCCTCGGTTTTTGACAGTTGCATTTTCTACATTATTAGAATTAACTCTACAAACATAGAACAATTATTTTAATTCTACAAATGTAGAGTAAAAAAACTTATGCTTTTCTAGATCGAATGCTTTCAATAATAACGGTTGCCAAAATCAAAGAGCCGCCAAAAAACGTATTCCAAGTTGGGATTTCATTGAGAAAAAAGAAGGCCATAATAATGCCCAAGATGGGCTGTATGCTGTTGATGATACTTGCCGTACTCACTGAGAAATACTTTAAGCTGTGTATGAATATGGAATGGCCGATAGCTGTTGTTAACAGGGCTAACAGAATAACATAAGGATATTGTGTGGTGATATTACTAATATCCATAACAAACATAAACGGAAGTAAAACAATGGTCAGTATTGAAATTTGATACATCATAAGTGAGGTTCCACTATATTGACCAACATGTTGTTTTAATATCAGATTGCGCAATGAGTAACAAACAGCAGAAAACACACCTACCAACACACCTTTTAATTGTGTGTTTTCAAAGTTGAATTCTGGTGCCAGAATATAGATGCCTATTAAGACAATAAGTCCTAAAATAATATGGATAGGGTTTAATTTTGTTTTTATAAACAAAGGCTCCAACAAAGCCGTGATCACAGGAAATGTAAAGAGCGACAACATCCCCAAAGCCACATTGGAGAGCTTTAATGCGTAGAAATAGGTAATCCAATGGACTCCTAAAAATAGGGAGCTTAAAAAGATTGTTGAAAAATCCTTTCTTGAATTTATGGTGATGTTGAATTTTTTTAATCTGCAAAACAGATATAAAAACAAGGCCCCCAAGGCACAGCGGCACCAAATAATGACTGGTGTTGGCAAATCAATAAATTTACCCAAAACACCTGAAGTGCTTATAAAAAGGGTTCCTATTAAAAGTTCAATAAGATGGCTGGTATGTTGGTTTTTCATGTGTTTATTTTTATTGTTTTTCAATGGGCACATGGAACATCCATAATAATCATCCCAAAGTGTGTCTAAAAACCGGTCATGGATGTTTCATCTATATACTTATCTGTGTTAGCGATTGCAGCAAACTACCGTGAAGTGCGGAAAGCGCGACCCCGCTTTAGCGGGGAACACCCCAAAAAATCACTTAGAAAGCTCGGTAAAATATTTATAAAAATAGGGGATTGTTTCGATGCCTTTTAAATAATTGAACACCCCAAAGTGCTCATTGGGTGAGTGGATGGCATCGCTATCCAAGCCAAATCCCATCAAGATAGTTTTGCTTTTTAATTCCTCTTCAAACAAGGCTACTATTGGAATGCTGCCACCACTACGTTGTGGGATTGGTTTTTTTCCAAAGGTTTGTTGATAGGCTTTTGATGCGGCTTGGTAGCCAATATTATCGATGGGCGTTACATAGCCCTGGCCACCGTGGTGTGGTGTGACTTTTACTGTTACGGCTACAGGAGCAATGCTTGTAAAGTGTTTTGTGAAGAGTTCTGTGATTTCTTCCCAATCTTGGTGTGGTACCAAACGCATGGAAATTTTTGCAAAGGCTTTACTGGCAATGACCGTTTTGGCACCTTCACCAGTGTAACCGCCCCATATGCCGTTAACGTCCAGTGTTGGCCTGATTGAATTACGCTCATTGGTTGTATACCCCAGTTCACCATAAACATCGTTGATTTGAAGCGCTTTTTTATAAGCATCCAATGAAAAAGGCGCTTTGGCCATTTCAGTGCGTTCTTCTTTTGAAAGCTCCTCTACTTTATCGTAAAATCCTGGTATGGTAATGTGATTGTTCTCATCATGGAGCGAGGCAATCATTTTGGTTAAAATATTGATTGGATTGGCCACGGCCCCACCATAAAGTCCTGAATGTAAATCCCTGTTGGGTCCGGTTACTTCTACTTCCACGTAGCTTAATCCACGCAATCCTGTGGTTATAGATGGTACATCATTGGCAATCATGCCCGTGTCGGAAATCAAGATGACATCATTTTTAAGCTTGTCCCGATTGTTTTTAACAAAGGTGCCCAGATTTTTGCTGCCCACTTCCTCTTCACCTTCAATCATGAACTTAACATTACAAGGCAATTGATTGGTTGTAACCATAAATTCCAATGCTTTAACATGCATGTACATTTGTCCTTTGTCATCGCAGGCACCACGTGCAAAAATAGCACCTTCAGGGTGTAAGTCTGTTTTTTTTATGATGGGTTCAAAAGGTGGCGAGGTCCATAATTCAATAGGATCGGCTGGTTGTACATCATAATGGCCATACACTAAGACAGTAGGTAATTTTGGGTTAATTGTTTTTTCACCATAAACAATGGGGTTACCATCGGTTTTACAGATTTCAACAACATCGCAACCTGCTTTTTCAAGACTATGCTTAACGGCTTCAGCGGTTTTTAACACATCATTTTTATAGGCAGAGTCTGCACTTATTGATGGTATTTTAAGAAGTTCAATAAGTTCGTTTAAAAATCGTTTTTTATGGTCTTGAATATAGGATTGAATGTTTTTCATTATTTTTTTGGATTTAAGCCAAAAGTAATAAAATTGAAGCTTTTTAAGGGCGTATATGTTTGCAATTTAAAAATCTTGATTATATTTGCAATCCTTTTGCGGGCGTGGTGGAATTGGTAGACACGCTAGACTTAGGATCTAGTGCCGCGAGGTGTGGGAGTTCGAGTCTCCCCGCCCGCACTGAAAAGGAAAAGCTTCTCAAGACATTGAGAAGCTTTTTTTGTTTAATATATTTAATAACCTTGACAGGTTTCAAAAAAACATCTAAAATTTAAAACTTGATTAATTTAGAAGACGTTTCTTCTAATTGGTTGTTTTTGGCTTTAATGATATATATTCCTTTGCTTAAAGTTGAAATATTAAAAAGATGTTCTTTGCCAAATTCACCTTTAAATGATTTAATGAGTTTCCCGGTCAAATCATAAATCTGTAAACTATTTATAGTTTTATTGATTTTAAAACTATTTGTTACTGGATTAGGATAGATTTTAATGGAATTGCTCATTAAACGTTCTTTAACATCTAAGCTTTGGCTTTGGGAGTATAATCTATATTCACCTGGTTGAAGACTTAATGAGGCCGTTGGGTTTGTCACATTTATTGAAGTTTGGGTAAAGGCCTCATACCAAGTTCCAGTTGCTGGGAAATTGGGATTTACTGATTGTGTGGTCACATCAAAATTGGCCACAATGACAACATCCATGTTGCCTGCGTTATCGTATAAATTAATACGTTTTACTAGTCCTCCAACATTTAAACTATAATTGTCTGTATTAAAAGTTGACGGAAATTGTTTTTTTAGTGATATCATTTTAGCCGTTACGTTGTACAAATCCTGTCTATCAGGATCAGAATCATAACCCAAGGTCCACGCTACAGGTTTTCTATCAGTTCTACAGCTTCCATCATTAATATTGGCGGCACAGTTAATGCTTTTATCATAACCAAGTTCGCCGAATTGCCAAAGCATTTTTGGGCCTGGGATTCCATAAAATATAGCACTTGCGGCCTCTTGCCTGTTTAAAGCGGTACTTAAATCTTTAACGTTATAGCTTCCGCTTGAATTTCCATAAGCTAGATTTTTAACCATCAAGCGTTCTTCATCATGGCTTTCCATATAGCCGACAACATGTGGACTGTTCCAGCCTCTACTTTGATAAGATAACCATGATACATCACTGCCCGTAGAATATCCCATGGTATTTTGATTAAAATTATAGTTGAGATTTCCCCAAAGCATAAATCCATAATTGGACAAAACGGTCTCTTCGGAATTGTCCGCAAAATGTTCTAAGATAAGATACTCGTTTGATGAGACATTGGTCCAAATATAATTTCCGTAATCTTCAAGAATAGCAATTCTTGATGCATCATAATTTCCCCATGCAGTAACATTACTTGGATTGTTGGTCTGTGTAAATCCTTTAGATAAATCGAACCTAAAACCGTCTACTTTAAATTCATCAACCCAATATTTTAGGGTTTGTTTTACATAGGTTTTGGTATAAGAACTTTCATGATTAAAATCGTATCCCACATTATAAGGATGTTTGGCAACTGGGTTTAACCATGGGTTATCTGATGCAGGTCTATTGTTGACTGCATCCCAATACATCTGCACCAAAGGACTTTGCCCAAAAGCATGGTTATATACCACATCCAGAATAACAGCAATTCCTCTTTGGTGGCATGCATCAACAAATTCCTTCAAATCATTTGGAGTACCATAAGCTTTATCTAAGGCTCCATGAAAGGATGGATTATAGCCCCAACTATTGTTGCCTTCAAATTCACTAACAGGCATTAATTCAATGGCATTAACCCCTAACTGTTGCAAATAATCCAGATGGGTCATGGCATCCTGAAACGAATCTGTCTCGGTGAAATCCCTGATGAGCATTTCATAGATAACCAGATTTTCTTCGTTAGGTTTTGTATACGAAGTGGTTTGCCACGTATACGGTGTTTCATTTATTTTAAAGGTAGAAACAATACCTGTGGTTTTACCTGTTGGATAAGCCATCAGGTTTGGGTAGGTGGTAGAAGTTATATATTGGTCGTTATCAGGGTCTAGTATTTTGTGACAATACGGGTCAGCTACTGTTAAGCTATAATCAATATAGTATTGATAAGCATATTCTGTATCAGGATCTAAACCAGATACGGTGAGCCAGAATGTATCGCCATCTTTTTTCATTTGATAATTAGAATCAAGAGACCAATTGTTAAAACCACCAATTAAGAAGACATCTGTTTTATTTGGGGCTTGTAAAACAAACGTGACCGTTCCGTCTCCGTTATCATTAAATCCGTTTTCTAAACCAGTTGGTAATGTTTGATTTTGAGTGAGTGTTTTTACATAAACTGAAATATCCTGGGTTTTTGTTTCGCTATTTTGTGTGGCAATTGCCTGTAAAGCGTAACTTCCCGTAGATGTAAAGGTGTATGATTTTGAAATTGAGGTGGTGTTTGAGGCCGTTTGAACAGAAGCATTATTGACTTTCAATTCTAAATTGGCATTGATACTAGATGTTGCGCTAATGGTAATATTATCATTTAAGTTATAAACGCTTTTATCTGAAGGGTTTGTAAAGGCCACGTTTAAACCGGCGGCATAAATGGGTAGTTTAATATTTCCAGTTTGAGGTTGTCCACTGGTTGCACTGCTTCTAAAAACAAACATTAAATTAGTAACCACTTCGCCAGTTGTTATATTATAATAGTTGGTCACATTTTTTGGATCTGTTTTTAATTCATAGGTGTTCGTGCCAGTTCTGGTTAATTTAGGTTGTGTCGTGTTGTTTCCCCAAGTACCAATAACATGTTTCCAGTCGTTATCATCCACTGATGCTGTTGTCAAAACACCAGTATGGGCATACACATCTCCCGCATATCCTTCTAAAGGAGAACCTGTAGCATCAAAAGTAATTGTTACAATATCAGAAACCGTTGAGATTGCTGGTGAAATTGTTGTTGTTTGTGAGTAGGTAAATGAAACAATTAATAAAAAAAGAAATATAAAAAGTTTTTTCATAACATTACTTTTAGAAACAATCAAGGGCTACCTCATGAGATAGCCCTTGAAGAGATTTATGTTAAAATTAATTTATTGTATATGTTGGATGAGCTGGATCTGAAAAATCCAATACAAATGAATATGTACCCGCTACAGCAACAATATTGGCTCCACCAGCTTCTAAAGTGCCGTCAGCTCCATCATCTCCATAGTTAACATCCCAACTGTTATTTGCTCTAAATTTATACTCACCATCAATTAATGTAACATTGTTAAGAATCCAAATATCATCAAATGGTCTTGACCAATCTCTTGTAAACTGAGCGTCTGGAGTTGCTCCCCATTCATTATAAGCTCCCCCAACAAGCCCCCAGACATAGTCAATAGGTTCTAGAGTATATGTGTTATCGTTAAGATTAACTGTTGCAATATAAATTCCGGCAGTGACTACAATATTTGCACCACCTGGGTCAAGTGTGCCATCAGCACCATCATCACCCCAATTGGTGGCCCAAGCATTATTTAATCTAAACTTCATTTCACCATCTAATAAAGTCACAATTCCTCTGAACACATCTGAATATTGATCATACTCTAACTTAAAGTCTGGAGTTGCTCCCCATTCATTATATGCTCCTCCTACAATTCCCAAAGAAAATGGTTCAATAGTATAAGTAAGATTATTCAAATCCATAGTTATTTTATAATCACCTGCAGTTGAAATGACAATATTAGCGCCACCGCTATCTAGTGTTCCATCAGCTCCATTATCACCATAATTATTGTCCCAAGCCATGTTTTCTCTAAACTTAATTTCACCGACAGGCAAATTAACATAAGCAACTAAAACGCCATCAATGTCAGTAGTCCAGAAAGGTAAATCTGGAGATCCACCCCAACCTGTTACTTCTCCAACAACACCCCAGTTTGTAGATAAATCCAAAACAGTAAGATATGTTGTAACAGTAATAGTAACTTTATCTGAAATTCTCTCCAATACACTTCCAGAATTTTGATCTGTGATGACTGATCTAATTCTCAAATCTAAATCACCAGTAGTATCTGGTAAGATTCCGCTAGATATTGCAGCATTATTTAATTGAGAATTTGTCAATGAAAGACTATTGTCATTAGTGACTTTCCCCATATCAATAGGATTGGCAAAATCTGATCCTGCAGTTCCTCCCTCCAAGAAATAAACAACATCAACCCCCAAAGTAGATTCCAAAACTGAATCTTCCCATTGAACATTTACAGCTTCTACTTTATTATTTGCAATTGATAATGAAAAAGAATCACTATTGCCAGGATTAGTGAATATAGGTGCATTTAGTGGATAGGTTGTTACTAAATATAAAATAGTGTTACTGTAAGTGCTTCCGCCTTTTACACGAATGTAAATGGCGATATCTCTAAATGTTGTCGCTCCTGCATTTCTAATAGCTGTATTTAGGTCTTCAACGCTAATTGAAAAAGAGTTGTTGTCTACAGTACCAAGGCTCACTGGTGATGTAAAAGCATCATCAAGCGACATTTCAACATCATATGACCCACTTCCTGTAACTTCATCATTCCAAGAAATTGTGAAGGCATTATTTGCAGGTAAACTAAAGTTTAAAAACACACTGCTTATACCAGGCTCTTGTAAAGTAAAAGCAGGATCTGGTGATGTAATCTGAAAACTTTGTTCAGTATTGCAACTCACAAAAACAAGTGAGAATGCAAGCAGAAAAAAGCTTATTTTTTTAATATATTTTTTCATGTTCTTTTTTTTAAAGGATTATAAATTCAATGGAATCATGATATAACGACCATTTAAATCGTCATACCAAACATCATAATCATCTTCTACAATTACAGGAATAGAACCGCCATCAACAATTGCAACACCTGAAAAGGATGTAGTGCTTCCCATAGTAGCTGAGTCAGCTAAAAATGTAACATCTCCAGGCGTTAAATGCAAACCAGTTGCATACCATATATGTCCATCAAACGCAAGTGGTGTCATTGCGGTTGTTCCAACACTTGACCCCTGAATAGATATAGAAGCAGGACTTGTAATACCCGATGCATCAAAAGGTTGAGTTGTGTATGTTTTTGTTGAGAAGTCTATTGTAAATGTATAATACCCGTCTGTTGGGACCCCAAAACGACCAGGGTCATTACTTTGTGTGCCTGGATTTCCGGCTATACCTCCAGAAGTTTTAATATCGTCACTCCCTTCGTTATCTGTCACGCCCCATTGTGGCTGCCATAAACCTCTGGTTTCAAGAACTTTAAATCTTCCTGAATTGTAATCTCCATTTGATCCTTTAAAATATCCTGTAAAGTGAAATAAATTAGGGTTTTCACTATCTCTAAATAAAGGCGTATTGTTTGCGTTGTTGTTCCAATTATCAGGAGTAGCATTTCCAACTAGATAATAATCATTAAATACATAGTTAAAGTATGGATATACATTAAAACTAATACTGTTTGAAGGTACAGGTAATCCATTTTGCGTTCCTATGTTAGATACAACCCTAGCATAAAGTGTTGCCCATTCAAACGGATTCAAACCAGCGTTCCCCGCGGCAGCGTTTAATTCACTAACCGAAAGTGTAATGGTGTTGTTTCCGTTTACAGTAGCTGGAATTACGCTATTTGTAAATGAATCATCAGCAGATATCTCTAATGAGTAATTAACAGAAGCTTGTTGTCCATAATCTGCTTCAGTCCAGTTAAAAGTTATAGCAGGGTTGTTAGTGTTAGCTGCATCTAGCTCTATATCTGATATTGCTAATTCAGATAATGTAACTGGGCTTGTTTCAGACACCACAAACTTATCTGTAGTATCATCACATGAACTAACCAGCAAGAAAGCAAATGCTGTTAGCATTAAAATTGATATGTTTTTCAAATTTTTCATTTTGATCATTTTTTATTAATACCCTGGGTTTTGAGTTAAATTTGGGTTTGCAGCCATACTTGCTGTAGGTATAGGGTACAAGTTAAAGTAAGATGGAAGTGAAATACCATTGCTACCGTTGCCTTTCCATGCCCAGTTGTAGTTGCCACCAGTGAATTTACCAAATCGTATCAAATCTTGTCTTCTATGAGCTTCCCAATACAGTTCTCTAGCTCTTTCGTCAAGAATAAAATCTAGCGTTAAATCACTTGAGGTTATTGTATTTGGGTTATGGGCTCTGGTTCTAAGTGCATTGATATAACCAACAGCAGTTGCTTGGTCACCACCACCACCTCTTAAAAAGGCTTCAGCATACATTAAATATACATCGGCTAATCTAAATAAAGGGAAATCTGTATCTACAAATGTTTGATCAACCCCAAAGCCACCAGTAGAGGTTGCATTTGAATACTTTTGAACAATATAACCTGAATCTTTATCAGAAATATCAGTAATGTCTATTGAACGGCCATCAGAGATAATTGTGTTTCTGTCATCATTAGCAAAGGCAGCTCCCCAAAGATTGGCAAATTGTTTTCTTACCCTTAAGGCGCCTCCCCAGCCACCTTGGCTCACACCAACTTCTGTTCCGTTTTGCTCAATACTGCCTACAGAACCATTGATCATAACTGTTGTTGGGCCATAGTTTTGGGTGGTTAAACCGTCTGAAATAATTGGAAAAATAATTTCATTTTTAGCATCGTTGGTATTGTTGTCAGCCATAAAATTATAGAGATAATTAGATGCTAGTGTATAACCGCTTCCAATTATTTTGTTGCAGTAAGTAATACAATCTGAATAATGATCTTCACCTATATAAACTTGAGCGTTTAAATATATTTTGGCTAAAATCATATACGCTACTGCTTTATCAGCACGGCCGTATTCATTTTGTCTGGCATCTACCAAATCAGTATCAATATCTTTTAATTCTGATTCTATAAATGAGAACAACTCGGCTCTGCCATAAACTGGAGGTTGAGAATTAAGAGGGTCATCTTCAGTAACAAAATTTGCTTTTCCAAAGATATCCATCATGTAATAGTAAGCCATGGCTCTCATCAATCGAGATTCAGCTCTGTAAGCTGGCATGTCGCTTCTAACAGATGCAGACACGTTTCTTTCGTCCAGTTTTGCATCAGTGGTCTCTCTTAAAAAGTTATTGGCCAATGCAATTGAAAGATGTGCTCTACTGAACATACCTAATAACAATGGGTTTTGAGCGGTCCAAATATTACGTTGGATTTCTCTGGTACCTGGGTCGTTTTCATAAGACCAAATCATTTGATCTGCAGAAAGCGTTTGCACATATAAAAGTACACGTCCAAATTGACTGGTACCAGCATCAATGTTTTTAAGGTTTGAGCTTCCTGCACCATCGGTTCCGGTTAATGCTAAATTCGCATATATACCAGCCAAAACTTGTTTGTAAGCGGTTTCATCTTTAAAAAGATCTTCACTTAAAACAGTTTGATCATCTTTAGGTGTAATATTTAAATCGTTTGTACAAGATGTTATTGTAGCGATAAAAAGTATTACAAAACCTAGTGTTTTATATATTTTAAATCTTGTTTTCATAGTTTATTTTTTTAAAATTTAAAATTAGCTCCAACTAAAACGTTTCTTGATCTTGGGTAAATCAAGTTGTCAATACCGTCAAAGACTTCTGGGTCCAATCCACTATAATTAGTTATAGTAAACACATTTTGAACTCCAGCCCACAAGCGTATACTTTTCAAATCTTTAGTTATGTTGTTAAAAGTATATCCAAGTGTGATATTATCCATTTTAAGGAACGAAGCGTCTTCTAAATAGATATCTGAAATAATGACATCAGATGTTCTTTGGAAATTGGTGTTTAATACTGATTTTGGTAGATTGGCCAACACAGCATTGTCTTGTATTCTCTCATATTGAGCATTGGAAGAGTTTACGTTGTTGTAAACATAATTTCCTAAGTTGGCTCTTAAATTGAATGCTAAATCAAAGTTTTTGTAATCGATGTTGGCTTGAAATCCTAAAATCACGTTGGCACCTGGACTTTCTTTTAAGTAACGGTCATCATCATTGATGATGTTGTCACCATTTAAATCCACATAAGCACCTTCTATTGGGTTTCCAGATACGTCATATAATTGTTTAAACACACTAAATGAGTTCGGTGCTTCACCTTCTCTTAATAACTGAATGTTGTTTCCGGTACCACCTGCAATACCTCCTGTTCTAACATCTTGTCCAAGAGCTAGCTTTTTGATTTTTCTATCTAAAAAGGTTGCGTTGAAGTTAAAGTTTACATTAAAATCATCTTGTTTAACAACATCGGCATTTAATGAATACTCTATACCTTGAATTTGTAACTCACCAATGTTTTGGATGATACTGTTTGAAAAGTTTGTTCCATCTGCTACTGATGCTGTAAATAACAAGTCAGTAGAATTTTTTTGGAAAAAGTTTAGTGAGCCAGACAGTCTTTCATTGAACAATCCGTAGTCAATACCAAATTCAATAGTTGCTGTTTCTTCCCATTTTAAGTTAGGGTTAATTTCTGAAGCAATTAATGAATTAATAACTTGATTGTTAAATTGGTATTGTGAGTTGGCATCGCCACCTCTGTAACGATTTAAGAAAATGTCTTTTTCGTTTACAGCTTGTTGACCTGTAATACCATAACCAGCTCTAAGCTTCAAGTTGGAAATGACTTTGGAATCTTTCAAGAAATCCTCATCACTTATGTTCCAAGCTACTGCAGCTGCAGGGAAGTCACCCCACTGATTGTCTTTGCTAAAACGAGATGTGCCGTCACGTCTGTAGGTAAGTGTCAATAAGTATTTATCTAAAAAGGTTAGGTTTGCTCTACCAAAGAAACCAATCAACACCACATTAGGGTCAGCAAATGTTGAAGGAAAACTTCCAGGATCTCTCATGTTTCCTGTGTTACTTCCACTGTTAGTGAATTGCTGATAAGAGTAACCTGCGGTCAATTCTGTTCTTACCTTATTGAATTCCTTATTGTACGTTAAATATCCATCTAATAATTTATTGGTTCTTGTTTGAAAACCTCTTGATGAATTTCCTTTTACAGGATCGTTTGTGGGAACTAAAGTTGATGTATAATTTATGGTTTTTGCTTCTGTTTCGTCATAACCTAAATTTAATACGGCTCTTAGTTCAGGTAAAAAATGGAATTTGTAATCAAAGTTTAAATTGCCATAAGTTCTGTTTGAATCACCTGTATTGTTAGTTTGAAGTAATGATGCCACTGGGTTGGTAGTACCAAGTAATAGAATGTTTCCATTTCTATGTTGATAGTAACCACCAAAAGGAGAGGCTGGATCATATATAGGCTGGGTTGGGTCGTAATGTATGGCGGCCCCAATTTGACCTGAATCTCCAAACCTGTTATCTTCATAAGATAGGTTTGCGTTTAAATTCACTTTCAAATGATTATCAAAAAACGTTGGGTTTAAAGCTAAACTCAAGTTTCTTCGTTCAAATTTTGAAGTCAATAAAGCTCCTTGTTGATTGGTAACCCCAAACGAGAACCTCGCAGGAAGGGCTTTAAAAAGCGCTCCTTGTAAAGATACATTGTGCTGATTGGAAAATGTGTTTCTAAAAATTTCATTTTGCCAATCTGTACTGGCAGCACCTAATAAACTTGTGTTCATTGTTGTGCCATTAATAGGTTGTGAATTTACAAGTTGTCTAAATTCACTTGCAGAAAACACATCTATTCTATCTGTTAGCTCTCCAAAGCTAAACTGAGCATCATAAGTGGCACTAAAAGTTGATTTCCCCTTTTTAGTAACAATGATGATTACCCCGTTTGATGCTCTTGACCCGTAAATGGCCGTTGCAGAGGCATCTTTTAAAACAGAAAACGAATCAATGTCGTTAGGGTTGATACTTGCTAAAACCCCTCTAGATCCGCTTACTCCATTATTGTCAATAGGTAATCCGTCAATTATGATAAGTGGGTCGTTGGATGCGTTAATGGAAGATCCACCACGAATTTTAATTTGAGATCCGGAACCTGGTGCTCCACTGGTAGTAATGCTTACACCAGCAATTCGACCGCTTAATAAATTTTCAGGAGTCACAATGTTACCCTTTGTAAAATCTTTCTCAGTAATGGATTCTACTGAGCCTGTTGCGTCTTTTTTGGTTGTCGATCCATAACCAATAATAACTACCTCGTTTAATTGGGCAGCATTCTCTTCAAGTGCAACATCTAATGTAAGTTGCCCAGTATACGTAATTTCGGTTGATTTGTATCCTACATAAGAAAATACTAATACATCTCCGTTTTTTACGTTGATTTGATAATTACCATCAAAATCCGTTGCCGTTCCAGTTGATGTGCCTTTAATAATGACATTCACCCCCGGAAGCGGTATTGATGTTGATTGTTCTGTTACCGTTCCTTTTAATGTTGTTTGTCCAAATATGCAAATTGGGACTAAGAATAAGAAAAACAGTAAGCTGTTTACAGTTGTTTTCATACAATACTTTTGAATTAGTGTATTAAAAATTAGTTTGTTATATTTTCACTTCTCATGTAAAAACATCGTAAACTTAATGTAAACTTTTAAGAAAATTTTATGATATCCGCAACGCAAACGTTTTCGTGTTGACAACTTTTACGAAATCCGTAACGGAAACGTTTGCGTGTTGACAACTTTCATGTTTTCCCAATAAATCCAAAGAAAAACATTAAATTAGCTAAACTAAAAATCCACCCCTAAGATGTAAGTTTAGTTACATTTTTTATAGGAACTTATGAAACGAAAAGTAACTCTAAAACAAATAGCCAAAGAACTGGATGTCTCCATTTCAACAGTTTCACGCGCCTTAAGCAATAGTAAGGAAATTGGAGAAGAAACACGGCAAAAGATTCAAGCCTTTGCCAAGTTTTACAACTACAGGCCCAATAATATTGCACTGAGTTTAAAAAACAAGAAAACCAAAACCATAGGGATTTTGATCCCGGAAATTGTCCATCATTTTTTTTCTACGGTCATTCGTGGGATTGAGATTGTAGCTAACAAAAGAGGCTATAATGTTATTATTGGGTTGTCTAATGAGTCCTTCAGTAAAGAGGTCATCAATATGGAAATGCTTGCCAATGGTAGCATTGACGGGTTTATTTTATCCATTTCCAAAGAAACATTGTTACAGCAGGATTACCACCATTTTAAGGAAACCATAAGCCAAGGTATTCCAATAGTGATGTTTGACAGGGTCATCAACGAGGTGGATTGTGATAAAGTCATAGTGGATGACTACAAAGGCTCTATCAATGCTGTAAAAAAATTGATTGCAACAGGCTGTAAAAACATAGCACTCATTACAACCATGGATTATGTGAGTGTTGGAAAGTTAAGAACGCAGGGGTATTTGAAGGCCTTGGAAGATCATCGAATAAATCCTAAAGCGAGTTTGATTTTAAAACTGGATGACAGTCTAGCGCTTGAAGAACATCTCGATATTTTAGAACGGGAAATTGAACAATTCTTTAAAAACAACGACAAAATTGATGGTATTTTTGCAGTTAATGAGCTGTATGCGGTAACGGCCATGAAAGTGGCAAGGAAACTTGATTTTAGAATTCCGGAAGATATTCAGGTCATTGGATTTACCGATGGCGTTTTGTCAAAACACGCCAGGCCAAGTTTAACAACCGTAAGCCAACATGGCCAAAAAATGGGCGAGCAGGCAGCTAACTTACTCATTGATAGGTTGGAACTTGATGATGAAGAGGACGACGTGTATGTGGATGAAAATGAAATAGATATGGATTTTAAAACGGTGGTCATTGAAACAGAATTAATAGAAAGAGAATCTACGAAATAAAAAATTATTAGGATACATAAAATTATTTTTTATCTTTGACCCAAATCAAAACTTATATTTTCACTTCTCAGAAATAAGTTTTGATAAGTAATATGCTTATCAAAATAGTAATAATTAAACTTTACTATTTATGGAAAAGCGTAGACTGAGTTTCTGGGAAATCTGGAACATGAGTTTCGGATTCTTGGGAATCCAAATGGGTTTTGCCCTTCAAAATGCCAACGCAAGTAGAATTCTTCAAATTTTTGGAGCTGATGTAGATGAGCTATCTTGGTTTTGGATTATAGCACCACTTATGGGGCTTATAGTTCAACCCATAATTGGTCATTACAGCGACAAAACTTGGGGGCGCTTTGGTAGAAGAAAACCTTATTTTTTAACGGGCGCTCTCTTGGCATCAATCGGTTTGATTTTAATGCCTCAGGCCGACATTTTTATAGCGTTTTTGCCAGCCTTGTGGGTTGGTGCAGGTATGCTTATGATTATGGATGCTTCCTTTAACATTGCCATGGAACCGTTCCGGGCTTTGGTTGGGGATAATCTTAGAACAGACCAACGCACATTAGGGTTTAGTGTTCAAACTGCCTTAATAGGTTTTGGCGCTGTTGTTGGTTCTTGGCTTCCCTATGCTTTAACCAATTGGTTTGGTGTTTCCAACAGAACTGTTGAAGGAGAAGTTCCTTTTAACTTGATCTTATCGTTTATTATTGGTGCTGTTATACTGATAATCTCCATTTTAGTAACTGTTTTGTCCACAAAAGAATATTCGCCTGAAGAACTTGCAAGTTTTGAAGATGAGCAAGCGCATACAGATGCCTTGAAAAAAGATGGCGAAGAACACAAATCCAGCTTATTTGACATTTTTGACGATTTCAAGAAAATGCCTGTTACCATGCGCCAATTAAGTTGGGTGCAATTTTTTTCTTGGTTTGGGCTATTTGGTATGTGGGTCTTTGCAACACCGGCCATTGCACAGCATATGTATGGCTTGGCTTATACAGATAGCAGCAGTTCGCTATACCAAGATGCTGGTGATTGGGTGGGCGTTTTGTTTGGGGTTTACAATCTCGTATCAGCATTCTACGCATTTGCATTACCTTATATTGCTAAAAAATTAGGTAGAAAACGAACCCATGCCACGTCACTGATTATTGGAGGATTAGGTTTGCTGTCCATTTATATTATGCCAGATAAAAACTGGCTCATTCTATCTATGATTGGTGTTGGTATTGCTTGGTCCAGTATTTTGGCCATGCCCTATGCCATATTAGCAGGATCTATATCTCCCAAAAAAATGGGTGTGTATATGGGTATCTTCAATTTCTTTATAGTTATTCCACAAATTATCAACGCATTAATAGGCGGGCCATTGGTTAAGTATGCTTATGACAACCATGCCATTTTTGCCTTAATGGTCAGTGGTGCTAGCTTTTTAATTGCAGCAGCATTGGTCTATAAAGTCAAAGATGTTGATGATGTAGTACAAAATTAAATTATGGGTAAAAAAGGATTTATATTCGATTTAGATGGGGTTATTGTCGATACTGCTAAGTACCATTATTTGGCATGGAAAAAATTGGCTAACCAACTTGGTTTTGAATTTACGCCTGAACAGAATGAAATGTTTAAAGGTGTAAGCAGAAAACGGTGCTTAAACATTCTTTTGGATATTGGAGGAATAAAGGCGTCACAAGAGCAATTTGATACTTGGATGGTTGATAAAAATGACGATTACTTAGAATATATTGATAACATGGATGAATCAGAAATTCTTCCTGATGTCAAAAAGACTTTACAGTATCTAAAAGAAAACAATATACCAATTGCTCTAGGTTCAGCAAGTAAAAATGCGCAACCTATTTTAGAAAAAGTAGGCTTGTTGCATTATTTTGATACAATTGTAGATGGCAATCATGTAACTAAAGCCAAGCCTGATCCGGAAGTGTTTTTAATAGCTGCTCAGGCTATCCGCATTACACCAGAAAATTGTATTGTTTTTGAAGACTCCCTAGCTGGCATACAAGCTGCAAATTCAGCTAATATGATTAGTGTTGGCATTGGGGAACATACTATTTTAAAGGATGCAGATTTTGTATTTAAAGATTTTACACAGATAAGTTTAGAGTTTTTAGAAAAACTTATCAATTCAAAAAAGAGTGATTTAATCAATCATGTCACAAATGATAATTGAAAATTAAAAATGAAACATCCATAAAAGAAAGTTGAGGACGAACATGGCAATTTTATGGATGTTCCATCTGACCGATAAAAAAATATGAACAACAGATGAATCAAGATTATATAAAACCAGATAATTGGTCAATTATAGAAGAAGGCTTTGACATCAACAAGGTAAAATCTTCAGAAAGTTTATTCAGCATTGGAAACGGTGCCATGGGACAACGTGCCAATTTTGAAGAACACTATTCCGGTCCAACATTCCAAGGAAGCTACATTGCAGGTGTGTATTACCCCGATAAAACACGAGTGGGCTGGTGGAAAAATGGCTATCCTGAATATTTTGCCAAAGTGCTCAACGCTCCAAACTGGATAGGAATCAACGTGAGTATTGATGGCGAGGCTCTGGATTTATTCAATTGTCTTAAAATTGAAAATTTTCGCAGAGAGCTTAACATGAAAGAAGGTTGGCTGTCAAGAAGTTTTAAGGCAACGCTTCAAAACCAAACCCAAATCAATGTTGAAACAAAACGTTTTTTAAGTCTGGACATTGATGAGATTGGTGCTATAGAATATCATGTTACACCACTAAACAAAGATGCCGAAATACAATTTTATCCATATTTGGATAGTGGCATTACCAATGAAGACACCAATTGGGATGATAAATTTTGGGATGTCTTGACGGTTGAACATGACGACAATCAAGCGTTTATCATGTCGCGTACCATGAAGACACATTTTTATGTGTGTACTTCCATGCAAACCTATTTATCATTAAACGGAACCATTTTAAATCAAGATAAAATAGTAGAGGAGCGTGACAATTATATTGAATTTCAGTACCAAAATAAAGTGATTAAAGGAGATACCTTAACGCTTACCAAATTTGGAGGTTATACCGTAGATAGGAACCATGATAAAAAAGAATTATGTTCAGTAGCCAAACGAACCCTTAACGAAGTTTCTAAATTGGGCTTTCATGCGCTCTTGGATTTGCAAAAGAATTCTTGGGCCAAAATTTGGGAAATGGCCGATATTACCATTGAAGGCGATGTGAAGGCCCAACAAGGCATTCGGTTTAACATTTTTCAATTAAATCAAACTTATTTGGGGAAAGATGCTCAATTGAATATAGGTCCTAAAGGCTTTACGGGAGAAAAATATGGTGGTAGCACTTATTGGGATACGGAAGCATACTGCATTCCATTTTATTTGGCCACAAAAGATCAAAAGGTTGCTAGAAATTTGTTGGAATATAGATACAGACATCTAGACAGAGCCATTGAAAATGCCCAAAAATTGGGCTTTAAAAACGGAGCGGCATTATACCCAATGGTGACCATGAATGGAGAAGAGTGCCACAATGAGTGGGAAATCACTTTTGAGGAAATCCACAGAAATGGTGCTATTGCATTTGCTATCTACAATTATCATCGTTATACGGGAGATTACAGTTATATTCCAGAAAAAGGCTTAGAGGTTTTAATAGGTATTGCCCGTTTCTGGCACCAACGCGCTACGTTTTCCACGCTAAGAAACCAATATGTAATCCTTGGTGTTACAGGACCTAACGAATATGAAAATAACGTCAATAATAATTTCTACACCAACTATGTAGCCAAATGGTGTATAGATTATGCCGTTGAAAATATTGAAAGAATTGAAGCAGAATATCCTTCGGATTTTATAAGAATCATGAATAAGGTTAAACTATCTAAAGCAGAACTGTCACAATGGAAAGCTGTTGCAGACAACCTATATTTCCCGTTTTCTGAAGAACATAACATCTATTTACAGCAAGATGGCTTTTTGGATAAAGAATTAATAACGGTTGCAGATCTCGATCAATCGCAACGCCCTATCAACCAAAAATGGTCTTGGGACAGGATTTTGCGTTCGCCATATATTAAACAAGCAGATACGCTTCAAGGCTTTTATCTTTTTGAAGACCATTTTACCACCGAGGAACTGGAACGCCATTTTGATTTTTATGAACCATTTACAGTTCATGAAAGCTCTTTGTCGCCCTGTGTTCACAGTATTCAGGCAGCAAAATTGGGTAGAATGGAACAAGCTTATACCTTTTATTTGCGAACTTCTAGATTGGATTTAGATGATTATAACCATGAGGTTCATGAAGGGCTTCATATAACCAGTATGGCCGGGACTTGGATGAGTATTGTAGAAGGATTTGGGGGTATGCGGATTAAAAATGGGGTGCTGTCATTCAGTCCTAAAATACCAAAACAATGGAAAACCTTTTCATTTAAGATTAATTTTAGAAACCAAATACTTAAAGTGAATGTATGCCAGAATGAAACTCATTTTGAGTTGGACGGAACAGCCGCTTTAAACATTTTGGTTAATGATAAATTGGTGACTATACACCCAAATAGTTTAGTAACGGTATAATTTATAAAATTTGAAAAAATGAAATATTTAATTTATATCGTTTCAATTATTGTGATTACCTTTTGTTCATCATGTAAACAAGAGTCTTCAAAAAAACCAATAGACAGTATGGCTATAGAACCATTTACTGAATTCAATGAAATTCAAAGAGTGGAACCTTCAAATTGGTGGGTTGGATTTAAAAGCTCCAAACTTCAGCTATTGGTTAAAGACGATTCTATTTCGATGGCTAAACCAGAGATTTCATACGATGGTGTTTCCATTGAAAAAGTGAGCAAAGGAACCAGTCCAAATTATTTGTTCATTGACTTAAATATATCAGAATCTGCAAAAGCTGGCAAGTTTAATATTGTTTTCACATTTGATAATGGCACTCAAAAGACTCAAACCTATGAGTTGAAATCAAGGTCAAAACCAGCTGAAGATTACAAAGGGTTTGATAGTAGTGATGTGATTTACTTGATTACACCAGACCGTTTTGCCAATGGCAATCCATTAAACGATGTGTTTGCCTATTTAAATGAAAAAACCATAGACAGAAAGGATGATTATGCAAGACATGGAGGCGATATCAAAGGCATTACAGACCATTTAGATTATATTCATGACATGGGGTTTACGGCTATTTGGCCAACACCATTGCTAACAAATGATATGTACCGAGCATCTTACCATGGTTATGCTATGACCGATTTTTATCAGGTTGATCCGCGTTTTGGTACTCTGGATGAATATAAAAAACTGGCCGATAAAGCTAGGGAACAAGGTATGAAATTGATCATGGACCAAGTGGTCAATCATTGTGGAAGTGAGCATTGGTGGATGAAGGATTTACCGTTTGATGATTGGGTTAATCAACAAAAATCATTTGAGGATAAAACTGAGCTAAAAAAATCCAGTCACAGACGAACCATCAATCAAGATTTATATGCCTCGCAACAGGATAAACACGACATGAGCGATGGTTGGTTTGCACCCACGATGCCCGATTTAAACCAGCAAAATCCGTTTATGGCCACATATCTTATTCAAAATAGTATTTGGTGGATTGAAACCTTGGGCTTGGGAGGCATCCGGCAAGATACTTATCCATATTCCGATAAAGCATTTTTAGCAAAATGGGCAGGAACCATCATGACAGAATACCCTAACTTTTCAATAGTGGGAGAAGAGTGGAGTTACAATCCTCTGTTGATTGCCTATTGGCAAGATGGCCATGTAAACAAGGATGGCTATGATTCCAATTTAAAATCACCCATGGATTTTGCTATGCAAAAGCAAATAGTCAGTGCGTTAAATGAGGATGAACAATGGGATACAGGTTTGGTAAAAATGTATGAAGGTTTGGCCAATGATTTTGCTTATGCAAGACCCAAGGACATCATGATTTTTCCTGACAATCATGACATGAGTAGAATATTTACACAATTGCATGAAGATGTGGCTAAGACCAAAATGGCCGTTGGTTATATTTTGACCTTGCCAAGAATTGTTCAAATATATTACGGCACTGAAATTTTAATGAACGACACTGCAAAACCGGGTGACCATGGTTTGATCAGATCTGATTTTCCTGGTGGTTGGGAAGGTGATGCTACAAATGCCTTTACGGGTGAAGGATTGACCGATGCCCAAAAAGATATGCAATTGTTCATGAAAAAACTGTTGAATTACAGAAAAAACAGCAATGCCATCCATGAAGGTAAAACCATTCATTTTGCGCCTCAAAATGGTGTTTATGTGTTGTTCAGAATTCTTGATGATGAAGTTGTAAGCGTTATTTTAAACAAATCTTCTGACACCAGTTTAGAACTGTCGCGCTTTGAAGAAGTTGGGTTGCAAGGCAAACAAGTAAAAGACATTATAAGTGGTGAGGTTAGCACATGGGGAGACAACATTGCAATCAATCCTAACGGGATAACACTATTTACTACCAAACTAAACTAACATGCTAAATTTTAAGTTAATAGCATCTTTTTTAATTATCACGTTATTTATTTCTTGTAAGCAGGATAAAAAAAACGCTATTTCTAATAATAAAATTCATGCGTATCAATTAAAAGATATTCAGCTTTCAAGTGGAACATTACAACGTATTGATAGTTTTCCATCTAAATATATTCGGTCAAGGACAGTCGACATATGGTTGCCCGATAATTATTCTGAAGCAAAAAAGTATGCAGTCTTGTATATGCATGATGGTCAAATGCTTTTTGATAGCACAACCACTTGGAACAAACAGGAATGGAAAGTTGATGAAATAGCGTCAAGATTAATGCAAGAAGGCATAACCAGAAACTTTATTGTGGTTGCTTTATCAAATACAGGTATACACCGTCAAAGTGAATATTTCCCAGAAAAACCATTTCAAAAATTAGTAAATAAAGATTCTATTTTCAAAAGCGCACAATTATTTAATCAAGGAAATTTCTTCAATGGACCTATACAATCTGATAATTATTTAAAGTTTATAGTTAATGAAGTTAAACCTTTTATAGATTCTCAATTTTCCGTTTATACTAATAGAGAGAATACTTTTATTATGGGCTCAAGTATGGGAGGGTTGATAAGCATGTATGCTATTTGTGAATATCCCGATGTTTTTGGTGGAGCAGCTTGTCTCTCTACTAATTTTTCAGGTATTGTTCCAGAAGAAAATGATGACATTTCTCATGTGTTTTTTGATTATCTTCAAGAAAATATACCTTCACCAAAAACACATAAGTTTTATTTTGATTACGGAACAACATCAACCATAGAAGAGTATTATCCAAGGTATGCTCCAGAGGTGAATGCCGTTTTCGCCAAAAAAGGCTATGACACAAAAAATTTTAAAAACTTAAAATTTGAAGGTGCTGAACATACTGAAAATTCTTGGAATAAACGTCTGGATATCCCACTAGTCTATTTGTTAAAAAAATGAGATGAGGTTTTTAAAATTTAGCATAGTATTTGTTTTTATTGGCAGTCAGTTGTTTTCACAAAATGCCAATAGAATATTCAATGACCTGCAAGAGAAAGACCATCATCTTGAGGTTTACGTAAATGACGGCACTTATCGGTTTCAGTTTTACAATTCCAAAATAATAGAAACTTCCTTTATTCCTAAAGGAGAGACTTTTAATCCAAAATCGCATGCGGTTGTTTTAAATCCTAAACCTGTCAATGCTCAATTACAACAATCAGATGCAAGTGTTGAATATCATTCAGAAGGGATTTCCGTGTTCATTCAAAAACAACCCTTTCAAATATCTTATTCTTATAAAGGGAAACCTATTATTTCAGAAAAAGCAGGTTATGTTAAAAAGGATAGTTTAGAAACCATTCAATTCAATCTTACAAAAGATGAGGTTTTATATGGCGGCGGCGCTAGAGCTTTGGATATGAACAGGCGCGGCTACCGTTTGCAACTATATAATCGGGCCCATTATGGGTATGAAACCCATTCTGAATTGATGAACTTCACCTTACCAATTGTGCTGTCATCAAAACAATATATGGTTCATTTTGATAATGCGCCTATTGGTTTTTTGGATTTAGACAGCAAGCATAATAATACCCTGGCCTATGAAACTATTTCAGGACGAAAAACATACCAGGTTATTGCGGGTGATTCATGGATGGATGTTATGGATAATTACACCAACTTAACAGGAAAGCAACCCATGCCGCCCCGTTGGGCTTTGGGTAATTTTTCAAGTAGATTTGGCTATCATTCACAACAAGAAACCGAGGCAACCATAGCCAAATTTAAAGAAGACAGTATTCCTGTTGATGCCATTATTTTAGATTTATATTGGTTTGGAAAAGACATTATGGGAACTATGGGCAATCTTCAGGTTTACAAGGATTCTTTTCCTGATTTTGAAGGTATGGTATCGCGTTTAAAAAGCAAAGGTGTTAAAACGGTTTTGATTACAGAGCCTTTTGTGTTAACAACATCAAAACGGTGGCAAGAAGCTGTTGATGAAGATATTTTAGCAAAAGATTCCATAGGAAATCCAGGCACCTACGATTTTTATTTTGGACATACAGGTTTAATAGACATTTATAATCCAAAAGGCGAACAGTGGTTTTGGAATATTTATAAAGGCTTGGCCAATAAAGGCGTTGCTGGATTTTGGGGCGATTTGGGAGAGCCAGAAGTCCATCCCTCTTGGTTAAGGCACTTTACTGGAACCGCTGATGAAGTTCACAATATTTATGGTATGGATTGGGCGCGTTTGGCGTATGAAGGGTATCAACGTGATTTCCCAAATACGCGACCGTTTATTTTAATGCGGGCAGGCTATTCCGGGGCACAACGCTATGGACTTATCCCTTGGTCGGGTGATGTTAATAGAACTTGGGGCGGTTTGCAGTCACAACCAGAAATTGCCCTTCAAATGGGTATGCAAGGGCTTGGGTACATGCATTCGGATTTGGGAGGTTTTGCAGGTGCCAATTTAGATGATGACTTATATGTTAGGTGGTTGCAATATGGTGTTTTTCAACCTATTTACAGACCGCATGCTCAAGAAGAAGTACCCAGTGAGCCTGTTTTTAGAAGCGAAAGAGCTAAGGCACTCGCAAAAGAAGCTATTGAATTGCGGTATAAATTATTACCCTACAATTATAATCTTGCTTTTCAAAATAATCAAACAGGAGCACCTCTTATGAGGCCTTTATTTTTTGAGGAAGCAAGCAACGTATCGTTATACAAGGATGCTTCAGAATATTTTTGGGGCCCTGATTTTTTAGTAGCTCCCGTATTAAAAGATAGCGTAACTACCAAAGCGATTTATTTTCCAAAAAATAATAAGTGGTTTGACTTTTATACAGATGAAACATTTGAAGGCGGACAAACCAAAGACATACAAATCAAAGAAAATTCCATTCCAACCTATGTAAAAGCTGGCGCATTTGTTTTGATGGCCAAGCCCATGCAGAACACTGAAAATTACACGGGTAGTAATTTAGAATTGCACTACTATAATGATGCTTCAATAACAGAAAGTGAGCGTCATTTTTACAATGATGATGGTTTAACTCCCAATGCTTTTGAAAAAGGTCAATATGAACTATTGGATTTTGAATACGAATTGGAGCGCAATGGTATTGAGATTGAACTTGAGTGTGAAACAGGCAAACATTATACAGCTTCAACCAAGAAAATCGATCTCATTATACATCATTTTCAAACGGAGCCAAAGCGCATCAAGATTAACAATAAGAAAGTTGATTTTGATTGGGATGAACAAAACAACACGCTTACCATACCAGTTATCTGGAATACAAACAAAGAATTAGAAATTAAAGTTAAAACTAAATAAATCATGAAAAAACTAATCTCATTTTTAGTAGTCTTATCCATTGTTTTTTGTTCATGCAAACAGGAGCAAAAAGTTGATAAAACCAACAACGAACCGACTTCAGAAATAGCACCGGTTTCCGATACAGTAATGGAAAACGCAGTGATTTATGAAGCAAACATCCGTCAATATTCACCCGAAGGAACGTTTGATGCGTTTACCAAAGACATTCCCGAATTAAAACAATTGGGAGTGAAAATTATTTGGTTGATGCCCATTAACCCCATTTCACAAACCAAGCGCAAAGCTACGGGTGGTGATTTTGCTTCAAAAATTGAAGATGAAGCAGAACGCAATAAAATGCTAGGAAGTTATTATGCCGTGTCAGATTACACTAAAGTCAATCCAGAATTTGGTACCATTGAAGATTTTAGAGAGTTGGTAAAAACGGCTCACCAAAATGGCATCTATGTTATTTTGGATTGGGTACCTAACCATACAGGTTGGGATCATGTTTGGATAAAAACACATCCTGAATTTTACGTGAAAAATGCCAAAGGAGAGATCACAGATCCTTTAAATGATGATGGCACCTCAAAAGGTTGGGGTGATGTCGCACAACTGGATTATTCCAATATGGCTATGCAAGACCAAATGATAAAGGATATGATGTATTGGGTTGAAGAAGAAAACATTGACGGGTTCCGTTGTGACCATGTAGAACCCACTCCGGTTTCTTTTTGGGAAAAAGCAATTCCACAGTTAAAATCAAAAAAAGAGATATTCATGTTAGCTGAAAATGATGATCCAAAATTCATGAAAGATGATTTGTTTGATATGGAATATGGATGGAAACTCCTTCATTTAATGAATGATATGGCTAAAGGCAAAAAGACCTTGCATGATTTTGATACCTTGATGAAAACCATTGATACTCTTTATGAAAAAGATGATATCCTGATGAATTTTACAACCAATCATGATGAAAACTCATGGAATGGAACACTCAAGGAACGTATGCCAAACAACAAAGAAATATTTACCACATTAACATATACATTGCCAGGCATGCCATTGATTTATTCAGGGCAAGAATACGATTTAGATCACGCATTGAAGTTTTTTGAAAAAGATTCTATTCCCAAAACCAAAGGGCCTTATTTTGAAGTCTTAAAAAAACTTGGTGCTTTAAAAAATACAAATCCAGCACTAAATGGTGGAAAGCAAGCTGCATCGTATCAAAGAATGCAAACCGGGAATGATGATGTGCTGATGTTTAATAGGAGTAAAGCAGGAAGCACCGTAACATTTATAGGCAATTTTTCCGATAAGGAACAATCAGTAACAATTGATTTGCCCGAAAACACGACAGATTATATGACCAATTCGCCTTTGAAACTGGAATCTGGAAAACTAATTCTAAACCCATGGGAGTATAAAATACTGGCTAATTAATTGATTTTTTTGCCAAAAGCTGAAGTGATTTTAATAGCTTTATAAATTCAAAAAAAGTAAAGCAAAAAATGACTTCAGTTCAAGATTTATTAGACCTTTTAATTCTAGAAAAGGTTGATGATTCTCAATTTATAGGATATAGCAAAACAGTTGGGAGCAAACGCGTGTTTGGCGGACAAGTATTGGCGCAAGCCATCAATGCAGCATGTAGAACCATAACAAACCAACGCATTTTGCACTCCATGCATGCCTATTTTTTGGAGGCAGGAAAACTGGATTTACCAATTCAATTCAACGTTAGTTGTGTTAGGGACGGTGGTAGTTTTTCCGTGCGGAGAGTTACAGCCCAACAAAATGGAACGACTATTTTTATTTTGTCGGCTTCTTTTCATAAAAAAGAAGCGGGTTATAACCATCAAATAGCTATGAAATCGGATATAAAGCAACCTGAAGACTTGCTAAGTTGGACCGATATCCTGCATCAATATGGTGATTTTTTACCAAAAAGTTTAAAGGTGTTTTTTGAGATTGATCGCCCCATTGAGTTTAAACCAACAGTTGTGGTCAACCCTTTAGAGCGAGTGGATTTACCGCCGTTTAGTGATGTGTGGTTTAAGTTAAAAGGCAACGTAAACAATCTGGATTTAGCAACCAAACAACAAATTTTAACCTACATTTCAGATTATAATATTTTGGTTTCGGCCCTGAACCCACATGCTAGCATAGCGCATTGGGGAAATACCCAAACAGCTAGTTTAGACCATTCCATGTGGTATTTCAGGGATTTTGATTTTGATGATTGGTTATTGTTTTCTATGGAATCACCGAATGCCTCAAACGCCAGGGGATTTGCTAGGGGCAATATTTTTTCAAGGGACGGAAAGCTTGTAGCTTCTGTGGCACAGGAAGGTTTGATGCGACCATTAAATAAGTAATAAAATGCGAAAAATGGGACATCGAGGAGCTAAGGCGTATGTTGCGGAAAACACGTTGGAGTCTATTCAAAAGGCAATGGATTTTGGTGTGGATGGAATTGAAATAGATGTGCATGTTTGCGCTTCAGGTGAGTTGGTTGTTTTTCATGATTTTACATTGGACAGAATGACTAATGGAACTGGAGAAATAGCCAAGCACACACTGTCTCAATTAAAACAGTTACAAGTAGCAGGCAACAATAAAATTCCAACTCTGAAAGAAGTTTTGGAGCTTATCGATAAGACATGTCTTTTAAACATAGAATTGAAAGGACGACATACCGCTGTTAAAACTTGTGAGGTTGTAGAAAAGTATGTCAACGAAAAGGGCTGGAAATATACCGATTTTATTGTCTCCAGTTTTCAACACCATGAATTGGAAGATGTATTTCGAGTAAATAAAAAAATTTCATTAGGCGTTTTAACAAAGGCCAGTGTTACTGAGGCTATCGAATTTGCTAAAACCATTAATGCAGTTGCCATCCATCCAAACGTTGCATTACTGACAAAAGAAAATGTAAAACAAGCCCAAGCAAAAGGATATCAAGTCAATACTTGGACTGTAAATGATGCTGAAACCATTAACCGAATGAAACGTTACGGCGTTGATGGTATTATTTCTGATTTTCCAGATAAATTATGATTGAAAAAGATGTCATCATTATTGGAGGTGGTGCGGCAGGTTTTTTTGCGGCGATTAACATTGCTGAGCAAAACCCTCATTTACAGGTAGCCATTTTAGAAAGAGGCAAAGAAGGTTTGCAAAAAGTAAAGGTGTCTGGAGGCGGACGCTGTAATGTCACGCATGCAGAATTTATTCCGCAGGAATTGGTGCAGAATTATCCTCGTGGTGAAAAGGAATTATTGGGGCCTTTTCATCAATTTACGACTGGCGATACAATAGAGTGGTTCGAAAAGAGAGGCGTGGAACTGAAAACAGAAGAAGACGGACGCATGTTCCCGGTGTCAAACTCCTCTCAAACCATTATCGATTGTTTTTTAAGGGAAGCTAAAAAACATCACGTGGACATTTTATATAATCACTCGGTCAAATCAATCCAAAATCAAAATAATTTATGGCAAATAGAAACGTCCCAAGGACTGTTTTCTTGTGAAAAAGTATTAATCGCAACAGGAAGTAATACCAAGATATGGAGTCTTTTAGAAACTGTTGGGCACAGTATTGCGAAACCAATTCCATCATTGTTTACATTCAACATTAATGATAAACGCATCAAAGATATTCCTGGTGTGGTAGTCCAAAATATTGGAATTCATGTGGTTGATTCAGATCTGTATTCAGAAGGGCCTTTATTGATTACTCATTGGGGTATGAGTGCCCCCTCTATTTTAAAACTCTCAGCTTTTGGAGCTTTGGAACTGGCAAAGCGTGACTATAAATTTCAAATTGAAATTAATTTCATTAGAAAGACTTATGAAGATTGTATGTCCGTTCTCAAGGATTTGAAATTGTCTTTAGCTAAAAAGACAGTTTTTAAATCCACTCAATTTGAGCTACCAAAACGACTGTGGCAACAATTGGTACTGGCATCCCAAATGGATACTGAAACCCGTTGGGCTGATATGAACAAATTACAATTGGAAAATTTTGTAAACCAATTGACACAAGCCATTTTTAAGGTTGACGGAAAAAGTACGTTTAAAGAAGAATTTGTAACGGCTGGTGGCATTGATTTAAAAGAAGTCAACTTTAAAACTTTTGAAAGCCGAATTCATAAAAACTTGTTTTTTGCAGGTGAAGTATTAAACATCGATGCCGTTACCGGAGGGTTCAATTTTCAAAATGCCTGGACCAGTGCGTATATTGCAGCCAAACATATTTCAAAATAAATGGAAATTTACATAGCACTTTTAAAAGGCATTAACGTGGGTGGGCATAAAAAAGTACCCATGGCAGAATTACGAAAACTGCTGTCTAAATCTGGTTTTGAAAACGTTCAAACGTATATTCAAAGCGGCAATGTGATTTTCAAGTCATCAGAAAAAAACACTCAAAAAATAGAGGAAACCATCAAGAATGCTATTTTGAATTCTTTTGAATTTGAGGTTTCTGTTCTGGTCATGACACGGCTTGATTTGAAACGTATTTTTGATGATTGCCCCTTTTCAGAAGACAAAAAGAAAGCCAGTTATTTCATGATGCTGCACGATGCTCCTGATGAGACGTTAATACAAGTGGCTTCAGAAAAAGTTTATGAAGGTGAGGAGTACCTAATCATTAATGATTGTACATACTATTTCTGCGCTAAAGGCTATGGTCAGGCTAAATTCAATGTGAATTTTTTTGAACGTAAACTAAAAACATTTGCAACGGCAAGAAACTACAACACAATGGTAAAGTTATTATCTTTGTCTTTAGAAGCAGAATAAATGACAGAGCAAAATTTCATACCAAAAGCGTTTTCAAAATCCGTTGAAAAAGGATCTTTTACTTGGTCATCGCCAAGCAACATCGCGTTGGTAAAATATTGGGGTAAAAAGGCTGATCAAATTCCAGAAAACCCATCCATCAGTTTTACATTGGATGCTTGTAAAACTACTACAACACTTAGTTTTTCAAAGAAAAACAGTTCGAGTGATTTTTCATTTGACGTGTTTTTAGATGATGAAAAAAAAGATGATTTTAAACCAAAAATTAAAACGTTTTTTAAGCGTATTGAACGATATGTTCCTTTTTTAAAAGACTACCATTTTAAAATTGAAACCTCAAACACGTTTCCGCATAGTTCGGGTATTGCCTCATCAGCCAGTGGTATGAGTGCTTTGGCCTTGTGTTTAATGAGTATAAAAAGAGAGCTGAACCCTGATATGCCCAATGATTATTTTCACCAAAAAGCCTCCTTTTTGGCGCGATTGGGTTCTGGAAGTGCTTGCAGAAGTATTGAGGGCGATTTGGTGGTTTGGGGCCGACATGTTGAGATTGATGGCAGCAGTGATTTATATGGTATAAAATACCCTTATGAAGTCCATCCTAATTTTGAAAATTACCAAGACACCATTTTATTGGTTGATAAGGGTGAAAAGCAGGTCAGCAGTACAGTAGGTCATAATTTAATGCATGGTCATCCATTTGCAGAACAACGTTTTGGTCAAGCCCATAGTAACCTTTCAAAATTAATTGATGTGTTTAAAACGGGTGATTTGAATGCGTTTATACAAATTGTAGAAAGTGAAGCCTTATCGCTCCACGCCATGATGATGACCAGTATGCCCTATTTTATTTTGATGAAACCAAACACCTTGAAAATCATAAATAAAATATGGGAGTTTAGACAAGACACAGGATTACATGTTAGTTTTACCTTGGATGCCGGAGCAAATGTGCACGTATTGTATCCTGCAAATGAAGCTGAATCCGTTTTAGAATTCATTAAGAATGAATTAGTTGCATATTGTCAAAATGGACATTATATTTGCGACAAAATTGGTTTTGGAGCAAAACAATTGTAACTTTAAATCCCAAAACCTATTTAGTTAATGAAAGGACCGCTTTTTTATTCTAAAATATTGCTCTTTGGAGAATATGGTATTATCAAAGATTCCAAAGGCTTATCAATTCCTTATAGCTTTTATAACGGTGCTTTGAAAAAGGACCCACAACCTTCTGAAATTGCCATAAAATCAAATGAAAGTTTAAAGCGATTTGTAACCTATTTGGAAGGCATTAACTCTGAGTTGGTACGGTTTGATATTGATTTGCTTCGCGACGATGTGAATGCGGGTATGTATTTTGATTCATCCATTCCGCAAGGTTATGGTGTAGGTAGTAGTGGTGCTTTAGTAGCGGCAATTTATGATAAATATGCATTCGATAAAATAACTGTTTTAGAAAATTTAACCCGAGAAAAGCTATTAAAGTTAAAGGCCATTTTTTCTGAAATGGAATCGTTCTTTCATGGCAAATCCTCAGGATTGGATCCATTGAACAGTTATTTGAGTATTCCTATTTTAATCAATTCACAAAATAATATTGAGGCTACTGGTATTCCTTCTCAATCAACTGATGGGAAAGGAGCCGTATTTTTATTGGATAGTGGTATCATTGGTGAAACCGCTCCCATGGTTGGCATCTTTATGGAAAACATGAAACAGGAAGGGTTCCGTAATATGCTTAAGGACCAGTTTATTAAACATACCGATGCTTGTGTGGATGACTTTTTAAAAGGCGACATCAAATCGTTGTTTAAAAACACCAAACGCTTGTCAAAAGTTGTTTTAAATCATTTTAAACCTATGATTCCTCAGGAATTTCATGAACTTTGGAAAAAAGGTATCAAGACCAATGAATACTATTTAAAACTTTGCGGTTCTGGCGGTGGCGGTTATATACTTGGTTTTACTGAAGATATTGAAAAGGCTAAACAAGCACTAAAAGGCTATAAATTAGAAGTGGTTTATAGCTTCTAAAACTTTCTGTCATCTTGAATGTTTTCAAGATTTTATTTAAACCTCATAGTTATGTTAAATCGAAGGCAGAAACACATATTAATCAAGTTTTTTAGTATGTTTTCTGTTGTACGAGGCTATAATATTCTGGTCATTATCATAGCGCAATATCTTACTTCAATCTACATTTTAGCACATAACAAACCCCTTAGGGAAGTTATTTTTGATGATAATCTTTTTATGCTGGTTTTAGCTTCTGCAGCAACCATAGCAGGTGGTTATATCATCAATAATTTTTATGATTCTGAAAAAGATTTAATCAATCGCCCAGAAAAGTCCAAGTTGGATAGATTGGTCAATCAAAACACCAAACTGTCGTTTTATTTTATATTGAATTTTATGGCCGTGGTTATGGCTAGCTATGAATCTTTTAAAGCGGTTGTTTTCTTTTCAATCTATATTTTTGCAATTTGGTTTTATTCACATAAATTAAAAAAACTGCCTTTTATAGGGAATTTAACTTCAGCGATATTAACCATCACACCGTTTTTTATCATTTTCGTTTATTACAAGAATTTTGAGCCAGTTATTTTTGTGCACGCCACGTTTTTGTTTTTGATTATTTCTATGCGAGAACTCACTAAGGATTTAGAAAACATTAAAGGAGATTTGGCATTGAACTATAAAACAATTCCAATAGTGTATGGCGAAAAAGTCTCTAAAATAATGTTGACTGTTTTGACTTTTTTAACCTTGGTTCCAACCTATTTACTGTTATTTCGTTTTAAAATTGGGTACATGTACTTGTTCTTTTATTTAAGTTTGGTTTTACTGCTCATTTTTCAAATTATACTGTGGAATTCAAGAACCAAGACGCACTATCTCATTCTTCATAATATTTTAAAATTGATTATTTTGCTTGGGGTTTTCAGCATACTGTTAATTGATGTGGATGTGGTATTGCACAGACTGTTTTAACGGGTTTTAAATCGTAAATCAAAAATCGTATTTCGTAAATTTAAAGAGTATCTTTGCACAAAATAAAATAACAATGAGTAGACATCAAGGTAGTAATGGAAAAGGAAAAGCATCAGGAAGAGGTACTGGAAATAGCCGCTCAAAAAGTTATGCCAGAGGAAATGCACCAATTAAAAAAGCTGTAGGAACACCTAAACCAACAGGTTCTCCTAAGCCTATTTCAAAGAAATCATCAAATCCTGATGAAATCAGATTAAATAAATATGTGGCCAATTCGGGTGTTTGTTCACGTAGGGAAGCCGATGTGCATATAGCAACCGGTTTGGTAACGGTCAATGGAAAAGTAGTCACAGAAATGGGCTATAAGGTTAAGATTGATGATGAAGTACGATATGATGGCGCTAGAATAAATCCCGAGAAAAAAGCGTATGTATTGCTAAATAAACCTAAAGGTTTTGCTACAACCACAAGTGAAGGCAAAGGCAGAACCGTTATGGATTTAGTTGCCAACGCAACTACGTCTCGCATAAAACCCATTGGGCGTTTAGGCCGAAATTCAAAAGGATTGTTGCTGTTTACCAATGATGAGGTTGTTATGGAAAAATTTACCAATTCAAAACATGGGGTGTCACGGTTATTTCATGTTGAATTGGATAAAAATTTAAAACTGGAAGATTTAAAAAAAATCCAGAATGGCTTTAAGGTTGAAGGGAAATTGATTTCGGTTGAAGAAATAAGTTATATTGATGGTGCTTCAAAAAAGGAAATTGGATTAAAAATCAAGAATACAGGCAATACCATTATCAGAACTATTTTTGATTATTTAAAATATGAAATTATTAGTTTGGATTGTGTAGCCATTGGTCACCTAACCAAAAAAGATCTTCCGCGGGGTCATTGGAAACATTTAACACAGCAGGAATTGAATACCCTTAAGATGCTGTGATATAACGTATTGAAATGTTTTTAAAAAAAATAAAAAAAAAGTTTAAAATTCAATTTTTTATATTTCATTTGTAATGTATTTAGCTGAACAAAATTGAAATATGTTTCTACGTTTGGGCTTATGGGCATTAAGAAGTCATGTTCAAAAGCAACTTTTAGATTAAGTAACCAAATTTTAAAGCTGGCTTCTATCTATTGTATAAAATCTAGCCAGCATGTGAATGGTTTTATTCCTACCACTTGTGCCCAAAAGCAAATTTGATTTTCTCATGAATGATTGTTTTTATAACTTGTAAACAAAATATTTTGAGAATTTTATATCTGATAGAAAATAATGAATACTAAATATATTGACCTTATTGGCCAAACCTTTGATTTCCCGCAAGAAGAATTTAAGCTGGAAGATAAAAACCTTCAATTTCATGACATCGATTTAATGGAATTGGTAGAAACCTATGGAACGCCATTAAAGTTTACCTACTTGCCCCAAATATCAAATAATATCAACAGGGCCAAAGGCTGGTTTGCCAAAGCCATCAAAAAAAATAAATACAAAGGAAAATACAACTATTGTTATTGTACCAAAAGTTCCCATTTTAAGCATGTTTTAAATGAAGCACTTAAAAATGATATCCACATAGAAACCTCTTCAGCCTTTGATATTGATATTGTTGAGAACTTAAAAAGGGAAGGTAAGATAACCGAAGAGACCTACGTAATCAGTAACGGATTTAAGCGTGCTCAATACGTTGAGAATATTGCGCGATTAATAAACAACGGACACAAAAATTGTATTCCAATTATTGATAATTATGAGGAAATCGATTTATTATCAGAACAAATAAAAGGCAAATTCAACATAGGTATTAGAATAGCTTCTGAAGAAGAGCCTAAATTTGAGTTTTACACATCTAGACTAGGGATTGGTTACAAAAACATTGTACCGTTTTACAACAAACAAGTAAGGGACAATAAAAAAGTAAAGTTAAAAATGCTGCACTTTTTTATCAATACAGGCATACGGGACAACGCTTATTACTGGAACGAATTGTCAAAATGTTTAAAGGTTTATGTCAGTTTAAAAAGGATATGTCCTTCATTGGACAGTTTGAATATTGGAGGTGGCTTCCCCATAAAAAATTCATTGGCATTTGATTTTGATTATGAATATATGGTTGATGAAATAATCAATCAGATTAAGCTTGTCTGCGATGAGGAAGAAGTAAAAGTGCCTAATATTTTCACTGAATTTGGGAGCTTTACCGTGGGTGAAAGCGGTGGTGCTATTTATGAAGTGCTGTACCAAAAACAACAAAACGACCGTGAAAAATGGAATATGATCAACTCGTCGTTTATTACAACATTGCCTGATACTTGGGCCATTAACAAGCGGTTTATTATGTTGCCCGTTAATAGATGGTATGATAGCTATGAGCGTGTCCTGTTAGGAGGTCTTACTTGTGATAGTGATGATTACTACAACAGTGAGCAACATATGAACGCTATTTATTTGCCAAAATACAATAAAGAAAAACCTTTGTATATTGGCTTTTTTAATATTGGTGCGTATCAAGAAACTATTGGAGGTTTTGGCGGATTGCAACATTGCTTGATACCCTCACCAAAACATATTTTAATAGATAAGGATGAAAACGGAAACCTTACAACAGAATTATTTAGTGAACAACAAAAAAGTGAAGACTTACTTAAAATTTTAGGTTATAATGGACAATAAAACGTATGCTGGGATTCCAGAGGAATTTTCTAAGCAGGAGCAGGCCAAAATTGTGTTAATACCTGTTCCTTATGGTAATGCAAATACATCTCAAAAAGGGCCAGAAGCTTTTTTAAAGGCCTCTGAAAACATTACCCTATATGACATTGAAACAGATACAGAAGTATACCGACAAGGCATTTATTTAGCTGATGCTGTAACAGAATCTTCGGCTGAAACTATGGTTAATGCGGTACACCAATCAGCAAAAAAATATATAAAAAAGAATAAGTTTGTAACGCTTGTAGGTGGTAACCATGCTATTTCAATTGGTGCTATTCGTGCTTTTAATGAGTGTTTCAATAGTTTAACGGTACTTCAAATTGATGCCCATGCAAACTTATTGAAGACTTACAAAGGATCTTCTCTGCATCCAGATTGCGCACTGTATGAAGCTAGCCAAACCACCAATCTTATTCAAGTAGGGGTTCGTTCCATGAATGCCATTGAAAAAACGGTCATGGATGATGAGGACAAAATATATTTTGCCCATGATATGGCAGTGGATGATACTTGGATGGATTCCGCAATTGACCAAATGACAGATAATGTGTATATTACGTTTGATTTGTCAGCTATTGACATTTCCATAATGACATCTGTTGCCAAACCAGAACCAGGCGGTTTGTTTTGGTATGAAACCTTAGAGTTTTTAAGAAAATTATTTGAAGAAAAAAATATTGTAGGGTTTGATTTGGTAGGATTGTGTCCTAATGAATTAAATGCTGCTTCAGACTTTTTAACAGCCAGACTGTATTACAAAATGTTAAGCTACAAGTTTGCTGAAGAAAATGTGGATGATGATTATGACAATTCGTACGAAGGCTTAAACCAAAAAAATAACGTTTCAAAATTTGATGATGATGACGAATACTAAAGGTGCAATTTCTAATTTTATTGAAAAATATTACTTACACTTTAATGCGGCTACGGTTGTAGATGCAGCAAAAGCTTATGAAGCACAGTTGGAGCAAGGTTCTAAAATGCTTGTGTCATTGGCGGGTGCCATGAGTACTGCGGAGCTGGGCAAGATATTTGCTGAGATGATCCGTCAGGATAAAGTGCAAATTATATCTTGTACTGGCGCCAACCTAGAAGAAGATATCATGAATTTGGTTGCGCATTCACATTACAAACGCGTTCCTCATTATCGTGATTTAACGCCTCAGGAAGAGTGGGATTTGTTGGAGCAAGGATTAAATAGGGTAACAGATACTTGTATTCCAGAAGAAGAAGCCTTTAGGCGTTTACAACAACATATTTTTAAAATTTGGAAAGATGCCGATGATAAAGGGGAGCGTTATTTGCCACATGAGTTTATGTACAAAATGCTATTATCGGGCGTTTTGGAAGAATATTATGAAATTGATTTAAAAGACTCATGGATGTATGCGGCAGCAAAGAAAAATTTACCTATAATTGTTCCAGGATGGGAAGACAGTACTATGGGAAATATTTTTGCTAGCTACGTACTTAAAGGAGAGCTTAAGGCAAGCACCATGAAATCGGGGATAGAGTATATGACTTTTTTGGCTGATTGGTATACCGAAAACTCAAAAAATGGTATTGGTTTTTTCCAAATAGGAGGTGGTATAGCTGGTGATTTCCCAATTTGTGTAGTGCCCATGTTATATCAAGATATGGAACGAACAGACACACCGTTTTGGAGCTATTTTTGCCAGATAAGTGATTCCACAACAAGTTATGGTTCGTATTCTGGTGCGGTTCCAAATGAAAAGATAACTTGGGGAAAATTAGATATTAACACACCAAAATTTATAATTGAAAGTGATGCAACCATTGTAGCACCGCTTATTTTTGCCTACTTATTAGATATGTAATTATGAATAAAAGAGACAACCTAAAACGCGTCATTGTAGACTTTAAAAAGCTAACGCCCGAAATTTTGGGACTGTTGGTTGAAAAATATCCTGACGGATATGATGAAGAGCATATTATCACCTTTAGAAATGCTAAAAACGAATTGGTTGAAGCTGTTGAAGTTAATACCGATGACACCAAATACCTCATTAAGGTAAGTACCAAATTGGTGAAAACCATGGAAAATTATGATGAGGATGATTATGAAGATTATGACAATGACGATCCAGATGCTATTCAAGATCCAGATATTGATGTAGCTGAGGATTCTGAAGAGATGGATTTGGATTAATAGTTATTAAGATGATTGAAGCTGTTTTTATATCTTACAAAGACGGTTATTTTAAGTTTTTGTTTGAAACGGGTGAAGAGATGGTTTTTGAAGAGGTTCATCCAAGAGCCTTAAAACAATACGATTTAAAAAACGATAAAAGTTTAATAGGAAAATCTTTTTTGGTATCTTTCATAGAAGTTATTGAAGATGCCGATGAGGATTTTGTTATTTACAGGATAGAAAGTTTAAAACCTCTTTAATCTCATTATATGAATACGCCATTTCACATTTCATTGCCATGTGTTAGCATAAAAGAAACAAAGAGCTTTTATGTGGACTGTATTGGTGCTACTTATGGTAGGAATACTCAAAATTGGATCGATGTTAATCTGTTTGGCCATCAAATTACATTTATCAAGGCCAAAAAATTTAATTTCAATAATCCAAACTACATTTTTGAAGGTAAAATATTGCCGTCTTTTCATTTTGGTGTAATTGTAGATTTAGACACTTGGAAATCCATTTACTCAAAACTCGATGGATTTAAACTTGACTTGGTTACTGAATCTACGTATTTAAAAGATCAATTAGGAGAACATCAGTCTTTTTTTGTTAAGGATCCTAATGGATATATGTTGGAATTTAAGACATTCAAACAAACAACAGATATTTTTAAAGCTTAAAAAGAAATCCATCCTTACCACATGTAAAATCAACGCAAGGTTTTACTAAAAGCATTTTCAGACTTGAGGTGGCAAATATCTGAAGACAACATACCATTTCATTTAACCTTTTTACAAGCAAAACCCTAGGTTTTTTAATGAGAATATGGGGGGGTGTATGTGCTTGTGAAACAAATAACAAAACCCATGAAAACATTATTTTTAATGATTTCCTTTTTGATAGTACCCCTTTTTACTCCAGTGGATCAAGCATCAACTACAGTAGAAGCTACTTATGACGGTCATGAAGATTACGGTTATAATTTTATTGCCAAACATCCTGATAATGATGAAGAATATACCTTAACCTTCCAAGAAGTAAGTGATGCCGTTGCAAAGGAATTTGATTTAAAATCAGAAGCCTTAATAGGAACTAAGTTTAAAATCACGTATACAACCAAAATAGTGGTTACCAAAGACGAAGATAATTACGAGGATGAAAATGAAATCAATACCATTACAAAGCTTGAAAAGCTGTAATTGATTTATTAAAAGACTTTTTTAGGCTACCATTTTGGTGGCCTTTTTTATAAATACCTCCCAAAAAAACACACTATAAACTAAAACATATTCCAAAGTAATAACCCAAAGGGTTTCAGTGTTATTTGTGTTGGTGTAAGCTAAATAACTTAATATCACTGCAAAGCTCCAGACCAATGGGAATTTATATTTGGTAAAAACAGAAATTATTAAAAGTGTTGCTATATACCATGGGTGAACGGTTGTACTGGTAAAATAGTAAAAAGATAGTACAATCAGCATATTGCTTACCAACTCGAGCGTTGTTTTGTTTTTCTTTAAAAAAGCCATAAACAAAACAAATAGAACCACTAGAACAGGAATTATTTTCCCTATAATATGTATTTCATTATATCCTCTAAACAAATAACCTATTTCTCTGGCTATGTAATACAAACTAGCATTAAATTCAAACTCTTGAAACCACAAAGCAACTGTTTGGGTATAATTTGACAAAAGCCCAGACGAAATAAAAGGTGTAAAAAACAATATGGTTGTCAAGCCAATAATTGCGTAAAAAAGGATGCTTTTTTTCCAGCCTAGTTTTTGGAAAAACAGAGGTAAAAATATAAGAGGTATTAATTTTACGGATATAGAACAAGCCAGTATTACAGCAGCGGTTTTCCAACGGCCTATTTTAAACAAGTATAAACCCCATATTAAAAAGAATATCATGACACTTTCAAAATGAAGGTTTCCAGTGAGTTCAATAATGATAAATGGATTGAGTATATACCAAAAAATATGATGAATAGGAATGTTTAATTTTTCTAGCAATTTTTTTCCAAAAAAAAGCGTTCCAAAATCGGCCGCAATGATAATCAATCGCATGACTATTGCCGAGCCTAAAATACTGTTACCAGCAAATAGGCTTGCAATGACAAAACAAAGTTGGTTTAAAGGCGGATAATTGGTGTAATGGCTAGCGTTTAAAATACCCATACCATTGTAGAGTTCTTGAGCTTGCTGTATTGGAAAAATCCCTTTTGAAATAAAGGATTCAGGTGTGTGCAAATACGGATTTAACCCTTCCAAAATCATTCTCCCATCCCATATAAAACGATAAAAATCTTGGGATAAGTTTGGAATGGAAAAGAGAAATATTAACCTGAATATAAATGCTATTGCACTTAAAAAAAGGGTATTGTGTTTATTGATTTGTATAAGCTTGTAAAACAAAAAGCATAAAGCCGAATAAAGCATAATGAGCTTTATATAATCGGTTCTTACCAAATCGTAGGCAAAACTGAAATAAAAGAGTGCTGTTATTAAAACAAATAATATTGAGGAGTTATATCGTTTTAAAAACAAAAGTATGGAAGTTTAAATCAGTTATATTTTTATCAATCTACCCATTCGGCAATGAACAAGTTGGTGTCTCTACCACCACCATTGTTTCTATTTGATGAAAACGCCAAATATTTACCATTGTTTGAAAATACAGGAAATGCATCAAATGTTTCACTGTGGGTTACACGTTCCAGATTTTTCCCATCAATATCAATCATGTATAAATTAAAAGGAAACCCTCTTTCTGATTCAAAATTGGAAGAAAACAACACTTTTTTTCCTGAAGGAAGGAAAAAAGGACACCAGTTGGCATTTCCTAAGTTAGTAATCTGTTTTAGGTCACTGCCATCCACATTACAAATATACAGTTCCATATTGGTTGGTTCCACCAATCCATTCGCCAAGAGGTCTTTATAAGCCTTAATTTCTTCATCTGTCTTTGGTCTTGAAGCACGGAAAATCAATTTTGTGCCATCAGGAGAAAAGAATGCACCACCGTCATAGCCTACTTCATCAGTAACTTGCTTCACGTCACTTCCGTCTATATTCATGGTGTAAAGTTCTAAATCGCCGCTGCGGGTTGAGGTGAATACAATTTTATCACCTTTTGGAGAAACGGTTGCTTCAGCATCATAACCAGGCTCATTAGTAAGCTGTGCAGTGATGTTACCATCAAGATCGGCTACAAAAATATCAAAGGAATCATATACGGGCCATACATACTTTCCATTTTGTCTTAACGGAACCTCTGGACAGTTTTCATTATCCAAATGTGTAGAGGCATAAATAATATGCTTGTTGTCAGGAAGAAAGTAGGAACAGGTTGTACGGCCTTTTCCTGTACTAATCATTTTAGGTTTTGAATCCTTAAATGTATCACCATAATTCATTAAAAATATTTGGTCACAATTAAGCCCCCAGTTTTTATTGTTAGACTGAAAAACCAATTGTTTATCATCAAAACTCCAATAAGCTTCAGCATTATCACCACCAAAAGTAATTTGTTTAATGGATTTAAAATGCTTCTCTTCAGGAAAAATCAAGGAATCTTTTTTTACTTCTACAGTTGATGTAGAAGTTGTTTTTTCAATTGATTGCTGATTGTTTTTATTATCCTTGCAAGAAAGAAAACATAAAATGGCAGATATAATTATGACAAATTTCATTTTTAAACTATTTTTAATAAAAATAAGGATTCTTCCGTATTGATGAATTACTTATTCAAAATTTTATCAAACTTAACAAAATCAAACTTATGAAGCCAATATGTGTCTTGTTTGTCATCGCGTTGTTTATATCATGTAAAAGAGAAAAACCTGTTGAAATATCCATGAAAGATGATGTTGTTGTTTTGGCATCAGACAGTCTTCATGGCAGGCAAACCGGTACGCCTTATGAGATTATGGCAGCCAACTATATAGCTGATAGATTCAAGAATATAGGGTTAGAACCTAAAGGCACAAACGGATATTTTCAGGAATTTTCATTTATTGATAAAAGCGATCCCCATGGTAAAGTAACCTATGTAAGTAAAGCCGAAGATAGCACCACAACAGGAACCAATGTGATTGGTTTTTTAAATAATAATGCTGAAAACACCATTGTTATTGGAGCTCATTATGACCATTTAGGTATGGGCATTGAAGGGTCATTGTATAGGGGTGAAACACCTCAAATCCATAATGGAGCCGACGACAATGCAAGTGGTGTTGCAGCTATGTTACACCTTGCGGCTGGTTTAAAGAACAAGGACACCAATAACAACTATTTGTTTATAGCTTTTTCTGGTGAAGAGATGGGCTTATTGGGTTCAAATTATTTTGTTAAAAACCCAACCATTGATTTAAAAAAAGTAGACTATATGCTGAATATGGATATGGTTGGCCGATTAAACAAAGAAAAATCCATTGCAGTTTATGGTGTAGGTACATCCCCAATTTTCAAGCAAGTGCTTTTTGCCTATAAAGGGGATTTAAAAGTGACTGAAAACGAATCAGGTGTAGGGCCAAGCGACCATACATCATTTTATTTAATGGATATTCCTGTGCTGCATTTCTTTACTGGTCAGCATGAAGACTATCACAAACCTTCTGATGATTCTGATAAATTAAATTATGAGGGTATGGAGACAATAACCCAATACATTTTATCCATTATAACAGAATTAAATGATGATGGAAAATTAGCTTTCAGAAAAACAAAAAATGAAAGTGAGGAAGTACCGGCATTTAAAGTAACCTTGGGAGTTGTGCCAGATTATTTATTTAGTGGTAAAGGCATGCGGATTGATGGTGTAAGTGAAGATAAGCCTGCACAAAAAGCGGGCATGCAAAAGGGTGATGTTGTTATTAAAATGGGTGATTATGAGGTTAGTGATATGATGAGTTATATGAAATCTTTGGGAAAATTTGAAAAAGGAAACACCACTCAAGTTACCATTAAACGAAATGACAGTACACTTGTGTTGAATGTCACTTTTTAATTGTGATGCCTTTTGAAATTTGATGAAATAGAATTAAAAAACACATAACCAAAGCCAATAAAAAGCATTAAATGGAATGGGAATAGACCAAAGTCACCCCCTTGGTTTCCAACTATAAAGGCACTGTACATGCCAAATGCAAAATACAGCATTAAAAGACCTTCAAAAATCACATTTATTGAAATGCTTTTTTTAATGTATTTGTTTTCTTTCCAGGTGTCTTTAAGTGAATTTATATTGAATTTAGGAGTTCTAATAAATTCGCTTTTTTTGCCTAAGTGACCTTCTAAAACAGCAATAGAATTATGTAATGAAAAGCCCATGGCAATGGAGAAAAAGGTAAAAAACATACCAATATATTTAATGAAATTCTTGATACCGCTACCATAAATGTTTTTGTACATAATCCAATAGCAAATAAAGAAAATAATGGTGCTTATCACAAAAAAGCTCATCACATAGAAGTATGGTTTTAAGTGAGCATATTCATTTTTAATGTAAAGCATAGGAATACTTAAAACGGCAACTATCAAAACATTTAAAAACATGGTGCTGTTAAGTAAATGTAAAACCCCATGCACTTTGGTTTTGGCAGAGATATTTTCGTTTTTGAGAATGCGCCAAAGCATTTTTCTAAAGTTTTCGGCTCCACCCTTATTCCACCTAAACTGTTGTGACCTGGCGGCACTTATAATTACAGGAAGTTCCGCAGGGGTTTCTACATCTTCAAGATATTTGAATTTCCAGTTTTTAAGTTGGGCTCTGTAGCTTAAATCAAGATCTTCTGTTAAGGTATCACCTTCCCAGTTTCCGGCATCTATAATACATTCTTTTCTCCAAACACCAGCAGTTCCGTTAAAATTGATAAAATGTCCCTTGCTGTTGCGGCCCACTTGTTCTAAAGTAAAATGGGCATCCAGTGCAAAAGCTTGAATTTTTGTCAGTATTGAATAATTACGGTTAATGTGTCCCCAACGTGTTTGAACAACACCTATATGTTCGTCTTTAAAATAAGGTATGGTACGTTTTAACCAATCTTTTTTGGGCAGAAAATCAGAATCAAAAATGGCAATAAATTCGCCTTTGGCAATCTTAAGACCTTCTTTAAGTGCACCAGCTTTAAAGCCTGTTCTGTCGGTTCTGGTAATTTGTTTAATATCAAGACCGGTTTGTCTTAGCTTCTCAATATGGTCATGAGTTGTCTTAACTGTTTCATCGGTTGAATCATCAAGAACTTGTATTTCCAGTTTATCTTTAGGGTAATCTATTTGTGCAATGTTGTCCAGCAACCGTTCCATAACATACATTTCATTATAAACAGGAAGTTGTATGGTAACGTAAGGAACCTCTTCTGGTTTTGAAAAATCATAAGTTATACAATGGTCCTCATGCTTTTTGGATGCTAAATAATTGAATAATAGATTTAGCTGGGCCAATGCATATGTGAAAATAAGTAGAAGGGCAACGGTATAAACAATTATAGTAAGCGTAACTAATATCATTTTTTAATACTGTATTTAAAAATCCAACCTAAAATTATAAGGCCAGCAAAGATACTACCTTTTATGGTTCCTGATACTTTTGAAACACCTATTCTTTGTTTGTATTTCACAGGAACTTCAATGTACGATAATTTTTGCTTTAAGGCCTTTAATTGCATTTCAACAGTCCATCCGTAAGTCTTGTCTTCCATATGCAAATCTAATAACTTTTGATATTTTATGGCTCTAAATGGACCTAAATCTGTAAAACGTGCACCGTACATGAATTTCATTAAAAAAGTTGCAAGCCAGTTGCCAAACACTTGTTGCGGTGTCATGGAATGGGGTTCTCGTAACGCTTTTGTTCGTGCTCCTATTACCAAATCTATGTTATCATCAATAATTGGTTTTACCAGTTTTGAAAGTTCTTCAGGATAATCACTGTAATCGCCATCTAAAAACACTATTATATCCGGTTTTTCAGAATGGGCAGCTATATAATCAAGCCCTTTTAAACAAGCAAAGCCATAACCTTTATTAGTTTCAGTTAATACTGTTGCTCCAGCTTTTATTGCGTTTTTTGCAGTCTCATCATTGGAATTATTGTTGACCACGATAACTTCATCAACAATTTTTGGTATGTCATTGATGACATTTGCTATAGAATGTTCTTCATTATAAGCAGGAATGATGACTTTAATTCTGGGCATTAAATACTAACAATCAATGTGCAAAAGTACAATATTTTATGAATTTTTTAACGTTTTGTGAAGTTCATTCCAATAATCTTGAAATTCTTGTCTCCCCAGCGCAAATTACTGCACATTTATTTTTTGTATTCTTCTTGTTGAGCTGGAACAATATGCTTGTCAAAATACCAAGAAGACCATTTTTCTAAGGTTAAAAAGATACCAATGCCGAATATGATGGTAATGAGGATCATCAAGATTAAATTCTTTTTTTTACGTTTGGGATCTATGGAGCATTGATTTTGTTTTTTTCGATATAAATAAATGCCATAGCCTCCAATGATTACACCCAGTCCTCTCAATATCCAAGACCCAAGCCCAACGGATCCATCTTCGGCATAAAAGAAGTCAGCAAAAGAAATGGCATAAATCCCACCCATTAGGCCAAACATAAACAATACGGCAGGAGCTACACAGCAAATTATACCTGCAATTCCTGCTGGAATAGCATATTTTAAAGCCCATTTTAAGGCATTGGGTTCTTTGTTCTCGGTTTGATTGTTTTTCATTTTATGGTAATCATTAACTATTCAACGCTTTTGTCGTAAGATTTGTTAAAACCTTAATGACATATCTACGGTTTGTTTAAATTTAGATGTTAATTCAAACTTATGAAGCTAATTTATGCATTTTGTTTCTGTTTTTTGCTGAACAACTGTGCGATAACTACGCAGTATCCTTCAAAAATAAATGGGGTAAGCTATGTGGCTTCAAGAGATTCCATTACAGAAATACATATCAAACCTTTGTTGAACATTCATGCCAATTATGCATCTATCATGCCGTTTGGGTTTATTCGTGATTTGTCACATCCCATAATTCAATATAATTCAAAACGACAATGGTTTGGTGAAACAAAAGCTGGTGTAAAACATTACATCCATGCGCTAAAAACAAATGGTATACATATTATGATAAAACCTCAAATATGGGTTTGGAAGGGTGAGTTCACCGGAGATATTACCATGAAAACAGAGGCAGATTGGAAGGCTTTTGAGAATTCTTACACCCAATTTATTTTGGATTATGCAGAAGTGGCCCAAGAAATTGGTGCCGATATTTTTTGCATTGGTACTGAATTGGAACATTTTATTGAAGCCCGTCCAAATTATTGGAAAGAGTTAATCAAAAAAATAAGACAGGTCTATAAAGGTAAGTTAACCTATGCGGCCAATTGGAATGAATATAACCAAACCCCGTTTTGGAATAAGTTGGATTATATTGGGATTGATGCCTATTTTCCAGTAAGTGATTTAAAAACACCAACGGTAGAGGCCTGTAAATTGGGATTAGGCCGTTGGAAAACCGAAATGAAACACACCTGTGATAGTTTAAAAAAACCTGTTTTGTTCACTGAATTTGGTTATAGAAGTGTTGATTTTTCAGGAAAGAAACCTTGGTTGACAGATAGGCAAATGGGTACTGTTAATTTGCAGGCACAAACCAATGCTACCCAAGCTTTTTTTGAAACGTTTTGGAACGAAGATTGGATAGCCGGGGGCTTTATTTGGAAGTGGCATCATAACCATAAGACTGCTGGTGGAAACAATAATACGCGGTTTACGCCCCAAAACAAACCTGCAGAACAAGTCATAAAGGATTTTTATTCAAAAAAATAAGTTTCAAATGGATTTAATTATTTGGTGTTTTTCAATGGTTGTCAAAAAGCGTGATTTATTGGTTAAATGGAAACCGTTAATTTTGTAAAAAAGACTAATGATGAGAACTTTTGTGGTTGGTGATATTCATGGCGCATTAAAAGCATTGGTTCAGTTGTTGAATAAGCTGGAGGTTAAAGAAGAAGACACATTCATTTTTATGGGTGATTATGTTGATGGGTGGAGTGAATCAGCACAGGTTATTCAGTTTTTAACGGAATTCTCCCAAAAATTCAATTGCATTTTCATAAAAGGGAACCATGATGTTTGGTGTGAAAATTGGTTGAGATTCAATACTGTTAACAAAACCTGGTACCTGCATGGCGGAAAGGAAACCATGGAGAGTTATAATGGTTTTTCAGAGGATGAAAAAAAGAAACATTTAGAGTTTTTTGACAACTTAAAACTATATCATATTGATGACAAAAACCGATTATTCATTCATGCAGGGTTTACATCGATGCATGGTGTCGAAAAAGAAGTTGTTGAAGAAGCGTTTTATTATGACAGAACCCTTTGGGAAATGGCAGTGTCTTTAGATAAGCACTTAGATGAAGATTCGGAATTATACCCAAATCGATTGAAGCATTACCATGAAATTTATATAGGACATACACCAACTATTAATTATAACAGTTATGAGCCTATGAATGGCGCCAATATTTGGAATGTTGATACTGGCGCAGCTTTTTATGGTAAGCTTTCAGCAATGGATATTAATACAAAAGAGGTTTTTCAAAGTGATGTTGTAAGGACATTGTATCCAAACGAAAAAGGGCGTAATCCTTTTTAACCAATATGTTTTTTGTAATAAGTATGTAGTGCTTTTGCATCGGCACCCAACCAGTATTTTAAATGAACTATAAAAAAATGGTATTGCAGTTTCCACACACCTTGTTTTTTATAAAGCCGGGCCGATGTGAGGATGGATTTTTGAATCACTTTAAATGAAGTGGATGTAAACAGTTTTTTTATTATGATGTTATCTTCATAAATGATATAGGATTCATTAAATCCGCCTATTTTTTGGAATAATTCCTTTGTTACAAACAAGCTTTGGTCACCGCCACGACAAATAAACCAAGGGAACTTTGTAAACCATCCCATGAGCTGTAACCACCAATGATTGCTATCAAATTGCATTTTAAAGCAACCGGCCAAATGGCCTTTATTGACTTCATCAATAATAAGGTTATCAAAATTTTTTGGAGGAAACGAATCCGCATGTAAAAAATACAGGATATTTCCTGAAGCCTGTTTCGCGGCAATATTCATTTGTTTGGCACGTCCTTTTTCAGAATGAATAAGTGTGATGTTTTTGAATGTTGAAACAATTTTAATGGAATCATCGGTACTACCGCCATCTACTATAATGATTTCTGAAATATTTTTTTCAGAAGTAGTATTTAAAAGATAATTCAGCAGATTGGCTATGGTATCAGCTTCATTGTAAATAGGAATAATAATTGAAAGCTTAGTCATTTAAATTCCAATTGTAGTCTTTAAATTTGATTGTGGCGCTACCAGAAATCCCAATGTGGGTATACTGATTCAAAAAATCAATTAATGAGCCATGTTGTTTAAAATCTTTTTTAAACCATTGAAATATTTTAGATAACTCAAGGCTATTTTTAGAAATCGTGTTTTTGGTTGAATCGGACAAAAATTCAATAGCAGCATTGGTTAATTGCGTATTTAATTCTGAAGCTGTAAACGCTTCATTTTGCAATTTAGGACAAGATACCGATGCACAAACTATGGCAAAATGGATTCTGGGTTCGTCCATCTTTCTCAAGATATCATGTTCGATATGGTTTAATGACATGGTTTGTCCATTGATGATGATAAACTTTTTGTCCCATGGGTTTTTAATATCCTTGATGCTTTTAACCGGATAGTTATCAATAATCAATTTTACGGTAAAGGCATTGTAAGCATTGATCCAAAAGGCCAAGGTCTCATTTTTTGACCATGTTTTATTGGGCTTTGCTTTGGATAATTTTTGAAGATAGATGTTTAGGTTTTCAGGATGCGATTGAATTGATTTATAATCAACACGGCCATCATTGGTGACATATTTTTGTAGTATGGAAGTCCATAATGAATGGTCAAAATTTTGACTGTGTGCTGATAGATTTAGAAATAAGCAAAAAATAAAACTGAAATAGACTTTCATCATTTTTTGCTTAATGGATATAATTCCTGATTGACAAAATCTTTGGGAAATGTGTCATCACCTTCAAACCCTAATTCAATATCCCTGCCGCTATGCGGAATATAATCGGTTTTAAACAAGTAATCCCAAATACTGAGTGTAATGCCGTAATTCACACCATATGTTCTGTTTTTAGGCAGTTCTTTGGCATGGTGCCAAATATGCATTTTGGGGTTGTTCAAAACATACTTTAATGGGCCGTAGTTCCAACCTAAATTGGCATGGTTTAAATGCCCAATGGCAATATTGAAAAAAAACACAATGGCAACATCTTGTGCATCAAACCCGCCAATAATGGCCAAAGGAATATAGAGCAAGGATTTGTAAACCACAGGTTCCATCCAATGATAGCGCAAATGGGCTGCAAATCCCATTTGTTTAACGGAGTGGTGTACTTTATGAAAATTCCAAAGCCATGGCACACGATGCAATAATCTATGCGTGTTCCATTGTACAAAATCGGATATCAAAAAGAAGATGAGTAATCCTACTGGTTTTGGTAGGTCATCAACATCAAACAGTTGAAAACTTGAAATTGATAATCCAATGGTTTTTAAAATATCGTTGAAAAATTCAGCAACTGTATTTGATAGTGCAATAAGCACAATAAGGTTCAGAAGAAAAAAATTGAAAAACATGTAAAACGTATCCAACCAAAAATCCTTTCTAAACAGAGGCTGGTCTTTGCGCCACGGGAAAAGAATTTCCAAGCCCCAAACCAATAGTGAAATACCAATTAAACCATAAAAGTAATTATCCCAGTGGTTAATGGAAAACAACTCATGTTTGAGGTAGTTCCAGTAACCAAAATAGGATTTTTTTATGATGTCTAAATATTTTTCCATTTAAAAAGACGATAACAAGGTTATTTTTGGTCAATGTAGATATCAAATGAACTCATGAACTCATAATTATAAGTTCTTAATCAATTCTTTAAAAAGTGTAATCATATCAGGTTCTGCTTTGGCCGCCATTGCCAAAATATCATTAATATCAACTGGTTTTAGGTTATTTGGGTCGCACTCATCCGTTAAAACTGACACCGCTGCCGCTTTTAGTTTTAAATGGTTAGCTACAATAATTTCAGGAACGGTGCTCATGCCAACTGCATCGGCTCCAATGGTTTTTAGCATGCGGTACTCTGCTCTCGTTTCCAGTTGCGGTCCCACAACACTGGCATAAACACCTTTATGGAGATTGATGTTATGTTCTTTTGCAATGGTTTCAAATTTAGAATTGATGTCTGCATCGTAAGGAGCGCTCATATCCGCAAAGCGTTCTCCTAAATGTTCTACTCCTTTAAAGGCCAATGGTGAACTTCCTTGTAGGTTAATGTGGTCCTCAATTAGCATCAATTCCCCTTTTTTAAAGTTAAGGTTTATGGCGCCTGCAGCATTGGAAACCAAAAGGGTATGGATGCCCAATTGTTGCATAATGCGAACGGGATAGGTGACATCTTGTAACGAATAGCCTTCATAAATATGAAAACGTCCTTGCATGACCACCACTTTTTTGCCTTCTAGATTTCCATAGATAAGTTTGCCTTTATGGAACTCTACTGTGGCCGTTGGGAAGTTAGGGATATGATTGTAACTTACCTCATGAAGAATATCTATTTCATCTACAAGTTGTCCCAGGCCTGTTCCTAAGATGATGCCAATATCAGGGTTTTCAAACCCTTTGGATATTAAATAATCAGTGGTTTCTGTAATGTATTTAATCATTTGTGCTGTAATATTTCTTTAATTCTTGATATGGTTTAACATCATCAAAGGTATCAATATCATTTAATTCTTCTAACAAGCTAAAGTTACTATTTTGAATATCATCTAGCGTATCTTTTAACACAGAAGATGAGTCCCAATCCTTGTTTTTAAAAATGGAATTGTGTAATGTTTTCATGCCCAACAAATAGTAACCGCCATCTTTTGCTGGCCCTACAACAAAGTCATGCGTGTTTAACATTTGAAAGGCGTCATTTACATTATTTGCTGTGAGGTCTAAAATATCACTTCCAATAATGATGATTTTTTCATAACCCAGTTGAAATAACTCAGAAAAGGCATTTTCCATTCGGGCGCCCAAGTCGTAACCATATTGCAATTTTTTTCTGAACACATCAGGGTTCCACAAATCATTTTTTTTAATGGTTTCAGAATAAAACACATATTTATCAGCATTCACTTTTGCAGAAATTGTGGCAGTATGGTTAAGTAAGTGTTTGTAAATATTCAGGGCCGCTTCATCACCAACCGTTTTTGCCAAACGGGTTTTACATTTGCCTAATTCCGGGTTTCTGGTGAAAATAATAAGAGCACTTTTTGAGGTTGGAAAATAAAAATTAGTTGCTAATTCATTATCAGAGCCTGAATCCTTTGTGCTTAATAATCCCATTTTAAAATACTTTAATTCCTCTTTTTAGCCATTTGCCCCATTCTTTAGAAAAAACATGAACAGAATCGGTTTCTTGTTCTTTAGAATTATAGACGGGGAACATATTGTTTTTCCACTCAAAGATACCACCATAAAGATTGAAAACATGATTGTAACCTACTTTTTTTAGTTTTGCGGCAATTGTTTCTGATCGAATTCCAATAGAACAATAAACCACAATCTCTTTATTTTTATCAGGAACTTGTTTGAGAACAGAATCTATTGAAAACTGGTTATATCCAATCCAAATAGCATCTTTAATATGGCTTACTTTATATTCGTTTTTTTTTCTGGCGTCCAAAATAACAGCTTGCGTTTTTGGCATGGCCAATTCTTGAACAGACATATAAGGAATCTGTTTTTTGTTGTATTGATTTAATAATTTAGAAAGTGACTCTTGGGCATTGCCAAAAAAGGTCGCAAAAAAGAGCAGTATGAACAGATTTAATTTCATGGCTTAAGTAACACTACCTTGACAACTGCTTCCGGCTCCTGCGGTACAGCCATAGCAATGCTGGGAAATGGCAATTGGCCGCCCTTTTAATAAATATTCATTGTATTCTGAAATATGTTTAACCTTACTATTTACAGGCAATTGAAGCATTTGGTTAAAATCACAATCATATAAATAACCATCCCAACTTACGGATAATGTGTTGGTGCACATCACGTTTTTAACAGCTTCCGGATTGTAGGCTTCAACCAATGTATACATATAATCCTCGTAATTATCAGACGCTATCAAATAGTCTAAAAACCGACTGATTGGTAAGTTTGTGATGGCAAATAAATTATGGAAATGAATGTTGAAATCTTCCAACAAGGCTTTTTTGAAATCTTTTTCCAAGGACGCTTGATTTGCTGGTAAAAAAGCACCCGATGGATTGTAAACCAAATCCAATCGCAAGTTACTATCGGGCATGCCATATCCTACGGCATTTAATTCTTTTAGAGCTTCAATGGATTGACTAAAAACACCCGTTCCTCGTTGTTTATCAGTTTTTCCTTGAGTCCAATGTGGCATGGAAGACACTACATGTACATTGTGTGATTTGAAAAACTCCGGCAAATCGGCAAATTTTTTATTGGCCTTTATAATGGTAAGGTTGGAACGTACAATAAAATCCTTGATGCCAATTTTTGAGGCTTCATCAACAAACCAACGAAAATGTGGATTCATCTCTGGTGCGCCACCTGTTAAATCCAAGGTATGAGCACCTGTTTTTTTAATGACTTCCAAACACTGTAACATGGTTTCCTTGGTCATGATTTCTTGTCGGTCTGGACCAGCATCTACATGGCAATGTTCACAAACCTGATTGCACATATATCCCACATTAATTTGAAGGACTTCCAGTGTTTTTGACCTGAGCGGGAATTGACTTGTTTCAGCAATTTTATCAGCAAATTTGGGTAAATCCTCACTTTGAAAGATTCCGTTAGATAAAATTTCAAGTTGTCGTTTACTGTTTGCTAAATCGCTTTTTCGTTTATGTAAAGATGCTGTAACCAAAATTTAAGATGATTTGAGATGTGTATAATGTGTATAATAAGACGATGTATTCAAAAAAACTTACATATCAAGCTTATTAACTTTATTCATCATTTGCACACCATGAACTAAGGATGCGCCACCACGAATGGCCGCCGCTACATGAAGTGCTTCCATCATTTCCGCTTTGGTAATGCCACGTTGTAAGCCATCACCTGTATAAGCGTCAATACAATAAGGGCATTGAATGGTATGGGCAACCGCTAGGGCAATCAAGGATTTTTCGCGCTCTGATAAAGCGCCTTCCTCAAAAACCTTTCCGTAATAGTCAAAGAATTTTTTCCCTAGTTCTTCATTCCAGTCTGAAATGTTTCCAAATTTTTTTAGGTCTGCCGGGTCGTAGTATGTCTTTTGCATAAGGTTAAATGTTTTTCTATAAAGATATGAATCTAACCTTATTTGTCGAGTCATTTAAACAGACTTAACAAAAGTTTTGCAAAAGGGTGAAGCGTTAATTTAAGATTTCAGCTTTTCTATTTCACGTTCTATAAATTCCATATTGGAAATATCAATATCTACATGGTGTAGTGCGCCTTCTGTAGTACAAAACACATCATAACATAAATTTTTCAGGTTATCGTTAAGCTTAAACAACATGGCCTGAGTAACTTGATGCGGATTTGATGTAAGTAGCGCCATTTGCTTTCGTTTGTCATTCAGCACATCTTCAACCCAATTGCCATAACTTAGAAGTTCATCTGGCGTCATCTTTATATTTGAAAGTCTTAAGTCAACAATAAAATTGAAATTGGCATCATAGTCTTTGTCATCAATTATGGATTGTTTTAGTTTTTTTAAACCTTCAAAGGTTAAATCGTTTTGATGGAATTGTATAATGAGGTTTAATGGCTTAATAATTAAGTACTTGTAAATACTATTATTCATTCTTAAGGGGCGTTAGTTTGTTTTTAAAGGTATTAAAAAATTGATATATGTCAATTTTTTTAGATATTATTATGTAATTGGCTGATTTAATGGTGATTTGATTCATTTCAAGCGAAAAACAGTCTTAAACCTTTAATTATATTTAAAATAAACTAGATTTGATATCATTAACTTTTTGTTATGTATTTTAGTTTGTTATTAGTTTGAAACTTTTAAATAATGCGATTACAATTAAATATTCAAGTTGCTTTATTCTTTTTACTGTTAACAGCGTTTTCGGCACATGCGCAATACACACCATATTTTCAAAACTTTTCTTTGTCTGAATATAACGCCGGGAATCAAAACTGGGGTGTTTCCAGAGATGAAAACGGATTGCTTTATGTGGCCAATAATAATGGCTTACTGGAATATGATGGGCTAAAATGGGATTTTTTTGAGCTTCCAAACAAAACAACCATTCGGTCAGTTTTAGCTTATAATGGTTTGGTTTTTACGGGTTCTTATGAAGAATTTGGGTATTGGAAAAAAAATTCTAAAGGGATATTGGTCTATAATTCTTTAAGTGATCTTGTAAAAAAAGATATTTCACCAGATGAGGAAATTTGGCAGATTTTATCCTTTAATGAAGGAATTGTGTTTAGGTCATTTCAAAACATATATTTATATAAATTTGATGGAGATATTAAAAAGATAAAACCTAAATCTACTGTTATTTCTTGCAGTTTGGTTGATGGTATATTATATGTTTCTACATTAAACAATGGAATATTTGAGCTTCAAAATGATAAATTAATTCCTATAATAGAAGATCCAATTCTAGAAAACACCAAAGTCTTGTCTGTAGTGAAGTACAAAGGTGAATTATTGATAATGACATCATTAAAAGGGTGTTTGGTTTTTGAGAATAACACACTTCATCCAATAGATTTTGAAGTTAATGAATTTATAAAACAGCATTTATTAAATGGATTTTCAAAATTATCCAATGGGAACATGGCTTTTGGAACTATCAAAGACGGCATCTATTTTACGGATGATAATGGTAAGGTCATGTTTCATGTGAGTAAGGAAAATGGGTTGATTAACAATACGGTTTTAAGTCAAGATTTAGATACTGAAAATAAGTTATGGCTTGGGCTAGACAATGGATTGGCTTATATTGATTTGAACAATCATAATTATTTTTATAATGATGTTTCAGGTAGGCTAGGTGCCGTTTATGATGTTATTAAGTTTAAAGGTGACATTTACTTAGGAAGTAACACTGGATTATTTTATATAGACAAAGAGAATAAATTGCAATTCATAAAAGGGTCTCAGGCACAAGTATGGAACTTAAAAGAAATTGATGGCGAGCTATTTTGTGGGCATAATGAAGGAACATTTTTGGTTGAGGATTATAAAATCAAAAAAATATCATCAAATACAGGAGGCTGGGTCATTAAAAAAGTTCCTGAAGAAAGCAACACCTATATACAAGGAACCTATACGGGACTGGTAAAGTTTAAAAAGGAAAACAATCATTGGAATGTTAAGCGTTTTAGAAAGACAACAATGCCTATCAAATATTTGGTATTTGAAGATCAAAGGACCGCTTGGGCTGCTCATGCCTATAAGGGATTGTACAAAATTAAATTTAATAGTAGCCTTGATTCTATCGTCAGTGTTGAAAATTATAATTCTAAAGGACAATTTTCCGATTTTAATGTTAGGGTATATAAAATAAAACATGATATTTTCTTTAAAACAAATGATGGTTGGTTGAAGTATGAACCCATTTTGGATAGCATAGTGCCTTCAAAATTGTTAAACGACAATTTCGGAAAAAACTCTTATATCATTTCTGAAGATGACGTTGAGCCCCTAGCTTTAAAAAAGCCATATGATGCCATAAGTTTCAGGTCATTGACAAGTGATGATAAAGAAATATCACTATCAAATAATAATTTTGAAAACAGGCTAATTGTTGGCAATGAAAACATTTCAAAAATTACAGATTCAACTTTTGCCCTAAATTTAAATAATGGTTTTATGTTGATTGATGGCGCATCCCATGTACACCCAATATTGGAAAAACCTACAATTGACAAAATTGAAATTGATAAAGAATTGATTGATCTAGAATCAAACAAAGCTTTAGAGATTAATTTAAAGAGTAGTTTTGGTGTTTCGGTATCGTCACCTAAATCAAACAACCATTTTTTTGAATATGCCATTGAGGAATTAGATTCAACCAAATGGAAAAAATTAGACAAAAATCATTTAGAGCTTTCCAATCTTAAAGATGGAACGTATACCATTCTGGTCAGAACAAGTAACAACTTAGGTAACTCATCGGATAGTTGTAAAATTAAACTAAATGTTTTGCCTCCTTGGTACAAAGCCACAGAAGGAATTGTTCTTTATATAGTTCTAATTCTAATTGGGCTTGCAATTTTTTATTATTTCAATAAGAGAAAATTAACTAGGGAGCAACGTCTTTTAAAAATAAAATTTGCCAGAGAGCAGCAAGAAATTCTAAGGGAAAAAACCTTGGAAAATGAAAAGCGTATTGTTCAATTGAAAAATGAATCGTTAAAAAACGAAGTTAAATTAAAAAGCAAACAGCTAGCCAATACAGCAATGGCTTTAGTCAAAAAGAACGAGACTTTACAAGAAATAAAAAAGGAACTCAATCATAATAAAGATAGTTTTGATAATGTGTATGCCTATAAAAAGTTATTGAAAAAAGTGGATAGTTCCATTGCTCATAAAGATGAATGGAAAATATTTGAGTATAATTTCAATCAAGTACATGAAGATTTCTTCAAAGGTCTTAAGGCCAAACATCCTAAGTTGACACCAAAGGATTTAAAAATATGTGCCTACATTAAAATGAATTTAGCAACCAAGGAAATTGCACCTTTGTTAAATGTTTCCGTAAGAGGTTTAGAGACACACAGATACAGATTAAAGAAGAAATTAAAATTAGAGAATGATATTTCTTTGTCCAATTATTTGATAAATTTTGAATAATCTACTTCAAAAACTACGTTATTTTAATATTTTAACACGTCAAAACTACGTCATATAACGTTTTAAACGCAATATTTACTCACTTTTTTGTAACTTAATGATACGTCAATAATAGCTGTTTATAAGTAAAATGGCTTAGTGACGTATTTAAAGCGTAAACTGATTTTATTACAAAAGTTAAATTCATTTTATCTTGTACTCAACTAAACAAATTAATTCAATCATGTATATGAAAGCAAAAATTATTCTTTTATTACTAACTCTACTCACCGTTAGCGGTTATGCCCAAAATATTACGGTTACGGGTACGGTCACTAGTTCTGAAGACAGTCAGCCAATTCCGGGGGTGAATGTCATTGTGCAAGGAACCAGCAGGGGAGCGAGCACAGATTTTGATGGAAACTACTCCATTAAAGTAGACAGTGGAGAAACCTTAGAGTTTACCTCTATAGGCTTCAAAACAAAAACTATAACTGTTAACAATCAAAGTGTCATCAATGTGGCTTTGGACATCGATGTTGAATCATTAGACGAGATTGTTTTGGTTGGTTATGGTACACAGAAAAAATCTGATTTGACGGGATCTATTGTCACAGTTAAATCTGAAGACGTGGAAAGAACACCAACAGCCAATGTGATGCAGTCACTGCAAGGTAAAGTGCCTGGAGTACAAGTTGTAAGTACAGGCTCTCCTGGGGACTCGCCTACCATTAGACTTAGAGGTATTGGGTCTTATAATAATGATAATACTAAACCATTATATGTTGTTGATGGCATGTTTTATACCAATATTGATTTTTTAAATACCAAGGATATTGAATCCATTACAGTCTTAAAAGATGCATCTTCTTCAGCTATATATGGTGTTAGAGCGGCCAATGGTGTTATTATTATTAAAACAAAGACAGGAGGAATTGAACAGAAACCTAAGTTTGAATATGATGGTTACACGGGCGTTCAGTTTGCTCAAAACGTTTTGAAATTGGCAAATGCAGAGCAATTCACAACTATGGCTTATGAGTCGGGTTCACAGGCCGATATTAATTTTATATTAAATGCCATGCAGCGCTACGGGCGTAGTAGAGTCAATCCAAATGTGCCAGATGTTAATACAGATTGGTTTAAGGAAATTTTAAGACCAGGCTTAATTCAAAGCCATAGCTTAGGGGTTACTGGAGGTTCAGAGAATGTAACATATTCTGTGGGCGCCAATTATCTTTCTCAAGAAGGTATTTTAGACATGAAAAATGAATATGAACGATTTAATGTTCGTTCTAAAATTGATGTAAAACTTTCCGATAGATTTAAAATAGGTGTTAATTCGGTTTTTAGTAATGCCACAAAATATAATGCTGAAAATGCCGCTTGGTTTCAAGCCTATTTTGCAGTACCTATAATGCCTGTTGTAGATCCTGTAAATGATGCGTATATGGTTAATGCTTTCCCTGATCATTATTCTAATGCACAGGTTTTAGGTTATCGTAATACGCAAAATCCATTTCCTGCAATGCGTTACAATAATAATCAATTGAAGATTCGTAAACTGTTATCAAGTATTTATTTTCAAGTTGATTTGATACCTGATAAGTTGAACTTTAAAACAACATATAATCACGATTTTTCAGTAATCAATGAACGCTATGTTAACCTGCCCTATAATTTGGGTAATAATGTTGACAGGATTTCCAGCATCAACAGAGTAGACAATACCTACTCAAACCAAATTTGGGACAATATTTTAACCTATACAGATTCATTTGGAGACCATAATCTAACCTTAATGGGTGGTACATCCTACAGAGATGAAGCTAATGACAATCTTAGTGCAAACGGTTCCAATATCAAATCAGTTGATTTGGAAACGTCATGGTTTGTTAACGCAACAGATGTTACTTCAAGAGTTGGAGGTGGAAGTGTAGGCAGAAGATATGGTGTTTCTTATTTTGGTAGAGCAGCTTATAATTTCAAGGATAAATATCTGTTATATGGAACAATAAGAGCCGATGGTTCATCAAAATTCACTAAAGATCCATGGGGTTACTTTCCGTCAGTGGGTGCTGGCTGGGTGATTTCCAATGAGAATTTTATGAAAAACAATGGTGTTTTTGATTATTTAAAATTAAGAGCCAGTTGGGGTAAATTGGGTAATGATAATGTTGCCGCTAGTTCTGGAACAAATACCATCACCTCTATTTCAACAGATATAGGAGATATTGAAACAAATGGAATAACATCCAGTAGTACATATACTGACAATACTTGGGAAGTTATTGAAGAAAATAACTTCGGGATTAACTTGGGTCTGCTTGACAATAATTTGACTATTGATGCAGACTATTATATTAGGGATACCAAAAATGCCATCATGCCCGTTTTTGTGCCTATTATTAATGTTACAATAGAGAAAAATTCAGGTGTGATTAGAAACCAAGGTTTGGAATTGGCCGTTAATTGGAACAAAACAGTATCACCAGATTTCAGCTATTCAATTGGCACTAACTTTACAACGTTAAAAAACAAAACAATAAGCCTCACCGATCCAAAAGGATACATTGACGCTGGTAGTGCTGAATTTAGACAAAGAACCATAGTGGGACAACCAATAAAAGCATTTTACGGCTATCAAACAATGGGTGTATATCAAAATCAAGCCCAAATTGATGCAGATCCCATAGCGGTTGCCAACAATTTGGTTCCTGGTGATTTAATTTATAAAGACGCTAATAATGATGGTGTTATCGATGATAATGATCGTAAGGTATTAGGATCTTACTTACCAAAAATCATGTATGGAGGTAATATAGGGGTTTCTTATAAAGATTTTGATTTATCAGTAAGCTTCTATGGCCAAACAGGAAGTAAAATTTTAAACAGAAAACGTGGTGAGATTATTTTCACCAATGACACCAATATGGATGCTGATTTGGCCATCAACAGATGGCATGGAGAAGGCACTAGTAATTCATATCCATCATCAGCAGGCCTACGTAAAGGATGGAATCAAAAATTAAGTAATTTCTGGGTTGAAGACGGCGATTTTTTTAGAATTCAGAATATCCAATTAGCCTATACTTTAAAAGGTGAAAAACTTTTTGGCAAAAACATGCCAGAAACCAGATTTACGTTAACAGCAGATCGTCCATTTACATTTTTCAAATACAACGGATTTAATCCAGAGGTTTCCGATGGAGTAGACAGACAGACATATCCGGTTCCGGGTGTGTATACCTTTGGTGTTAATATAAAAATCTAAAAAAATTGAATATGAAAAATTTAAAAAACAAATTTAGTTTAAGTGTCTTATCACTTATTTTAATAAGCTTTCTTTCATGTAGTGATAAGTTGGATATTAAAGCAGGTCAGGTCAATACAAGTGATGTAGATTATAGTGATACAGATCAAATGATTCAACCATTAATTGGAGCCTATAATGCATTTGCTACCAGAGGATGGGAAGAATATTTATTAATGGCTGTTAGAGGAGATGATGTAAATGCAGGTGGAGATCAAGTACCACTACAGGATACGGATAACTATATTTATAGCCCAGACAACTGGATGTATAATTCGCTTTGGAATTTACATTATGCAGATATAGTTAGTGTAAACAACGCTGCCTCTTTAATTGAAAATTATAAAGAACTTGCAGATCCAAGTGATTATGACAGAGCCGATCAATATATAGCCGAAACCAAAGTGTTAAGGGCTTGGTTACATTTTAATTTATCCAGATTATGGGGTAGCATATTTATTATCAATACGGCTATTCCAGATAATGAAATTGAAGCAGGTGTAGCTACCAAGGATGAAGTAATGCAATATATTTCAGATTTAATGGATGAAGCTATGCCGTATCTTCCAGATATGCGACCAAATGAACGTCAAGATGTTCCAGGAGGTGTTACCAAGTACACAGCTTTGGCTTTAAAGGCCATGGCAAATCAAGAACTTAAAAACTATCAAGGTGTTGCTGATGCCGCTGGTGCAATAATAGCTTCAGGGAAGTTTTCGTTGTTTCCAGATTTTTATGAGGAATTTAAAAAGCCTGGTGAGTTGAGTGATGAAAACTTGTTGGAAATGCAATATTCAGATTACAATTCAGGAACAGGCGATACATTCTATCATTTGTACGCACCATTCGGACCAGCAAAATATACACCTGCAAGAGCAAATGCAGAAGGAGGATGGGGTTTTTATGAGCCTAGTTTAAAGTATATCAAGTTTATGCTTGATAGAAATGAAACGGTACGTTTAGAGACTAGTGTATTGTTCACCAATCAGGGAATTGCTGAAATACAATCAGATCCAAACTATGCAACCTTGCCTTCTTTTATTTCAAATACAACCAGGGATGGGGATGTTATAGAGGATAATGTGCGTACACTGTTTTCAAGCGGAAAACACTATTTGCCGTCTATTCAATTAACCGCTGGTAGAAACAATTATGGAGCTGGTAAAAATAATATTTGCATTCGTTATGCAGAGATTTTACTCATGTATGCCGAAGCGTTAACACATGGTGCTACAGGTTCAGCAATGACGGCCGACCAAGCGGTTAATGCTGTAAGACAACGTGCTGGATTATTACCCATTTCTGGAGTGACAACTCAAGACGTTTTGAACGAGAAATTTGCCGAATTAGGATTGGAATGGGGCATTCGATATTTTGATTTAATCAGATTAGGTGATTATAATGAGTTAAGCTATGATGGTAGAACTTTTAGCGCTGATAAGGCTATGCTGCCTTATCCACAGGCTCAAGTAGATGCCTTACCGTTGGAGAATTAAATTGATTTAAACTAAATAATATGAAAAATATATTAAAATACATAATTGGGCTTTTGATGATACTAATTGCAGTGTCGTGTAATGATGGTATTGACCCCATAACAAAAGTTGATCCGGGAGTTGATGAGACTGCGCCAGTAGTTAAAATAGTGACTCCAACAGAAGGAACTGCAATAAAAGTGTTTGAAGATGTGACCTCAATTAACATAAAAATTGAAGTTACGGATGATATTGAGATAGCAGATATTTCCATATTCATGGATGGCAGTAAAATAACTGGTTTTAATTCTTTTAATGACTATAGAAGAGCACTAGAAGAATATACTTATAATAACTTAGTTGATGGTGATCATGTGCTGAAAGTAACAGCAACAGATATAGAAGGTAAAACAACCACAAGTGAAGTTAATTTTAGCAAACAACCGCCATATACTCCCTTATTTGATGGAGAAGTCCTGTATATGCCATTTGATGGTGACTACAGAGATTTAATAGGTTTTAAAATTGCTGACGAAGTTGGTTCCCCAGGATTTGCCGGAAGTGGTTATGCTGGTACAAATGCCTATAAAGGCGCAACAGATTCTTATTTGACGTTTCCAACGGATGGATTAAAAAGTAATGAATTTAGTGCTGCGTTTTGGTATAAAGTAAGTGGAGACCCAGACCGGGCAGGTATTTTAGTTGCTGGTGCTGATGAGAACAGAACTCAAGGCTTTAGATTGTTTAGAGAAGGTAGTGCTACAGAACAACGTATCAAATTAAATGTTGGTACTGGTACTGGTGAAAGTTGGAATAACGGTGGCGTTATTGATGTTACCGCAGGTGAATGGGTTCATGTGGCTTTTACCATTTCTCAAACCGAAACTAAAATTTATTTTAATGGTGTTGAAGTGAATTCAGCAACTTTAGACGCTCCAATTGACTGGACGGGAGTGGGACCTCTTACAATTGGTTCTGGAGGCGAAACTTTTTCGTATTGGGATCATAAATCTGATAATAGTGATTTTGATGAATTGCGCATTTTTAATAAGGCTTTGTCGCAATCAGACATTCAAATCATGATTAATTCTTACAGCCCTTATGTTCCTCAATATGCCGGAGAATCATTTTACATGCCTTTTGATCATGGATATATAGACTTAATAGGCGGTAGAGCAGCTGAAGTATCCGGGTCTCCCGAGATTACAGACCAATCTTACGTGGGTGATGGAGCCTATTTAGGAGCTGCAGATTCTTATCTAACATATCCTGCGGATGGTTTGATGAGCAACCAATTCAGTACTACATTTTGGTATAAGGTTAATTCAAGCCCAGATAGAGCGGGTATTTTAGTTATTGGAAATGATACTCCAGAAAACAGAAAGCAAGGAATTAGAATATTTAGGGAAGGAAGTGGCACAGAGCAGCGTATCAAATTAAATGTTGGAACAGGAACGGGAGAAAGTTGGAATGATGGAGGTATAATTGACGTAACTGCTGGTGAATGGGTACAAGTTGCCGTTACTATTTCAGATACAGAAAGTAAAATTTATTTTAATGGTGTTGAAGTGAATTCGGCTACGTTAGCGGCTCCAATTGATTGGACAGGATGCAACACGTTTACAATAGCATCAGGTGCACCTTCATTTACTTACTGGAATCATTTGTCAGACAGTAGCGTAATAGATGAATTACGTTTCTATAACAAAGCATTATCACCCGAAGAGGTTGTGCAAATTGTTGGAGGCTCATACACACCACCTTATTTTGGCTCAACATTGTATATGCCTTTTGATGGAACCTATACCAATAAAGTAACCAATACAGATGGAACTGAGGTAGGTACACCTAGTTTTGCAGGAGAAAGTGTTCTTGGAACTGATGCCTATTTAGGAGCAACAGATTCTTACATATCATATCCAATCGCCAATTTATTTACTGATGAATTTAGTGGCGCTTTCTGGTATAAAGTAAATGCAACCCCTGATAGGGCCGGAATTTTAACGGTGGCGCCTCCAAGGGTTAATGACACAGACGATAGAAATTCTGGGTTTAGGCTTTTTAGAGAGGGTAGTGCTACAGAGCAACGTATTAAGCTACAAGTTGGTAATGGAGGTGATGTTTGGAATGATGGCGATGTCATAGATGTTACCGCAGGCGAATGGGTGCATATTGCATTTACTGTTTCAACAACTACCACCCAGATATATTTTAATGGTGTTGCAGTTGCTAATAGCGGAAGTTTGGGATCTACACCAATAAGCTGGGCAGGTTGCACGGATCTTTCCATTGGTTCTGGAGCGCCTAACTTTATAGGCTGGGGGCACCTATCAGATTCAAGCGAGATAGATGAACTCTATCTATTTGACCATGTATTAACAACTGAAGAGATACAAGCAATCATGAACAATAATTAATTTTTAATTGGCTAAAACCTTAAACACTCATTCTAGTATTTAAGGTTTTAGTTTAATTGTTTTTGAGTATTTGTTTGTTTTTATTTGAATTTGGCTGCATTTAAATAATGCAGCTAAATTTATCATCCATTCCAAAATGACGTATCATAAACTAAAAATAATATCTTTTTTTGGTGTTGCAATTCTTTTGTTTAATTGCAATAAAAAGAAAGAATCAATTGCTGACATTAAAGATAATTCCAAACCAATTATTGAGAGTGCCTTATTGGACACTGTTCAAAAGCAGACCATTAATTACTTTTGGGAAGGCGCCGAACCAAACTCAGGTTTGGCCAGAGAGCGTTTGCACATGGATGGTGTTTACCCAACATCACCAAAAAACACGGTAACAACTGGTGGAAGCGGTTTTGGGCTGATGGCCATTTTGGTTGGTGTTGAAAGGGGTTTTATTTCTCGCCAAGCGGCATTGAACAGATATCTTAAAATTATTGATTTTCTAAATAAAGCAGATCGTTTTCATGGTGCATGGCCGCATTGGATGAATGGTGAAACAGGTAAAGTGCTGCCCTTTAGTAAAAAGGATGATGGTGGCGATTTGGTGGAAACCGCTTTTTTGGTTCAGGGATTGTTAACAGTCGCTGAATATTTCAGAGGCGGAAATGATAAAGAACAAGAATTGGTAACTAAAATCGAAAAACTTTGGAAATCGGTAGAATGGGATTGGTACACCAAAAATGGAAAGGATGTCTTGTATTGGCACTGGTCACCAAATTACGGATGGGACATGAATTTTCCAGTAGGTGGTTATAATGAATGTTTAATCATGTATGTTTTGGCAGCTTCATCACCAACACATTCCATTGATAAGTCAGTTTATGATAAAGGGTGGGCAAGAAGCGGAGCAATTGTTTCAAGAGATTCTTTGTACGGTGAAGCCCTAGTGTTGAACTACTATGAGCATGATGATGCTTTGGTAGGCCCATTGTTTTGGGCGCATTATTCCTATTTGGGATTGAATCCAAAAGGATTAAAAGACCAATATGCAGATTATTGGAAATTGACCCAAAATCAAGCAATAATCCATCATAAGTATGCAATTGAGAACCCCAATAATTTTAAGGGTTACGGAGATAGTATGTGGGGCTTAACCTCAAGTTATTCCATAAAAGGTTATGCTGGCCACAGACCTGGAAATGACCTTGGTGTTATAGCTCCTACGGCTGCTTTATCATCATTTCCTTATACACCAGACGCAAGCATGAAAATGCTCAAAAATTTATATAAAAACCATGATACACTTATTGGTAAATATGGACCGTATGATGCTTTTAGCTTTCAGGATAATTGGTACGTACCAAGATATTTAGCCATTGACCAAGGACCAATACCTGTTATGATAGAAAATTACAGAACCGGATTATTGTGGAAATATTTTATGCAAAATGAAGATGTTAAAAAGGGCTTGGATAAATTAGGATTTAAAATTGAACCCCATAATTAAAAAACAAACAATGTCTAGAATTTATTATATAGTATGTATTGTGTTTCTTTTAGCTTCATGCGGTTCAGATAATGGACCAGGTTATGAAGAGCCATATATTCCTGGAACCAATGAACCCACAGTCGACCCTTTGACTGATACGGAGATAATGGATTTAACCCAACAAGAGACGTTTAAATATTTTTGGGATTTTGCCAATGCCAATTCAGGTGCCGCTAAAGAACGGTATCATCCCGATAATCCAACGCTTAACCAAAACGTTGTGACCACTGGCGGAACCGGATTTGGATTAATGGCTTTATTGGTAGGAATTGAAAGAGGATTCACCACCAGAGCTGAAGGCGTTGCCAGATTAAATAAAATATTGAACTTTTTAGAAAATGCCGATCGGTTTCATGGTGCTTGGCCACATTGGATGGATGGTGGTACTGGAAACGTCATTCCATTTAGTCCAGATGATGACGGAGGTGATTTGGTTGAAACTGCCTTTTTAACTGAAGGATTGATTTGCGTTAAAGAGTATTTTAAAAATGGTTCTACAGAAGAAAAAGCATTGTCTGACCTAGCAGATAATCTATGGAAAGGTGTAGAATGGAATTGGTACACGCAAAACCAAAATGTATTATATTGGCATTGGAGCCCAAATTATCAATTCACCAAGAACTTTAAATTAATAGGATATAATGAAACCCTCATAACATATATTCTTGCAGCAGCCTCTCCGGATTATTCAATAACTAAAGCGGTTTATACTGAAGGCTGGGCAAACAAAGGAGCCATAGTTACTTCTGAATCGCAATATGGATACCCTTTAATTTTAGATCATGCTGGTTCTGGAACGGGTCCTTTGTTTTGGGCACACTATTCATATTTGGGTCTCAATCCAACAAATTTATCAGACCAATATGCTAACTACTGGAATTTAAATGTAAACCATACTACTATAAATTATCTGTACTGTGTTAACAATCCTAAAAACTACACTGATTATGGTCCTGATTGCTGGGGATTAACGGCCAGTTATAGCAGAAATGCAAATGGTTCAATTGGATATAGTGCCCATAAACCAGATAATGACTTAGGAGTTATTTCGCCAACAGCAGCCATAAGCTCCATTCCGTACACCCCTGAAAAATCCTTAAAAGCTATGCACTTTTTTTATAGTAAAAAAGATAAATTGTTAGGACCTGCTGGGTTTTATGATGCCTTTAGTCCCCAATACAACTATTGGGTTGCCAAGGCTTATTTGGCCATAGATCAAGGACCTCAAATTGTAATGATTGAAAATTACAGAACAGGGTTGCTATGGAATTTATTTATGCAAAATTCAGATGTTCAAAATGGTTTAAACAAACTTGGTTTTAATTATTAAAAAAATTAGAATGAAATACACCAAAAGAAAACTTATTAAACAGAGTATGTTTTGGTTACTGTTAATCGTTGTTTCAAATGTTTTGGTAGCGCAACAAGAACTTTTTTCCAAGGAGTTGTTCCTTCATGATGGCGATACTCTAAAATACCGCTTATTGCTACCAAAAAATTTTGATGAAAACAAAGCATATCCATTGGTTTTATTTCTTCACGGTAGAGGAGAAAGTGGCAATGATAACAAAACGCAATTGGTTCATGGCAGTCAACTGTTTTTAGATAATTATGAGTCTGATGCATTTCCGGCAATTGTAATTTTTCCGCAATGTCCTAAAGATGACTATTGGTCAAATGTAAAAAGGGATTATTCAAAAACTGGACTTGAAAAATTTAAATATAAAAGAAGAGGCAAACCAACAAAAGCAATGCAATTGGTTTTGGATTTAATGGATGATATCGCCAAAAAACCTTATGTTAAAAAGAACCAAATTTATGTTGGAGGGCTTTCAATGGGAGGCATGGGTGTTTTTGATATACTAAAATTCAGACCCAATATGTTTGCAGCTGCGTTCCCTATTTGTGGTGGCGGAAACCCTAAATCTGTTTGTAAATATGCAGATAAAGTGTCTTTATGGGTTTTTGATGGCGGAAAGGATGATGTAGTAGACCCTTACTTCTCTTTGAGAATGGTTACAGCACTAAGAAAAAAAGGAGCTGATGTTAAACTATCTTATTTTGAAAATGACAACCATAATAGTTGGGATTCAGCTTTTGCAGAACCGGAATTGTTATCGTGGCTTTTTTCAAAATCAAAAAAATAAATATGAAGAAAAAACAAATCAACATTACGTTTGCTTTTCTAAGCATCATTGCAATACTTATCGTATCCTGTAATTCAAATCAAAACAAATCAGATGCAATTTCTAATAGCAATCCTTTTGAGGCAAAAGTAGATTCCATATTGAACTTAATGAGCCTTGACGAAAAAATTGGTCAACTCAATTTGCCTTCGTCAGGTGACATTACAACAGGGCAAGCAAAAAGTTCCAATATTGCCAAAAAAATTGAAGAAGGTAAAGTTGGTGGACTTTTCAATATAAAATCTGTAGAAAAAATCATAGAGGTTCAAAAGATTGCTATGGAAAAAAGCCGTTTAAAAATCCCATTGATTTTTGGAATGGATGTCATTCATGGTTATGAAACTACGTTTCCCATTCCACTGGGCTTATCAAGTTCATGGGATATGAATCTTATCAAACAAACGGCGCAAATGGCTGCACTAGAAGCAACTGCTGATGGAATTAACTGGACGTTTTCACCGATGGTTGATATTTCAAGGGATCCAAGATGGGGTCGTGTTTCTGAAGGCGCTGGCGAAGATCCTTATTTGGGTAGCGAGATAGCAAAAGCTATGGTGCAAGGTTATCAAGGGGATGACTTAACCAAGAATAATACCATGCTGGCCTGTGTCAAGCATTTTGCGCTTTACGGTGCACCAGAAGCAGGCAGGGATTACAATACGGTCGATATGAGCAGAATTAGAATGTATAACGAATATTTACCGCCTTATAAAGCTGCTGTTGATGCTGGAGTAGGATCGGTCATGGCTTCCTTTAACGAAATAGATGGCATTCCAGCTACAGGAAATAAATGGTTGCTTACTGATTTGTTAAGAGATGAATGGGGATTCAAGGGGTTTGTAGTTACCGATTACACTGGGATAGAAGAAATGATGTACCACGGCGTGGGCAATTTTCAACAAGTTTCTGCTCAAGCTTTACAAGCTGGAATAGATATGGATATGGTTTCTGACGGATTTTTAACTACTCTAAAAAAATCTGTTGAAGATGGAACAGTTTCAATTGAAACGATTGATAAGGCAGTCAAGCGCATTTTAACAGCTAAATACAAATTAGGGTTATTTGATGATCCATTTAAATACTGTGATATCAATAGGTCCAAAAAAGAGATATTTACAGAAGCCCACAGGAGTTTTGCTAGAAAAGTGGCTACAGAATCCATGGTGCTATTAAAAAATGAGAACCAATTACTGCCATTAAAAAAATCAGGAACCATTGCACTCATTGGGCCATTGGCAAATACGGCCGTTAATATGGCCGGTACCTGGAGTGTGGCAACCAAACAAAATGTGTCCAAAACATTATTGGAAGGCTTGAAAACTGTAGCCGGCGATAAAGCTAACATTTTATATGCCAAAGGGAGTAATGTTGATTATGATTTGGAGTATGAAAAACGAGTGACCATGTTTGGGAAAACCATTCCTCGTGATGGCAGGAGCGATAAACAACTAATGGACGAAGCCTTGTCTGTTGCCTCAAAGTCCGATGTTATTGTTGCCGCCATTGGTGAGACTGCCGAAATGAGCGGAGAATGCAGTAGTGTGACCAACCTTCAAATACCACAGGCACAAAAAGATTTATTGAATGCGCTCTTAAAAACAGGTAAGCCGATTGTTTTAGTTCTGTTTACGGGACGACCTTTGGCAATTGTTGAAGAAGATAAAGACGTGCCTGCCATTTTAAATGTTTGGTTTTCTGGCAGTGAGGCCGGACTGGCGATTTCGGATGTGCTTTTTGGAGATGTCAATCCCTCAGGTAAGTTAACGGCCACTTTTCCAAGAAATGTAGGGCAAGTTCCTATTTATTATAACCACAAAAATACGGGCCGCCCACTAGGAAATAATGAAGGAAAGTTTGAAAAGTTCAAATCAAATTATATTGATGTCCGCAATGAGCCTTTGTATCCATTTGGTTATGGGTTGAGTTATACGACCTTTCAGTATGATAATTTGAAACTAAACACACATAAAATCAATAGAGATCAATCTGTTGAGGTTTCCGTTGATGTGACAAATTCCGGTAATTATGATGGAAAGGAAGTGGTGCAATTGTACATTCGTGATTTAGTGGGCTCCGTAACAAGGCCAGTAAAAGAGCTTAAAGGCTTTCAAAAAGTTTTTATTAAAAAAGGAGATTCTAAAACCGTGACCTTTAAACTATCTGTAGACGATTTGAAATTTTATAATTCCAATCTGGATTTTGTTTCGGAACCTGGTGAATTTGAAGTGTTTGTTGGAACAAATTCCAATGCAACACTTAAAGATTCCTTTGAGCTGGTCCAATAATCTTTAATTAAAGCCTTGACATAAATAGTTAAATTCTGATGAAAAATATATTTAAATACAGCCTGTTTTATTTTCTTTTATTTGGTGTTTTTTCCTGTAACAATAAAACAAAACAGGTTAAAGAAGTATCAGAACAGCAAAGGCCCAATATTATTTATATCATGGCTGATGATCATGCAAAACAAGCCATTAGCGCTTACGGTCACCCGATAAGTCAATTGGCACCCACACCGAATATTGATAGAATTGCCAATGAAGGCGCTTTATTCAACAATAATTTTTGCACCAATTCTTTATGTGGCCCCAGTAGGGCGGTGGTCCTAACAGGAAAGTTTAGTCATGTAAATGGTTTTAGAATGAATGGGGAATGCTTTGATGGAAGCCAGCAAACCTTCCCTAAACTCCTACAAAAAGCAGGATATACTACCGGAATTGTTGGTAAATGGCATTTGTATGGATTACCTCAAGGTTTTGACTATTGGAAGATTCTTGAAGATCAAGGGCATTATTATAATCCAACGTTTATTTACCAAGGCCAAAATGGGAAAGAAGCAGATACTTTGGATGTTCACGGTTATGCAACAGACATTATAACCCAACAGGCAATCGAATTTTTAGATGAGGTAAAGAATGGTGGTAAGCCCTTTATGTTGATGATCCATCACAAGGCACCACATAGAAATTGGATGCCGGCCTTACGCCATTTAAACAAATATGATTCTATTCAATTCCCGTTGCCCGATACGTATTTCACAGACCATGAAGGGTCATTGGCTTCAAAAGACCAATTGCAGACCATTTATAAGGATATGTATGAAGGTCATGATTTAAAGATGACCAAGAAAAAAGGAAGCCCAGAATTGGCTTGGAATCCTTGGCCAACAGATTTTGAGCGCATGACAGCTGAACAACGCGCTGCTTGGGACAAAGCCTATCAACCAAAAAATGATGCTTTTCATGATGCCAATCTTTCAGGAAAGGCTTTGGCAGAGTGGAAGGGTCAACGCTTTTTACACGAATATTTAGCAACGGTTGCATCGGTAGATGAAGGTGTTGGAACCATATTGGATTATTTAAAAGCCAATGGTTTAGACAAGAATACCATAGTGGTTTACACAACCGACCAAGGATTTTATCTTGGTGAAAAAGGTTGGTTTGATAAGCGTTATATGTATGAAGAATCACTATCCATGCCTTTGTTGATAAAATATCCGGGGCATATTAAACCCAAAACTGTTGTTGAGGGGTTGACCCAAAACTTAGACTTTGCTGAAACGTTTTTAGATTATGCCCAAGTTGATATACCAAACGATATGCAAGGAAAATCATTTAGGCCGTTGTTGGAAGGTAAGATGAAAGATGAGGATTTTAGGGATGCCATTTATTATCATTACTATGATTATCCCGCATTTCATATGGTAAAAAAACACTATGGTGTTAGGACTAACCGGTATAAGCTCATGCATTTTTATGATGATATTGATACTTGGGAATTATACGATTTAAAGGAAGATCCTGAGGAAATCCATAATCAGATAGATAATCCGGAATACGACTCAATCGAAGCACAATTACATCAAAAACTGGATTTATTGGAAGCGATTTATAAAGTCACCAAAAAGGAACTAGAGAAAGCGCCAAAAGAACAAGTAGATCGTGCATACAAACAATTTGAAAAATTACGTGGACATACAGGAACAGCTTATGATCCCATAAAGAACAAAGACTATACACCATGAAAATCCAAGCCATTGTAGCAGCCACTTTTTTATTGGGAATTTGTGCATGCAAGGACCATTCAGAAACCAAAAATAGTACAAATACAAAAGAAAAAACTGTAGCCAAATGGCATTACAAAACCTATTGCAATCCTTTGGATATTGATTACTCTTATATGTCTCACTACAGAGCAAAAAATAAGGTGTCCTACCGTTCTGGGGCCGACCCAGCTGTTATAAATTTTAAAGGCCGTTTTTACATGTTTGTTACACGTTCACATGGCTATTGGGCCTCTGATGATATGAGCAATTGGACCTTTATAAAACCCCAAAGTTGGTATTTTAAAGGTAGTAATGCGCCGGCAGCGGCAGTAAGAAATGGAAAGGTTATTGTCTACGGTGATCCCTCAGGCCGTGGGCCTATAATAGAAACCGATAATCCTGAATTGGGAGACTGGAAAACCAATTATGCGGTTTTAGATCCACCGGGTGGCATTCAAGATCCCGATTTATTTGTAGATGATGACAATAAAGTGTATCTCTATGAAGAGTCTTCAAACGTATGGCCAATACGGGTTGTAGAACTGGATCCCGATAATTATTATGTGCCCATGGGTGATGAAAAGGACCTGTTCAACTTGCATCCTGATAAACATGGCTGGGAGCGTTTTGGTCAAGACCACAGGTCGGATATTGCACCGTATTTAGAAGGACCATGGATGGTAAAACATAATGGCACCTATTATTTGGAATATGGTGCGCCTGGCACACAATGGAACGTGTATGCTGATGGGGTTTACACCAGCGACAGTCCATTTGGACCTTTTGAATATGCGCCCTATAATCCTATTTCATATAAACCGGGCGGTTTTTTAAAAGGATCGGGACATGGAAGCACCGTACAGGATAACAATGGGAATTATTGGCATTACTCCACAATGGCCATTTCGGTTAATTATAAATTTGAAAGACGCATCGGTATGTATCCCGCAGGATTTGAGGACGACGGACAAATGTATGTGAATACAGCTTATGGTGATTACCCACATTATTTACCGGACACCAAAGTAAAACAACACAAAGAACGATTTACAGGTTGGATGTTGTTGTCCTACAAAAAACCGGTCACAACAAATTCGCCTTTGGTAAAACAAGAGATTAATGTGGTTGATGAAAGCGAATCGGGTTATATGTTGGGACAGATTAAAGATTTTGATATTTCTAAAATTAATGACGAAGAAATCCGCTCATATTGGGTGTCCCAAGCCAACAATGATTCCATTTATGTGGAAATGGATTTAGAAAAGAAAATGAACGTCAAAGCCATTCAAATTAATTTTCAGGATTTCAACAGTGACATTTACGGCCGGCCAGATACGTTAAGACAACAATTTGTGCTTCAGTCTTCAATTGATAGAGTTAAATGGCAAACCATTGCTGATTATTCCAAAAACACGCGCGATATGCCGCATGGTTATATTGAATTGGAAAAACCGGTTGATGCCAGATATATTCGCTATAATCATGTATATTATACCAATAATTATTTGTCTATTTCAGAATTTAGAGTATTTGGAAATGGCTATGAAGCCAAGCCAAACAAGCCTTCTAATTTTAAAGTGATGAGACAACAAGATAGAAGAAATGCCAATTTAACATGGGATAAGGATGCAACAGCACAAGGCTATGTGATTTATTGGGGTATTGCAAAAGACAAGTTAAACTTATCAGTATTGATGTATGATGAGCCCAATTATGAATTGCGCGCACTAAATACAGATCAATCGTATTACATGCAAGTTGAGGCATTTAATGAAAATGGCATTTCAGAAAAGAGTGATATAATATTTGTAAAATGAACCTAAAAAAATCAGTAGTTACGGTTATTGTTTTAATAACCTTGTCATTACAAGCTCAAAAGCTAAAAGTGATGACGTATAACATTAAGTTGGATTACCCCAAAGAAGGCGAAAACAGCTGGGCAAACAGAAAGCCCTTTTTTATTGACCAATTAAAATTTTATGAACCCGATGTGTTGGGCGTTCAGGAGGCCATGCCCAATCAAATGAAGGACATGGATAGTTTATTGCCAGCCTATAGTTATGTGGGCGTTGGCCGTGATGATGGGAAAGATTCTGGTGAATATTCAGCGATATTTTATAAAAAGGATAAACTAAAAGTTTTGGAATCGGCAACATTTTGGTTGTCCCAAACACCTGAAAAAGTATCTATGGGTTGGGATGCTGTTTGCAATCGCATTTGCACATATGCCTTATTTGAAAACCAAAAGACCAATCAAAAATTCTGGATGTTTAATACCCATTTTGACCACATTGGTGTTGAAGCCAGAAAAAACAGCGCCATGTTGATTATTCAAAAAATCAAGGAAATCAATACACAACATTATCCGGTTATCTTAAGTGGTGATTTCAATATGGAAGATTCTGAAGAGGGCATTCAGTTTATAAAACAGCATTTGCAAGATTCTAAAACTATTTCAAATATTGTTTTTGGGCCTTCCGGAACATTTAATGGTTTCAATTTTAATGAACCCGTAATACGCCGAATTGATTATGTTTTTCTTAGTTCAGGGATTTCAGTCAACAAGTACGGGGTTTTAAGTGACAGCAAAGATTGCCATTATCCTTCAGACCATTTGCCTGTTTATGTGGAACTGGATTTATTTTAATACTTGAATAGGTGTTTTGTATTCACCAGTAACTTTAATTTCTTGTTGATTTGAATCCAAAAAAGTTAAATTAAAATTGCCAGAAATTGCATATACTGAATAAAATTCACCCAAATCCTTTACATAAGTAATGGCAGTTATATTGCTAAAGTTATTTTTGGATTTGTCCAGAGATAAAGTTTCATCATTCTGTAAAAAATTAATGCAAAAATCAAAATTTTCCAAACATTCGGAAGTTGAAAAATCATATTCAATAACATTAGATTTTTGAGTGGTATCGATTGTAAAATTATTTGATTCCTTATAGGTTGCCAAAAAGGGCTCTATAAAATATTCTGAGGTTTTTAATATGCTTATTAAAGTAAAGAATATATTTTCACCAGTTTGACATTCGGTCTTGTTGTGACTTAATTTTCCTAGTGTATTGTTACTTAATAAAATGGTATTGTTTATTGCTACATCAATAAAATAGTCTTCTTTTGATAAATTATTAGAGTCTTCGGAGCATGACCAAAAAAACAATGTAGAAGAGATTAAAATAAACCAATTGATGCTGTTATTCATAATAATTTTTGAGGCTAAAATAGTTGAATTTGGAATTTGATTCTTTTCTGATTTATTAATTTATTATTAAATAAAAATCAATAGTTATAGATTATAATTATTTTTTTTAGACTAAAAGTCAAATTTCCATATGAAGCGTGAATGAGAATGGCCTTCTAAGACTGCAAAACTTAATCGATGTAACTTAGAAAAAATGAAGATTTCTAGATAAGTGGTAAATTAAAGGGAAAAGTATTTTTGTTAATAGAATTAAAACCCCCTTAAAATACGTTGTGAAAAACATAGTAGAAACAAAAAACCCTTAATAACACATTGATTATTAAGGGTTTGTGAAAATTTAAGTGGTACCTCCAGGAATCGAACCAGGGACACATGGATTTTCAGTCCATTGCTCTACCAACTGAGCTAAGGTACCTCGCTAAAGCGGATGCAAATATATATTCATTTTTATTATTCGCCAAAAGAAAAATTATAAAATATGGTTTCCTTTAGATTTGGTGTTTTTAAATTATTGATAGATAAAACGTAAGCCTAGGAAATATCCAACTATAATAACATTAATTATTACTCGTTTTGTAAATTTACAACTTTTATAGGTATGATGAATTTAGTAATTGACGTTGGTAATTCCCTAGTAAAACTGGCTGTATTTGATGGAGATGCGCTTCTGTATAAAAAAACCATCAAGTCAAGCTTTATAGTAAAGCATATTGACCTATTAAGAAAAGAGTACGCACCAATTAAGCAGGTTATTGTTTCTTCAGTAGGTAAATTAAAAACGTCTGATCTATCTTATATCCAAGACCATTTTGAGCTCATAAAGTTAGATTCAATCAGCAAGTTGCCTTTTAAAAACAGTTATAAAACCCCAAAAACACTTGGGTTGGATAGAATTGCGCTGGTAAGTGCTTCCATTCAACAATACCCTTACAACAATGTTTTGATAATTGATGCCGGAACCTGTATTACTTATGATTTTGTGACCAATGATAATGAATATTTGGGTGGTGCCATTTCACCGGGCGTTCAAATGCGGTATCAATCCTTGCATAATTTAACGGCTAATTTACCGTTGTTGAACCCTGAAGTGCCCGAAAACATTTTAGGAAGCTCAACAAATGATTGTATGCATTCAGGCGTTGTTTTTGGCGTTATCAAAGAAATTGATGGTGTTATTGAGGAATATAAGGAAAAATATAAAGATTTAACAGTTATTTTAACAGGAGGAGATGCTAATTTCTTGTCTAAACAATTAAAAAGTAGCATATTTGCCAACTCTAATTTCCTTTTAGAGGGATTGAACTTTATTTTACAAATTAATTCAAACGAATGATAAAAAAACTTGTATTAGTTTTTATTGCGCTTTTTGCAATTCAAAGTTACGCTCAACAAGGTACCGCTTCGCCTTATTCTTTCTACGGTATTGGAAGTCTGAAATTTAAAGGAACTGTTGAAAATAGAAGTATGGGGGGATTGAGCATTTATACTGATAGTATCCATGTAAATTTAAGAAACCCTGCATCATACGCTACACCAGATATTAATTCATTAGGATTTGATGGAGAAAGCAGACCCGTGAAATTTTCAGTTGGAGGTAGCCAGTCACGGTTAAATCTTAAAAGTAGTTCAAGTAGTGACAAAGCTTCGTCAACAACGTTTGATTATATTGCCTTATCAATTCCCTTGAAAAAATTCGGTTTTGGTTTTGGTTTGATGCCTTTTACATCGGTCGGCTACAAATTAGAAACCCTAAATGATAGTGGAGACTTATTAAATAGATACAGGGGAGAAGGCGGTTTAAACAAAGTGTATTTTGCTTTGGGCTATATGATTAGTAAAGGATTGAGTGTTGGGGTGAATGCAGATTATAATTTTGGAAATATTCAAAACAGTACCGTTGAATATGTTTATGATTTAGATGGCGTACCATTATTATACCAGTCAAGAGAAAACAACAGGTCCGATTTAAGCGGATTGAATTTTAATCTTGGTCTATCCTACAAAACCATGTTAAAGGATAAATACGAATTGGTCACCGGTATTACTTATACCCCACAAAGTGATTTAACCTCTGATAATGTGCGTTCCTTTTCAACCATAACAATAAACTCCAATACTGGGCAGGAGTTTACAGTTAACACGGTAGAAACCAATTTGGATGCCCTTGGTTTAAAGCAAACAACGCTGACCATGCCGGCTAAATTCTCAATAGGAGCGGGTATTGGAAAACCTAGAAAGTGGTTTGTGGGTACAGAATATACCTCACAACAAACCAGTAAATTTTCCAACCCATTATACAGTGACATAGCTACATCCTATGAAGATGCGTCAACTATATCAATAGGTGGATTTTTTATACCACAATATAATTCCTTCACAGGTTACTTTAAAAGAGTGGTTTACAGGGCTGGTTTACACTTTGAAAAAACAGGTTTAGTGGTAAATGATGAGTCCATTAAAGAGTTTGGCATGTCTTTTGGTTTAGGATTACCAGTAGGGGATGTATTCTCAAATGCAAATTTAGGCTTCGAAATTGGAAAACGTGGTACAACCAGTAGTAATTTAATTCAAGAGAATTTTATTAATTTCCAATTAAGTTTATCTTTGAACGACAGATGGTTCCGAAAAAGAAAGTATGATTAAGAATATAACAACAAATATCATGAAAACGAAAATTACTTTATTATTAACATTGTTTTTTGTTGGCATTGTAGGTTTTGCCCAGCAAGAAGAGGAATGTATGACAAAGCTTTCCATATTTCACGAATATGTAAAAGCCAAAAATTTTGATGCTGCCTATCAACCATGGATGGATGTTAGAAATAAATGTCCAAAATTCAATAATGCCATTTATATTGATGGGGAGAAAATATTAGAAGATAAAATTGAAAAATCCTCAGGAGCTGAAAAAAAGGCTTTTATTGAAGACCTAGTAAAAATGTGGCAGGAGCGTGAAGCTAATTTCCCAAGTAAAACACCAAAAGGGGAATATGCTGCCAATGCGTGCCAATTACAATATGATAATAGAGAGCTTTTAGGAAAAACAGATTCAGAGTTGTATGAGTGTTTTGATGCTGCTTATAATCTAGATAAAGAAACCTTTACAAACCCAAAAAGTCTGTACACTTATTTTTCTTTAATGGTTGATTTGTATGATGCTGGTAAAAAATCTGCACAAGATTTGTTTGACAAATATGATGACGTTGTAGAGAAAGTTGAATCAGAAGTTAAAAACTATTCTGAAAAACTGAACGAACTTATTGCAAAAGAAGATGCGGGTACAGCTTTGTCAAGCAAAGAAGAAAGACTTAAAAGATACTATGAAAGTTACTTGAATGCCTATGATCAAATTTCTGGTAGCATAGACCAAAAATTAGGAGATAGAGCAAATTGTGAGAACTTAATTCCATTGTACCAAAAAGGATTTGAAGACAACAAAAACAATGCAGTTTGGTTACAAAGAGCAGCTGGTAAAATGTCTGAAAAAGATTGTACTGATGACCCATTGTTCTTTAAATTGGTAAATGCTTACCATGCATTAAGTCCGTCTGCAAACTCAGCCTATTATTTAGGTATCTTAAAAGATAAAGAAGGAAAATCTAATGAAGCTATTAAGTTTTATGAGGAAGCTATTAAGTTAGAAACAGATAACTTTAAAAAGGCAAAACTTAACTATAAAATTGGCTTAAAGTTAAAAGCTGCGGGGAACTATGGTAGAGCGAGAAGCTTTTTCAGGGAAGCACTTAGTTTGAACCCATCTGACGGACACCCTCATTTGTCAATAGCGGCTATGTATGCTGCCAGTGCTAATAGCTGTGGTGATACTAACTTTAATAAACGAGCTGTTTTCTGGTTGGCTGCAGATGAAGCAAGAAAAGCTGGTAGACAAGATCCAACGTTAAGCAAAGCAGCTGCTCAAACAGCTGAAAACTATGAGTCAAAAGCACCAAGTAAAGGAGAGATTTTTAGTGAAGGTAACTCAGGGCAAGTGATAAATATAGGTTGTTGGATTGGCGCATCAGTCACCGTGCCTAAAATTTAAATGTTCAGTAGAAACACACATAACATATTATACATGGTCACAGCAATTGCTGTGACCATGTTTTTTTCATGTAAAAATAATTTGAAGGAGGTTCAAAAAATTGGAATTCCTGAAAATGAACCCATTGGCGTTGCAGAAAACATTAATTTAAAATATACTGATTCCGGAAAAATAAAAGCCATTCTTATCAGCCCAAAAATGTTGGATTATTCTAACAGGGATTTTTCATTTAATGAATTTACCGAAGGCATTAGCTTGACGCTTTTTGATGACGATGATCAAAAAAACACAGTGACAGCAGATTATGCCATAGTTTACAATGATACCGATTTGATGGATTTACAAGGTCATGTGGTCATAGCCACCTATAGTAAAGACACCTTGTTTGCCGAACAGTTGTATTATGACCAAAAAAAGGAATGGTTGTTCACCAATAAACCGGTTACGTTTAGAACAGGATCTGACTTAATAAACGGCAATGGCTTTGATTCTGATACCAAATTCACAAATGCTGAGGTTTTGGAAATCAATGGTATTATTACCGTCAACGAATAATCTAAGACCAATAAAATTACCTCCCAACTTTTTGAGTATCTTTGCTGATATAAAAATTAAATATTTTTTATGAAATGCCCATTAATAAGTTGTAAACCAACCAAAATGATAATAAGGCATTACATATGACTTTTAAAACAATAAATATTAACTGATGAAAGTTGCTAAGATTTTTCAATTTGCCTATTTAATTTTTGCTGTATTGTTCTTGTATGACGCCTTTGTTAATTGGGGTGACAGTAGAGCGTATATGTCTTTATTGTTGGCCGCTACCGCAGTTTTTATGTTTTTCTTTAGAAAGCGATTTAACAAACGATACGATAATAACGACAAGTCTAAGTAAATGGGTTTTTATGTCATTATCATAATTATTTGTTTATTACTGTCTGCTTTTTTTTCAGGTATGGAGATTGCTTATGTATCTTCAAACAAAATACATATTGAAATAGAAAAAAAACAAGACAGTTTTCTGGCCAAAGTATTGGGCAAGCTTACCGCTAAGCCATCAAAGTATATCGCCACTATGCTTATTGGTAATAATATTGCGCTGGTTATTTATGGGTTTTTTATGGGCGATTTGTTGGTGGAATGGTTTCAATCCATGCTGCCTTCAAATTATGCCATCATAAACTATCTGCTTACAGATTTGAGTTTATTGACTCAAACTATCATATCAACACTGGTTATTTTAATTACTGCGGAATTTTTACCCAAAGTGTTTTTTCAAATTTATTCAAATAAATTAATCAAGGTGTTGGCGCTTCCAGCTTACTTGTTCTATTTGATGTTTTCGTTTATATCGGATTTTGTTATCTGGATTTCTGATATCATATTGAAACAATTTTTTAAAACAAAAGGTGACCAATTGCAATTGGCCTTTACCAAAGTAGAGTTGGGCAATTACATTAGTGAGCAAATGGAGTCTGTTGAAGCATATGATGAGGTAGATACAGAAATCCAAATTTTCCAAAATGCGCTTGAGTTTTCAGAAGTAAAAGCCAGAGAGGTTATGGTTCCCAGAACAGAAATCATAGCTGTAGAACTCAATAATTCCATAAAAAGTCTTAATGCACTGTTTACAGAGTCTGGTTGCACCAAAATCTTGGTTTACAAAGAAACCATTGATGATATATTGGGCTATGTCCATTCTTTTGAGTTGTTTAAAAAACCCAAGGACATCAAATCAATCATTCTTCCTGTTGAGTTTGTTCCAGAAACCGTTTTGATTAAAGATGTACTTAGTGTACTTATTAAAAAGCGAAAAAGTATTGCCGTTGTTTTAGATGAATATGGCGGGACATCCGGAATCATGACCGTAGAAGATATTGTTGAGGAGCTGTTTGGTGAAATTGAAGACGAGCATGATACGGTTGATTTGCTTGAAGAGCAGTTAGATGAAAATAATTTTAAATTCTCGGCACGTTTAGAAGTAGATTATATCAATGAAACCTATAAAATCAATCTGCCGGAAGGTGAAAATTACGAAACACTTGGTGGCTTGATAGTAAACCATACCGAGGAGATTCCAACACAAAATGATGTGGTTGTCATTGATATGTTTCAGTTTACAATATTAGAGGTTTCAAACACCAAAATCGATATGGTCGAGCTTAAGCTTTTAAAAGAAGATTAAATTCTTGGGTGTAATGTAATTAAAGCGTCTTTCTGCTTTTATTATTAAATAGAAAATGGTATTTTCGCACGCAATATTTTTGATAGTACACATTAGCAAACATATTACTTTATAACAATAACGAACTTAACAAGAAATAACCCATTTAGGGTTGATAATAATTTAATTTACAGATGGCAATTTTAAACAAAATCAGACAGCGTTCTCTTTTTTTGATAGTAATTATAGCGCTTGCGTTATTCTCTTTTGTTTTGGGAGGACTCATTAAAAATGGTAGTGCACTTTCATCAAAATCCCAAAATACAGTAGGAACGGTTAATGGTAAGGATATTAACAGAACGGATTTCTTGGAAAAAGTTGAAATGGCTCAAAAACAAGCGGGACCTAGTGCAACCAATACGCAAGTAATGAACAGGGTTTGGGACCAGGAAGTTAGAAAAGCAGTGATGGAAACCCAATTTGAAGCTTTGGGCATTTCTGTTGAAAAAGACCAAATGAAAGATTTGTTGAAAACAGCTTTGGCAACTACTCCTCAATTTCAAAATGAAGCTGGTTTGTTTGACGAAAACAAATTGAACGAATACATCATCAACTTAAAGGAAACGTCTCCTGAAAGATATCAAGATTGGATTAATTATGAGGAATCGTTGGCCGACAATGCGTTGCAACAAGAATATTTTAATTTGGTTAAGGCAGGTTTAACAGGTACGCTTGAAGAAGGCAAATTAGAGCACCGATTGGAAAGTAGCAAAGTGGATGTTAAATTTGTGCAAGTTTCCTATGCATCTATTCCAGACAGTACTGTTGCCGTATCAAAATCTGATATTAAAAGTTATATTGAAAAGCACAAAAAGCAATATCATGTTGATGCTTCAAGAGATATTAACTATGTTGAGTTTAAAGAAACACCTACAGTAGAGGATGAAAATGAAATTAAAACGGCTTTAACAGATCTTTTAAAAGACAAAGAGGTTTATAATGAAACCACCAAAGCTAATGAAACCGTAACCGGATTCTTAAATACTGATGACAATGAAGATTTTATAAATTCAAATTCTGACATCAAATTTGATAGCCGATTTGTGTTTAAATCTGCTCTTCCAACAGCTATTGCTGATAGTATTTTTAACTTAAATGTTGGAGAAGTTTATGGCCCTTACAAAGATAATGGTTATTTCAAAATATCTAAATTGATAGCTGTTAAACAAATCCCCGATTCTGCAAAAGTCAGACATATTTTAATCCCATTTGTGGGAGCTAGAGGTGCTGCACCTGAAGTAACCCAAACGGAAGCTGAAGCAAAACAAACGGCAGACAGTATCTTGGCAGTTGTTAAAGCAAACAAATCTAAATTTCCAGAATTGGTCAAAGAATTTTCATCAGACAAAGGAAGTGTGGAAAATGGTGGTCGTTATGACTGGCACCCATACAATTCAATGGTTCCTGAGTTCAATGATTTTGAATTTGAAGGAAAAGTGGGTGATATAGGTGTTGTTAAAACAATGTTTGGTTTCCACGTTATTGAAATTGAAGGACAAAAAGACAAGCAAAAAGCTGTTCAGGTAGGTACCATTGCCAGAAAAATTGAACCATCACAGGCTACAATAGATAAAGTGTTTAGAGATGCATCCAGTTTTGAAATCGCTCTTGAAAAGAAAGATTTCCAAGAATTGGCAACTGAAAATAAATATACCATTCGTCCAGTTAATGGTATTAAGGTATTGGATGAAAACATCCCGGGTATAGGTAACCAAAGACCTATTGTAAGATGGGCCTTTGATGAAGAAACAGAGATTGGAGCCATCAAGCGTTTTGATATCCCTTCAGGGTATGTAATAGCACAATTAGCTGCAAAACACAAAGAAGGATTGATGCCTGTTGAAGAGGCAACGATAACGGCATTGCCTGCTATCCGTAAGGAAAAGAAAGCGAAACTTATAAGAGACAGAGTAACTGCAACTACTTTAGAGGATTTAGCAGCAGCTGAAAACACAACAGTCAGAACAGCTTCTGCCATCAACATGAAAAACCCAACTATTTCTGGAGCAGGAAAGGAGCCTTTTGTGGTTGGAGCTGCATTTGGTCTTAAAGAAGGTCAAACGTCAAAATTAATTGATGGTAATAATGGTGTTTACATGATTCAGGTTACAAAAATAACACCTGCTGTTGAATTGGATAATTACCAATCATTTGCCAATCAAGTAGAGAAACAAAAAATCAATGTGGTTACATCCAAACTTTACAACGCCTTAAAAGAAGCGGCTGATATAGAGGATAATAGGGTAAAAACAAAAATTGAATAAAAAAGTTTCAAGCTATAAAAAAAAGCCTCGTTTTGCGAGGCTTTTTTTTGTTTTTGGGACGTTATAAAACCATATCCCTATACGGAATAACGGTTTTAAAACCTTTTGTTTCAAAATAAGATTTAGGGTTCCCGTTTGACGTAGCTAGAATAAAATCACCACCCCAAGCCCCTAAGCTTTTTACAGCACCATTAAAGTCATTGAACAGAAGTTGTTTGATTGGTTTCTGCTTGATTTGTGTAGCTATCAGATTTTCATGGCTTGTAATGAGTTTGTCAAATTCATTCAAGGATTCACAAATAATCATTTTGTTAGTAATATCACTGATTTCCGATATGAACATTTTGGATTCTTTTGTTTGTGACCGATACATAGCAATGCCATCACGAGAGTTTTGTTTTTTATTGAGGTAAACAAAATACAAATGGTCACTAAAAGACGGATGAAATCGAACTTGATTAACCGAACGGCCATACTCGTTTATTTGATAGCTTATGGGGTAGTTATGTTGTGCGCAAGCAATATCATATCCACTTCCACCAAAGGTGTTTTCTAAAAGACTATAGGCATCTACTTGGGCCCATGACGCTATATTATTTATTAAGGTTGATGAGGTTCCCAAGCCCCAGTTTTTTGGAAATGTTAATTGGGTTGAAACGTTAAACCCTTTGTTTTCGCCTAAAAAATCAGGATTAAGTTGTTTGGCTGTGTTTAAAATTTGAACAAGCTTATTATAGGTTTCGTCATGCTGAACTTGTTTCAACATCACATCTTGAATTATTTCAAAAACATCTTGAAACCAAACGGCGTTGTTCTCATCAAAACTGGTCCAAATAAGCTGTTGCTCATCAATTGGTTCAATGGTCAATGATTGTCCGTAAGTTGTTGGTACTGCAAGAGACAAGGCACCATCTAGCACGGCATACTCACCCGTTAGCAATAATTTTCCGTTGCTATAAAAAGTTTTGGTTTTCACGGATTGGTTCTTAACTTTTTTAAGGCATCAACAACGGCACTATGCGAAACCGTATGGGTTTTAAAATAGTTTATAATGGATGCTTTTTCATCATCAGTGGCTTGAAATTGATTGAGAATATTCAACAAGTGCATCTTCATGTGCCCTTTTTGAATACCTGTGGTAGTGAGAGAACGTAAGGCCGCAAAATTTTGTGCCAATCCGGCAACAGCCACAATTTGCATGAGTTCTTTTGCCGATGGATTATGAAGCAATTCCAAGGCTATTTTAACCAATGGATGTAATCCGGTAAGGCCTCCAACGGTGCCAAGCGCTAACGGAATTTCCATCCAAAAGGTAAACATTCCGTTTTCAATCTTAGCATGCGTTAAGCTGCTGTATTTTCCGCCTTTTGAGGCATATGCATGTACGCCAGCTTCAACAGCCCTGAAATCGTTCCCAGTGGCCAATACAACCGCATCAATACCATTCATGATGCCTTTATTGTGCGTGACGGCACGGTAAGGCTCTACTTCGGCAATATTAACTGCTTGTACAAATTTTGAAGCAAATTCCTCAGGTGATATATCGTCGTCTTCATTTAAGTCTTCAACAGGGCAACTGACTTCTGCGCGCACCAAACAATCAGGCACATAGTTTGATAAAATGCTCATAACAATTTGAATATCCTGTTCTTCAGCAGTAAAGTCCTTATACAGTAAAACTTCTTGTTTGAATGTTTTGGCAAATTGCTCCAAACAGGAATTGATGAAGTTGGCACCCATGGCATCAAGCGTTTCGAACGATGTGTGCAGTTGGTAATAGCCTTTTATATCCTTTGTTTTGTCTCTTAAAGTAATGTCCAAAATACCACCGCCACGTTGTTCCATGTTTTTTGTAATGGGTTTGGCGTCTTGAAACAGTTTGGGTTTTACATCTTTAAAAAAAGCCTCTAACGTGTCTGGGTTGCCATGATACATAAAGTGAACTTGACCTATTTTTGTGGTTGAGATTACTTGGGTTTTAAATCCACCACGATCCAACCAAAATTTAGCAGCCTTACTTGCAGCCGCAACCACCGAGCTTTCTTCAATGGCCATTGGGATGGTATATACTTTTCCGTTAATCAAAAAATTTGGAGCGACTCCAAGCGGCAAATAATAATTTGAAATGGTATTTTCTATAAACTCATCATGCAGCTGTTGGATTTTCTCATCAATATGCCAATACTGCTCTAAAATACGTTTAGCCTCTTGACCGTTTGAAAAGTAGGTGTTTACAATCCAATCAATTTTTTTTGATTTGGATAGCTTGGAAAAACCAGAGATGGATTTGCTCATTAAATGCTCATTTTAAAGGACAAAAGTACATGATTTTTTTCGTTTAGAAATTAACAAAAACTAAATGGAAAATTTATGGACTAACGGAGTGATTACTGAAGTAAAACTAAATTTTGTATTTTTTTAATGTAAAATTTAGTTTTTTACAGAAGAAATATACTATAACTTGTTTTTAAATAAATCAAATGTCTTTTGATGTTAAAAACAAAAGATATTTAACTGTTAATAATTAGGGTTTTTTGCGGTTTTTTTAGTAAACTTGAAAACTTTTATTGAAAAAGCAATAATTATCTAAAAATGACATGATTTATATAATTTGGCTTATAAAATATTTAAATAACTAAATGGTTATTAGAATGAAAATAAGCTAAATATGTAAACTTGGTATAAATAAACTCTAATTTATGGCTAGCACAACACTAAAACCACATCAAAAAGAACTTTTTGGACAACCAGTAGGCTTATACATTTTATTTTTTACCGAAATGTGGGAGCGTTTTTCATATTATGGCATGAGGGCCATTCTTGTTTTATATTTAGTTCAGTCAACATCAGATACTAACTCAGGATTAGGATGGAGCAATGGTGAAGCTTTAGCATTATATGGTTGGTATACAATGCTTGTTTACGTTGCATCAATTCCAGGAGGCTGGATAGCAGACAACATATTAGGACAAAAAAAATCGGTTTTATACGGTGGTATATTATTGGTTGCAGGGCATAGTATTTTGGCTGTGGAACAAATGTGGGCATTTTATACTGGTCTAGGGTTAATTATTGCGGGTGTTGGTATGTTAAAACCTAATATTTCAACTATGGTTGGAGGTCTTTATAAACAAGGTGACATTAGACGCGATAAAGGCTTTACCATATTTTATATAGGAATTAACGTTGGCGCATTTTTATCAGGTTTAATTGTTGGTTATGTGGGTGAAGTCCATGGTTGGCATTATGGTTTTGGTTTAGCCGGAATAGGGATGGCTTTAGGTTTGATCCAATACCTTTTTGGTCAAAAATATTTGCAACACGTTGGGAACTTTTTAGGGGAATCAAAAAACGAGGAAGAGAAAGTTTCCATGAAAAAACCTTTGACCAAAATTGAAAAAGATAGAGTGGTCGTTCTGTTTATTTCCTTTTTGTTGGTCATTGTTTTTTGGGGCGCTTTTGAGCAAGCCGGCGGATTAATGAATATTTACACATCAGAAAAAACAAATAGAATGTTGCTGGGCTGGGAAATTCCCGCTTCCTGGTTTCAATCACTTAACTCTATGTTCATTATATTTTTGGGAACAGCAGTTGCTGGTTATTGGGCCAAAAGAAAATTAAAAGGAAAGGTAGCTACATCGTTATTTAAAATGATTGTAGGTTTGATTATCATGGGGTCTGGCTTCTTTTTTATGACAGCCGCCGCCGCTCAGTATGAATCAACGGGTTCTTCTGCGATGTATTGGCTTGTATTGGCTTATTTATTCCATACAGTTGGTGAATTGTGTCTTTCGCCAGTGGCATTATCTTATATTACAAAATTGGCGCCTGTAAAATATGCCTCATTAATGATGGGTATTTATTTTGCGGTGACTGGTTTAGGAAATAAAATAGCAGGCCTATTGGGAGAAGCGTCCCAAAGTTTAGGCGAATATGCTATTTTCACAGGAATAGCTGTTTTTTGCATTGTATTTGCATTACTGGTCATGGCATTCAGGAAAAAACTCGAAGCCTTGACCCATGGAGCCGAAGATGATGAACATGAAATGCATGAAGTAGCTTAATCGTATCAATTATAAAAACAAGTTTATTCCTTTTTTAAATTAATTACCATGGCAGAAAACTCAACGGATCAATATTTCAAAAATAATGTTCTTGGACATCCAGCAGGCCTATTCGTGTTATTTTTTACCGAGATGTGGGAACGTTTCTCATTTTATGGTATGCGGGTATTGTTGGTTAATTTCTTAACCTTTGCAGTTATAGGGTCCAATCCGGGATGGGGCTGGTCAGCTGAAAATGCTGGTGCTTTATTTGGTACCTATGCCATGCTACTTTATATTACGCCTATAGTTGGTGGTATAATAGCAGACAAGATTACGGGGTATCGTTGGGCTGTTGTTATAGGGTCCTTGATTATGGCATCAGGTCACGCCTGTATGGCCATGGAAACAGAATTCACATTGTATTTAGGGCTAGGGCTTTTGGTGATAGGAACTGGGTTTTTTAAACCTAATATTACATCTATCATTTCAGAAATGTATAAACACAGTTCAGAAAAAAAGGATGGCGCCTATACCATTTTTTATATGGGTGTTAATGCTGGTGCTTTTTTTGGCATGATGCTTTGTGGGTATTTAGCAGAGAAAATAGGATGGTCCTACGGTTTTGGTTTAGCTGGAGTATTTATGCTTTTAGGAACATTACAATTTTGGTTGTCCGGTAACCTATTTGGTAATATTGGAAAAAGGCCGACCAAGGTCCATGAGGTTGAGGATATACAGGATGCTGATAATAGAATAGCAGAAATTAATGAAGAAAAAGAAACTGAAAAGGAAAACCCATTTACAACTTTAGATAAGATTTTAATAGGAGTTTCTTCAGTTATAGGTTTAGGATATGCCATTAACGATCCAATGTCAAAAATTGCCAATATTGATATGTTTTCTTATTTCCAAGTAGGGGAATTTGAGGGGCAATATGTTGTAGTGCTAGTTGCGTTGGCTTTGTTTTTATTTTTGGTTATAGGTAGAATTTTAAGGTATACTGCTATTGTAAGGGACAGAATGCTCGCTTTTATAATTTTTGCATTTTTTACAGTATTCTTTTGGTTATCTTTTGAACAGGGAGCTTCATCTTTAGTGTTGTTTGCTCGTGATAACGTTGATCGTGTTTTAACGGGCGAATCAGCCCTTGTTTTTAACATTGCCAATGCATTGTTAACGGTTATTCCATTAATGATTATTACCTATGTTTTATATGATTTGTGGCGGAAAACATTTAAAATAATACCGTATTCCAATATCGTTTTAGCTATTTGTTTTTTATGTATGTGGGGAATAGTTGGATGGATGTTAAATAGAGAGTTTTCTGCTGATGTTTCTGAAATAACAGTATCTTGGTTCAGCATCCTTAATTCGTTTTTCATTATTGTTTTTGCGTCATTTTTCTCTAAATGGTTTGAAAGCAAATACAATCCTTCTGCTGCCGCAAAATATGCCTTAGGTTTGATAATTATGGCCATAGGCTTTGGTCTGTTGGCATTTGGAGCTTATGGCATTCATGAAGGTGTTAAGGTTAGTATGTTGTGGCTAATTTTAGCTTATTTATTCCATACACTTGGTGAATTGTGTTTGTCACCTGTAGGCCTTTCATACGTTAGTAAATTGGTTCCTGCAAGAATGATAGCGTTAATGTTTGGTATGTGGTATTTGGCCATTGCTATAGGAAATAAATTGGCTGCTGTATTAGGTGGTCAAATTGAGAATATCACTAAGGAATATAGCCTATCTACTTTTTTCTTGATTTTCACTATTGTTCCAATTACGGCAGGATTGATAATATTTGCTTTAAATCCTATGCTCAAAAAATTGATGCATGGTGTCCGTTAATCGAAAAAACAGTTAAAAAAAATTATAAATGCTCCAATCTTGGAGCATTTTTTGTAAGTTCGATATTAGTTTTGCAACAAATAAAACCATGAAAAAGATCGTATTATTATTTATTTTGACCGGAATGGTCTCAATGTCGGGTTTTTCCCAAGAAGAACTAACTTGGCATACCGATATGAACAAAGCTTTTGATATAGCTGTCAAGGAAAACAAACCCATTTTAATGTTTTTTACCGGTTCAGATTGGTGCGGTTGGTGCAAAAGATTGCAAAATGAGGTTTTAACAACATCTGATTTTAAAAAATGGGCAAAAGATAAAGTGGTATTGGTTGAGTTGGATTTTCCAAGAAGAACGCCACAAGAGGAAAGCATCAAAATCCAGAATTATCAATTGCAAAGCATGTTTAATGTGAGGGGTTATCCAACCATATTTTTTGTTGACCCAGAAAAGACACCAGAAGGTAAAAAGAATTTAAAAACACTTGGAAGTACAGGTTATGTGCGTGGAGGAGCCGAAAAATGGTTGGAAGTGGCCAATAAAATTGTAAATGTCAATTAACATTTTGGATATCAATAGTAAAAGCTCCCTTTTCAGCTGTGGCGTGAAAAGGGATTTTTGTTTTAAGGCAAGTTGATTTCCAACGTTCAACAACGGATTTGTAATTACTGCCGTCTGCAATAATGTAAGCAGGATGTATGGAATCTATCAACCGATTTAGATTGATTTTAGGCGAATTTCTTAGCAGCACATAATCGGGCATAAATGTTTTTACATGGTAAACACCCAAACTATCAATCACCAAAAGTTTTTTGTTTCCTAATAGATATAGGTTGTTTAATGTGTCTTCTTTAATGTGTTCAATGAAGTTGTCAACCTTATAATCTGAAATAATATTGGCATTATTTTCAATGGAGTCACTAAGGTCACTGGCAACAATCATGTTGTTTTTCAGTACATGTCCTAGCAAGGTGTGCCTGCTTTTTTGAAACACCAAAAATTGATTATTTGGTCTTTCTAAATTAGTGTAAATCAATGTGCATTGGCCTAATATGACGGCAACAGCTAGCAAAACAAGTCTTCTGTAATTTCTTTTAATCATAAACCTTACCAGTGTTATGATAAAAAAGTAAGTCACAACAACACACAAAAAGTTAAACGGAATATCTTTAAAAAGAAATGGTTCTTGTTTCGCTACCCAATCAACAATAGTGTTCATTACATTAATGGAGCCTCCAAACAGAAATACTAAAAAATGCGGTAGTATTTTCAATACAGCCATTAGAATGACAAGAATGCCAAATCCTAAAATGATTCCTAAGACAGGAATTATGAGCAGGTTTGTTAAAAAAAATAGGGCAGGAAATTGGTGGAAATAGTATAAACTAAGAGGAAGAATTCCCAATTGTGCCGAAATGGTGATGGTGAGTGTATGCCAATATACTTTAGTTAGCCAATATTTTGGTTTCCATAATTTATATAAATACGGGTCAATGCTTACAATGGCAAATACAGCCATATAACTTAACTGAAAGCCTACATCAAAGATAAAAAGTGGCTTAAACAATAGAATTATAAATATGGAGATGGCCAATGTATTATAAATATTGGTTGGACGTTTTAAGTTCATGCCAATAGTCACTATGCTGAACATGGTGACGGCTCTGGTAACTGATGCTGAAAGTCCTGCAATAATGGCAAAACTCCACAGAATGAATAGCAGTAGGATGGTTTTTATGAACAGGCCATAGCGCAATTTTTCCAAGGGTTTAAAAAGAAAGTTCAAGATGATTAAAATAATACCAATATGTAATCCAGAAATGGCCAAAATATGAATGGCTCCGGCATTTGCATAATTGGTATAAACATCTTCACTAATGTTTTGCCGTTGCCCCAATAGTAGCGCATTGATAATAGCCAACTCATCAGGTTTAAAGGAATAAGTCTTGAGCCTTTGGTTTATATATTCCCTAATGTTGTTGGCAATTCCCAACAAGGTTTGTTGATTGGATTTAAACTTTAAAAGTTCGTTTCTTGAAGCAAATAACTGATGGTAAATATATCTTTTCCCCAGATAGTTTTTATAATTAAACTGGCCGGGGTTTAAAGGAGGTGTAATGGGTTTAAAAGTCGTTTTTGTAATATAGATATCATCAACATTTAAAGTGTTTTGGGTAGAATCTTTTGGAATGTTTAATATGGATTTTCCTGAAACTGAATGCTCATCTGTTTTTAAAACATCGACAATGTATGTATCGTAATAGGTATTGGGTTTTAAGACTTCCCTAACTCTAAAAGTAATTGTTTCTGGAGTGTTGCTATCTTTAGAAATAAAATGTGAATAATGGTTTGCAAAGTTTTTTGGGTTATGTATGGAAACCGTCCAAATTCCTATTGAAACGGTGGTCACTAACGCCATAATTCCAAACCAAATGGTTTTTACAAATTGTTGCCTGGCAATAAAAAACGTTATGGTTAGAGTAGCTAATAGTAATCCTAGTAAGTAACTAATATTTTCAAAAGGAAAAGCGTACAGATAACCTATAATAATTCCTGCTATGAGGCAAATAGTTAACTTAACAAACGGAAAATTAAAAAGCTTCATTTGAGAAATGTCCATTATTAAAATTGACAACTTAACCAAAATGTTTATCAAGGACATTACATCTGACCTCTAAAACAATAAGTTAAAGAGATGAAAGATAACAAATATCTTTATAATATTCTGCGAGCTTCTACAAATGAAAAATACCAATAGCGTTCTGCTAATGATGAAATGATGACACCCAGACTGGTTGAAGCGTGGATAAACTCAACATTTCCTGGGAGAGCCGTTACTACCATACCAACATGGCTAATGGCATTATGTTTGCCATTGGTTTTAAAGAACAATAAATCGCCAACTTTCACCTGTTCCAAGGGAATCGGTTCGCCTTCTTTTGCCATATTCCTTGAAATTCTTGGTAAGTCAATATCATAAGCTTTAAAGGATGTATAAACCAATCCGGAACAATCCATGCCTTTTTTTGTGGTGCCACCATACTTATACCTTACACCTTCAAACTGCTTGGCATAATCAACAATATTTAAAGCCAGATTATTTGAGGGTTTAGCGTTAGGCTCATCATTTAAAGGATATGATGAAGCGTGTGCTGTTTTTATGGGGTTTACATCATTGGTATGAATGATTACTTTAGAAGAGGTGGTTTTGTCTGTTATGGCATGTTTTGAAGATCCACATCCCATTAGCGCAAGGCAAGCAATTGCAGAAAATATAATGGGTGTTTTCTTCATTAATAAGTTAAGCTTTAAGCGCCTTAAAAATCAATTTAGCTGTTTTTTCACTAGCACCTTTACCACCCAATTTTTTTTCTAATTCGTAATAATTAATAAAAAATTTGGTGCGTTCATATGGGTCTAAAATAATATCCAATTCCCGTTTTAGATTTTTAGAATTGAACTCATTTTGAATCAGTTCTTTAACAACTTCCTTATCCATTATCAAGTTCACCAATGAAATAAATTTAAGCGTAATGATGCGCTTGGCAATTTGATAAGAAATGGCGCTCCCTTTATAGCAAACCACTTGTGGTATTTTAAACAAGGCAGTTTCTAAGGTTGCCGTGCCCGAAGTCACCAAAGCGGCAGTGGATACACTTAACAAGTCGTAGGTTTTATTGGCAATAAATTTAACGTTTGAGGCTTTTATAAACGGCTGATAGAACTCAAAATCCTGACTGGGAGCTCCAGCAATTACAAATTGGTAATCAGGATAGAAATCCACTAAACTCAACATAACAGAAAGCATGTTCTTAATTTCTTGTTTTCGGCTGCCTGGCAATAGGGCAATAATGGGCTTTCCACTCAGTTGGTGTTCTGCCCTAAACTCGTATTCATCTACTTGGGTTCGGTCTGCTATGGCATCAATTAACGGATGCCCAACAAATGTCACCTTGTAGTCATATTTTTTATAGAATGCCTCAACAAAAGGCAAGATTACAAACATGGCATCAATATCGCGTTTTATGGCTTTTACCCTGCCTGCTCTGGATGCCCAAACCTGTGGTGAAATATAATAATTGGTCCTGAATTTATGTTGTTTGGCCCATTTGGCTATGCGCAAGTTAAATCCTGAATTATCAATAAAGATGATAACATCTGGGTTAAACTCCAGAATGTCACGTTTACAAAAAGCGATATCCTTATATATTTTTGAAAGGTTCAGAATCACTTCAGCAAAACCCATGAAAGCTCTTTCTTTGTAATGTTTTACCAATGTTCCGCCAACCTGTTGCATAAGGTCTCCGCCCCAAAACCTAAATTGAGCATTGACATCTTGTTTGAGCAATGCTTTCATAAGGTTTGAACCATGTAAATCGCCCGAAGCTTCTCCAGCTATGATATAATAATTCATTTATGGGTTACATTAAAACAGTTTGAATACAAATGTAAATACTGCAACCAAAACCGTGATAAGCAATACACCACGTGCTCTGTAATCTTGTTTCTTTTTAATAAAGACAAAAAATGCCAATAGATTAAGAATAGCGCCCAAACTAATAAGCTTGCCTAAAAATCCTTCAGCTGCCGCCGCTTTAATGACAGTTATAAAACCATCCCCGTTTCCTAATAATAAGGTTGCTAAAAATAAGCCTATGGTGTTGGCAATCAATCCAACAATCATTCCTATAACAATATCTTTTTTCATTTATGCTGAATTTATTTCAGTGTCATTTAAATTCCAGGTATTTAAGTTTTGAATACAATGATGGGCCGTTAAGTCAAACTGTACAGGAACCACAGAAACATACCCATGCTCCAAAGCCCATTCATCAGTATCTTCACCATGATCTAAATTAACAAATTTTCCAGTAAGCCAAAAATAATCCCTTCCTTGGGGATTTTTGCGTTTGTCAAACTCCTCAACCCAATTGGCTCGTGCCTGACGACATATTTTAATACCTTTTATTTTAGGAATATCTGGGATGTTTACATTAAGTACAACGCCATTGGGAAGACCGTTTTTCAAGACATTTTCTGTAATAGTTTTTACATACTGTTTAGAGGCATTAAAATCAGCGCTCCATTTATAATTCAACAGCGAAAACCCAATTGCGGGAATGCCTTCAATACCGGCTTCAATGGCAGCACTCATGGTTCCAGAGTAAATCACGTTTATAGATGAATTGGAGCCATGGTTAATGCCAGAAACGCAAAGATCTGGCTTTCTGTCCAAAACCTCCCTAATGCCAAGTTTTACACAATCGGCCGGTGTACCGGAACAGCTATATTCAAGTTGCTTTTCATTGTCTAAAACAACACGTTCAACATACAATGTGGAATCTATTGTAATGGCATGTCCCATGCCGCTTTGAGGACTGTCTGGGGCAACCACCACAACATCACCAATCTCATTCATGACATCTATCAGTGTTCGTATGCCCGGTGCATTGATGCCGTCATCATTGGTTACTAAAATAAGCGGTTTTTCTTTCATAATTCGTTATAAAACATCGCTAAAATACATAATTTCCATTGTAATAGATCAATTTCTTTGGTTTAACAAAAAATTAGTATATATTGGCTTTAATGGCATGGTTTTTTCTTTATTTTAGTAGAAAAATTACCATTCATTTTTACAGTACAACCTCTAAATTTAAAACAATAGAGATTGACAAACACTTTTGCAAACACTATGAAAAACATTATGAAAAGAAACTATAAAGCATTATTGTTGTTGTTATTACTGGCATTTGCATCCTGTAGTTTTACAACAAAAACGTTTGCTGACCCCGATAAAGACAAGCTTTTGGTTCAAGTTGTTACGTATGTTTTACAACAATTACATTTTGATCCAGTCGATTTTAACGATGCATTTTCCAAAGAATTGTTTTCAGATTACATAGAAAACCTTGACCCTGTTAAACGCTATTTTTACCAGTCTGATATTGATGATTTCAAAAAGTTTGAAACCAATATTGACGACCAGCTAAAGGTTTATGACATAACTTTTTTCAATGTAACGTATGACCGCATGATTAAACGCATTGAGGAAGCCAAACAAATTTATAAAGAAGTTCTATCGGAGCCATTTGATTTTTCAAAAGATGAAACTTTTAATACTGACTATGAGCATGTAGGGTATGTTAAGACCAAAAAGGAAATGAAAGAACGATGGAGACAACAGTTGAAATTCTCTACGCTTTCCAATTATGATGATATTTATACTGAAGAAAAACAGGCTAAAGAAAAAGACCCCTCATATGTCATGAAGTCTGAAAAGGAAATTGAAAAAGAAGCCAGGGAATCTACCTTAAAATCCATTAATATCTATTTTAATGATTATTTTGATGATTTACAGCGTGACGACTGGTTTTCAATTTATGTGAATACCATTGTAGAAGAGTTTGACCCACACACCTACTATTTGGCACCTAGAAACAAAGAAGAATTTGACATGAAAATGTCTGGAAAATTGGAAGGAATAGGAGCTAGGTTACAAAAACGAAATGATTACATTAAGATTGTGGAGTTAATATCAGGTGGTCCTGCTTGGAGAAGCAATGAGCTTGAAGTTGAAGATGTTATTTTAAAAGTAAAACAAGAAAATGAGCAGTACCCAGTTAATATTGTGGGTATGCGAATCAATGATGCTATAGAATACATTAAAGGTCCCAAAGGAACCAAAGTAACGTTGACCATTAAAAAAGTTGATGGAACAATTAAGGATGTAACGCTTACACGTGATGTTATTGAACTTCAGGAAACCTATGCAAAAGCTTCTATAGTAAAGAAAGGCGATATGACATTTGGGGTTATAGATTTGCCTAGTTTTTATTTGGATTTTAATAATTATAAAAAATTAAATGCCGCTACCGATGTGAAAAAAGAAATAGAGCAGATGAAAACCCAGGGTATTGAAGGCTTGGTTCTAGATTTGCGTAATAACGGCGGAGGCTCTTTGCCAGCAGTGGTAGATATGGCCGGATTGTTTATTAAGGATGGACCCGTTGTACAGGTGCGCTCAACTGGCGAACCAAAGCATGTTCTGGAAGACAGGGATAAATCCATAACCTGGGATGGCCCTTTAGTGATTTTGGTCAATGAACTATCAGCATCTGCCTCAGAAATCATGTCTGCTGCCATGCAAGATTATAAACGTGCCATTATTATAGGTAGTAAACAAACCTATGGAAAAGGTACCGTTCAAAATGTACTGGATTTAAATAACTGGGTTAGAAATAACACCAGTGGCGATTTAGGCGCACTTGCCCTAACAACCCAAAAATACTATAGAATCAATGGTGGTTCCGTGCAGTTGGAAGGTGTGAAAAGTGATGTGGTGGTTCCAGATAGATATAGTTATATTGATGTAGGCGAAAAAGATAAACCAAATCCATTACCATGGGATGAGATTGATGCCGCCAATTACTCAACTTGGAATAATTATCTTGATTATGATGAAACCATTAAAAAAAGCAAAGAGCGCATGAGCAAAAATGCGCAATTAAAACTTATTGATGAAAACGCCAAGTGGGTTAAAAGTAAGATAGATGATAAAATAGTTCCTTTGAATTATAAAAAATACAAGGAAGAAATGAATTTAAATGATAAAGAGGCTGAACGTTTTGAACCTATTGGAGATTACAAAACAAATTTAACCTTTGAGTCACCAAATTATGAAAAAGAACTCTTTGCTAAGGACACCACCGATTTAAAGGAAAAACGGGATCGTTGGCACCAAAGTTTAAGTAAAGATGTTTATATTGAAGAAGCCATCAATGTGCTTCAAGATTTAAAAACATCAAATAACATTAAAAAAGTGGCAACAGTTAAAGACTAAATAAATTATATGAGTACCCATTCGCACTCATTAAAACAATTAGCGCTCCAAAAGTTTAAAAAGAACTTCTGGGGCGTTTTTAGTTTCTATTTCATTGTTCTGGTGGGGTTCATATCCATATTTGCCTATGTAATAGCACCAGATAATTCCCAGTACGCAAACCAAATGCATTTGTCAATCCATTCTAAAAAACCAGGATTTAAAGTAGATATGCTAATCATCCCATCTCAATTAAATTCCAATCAATCTACTTTTGATAAGGTGTTTTTTGGGAAGAAAAACCCAGATACTGAAATCCCAATATCAGCATATAGCGTTAAAAATAATGCGCTCATATATACCGAATACGCATCAGATGGCTTAAAAGGAGCGGAAAAGTCAATAGACATAAAGCAGGATGATGCGTTGGGTCCTTTTGTGAAAAGCAAAACATTTTATTGGGGAACCGATAAATATGGGCGTGATTTATTGAGCCGGATATTGGTTGGTGCCAGAATTTCATTTTTTATTGGTTTTGTAGCCGTTTTTATTTCGTTGGTTATTGGCATTTTTATGGGTAGCCTAGCGGGTTATTTTGGTGGTAAGGTAGATGCCGTGATTATGTGGATTATCAATGTGACTTGGTCTATTCCTACTTTATTATTGGTGATAGCCATTACATTGGCATTGGGCAAGGGCTTTTGGCAAGTGTTTATAGCTGTTGGTCTGACCATGTGGGTTGAAGTGGCCAGAGTGGTACGCGGACAAATAATGAGTGTCAAGGAACTGCAATATGTTACGGCGGCCAGAGCTTTGGGCTTTGGCAATTTTAGAATCATAACCAAACATATTCTGCCCAATATTATGGCGCCAGTCATCGTGATTTCCGCGGCCAATTTTGCAGCGGCTATTTTAATAGAAAGCGGACTTAGTTTTTTAGGTATTGGTGCGCAACCACCCATGGCCAGTTGGGGCGCCATGATAAAAGACCACTATAATTATATTATTTTAGGAAAACCGTATTTGGCTATTATTCCCGGGCTGTGTATCATGGCTTTGGTTATGGCGTTTATGTTGATTGGCAATGCCCTACGTGATGCGCTGGATGTAAAGAGTTAGGTTGTTTTTTGGGTGTTTGTTTGCCAATCTTATTTTATTACACACATCTTTGTTAGCTCCAGTTTTTATATGTTTTTTTATATTCAGTTAATATTTCAAATGGAACATCGTATACATTGAATGAAATTTTTTTTCCTTTGTTTTGATAGTTGTAATAAACTTTTATTTGATTAGTTTCAGTCTTTTTATTTTCAGTGAATAATTCAATATTTTCAATTGAATTTGTTAGCTCATCTTTTTGTTTGCGGTAAACAAATTTTTGGAATTCTATAATATGATGTGAAAGTTCATTCATTAAAGGGATTAAGTCTAATTCATTCCCGTAATCTTTTATTTCATTAAAGACTTTTGCTCCGAATAAATCCTTTTCCTTGAGAAGAAGCTTTTTGTTCAAAAGTAGTTTTGCAGTATGTTCACTTTTTTCAGGATTTTCAATATTAAATTTAATGTCAAAATTTATTACTTCGAGTGGAAATCCTAAGTGAACTGAATAATTTCTTAATTTGTATAAGAAGCGATATGCGAATGAATTGTCATAAATTTTATTCGTTAATAGCACGAATTCATTCGCTTGACTTGATGTTTTTCCGTATTTCCTTTTTAAATAAAACTCTGCATTATCTAAGAAAAATTTAAAAGACATTAATGAGTTTAAAATTAGTTTATTGGCAAACATTACAAAATGTATGTTTGTTGAAATGCTAAAATCCATTTTGTCAGCTGGAACATTACTCCATTTTTCAATAAAATCAAAGTAATCTTTCAGATTCAGTTGAAGGTTTTTGAAAACCACGAATTGAGTATAAGCATCTTTTAAAATTGAACAATCAGATTTTAATAATTCAAAGGCTTCTTTATTAATTGTCTTAAATGGCTCAAATGAATTGTTTTCAAAAGTTGATAATCTTATCACAGGGTTTGAATTCAAAGTGTTTCTAACAGAAGGCAAACGAAGTTAGTCAATTTTTCTTACAAAGCCAATAAAGCCTATTGAAAAATAGTGCTAACCCAAATTCAAATTCCCGTTCAGCTCATCAATATAGCTTAACACAGCGTCTTTCCCAATATCTTTTGAGGATGAGGTAATAAAATAATTGGGCATGTCTTCCCAAGTTTCAAGTAGAATGGTTTTGTAATCTTCTATGTGGTTTTCTATGGCCTTTGGTTTTAATTTATCGGCTTTTGTAAATACAATTGAAAACGGAATATTGTTTTCGCCCAGCCATTGCATAAACTCCAAATCAATGGGTTGGGGATCATGCCGAATATCAACAAGCACAAAAGCAGATACCAATTGTTCACGTAAACTAAAATATTGTGTAATGAATTTTTGAAATGTTTTTTTCGCGCTTTTTGAAACCTTGGCATAGCCATAACCGGGTAAGTCCACCAAGAACCAATTTTTATTGATTAAAAAATGATTGATAAGTTGCGTTTTTCCTGGTTTTCCTGATGTTTTTGCCAAACTTTTTCTTCCCGTCAGCATATTGATAAGCGAAGACTTGCCCACGTTACTTCTGCCAATAAAAGCATATTCGGGCAACCTGTTTTTTGGGCATTTTGCCACATCAGAATTGCTCATTACAAATTCAGCAGATTTAATTTGCATGTGTTTTTTTTGAAATTAAAAATTTCTAGCGTTTAACCAGCCTTCTAGTATGTTGTTAAACTCCTCAGGATGTTCCATCATAGCGGCATGGCCACATTTATCAATCCAGAACAAATCTGCATCAGGTAACAAATTATTGAATTCTTCAGCAACCTCTGGCGGTGTAACGGTATCATTTTTACCCCAAATAATGCAGGTTGGCGTTGTCATTTTTGGCAAATCCTTGGCCATATTGTGCCTGATGGCACTTTTGGCTATTGCCAGTGTTTTTATAAGTTTGTTTCTATCGTTAACAGTAGCGTAAACTTCGTCAACAATTTCTTTGGTCGCCACCTTTGGATCATAAAATACATCTTGGGATTTCTTTTTTATAACCTCATAATCACTCCGTTTGGTGTAACCGCCTCCCATGGCACTTTCGTAAAGCCCTGAACTTCCGGTAATGACCAATGCCTTGATTTTTTCTGGATACAGCTTTGTATGATACAGGCCTATGTGTCCGCCTAGTGAATTTCCCAATAAAATAACTTGGTCCAACTCTTTAAATGCAATGAAATCATGCAAGTATTTGGCAAAGCTTTTTACATTGGTTTTAAGCAATGACATCTCATAAATAGGTAACTCTGGTATGATGACTTTATAGCCTTTTGTACTGAAATATTTAGTTACAGAATCAAAATTACTCAATCCGCCCATCAGCCCATGCAACACTATAATAGGAGTGCCTTCCCCTGCCTCAATATAACTGTAATTTTTTTCCTTTTTTAAAAGATGCATTCTAAAAATAGTTGGTCATTTCCTTAAAAACAAATATAGTTATTTCATTCATATTTCAATGGTTTTAAATGAATTCTAAGCACAATTAATGAATGAATAGATGTTAACAATTAAAATTGGTTTATCAGAAATTTCATAACCCATTGAAAACAAGTATTTAAGTGGTTTTAGTATGGTCAAAATCGAATGATAGCTGCGTTTAATCGAAAAATTATCAACAAAGTGGTATAAAGTGGTAAAATGTGGTAAAATTTTCAATATATTTGAATCTTAAAGGCAAAAAACGTAACCAGCTGTTTTGAATTCACTTATAGGAACATATGAATGTAAAGTAGACGTCAAAGGTAGACTTATGATGCCTGCTGCCTTAAAGAAGCAATTGAATCCTGTCTTGCAAAATGGTTTTGTGTTAAAGCGTGCGGTCTTTCAGCCTTGTTTGGAATTGTACCCCATGAGTGAATGGGAGATTTTGATGCAAAAAATGAACAAGCTCAATAAGTTTAAGAAGAAAAACAATGATTTTATTAGACGGTTTACCGCTGGTGTAAAAATTGTTGAAATCGATTCCAATGGCCGTTTATTGATACCTAAGGACTTGACGGTCTTTGCCGATATTTCAAAAAACATTGTGGTGTCTTCGGCCATAAACATCATTGAGATATGGGATAAAGATAAGTATGAACAAGCTATTGATGATGCTGCGGAAGATTTTGCTGATTTGGCTGAAGAGGTAATGGGACAAGATGATGATGACCATGGAATATCATAATCCAGTACTGCTCAAAGAGACTGTAAAAGGTTTAAATATAAAAGAAGACGGTGTTTATGTTGATGTGACTTTTGGAGGCGGAGGTCATAGCAAGGAGATATTAAAACATTTGGGTGATACCGGAAAACTGTTTGCTTTTGACCAAGATCAAGACGCTCTTGAAAATACGATTGATGATGGGCGGTTTACGTTAATCAATGAAAATTTTAGACACATAAAACGGTTTTTACGGTTTTATGGGGTTAAGGAAGTAGATGGTATTTTGGCCGATTTTGGAGTGTCTTCCCATCAATTTGATGTGGCAGAACGCGGATTTTCAACGCGCTTTGAAGCCGATTTGGATATGCGGATGAATCAGAAAAACCAATTGTCTGCTTATCATGTGGTCAATGACTATGATGAAGAGCAATTGAAAAACGTGTTTTCACAATACGGAGAATTAAGAGCGGCATCGGCCATGGCGAAAGTGATACTTGAAAATAGAAAGGAAAACCCAATAAAAACAAGTGAGCAGCTTAAAAACGTGCTTAAAAAGTTTTTGCCACCAAGACATGAAAATAAAGTATTGGCCCAGATATATCAAGCTATTCGAATAGAAGTGAACCAAGAAATTGAAGCATTGAAAGAGTTTTTACAACAAACGCCTGAGCTTTTAAAAAAAGGAGGAAGGTTAAGCGTGATATCCTATCATTCATTGGAAGATAGGTTGGTAAAACGCTTTATAAGAAATGGATTGTTTGAAGGGGAACCAGAACGTGATGTGTACGGAAATTTTGAGGTGCCTTTAAAAAAAGTGAATGGTCTTATTGTGCCATCTCAAGACGAGATAAACAGTAACAGCAGGGCGAGAAGCGCCAAACTTAGAATTGCCGAGAAACTATAAAAATGAAAAAAAGTATTTATAGCATCTTAAAAGGAACCTTTTTGGTGAGTGATGATTCTTTTAAAAACTGGAGAATAATCATTTTCATATCGGTATTGGCGATAGTTATGATAGCTAGCTCGCATAGTGCTGATAAAAAAGTATATGAAATTGCAAGATTAAAAAATGAGGTTAAGGAAATGCGGTCGGCATTTGTTGATGGGCGTTCAAAACTCATGCGGCTTAAAATGGAATCGGAAGTTGCTGAGGTCATGAAAGAAAAAGGGATTGTGCCATCGGAGATTCCACCAAAGAAAATAAAAGTTAAATCGCAAAAACAATAGAGAGGTTTGGTAACAAACGAAAAACACATATTAAACAGATTGTATTTCACGGCAGGGTGTATGTTCCTGTTCTGTGTTGCGGTTGTATTTAAATTGGTGACTATTCAGTTTGCTCAAGGTGATAAATATAGGGCGATGGCAGAACAACGTATTGTTAAAAATGTTGTCATCCCGGCTAATCGTGGAAATGTGTATTCAGCCAACGGAAATCTATTGGCGACCTCAATTCCAAAATATGATATCAGAATAGACGCCGTGACACCGTCTGCCAAAACATTTGAGAAATACTTAAAACCGCTGTGTGATTCCCTGTCAGGGTATTTAGGAAATTCATCAGCGTATTATCAAAACCAGATACGAAAAGCAAGGGCCAATAAAAACCGATATCATCTGTTGGCAAGAAACATTGGCTATTCTGATTATATAAGGATGCGAGACTTCCCATTGTTAAATCTAGGTGCTTACAAAGGTGGTTTGATTGTTGAGCAGCATACCAAGCGTGAACATCCTATGGGCGGTATTGCCCAGCGCACCATTGGCTATGAGCGTGTTGATGACGATGGTAATGTAACCCGGCCTGGTATTGATGGGGCTTTTGGGGTTAAATACTTAAGAGGTACAGATGGCAGACGTGCCAAACAGCAAATAGGTAAAGGACAATGGAAACCCATTGCAGACTACAATCAAATAGAGCCACAAGATGGTTATGATGTTTATACAACCATAGATGTTAACATTCAGGATATTGCCCATCATGCGTTATTGGAGCAGTTGGAAAAATATAAGGCAGATCATGGGTGTGTGGTGGTTATGGAAACCAAAACAGGCGAGATAAAAGCCATATCAAATTTAGGACGGAATAGTGAAGGTTACTATTATGAGCGATTAAATTATGCGGTTGGAGAACGACAGGAGACTGGTTCAACATTTAAGTTAATGTCTGTTACGGCTGCGCTTGAAGATAAAGTGCTAGATACCACAGATATAGTAGATACGGAAAATGGTGTTTTAACGTTCTACGGAAAAAAAGTTCGCGATTCCCATCATGGCGGTTATGGAAAAATCACTGTGGCACAGGCTTTTGAAGTGTCTTCAAATACCGGTATTGTAAAAGCGATTGATAGAGCGTATTCCAAAAATCCAGAGAAGTTTGTGGATAGGTTATACGCCATGAATTTAAATAAAAAGTTGGATTTGCCCATTCTTGGAGAACCAAGTCCCATTATTCCAGATCCAAGAATAAAAAATGGCCGATGGAGTGGTATTGCTTTGCAGTGGATGGCATATGGTTATGGCGTGTCCTTTACACCTTTGCAAATGCTCACTTTTTATAATGCCATTGCCAATGATGGTGAAATGGTGAAACCTCAATTTTTGAAAGAAGTAAGAGAGTTTGATAAAACCATTGTGCCATTTAAAAAAGAAGTTATCAATCCTCATATTTGTTCAAAAGAGACGATTGCCAAAGTTCAGCAATTACTCAAGAATGTTGTCGAGCAAAAGCACGGTACGGGACACAGATTGTACTCAAAGAACTTCTCCATGGCCGGAAAAACAGGTACCTGCCAAAAAAACTATGCTAAAAAAGACAAGTTAAGTTATATATCATCTTTTGCAGGATATTTCCCGGCCGATAATCCTAAGTACTCATGCATTGTGGTCATTCATGAACCCGATAAAAGTGTGGGGTATTATGGTGCTGATGTATCGGGCCCTGTGTTCAAAAAAATTGCCCAAAAAATATTTACAGATACGCCAATTATTGATGAGGTGGAATCTTTGGATGTTGACCGTAAATCAACAGACCAAGAATTTGAAGCATTTTACGATATCGCTAAAACCTATAAAACCATTATGCCCAGCGTAGTGGGCTTGCCAACAATGGATGCCGTTTCGCTTTTAGAGAATATGGGGCTTAAAGTGAAGATGAATGGCGTTGGTATTGTAAAAAGACAATCCATTGAACAAGGTGAAAAAATAAAGAAAAATCAAACCATAGTACTCGACGTATCATGATGGCACTAAAAGACATATTGTATAAAGTTACTATCAACGCTGTTGTAGGTAGCACGTCTGTTGGTATTAATGCTATCCAGTTTGATTCAAGACGTATTGAAAGTAATGATGTTTTTGTGGCCATTAAAGGTAGTGTGGTTGATGGACATGATTTTATTGATCAGGTTATTGAAAAAGGAGTTGTGGCCATAATTTGTGAAACATTACCTAGCAATTTACAAAGCGGCATCACCTATATAGAAGTAGAGAATTCAGCAAAGGCTTTGGCTTTTATGGCTTCCAATTATTATGGCGTGCCTTCTGAAAATTTAAAACTAGTAGGAGTTACTGGTACCAATGGTAAAACAACTGTAGCCACTTTACTGTATCAACTTTTCAAAAAGGCTGGATTTAAAGTAGGATTGCTTTCTACTGTAAAAATAATGGTTGATAGTAAAGAGTATAAAGCAACCCACACCACACCAGATTCTTTGACCATTAATAAGTATTTGAAGGAAATGAGCAATGTGGGCGTTGAGTTTTGTTTTATGGAGGTCAGTTCCCACGGCATTCATCAGCATAGAACAGAAGGTTTGTATTTTACAGGAGGCATTTTCACCAATATAACCCATGACCATTTAGATTATCACAAGACCTTTGCCGAATATAGAGATGTCAAGAAATCATTTTTCGATAACCTGCCTGCTTCAGCTTTTGCTTTGGTGAATGTTGATGATAAAAACGGGCTGGTCATGCTTCAAAATACACAAGCAAAAAAATACACATATGCTTTAAAGACCTATGCAAATTACAGAGTCCAAATATTGGAAAATGAGTTTGGTGGGTTGTTATTGAAGATTAATGAAAGTGAAGTGTGGACTCGACTTATTGGAAATTTTAATGCCTACAACATATTGGCTATTTATGGAACGGCTGAATTATTAGGACTTGATAAACAAGAGATTTTACAATTGATAAGTGCTTTGGAAAGTGTGAGTGGTCGCTTTCAATATTTGATTTCTGATGAAAAAATCACTGCTATTGTGGATTATGCGCACACCCCTGATGCCCTTAAAAATGTATTGGAAACCATCAATAGCATTCGTACCAAAAACGAAGAGCTGATTACCGTTGTTGGCTGTGGAGGCGATAGGGATAAAACCAAGCGCCCTAAAATGGGGCATATAGCCACAGAGTTAAGTACCAAGGTCATTTTTACTAGTGACAATCCGCGCAGTGAAGAACCGGAAACCATTATTAGTGATATTGAAAAAGGCGTAGAGCCACAACATGCCAAAAAAGTGCTGTCAATAGTTGATAGAAAGCAAGCCATTAAAACAGCCTGTCAATTGGCGCAACCAAATGATATCATTCTCATTGCGGGAAAAGGTCATGAAACTTATCAAGAAATTAAAGGAGAACGATTTGATTTTGACGACTTAAAAATAGTTCAGGAATTTTTAAAACAATTACAAAAATAGATGCTGTATTACTTATTTGAATATTTAGAAAAGCAATTTCAATTTCCTGGAGCGTCCCTTTTTGGGTTCTTAACCTTTAGGGCGGCCTTTGCCATGATTTTATCATTGCTTATTTCTACTATTTATGGTAAACGAATCATTCGGTTTTTACAAAAACAACAAGTAGGTGAAACCATCAGGGATTTGGGTCTTCATGGGCAACAAGAAAAAGCCGGCACACCAACCATGGGAGGAATCATCATCATTCTGGCAACATTAATCCCCGTTTTTTTACTGGCTAAATTAGAGAACATTTATGTGATTTTACTTATTGTAACAACTCTTTGGATGGGAACCATCGGCTTTATTGATGATTATATCAAAAAATTCAAAAAAGATAAAGAAGGACTCAAAGGGAGATTTAAGGTTTTGGGACAAGTAGGTTTAGGTATCATCATTGGTGCCAGTTTGTATTTCAACAGCAATGTGACTATTAAGGAAAAACTGCCTGCTCAAGTTCAACAAGAAATCTTAGCTAAAGATCCAAAGGTGTCACCATCAAAACTTTTTAAGGACGAAGAAAAATCAACCAAAACAACCATTCCTTTTGTTAAAGGTAATGAATTTGATTATGCAGAATTGATAACCTGGATAAACCCTGGATTACAAAAATATGCTTGGGTCATTTTCATTTTGGTAGCCATTTTTATCATCACAGCCGTTTCCAACGGAGCCAATTTAACAGACGGTATTGACGGTCTGGCTGCAGGAACTTCAGCCATCATTGTACTCACTTTAGGGATTTTCGCATGGATTTCGGGTAATATCATTTTTTCAGATTACCTCAATATTATGTATATCCCAAGAGTGGAAGAAATCACCATTTACATCGCCGCTTTTGTAGGTGCTCTTGTAGGATTCCTTTGGTACAATACCTATCCGGCCCAGGTTTTTATGGGCGATACAGGAAGTTTAACCATTGGAGGCATTATAGCGGTCATAGCTATTGCTGTGAGAAAAGAGTGGCTGATTCCCGTGCTGTGTGGGATATTTTTAGCCGAAAATTTATCGGTGGTCATGCAAGTGAGTTACTTTAAATATACCAAGAAAAAATACGGTGAAGGAAGGCGCATTTTTAAAATGTCACCGCTGCACCATCATTACCAAAAGTTAGGATATCATGAAAGTAAAATAGTAACCCGTTTTTGGATTGTTGGCATTTTATTGGCCATAATTTCTATTGTGACTTTGAAAATAAGATAAATGAAGCGGTTAGTCATTTTAGGAGGCGGAGAAAGCGGTGTAGGAACCGCGCTTTTGGGAAAGAAAAAAGGTTTTGAAGTATTTGTTTCCGATAAAGGGAATATTAAAGGAAAATATAAAGAAGTTCTTATACATAATGAGATTGAATGGGAAGAAGGCCAGCATACAGAATCAAAAATTCTGAATGCAGACCTAGTAATGAAAAGTCCCGGCATACCTGATAAGGTAGCCTTGGTAAAACAAATCAGGGAACAAGGGATTTTAGTGGTTTCTGAAATTGAATTTGCGGCCCAATTTACCAAAGCAACCATAGTCGGTATAACGGGAAGTAATGGCAAAACAACCACGGCAACATTAACGCATCATATTTTAAGTCAACAATTAGAAGTGGGTTTGGCCGGAAATATAGGCGATAGTTTTGCCAAGCAGATTCTTGAAAAAGATTACACAAACTATGTGTTGGAAATCAGCAGTTTTCAATTGGATGATATAGTTGATTTTAAACCGCATATAGCAGTCATTACAAACATTACACCCGATCATTTGGACCGATATGATTACAAGTTCGAGAATTATATCGCTTCAAAATTCAGAATAGCAAAAAATCAGACAAAAGCCGATTTTTTAATATATGATGCTGATGATCCAGTTATTGACAATTGGTTACAAATGCACCCAGTTCAATCCACATTATTGCCATTTTCATTAACAAAACCTATTGAAAACGGCGCGTATTTAGACAATAATAAAATAAAAATAACAATAGATAACAATCAAATAATCATGCCAACAACAAATCTAGCATTAGAAGGAAAACACAATATTAAGAACGCCATGGCTGCCTCAACAGTAGCCCATTTATTAAAGATTAGAAAGCAAACCATCAGGGAAAGTCTAGAGAATTTTCAAGGCGTAGAACACCGCTTGGAGCATGTGTTAAAAATCAACAAGGTACAATATATTAACGATTCAAAGGCAACCAATGTTAATGCAACCTATTATGCTTTGGAAAGTATGGAAACCCCAACCGTTTGGATTGTTGGCGGTCAAGATAAAGGCAATAATTATGAAGAGCTGTTTTCGTTTGTAAATGAAAAGGTCAAGGCTATTATCTGCCTAGGGGTTGATAATGAAAAATTGCTCAATACGTTTGGGAACATGGTTGATATCATTGTTGAAACACAGTTTATGAGCGAAGCGGTTAAGATTGCTTATAAAATAGCAGAAGCAGGGGATACCGTATTGTTGTCTCCGGCTTGTGCCAGTTTTGATTTGTTTGAAAACTATGAAGATAGGGGTCGCCAATTTAAAGAAGCCGTAAGAAATTTGTAAAAAAGAACAATAGTAAAGACATCTATGCAAGCACTGTTTAAAAACATAAAGGGAGATCGGTTAATTTGGGCAATTGTAGCCTTGTTGGCCATATTTTCATTTCTTCCGGTTTATAGTGCGGCTAGTAATTTGGCCTATTCTGGTGGGAATACCAGTACGTTTGCATTTTTTGTTAAACATTTTATGCATTTGTTTTTAGGGTTTGCCATCATGTATGGAGTGCATAAGATTCCGTACAGGTATTTTAGGGGGTTATCTTTAATTATGATTCCAATTGTTTTGGTTTTGTTGGTTGTTACCATGTTTCAAGGAATCACTATTGAAGGCGCAAACGCAAGTAGATGGATTCAAATCCCCATAGTAGGCATGTCATTTCAAACATCAACCTTGGCGTCTGTTGTTTTAATGGTATATGTGGCTAGGTATATGTCAAAAATACAAGATAAAGAGATCACATTTAAGGCGTCCATCTTGCCCCTGTGGGTGCCTGTTTTTTTAGTATTGGTTTTAATTTTGCCGGCCAATTTATCAACAGCAGCCATTATGTTTGTTATGGTGGTCATGTTGGTATTTATTGGAGGTTATCCCATACGGTATTTATTGTCAATTTTAGGAATGGGTATTTTGTGTTTGGCCTTATTTGTGTTGGTTGCAAAAGCATTTCCTGATGCTATGCCCAATAGGGTTGACACGTGGATGAGCCGATTGGAAAGTTTTACCAACGATGATGATACAGAAGCCGATTATCAAATAGAAAAAGCAAAAATAGCTATTGCCACTGGTTATATTCAAGGAGTCGGCCCTGGTAAGAGTATTCAAAAGAACTTTTTGCCTCAGTCTTCATCCGATTTTATTTTCGCTATTATCATTGAGGAGTACGGGTTGATAGGCGGGATATCCATAATCATTTTATATATGTGGTTGCTGTTTAGAATCGTGATTGCGGCTCAAAAGGCTGATACCGTTTTTGGTAAATTATTGGTGCTTGGTGTGGGGCTTCCTATTGTATTTCAGGCCTTGATCAATATGGCCGTGGCGGTGGAATTGTTTCCAGTTACGGGACAAACATTGCCGTTAATAAGTAGTGGAGGAACCTCAATCTGGATGACTTGTCTGGCCATTGGAATCATATTAAGCGTGAGTGCTAAACGTGAAGAAATTAAAGAGTTGGAAGATATAGAAGATAATCCGTTGGAAATTTTATCAGAAACCATTTAAAATTACGAGTTACGATTTTAGTAATACGATTGATGAAGCAAATATTAAAAAATAGAACAAAAAAATATGCATTAGATTGTTGGAATCTTTGCGTAAAGTTTCCAGTTTCAAGAGAGTATAACGCATTTTGTAATCAGTTAATTAGATGTTCAAGTTCAGTTGGAGCAAATTATAGGGCTGCGTGTAGGGCGAAATCTGATGCGGATTTTGTTAATAAATTAAAAATAGTAGAGGAAGAGGCAGATGAGAGTATGTATTTTTTAGAATTATTATTGGAAGTAAGTAATAAAGAGCATGAGGAAATAAAAAGATTGCATGCTGAAGGAAATGAATTATTGTCAATAATTGTTGCATCTATAAAAACGATGCGCAATCGTAAATCGTAAATTGAGAATCGTGAATCGTGAATCAAAAACATATAAAATAATTCTCTCAGGAGGTGGCACAGGTGGGCATATCTACCCAGCGATAGCTATTGCTAACGATTTGAAAAATCGCCTCCCAAATGCAGAGTTTTTGTTTGTTGGTGCTAAAGACCGAATGGAAATGGAAAAAGTGCCACAAGCAGGTTATGATATTAAAGGCTTATGGATTTCTGGTATTCAGAGAAAACTCACGCTAAAAAACCTTATGTTTCCATTTAAACTAATAAGTAGTTTATGGAATGCCAATAAAATAGTTAAGGCTTTTAAACCTGATGTGGCCATTGGTACAGGTGGATTTGCAAGCGGACCATTGTTATACATGGCGGCTTCAAAACATATTCCTTGCTTGATACAGGAACAAAATTCTTATCCGGGAATTACCAATAAACTTTTGGCTAAAAAGGTGCAAAAAATCTGTGTGGCTTATGATAATTTAGAGCGCTTTTTTCCAAGTGATAAAATTATAAAAACAGGAAATCCGGTTCGCCAGGATTTACTCAATATTGAAACAAAGACTGTAGAAGCCAAAGATTTTTTCAATCTAAAACACGGTAAATATACCTTGTTGGTTTTAGGGGGAAGTTTAGGAGCTAGAGCCATAAACGATTTAATTGAAAAAGAACTGGACTTTCTGGACACCCAAAATGTACAAGTTATTTGGCAATGTGGAAAACTGTATTATGAACAGTATAAAATTTACAATAACACCAAAGACATACAGGTGTATCCGTTTTTAAACAATATGGATTTTGCCTACGCTACATCTGATATTATTATTTCAAGGGCAGGAGCGAGTTCGGTTTCAGAATTGTGCATTGTTGGTAAACCGGTCATTTTTGTACCATCACCAAATGTGGCTGAGGACCATCAAACAAAAAATGCCATGGCTATTGTAAACAATGATGCTGCCATGATTATAAAAGAAGAAGATTTGGATGTTGATTTTGAAAATAAATTTTCGCAGTTAATCCAGTCACCAGAAAGGCAAAAGCAACTAGCAGCAAACATTAAAAAGCTGGCATTGGTAAATGCCACAAAAGATATAGTAGATGAAGTGGTTAAACTTCTAGAAAGATAATATGGACCTGAACAACATACATAACGTTTATTTTATAGGTATCGGAGGTATTGGTATGAGTGCCTTGGCACGATATTTTTATGTCAATAACAAGTATGTTGCAGGGTATGATAAAACATCAACTGAGTTAACAGATAGTTTAATATCCCAAGGCATTAGTGTTCATTTTGAGGATTCTATAAAACATATAGAGGAACGGTTTTTAAATCCGGATGACACTTTAGTGGTCTATACACCTGCCGTGCCTAAAAACCATAGCGAATTAGAATATTTTAAAGCCAATGGGTTTAATGTTTTAAAACGATCTGAAGTGCTTGGTTTGATTACAGAACACACGTTTTGTTTGGCAGTAGCCGGAACTCATGGAAAAACCACTACAACCAGTATTCTGGGCCATTTGTTGTTTGAATGTAATGTGCCAATGACCGCTTTTTTAGGAGGCATTAGTGAAAATTACAATTCAAATTTAATAATTAATGGAACCGAGGTTTCAGTGGTTGAAGCAGATGAATTTGACCGGTCATTTTTAACGCTGTCGCCAAATATTGCTTGTATTACCTCGATGGATGCTGATCATTTGGATATTTATGGCGATGCATCACAACTTAGGCAAGCTTTTAAGGATTTTTCTAAAAAAGTTAAAACAAACGGAAAACTATTTGTTAAAAATGGACTTGCACTACAAGGGGTTACATACGGAATTGAGGATGATTCTGATTATTCCATTCAAAATATTAAGATAAAAAATGGCACCTATGTTTTTGATGTTAAAACACCTAAAACAGTACTTGAAAATTTACAATTTAACCTGCCTGGTAGACATAATCTGTCGAATGCATTAATAGCCTTGGCGATGTCTGTAGAGTATGGGTGCCCTCACCAACAGCTCGCCAAGGCTTTAGCATCTTACACAGGGGTTAAAAGACGATTTACATATCATATAAAAACCGATGATTTTGTTTTTATAGATGATTATGCGCATCATCCGCAGGAAATAAATGCTGTTTATCAGGCTGTCAGGGAAATGTATCCTGACAAAAAAGTACTGGCTATTTTTCAGCCGCATTTATATAGCAGAACCCGGGATTTTGCAGATGAATTTGCCCTGAGTCTATCACAGTTTGATGAAATTATGTTACTGGACATTTATCCGGCAAGAGAATTGCCCATTGAAGGAATTACATCAGAATGGTTATTAAATAAAATACAAAATCCCAACAAACAGCTTATTAGCAAGGCGAATATGATGTCCAAAATACGCGCCAGTAAAGCACAGGTTTTGTTGACCATTGGAGCTGGTGATATAGGAGAAGAAGTTAAACATATTAAAAAGGAATTTAGCATTGCGAGTTAACTGGAACTACATAAAAATGATTGGTTTATTTGGCTTGGTAATATTTTTATTTGCCTTTGCCACAGTTAGAAATGAAACCCGTAAGGTGTCATCAATTGATATCCGTTTTGTAGGTGAGAATAATTTGTTTGTAACCCATGAGACTGTTAGTAAATTGTTAATACAAAATCACCATAGCGTTAAAAATTTGTCAAAAGAAACTTTAGATTTGAATCAGTTAGAGAATGCCCTAAATTCTAATCCAATGATCAAGTCAGCTGAAGTATATGTTACTGTAAATGGTGCAGTTAAGGCTGATATTGAACAAAAAACACCTATAGCTAGAGTAAGCACTACGGAGTCTTATTACATTGATGACGAAGGTTTTTATATGCCATTGTCATCTAATTTTACGGCTAGAGTGCCCATAGTGACCGGTTATGTAAAGAAGAACAATTTAAAAAACGTTTATACTGTTGCAAACAAAGTTAAAAATGATGATTTCCTAATGAAAAATGTTATAGAAATTCATCAAAACATAGATCAAACTATTAGCCTAAAACTTCGCCAGTGCGATTTCATAGTACAGGTGGGAACTATCAATTTTTTAAATAAAAAAATAAATAACCTTAAGGCGTTTTATCAAAAAAACCTACAGGATAAAACGCTAAACAATTACAGTAAAGTCAATTTACAGTTTGACAACCAAGTAGTATGTACCAAAATATAAGCCATGGAGCATAATATAGCAGTAGGATTAGACATAGGGACCACCAAGATTGTGGCCATGATAGGTCGTAAAAACGAATACGGCAAAGTAGAGATTTTAGGTATCGGAAAATCTAAGAGTCTAGGTGTTCACCGTGGTGTAGTAAACAATATTACACAAACCATTCAATCCATTCAGCAAGCGGTTTTGGAAGCAGAAGCCACTTCTGAAATTAAAATTGAAGGAGTCACCGTTGGTATTGCTGGACAACACATTCGCAGTTTGCAACATAGTGATTATATCACCAGAGCAAATTCTGAAACGGTGATTGATGATAATGATATTGATAAACTCATCAATCAGGTGCATAAGTTGGTCATGTTGCCTGGCGAGGAAATCATTCATGTCCTACCACAAGAGTATAAAGTAGATGGGCAGGCTGAAATTAAGGAACCTATTGGGATGTATGGCGGACGTTTGGAAGCTAATTTCCATGTAGTCGTTGGTCAAGTGTCATCCATCAGGAACATTGGCCGTTGCGTACAAAGTGCCGGATTGAATTTAGAAGGTATTACGTTAGAGCCTTTGGCATCTGCCAATGCGGTTTTAAGTCAAGAAGAAAAAGAAGCAGGTGTTGCGTTGATTGATATTGGAGGAGGAACCACTGATTTGGCCATCTTTAGAGATGGCATCATTCGTCACACTGCCGTGATTCCTTTTGGTGGTAACGTCATCACAGAAGATATCAAGGAAGGATGTTCCATTATTGAAAAACAAGCCGAGTTATTAAAAATAAAATTTGGTTCTGCTTGGCCAGGTGAAAATAAGGACAATGAAATCGTGTCCATTCCAGGGCTACGTGGTAGGGAACCCAAAGAGATTACCCTTAAAAATCTCTCAAAAATCATTCATGCGCGCGTTGTGGAAATCATTGAGCAAGTGTATGTTGAAATAAAAAATTACGGCCACGAAGAGCAAAAGAAAAAACTCATTGCAGGCATCGTGTTAACAGGTGGTGGTGCACAACTTAAGCATCTTAAACAGTTAGTTGAATACATCACAGGCATGGATACTAGAATTGGTTTTCCCAATGAGCATTTGGCTGGTGATAGTGATGATGATGTAACAAGCCCTTTGTTTGCCACAGCAGTAGGGTTGGTTCTTGATGGTTTAAAACGCCAAGAGAGAAAACGCGTTGAAAAAATTGAAGAAGAAAGACGGGAAGAGTTAAAACCAAATGAAATTATAGAGGAAAAGCCAATAAAAGAAAGACGTTCGTTTTTGGATAAGTTGACAGAACGCGTCAAGGACTTTTTAGATAATGCAGAGTAGAAAAAATAAACAAAACAAACCATCCATTGAACAATATAAAAGAAAAAATAGTATTAATACCAGTAAAACAGAATTTATGAGCAGCAAAAAAGAATTCGACAGTATAGCATTTGATTTACCAAAAAACCAATCGAATGTCATTAAAGTTATTGGTGTTGGCGGCGGCGGCAGCAATGCCATAAACCACATGTTCCAACAAGGCATTAAAGGCGTAGATTTTTATGTCTGTAATACCGATGCACAAGCACTTCAAAATAGTGGTGTGCCCAATAAAATTCAATTAGGAGTTAATTTAACAGAAGGATTAGGAGCTGGAGCTAATCCAGATATAGGAGAACAATCGGCATTAGAAAGTTTTGATGACATTACCCAAATGTTGGACACCAACACTAAGATGGTTTTCATCACAGCCGGAATGGGAGGAGGAACTGGTACAGGCGCTGCACCAATAATAGCTAAAATGGCTAAAGATTCTGATATCTTAACGGTTGGTATTGTAACCATGCCATTTCAGTTTGAAGGCAAAATGCGTATAGAACAAGCCCAAAAGGGAATTGAAAACCTTAGAAGTGTGGTAGATTCCTTAATTGTAATCAACAACAACAAGCTTCGTGAAGTTTACGGAAATCTGGGCTTTAAAGCTGGATTTTCAAAAGCCGATGAGGTGTTATCCACTGCTGCTCGTGGTATTGCCGAGGTTATAACACATCATTACACTCAAAATATTGACTTACGTGATGCCAAAACCGTATTGAGCAATAGTGGTACCGCCATTATGGGATCTGCTTTGGCATCAGGTCAAAACCGCGCACAAGAAGCCATTAGAAAGGCATTGGATTCGCCATTGCTAAATGACAACAAAATAACCGGAGCTAAAAACGTATTGCTGCTTATTGTTTCTGGTTCACATGAAATCACCATTGATGAGATTGGTGAAATCAATGATCATATCCAAAATGAAGCTGGTCATGGCGCCAATATTATCATGGGTGTTGGTGAAGATGAATCATTAGAGGAATCTATTGCAGTGACCATCATTGCAACGGGGTTTAATGTGGAGCAACAAGATGAAATTTCAAATACTGAAGCTAAAAAAGTAGTTCATTCACTAGAGGACCAAGACCTTAGTCCTAAGGATCGGGAGCCCATTATCATTGCTCCAACCATTGAGCTTGAGAAAAAAAATGAGCCAACAGTAACGAAACATGTTTTGGATATTGAAGAAGATACTTTCAATAAATCAGATGAAACAACCTCAAAAGATAATAAAACAAGCCAAGTTTCTAATGGAATGGATTTAATTCCAACTTCAGAGCTTATCAAAAACATACAAGTTGTTTATGATGAGGTAAAAGCAAATTTTGAAGAAGAGGATGATTTTATTATTAAGCCAGTTACAAGAATGTCTGCTCCAACAAAAATTGAAGATGAGGATATTGAGGAGGAAAAACAAATAACCTTGACATTTGATTTGCCACTGTCAAATAATAAAATTTCCAATGAAGAAAAAGACGATGTCATTGAACATAAGTTAGAAGACGAAGAAGTGAAGAAAATCCAGGTTAAGGATTATGTAGAGCTTATAACTGTTACCGAATCTAATGAAAAAGGAGACGTTAGATATGCCCTTGATGATTATGTTGAAGTAGAGTCTTCCATGAACAAAAAACAACCAAAAACCAAAGAGGAAACTTTGGAAGGTTTTGACCAAGAAGTCGTATTTGAAAAGAAAATAGTTGCAAAACAAACCGAAGAAGAAACCGGTCAAGACATTGATCCTGTAAACAGCCCTATTTCTGACATGTTAAAAGAGCGGGCAGCGGAGCGAAGACGTAAAATGAAGGATTTTAACTATAAGTTCAATAGTTCTAAAATTGATGATATAGAAAAAGTTCCGGCATACAAACGGCAAGGTGTTGATTTGAAAGAGGTCAAGCATTCTTCAGAAACAGATATGTCAAGAACCAGTATTGATTATGATGATAATGATGAAATCCAATTGAGAAGTAATAATTCGTTTTTGCACGATAATGTTGATTAGTACCAAGACAGTTTAGTACAAACGTCTTATAGGCCCAAAAAGTTTCCCTCAGCTTTTTGGGTTTTTTATATATTAAAAATTTAAGAAAGCAAAGGCAGAAAACATATTTCTTACTATCTTCGCAGCATCTTACAAAATCAAACCAAATGAGTTTACAAGATGATATCATGACGGCAATGAAGGTTGCCATGAAGGAAAAAAACACGACGGCTTTAACTGCCCTACGAGCAGTTAAATCGGCTATTTTATTAGCTCAGACTGAAAGTGGAGCCAAAGAAGAATTAACAACAGAACAAGAGCTTAAGATACTTCAAAAGCAAGTGAAACAGCGTAAAGATAGCGCTGCCGTTTATCTTGAACAAGGGCGTGAGGATTTGGCGCAACCTGAGTTGGCAGAAGCTGAGGTTATTGCCCAGTTTTTACCAAAGGCATTAAGTGATGAAGAAATAACCAAAGTAGTGGTAGAAACCATTCAAAAAACCGGCGCAGAGGGCATGAAAGATATGGGTAAAGTCATGGGGATTGTCAGTAAAGAGTTGGCAGGAAAGGCTGATGGAAAAACCATATCAAATATAGTAAAAGCAAAATTAGCATAAATAATAAAAAGATTCCTGCCGAGCAGGAATATGGCTGCGTAGTTCAACTGGATAGAATATCAGATTTCGGCTCTGAGGGTTGGGGGTTCGAATCCCTCCGCGGTCACAAACAAAGATTCAATTGGTTTCATTACCCCACAGTTTATTAGGAACTGTGGGGTTTTTGCTTTCAGTTGGGTCCGTTAAAGTTCGTTTAAGACCACTTATTTGTTTCACCATTGTTTCACCAAAACGTTAAAAAGTGGAAAAAGGCATGATAGTCCTCTTGCCAAAAGGCGAAGGTAGCCCATGACTTTTTTTTGGTTTGGGATGATTTGAACCGGTTTGATGTCAATTTTTTGTTCCACACATATTCATTCATTTTTTTAAATCTTTGAAGATTAATTATGGGAACAACACTCAAGTTTTACATCAAGGCCCCAAAAAGGGCTATCCTTTTTATGTCCGGATTGTCCACAACCGCAAAAGGCCGAGGGGAAGATCAGCCTGACCAGAATAAGGGGCTCAGAGATCAAGCATTGGGATGAAGGCATGCAAAGGTTCAGCACCAGGCAAAAGCATCTGTTGGAGCACAATATCCTGCTCAATGAGATGCAAAACGAATTCCATAACTACCTGAGGGCAAACTTGACAAACATGGCTGAGGTCACCCCGCACCAAATTGTGGACCACCTGCTGTCAAGGCAGCAGGATGAACATGTCACGGTCATTAATGCAGCCAACCAGTTTTATGAAAAGGCCATACTTCCGGATGTCGATAAGGCCCCTGGGACCAAAAGAATTATAGCCGTTGTTGTACACCGTTTTTTTATTCCACATTTTTAAGTTTTTCGTCAAACCAAACATCTTCGTAACCGTTTTTGTCAATTAAAAATCGATAACCAATGTCAAGTCCTAAATATTTTATTAATTCAGGTCGAATCTGTAGCAAATGTTCTGCACACATTGGTTTGAAAAAATCACCTGATTCCGAGTATTCTCCTGTCCAAATATACCAGCCTGTAGTTCCTTTTTCTTGCGGATGTCGTAATCCGTGAATTGGGTCAGAATTAGGGTCAGAACTAATTCCAACTTTCAGTTTTTTGTTAATCGGATTCCATTTAGATTCATATTTTTCGCAAACCTTTTTTTGTCGGTCAATATGCACATTCCATAAATTAAAATCTTCTAATAAGTTTTCGTCAGTTCTTAATTGGTGTTTCCAAAGTTTGACATTTTGTTTTGTAATCGGAAAATTGATTAGTGGATTATCCCATTGAAAAAGAATGTCTGATATTACGTCATCGTCCCAGTCAAAATGATCTTCTGTTATTAAGTCCCAAGCATAATTTTCAAAATCCTTTTCTCCAATTTCGCCATTCAGGTATTGGTCACATTTAGCAATTAAGTCAGAGCGTAATATTTTAATTTCTTTGTTCAATTTGTGTTTTTCTCAAATGTCTCGTCCTGAAATATGGCTACAGGTTAAAAATTGATTTACGCTGTTAATTTATATAACATATTCGGTGTTTTGAAATCTAAAGATAAGTGTAATCTTATT
>NZ_BMNR01000002.1:213941-777786 GCF_014646655.1 Yeosuana aromativorans | reverse complement strand
ACTAATGCAGGTTTAAAAGTCCATGCTTGGATTATGACCATGAATAGACCCGGAGATTCTGTTGCTTTGCAGCATCCAGATTGGTATATGGTGAGTAGAAGCGGAAAATCATGTTTTGATGATCGCCCGTATGTAGATTACTATCAATGGTTATCTTCTAGTAATCCTGAAGCGCGGCAACATATTTATGATTTGCTGGAAGGCTTGGCAAAAGTAGATGGCGTTAAAAGTATTCATTTAGATTACATCCGGTATCCTGATGTGTTTTTGCCAGTGGGATTATTACCTAAGTACGATCTAGTTCAAAACACGGAATTACCAGATTTCGACTTTGATTATTCCGATGCCAGTGTCAATGCTTTTATTGAAAAATTTGGTAGAGATCCTAGAAAAATGGAACACCCTGAAATTGATATTGAATGGAAACAATTTCGTTTAAATCAAATTAGAAACGTTGTAAACCATGCTTATGAAATTGCTCATGAGCACGGTAAAATATTAACGGCTGCCGTATTCCCTTATCCAGAAATGGCCGATCACATGGTACGTCAACGTTGGGACAAATGGGACATTGACGAAGTGTACCCCATGATTTATCATAACTTTTATAATGAAGGATTAGACTGGATTGCCTTCGCCACAAAACAAGGGGTTTCCGATTTAAAAGCGAAAGAAACCAAGTTGAATACAGGTATTTATATTCCAGGAATAGAGTCTAAAGAACAACTTAAAGAAGCCATTTTGTTAGCCAAGGAAAACGGCGCTAAAGGTGTTGCCTTTTTTGATGGGAACGCCTTGTCTGATGAGTATTTAAACACCATAAAAGAAACAAAAGCTAGTTTGTAATAATAAGGTAATTATCAGGTTTAATTTTTTAAAAGGAGCTATGTCAAACAGAAGAGATTTTATAAAAACAACCGCTCTAGGAACCATTGGAGTCAGTACACTTTTAAGTTGTAAAGACATTGCTAAAAGCGAGTCAGAAGGCGTGCCTGCTATCATAAACGCTCAAAAAAAATCATTGATTATTTCTACATGGAACCATGGCTTACCGGCCAATGAAGAAACTTGGAAACAATTAAAAGATGGTAAACCCACGCTAGATGCCATTGAAGCAGGCATGAAAATCCCTGAAGCTGATCCTAAGATTAGAAGTGTTGGGTATGGTGGTTATCCTGATAGAGAAGGCAAAGTGACTTTAGATGCCTGTATCATGGATCATAACAGCGATTGCGGATCGGTTTGTTTTTTAGAAGGTATTATGCATCCTATCTCGGTAGCAAAACTTGTATTAGAGAAAACGCCCCATGTCATGTTATCTGGTGAAGGCGCTTTGCAATTTGCATTGGAAGAAGGATTTAAAAAAGAAAATCTATTAACGCCAGAATCTGAGGCCGATTGGAAAAAATGGTTACAGGAATCTAAATATGAACCTGTCATAAACATTGAAAATCACGATACCATCAGTATGTTGGTGATTGATGATAATGACAATATTTCTGGAGGTTGTACAACCAGTGGAGCCGCTTGGAAAATGCATGGGCGCGTTGGGGATTCCCCCATTATAGGAGCAGGGTTGTTTTTAGATAACGAAGTTGGGGGAGCGGCCGCAACTGGTTTAGGCGAAGCGGTCATGAGAACAGCAGGAAGCGCTATGGTAGTTGAATTGATGCGTCATGGAAGAACACCTTTTGAGGCTTGTAAAGAAGTAGTGGAACGCATTTACAACAAACACAAAAACCACAAAGACATGGAGTACTTACAAGTTGGTTTTATTGCCGTCAATAAAAAAGGTGAGCATGCCGGCTATAGTTTGCGTTCTGGATTTAATTATGCGGTTTATGACGAAGAAAAAGGAAACAGAATGGAAGATGCACAATTTAAAATGTCTTGGGATAAATAACTAATTATGAAGAATATCTTTTACATCATTGGATTTTTAATAGCATCATTGACCATTAAGGCTCAAAACAACGAGCCTTTTTGGTTAAATGAAAAAATCAATCAGGAAAATAGAATGCCTATGCATGCTTCATATTATGTGTATGAAAACGAAGCGTTGGCAAAAAAAGGTGATTGGAAGCAATCTGAAAATTATTACAACCTAAATGGTATTTGGAAATTTAAATACGTTGAAACCCCTAATGATTTACCCAAAGGATTTGAAAAAATCGAATATAATGATAGTGCTTGGGATGATTTCAAAATTCCTGCTAACTGGGATGTAAACGGGTATGGCTATCCCATATACACCAATACCACCTATGATTTTTCACCTTGGATTACTGTAGATCCACCGTTTGTTCCTGTTAATTATAATCCTACAGGCGTTTACAGAAGAGAGATTACTATTGATGAAAACTGGAAAGGAAAAGATATATTTCTTCATGTAGGTGCTGCAAAATCGAATCTTACTGTTTGGGTTAACGGTGTTTATGTAGGCTATGGCGAAGATGGTAAATTACCGCAAGAATTCAATTTAAATAAATTCTTAATCGATGGAAAAAACACCATCGTTTTTAAAGTTATGAAATGGAGTGACGGCTCTTATTTGGAGTGTCAAGATTTTTGGCGTATGAGCGGCATTACAAGAGATACCTACTTGTATGCTAGAAATAAATCCCATCTTATAGATTTTGAAATAGTTCCAGATTTAGATGCTTCATATATTGATGGGAGCTTAAAAATGTCAACAACATTTTCAGGTTTTAAAAAGAAAGATAAATACGTTTTAGAGGTTCAGCTAAAAGATGAAGCGGAGCTTATTTCATCAAAAAACATTGCACTTGATGAAACTACGAAAGATGCAACGTTCAATTTCAATGTAAAAAACCCAAAAAAATGGAGTGCAGAAATCCCTAATTTATACCAAGTCAACTTCATTTTAAAAAATAAAAAAGGGCAAACAGTGGAGGTTATCCCGCAGAACATAGGTTTTAGAAAAGTAGAAATTAAAGGAGGACAACTGTTAGTAAATGGTCAGCCTATTTACATAAAGGGAGTAAATCGTCATGAAACTGACCCTACTACAGGCCAAACTATTTCTAGAGAGCGCATGGAACAGGATATTAAAGTTTTAAAAGAGTTTAATATCAATGCTGTTAGAATGTCTCACTACCCCAATGACCCTTATTTTTATGAATTATGTGATAAATATGGCATTTATTTAGTGGATGAGGCCGATTTAGAATCTCATGGAATGGGGTACGATATTACCAAAACACTAGCCAATAAACCTAATTGGGAATTAGCCCATTTACAACGCATCCAACGTATGGTGGAACGTGATAAAAACCACCCATCCGTTATTATTTGGAGCATGGGCAATGAAGCGGGGAATGGTTATAACTTTTACCGTGCATACTTATGGTTAAAAGAACGGGATGCATCAAGACCCATTCAATATGAAAGAGCAAGTCTTGGAGGTTGGGCAAGAAAAACATTGAAATTTGATTGGGACTCAGACATTGTAAACCCAATGTACAGCTCGCCAGATGGAATGGAAGATTATATTAAAGGAAACCCAAATCCAAAAAGACCTTTTATTCAATGTGAATATGCACATGCCATGGGGAATTCCATGGGGAATTTTAAGGATTATTGGGATGTCATTAGAGCACATAAAAACTTTCAAGGTGGTTTTATTTGGGATATGGTAGATCAATCCGTTTATAAAACAAAAGAAGACGGTACTGTTATTTTTGCTTACGGTGGCGATTTTGGGCCTAAAGGCACTCCAAGCGATAATAATTTTTTAGATAATGGCGTATTTAATCCAGAAAGGCAACCAAACCCGCATGCTTTTGAAGTTAGAAATGTACTGCAAAACATTCTTACATCTTGGGAAAATAAAGAAGATGTCAAGATTAAAGTATTCAATGAATTTTTCTTTAAAAACTTAAGTAATGTTCGTTTAAATTGGACATTGGTTTTAGATGGTGTTGATGATGTTAGCGGAACTATTGATAATTTAGAAATAGCTCCTCAAAAAGAAAAAACAGTGTCACTTCCTATCAACTTAGAAGGGAAGCACTTTCAAGAAGCTTTTGTAAATATTAGCTACACTTTAAAAGAAGATGAACCATTTTTACCGAAAGGTTCTGAAATCGCCAAAGAACAACTTCACCTTAAAGGCGTTTGGAAAAACAATATAGAGTTAGGAAATGGAAGAAAGATGATTGTTGAAAAAAATGATAATTCTATTGTTTTTAAAAGTGATAAATCAGAAATAGTCTTTGATAAAAACACGGGATATATTTCAGGTTATACATTTAATAACGAGCCTATTATAAAAGAAGGCTATCAATTACAACCAAATTTTTGGAGAGCCCCAACCGATAATGATATGGGAGCAAAACTTCAAATAAAATTACGATCGTGGAAAGAAGCCATGGACAACCCAACTTTGATTGATTGGACATATTTTATTACAAAAGATCACATAATTAAAGTAAAAGCGAAATATGATTTACCTCAAGTTTTTTCTGAGTTAACCTTAAATTATGAACTAAATAGTAATGGCGAATTATATGTGCAAGAACTATTAAACATAGATAAGGATAAAGAGACACCCATGGTGCCAAGATTTGGAATGAAAATGATTTTACCTAAAAATTTCAATACTATTTCGTACTATGGAAGAGGTCCACGGGAGAATTATATAGATAGAAACTACAGTTCAGAGGTGGGGATTTACAATCAAACAGTTTCAGTGCAATATTATCCATATATCCGTCCGCAAGAAACAGGTAACAAAACAGATAACAGATGGATGGAATTATCAAACAATAGCATTAAATTACATATTGAATCTGATGATTTTTTCAGTTTTACAACATTACATTATCTAACCGAAGATTTAGATGATGGGTTAGAAAAAGACCAAAGACATGCTGGCGATATTAAAGAACGTGACCTGACAAGTTTAAAAATTGATTACAAACAAATGGGCTTAGGAAGTATTGATAGCTGGGGAGCATGGCCTATGGAAAAATACTTGCTAAGAGCAAAAACCTATCAGTACCAATTTAAAATAACACCATCTTTAAACTAAATTAAATGAAGACATTAAAACAAATTTTAGTAGTAATTGTAGTTGTAGTTTTTTGTTCCTGTGCAAAGCAGAAAGTTTTTACCGAAAAGGATATCCAAATAATTCCTAAACCAGCAGAGTTAAAGCTTTCAGAAGGTGCTTTTGAGTTTTCAGAAGCCACAAAATTTGTGGTCGCAGACGACTTTCAAAAAGAAATCTCAAATGTGTTGATTTCAAAATTTGAAAAAGCTTCAGGCTGGAAACCACAAATCACAAATGCCGTTCCAAACAGCAATTATGTTCAATTTACTCAAGATGACACGTTAAAAGACGAAGCGTATCAATTAACGGTCAATAATGACAACATTACCATTGCTGCAAAAGATCATGCAGGATTTTTGTATGGGCTGGAAACTGTAAGGCAATTGCTTCCTGTTGCTATTGAAAGTAACGATGTGGCTTTAAACACAGAGTGGGTGATTCCCTCACTAACCATCAAAGACCAACCACGATTTCAATACAGAGGATTAATGTTGGATTTATCTCGGCATTTTTTTAATTCAGATTATATAAGGAAAACCATAGATCGTTTGTCCATGCTTAAAATGAATGTCTTGCATTTGCATTTGGTTGATGACCAAGGATGGCGTATTGAAATTAAAAAATATCCAAAACTAACTGATGTTGGTGCATGGCGAGTCGATCAAGAAAACAAACCATGGAATGCTAGGTCTACTAATAGTCCATGCGAAAAGGGAACATATGGGGGGTATTTAACACAAGACCAATTAAAGGAACTTGTAAAATATGCCCAATTAAAAAATGTGGAGATCATTCCAGAAATTGAAATGCCAGCGCACGTAAGCTCTGCTGTTGCTGCTTATCCAGAGCTGTCTTGTTTTAACAAGAGTATTGGAGTACCATCAGGAGGTGTATGGCCAATTACAGATATCTATTGTGCTGGAAAGGACAGTACGTTTAAGTTTTTGGAAGATGTTCTTGATGAAGTCATGACTATCTTTCCTTCAAAATACATTCATATTGGAGGTGATGAAGCCACCAAAATCAATTGGAAAACCTGCCCGCATTGTCAAAAAAGAATAAAAACAGAAGGATTGAAAAACGAAGAGGAACTGCAAAGTTATTTTGTAAAGCGTATTGAAAAATATATCAATTCAAAGGGCAAAAAATTAATTGGATGGGATGAAATTTTAGAAGGTGGGTTGGCACCTGAAGCAACCGTAATGAGTTGGCGAGGGACCGTAGGAGGTATTGAAGCCGCTGAACAAGGACATGATGTCATCATGACGCCGGGAACACACTGTTATTTTGATCATTACCAAGGGCCACAAAATGAAGAACCTTTGGCCATTGGCGGTTATACACCAATAAGTAAAGTGTATGAATTTGACCCTGTTGTAGATAGTATGACGCCAGAGGAAGCTAAACATGTATTGGGTGGCCAAGCCAATCTTTGGGCAGAATACATTCCAACAACCAAGCAGTCTGAATATATGATTTTTCCAAGGTTAGCGGCTATGTCAGAAGCATTATGGAGTCCAAAAGAATCACGTGATTGGAATGATTTTTCCTCAAGACTCGAAACTATGTTTAAACGCTATGAATATTTGGGTATAAACTACGCTAAAAGTATGTATTTAATAACTTCTAAAGTGAGGATGGATTTAAATAAGAAAGCAGTTTATGTATCGTTGAAAAATGAATTTCCAAATACGGATATAAGATATGTTTTGGGCAATAAAAACCTAAAAGAATCTGCCATAAAATATAAAGACCCAATAGAACTTAAAGAAACAACTATTGTAAAAGCATCATTGTTTAAAAATGATATACCAGTTGGTAAGGTTTTTACAGATACCATTAAGTTCCATAAAGCGATAGGGGACAAAGTTGAGTATGTGACTCCATATAATGATAAATATAAAGGAGCTGAAACTTTTGGCATGGTGAATGCCATACGAGGAACCAAAAACTTTCATGATGGGCAGTGGCAAGCATGGCTAGTTGATGATATGGGGGTTATTATAGATTTAGAAGAAGAACAAACCATAGAACAAGTCACGGTTGGCTCCGTAGAAAATCAAGGGTCAGGAATTTATTTTCCTACAGGTATAAAAGTGTATGTTTCCGAAGATGGAGCTACTTATAAAGAAGTTGGAAACGTTGAACGCCCATTTGAAATCAATCCAACCGTTGAGTTAAAAGATTTTAAAATTGATTTTAAGCCTATAAGGGCAAAGTTTGTCAAAGTAATTGCAAAAAATTTAAAAACAACTCCAAGTGGAGGTGATGCATGGTTATTTGTTGATGAAATCTTAGTGAATTAAAGTTAGACATGATAATTAAATTAAAAAAAAGGAACATCAATCATCTCTATATTATTTTCGGTTAAAATATTTTCGCAAGCCAATTATGAAGATGAAAGATATGTACAAGAAATAGATCCATTAGTATTTGGAGTTGTTACTTTTACTCGGACACAAAATTTAAGACCATTTGCTATAATACAAATATCTTAGAAACATGAAAAACGATATTTCAGTCCAGAGCTAAAAGAACAAGCTGTTCGATTAAGTTACCAGCGTGAGAACATAAAAGAATTAGCAGACGAACTAGGCATAGAGGTACAAAGGATTTACAAATGGCACGGAGCGGCCAAACCACCTACCTATGCTAAGCCAGAAAAGCCAATACCCGATGACACCTTAGAAGTCAAAAGGCTACGCAAAGCCCTTAAGGAAAAAGAACTTGAACTTGAAATATTAAAAAAGGCCGTGCACATCTTCTCCAAGAGCGATGGGAAATCTATGGGTTTATAGCCAGCTATAAACATTTATATCCCATCGAGAAGATGAGCAGGGTTTTTAAAGTAAGCAGGAGCAGTTTTTACAGGTGGTACACAGCTGGCTTGTCCAAACGGGCACTGGAACATAGTTTATTTACAGATTTGGTTAAAAAGGAATTTGACTTGAGCAAACAGCGTTATGGCTACACTAGAATAGCAGAACAGTTAAAACGCAAAGGTTACCTTACATCCAGGCGTAGGGCGGCTAAAATCATGAGAATGAACAATTGGTTCAGTAAGCACAAAAGGAAATTTAAAGCTACCACAGATTCCAATCACAGCTATCCTGTCTATAGAAATTTATTGAACAGAAAATTTAACCCCCATAGGTTAAATGAAGCTTGGGTAAGCGACATTACTTATATACAAATTAAGCAAGGCTGGTTGTACCTAACCGCTATTATAGATCTGTTTTACAGACAGATAATAGGTTGGTCATTAAGTACAAGTTTACACACCAATCAAACTATTATTCCTGCATGGAAAATGGCTATAGGTAAGCGAAAGATAACCATGGATTTAATATTTCACTCAGATTGAGGGATACAATATACCTCAAAAACCTTTAGGTCATTTATTAAATCTAACCCTTTGGTGACCCAGTCCATGAGCAGGAAAGGAAATTGTTGGGATAATGACGTAGCTGAATCTTTCTTTAAAACTTTAAAAGTGGAACTTGTTTACGGCTGTGATTTTAAAACAATAGAGCAAGCTAAAACTTGCATCTTTGAATACATTGAAATATGGTACAATAGAAAACGAATGCACTCTTCATTGGGCTATAAAATCCCATATGAAGTAGAACAAGAATTTTATCAATTTAAAAATGTGGCATAGGTCTTAAAAAAACTGTCCTACTTTTTGTTGCATGTCCAATCCGTTATTGTTCCAGTATTGACATTAATCTATGGTTAAGATAAAGTTTTTCTTTGCCTACTTTTTCAGAAATTAGAAATCCTTCCTTTTCAAGTGCAATCAAATAATTGGAATTGCAACATAAAAGTAGAGACATTTTAGGCAGCTTCTTTTTGATTAAGCCACATTCTTTTAGACTGTTGGATAATCCAGCCATAAAAATTTTCATAAATGTCTTCTTTTATGGCTACATTTTTTACACTACTCAAATGAATAGAGTTAAAGAAGTCTTCTTCAATTTTATAATTTTCTTGATAGCTAAACTTTTTGAAAATAATCTCTAGTTCTTTACTGTGATTTAGGGCATAGTCAATAAGGGTTATTATTTTGGTAATGGTAGGGGCCGTTTTTCCTATTTTAGTTTTTTCATCAAGTTTAAGTTGTTGCTGATTACGAATATTAGTTATATCATTAATGTTTTCTTCAAATGAATTGGAATTAAACTTTCTAACAATTGAATTAGCAGGGAATGCTACATTGGTAAGAGCTTTAAATTCGTTTTTCTCACTTAGAATACTCAATTTGATTTTATCAATCCATATTTTTATAGTCTTCCATAAATCTTCTGATGTATTGCCAAATGTTTTTCCTGAAGCGGAAATACTATGTTTAGCTTGAACAGTTAGGGTATAAGTACCATTTTCATCTTCTTTGGCAACATCATCTATTTTTTCAATACTCACATACTCTTGTTTATTCAATTTAGATAATTCTAAAAGAGGAATTTCAAATTGATAGATATACCCTGAACCTGGACCTTTTGCACTGTCTTTCATATAAAGTGATTAAAAAATCAAATTTTAATTTATTTAAACAGCTATTTAATAGACTGTCTAAATAGATTATTTTATAAAGAAATTGTTCTAAATGTATGTAGAATACTACTAAAAAAATTTTTTCAATTTATTTTTTGCTTCTTAAATGTAGTATTCATGTTCAATCTTGTGAATGCCTCTAACCATTCTTGGCATTGGTGAATCCTTATCTCTTTATATTCAGAGCAATTTTTTAATCTACAAGAAAATTGTAATATGGTAAAAGTTGTTTCCTACTTTATGGTACTATATGATTGCTTTTTAAACTTTATATCAACTTAATATTTAAAACCAATTAGTCTTTAAATAATTAATTTATTATGTGTTCTATTTTCTTCATCAACATATTAAAACGTTCTTCACGAATTAATGGATGGATGTGCATGGCTAAAATTTCATCGGCCTGTGGATGGTTTTTAATAGTTTTCAATTCCTGTTTAATGTACAGTTGCACATTTTCTGCGCTTGCTAGTATTTCCTCTACTATTGTTGTTCTGTTGTCCAATAAATAGATGATATCCTCGAAATCGTGACTGCCATAAAAATCATTTCCCCCCCTGTCTTTAAATGCCTCTAATTTGGTTGCCAGGAAATAGGGGGAAGGTAATATATTTATGGTTATGCCTTCTGGGAGTTCTATTTGTTGTATAAACTTGAAACCCGGTTTGTACCATTTATTTGAAATACCAATACTACTGTCTTCTGCAGGCATGATGTCAATGGCAATGCCTTGGAATTTATAGGAGCATATGGATTGTCCTTGTGGATCTGGATAGAAATTCAATTCAGATAATCTTTCTTGCATTTGGGCCCATTCGGTATAATTTGCCAAATTGATGGTCATGTCAATATCAGACGTAGGACGAATTTCTTCAGCTGCTGGGTCATCTGTATATAAGCTGATTATGGCACCACCAATAAAGACCATTTTTTCGTTCAGCTCTTTTAATCCTTTCGCAACTTGTGCTACTAATGAGAGATTGATGACTTTGTTATGCATTTTGAATCCTTTTTTCCAGTTCTTTTTTTGCTATTTCCTTTTCTCTAGCTCTTCCCACTCTAATAGCATCGACCATTGTTAGTAACTCATACAACTCTTTATCCTTCAATGAAGCTTCTACAACTGTATTGTATAATGGTTCTATCGCTTGGCCTCTCTCTTGTCCTTTGGCATAGGGCCAAACGTATTTATCACTGGCATGGATTATGTTGTTTAAAGGCTCTGCTGAATGTGCAGTTAATACCCCTCTAACAATAGGTCCTGGATGTTGTGGAAAAGCATAGGCCACACCATGCATCAAGAATTCAGTAAACGCTAGTTTGTTTACTTTTTTTCTTGCACCATCAATTAAACCGGCATATTTAGAACGGTTCAAGGATTGGCTTACTTCCGATTGGCTTATTCCCAATTCTTGGGCAATCGTATGATGGAACCACGATTGCTCACCTAAAGCTATTATTTTTAGGAGTATGACGATGTCTTGGGGCTTCAAGTTATTTCTGGATTGATTCATATATTCCATATTGCGATATGCAATATTACATATTAAATATTTAATAAACAATGTTTTACTTATTTATATTCCATATTGCGATATGCAATATGTATTTGTTTTAAAATACTTATTAGGCTCCAAATATGGTTAATAATTGGGACAAAAATTATTTCGAAACGGTTCTCCATACCTTTTATATTTAGTATGTATGAGTCCCACTTCCTGCTATTTTAAATTTCACAGAGGCTTTTAATCCACTTCCTAGCCATCACTGTCCCCTCTTTTTTTGACGGCAAAACAACAACATTCATTCTTGGACGACGGCATAAAGCCAGAGCTCGTGCCTCGCTCTTTTTTATACGTCTTACCAAGCCTGAATATTGGATCACACCAAGCATCAAAAAAAGATAACAGCGAAGGCTCTACGGGAAGTAAATCAAACCATCGAATCATGAAATCATATCAAAATATCCAAAAAGGAAGTGGCACTAAAAAAAATCAAAAAAGAAAAACGCTTCCGGATACAATAAGTAAATCACTGAATATTAATCCATCTACTTTATGTAGATACTAAATCAATTTAATTATGGGAACATTAAAGAACCATGTACAGTTAATCGGAAACGTTGGGCAAGACCCGACCATTACAACCTTGGAAAGCGGAAAAGTATTGGTGCGGTTTCAATTGGCAACCAATGAGCATTTCAAGAATTCCAAAGGGGAGAATCAATCAGAAACGGACTGGCACAATATGGTGGCTTGGGGCAAGGTTGCCTCAATCATTGGGAAACATGTTGGAAAAGGGCATAGGATTGCCATTGAAGGCAAGCTCAAGACACGCTCTTATGAAACAGAACAGGGAGAGAAACGCACGATTACTGAAATCGTTGTCAATGAAGTGTTGTTATTGGACACTAAAAATAATACTTCAAAATCTGAACATTAAACAAAAAATAAAGAGGGCACTAAGACCAGTTTTCAATTAGTAAGCGCCCTCTTCTTTTCATCATTAATTCTAAAAAGACATAACAATGAATGCACAAGTTAACGAAATAAAAATAAGCTACAAAGAAAACATTGCACTATCAAAGTCACCTAGCATCAAAAGTTCTGCCGATGCAGGAAAACTGCTTTTCGAGACATGGGACAAAGATACCATTGCATTGCAGGAATCCTTTAAGGTGCTGTTATTGAACAACTCCAATAAAATCAAGGGCATCTACCAATTGTCAACTGGGGGTATCACGGGCACATTGGTGGATATCCGCATTTTATTTGCGGTCATTTTAAAAACCCTTTCCGTAGGTGTGATTTTATCACACTGCCACCCAAGCGGGAAACTGATGCCAAGTGAAGCGGACAAACAGCTCACGGAAAAAATAAAGAAGGCAGCCGCTTTTTTTGACGTGAAGGTATTGGACCATATCATTGTGGTGCCTAGTGGTGATTACTACAGTTTCGCTGATGAAGGTATTTTATAATTAAAAAGACATAGTTATGATATATCTAAATTATAATAACCTCGATGCAGAGACACAGAACCATTTGCTTTCGGTCTCCAAAGAAGATGTGGAAAACAGGTTTGGAAATGATTTGAAGAGGTACGCCCAAGAACACCATTTGGATTATGATGCTTTATTGGATGAAGAAGCCACACGAAATCTTTATACCTACACCTACGTTTTTAATATTTGAAAGACCGGTGGGTCTATAAATTATCGACTATCCTTTGTAAAGACTTCATTAAAGATGGGGTCTTTTTTTTGCAAATTATCTAAGGGAATTTTGAAAATCTGACGTCCAAATTAAAATTTTTATTGGAAATCATATGGATTGCCTTTAAAACCAACCATTTGAAACCATTCCGCGTTTCATTTTTACAGCTCCATTGGATACATTTATAAGGATCGCTATGCAGAAAAGGAAACTGGCTATTTTAGGTCAGATTGAAACAGAATTTTGTCCAGCGAGCTGGACGAAAATGAATAGCAAGAGGGCAATGCGCTGAAGCGGCATTGCGTTATTTAATGTTTTATAAATAACTGTAAATCAGTTATTTAAAAGAATCAAGTTTTCAACAAGCTAAATTAGAAAATTAAAATTTGCGGCAAATGCCCCTAAAGGCCGCATAAACAGGCAAAAATTTGCGGCAAAACGGATGAAGGGCAACAGATCGACAATGAAGACATTCGGTAACATACGGTTCAAAAAGAAAACAGTACAGCGTTTTCAGGAGTTTTCCAAACGGTTCTTTAAGACCCATACGGAAGCTATGGACACCATGCTGGATTTTTTCCTTTACAATGAGATATCCCCAAAGGAAACCCTTGGCCCCAATGCGCGGACCCTGGAGGCCAACATCAAAAAACGGATCAATGCCCTGGTATCCATTGTAAAGGACATCGAAAAGAACCAGACAAAGCCCACCACTGCCATGCTCCAATTGCTGTTCGAGAAAACACCGGCCAAACAAAAACAGCCCCTGCTCGTAGAGGTCAAAAAGAGCAACAAACCGGTCAATGACCCATTTTTTGCCACGTCATTGGAGGCCATCGAACTGAGAAAGGAAAAGAACGCGCTCAAGCGGGATCTAAGAGAAACAAAACAGCAGTTTGAGGATATCCTGTTTTCCAAGATACGAATCGTGAAAAGCAGTTTTGGCAAGCCCAGGCTCCATTTGGACATGGCCTTGGAAGACTATGAAGCGCTTAAAGAAAAAATCAAAAACGAGTAACCATGTACATATCCATCACCAAACAACATCTGGACAAAACATTTTCAAAAAGCTGTGGTGACTTTGTGGCCTATCTGGAAAAGGAAAACAGGGACAAAGAACCAGAGCTCCAGGAGCACTTTTTTGACCAGTACAACGACCACGTGTCCCCCAAGCATGTCACCAATGATATCGACGGCAATACCGCCAAGCTCAGAAAAAATGAGCCCAAGTTCTATTCCCTCACCATAAGCCCAAGCCAAAGGGAACTGGAGCATATCGGCAATGATCCCGAAAAACTGCGGAGGTATGTCAGGGAGGCCATGAAAGATTACGCCAATTCCTTTTACAGGGATGCCCCCGTATCTGTGGACAGCATAAAATACTATGCCAAGATAGAGTACGAACGAACCTATAAAGGCTTTGACCGAGAGATCAAGGAGAACCAACCGTTTAGGGCACAGATAGTCAAACTGGAACATGACCTGGTGAAGATCAGGAGGGGAGAACTGGAGGGCAATTGCCAAGCCATCCAAAAGACCATTGACAGGCTGAGGGCAGAGGCGCCACATAAAGTCAATGGTCAAATGGTCGTGCAGGGGATGAAAAAACCAGGGCTACAGACCCACGTCCATATCATTGTCAGCCGCAGGGACATGACCAATACGCTGAGCCTGTCCCCGGGGAGTTCCCACAAGGCCTCCGAGGCCATCCTGAACGGTAGCCCTGTCAAGCGGGGCTTTGACCGTGATGGGTTTTTTGAAAAGGCCGAGAGGACCTTTGACACCCTGTTCAAGTACGAGCGGAACTTTGTGGAAAGCTACAGTGCCCATAAAATGTACAATAAGGACACCTACAGGTTCTTTGCCCACCTGATGGCATTGCCAACAAACGAAAAGAGCGCGGCCTTCAAGATCATGGGCAAGTCCGGCATGCATGTTCCCAACCTTAATATCCCAACGAACCAAGTGCAACTGGCCCTAAAGGCCTTCAAACAACTGAAAAGAACCATCGATGTGGCCAAGGACGCTGGCTCCATCAGCATTTAAAAAAGCAATACTATGACACCACTTACCTTAACAATCAGTATCTATGTCTCCATGACCGTTTTGATGGCCATTGGTTTTCGTTATTTGCGGTTCGCCTATGGCCTCCATACCCTTGGCATATTCACGATAGGTTATTTTATTTACCTCCAACATCCTGACAAGCCCATGGTTATATTCGGCTACTGGTTCTTGCCCTTTATTTTTATTAATAACCTTTTGTACGTTAAAATTCATCCAGTTTGGGAAAGATCCAAGACAGAACGCAGGTATACCATGAAGATCAAGGTAAAGAACGGCTCGATAAGGCTCCAGAACATCCGCAGGGGGATCTCCGTTATTGGGTCCGCCGGCAGTGGCAAGACCGAATCGGTGGTCTACAATGTGTTAAGGCATTTTCAAGGGCACCAGTTTTGTGGGCTCATCCATGACTACAAGCATTTTGAGATCACCGAAATGGCGTTCCCGTTTTTTAAGGAATCCGGCCGCCCGTTCCATATCATTTCCTTTGATGACATCTATGCCAAGGTCAATCCCATTGCTCCGAGGTACATGCAGGACGAGGAAAGTGTCAATGAGGTTTCCAGGGTGCTGTTGGAAAACCTTTTGGAACAACGGGAATCCAACCCGGCGGGCTCTTCCAAGTTCTTCAACGATGCCGTGGAGGGCCTCTTGGGCGGGCTTATCTGGAAACTGAAGATGGCCTACCCCAAATACTGTACACTTCCCCATTTGATAGCCACTTACCAATATCTGGATGCCAATAGCCTCATTGGTTTTTTGAGCTCTGATTATACCTCCAAGGCCATGGCGGATGCCTTTATCTCTGGCAGGGACTCGGAACGCCAAACGGCTGGGGTGATGAGCACACTGGCGAATGCCCTCAAGAAGATCAGCACACAACGCATCTTTATGGCGCTCTCTGCGGATGAAGTGCCCTTGGACATCAATAACCCAAAAAATCCCGCCGTGGTTTCCATCGTGAACAACCCTAAATTTGAAACGGCCTATTCTCCTGTGATCGCCACCATCATCCATACCATGACCAAGCAGATGAGCGTCCGGCATCGGGAATCCTCTTTTATCCTTATCGAGGAAGCACCTACTATCAGGCTGCTCAATATGCACCGTATTCCCGCAACTTTGAGGAGCTATGATATTTCAACGGTCTATGTAATGCAGGACAAGACCCAGAACGACATGATGTACGGTGACAAGGCAAGCCGTGCCATCTTGAGCAACCTGTCCTATCAGTTCTTTGGAAAGGCCAATGACCCGGACACCGCCAAGTATTATGAGCGATTTTTTGAGATCGTCAAGAAACCGACGACCACGATCAGCAAGAGCCAGAACAGTCTGGACTTTGATGCCAGGATCAGCACCGGGGAGAAGGAGGTCAGCAAGATACGTTCCGATGTGTTCTTTCGGTTAAGGGAAGGTGAGTTCATCTCGTTTGCAGATGGAAAGGATCGTAAGGTACGGTTTAAAATGCCAAACATAAAGAGGGAATTGCCACCACCGAGACACCGTTACAATGATGCCGAGATACAGGCTAATTTTGAACGTATCCATTTGGAGGTAAGACAACTGTTCCAATTGAAATCTTAAATAATGACCACCAAAGTTTAAAGCATAAAATAGGGAACCGTTTGAAATGATTCCCTTTTTAAATAGTATATAAATCAGGTAAATTTATTTTTCTTTCAATAGCTTTTCTAAATAAGTGATTTTATCTTTTTCAGCTTGTAACAAACGTTCGTAGAGCTTTTTGTTTTCTTCATGGGCATCTATCAATTTATCTAATGGGTTGAAGTTACAATTGAAATTGGATACACTCACTGATGATGCGCCCTTATTTGATCCCTCGTAATTATTTTGAATATTGTAAATCAATCTTTCTTCTGAAAAATTTTGAATAGCCTCCTTAGTTACTCCTAAAGCTTTTGCAATCTGTTCAAGTTTATCATCTTCAATCTTTTCAGATTGTTCCAAATTAGAAACAGCTTGTTGGCTAATGCCCAGTTCTTCTGCAAGGGTTTCCTGTTTCATGCCCCTTAGTTCCCTGATTCGGCTTATTTTTCTCCCGATGTGATTTGGTTTTGTCGCTGTTTCCATAATTCAAATATAGGATTTTTTTCAAAGAAATTCCCACAAGTAAAAAACAAATTCAAATTGGTATTATACAACATGGCTTGGTTCGGTACATAAGATTTATTCACTTAGTTTATGGAAAACAAAGAACATGGGAGCCACAAGTGTCGATAATATATCAGGGGATGACCCAAAACAGCTCAATGAAGTCATTGCCAAAATAGTAGAGGCCATTGACGTTGAAGGCATTTATCTGAACAAAGGGACTAGCCGTAATTTATTTAGATATCGAATCAACATCATAATGGGACGTTCTCTTAAAGTAGATGTTGAACATATAATGCCTGTTATAAACTCTGTTTTTTTGGATTATGAAGACTTTGGTTATAGGGTTTTTACCTTTAGTCATGCCCAAAGTGAATTGCTACATGGCAATTTATATTTTCTGAACAATTGCCATAAAAAGTACTTGGTTTACAAAACCACCCAAAACATTTCAATTTGGAACTATCCCAAAGAAGAACCACCCAAACTCTTTGAAAAAATAAAGCAGGACTTTAAAAGGGACATGTCCCGAATGAAATCCTTTAAAAAAGGCATCCAATTTTTCAGGGCACAAAGGAGCCTGTCACAAAGCGCCTTTATGATGCACCAAACCTTTGAACAGGGCTATAGGATTTTAGAGCGGTTCATATGTGGCAAGACAAAGATATGCCACAGTATCAAAAACCACCAAACCTATGTATTGAATTCGTTGAACGAATTACAAGGTATGTTTTTGCCGGAATCAGATGCAGAAACCGGATTGTTGGATCTACTGGAAGACGCCTATTCATCTGCCAGATATAGCCACAGCTACAAGATAACCGATAGGGAACTGGACCAACTATCACAAAAGCTAGGGTCGTTCATTAAGGAAATCAAATCTCTGTTCAATGAGGAACTATCGGTTTTTATGGAAACCATTGTACATGATAACGTGAATCCATCTTCAGAGCACCCTTTGGAAGAACCGACCAATAATCATGAATCGGATTATTTGGTTAGGAAATTAGAATTTGACAACCCCTTTGAAATGTTATGTATGGCCAAGTCCTTGATGGTATTAAGTGTAACCTGTTTACAGGATGATGTTGCCCCACCGATCCAAATGAATGGTTTTCATTGTGACATAATGGAAGTTTTACATCTGGCAATAGAACTTTTACCCCTTAAAGAAACAAGTCCTTAGAAATCATGAAAAATAAAAAAGCAAAAAAGCAATCCAAAAAGAAACGAGACAGGAAACTCCAAGAGCTGAACAAAGTAGCACAGGAGCACTTCAGGTTGCTAACTCCAACTTCAAGAATACGGGGAGGATACTATGTAAACTATGTCTATCTGCGCAATTATGAAGAGCTGGGATATACGTTGGAATCCGTTTTAAACATATGCATTATGGCACTGGACGGTTATGACCCAAATAGTGAAGCAAGGGACATCAGGGAGGTGCACAAACAATTTGCCGATGTATTGGAGTTTACCAAGAATCTGATCCCCCATGAGGAGTTTGAATTTCTGGATAAGTCCAGAAGGCTGCTGATAAAGAACAGTAAATAAATTTAACCAAAGCTTTATGGAAATAATGCGCCCGGTTGAATGTCAAAAACTAAGAACCATGAAGAACAAAACAGACCAAAAAGAAGAGCGACTCTCAAATGACAACCTGCTAAAAATGAAAAAGATAAAGGAGTTGAGCGAGGAGAACTTTGTATTGTTAAGACCCATTGAAGGCACACAGGAAGGTTATTACTTAAATTACTGTCGAGTCTACGATTATGCTGAACTGTTCTCTATTTTAAAATCCACACTCAATGTATGCATTCTGGCCTTAGAAGAACAACAGGACTTAACACTGGACATAAAGAATAAAGAATCCGATGTAAAAAGGGTTTTGGAATTTGCAAAAAACCTGATACCCTTGGAAGAAGGTATTTATTTGGATGAAATGCGAAAACTCATGCTCTCGCAAGAAGAAGATATAAATTAAAATTTGAAAATTATATGGAAACAAAAGACACAAAGGACATGACCGACAAGGAAAAACTGGAAACGGTTTTTAGCTTATTGAACCCAAGAGAACGCAAAAAATATAAGCGTGAGGACAATCCCATTATGCAGGAGGTAGCCTTTGAAGTGTCTGACAATGGCGAACTGCGCTATATCATTTCATGCCTTTTAAGAACATGTATCTTGGCACTGGACAGTGAGAATGACTTTGCATCACCAAGGCTGTCCAATTGCTCCAAGGATCTAACCATTGCAACCGTATTGGATTTAGTGGACATCCTATTGCCGGATGCACAGTTGGCAAGCTATGATGCCATAGAAAAACTGTTGTTGACAAAGTGATTATTATAAAATTTTATTTATCAATAAAGCATTTGCAACAATTTTGATTTTTGTCTTGTGTGAATGATTAAAAAATTCACATTTTTTTCATTTTTATAGAGTATTTACTTACTAATAATTTGTATATTTAAACTCTCCCTAATCATTAATTAAGCATTTTATTTCAGAACGCTTATGGTTTTCCGTATTACATATTTTTTAAGTCGATTTACATTTATATAGTCTTATTCATGGTTTTAATTTAAAAGAAGAAATATGGATAAAAAAAGTAATTCGAGGTTTCATATATCGATTCAAAATGGATGAATAGAAGGATTATAGTTCAGTAATTAAATATTTTGGTCACAATGTAAATAAAGACGACAATAAAGAAACTAAAAAAACATATTGCAACAGAACTGAAATGGATTTGGAAATACATAATAATTTTTCTCAAATTCATAATAAGCGATCTCTTTCTGAGATTGGTAGGAGCAATATTGATTTCTGGGGCTATTTATTTCAATGAAACCATGTCCAAAAATCAATATCCAATTGTCAAACTAATACTTGCTTTGATTATTGGAAGTTTATTTCTATTTTACGACCCTTTGTCAAGTGCTGCAAAGCAGCTTAGAGCCAGAAAGAAAAAAAGAAAGCAAATTCAAGGTCAGCTAAAACCGGTGTTGATTTTTCTTAGACAGAAAGCCAATTTAAACTTGAATGAGGATGACTTATTAAAAGCGATAGAGAACTCCGAAATTGACTACTACCGGAAGGACTCAATAATTGTTTTTGTTATCAATTCAATTCAAACAATTGACCAAGTTCAAAAGGATGCCATAATTCTAACAGCTCTTTGTTCTGAGATAGAAAATGAAGGAGATATACTCAAGTCAGGTGTTTATAAAACTGCTATTGCTTCGATTTTTGAGAAATACGATTTTATTGAACTTGATGATGATGCTAAAACAATAGTCAAATATTATGACAATTATCTTAAAGGGAATAAGCTTCAAGATGATGTTGGAGAAATAGACTTTAGTTCAAAAACAGACGAGTTAACAAGAAAGTACAACAAGACTTATAACCTTTCATTTAAGTTAAAGCTTGAGAAAGAACAATCCGAAGAGTTTAGAAGAACTCTTTCAATACTGATAAAAGACGGAAAACTAAATGTGCAACAACTTGAGAAAAGCTTAAAAGAGAGGGTTAAAAGTGAACTTCAAAAAAGAGCTGTAAAATCAAAGGCATTCCTAGTACTTTCCCAGAAATTTCAAAACATTCCTGAAGTCAGACGGGCCTTAGACAGGTTTCCACATGTTAGATACTCATATCCCAAGCCTAGCCGTCTTCCAGAAAACATAGAATATGTCTCTACTAGGATAATCTACCCGAGTAGTGCATTGCAAGACGCTGAGGACTTTCTCAAAAATGAAATAGAACCCTTTATCCCGACAGATAAGATAAATGAAGGATTTATTGCGGTACTACCTATTGAAGGAACAGAGCTATTTACCATTCCCGAAAACGCTGATGATATAGTAAAAAGTCATTTAAAGGATGGGTTTGAATCAGTTGCTGCTTATAAAACAGGAATATCTATAGATATGACTGAATTATACATGGAAAGCTTGAAAGATGAAATCAATGTTGATGAAGTTTTATCAAATATTCCAATAAACATATTTGTCCCTAATCTCTCAGAAAGTCGAAAGAACTTTCTGATTGACAACTATGATGCGCTGAAAAATAAGTTTAACATTTCAAGACTTGCAGATTGGGCTAATATCAACCCCGATGATCTGAAAGACTTTTTAATTGAACTCGATAACCAAAGGGATAAAAAGAGATTATACAAGGACGAAAACTGGGGAGAGGTCGCAATAAGTATTTTGGAAAAAGCTGTTAAGCACAGAGATGCAATGAATAAATAAAATACTGCCACTGCCCCAAAGAAAATCTATAAGCAATGACAGCCTTCAGGACTCTACTGCTCAAACCGTTAGCTGTAATTTCAAATGCAGCCCTTTAGTCTAAATGAAAATGTGATAATTAAATACATTACCTAAAATGAAAAAAGTAACAGTAAAAAATCTAATTGAATTTCGAGGGAAAAATCAACGAACTAAAATTACGTTTGTTCATAATCTTAAGAAAGAAAAAATGAAGTCTCAAGATAGTTCTGGTGGCGATTATTGGATAAGTTGTTTAAGTGCAATTAGAAATTCGTTTAGACTTAATGATGAAAGTTTATTGGACGAAAAAATATATTTATTAAGAGATAAAATTAACGTAACAGAAATTAAAAGGATAAAAAACCAATTTCAAAGGAACATTGATATTGTGGATAGTTTTAAGGATTACGATTTAAAATATTTAAAACCTAATACAGACTTAACTTTTTTAAAGCAACCTAGAAACAAGTCTTTATTGGATATCAAAGGACTTCCTATAGAAGCAAAACCTTGTCACATTTACACGTTTTCCCAAAATGATATTGATGAAATAGGAGGAATTTGGTTTATAGCAAAATTAAATGGATTTAAGAAAAGTGAGTTAGGAATGTTTACAGATATACTTTATAGGTATTTGGACAAATATTACTCAAAAGATTTTTACATTAATCCTGATTATTGTGTCGCTGTTGATCTTTTCAACGCGCAGGAAGTAAATTATTCAGATATTAAAAATGGGAAAGTTTCAATCTTAATTGATAGTACAATAGACGAACTAAAGAATATATAAAATTATGGCAGATTTCAGGATTTCAGGAGTATGGAAAGACACTAATAATGTGATAACTCATTATGCATTTCACACCGTTAAAGAAAAAACAATTACGAGAGCTTCAAAAAAATCAAAAGCTGATGCTATTAAACTTTTAGAGGGTAGTGGAAATTCCGCAGTTACTTGGGTTTGGAACTATTCAGCTTCATATTGGAAAATTGGAGAAAAGGTAGAAGTTGTAAACGGAAGTAATGGTAAATACTTACGGTCTAATCCGGATGACACTAAAACTGACAATTTAGCTAATCTAATTGATTTTGACTGGATAGCGCCATAAAAAACTATAGCTAATACCTTAAAAAAAATGCTAATTTTAGCGAAACCAAAGTTAGTTACTCGTTTGCTAGCTTCTGATTTTCCTTCGGAAAATCCTCGCACACAAACATTCAACTTTCCTAATAAACGTTGGCAATAATACGAATGACCGAAATAGACAAGAATATTTTCGTTGGAAGTTTAATTGATTATGAAACCAATCAATTCGACACAGACTTTTATTTTGTGCAAGCCTGCAAAGAACCTTGTCATAGAAAAGCACTTGGTTATACAGGAAGAACGGCTGACAAAAATCATCCTGAATATCTAATTGCTTATAGAGAAAGGAGAATTATTTTGAATATGATTGACTCACCTACTGGGAAATATTTCGAAAATATATTATTTGAAAAATCAATTGAATTCATTAATGAACATTCAAATAATGGAAAAAGAATTTTAATCCATTGTAATCAGGGAATTTCACGTTCGCCAAGTATTGGTTTACTTTATTTAGCAACTAAAAATAAAATTAGAAATGGAAATTTTGAAATAGCAAAATTTGATTTTCAAAAAATATACCCGAATTATGCGCCAAGTGGAATTCAGGAATTTCTATCTTTAAATTGGTCTAATTATATTAAGTAAAACAATTATGGGAAAAAATCAATATGTTGTTCCAACCGATGATGGTTGGGGAGTAAAAGGCGAAAAAAACGAAAAGCTGACAAAAAAGTTTAACAAGAAAGCAGAAGCAGTTGATTATGCAAAAGATATTGCAAAAAATCAAAAATCTGAATTGACTATTTTAAAAAAGGATGGAAAAATCCAAAACAAAAATAGTTATGGAAATGACCCTAATCCACCAAAGGATAAAAAACCATAAAAGTACTATTGTCAAGCCGTATAAAAATCATTGCTAAATTAGTGATGAAACAAAATTGGTTGCTTGTTTGTTAGCTTCAGGTTTTACTTCGGAAAACCCAAGCATCTAAAAAAGCAACTATTTATAGAAATATGTTGCAACAAGTTAAGAAAACTTATGGAATGGATTAAAATAATAGCACCTTTACTCGGAGTGATTTTAGGTTTTGGACTTTCTGAAAGAGCAAAAGTTTGGACAGGTAAGAGACTAGGCAAAAAGAAACTTAAAAGACTACTTTTCTATTTATTAGAATTGAGATTTCATTTTACTCGGGAATTAAATATTCAAAAACAAATAAATATCTTCTATAAACGAGCAAAAAAAAGATTAGAATCTGAATTTGGAAAAGAAACAGAAGCAGAAATAGAATTTGCAAAGCCAATTGTTGAGCGAATTATAAAAAATCACTTAGGTGCAAATAATCGTATTGATTTCCTTGAAAAGAACATAGATTCGGTAATTGATGATTTGGCAGAAGTTTTTCCCATTCTAGCCTATGAATTAAGTGGTCAACATAACATTAAAAAAAGGCTAAATGTGATTGATAATTATATTAATGAAGCCAATCATCATTTTGAAGGGATGCCTTTTGATATAACCGAATGGTTAAAACCAAAATTTACTGATAATCTAATTTCAAATTTGGACGATACAATTAAAAAAATATCTGGAAAAATTAAGAAAAATCAATGGTCAGTTTCTAAAGAAAAAATTGATGAAATGGACAAAAATGAAGATGACGATACTGACAAGTTTTTAGAAGAATTTATCAGTAAAGCAAAGGAAAATAAAGAATAAAGCCAGTTCTCCACAAGCCGATTAAATGCAATAACAACGGAATTTACTGCCGAAAATTCAACACGTTTTGCTATCTTGGTTGCGTCAGCGGATAATACTTGTAAACTTCCCGTTACTGAGTCTTAAATACGTTGTATACCAAATAAATCTAAACAACCATTTACTTTTATGAAACAAATTATTTTCATAAGTCACGCAACGCCTGATGATAACGATTTTACAATTTGGTTAGCTTCTAGACTTGAATTGCTTGGTTATGAAGTTTGGATTGATAAAAATGGATTACTAGGTGGTGAAAAATTTTGGGAAACAATTGATGGTGTGATAAGATACCAAGCTGTTAAGTTTCTTTTAGTCTATTCAAAGAATATTTTCCAAAAGGACAATAAAGGAAATCCGATAGCAGGTAAACTAAAAGACGGAGTTTATAAAGAATTTAGTTTTGCGGAAAGCATTGGTAAACAAAACAATATCAATGATTTTATCATAATGATAAATATTGATGCTTCAAATTACAACCTTTTTATAGGTGCAGATAGACTAAATCAAATTCCATTCTATGAAAATTGGGCAAATGGTTTTAAGCAGTTAGAAAGGAAATTACAAAAGGACAATGTGCTTAAAACAAAACAAAAATCAAAAACGGATTTTGGAAGTTGGTTTGAGCAACAATTTGTTACCAATAATGGTATTACTTCAAAAAGTGAGTTATATTACACAAATTGGTGGGCTATAAACAAACTCCCTGATTATCTTTTTTTATACCAGTTCCAAAGCCTTGAACAAGCATCAATTATTGCAAAGCAGTTTTCGGATTATCCCATTAGTAAGATTACAAACTATTTAAGTTCGTTTGAAGAAAGAAAAGAATTTGCTATCAACCAAGACGGAAACTCTTTTACCATTAAACCTCAAAATATCTTCAAGATTAAAGTTACAGATGTTTTAATTGGTTTTGGGTCAAGTAGTTTTCCAACTCACAGAGATTCAGAGAATCATTTTAAAAAATTATTGAAGGAGGTTTTTCATAAAATAATGAAGAACAGAGGGATGTTTTGGTATGAAATGTCGAATAAGAGATTGGCATATTACTACACTCCAGCAAATTTAAATTCTTTTAAAACTAAGTTTCAATATCCCTTCAGAAAGAATAACAAATTCAAAACTAAAAATTTGCTAGGCAAGCATAAAAGTATAGGAAAATGGCATTATGCTATTTCAGTAAAGCCAATATTATCACCTTTTTTAGCATTTAGCTTAAAAAGTCATATCACTTTTACAACTGACGGATTTAATGTGTTGAAGAATGAAAAAAACGAGACTGATTCAAATAAAATTCATAGCCAGAGAAGAGCTAAGGGAAAAAGAATGTTCAATGAAGAATGGCGAGATTTATTTTTAGCCTTTATTGATGCACTTAAAAAGGAAGACCGTATTGAAATTGCTCTATCATCAAATTACACATTAGAAATGCCTGCTACTTCACAGATTTATTGGGCTGACTTTGGATATTTTGACCCAAAAGACAAAACAAGGCAAGGTTTACTTTCTGTGTACGAATTTGAAGGAGAAAATTCAGAAGATAATGATTGAGTCAAAATTGATACATATACCAGAGCCTAAACTAACTTTTGGATTTGACCAAAAAATGGAAGACCCAAGAGATGGTTTGACACTTTTTGGTGCTTATTCAAGGAATAAGCATATTGGACAAATTAGCGTTGGAATAATTGGTTCGAAAGAACAAAGAGAATATGTAAAATCATATTTGAAGCGAATACACCAACCTGTAATATCTGAAAAAACTGATGTTGCAAGACCCTATTTCCCAGGACTTGAAGCGACATTTGATATTTTTATAAATATTGATGCTATTCAAGAAGTTGATGTACCAAGAAGCAAAATTGATGAGTTTTTAAAATATACAGACGGGCATCAGCGAGTTTTTAATTTAACAAATTTATATGCAGACAAGCTTACCAAATATTTAAATGAAGAACATATTCCCGTTACAGTTTGGTTTGTTGCAATTCCAGATGAAATTTATCAATTCGGAAGACCTAAATCCAAAATACCCAAAGCCGTTAATAATAAAACTGTTGGTCTAAAAAAAAAGGATAGAAGTAGTAATCAACAATTCCTATTTGAAGAACTAAATGATTTAAAGGAAGCATATGAATATGAAATAAACTTTCATAACCAATTAAAAGCAAAATTACTAAGTGAAAAAATTGTTACTCAAATCATAAGAGAAAGCACCATTGCTTATGAAACATTATGGACAGACCAAGAGAAAATAAACTATGAAAAACAATTTGACACAGCTAAAGCTTGGAATATCTCGACCACATTGTATTACAAATCAGGAGGGCTTCCTTGGAAATTGGGTGAAGTAAGAAAAAATGTATGCTATTTGGGTTTAGTTTACAAACAAATTGAATTAGGAGAAAATAGAAATAATGCTTGTTGTGCTGCACAAATGTTTCTTGATTCAGGTGATGGAATGGTTTTTAGAGGAAACATTGGGCCTTGGTACAATCCAAAAACAAAAGAGTTTCATATTACTAAGAAAGATGCGTATGAATTGCTTTCAATCTCTTTAGAATCTTTTAGGGAAAAATCGGAAACAGACGAATACCCAAACGAAATATTCATTCACGCAAAGACAGGTTTCGATGACGAAGAATGGAGTGGCTTTTGTGAAGCAACAGAAGGGAAAAGCAAAATTATTGGTGTTAGAATCAAGGACGATAACACATTTAAACTCTACAGAGACTTTTCTTATTGTGTACCACGAGGAGCAACTTTACTTGTAACAGATAAACTTGCTTATCTATGGACGAAAGGTTACATACCAAGAATACAAACACAATTGGGACTTGAAACACCTAATCCAATAAGTGTTGAAATTATGAGGGGGGGAAAAGATATTGAAACTGTTTGTAAAGACATTTTAGCTTTAACTAAACTGAACTATAATGCCTGTATTTACGCTGACGGCTCTCCTGTAACTCTCCGTTTCGCAGATTCAATAGGTGAAGTATTGACAGCAGGAAAAGACATTAAATCAGAGGTACTGCCTTTTAAACATTATGTATAAAAAAGCAAGAATGTCAATAGGAAATGCAGAACTGAGCTAAATTTTATATGATTTATGATGCTAGGTTGTTTTCATAAATTCCATTAGCATTTATTTTGCTTTGGTACTAAATAATATTTATCTTTATAAAACCAGTAAGTAAAGCATTTTACTTAAAGTTCATTTATATTATCGTCAACAAATCGGATAACAGTTTGTTTTTGAAATTTATAAATGATTGATATATAATTCTTTATGGGGTTAGGTGTTCTACCTGTCATCCCGACTTAAGTCAGTGATTTACAATATAAAAAGGCCGAAGCATTGCTTCGGCCTTTTTATGGTTGGTAGTAAGTTGATTATTGTTTTCTTATGCTGCCTGAAGGGCTGTCATTTCTATTAACAACCTCAGGATTTCCATAGTAGGTAATATCACCACCACTAGAGGCGCTGGCCGTTAATTCCTTGACAGTGTTTACCGTAATATCGGCTCCACTGGAAGCTTTAACTTGGCTTGATTCTGCTTTTAGCTCACCTGCTTTAATATCACTTCCGCTTGACGCATCGGCAATAAGTTTTTGTGTGGTTCCAGACAATTTTAAATCACTTCCACTACTGGAATTGCAATCTAATTCAGTTGTGTTGACTTTTAAAATCATATCGCTCCCACTTGACGTGTTTAATTCTAAACGGTCGCTTGAAATGGTGTTTGTTGAAACCACGTCACTACCACTAGATGATGATATGGCTGAAATATCCTTGAAGCTTACCATTATTTTTTTTGATGAGGCATGACCTATATTTTTTTCAGCATATATGTGTAAGGTATTATCCTTAACCTCCGTTTTAATAAGTTGGTGTAAGTTTTCATCGGCTTCAATCACGATGCTTTCTTCGTCACCTTGTGTTAAATACACATCAAGTCCATGGCTTGCTTTGATGGCATTGAATGGCTCGTTTAAAGTTCGATTCTCCGATTGTACATTGCCGTTTCCTTGAACGCCGGTTATATTAAAATCGAAATTGCAGGAGAATAGCAAGAAGCTTAATAAGGTGGTTGCGATGATTTTTGTTAGTGTTGTCATAATGTTCGTTTTTTGATTGATGGTTCAAATATCTGGTTTCTTCTTATCCTAGACTAAACTAAATATCTGAGTTGTTGATTATAATTGATGAATTGTTATGTTATGTATTATCTGATTTTACCTGAATACCATTTTTGTCAATATTCACTTTAACTTCTGGGCTGCCAGCTTTCACACCGTTTCGGTTTATTTTTAAACTACTGCTGTCTACTTTTACTTCTATGCCTTCATCATTTATTTTAATACCATTGTTGTCATTGTGAATATCCACATCAATTTCTGTTGGGCAGTCCAAACATTCCACTTCATCTTGTTTGATTTTAACATAATGATTGGCGTGTTTTGTAGAGACAATGTTTCCGTCGTAGGTTCTGTAATTTAAAAAGGATTTAGTATTGTTGCTAAAATTGGCGATTATACCTTCGGGTAAATACAAAATAATATCCACTTCCTGATCACTGAATTTATTTTTTGCCTCTGTGGTTAAGTAATCGTCAAGTGAAACTTCATTTCCGTTGATGCTATAATTATAACTGATGTTTTTGGCACGCTCTATGGCTTTTTCATAATCTCTGCCATCCGCATATTTCTCTATGCTTAAAGTGGCTAAAGAATCGGTGGTTGACTTAACAACAATCTCTATATCGGATGAATAAATAATCCTATCGCCGTTTTCGTTTCGAGCAAACTTGAAACTGTTATGATTGCGATAAGAATTTCCGAATGAATCGGTATGCGCCATTTTTATTTTCAGCGTATCGGCAGGAGCAATATAAAATTCTTGTTTTTCAACAACACGCTCATTAAATGCGTGCTCACTGGCTTGCCTAACACCTACAATAATCAATCCTATGATGGATAATATCCATATTCCCAATAAGGTGAACTTAGCAATATTACCAATTGACTTTAAGTTGTTGACCAATATCTTTAGACCTAAATAGAATAGGAAAAAGAACGGAATACCTATTGAGAAAAAGGCTAATAAAGACACCAACCAAATAGGGGTGTTTCCAGCATTAACAACATCTACTAAATCTAAGCCTGGAATGTGAATAAAATTGGTAACTCCCAATGAAAACAAACCTATAATTAATGCAATTAAAGCAGATGCGCCAACAATCATTAAAAGGATGCCAACAAATTTTGCAAACACAGTAAAAAAGAACATGATAATGTCTCCAATGGCATCAAAAAATGTTCTTGAACTGGATTTGATGTTGTTTCCTTGTTTTTTGATATCTACTTTTTTAGCAGCGTTTGATACGTTTTTGGCAGCTCCTGAAACGGAGTCGCTTACGTTTTTTGCCACATCTGATACGGTTTCTGAAACACTGTCAAATCCGTCCTTGATTTTTTTTTCAATGTTACTGATGTTGACAGGCTCACCGGTCATGGTAAGCTTGTCAGCCGTTGTTACAGCTTCGGGAACCAATACCCAGAATAGAATGTAAATAAATATGAATGTTCCTCCAGATCCAATGGCCAATAACAACCAGATTAAACGAATCCAAACGGCATCAATGCCCAAGTAATGTCCCAGTCCAGAGGCAACACCACCTATATAGGAGTTGTCAGTGTCCCTAAACAGTTTTTTTGATGGCGAGGATTTTCGTTTTTGGGCTGGTTGAGGTTCATCTTCAAAAATCTCATCATCAACCAAATAATCTTCTGGTTGTCCCATAATGGATATGACTTCATCCACTTCTTTAGCGCCAATTACTTGTTTGTCGTGCTTAACGCGCTCACTAAAAAGTTCTGCAATACGCGCTTCAATGTCTGAAATGATTTCAGAACGGCCTTGAGAGTCGGTAAATGAACGTTTTATAGCCTCAAGATAGCGTTGTAACTTTTGGTATGCATCCTCATCAATATGAAAAAATATACCGGCTAAATTTATGTTGACTGTTTTATTCATTTTTGTTTGATTTTTTTCTGGTTACTAGGTTAACGGCGTTTTGTAATTCGCTCCAAGTGGTGTTTAATTCTTTTAAAAATAATTTTCCGGTTTCTGTTAAACCGTAATATTTTCGTGGTGGCCCAGATGTGGATTCTTCCCATCGGTAATTAAGAAGGCCCGCGTTTTTAAGTCTTGTAAGTAGTGGATAAATGGTTCCTTCTACAACAAGCAGTTTGGCGTCTTTTAAGGTGTCTAAAATTTCAGCCACATACGCATCGTCATCTTTTAAGACTGAGAGTATGCAGTATTCCAATACACCTTTACGCATTTGTGCTTTTGTGTTTTCTATCTTCATGTTCTAAAGCGTTTAAATATTGTGAAACTGTTCATTTTTTGATTGATTTATGATACTGAAACAAGTTCAGCATATGTTGATTATTTGATGAAATTAATGGTCAATGGATATTGGTATAATTCGCCATCCCGAGCTTTTAAGCTGGCTTTTATGATAAAAACAAGTTCTAAAATAAAACCGACTATTGCTAAACCTCCTAAAGCCCCACCAATGTACAGTAGAGGAGATGGTTTGCCTATATTGATATGGAAATCGTGCAACCCATGAAAATCAATAAAATCAAATCCATTGAATATATTAAAGATGAAAAATGGAATGCTGATGGTTCCCAAAATAATGGCATACAACAAGATGCTGATTTGAAAATTAATGGCCTGTTTGCCATGGGCATCTATAAATTCAGATTTGTCCTTATTACTTACCCAAAGAATAATGGGCCCAATAAAATTTCCTAACGGAATAATAAACCTACTAAAAGTGGATAAATGAATAAACGTTGCGATGTTTTTTTGATGACTGTCTAACATGATTTTAAAAGTATATAATAATATCCTATACAAATATATGTCTAAAAAAAGGTATTATGTAACACATAGTACTGAATTTTAACAAAAATTTAACAAATTAAAATATCAACTATTTTCGATATTTTTGATGAAATTAAATTGTTCATGAAGTTGACGCCTAGTAAAATAAATACCTTTAACTTATTTAACCTGCCATCTGTTTTTTTAATGGGGATTAGGGTTAAGACCATTGATAATGCTTCTTGTACAGTAACAGTCAAGCATAGATGGATTAATCAAAATCCTTTTAAATCATTGTTTTGGGCGGTTCAGGGTATGGCGGCCGAACTGACAACGGGTGCTTTGGTCATGTCAAAAATAAAGGAGAGTGGTAAAAACATAGCCATGTTGGTCGCCAATAACAATGCAACTTTTACCAAAAAGGCTACTGGAGTCATTACATTTACCTGCAGTGAAGGTGCTAAGTTAGATGCGGCTATTTTAAAAGCAATTGAAACAAGAGAAGGGCAGACCATTTGGATGCAGTCTGTAGGAGAAAACTCAGAAGGCATACCCGTTTCAACGTTTAATTTTGAATGGACCATTAAAGTTAGAGGGTAATTAAAAGCAAGTGTAAAAAAAACTGCAACTAAGTCAATATTTTCGCGTCAATAGTTATGAAGGCGAAAACTTTGAAGCGATATTAACTAATTTGATAAAAGCAGAAGTTACTCACTTTAAATAAAAATGAAATGAATTTACCTTGGTTTAAACAAATTGGAATATTCTTTATTCCGAAATCTATAATCGGATGGTTAATCCTGTTTTGCGGATTAGCTTATGCGGTTTACGATTTTATGGACATTGACAGCAGATCTCATTCGGTCAGTGACACACTTATTAACTTTGTGTTTAATCTATTAATCATATTTGCTGTATATTCATTTATTGGTTACTTGGCAAGCAGACAAGCAAAGGCATAAGGATAAAACCAATCACTAATAATACGAAAAAAATAGCTGGATTAATTGTGAATTCAAGGTTTGTTGTCCGTTTCGATTTTATTAACAAGTGGAAATGTAGGTCGTAATAGGCCATTATTTTCAAACCATTCAATTAAAGTAAACAAAGGACTAAAGTTTTTTTGAATAAAGGATGTAACGTTTCATCATAATCAACAACAAATAAACATCAACGTATTAACAAATCAACAATATATATGAACGCACACGAGATTGATTACAAACTGTATGGAGAGGAAATGCAGTATGTGGAAATAGAACTGGATCTGCAAGAAGGCGTTGTGGCCGAAGCGGGCAGTTTTATGATGATGGATAATGGTATTAAAATGGAAACCATATTTGGTGATGGTTCCAATAAAAATCAAGGTTTTTTGGGCTCTATTCTTGGCGCAGGAAAACGTATTCTTACAGGCGAGAGTTTATTTATGACCGCTTTTTATAACAATCTGTCAGGTAAACGGAAGGTGTCTTTTGCCTCACCATACCCTGGAAAAATAATACCGATAGATTTAACCGAGTTTGGTGGTAAATTTATTTGCCAAAAAGATGCTTTTTTGTGTGCGGCAAAAGGAGTGAGCATTGGGATAGAGTTTAGTAAGCGCCTAGGCCGGGGCCTTTTTGGAGGCGAAGGCTTTATTATGCAAAAACTGGAAGGTGATGGCATGGCCTTTGTTCATGCAGGCGGTACCATGGCTAAAAAAGTTCTTCAAGTTGGTGAAACCTTGCGGGTTGATACAGGTTGTATTGTTGGGTTTACACAAACTGTTGATTACGACATAGAATTTATAGGAGGCATAAAAAACACCATCTTTGGAGGTGAAGGCTTGTTTTTCGCTAAATTACAAGGCCCTGGAACGGTTTACATACAATCATTGCCTTTTAGCAGATTGGCAGGTCGTGTTTTGGCTTCGGCTCCTCAAGGCGGCGGAAAACAAAAAGGAGAAGGCAGTATTTTAGGGGGATTGGGAGATTTGCTGGATGGTGATAATAAGTTTTAGTGTTAATTTATGTTTAAATTCATAAGACCTATTTATTTTTTTGTTATTTTTATTGAGTAATAATTTAAATCCTTGCTTATTGACCAAAATTACTTTTACCAATTTTTATTCAAACCAAAACCTTTAAATAAACTATGGCAAGAGCGATGTTAGAGTACACCAAAACTGTTCTTAAAAAGGTTAGTTTTGATGCTGTGTTGTTCTGCAAGGAAGTACAAAAGGCCGTACAAAGATTGTTGCCTTATGAGATTGAAGAGCTTAAGATTTTTATTCATTCTCTAGTACAGCAGAACCCAGAATTAAACCAATGTTTAATTTATTTAAAACCATAACGACAAGAGCGACTATTTAGTCGCTCTTTTTTCTTGTTTTGGCTCCTGAATTATTTGGGAAGAGGGCTGATTATCTCAACATTTTGGAATGCAATGGCACCTCGTATAATACCAGATATAACATTGTGTAATGCGTCAATGATTTGCATTTTCAATTCACTTTTATGGTATATGATACTGACTTCCCTAGCTGGGCTGGGGTCATTAAAATAATGTAAGTTGTCTTTTTCGCTATCCTTAATATCAAGCGTGTGTAAGTAAGGAAGCAATGTCATGCCCAAGCCTTCATTTGATAATTTAACAAGGGTTTCTATACTACCACTTTCTATTTGAAATTTATCATTTGTATTGTCTTTAAAAGCCTTGCAAAGGTTTATAACGCCATCCCTAAAACAATGTCCGTCTTCCAAAAGGAGCATATCGTTAAGATCTAAATCCGTCACGCCAATTTTCTTATTGTGGTGCAATCTGTGCCCTTTTGGAATATAACTAACAAACGGCTCATAATACAAAACTCGCTCCTTGATGTTTTCTTGTTCCAAAGGTGTTGCCACTATGGCGGCATCTAAATGTCCGTCAGTAATCTTAGAAATGATTTCTTCCGTAGTCAGCTCTTCTATTTTAAGTTTTACTTTTGGATGTTTTTTTATGAATGTTTTTAAAAACATGGGCAATAATGTGGGCATAATGGTGGGTATGATACCCAATTTGAATTCACCCCCAATAAACCCTTTTTGTTGATCTACAATGTCCTGGATTCTATAGGATTCATTAACAATATTTTTGGCTTGGCTAACTATTTTTCGGCCAACATCGGTTAGCTCAATAGGCTTTTTAGTACGGTCAAAAATTTGAACATCCAGTTGGTCTTCCAATTTTTGAATTTGCATACTTAAAGTAGGCTGCGTCACAAAACATTTCTCAGCTGCTTTGGTGAAGTTTTGGTGCTCCGCAACCGCTAAAACATAAATTAATTGTGTTATGGTCATTAGTATTGGTTTAGATTATAAAAATATAAAAAGTATCAATAAAACTTATTAGGTATGCTGTTAATTATAAATTAAATTGTTGGTGAACCAAAAAAATAATAATTAATGAAATACAATAGTTTAGGATTAGATCCAACAAAAACAAATGACATTGCGAATGATTTAAATGTATTATTGGCAAACTTCCAAACATATTATCAAAATTTAAGAGGTGTTCATTGGAACATTAAGGGGAAACGATTTTTTGATTTGCACATCAAGTTTGAAGAATTGTATACCGATGCCAATTTAAAAGTGGACATGGTTGCTGAACGTATTCTAACCTTGGGCGTAACACCTCTGCATACGTTTGAAGATTATACGGCAGCTTCAAAAGTTCCTGTCGGGAAAAATGTGTCGCAAGATGAATTGGCTGTTCGGTTAATTGTAGATTCATTAACAGAATTGCTTAAAATTGAACGAAAAATCCTTGATAAATCTAATGAAGCCAATGACGAGGGAACCAACTCCATGATGAGTGACTTTATTACCGAACAGGAAAAGACTGTCTGGATGTTGAAAGCTTGGTTAAATGAAACGGTGTAAAATTCCAGCGTCATTTACATAACTATAAATAGCATACGCTGCTAGTCAAATTATAAAACGAATCATTTTAATCAAGTTAAGTGGTTCGTTTTATAATTTGATTATTTTTGAAGATGTTTTACATCTTAGATATACTAGGCACCATAGCATTTGCAATCTCAGGAGTACTTATAGCCATTAACAAAAAAATGGATTTGTTTGGTATTCTTATAATTGCTTTTGTAACAGCAGTTGGAGGCGGAACATTACGCGATGTTCTTATAGGCCAAACGCCCGTAAGTTGGATGCAAGATATAACTTATACCTACGTTATTTTACTCTCATCTGTCTTAGCGATTGTATTTAGAAGTTATATCAATTATTTAAGAACCTCACTTTTTTTGTTTGATACTATTGGAATTGGTCTATATACCTTAGTGGGAATAGAGAAAGGCGTGTATGCTGGACTTCATCCAATAATCTGTATTGCTCTAGGCACTATGACCGCCTCTTTTGGGGGTGTTTTACGGGATATTTTATGCAACGAAATCCCTGTTATATTTAGAAAGGAAATTTATGCTACTGCCTGTATTTTGGGCGGAATGACCTACTTTTTGTTGAGAAAACTTCCTATGGATAGCAATTTGGTTTTTGTATTGTCAGGAATTGTGGTTATAACGGTTCGTTTGTTGGCCGTAAAATTCAAAATTGGTCTGCCAACCATTTATAATAAAACTTAATTAATGATTTCAGCCTTTCTAATATACACATTATGTAAAGGCCAATCGGCCTCATCGGTTTTAACAGCAGCTATTTTATCCACGACATCCATACCGTCAATTACTTTTCCAAAAACGGTATAATCACCATCCAGAAAATGGGCGCCACCATGTTGCTGTACAATAAAAAACTCAAAGGGAGAGGCTAATTTATACGGATTGTCAATTTCGCCACTTGGCATTGAAAGCACGCCACGTTCATGTGTGTATCCTCGGTTGGTATCGGTCGGTAACAAATACTTGCCTATACTGGCTCGTTTTTTGGCTGTTTTTTTATCGTCACTGTTTCCGCCTTGTATTATGAAATTATTAATAACCCTATAAAATTGCGTGCCATTAAAATAGCCGCGTTTAGTTAAATAGATAAAATTGGCTCTGTGGAATTTGGTTTCGTTGAACAACAATATATCTATGGTTCCAAAATCTGTAGTAAGACGTACTTTGTTTTCTTTATGGTGTTTGTCGTATTCCAAAAAGAATTCCATAGCATTTTGTAGACCGTCCAAAACAGGATATGTTTTTGTATCGTCACTTATGCTATCTTTTTCAGGCGTTGTTTGTTCCTTGGTTGTTTGCTTGGTTACTGTCTTTTTTTTCTTTTTAGAATGTGTATCTTCACAATTTAGAAATAATATGCAGATACACATTAGCCAAATAAGTCTCATAAAATGAATTTTGATAAATTTTTAGTATCGATTTCAAAAATAGAAAATATACCGCTTCCAGCCGAACCATCACAGTTTAAAATGTCGCCACCCTTTCGGATGGAATTGTTAAGGCAACAAAAAGAAGCCATTAAACATGCCAAAAAAGCAGGGGTTTTGGCTTTGTTTTATCCAAATTCACAACACCAAACAACATTGGTTCTTATATTAAGAAAAACCTATAAAGGCGTTCATTCTGGTCAGGTTGGGTTCCCGGGAGGCAAAATCGAAAAACAAGACCAATCATTGGAGGCAGCAGCTTTAAGGGAAACCTATGAGGAAATAGGCGTGCCAATTAATCAGGTTGAGGTTCGGCGTCAATTAACGGAGGTTTATATTCCACCAAGCAATTTTTATGTGCAACCGTTTATTGGCGTTTCAAGGACCACACCCACATTCACAAAACAAGAGGATGAGGTAGAAGCTATTATTGAAGTGCCTTTGCAGCATTTTTTTGATGAGGAAGCAGTAACTTTAAAAAGAGTGTCTACTTCCTATAAGCTTGATGTTGAAGTGCCTGCATTTAAATTGAATGATAACGTGGTTTGGGGAGCAACCGCCATGATTTTAAGTGAGATTAAAGACTTGTTAAAACAACTGTTGTAATTTTTAGTTTTACTACATTTGTAACAACTAACTAAATTGTAGAGCGATATATGGCGTTGTTTAAACGAAATCCTTTTGGGCATATCCTATTTTTAAAAAAATGGTTGATTAGAATTTTAGGAGTCATGACCCATAGGCGTTTTAGGGGCTTCAATGAATTACAGATAGAGGGTTCTGACATCATAAAAAACCTTCCCGACACCAATGTATTGTTTATTTCAAACCACCAAACTTATTTTGCCGATGTAGTGGCCATGTTCCATGTATTTAACGCCAGTTTGAGTGGACGAGTAGATTCCATTAAAAATGTTGGCTACCTCTGGAACCCAAAACTGAATATGTATTATGTGGCTGCCAAAGAGACCATGCGGGCAGGTTTGCTACCAAAAATACTTGCCTATGTTGGCTCCATTAGTATTGAGCGTACTTGGCGAGCTGAAGGGAAAGAGGTCAACAGGCAAGTCAAAATGAGTGACATCTCAAACATCGGAAAAGCGCTTGATGATGGTTGGGTCATTACCTTTCCGCAGGGAACTACTACGCCCTTTAAGCCCATTAGAAAAGGAACTGCACATATTATAAAGCGGTATAAACCAGTTGTGGTTCCAATTGTTATTGATGGTTTTAGGAGATCGTTTGATAAAAAAGGTCTTCGCGTAAAAAAGAAAAATATCTTACAGTCTATGGAGATTAAAGAACCTTTGGATATTGATTACGATAACGAAACCACCGAAGAAATTGTATCAAAAATAGAATATGCCATTGAGCAACACCCTTCTTTTTTAAAGGTAGTCTCAGAAGAAGAATTAGCTGCTTTAGAGGAATTGAACAAACTACGCGAGTGGTAACATGGCTGTGGGCTAATTAAATCAAAAATTATATGTTGACGGACATACACCCTAAAATACCCATGCGCAATAAGGCGATTACCAGGGATTTTTATCTTAACAAATTAGGTTTTAAAGAGTTTGGAAACGTCGATTATGATGGGTATTTGATGGTTGAGAGAGATGCTGTTCAAATTCACTTTTTTGAATTTAAAGAGCTCAACCCAAATGATAACTACGGAATGGTTTATATAAGAACCCATGATATAGACAAATTATATCAGGAATTAGTCAACAATACGGTTGAGATTCATCCAAATGGGCCTCTGGAAATAAAGCCCTGGGGGCAAAAGGAATTCTCAATTCTTGATCCCGACCATAATTTACTGACTTTTGGACAAAGCTTTTTTTAGTTTATGATTTCTATAACTGATTAAAATTTCTCACATAAGTCTTTTCGAAAATTGGGTTTTAGCTACTATTATAAAAGGAAGCCATAATTCAAACCACAAAAAAAAGATGACCTTTTCAGGTCATCTCTTTAAATATAATTTTATTTGATAGTATTATTGAGGTTTTGTAACTGAAGTTCCATCAAGAACAACTGCAGTTTGTGCAAGGGCTCTTCCATTCATGGTTGCACCAGTTTGAAAAGTGATTCCTGTCATTGAAAGTAAAATACCTTCAAAATGTGAGGTTGTTCCAAAAGTTGCTTCACCAGCTACTTGCCAGAAAATATTTTTAGCTTGAGCACCTCCTGCTAAAGTCATGTTAATACCTGCGCTCATGTTTAGGTCACCAGAAATCTGGAATATCCAAACATCGTTTGCTGTACCAGAAATGGTAATAGAAGAAGGTATGGTCACAGAATTAGTCCATTTATAAAGACCAGGTGTAAGTATTTTTCCGCCAATGTTTCCTGTTGCTAATTCAACAAAATCAGGAGAAGGACGGCCAGCAGCATCATTATATGCTGTAATCATGTTTTCAACTGCTGTGGTTAAATTAATTGGAGTTGGGTCCGCCATATCAGCAGCAAATGCTTTTCCTGTTATTTGCGCTGATGTTGCATAACCAGTAGCATCAGTTAATGCTAATCCAGTGATATATGAAGTTGCAGCTGGGCTTAATCCTAAATCACCAGTAATGATTGAAGTTCCGGAATTGTTAACCGCTGTTTTAGCCAAAATGACATAATTAGCTGATGCACCAAGACTTACTGAATTAAGAGTGGTTAAAGTGCCGCCAGTTGTAAAAGTCCAAACCATCTCAGATTCTATTGAATGTCCCGAAAGGTCCTTTGCAGCTTTTGTTATAGTGGCCGTATAAATTTTACCTGCAGATAAGTTTTCTGTTGGTGAAAAGGTTGCCGTATCTCCAGAATAGTTGACTGAACCCAAAACTTCAGTAGTTCCCTGTTTTACCATAAAACTGGAAGTGTTTATTGTTGAGGCATCCATAGCCTCGCTGAATGTTGCTGTAATGACTGCATTACGAGAAACGCCTGCAGTATTATTTGCCGGCAAGGTTTCGTTAACAAAGGAAAGAGGTGTGTCAGTATCATCATTCTTGTCACAACCAGTGAATAAGATAACCGAAACTACTACTATGGAAGTTAAAATGTTTTTGATTTTCATGTTTTTTGTATTTTTTATGTGTGAAATATTTCACGTTTCAAAGGTAGGCTCTTTGCTACAGGAGGGTTTACATAATCTATTGAATGAATTACATGATTCACATAACTTATAACTTAGCTAATAAATTATAGCTTCTTAAACTAATTCAAACTCGTTAATAACTCCTAACAATTCCTTTTTAAAACCATTTTCTAAATTCCTAATTTGCACCCCAATTAAACAAGAGTTAAGTGAAAGTATGCATTGCTGAAAAACCCAGTGTTGCCCGAGAAATTGCTTCTGTATTAGGGGCCAACACCAAGCGTGATGGCTATTATGAAGGCAACGGCTATGCGGTTACCTATACTTTTGGGCATTTGTGCACCTTAAAAGAACCAAACGATTATAAACCACATTGGAAAAGTTGGGATTTAAACAATCTGCCCATGCTACCTGAAAAATTTGAGACCAAAGTGGTTTCAAATTCCGGAATACAAAAACAATTCAAGATTGTAAAAAGTCTCTTTGATAAAGCTGAGGTTGTTATAAATTGTGGTGATGCCGGTCAAGAAGGAGAATTGATTCAGCGTTGGGTCATGAATGAGGCCAATTATAAAGGTGACGTAAAACGGTTATGGATTTCATCACTGACTACCGAGGCCATTAAAGAAGGATTTGACAATCTGAAGCCATCCTCAAACTACGATAATTTATATTATGCGGGTTTTTCAAGGGCAATTGGCGATTGGTTGCTGGGGATGAACGCAACCCGTTTATATACGGTGAAACACGGAGGCTATAAGCAAGTGTTGTCGGTTGGGCGTGTACAAACGCCTACTTTGGCCATGGTAGTGAATCGGTTTAAAGAAATTGAAAACTTCAAACCACAACCATATTGGGAATTGCAAACCTTGTATCGTGATACATTGTTCAGTTATGAGGAAGGTCGTTTTTTAAACAAAGCGGATGGTGAGTTGTTGGCAAATAAAGTCAAGGAAAGTGATTTTGAAATTGTTTTCATTGATAAAAAGAAAGGTAATGAATACGCGCCAAAACTGTTTGATTTAACGGGTTTGCAAGTGTATTGCAATAATAAGTTTGGGTTTTCAGCCGATGATACACTTAAAATCGTTCAGACCTTGTACGAGCAAAAAGTGGTGACGTATCCAAGGGTTGACACCACGTTTTTGCCGAGTGATATCTATCCCAAAGTTCAGGGAATATTGCAAAAGCTAACCAATTATTCCAACTTAACACAGCCGCTTTTAGGCAAGAAGCTAAAGAAATCCCCTAAAGTATTCAACGATAAAAAAGTCACTGATCACCATGCTATCATTCCAACGGGTATTGAGACAAGATTGCAATACAATCAGCAGCAGGTCTATGACATCATAGTAAGACGTTTTATTGCTGTTTTTTATGAGGATTGTTCAGTGTCAAATACTACCGTTATTGGTAAAGCAGCAGATGTAACCTTTAAAACTACCGGTAAGGAAATCCTTAAAAAAGGATGGCGTATTGTTTTTGAAACTGCCAATGCAAAAGAAAAAGAACCAGATATCTTGCCGGCATTTGTGAAAGGCGAAAAAGGACCACATGAACCCTCGTTTTTGGAAAAGGAAACCAAACCGCCCAATCAATTTACAGAAGCGTCATTGTTGCGCGCCATGGAAACAGCGGGCAAACAGGTGGATGATGATGAATTACGGGATTTAATGAAAGAAAATGGCATTGGCCGTCCATCAACACGTGCCAATATTATTGAAACACTGTTCAAACGCAAGTACATCATACGCAACAAAAAACAAATATTGCCAACTTCGGCAGGGATTCAGTTGATTGACACCATTCAGAATGAGTTGCTCAAATCGGCAGAATTGACCGGTACCTGGGAAAAGCAATTAAAAGACATTGAAAAAGGGGAATACAGTGTTCAACAATTCATTTCCAATATGAAGTGTATGATTGAAGAATTGGTCTATGAGGTGCGAAGTGAAACCAAACGCGCCAATATTTCTTATGCTTCAGAAGTGAAACAAAAAGAAACCAAATCCAAGTCCAAAAAGACCAAAGGACTGGGTTCTGCTATTTGCCCTAAATGTAAAGAAGGACAGCTTATAAAAGGAAAATCGGCTTTTGGATGTAGTAGGTATCAATCAGGTTGTGATTTAATACTACCGTTCAGCTTTCATGGGAAAAAGATATCTGAGAAGCAGTATCTAAGATTGCTTCAAAAAGGATCCACCGTTAATTTAAAAGGGTTTAAAACGGAACAGGGTGAAACGGAAGGCTTGCTAAGATTTGATGAAAATTTCAAGCTTAAATTTGAGCCTAAGACGAATTCCGCGAAAGCGAAACAAAACGAATTGTTATGTCCAAAATGTAAAAAAGGCTCCGTGATAAAAGGAAAAACCGCCTATGGTTGCAGCAAGTATAAAACGGGCTGTGATTTTAGAATGTCTTTTGAAGGTGTTAGAGAAAAAATTAATGGACAAAAACCCACCAAGGAATTGGTCTATTCTATCTTAAATGGAAGTATTTGAGCAAGCACATAGGCATTTTATTATCTATAAACCGTATGGGTATTTGAGTCAGTTTTACAGTAATTCCAAGCAACAGCACAAGAAGCGTTTTTTAGGGGATTTATATGATTTTCCGGAAGGCTCCATGGCTATTGGAAGGCTGGATGAAAAATCGGAAGGTTTATTGCTCATCACAACCGATGGCAAAATGAGTGATTTTGTCAATAGTCAAAAAGTGGACAAGGAATATTATGCACAGGTAAACGGTGATATCACAGAAGATGCCATTGCAACACTCAAAACAGGTGTTGAAATTGGTTTTGAAGGGAAAAAATACATGACCAAGCCTTGCCGGGTCTTTAAATTGGATAAAGAGCCTTGTCTTCCAGAGCGTTCTAAGAAAATCCGCGATAGCAGGCACGGACCAACGTCTTGGGTATCCATAACACTCAATGAAGGCAAGTTCCGTCAAGTACGCAAGATGACGTCTGCAGTTGGATTTCCAACCCTAAGATTGGTTAGGGTTAGGGTAGGTGCCATCAATCTTGACAGCATGAACACAGGAGACGTTATAGAAGTAAATGCCTTTGATTTAAACTTCTAACTTTTTTAACTCTTTGTAATTTTGGTTGAGACGTTTCAGTAATAGTCCGTAAAGAAGCTTGTAAAACAGCCAGATTATAACAACAAATACAACAATGGCCAATGCTATGATTCCAATAAAAGCGATTAGTTGTTTGTTGCTAAAGGTTTCAATTACATGTGATAATTTAGGATCATGTATAATGGTTAAATACATGCCCACTACCATGGATACAAAGGCCATGATTAAGTTGTAAATAACATAGTACTTAATGACCTTTCGTGTGTTTAAGATACTTTCCATTAATTTCTTGGCGCTATCTGTAACCGATATGGCTTTATAGGATTTGAAAAGCAGATAAATAAAAAGTAAGATCACGGCGTAGCTAAAAATGGTAAGCGCTGTGATGATGTGTTCGTTGTTGTAAATAGCCTCAAGGCGTTCCCGATAACTATCTGATGAAAAATAGGGGATTGAGTTTATGACTATCCAAAACAGAAGCTCCGCTATGCTTATATAAAATAGGGTCTTGACTATTGAAGACGATTTTTTTTGCAACATAGCATAAAGATCTGCGGAAGACAGTTTTTTAAAGTCACTGTCCTTTTTATTCCAATCTTTCTTTAATAATTCTAATTCATCCATAAGGTTACGGATTTAGTATGGTTTTAAGCTTGGTTTTTATCCGGTTCATTTTCACGCGTGCATTAACCTCACTTATACCCAATGTTTCACTTATTTCCTTGTAATCTTTGTCTTCTAAATACAAAAACACAAGAGCCTTTTCAATATCATTTAATTCGTGCACAGCTTTGTACAATGTTTTTAGTTGTTGCTCCTCAGTATCATCATAATCTTCAGCTTTCATTCTGAATTCAACACCATCAAAATCTTGGGTGTTAATACGCCGTTTAGATTTTCTGAAAAGTGTAATAGCGGTATTTAATCCCACCCTGTACATCCATGTACTAAATTTGGCGTCACCTCTAAATTTAGGATAAGCCTTCCATAATTGAATGGTTATTTCCTGAAACAAATCATTATGGGCATCATAATTATTGGTATACAAACGGCATACCTTGTGCACAATATTTTGATGCTTTTCAAGCAATTCCACAAAACTATGTTCTAGTTCTTTTTCCAAATTGATTTGTTGGTTAATAGGTAAGTAGCTTAATGATTTAAAACGTTACAAAAGGAGGTACTATTTATTCAAATGAAATGGATTATTTGATTTTTATTCAATGAAAACTTCTATATGTTATAAAAATTAGTTATCATATTTTTGTTTAAACCTTTTATTTAGTTAATCCTTTAAAAATACTGATTATTAATTATATAAATATAAGGTATAATTAAAATCTATGACAGGTATTTTATGAAAACTAAATGCTTTTTTCAATTTGTTTTAAGCGAATATATAAAAAAATTAATAGTTAAAATCAGTTGGCTTTAATTTATAAATCAAACAGATTTAAATGGTTTTTAAAGTATTGTTTTTAATATTTTTTTTGAAATGGAATGCATTTAAATCAATTCTTTTAGATGGTCTTTCAATATAAATATTCAATTCATCCTGTATTTTTTACAGTTGGGTTCTTTAGAATTTTTATAAGCCCATTACTTTCTCAAATTTGTCCCATCAATACATTAGAAAAAATCAAATCATGCAAAAAGCTATTATCATTTTTCTTATTTTAACAAGTTTACATTTAAGTGCGCAACAGATTATCAATGGCACAGTTTTAAACACTAATAATGAACCATTGGTTGGTGCCAATGTTTTTTTAGAAGGAACGTATGATGGTGGCACAACCGATGAGAATGGCCAGTTTTCTTTTAAAACATCAGAAACGGGTACACAAACATTGCGAGTGTCATATATTTCATTTGAAACATTTACAATGGTGGGTGATGTATCTTATATGAAAAACCTCACTATTAAACTTCGCGAAGATGTCAATGCCTTGGATGCTGTTGTATTGTCTGCCGGAACATTTCAAGCGGGAGATAACAGCAAAGTCAATGTGTTAAAACCTTTGGATGTGGTAACCACTGCCAGTGCCTTGGGTGATTTTGTTGGTGCTTTGCAAACTTTGCCCGGAACCACAACAGTTGCTGAGGATGGCCGTTTGTTTGTCCGTGGTGGCGAGGCCGAGGAAACCCAGATATTCATTGATGGTATTCGGGTGTTCACGCCCTACACGCCAACCACTAATAATACACCCACACGTGGCCGTTATTCGCCCTTTTTGTTTGATGGCATTACGTTTTCAACAGGTGGTTATTCGGCTGAATTTGGTCAAGCTTTGTCTAGTGTGCTGTTGTTAAACACTATTGATGAACCCGATCAGGACAAAACAGATATCGGTATCATGAGCTTAGGGGCAACACTAGGGAATACCCAAAAATGGGAAACCAGTTCGTTGAGTGTCAATGCATCCTATATCAATTTGGCACCTTATAACGAGATTTTCCCTAGCAGGAACCAATGGAAAAAACCGTATGAAACGGCTTCGGGTGAATCCGTATTTAGAAAAAAGTTTGATTCCGGACTATTAAAATTATATGCGGCTTTTGATGCCACAAATTTTGAATTGACACAAGAAGACATTAACGAACCTGAGGGATCGCATTTCAAATTGAAAAATAATAACCTGTATTTTAACGGCTCATATCAAGGCGATTTAAGCGATACTTGGAGCGTGTTTGGGGGCTTGAGCTATACACATGGCAATAACACCTTAAATTTCACGGATATGCTTGTAGATGATACTGAAAATGATATCCATGCGAAACTGAAATTTAAAAAGCGGTTTAGCAATCGGTTTAAACTGTATGTTGGAGCTGAATATTTAGCGTCAGATTTTAATGAAGGGTTTTCTGATTTTCAAACAAATAATACAGAATATGGGTATCAAGACAATATAGTAGCCGCATTTGTGGAAGCAGATATATTCTTATCCAAAAAATTGGCATTTAAAACGGGCATGCGTTCTGAATATAGTGCCTTGTTTAAGGAATTTACATTGGCTCCCAGACTGTCTGTAGCTTACAAAACCTCCAACAAAAGTCAGCTGTCATTAGCCTATGGTCGTTTTTATCAAAATCCATCCAGTTATATTTTAAAGTTTGACCAAGATTTAAAGGCCCAAAACACATCACATTATATTTTAAACTATCAGTACAATGCAGATCGCAAGATTTTTAGGGCAGAAGCCTATTTTAAGGATTACAACAATTTAGTGAAATATGATACGGATTACGCCAGTTTTGATAGTACATTCAATAATGATGGTTACGGATTTGCAAAAGGGATTGATTTCTTTTGGAGAGATAGCAAAAGCCTAAAAAATATTGATTATTGGGTTAGCTATTCGTTTTTGGATACCAAACGGGATTATAGAAATTATCCAAGTAAGGCACAACCCAATTTTGCCAATACCCATAACCTGTCTTTGGTTGGTAAATACTGGATTAATGATTGGAGAAGCCAGGTTGGGTTTAGCTATGCCTTTGCTTCTGGCAGGACTTACACCAACCCAAACACATCAGGATTTCTTAACGAAAAGACAAAATCATACAACAACCTAAGTCTCAATTGGGCATACCTGATAAGTCCTCAAAAAATACTGTATGCATCCGTTAATAATGTGTTAGGGTTCAAAAATATAAACGGTTATCAATACGCCAACACGCCAAACATGAATGGTAATTTTGATAGACGAACTTTACAGCCAGCTGCTGATCAGTTCTTTTTTGTCGGCTTTTTCTGGACTATTAGTGAAGACAAGAAAAGCAATCAATTGGATAATTTATAAATACATCGTTTTTTGAGTATATCATAATTTCATCAGATTTTTAAAAACCGCTAATTATCATATTCTCAAATTAGGGGTTTTCGCATGACATTTATCATATTTTTTAGGTTTTTTTTAGTCTAAATTTATGCTATTAACTCAATAGTTTTTAGTCATGGAAGCAAAGAAAAATCCAGAAATGGAAATCGGACGTAATAGCAGTCTTTATTTTGCCATAGGACTTAATATCATGCTATTTATTACTTGGCAATTATTGGAATATAAAACCTATGATAAATCTGAAGTGAATCAAGATATCGTGAGCATGGATGCCGAAATAGAGGAAGATATTCCCATAGTAAATGTCAACACACCTCCACCACCGCCACCACCCGTGGCCATACAAGAATCTATACAGGTAGTAGAAGATGTTGTTGAAATAGAGGAGACCGTAATAGAAAGTACTGAAACAGACCAAAACGATAAAATTGCTGAACCAGTTGATGTTGCTGATGTTGCTGTAGAGGATGTGGAAGAGGATGTTGAAGTTCCGTTTTCAGTTATTGAGGACATCCCTGTTTTTCCAGGTTGCGAGCATGTAGCTAAAAGTCAAAGGCGCGCTTGTTTCCAAGAAAAAATGGAAGAGCATGTCACCAAGAATTTCAATTATCCAGATGCTGCTTTGGACCTTGGAATACAAGGAAAAGTATTTGTGATTTTTATGATTGACTCAAAAGGATATGTTACCAATATCAGATCAAGAGGTCCTGATAAAGTCTTGGAAAAAGAAGCAGAACGCATTATTAGTTTGTTGCCAAAAATGACGCCAGGCAAACAACGGGGTAAAGCCGTAAAAGTACCTTATAGTGTTCCTATTGTCTTTAAATTTATGGCTAGTTAAAATAGTTATATAAATTGTTTTACTTGGATTGATTTTAGTGTCCATGACAAAACACGTTTGTTGAAACCACTTTAAGATTCATGTTTGATTTTAAAGTGGTTTTTTGCATTCTCACCTATGCAATCACATCTCATCCTAATAAAATGACGATTCGGTTAAACTATTTTCCGTTTAGAAATAATCTGTTGCATATTTGCTGTGTAATTTAAAAACAACCACTATGCAAAAATTAGCCATTATTTTAGTAACACTCGTAACCGGTTTAATTACCGCGCAAACAAATTATGAAAAAGGCATGCAAAAAGCCTTTGAACTTTGGGGAAACAATAACTCAGTAGAAGCCTCCAACATGTTTGAGCGCATTGCCAATGCCGAACCAGACAATTGGCTGCCACCATATTATGCTGCTCAAATTAATATCGTGAATAGTTTTGGTGAAAAGGACGAAGACAAATTAACCGCTCAACTTAAAAAAGCGCAGGACTTAATTAACGACGCCACTGCCATTTCAAAAAACAATCCAGAGATTTTAGTGCTTCAAGCTTTGTTGTACACAGCATGGGTAGCTTTTGACGGAGCTACTTATGGGCCAGCCTTGTCAGCTAAAGTAGCATCAATTTACGCACAAGCAGAACAGATTGCGCCAAACAATCCACGTGTGGTGTATTGCAAGGCCGAATGGGGTATTGGTGGCGCCAAATATTTTGGCCAGGACATAGCGCCATTTTGTTCAGAACTGGAAAGGGCTTTAGATCTTTTTGCTAACTTTAAGCCTGAAACGCCGTTTTCTCCCAATTGGGGTGAAGACAGAACAAGAATGCTGTTAGAGGCCTGTAGAAAGTAGTTCTAAAAATTTAAAACCTATATATGACAAAATCAGTTAAAAATATCATCATAACATTCATTATTGGGTGTTCGGTTTTTATAGTCGGCAACTTATATTCAGGAGGGTTTCACTATAAAACTGTCAATGAGTTTTTAATCGATTTTGTTTTCTATCAGCTGTATTCCTTTGTTTTGGGGTATTCCAACATGTTTTTCTTTGATTATTTAGAAACGCTTAAATGGAACAGGAAAGACAGGGTTAAAAGAATTGTTATTGGTATTTTTGGTTCAACCATCATTACGCTAATAGGTCTTTTTGCCTTAAGAGCCTTAACGGCCATGTTATTGTATGGCAAAACCTTTGTTGAGTTTATTTCGCATGAAAAGATAAGGTATTATCAATTTGGTTTGTGGATTACCTTGACCATTGTTGCCATTTTTCATGTTGTCTATTTTTACAATAGATATCAGCAAAACAGAATCAAGGAACAAAAGGTTATTGCTGGTACAGCCAGTGCTAAGTTTGATGCCTTAAAAAACCAATTGGATCCGCATTTTCTGTTCAATAGCTTGAATGTGTTGACCAGCTTAATTGAGGAAAACCCCGAGAATGCCCAAAAATTTACAACCTCCTTGTCAAAAGTGTACCGCTACGTTTTGGAACAAAAAAACAAGGAATTGGTTACCGTTGATGAGGAACTCGAATTTGCCAAAACCTATATGTCCTTGCTTAAAATGCGGTTTGAAGACAGTATTGTTTTTGAAATACCAGATAAGGCAACAAACCCTGAGAGTAAAGTGGTGCCGTTGTCCTTGCAGTTGCTTTTGGAAAATGCAGTCAAGCATAACATGGTCACGCCAAACCATCCTTTGCACATTAAAATTTTTGAGGACGATGGGTATTTGGTAGTTGAAAACAATCTACAACCCAAACAAATAGTAAAAAAGAGCAGTGGCGTAGGGCTGGAAAACATCAAACAGCGCTATCATCTGCTGACCAATAAAAAAGTAAACATCAATCAACAAGCAAGCCGTTTTGCCGTGGCAATACCAATGCTAACTAAACAAATATCAATCATGACTGAAACATCAAATTCAAAAGTAGATAGTAGCTATTTAAGAGCGCGAAAACACATTGACGACCTCAAGGAGTTTTACTACGGTATTATCTCATATTGCTTAGTTATTCCGTTTTTAATTTTCATTAATTATAAAACCTATTGGGGATTCCAATGGTTTTGGTTTCCTATGATAGGCTGGGGAATTGGCCTTGTTATTAACGCCTTTAAAGTGTATGTAAGTGAGGGCGTTTTTGGACGTGATTGGGAAGAGCGTAAAATAAAACAATTCATGAAAAGCGAAGACGATCAAGATACCCGTTGGAAATAAAAAGAAACACAAATGAGACCACAACTAGACAACAATATGGAAGAAAAATACAACAGGGCCCGTAAGCGCGTAGAAGCATTAAAAGGGTTTTATTACCACTTGATAACCTATTGCTTATTTATTCCGTTTTTGATTTTCATTAATTATAACACCTATTGGGGATTTCATTGGTTTTGGTTTCCTATAATAGGCTGGGGCGTAGGCCTGTCTTTTCATGCCTATCATGTATATGTAAACAATGGTATTTTTGGAGGAAACTGGGAACAACGTAAGATTGAACAATTCATGCGTGAGGAAGAAGAACAGCACTGGGAGTAATGTTAAAAATTAAGAATTATGACACGTTTTAGAACAGATAAAGAAGAAAATTACACATCTCAAAACGATTTTCATCGTGAAGATGCGTATTTGAGAGCACAAAAAAAAGTAAAAAAGATTGTTGGATTCTATTGGCATTTGGCATCGTATGTTATTGTCAATTTATTTTTGCTTTTTTTAATCGGTAGGAATAATGACAACTTTTGGAGTTTCGGAACATTCTCCACGGCCATTTTTTGGGGAATTGGGCTATTTTTTCATTTCCTAGGCGTCTTTGGGCCCGATTTTCTTTTTGGTAAAAACTGGGAACAACGCAAGATCAAAGAGTATATGGAAAAAGATAAAAAGAAATGGGAATGAACACAATCATTATTGAAGACGAAAAGCCCTCAGCTAGAAGGTTGCAACGCATGTTGAGCAGTTTGGGCATTGAAGCCAATACCATGTTGCATTCCGTAGAGGAAAGCATTATATGGTTTCAAAACAATGCGCATCCCGATTTGATTTTTTTGGACATCCAATTAAGTGACGGTTTATCCTTTGAAATATTTGAAGCCATCGACATCAAAAGCGCCGTTATTTTTACCACAGCCTATGATGAGTATGCTCTGCAAGCCTTTAAGCTCAACAGTATAGACTATTTGTTAAAACCCATTGATGACGATGAACTGGCAAAAGCCATAAAAAAGTATCAGGAACGCTTGCCACAAAAACAAGCCGTGACCTTGGATTTTAACGACATAAAAAAACTATTGGTCAATCCCATTGACAGAGACTATAAAAAACGCTTTTCGGTAAAAGTGGGGCAGCATTTAAAACTCATTAATATTGAGGACATTGAATGTTTCTATAGCGAAAACAAAGGCACGTATTTGTACACAAATGAAGGGCGTAGTTATTTGTTGGATACCACCTTGGAACTTTTGGAAAATGATTTGGAACCCCAAACGTTTTTCCGCATTAGCCGTAAGTTTTTTGTAAACATCAATGCCATTAAGGATATGGTTAGCTATACCAACTCCCGGTTACAAATTAAGTTAAACACCTATAATGATGATGAGGTAATCGTGGCACGCGAGCGAGTAAAGGATTTTAAGGCCTGGTTGGAATAGTTATTAATGGTTTTGAAAAGGAAGCTTTCTTTTTAACTTCTGTATGGAATTTAATTAGTTTATTTCTTTTTTTATCAAATTCAAAATAGCATCTAAATCTTGCATTAAAGGATTATAGTGCGCTTTTTCTGTTGCGTAACAAGTAAGAATAAACATCAAGACGTTATTTTCAAATTCTGTGGAATTTAACAATCCTAAATTGCTAACATCCGTTTCGTTTGTTGGCAAACCAATATTGTCATAAATCCCTGCTTGTTTAAAAATGGTTTTTAGGCTATTTTCATTGGTTCTAAACATATCAAGCACCTTTTCTCTTTGAATACTAAGTTCTTCTTCTTGCCTGGAAATGTCTTCCATAGTTGAAATCCAGTTTGTTAGCTGTTTTCTCAATTGCGTGTTTGACAGGTTTTTTAAATTACCTGAGTTAACCATTTCTTGTAAAAGGGAATTGTTTGGGTTAAAGGCAATGTCCTTGGAAAAAGTATTGTATAATAATTTTGAAAACGTGGCTTCAGATATGGGATTATTTTTTGTGTTGGTGTGTTCCAGTATTTTTTTAGCTCCTGCATAATTGCTTTGGTTGACCGCTATCAATTCTGTTAGTTTGCTTTTGCTTGTTTGAAACTCTTCCTGTAATCCCGCTAAATAGGTTTGTTCATTTTCTTTGTTTATCCTGTTTTGATTGCCATTATTGATGGCGAGCGCAATCAATATGCCAATAACCACTAAAATGATCTCTCCCAAAGCATAAACCAAATATTTGGTGAACTTGTTTTCGGACAATAGATTTTGTCTAACCTTTCTGAATAATTGTACCATATTTTTAAGTTTCAGTCTGGTTTTTACCACCTTTTATCAGTAGCCATATTGCTAAAGCCATTTCACCAACAATACTGGGGATGGCCACAAGAGCCAAGAATAAAGATTGATAGTTATGGTAGTTTGCAAGTAAAAAATGGGCTGCTGTATCAATCATGTAGATCAAGCCTGCAATGCATAAAAAAAGCGCAATGATAACCGGTTTTTTAAGTATTCTGCCAAGAAGGATTAAGTGTAACCCAAAAAAGAACAAACCAATTAACCAAATAGTATTGAACATGTCAATTTGCTTTAAAATTTCAGGAGCTGTTGTTGACGTCAATGCCATTGGAAGTGCAAATATGGCAGCACCCATGATAGCGGCATGCATCATCCTAAATAAGGTACTTAAGCCAGATAAGAAATGGCTTTGGTATAATTTATAAAGCGCCCATGCAACAACAACATCAAAAACAACAACAACTAAAAATGCCAGTATTCCAAATCTGACAATAAGCTGATTATTTTGAATGGTTTCAACGGGAGACTTGGTAATGGATTCAAGTACAAAGAAATTGGCGAATATCGCAGCGAAAAAAATTATCAGATAGCTAACGCCAGCAATTATTGACAGGTTTCTCGAATTCATATTTGGTTAATCTTAAATGGCTTCATGCGGACTCGTTTTGATTGTCTGTGTCCAATTGTTAACGAATTTAATTAAAAATTCACATTAACACAATTCCCATAGATTTTAAGGCCTGGTTGGAGTAAACAAGATGTTTTTTTAAAAGTTTCGTCTAACGTTTTACGCGCTTTTGTCTATAGGTTTTATTCATTTAATGACCAAATCAGGGCTTTTTCTTTTGTTGCTCTGAAAATTGTGTTATGTTTCTCATTTGGCTCGTCCGAATATTTCCAAGTCAATTTTTGTGGAGAACTCTCTTTCAAGGTTTGTTCCACTTTATTGGTGAATTCTGAAATATCTTCTGCACTTGAACCCGCAAACCATAGCTTTAATTTTTGGTCAGGGAATTTAGATAATAATGAATCAGCGTTTTTTGTTAAATAGTGGTCATTCCACCACAGTGAAGGATCCATGGCAATATAAAAATCGAATGTTTTTGGTTTTGTAAAAAATGTTTCCATAACAAAAAGCCCTGCAAGGGATTCTCCGATAATTCCTTTTCTGCTTGTTGTTCTATATTTTTTATTTATTTCAGGCATTAACTCTTCCGAAATAAATGCCCTAAAATCTTTTGCTCCATCCGTTACTGGGCAAAATTGTTTGTCATATTCGGCTTCTGAAAAGCCTGATAAGTCTCGTCCTCTTTCTGTATTTTCAATTCCAACCAATATAAATGGTGGTATTTTATTTTCAGACAATAATTTTTCCAATGTGTTGGCTATATGAGGAAAGTCTTCTTTAATGCCGCCATCTGGCATATAAAGTACTGGGAAACTGTCAGTGGATTCTTTATAGTTTGGTGGTGTCCAAATGTTAATTACCCGGTTTTCATTCACGAATTTTGAAGCAATGGTTAAAGTATCGTGTTGTGGAATTGGGTCGTTATAGATTGTTCCTTTGCTCTTACAGCTAATTGTCAAAGCTGCAATAAATGAAATGAAGATTATTTTTTTCATATGTCTGTTTTTTTGTTCGTTTAATGCGATGATATGAATTGTTTTAATTGTTTATATCAGCAGTTACTGAAACACGTTCAGCACAGGTAAACGAAGTTAGTTAAAAATTCTTACAAAGGCAATGGCTATAGGTTTTTTAAGTCCCTACTTTTGTTATTATTCTGTTAAGTATCAGGACTTTTTACTGGATTTTATTGGTGTTCCATATATAAATGATAGCTTTGTGCCTATTTTTTAACAAGAAAACAAAATTTATGAGTCAAGTAAAAGCAAATGATACGGTAAAAGTTCATTACACAGGAAAATTAAGCAACGGTCAAGTGTTTGACAGTTCAGAAGGCAAAGAGCCTTTAGAAGTAGCCTTAGGACAAGGCATGCTGATACCTGGTTTTGAAAAAGCCATCATTGACATGAAAGTAAACGACAAAAAAACGGTGAATATTCCTAAAGAAGAAGCCTATGGTGATATTCAACAAGAGCTGTTCCATAAAGTGGATAACAGCCAATTGCCAGAGGAGATCAAGCCAGAAATTGGTATGGGATTGACCTCAAGAAGTGAAGATGGCAGGGAATACCAATTCAGGGTTGCCGAGGTGAATGAAGACCATATCATTGTTGATGGCAACCATCCATTGGCCGGTCAAGACCTTACGTTTGATCTAGAGCTTGTTGAAATCAAATAAGCGCACAATACATAATGATATAAAAAGCTTGGGTTCTGCCCAGGCTTTTTTGTTTTAAATGTTAAAATATGTTTAAACCGTTTGGATAGCTCGGAAATAAAGGGTATAATGTAGTATATCAATATCATACAAAATAGTACATATTACTTCAGTGCGTTTGTGAATTCAACACAATTTCAATACGTACAACTATTTAAAATTTGAATTGGTATAACATTCAAAAATTACGTTTAACCTTTTAAAATTTAAAAACATTATGGGAAAAGAAAGTAGTGCCGTATTAGGCATATTAGCAGGAACAGCAATAGGAGCAACATTAGGTATTTTGTTTGCGCCTGACAAGGGGTCAAATACCAGACAGCGTATAGCAGATGAAGCTTTGGCAGTTAAAGATAAAGTAGCAGAAGAAGCTGATCATCTAAGGGAAAAAGTGGCAGACACCGTTTCTGGCAATAAAGAAGCAACATTGGACCAACAAATAGAGGCAGTCGTGTCAAACATGAGCCATAAAACAGACGATGTCATTACCTCATTGGAAAAAAAACTGAGCGAACTGAAGAGTAAAAACAAAAAATACCAAAAAGCAAAATAATGAACATTTTTGAATCTGTGAATGAAGCATCCAAAACAATAACCAACAATGGTGAAACTTACATTAAAAAATCTCAAGAGTATTATACCTTAAAAGTATTTCAACAATTAAGCATTTCTATCAGTTTGGTAACAAAAGTATTGGTTATTGGTGGTTTACTATTTATAGCCTTGGTCTTTTTGGCCTTTGCTTTGGCCATGTTTATAGGAAACAGTTTAGGAAATCTTGCTTTGGGTTACGTTATAACGGCTTGTATTTTTCTGTTAGTAACAGGTGTTATTTATTTAAAAAGAGCATTTATAAACAACATGGTAATCAAAACGCTATCCATTAAATTTTTTAATTCGTAGTCTATGAAAAACTATCAATCGTTTCATGATATAGAACAGGATTTAAAGCGCTTAAAACTGGAACGGCACATTGCTTTAGAAGAAATGAAGCTGTCTAAAAACAAATTAAAAGACAACTTTTACCAAAATAGCTGGTTGAATTTGGCTATAGGTGTGGCCGGAAAATATGGTTTTTATGTGCTCTTAAAACGGTTTATTAAATAGAGTAGGGCAAGGCGTCAATTTTTCATCATCCGTTTCATGGCTACCCATTGTTTAAGCATGGTTCTGGCTTCTTGTGCAGGATAACCCAATACGGTTTGGCCTGCAGGAACATCGTTCATAACTCCAGAACCGGCACCAACCGTAGCACCCGAGTGTATGGTTGTGTGGTCTTTAATAGAGGCACTACCGCCAATGATAACGCCATCACCAAGCGTAACAGATCCAGCTAGTCCACTATGGCCTGCCATAATGCAAGAACGTCCCATAACACTATTGTGGGCTACTTGCACTAAGTTATCTATTTTACAGCCGTCGCCAATAATTGTGGAACTGAATTTGGCTCTATCAACACAGGAGTTAGCACCAATTTCTACATAATGCCCTATGATTACATTGCCTATCTGGGGTATTTTTACCAAACCACGTCCGTCGTCGCTTGGCCTATAGCCAAATCCATCGGCACCAATACTTACATTGGTATGAAAAATACAATGGTTTCCAATAATGCAACGTTCACGGATTACGGTACCAGACCAAACAGTTGTGTGGTCGCCAATAATGGTTTCGTCAAACACACATACATTGGGGTATAATATGACTCCGTTTCCTAAAACAACATCTTTCCCTACGTAACAATTAGCACCAATTTTACAATCTTCTCCAAGAATAGCTGATGGGTGAATCACAGCCGTTGGGTGGATATTAGTATCAAATTCGGGTGAGCAAGGATTAAAAAGTTCCAATATTTTTGCCATGGCTAAATCGGCATTCTTTACGCGAATTAAAGCACGGTCTTTGCCAGGTTCAATAACCAACGTGTCATTAACAATGGCGATACTGGCTTTTGAGTCTTGCCAAAGTTTCACGTATTTGTTGCTTCCAATAAAGGTGATATGGTTGATTTTTGCTTTTTCTAATTGTTCTGGACCGTCAATACGTTGACAGGTATCACCTACCAACACTCCATTTAATAGGGTATTGAGTTCTTGGATTGAATACGATTTCATAAAGTGAATGCTATTATTTAGAGGTTAGTTTGTGTAAAACTAAACGAAAAAAAGCAGGATAAGTTGTTTTCGAGGGGTTTTATTCCTCAATCCTGTTTTCATCAAAGGCAGATGGCAACAGTTTGGGAATGAATTTTACAAACAATGGCAACAAAATAGCACCACCAGGCAATATGAAAATGGCTAGGCTTGGTATGGATTTCATGATATCCATTAACTGATCTTGTACTTTTTTCTGTTCGTCTTCAGTCAATGTCCTTGTGGTTGATTGTGTAAGCAAAACCATGAGTTCTTTACTTTCCCTCAGTTCATTCAACAAGCGTTTACTGTTTCTTTTAATGAGGTTAATGACCATTTTACTAGAGTTGTCGTAAAAACTTTGGATCATGTTTTTTGAGCTCAGCAATGCAACTTTATCTTTGTTGAGTATATAAAACGTATCAATGTCTTTGATGGATTCTTCAATGATTTCAGGTTTGAGCTTAAGGTCATGTCCTAAGGTGTTTAATACCTTTTGTTCTTCACTGTCAATAATTTTATCGGTCCAAAAGGCCATACAAGCTATGTCAATGATGTAATATTTGCCCAATTCAGTTGTAATACTTTCAATGACATTAGTATAGGTCAATGTGCTTTTATTGTGGTAGCGTAAAGAAGATTCAAATAGCTTGATTAAGCTTTCGTCGTATTTGGATTTGTCTTTTTTTGTGTCAAATACCATTAATACAATCGTTTCAATGGCAGCTTCAAGTTCTTGTATATAGGCTTCTGAAATCTTATTCGATTTTAGATACTCTTGATAGGCCAACACATCAACAAAAAGTAAGGCGTTTGTGATAAAGTAATTGAAGTTTTTGGTGAGGATGTTATCATCAATTTGAACCCTTTTATTGATCATGTCTTCCAATAAGGCCGCTGATTTTTTCCGACCTAAAAATCCTTCAAAAAAAGAGGTTTTGTAATCATCAATAGCATGATAAAAACCAATGATGCTATCTATGATATTGGTTGTGGTTTTAGAATTATGGTGAATATAATAAAAGGCCAAAAACAGATTGATTTTGCCTAATTCCTCGTGGGTGAAATCATTGTTTTTAATGGCATCATTGACAACCGATACGTTACTTCCATAAATAAAACCACTGGTTTTTAGTTCCCTATAAAAATTATTTAGGGACAATTGTAAATAACCGTCATTTTCTGAAAGCTCTTTTATAAGTTTTTTTATCCAGCCGTTTGCTGATGGATTCATGATACTAAATTTAAGTAGGTAAAATTACACCATATTTATAAATAGAAAAAAATGAATTTAACTATTGGGGTTTTCTAGTTCTTTCACTAACTGTTTGATCATTAAAACACCTTTATGTAATTGGTCTTTTGATATGAATTCATTGGCTCTGTGTGCTTGCTCAATAGAGCCAGGGCCACAAATGATAGTGCGGAATCCGGCTTTAGCAAATTGACCAGCTTCAGACGCATAGGAAACCGTACTCCATTCGTGGTTTCCTGTAATATTGCGCAACAGTGCCACTACATCATCGTTTTCATCGGTGTTTAATGGTGGCACCGGTGGATGGTTTTCTTTCAAAGTTATTTTAAACTCAGGAAAAATAGGTCTCAGTTCGCGTTCCCTATTTTGGCAATACATTTTTAGTTCCTTAAAAATGTCTAATGCGTTGTCCTGTGGAATGGACCGAATATCCAATGTTAAAAAAGCTTTGTCTGCAATGATATTGGGGGCAATGCCGCCTTTTATAATGCCTACATGTAAGGATGAGTGAGGTGGATCAAATCGGACGTCCAGTTTGTTCAAATCAATACGCGATTGCATGTTTTCTTCGGCCCACATCGTTAGCCTGGCGGCTTCATGAACAGCACTTACTTCTTGTTTAATTCTACTGCTATGCCCAGCCGAACCGTTAATTGTGATATCAAGAATGTAAATACCCTTTTGGCCTATAATGGGTTGTAGCATGGTGGGTTCGCCAATGATAGCATATTGAGGAGTTTCAATATACGTTGATTGAATGCTTTCAATAAGCTCTGGCGCACCAAGGCATCCAATTTCTTCGTCATATGAAAAAGCAAAATAAATAGGGACTTTAAGATTGCTTTTTATCATTTTGGGCAATACGGCTAAACAACAAGCAATAAAGCCTTTCATATCACAACTGCCTCGGGCGTACAATTTGCCATCGCCTTTATCAACCAATTTAAACGGATCCGTTTTCCAATCTTGCCCTTCCACGGGAATCACATCGGTATGTCCTGAAAGTATCACGCCACCATCAACGGCCGGCCCTATCCGGCAATGTAAGGATGCTTTATCTTTTTTTTCGTTAAATACCAAGGTTGTTGAAACACCATACCCTTCAACATATTCTTTAATCCAATTAATGATATCCAAATTAGGTTCACCTCCCAATACAGGAAAGGCTATTAGTTTTTCCAAAAGCGTTTCAACGGTCATAATATGAATCTTAATGGTTACAAAGGTAACCTTTCAAGTTTATAAGCGAATCTATTTTTGTTAACAAAACTTTAACAAAACCGCTATTGATATTACTTCGTAGGTAAGGCAGAGACCAATTAATAATTAACAAAAATCTCAAAATTATGAAAACAACAAAAATTATTTTAAGTGCCGGAGTTCTGGCAATTGCAGGCTTTTTTATGATTGCAGCCGATCATATTGATGCACCTGCCGTACAAGGTGGTACAAGTGATATCACCGATTTTTATGCCTTTCAAGGCGAAAACACCGATAACCTGGTGTTTGTAGCCAACGTGCAAGGGTTACTTAGCCCAGGCGCCACAGGAAGCGCCATGTTTGATGAGAACGTCATGGTAGAATTCAATATTGACACCACTGGTGACAATGTTGAGGACTTAGTAATCCAAGCCATTCCCAGAGATGGAAAAATGTATTTCTTTGGGCCAACAGCACCTTCACAAACTGGTATTAACAGTAAAGTTGAAACCATGTCCAACAACGAATCCTATGTTGCAATCACCCCTTACGGCTCCAATGCTATTGTGGGTAGCAATAATGGAATGAAATTTTTTGCAGGCCCAAGAGATGATCCATTCTTTATGGACTTTGCCCAGTATAGTGCCATTATTGGCGGTATGGCTAGCAGCTTTAACAATCCTGGTAGCGATACGTTTGCCGGAACCAATGTGATGTCCATTGTAGTTGAAGTACCAAAAACCATGATAGGCGGTTCAGGAACTATCAATACATGGGTAGAATCAAAAAGAAAACAATAATAATACATAAATCAAATACTATGAAGACTATAAAAATATTAGCGACTGCCGCATTGTTTACACTTACAATGTTTAATTGCAGTAATGACAATGATGATAAGATGACTCCAATGGACCCTGACTTTTCTGGAACCTACACACAACAAGATCAAATTGGAAGACCAGCCGTCAATACGGTTTTTGTGTCGAGCTCCAGTAAAGATGCGTTTAATGTTACTACTCCGTCACAGCAAAATGCTATGTTTCAAAGTATGTTTCAATCTAATTTAGAAGCACTCAGCCCTGCTTATGCAAATGCCGGCGACAAGAATGCCTTAGGGTTAGATGCGGCTACATTTACTGGCTTATTGGCCACAGATGTTTTAAATGTCTCATTGGATGGAACTACTACATTTTATGATGGTACTAATGTATTGACGGGACGAGCATTAAATGATGATGTGATCACTGTAGAATTGCTACTGATTTTTGGTGGTGAAGACTTTAGTGAAAACCCTGGATTATCTGACGATCATGTTGATGGTAACGACAAAGCCTTTTTGACTTCATTTCCATATTTGGCATCGCCTTGGTAGATGCTGTCTTATCAGGGCATGTTCTCACTTACATGCCCTGAAATTTTAATCTCAATAACAACAAAACAACAACACTATGAAACCAATATATAACCTAGCGGTCATGGCTTTATTATTAGCCATAACAAGCTGCAACAAAGCAACACAAAAGATTACCAATAGCAAAGATTACAATGCCTATTTGAACACTAAAGAGAACGAGATGTTGCAATTAGCACAAAACGATTACACATTTTGGGAAAAAAAGCTAGAAAAAGAACCGAATCAGTTTCCGTATTTGGTTAAAGCTGCAACATCTCAATCTTTAATTTTTAAGGAGACAGGTAATATAGAAGACCTTATAGAAGCAGGACATAAATTAGAAGAAGTCAATAAAAGGACAAATTATTCCAAATCGGGGTATTTAAGGGCTCTGGCACGAAATAATATTTCACAACATCAGTTTAGAGAAGCTTTAAAACATTTAAAAAAAGCGGAACTGATTGGAGAGAGCTTAAAAGCCACCCAAAAAATGTTATTTGATGTGTACTTTGAGTTGGGCAACTATGCTGAGGTTGAAACCTACTTGGATAAGATTGAAAATTACAAGGATTTCGACTTTCTCATACGATTGTCAAAATGGAAAGACCACCAAGGTGATTTGGATGCTGCTATTACCTATTTGGAAAAAGCCGCACAAATGGCAGAGGCCACCAAAAATAAATGGACCATGGAATGGGTGTACACTAACCTTGCTGATTTTTACGGGCATAACGGGCAGGTTGAAGATTCCTATAACTATTATTTAAAATCCCTTAAAATCAATCCCAATGATGCCTATGCTAAAAAAGGGATAGCATGGATTGTGTATTCATACGAGCATAACCCCAAGGAAGCCTTACGGATTTTAGATGCCATTTCAAAAACTAATGCATCACCATCGTATTATCTGTTAAAAGCCGAAATAGCCAAATATATGGGCGATGTAAAAGCAAAGAATGACAACTTGAACGCCTATTTTACTGCTGTAAATAATAAAGCTTATGGCAACATGTACAATAAGTATAATGCCATTTTATATTCCGAGGATTTAAATCAGATCCAATCAGCGCTTAGCATAGCCAATACTGAAATTAAAAACCGACCTACACCGCAGTCTTATGACCTACTGGCCTGGGCCTATTACAATCATGGTGATGCCAAAGAAGCCTTGAAAATCATGGAAGATCACGTGGTTAATAAAACCTATGAACCCCATACATTGTACCATTTGGCTGAGGTGTATAAAGCTAACGGAAATGAAAAAGAAGCCGAAAAGTTAAAAGAAGAATTGCAAAAAAGCACATTTGAATTAGGACCCATTGTAACAGAAAAAATAAACAATATTTAGTTTTAAAAAAGCACATGAAAGTATCAATCCTTTTAACGATTGTCATGTCAATGACTATAATAAATATGGCGTATTCTCAACAAATAAAAGGGCTGGTTGTGAATGAAAGTAGCCAGCCTTTGGAGGGTGCTTATATTTATAACCTAAATTCGTTAAGCCATACCCATTCATCTGAAAACGGGACCTTTGTTTTGGATAACACAACTCTGGGTGATTCCCTGCAAATAGGGCTTTTGGGTTTTAAGACCAAGAATATGGTTTTAAATGCAGTTAATTTTAATTCAAAGCTAACGGTTGTTTTAGAAGAAAAAGCGCTTGAGTTGAATGAATTGGTCATTTCACAAACCTTAAACCCTGTGAGTACTATTTCACGATTGGATTTAAAAACAAATCCAGTAAACTCATCTCAGGAAATTTTGAGGAAAGTCCCCGGACTTTTTATTGGCCAGCATGCAGGAGGCGGTAAGGCAGAGCAGCTTTTCTTAAGAGGATTTGATATAGATCATGGTACCGATATAGCTATTTCAGTAGATGGAATGCCGGTCAATATGGTATCGCACGCCCATGGTCAAGGGTATAGCGATTTGCATTTTGTTATCCCCGAAACTATCAATAAAATAGATTTTGGAAAGGGGCCGTATTATGCCAATCACGGAGACTTTGATACGTCTGGATACGTGGATTTTTCAACCAAGGATTATTTAAAGGAAAGTTCTTTGACCGTATCTGCAGGCCAATTCAACTACATAAGAACCTTGGGGCTTTTCAAATTACTTGAAGATACCAAAAACCAAAACGCCTATCTGGCAACAGAATATTTGGCAACCGATGGTCCTTTTGAGTCGCCACAAAATTTCAACCGTTTGAATTTGTTTGGGAAATATGTGGCATTTTCGCCAAACAACGATAAGCTATCGGTCATCGTATCGCATTTTACAAGCCGATGGGATGCATCAGGACAAATTCCGCAGCGTGAAGTTGAAAACGGGTACATTTCCCGGTTTGGTTCTATTGATGATACCGAAGGCGGTACAACACATCGTAGTAATGTTAATGTTGAATTGGACAAGCATCTTTCAGACGATACATCTTTAAAAATGAATGCCTTTTATTCCCAATACGCATTTGAACTGTATTCCGATTTTACGTTCTTTTTGGAAGACCCCGTAAATGGTGATCAAATACGGCAAAAGGAAAATCGACAAGTTTTTGGCGCCAATACAGATATTAAAAAAGACACCTATTTGGGCAAGACTCCCTTAACCATAACGTCTGGTTTAAGTTTTAGGCACGATATAGTTGATGGTATTGAACTGTCTAAAACCTTAAATAGAACGACTACTTTAGAGACTTTAAAACTGGGGGACTTAAACCAAACCAACATCAGTGGATTTACAAAAGCAGAATTTGATTTTGGAAAATTCCGTGTAGCCCCAGCCTTGCGATTGGATTATTTCAAGTTTTTGTACAATGATAAATTGCAATCCACGTATACCGTTCAAACGGAAACCAAAACGATTGTTTGTCCTAAACTGAACTTTTTCTATAATGCCTCAAGCAATTTGCAAGTGTATTTGAAATCAGGAATCGGATTTCATTCTAATGACACCAGAGTAGTAGTGAGTCAGCTAGGTAAAGATATTTTGCCCAAAGCCTACGGTATGGATCTTGGAACACTGTGGAAACCCACACCAAGATTATTTTTAAATTCAGCCATTTGGTATCTGTTTTTAGAACAAGAGTTTGTGTATGTGGGTGATGCTGATATCGTAGAGCCTAGTGGCAAAACAGAGCGTTTTGGTTTGGACTTTGGCTTGCGTTACCAATTATATGACTGGTTGTTTTTTGATACCGATGCCACCTTAACTCATGCCAGAAGCACAGAAGACCCTAAGGGACAAAACTTTATTCTGTTGGCTCCGGATTTTACCATGACAGGTGGACTGGCTGTTCGTGATTATCATGGATTTTCAGGTGGATTAAAGTATCGATATCTTGATGATAGACCTGCTAATGAAGATAATAGTATTGTTGCAAAGGGCTATTTTGTCACTGATTTTAATGCTAATTATGGTCTTAAAAACCTAACCTTGGGAGTGATGATTGAAAATATTTTTAATACCGAATGGAACGAAACACAATTTGCAACGGAGTCAAGGCTTAAAAGCGAATCCCAACCAGTTGAGGAAATCCATTTTACACCCGGCACTCCTTTTAGTATTAAGGGAGCGGTAACGTATAAGTTTTAAAAAGGAGAGAATGTGAAAAGAAAAAACCAAGCAAAAGCTTTCATTTATTATTTAAGGTTGTATTAGTTTTTGGTTTTTGTTGGTTTGTTTGTCGAAAGGCGTCTGCATCATGCAGGCGCTTTTTGTTTTCAGGAAACCTGTTTTCAATTATGGTTATCGGTCATTGAGGCCCTTTCCATCCAAAATTTTTGGAATGCACGCCTCAATTCTTGATTCACGGGTTTTAGATTGTTTGGCTTTTGAGAAATGGAGCAAATAGCCTCTTTGACGACCGGGCGTTAAAGCTTCAAACGCCGATTTTAATTGTGGGTCTTTATCGAATTTAAGTTGTAGCTCCTTGGGAATATCATAGTCTGAAGTGGTTTTCATTTTGACCGTTAATCCAGCTTTTTCTATCTCTATGGCTTCAAAAATATAAGTTTTGATAGTTCTTTCAAGATGTTCAATATCATTAATATTAGTAAATCGTATTTGGCGTGCCGCTTGCACATTTTCTGTCTGTTGGATTAAAATATGGTCCATGTCTTTTAATAAAGCGCCTTTGTGAAACAATAGGGCACAATAGTCCTTAAAACCATGAATTAAAACAATATTATGGTTTTGAAAAGTATAACAAGGATGCATCCATTTAAAGGTTTCGGTTAGACCGCAGTCAAGACAAATGTTTCTCAAAGCAGTCATTTCCTTTTGCCATGTGGTGGCTTTCTCCAAAAATAAATCAATCTTAGAATTCATATATTTTTTCTGCTAGATTGTGGCAGATAATTAAAGAATATTGCAATGATAATAAACAAAATCAGTCTAAAGATCTAGTGTCCTTTTATTTATATAAACTCACAAGAATAGAGCTATTCCTATTCCAATCAATAAAAAAGAAATAATTAGTAATGTTTGCAATGTTTTTGTTTTTCCTTTTTTAGAAAGCCAAATTCCTAACATAATTTTTTGTTTTTGATTACTAGTTGTGTTTTATGATGTTGCCGTTACTGTTCCCAATGTATATAATTGGTCTAACGTTGGACTTTCACTTCCGCCAGCTGGCTCCAAGGTGATTCCAAAAGCCTCAGAATCATTGGCGTTTTCAATGGTGAATATTTTGTTTTCGTCGGTTTTAAAGTTATCCAAAGTGCCTAAGCTAGTTGGTGTTAATGGGTTGAGTTTTAAGGACCATACTTGATATACTTTACCTTCAGGCGGCGTGGGTAGGCCTTGAACATCCAAATAGATGTTGTTGTTGCTTTTGTCCCAATACACTTTGGCATACGCATCAGGATATACCGCTTGACCGGCAAGAGGCACGGATATAATATTTCGATCTCTTAATACTGCAATCAGTTTTTTGGATTCGGTTAAACTTTTATTGGCTTTTTCTATTTGAAATTCTAAAAACTCATTTGTGGATTGCGTGGTACTGATTTGGTTTTTAAGCTGATTGTTTTCATTGGCCAACCAAAAGAAGCCAATGGCAAATAAAATACATGCTGCCCAACCTGTAAAGCTGTACCATTTATATCTGGTTTTTGGTTTTAGGGTAATGACCTTATGGTCTGTATCCTCAAGGCCTAATCGTACTTTAACAGTATCAAACGCTTGTGTTTTATCAGGTGAAGCAGCCTCGGTTAATGTTTTTATGGCAGCTTCAATTTTTAAGACTTCGTCTAAAATCTCAGGATGCTTTTGCATGAGAGCATAGACTTCCTGATTTTCTTTTTCAGAAAGCGCTCCTGCAACGTACAGTTCCAAAATTCCAGAGTCTATGTAATCCTCTATATCCATTTTAAATTTTGAGCATGAGCCTTAGCTCATTGATGCAATTTCTGTTCCTTGTTTTTATGGTACCAATGGGCATGTCCAAAGTTTCTGAGGCTTCTTTTTGGGTATATCCCTTAAAATATAACAGCTCAATGACTTCAATGCATTTACTGGCCAGTTTAGATACATATTTTTTTATACCCAAGGCATCTGTTTTATTATCCAAGTTATCTTGGTCTTGCAGAATATCTACGAAAAATTCTGCATTGAGGTTTTTGCTAGTGTTCTTAAAACTTTTCGAGCGTGTTTTGTCAATGGCAGCATTTCTGGCAATATTTAAAATCCATGTAAAAAAGCGGCCTTTTTCAATTGAATAGTTACTGGCATTGTGCCATGCTTTTATAAACACATCTTGCATAACCTCTTCTGCTAAATCGTAATCCCTAACAATATTGTATATCACGCCGTGCATGCTCTTACTGTACATATTATACAATGATTCAAAAGCTTTGACGTCTTGTTGTTGGAATTTTTCAACTAGTAAATCTAAATGCATGCAATGTGTTTGTGTTTTCGAAAGTAATAAATTAAAAACAAAAAAGCTACTTTATATAAAGTAGCTTTTAAACTGTGTGTTTGTTCTTTTATTTGATAATGCCAGCGCAACTTACTCTGCTTCCGGCGGCACCAGAGGGTTGTGATGTGTAATCGTCAGCGCCCTCATGAACAATAACGCCTTTTCCTAGGATGTCTTTATTGGGGTCTCCACAACCAATGCACCATTGGTCAGTCGTGAAAGTTATAGAACCTTTGCCATCTGCACCAGCGGTAAAGTTTCCTATATCACCTTTATGGTATCCTTCAGGCGCACCCCATTTGCCATGTGGTTGGTTGGTTGGGTTCCAGTGACCACCAGCTGATGTTCCATCAGGAGCTGAGCAATCTGATTTTTCATGGATATGAATGGCATGTGTGCCTTCAGTCAATCCTTCCATATTGGCAACCATGGTTACCGATCCATTTTCTTGAGTAAACGTAATGTTACCAGTAACATGACTGTCGCTTTTTGGCTCTAAGGCAACTTTAATGACTTCAATTTCAGAATTCATGGTTTCTTTTTCCATAGAAGGTTCTTCAGTCATTTGTTTTGTTTCTTTTTTACCATTTTTACAGGCTACTGTAAGACACAATAGCGCTGCAGTTGCAAAAATTGATAAGCTTTTCATAATGTTTTTTTAAGTTTTAATTTAAATTTCGATTAAAGTTAAGGCTATTTTTAGCCTTTTGCAAAAATCAATATGACTATTATCATATTTTGCAATTACGTTTTAAATTAATTTTGAACCAAGATTACAGGTATGAACAAGTCACTAATTAATAAGTATAATATTGCGGGACCGCGCTATACAAGCTATCCAACAGTTCCGTATTGGGATAACGATACATTTTCTTTGGAAAACTGGACGTCATCAGTAAAAACATCATTTAATGAAAGCAATGCTTCAGAAGGTATCAGTTTGTATATTCACATGCCCTTTTGCGAAAGTTTATGTACGTTTTGCGGCTGTAACAAACGTATTACCAAACAACATGATGTAGAATCACCTTATATAGATGCCGTTTTAAAGGAATGGGGTTTGTATTTAGAGTTGTTTGATGAAAAACCAATCATAAAGGAGATGCACCTTGGTGGCGGAACGCCTACCTTTTTTAAGCCAGAAAACTTAAAACGCTTGATAAACGGTATTTTAAAAGATGCTGTTGTAGCAAAAGGACATGAATTTAGTTTTGAAGGTCACCCAAACAATACTACAAAAGCTCATTTGCAAGCACTGTACGATGTTGGATTTAGGCGGGTTAGTTACGGTGTTCAGGATTATAATATTACGGTTCAAAAAGCCATTCACAGAATCCAACCATTTGAAAATGTTAAGCGAGCCACAGAAACAGCTCGTGAAATTGGTTATACATCGGTTGGTCATGATATTATTTTTGGATTGCCGTTTCAAACCATGGAACACGTAGAGCAAACCATTTTAAAAACTAAGGAGTTATGCCCTGATAGATTGGCGTTTTACAGTTATGCGCATGTGCCTTGGATTAAAGGAAACGGTCAACGTGGGTTCAAGGATTCTGACTTACCCAAAGCAGAACTGAAACGGCAACAATATGAATTGGGTAAACAGCTGTTGACTGAGGTAGGCTATCATGAAATTGGCATGGACCATTTTGCATTGCCATCGGATTCTCTTTATAAGTCCATGCAAAACAAAAGTTTGCACAGAAATTTTATGGGCTATACGGCCTCCAAAACACAAACTATGATAGGTTTGGGTGTATCATCCATTGGTGATAGCTGGTATGGGTTTGGCCAAAATGTAAAAGTGATTGAAGACTATTATGACCTATTGGAACAAAACAGATTACCGGTTTACAGAGGTCATATATTGAATGAGGAAGATTTAATCATAAGGCGTCACATTCTTAATTTGATGTGCAGTTTTGAAACCTCATGGGAGGCGGAGCTCATGCGTTTTGATGAAATTCCTGAGGTGTTGATGAAGCTTAAGGAAATGGAACGGGATGAGTTGTTGGAAATCCAATCAACATCCATAAAGGTTTTACCTAAAGGGCAACCTTTTGTGAGAAATATATGTATGGCGTTTGATTTATTATTGCAACGAAAAACCCCAGATGTACAATTGTTTTCCATGACCGTTTAAAGCGTCATTTAAGAAAATTAAAGAAAAGTTGTCATGGAAAAGATTATTGTTCCCATAGATTTTTCAGAGCATTCAGAACATGCGTTAAAAGCCGCTGCCGCTTTGGCGCGAAAAAACAAGACTGAAATCATTGTTTTGAATATGCTGGAAATGTCGGACATTATGTTGACAGCTACAGGCGGTGACCAAAAAGAAAAAGCCTTGTTCTTTCATAAACTGGCAGAACAAGAATTGAAATTATTCCTAAAAAAGGATTATTTAAAACACATTAAAATCACACCAATTATAAAGCAGTTTAAGGTGTTTACTGAAGTTAATGAGGTAGCCCTAAAACACCATGCAGATCTTGTTGTTATGGGGTCCCATGGAGTGACCGGTGTTAAGGAACTTGTAATTGGCTCCAATACGGAGCGTGTTGTTAGAAGTTCTAATATCCCGGTATTGGTAGTTAAAAATGAATTAGCCAGTGTAGATTTTAAAAATGTTGTTTTTGCCTGTGATTTTAGTAAAGAAACCATCAAGGCCTATATCAATGTGCTTAAGATGTTCAATGATGCAAAAATCACAATCGTCTATGTCAATTTACCAAATGATAGATTTAGAAGTAGTGATGAGATTGAGCAAAGTGCCAAGGATTTTTTTATGACAGCAGATGGACATTTAAAACAAATGCAAAATTTCCATTGCATTTCAGATTATACTCCAGAAAGCGGCATATTGAATTTTTCAAAAAAAATAGGAGCAGACATCATAGCCATTCCCACACATGGCAGAAAAGGTATAGCGCATTTTCTGGAAGGAAGCATTGGTGAAGATATTGCCAATCATGCCAGCCTACCAGTAATGACTTTTAAAGTATAATTTATAGGTTGAGTGACTAATCTCTATTTTAAAAAAGGAACAGTTATTAAAAGCTGTTCCTTTTTTTCTTTATATAAAGTTATGTTTTGGCTTTTTAACCGTTCAAAGTAAAATCGACAGTGATTTTTGTTTTCAATAATTTTGAAATTGGACAGTTTTGTTCGGCATCTTTAACCAATTCCTCAAATTCCCCATTGGAAATTCCGCTAATTTTTGCTTTGAGCACCAAATGCGAATTGGTTATGGCACCATCTTCAAGCGTAATGGTGCAAGATGTATTTAATGATTCCGGAGTGTGGTTTTTGGCTTGTAAGTTAAAAGCCAGTTTCATAGTAAAACATCCTGCGTGGGCCGCTGCCACTAATTCCTCAGGATTTGTTCCAATACCGTTTTCAAAACGAGATGAGAATGAATATTGAGTTTCGCTCAAAACCTTGCTCTGAGTTGTTAAATGTCCTTTTCCGTCTTTTCCAGTACCAGTCCAAACGGCTTCTGCATGTCTTTTCATATATATTTAATTTGATTTTTATATCTCATTAAATGTAAGGTTTTTAAAATTAAATATAAATTAATTTGGGTTTGAATTTGTACCGCTTGGAATAAGCAAAAAATGTTGGTTTAGTGACAATTCATAGAGCTACCGGCCATTTCAACAATTGGGGCAGGTGATATGTAAGGAATGCCCAAGCCAAGACCACGCAATATGAAAAGAGCACCAATCAATATCACAAAAACAGGAATGGCTTTCTGTATTTTTTGGCGCAATGTACCTTTTAAAAAATGGCCAAAATAAATAGCAGTTGTCATCAAAGGGATGGTTCCAAGTCCAAAAAATAGCATATACAAGCTTCCTTTAAAAGCATTGCCCCAAGCAATGGCGCCAAAAACAGCCATGTAAACCAAGCCGCATGGTAAAAAGCCGTTTAAAAAACCAATGGTTAAAAAGGTATCCAGCGTCTTTTTCTTTAAAGCCGTTCCTAAACCTGATTTAACTTTTGAAATAATTCTATAAATGGGCTTGGATAGATTGTATTTATTAAATGTTTTGTAAGGAATAATGGCGGCAACAATCATAATAACACCAATAATAATGGAAAGTTGTTGCTGAAAACCAAATAGGTACAGGCCTTTGCCGATGAGTCCAAAAACCAATCCAATAATGCTGTAAGACAGCAGCCTACCAAAATGGTACATGCCAATCTGTAACACTTTTTTATAAGTATTGGAACGATCTACGGGCAGCACAAATGCAATGGGGCCGCACATGCCTACACAGTGAAAGCTGCCCAGTAAACCCAATACAAATGCTGAAATTAACATGTTAGTAAGTAATAGAGGCTTTGTATAAATAAGGTGTTCCATTATATTGCCAATCAACGGTAAGGTTCCAACGACCATCTAATAAACGTTTGTCAGGTACGAGCAAATAAGGTTCAGATATTGAAATTGGAGTTTCAAAATCCAAGTGTTTGTTAGATGGTCTGTATAGGAACACTTTTCCGGTAATTTTTTTGGCGTCAAAATCTTGTGGGAACTCAATAAGCAACCCGTCACTTGTTTTTGTGTAGGTGATGTTTTCCTTGAGCGTTTTGGCATTGTTTTGTTTGTCAATGTCTTTTTGATAGGCCAATTCAGCTTTATAATAATCCTCGGTCACTAAATCATGATTGAATTTCTTATCAAAATTCATGGTTAGAACAAAGTACATGATAAAGCTTATAAAGCCTATAAATGCTAAAACAATTCCGGTTCCCCAATTAAATTTCATGGTGTATATTTTTTTAGTTATAACTTCTTGGCCCTAAAAAGTTAACGGTTGTGGTTTCTATCAGTTTGTCGTGGCTGTAAACCTCAATCATTAATTTGTTTTTGTCACCTTTCAGTTCATTTTTATTGATTTCTATAAACAAGGTACCTTCAGCAATGCCTTGAGCTGGTACTGTAAAACTGTCTTTTGTGGACACTAATTTTATAGTGCCTTTATATTTTCTGAGCTTCAGCACAACATCATCAATTTCCTTTGTGGTTTTATTGACCAGTTTATAGGTAAACACATTGCTGATCATGTTATTGGCTTTATGCTCATACAATTGTCCGGGTAAACGCAACACGGTGGCTTCTACATCATTTCTTAAAAACAACAACCCAGTGAGCACTCCAATTAAAATGACAAGCACGGCAATATACCCTTTCATTCGTGCCGTTAGTTTAAAAGGCTCTTTCTTTTCTATTTCAGCTTCACTGGCATATCGAATCAGTCCTTTTTCAAAGCCTACTTTTTCCATAATGTCATCACATTCATCAATACAGGCCGTACAATTGACGCATTCCAATTGCGTTCCGTTCCGGATGTCAATACCGGTTGGGCACACATGCACACACTGAAAACAATCAATACAATCACCATAGCCCAATGCTTGTCTATCTTCGTTATTGCGCCATTTTTTTCTTCCGTTTTCTGCTTCGCCACGTTTGTGGTCATAAGCCACAACAATGGATTTATTGTCCAATAAAACGCCTTGCAGTCGTCCGTAAGGGCAAGCAATAATACAGACTTGTTCTCTAAACCAAGCAAACACAAAATAGAAAACAGCTGTAAAAATCAACAAAGGAAATAAGGTGCTTAAGTGTTTTGAAGGGCCTTCAACAATATATTGAAGAACCTTGTCGCCTCCAATTAAATAGGCTAGAAACACGTTTGCAATAGCAAAGGAAATGACCAAAAACACAAACCATTTCAATAAACGTTTTCTTATTTTTTCAGCATTCCAGGGCTGTTTTTTTAATTTTATTTGTTTGCCACGATCGCCATCAATCCAATATTCAATACGTCTAAATACCATTTCCATGAAGATAGTCTGTGGGCAAATCCATCCACAAAAGATGCGTCCAAAAGCCACCGTAAAAAGCGTGACGAAAATGACCCCTGTAATCATGGACAATACAAATAAGTAGAAATCCTGAGGCCAAAACGGAAAACCAAAAATATTAAAACGACGTTCTAAAATATTGAACATCAAAAACTGATTGCCATTGATTTTGACAAAAGGCGCTGCAAATAAAAATATCAAAAGCACATAACTGACCAGTTTTCTGTACTCATAAAATTTGCCGTGAGGTTTTTTTGGAAATACCCAAGCGCGTTTACCTTCTTCAGTAATCGTGCCTATTGAATCTCTGAATTTTTCGTTTTCTGGGGTCTCCATTTTTGTTTGCTAAGTAGATGAAAGAGCCAAGTATAAAATACAATTTTTATGCTTGGCCCATAAATTTATTTTAATTTGTTGGTGCTGGAGCTATTGAATCTACTACAACAGTGGTAGAATCAGTAGTTGCTTCAGCAGTAGGTTGTGCATTTTCTTCTGGCCAAATAATATCACCTTGAGGTGCTTTTGGGTTGGCAGGTGTAGTGCCTTGTAATGACAATACATAACTGGCAACCTGTTGAATTTCTGATGGTTTGAAATTTTGTTTCCAAGCTATCATGCCTTTTCCGTCACGGCCACCTTCAGTAATGGTATGGAAAACGTTTTTAATACCGCCACCTAAAATCCAATGGTTATCGGTTAAGTTTGGCCCAATACCACCACCACCATCAGCCATGTGGCAAGGAATACAGTTTTGCATAAAAATAGCCTTACCACTATTTAAATCGGCAGCATCTGTTAAGAGTGTTACGGTGTTCATATCAACCAAATCCTTCGCATTCTTTTTGTATTCTGCTATACTGATTTCAGCTTTTTTATACTCTTCGGCCAATTCATCATATTGACTGTTATTTCCAAAAATATGGAAGTTTATCAAATAAACGGCTGCAAACACAATGGATGCGTAAAAAGAATATAGCCACCAAGGCGGTAAGGAATTGTCCAATTCTTTAATGCCATCATAATTGTGGTCTAAAATAAGTTCATGTTCTTCTTCAATAGGTTTAGTGCCTACTAATTTTTTATAGAGGTTTTTAATCCAGTTGAACTGTGGCACTTTGTTTTTTGATGCCATGTAGCGTGCCTTGCCTTCTTCGGTTAAACTTTGGAACATCACGTTTTCCAGAGCGCCAATAATGGCTTCAATGGCAATAAGAACCAATAGTACCAACAATAAAAATAATAGGACTATTGGGTATTTTATAAACGCTGGTTCCTCGCCTGAATCAACAAAGTATTCTACGAGTCCGAAAATGATAAAGAACACTAAAGGAACTCTAATATAGGATGGAATAAGATTTCTCATGATATAATATCGTTTTGGTTGTTATTGTCTAAAGGAAGTTGGCTCACCGTTTTGATATAGTCTTTTTTGGCTGTAAACACCCACCAAAAAAGGATCACAAAAAACGTGAAGAATATAAGTAAAGATATAATTGGATAAATTTCAATGCCTGAAATGGTTTCCATGTAGTTTTTAGCAAATTTCAACATGATTTCTTTCTTTTTGAATTAGTTATTAGTTACATCTTTAACTTTAATATCAGTTCCCAATCGTTGCAAATAGGCTATTATAGCGACTATTTCCCGATCTTTCATTGCAACAAACTCACTACCACTTTCGGCAGCATTTTTCTTGTCGGCTTCATAGCTTTGAACAAAATCTGGGTCGTTGTAAAGACTTTGTTCTATTTGAGTGCCTTGTTCATCCATTTGTTGTTGGGCATTGGCAATATCCTCATCGGTATAAGGCACACCAAGACTGACCATGGTTTTCATTTTTGCCTCTGTTTGAGACTTGTCAAGTTTGTTTTTGATAAGCCATGGATAACTAGGCATAATGGAACCACTGGAGGTGCTTCTCGGATCGTACAAATGGTTTAAGTGCCAGTTGTCAGAATACTTACCACCTTCACGATGTAAATCCGGCCCGGTACGTTTACTACCCCAAAGGAATGGATGGTCATAGACATATTCACCCGCTTTGGAGTATTCTCCATAGCGTTCCACTTCACTTCTAAAGGGACGAATCATTTGTGAATGGCAACCCACACAACCCTCACGGATATAAATATCACGTCCTTCAAGTTCCAATGGTGTGTATGGTTTAACACTGGCTATGGTTGGAATATTTGATTTAACCAAGATTGTTGGAATGATTTGTACAATTCCACCAATTAAAATGGCGATAGTGGCCAATATGGTTAATTTAACAGGTTTGCGCTCTAACCATGAATGCCATCCTTCGCCTGCCAAACGTTTTTTGGAAACGCGTTCCAATGCAGGTGCTTCGGCTAATTCGTCGGTTACAGTACTTCCAGCTTTAATGGTTGCAATAATGTTGTAAACCAAAATAAGCATACCAGTTATATATAAAGTGCCACCGATGGCACGCATCCAGTACATAGGCATGATTTCTGTAACCGTTTCCAAGAAATTACCATAGGTTAATGTACCGTCAGGATTGAATTGTTTCCACATACTGGCTTGGGTAAATCCAGCCACATACATAGGCAACGCATACATAATGATACCTAAAGTGCCTATCCAAAAGTGCAGATTGGCCAATCCGGTTGAAAATAGTTTTGTTTTAAATAATCTTGGTACCAACCAATAAATCATTCCAAAGGTCAAGAATCCGTTCCAAGCTAAAGCACCAACGTGAACGTGGGCAATAATCCAGTCTGTAAAATGGGCAATGGCATTGACGTTTTTCAATGATAGCGTTGGGCCTTCAAAAGTTGCCATACCATAACCTGTAATGGCCACGACCATGAATTTTAAAACAGGGTCAGTTCTAACTTTATCCCAGGCACCACGCAATGTCAATAATCCGTTTATCATACCACCCCAAGACGGCATTAATAACATGACAGAGAATGCAACACCGAGGTTTTGAGCCCATTCTGGAAGAGCAGTATACAACAGGTGATGAGGTCCTGCCCATATATATATAAATATTAATGACCAAAAGTGTACAATAGATAATCTATAAGAATATACAGGCCTGTTGGCTGCTTTAGGCACAAAATAATACATCAGTCCCAAGAACGGTGTGGTTAAAAAGAATGCTACGGCATTGTGACCATACCACCATTGTACCAAGGCATCTTGCACACCTGCATACACCGAGTAACTTTTTAAGGCACTAACGGGTAACTCCAAACTATTAAAAATATGAAGTACTGCAACCGTCACAAATGTGGCGATGTAAAACCAAATGGCTACATACAAATGGCGTTGTCTTCTTTTTAAAATGGTTCCAATGAGGTTCCAGCCAAAAACCACCCAAACCAAAGCAATGGCGATATCAAATGGCCATTCCAATTCGGCGTATTCTTTAGAGGTTGTGAAACCAAGTGGTAATGTTATTGCGGCACCAACAATGATAAGTTGCCACCCCCAGAAATTGATTTTACTTAATGTGTCACTAAACATTCTCGCCTTAAGCAATCGTTGTGACGAGTAGTAAACACCGGCAAAAATGGCATTTCCCACAAAAGCAAAAATAACGGCATTGGTGTGTAAAGGTCTTAAACGACCAAAACTAAGCCATGATATGCCTTCTGTTAAGGTAGGAAACAAAAATAAAAAGGCCAGTAATAAGCCCACCAACATTCCCACAACGCCCCAAAGCATGGTGGCATAGATGAAATTTTTTACGATTTTATTATCGTATTGAAACTGTTGTACTTCCATAGTAGTAATAGTTAATCTTGTTTGGTTTGAATTGATTTATTTGGTTTTTCTTTGACTAGCTCGTCTTCAAAAAGCATACGAACCGAAGGGGTATAACTGTCATCATATTGTCCATTTTTTACAGCCAAAATAAACGCGATAAAAAAGATGACAGCTACAATAATGCTTATTGTAAGCAGAATATAAATGACACTCATGTTTGTTTTAAATTAGGGGTTAAAAATAGGTTCATGTGTTTTTATGTAAAATGATATAAATCATATTTTTTTATTTTAATTTTCTACCTGCCACATTTGTTGCAAGAGTTGTAAAACTGACTATGCTAATCGAGCTCAAAGGCATTAAGATAGCTGCTACTACTGGAGCTAATTGCCCGGTTACTGCAAAATAAAGGCCAACAACATTATATATAAATGATAGCGCAAAACTCCATTTAATGATTTTTAAAGATGTCTTGGATAATTTTATAAATTGATACAATTGGTCAAATTTTGAGGCATCCAAAATGGCATCACAAGCAGGAGAAAACACATTGACATTTTCTGAAATGGCAATGCCAACATTGCTTTGTGCCAAAGCACCTGCATCGTTCAATCCATCGCCAACCATTAAAACATGGGCACCTTCACTTTGATGGTATTTGATGTATTCCAGTTTGTCTTCTGGTTTTTGGTTGAACAACAGTTTTGTTTTAGCCGGTAATAATTTGGTCAAGTTTTCTTTCTCACCTTCATTATCTCCCGAAAGAATCGCCAAATCATAGTGTTTTTTCAGTTGGTTGAATAGTTGCGACAATCCTTTTCTATAGGCATTATAAAAAGTAAATTTTCCTTTGTAAGCGTTATTGCTGCTGATGTGAACTGAAGTGTTTAACGTAGCGGTATCAGTAGCACGTCCCACAAAAGGGGCAGAACCTACTTTTATGTGGCTTTGTTTGTATTGACCGGAAATACCTTCGCCTAAATATTCTTCATAGGAATCCAAAGTTAAAATATCATGCTCATCCAAAATATTGTATAACGATCGACTCAATGGATGATTGGAACCTCTTAAAGTGCTTTTTAATATAGCTTCTTCTTCAGTAGAAAGTGCAACGCCTTCATACTCTATTTGGGTATCTTTATTAGCTGTTATGGTACCGGTTTTGTCAAAAATAATGGTATTGATTTTTGCCAATTGTTCAATAACGCTGGCATTTTTTAAATAGAATTTTTTCTTGCCTAAAATGCGCAGGATATTTCCAAATGTAAACGGAGCTGACAATGCAAAGGCGCATGGGCATGCAATTATCAGTATGGATGTAAACACATTCAAGGCTTTACTGGAATCTACCAAAAGCCAATAAGCAGTTGTGATAAAGGCAATGGATAAGACTACTACGGTAAAGTATTGACTGATATTATTGGTAATGGATGTAAAGGTTTTTTCTTTGTCAGTTTTAAATACGTCATTGCTCCAAAGCTGGGTTAAGTAGCTTTGTTCAACTGATTTTAAAACATCCACTTCTATGCTACCGTCCAACTGTTTTCCACCGGCAAATAATTTATCACCTGAGTTTTTTATGACTGTTTTTGATTCGCCTGTCACAAAACTATAGTCTATTCGCGCGTTTCCTTTTATTAAAATACAGTCCACAGGAATCAGTTCCTCATTCCGTATCAATAACCGGTCGCCTTTTTCAATATCATATACCTGAATGGATTCTTCGGTGCCGTCTGATATTATTTTAGTGATTCCGATAGGGAAGTAGGATTTGTAATCGCGTTCAAACGATAAGAATGTATATGTTTTTTGCTGAAAGAACCGTCCTAGCAACAAAAAGAAAACCAAGCCTGTCAAACTATCAAAAAAACCAGAGCCATGATTGAAAATGATTTCAAACGTACTTCTAATAAACAATACTGAAATGCCTAAGGCAATGGGCACATCAATATTTAAAATTTTTGAACGAAGTCCTTTAAATGCTGAAATAAAATATTCTTGAGAGGAATAGAATACAACTGGAACAGAAAAGGCAAACATCAACCATCTAAAAAGTGGTTTGTATTGTTCTAACCAAAATTCATTAATTCCAGTTTTATTGGTAAACAGATCAAAATATTCTGGAAACGATAAAAACATCACGTTTCCAAAGGCAAATCCAGCAATTCCCAATTTGTAAATCAATGAACGGTCAATATGTTTTTTGCCAGTGCTGTAATCATCTAAACTTATAAAAGGTTCATACCCAATACTGTTTAATAGGATGACTAAATCTTTTAAGGAGAGCAATTCGGCATTATAGGTTATCCTTACATTCTTCTTACCAAAATTCACAATGGAAACACTTACAGATGGATGGATTTTGTTTAAATTTTCTAAAATCCAAATGCAGGAGCTACAGTGAATATGAGGTATATACAAGGTAACTATTTGGGTATTTCCATCATTAAACTCCAATAGTTGTTCAATGATTTTTGGGTTTTCCAAAAAGTTATATTTACCCTCAATGTCTTTTGGTGTTGCTCCGGGCGCTTGCTGTAAGTCGTAATAACAGGTTAAATCATTTGCTGAAAAAATTTCGTAAACGGTTTTACAACCATTGCAACAAAATGATTTTCCATCAAAAATAATTTCAGAATCTTTTGTGTCTAAACCACAGTGGAAACATGAATGATGTTCCATAAACTAATTTGCTCTTTTTTGTACCTAAATGCAAATATTTTAAAAATGTACTGTTTGAAATATGATATATGTCATATTCATAAAATATGATATTTGTTGTGTTTTACGTAATTTTGTTGCTCTTTATATGTTACTATGGGTAAGTGTGAACAATGTATCATTAAACAATTCAACTCATTAAAGACATTGAGTCAAGAGGAGTTGATCAGAATTTCTGAATGTAAAACCTCAAGAGTTGTCAAGAAAGGTGAGGTGATTTTTGAGGAAGGCGATTCGCTTAAAGGCATTTATTGCATTCGGGAAGGTATCTGTAAACTGACTAAGTTGAGCTCAAACGGTAAAGATCAAATCATTAAATTGGTTGTTAAGGGTGAATTGATAGGGCAACGCTCATTGGTAAGTGACGAAAGTGTAAACCTTAGTGCCGTAGCATTGAATGATATGGAGGTGTGTTTTATTCCAAAATCAGAAATCATGAACGACCTTCAAAAAAATACGGCTTTTACGTTTGATGTACTGAAAGAAATGGCCATGGATTTAAAAGAAGCCGATGACATTATAGTAAACATGGCTCAAAAATCGGTCCGTCAACGTTTGGCAGAAACCTTGATTTACATCAACGATAATTTTGGCACTAAGTCAGATGGTACATTGAGCGTGTTGTTATCAAGGGAAGATTTCGCCAATATTATAGGAACCGCTACAGAATCAACTATACGTGTTTTGTCACAATTCAAGAAAGAAGACTTGATAACTACCATTGGCAAACAAATCAAAATAATTGATTTGGAAGGCCTAAAGCGTGTTGAGTAACCTTCTATTTGATTTCCTTTTTACTGTATAAATAAATCCAATCACGGGACGCGTGTTATTTTGTTCAAATTGTATTAATTTTATACAGCTATGACAAAAAAGACGTTTAAAAAAAAGGGCTTTGTTTTTAAGACGTATGAAGCTCCCAATCAATCTCCTTTTGAAAAACTCTTTGACATCTTCAAGGAGCTGATTACCCATACATCCGGCGATTTTGATGAAGCCATTGATTGGTTACGTGAATTGGATAAAGAATATAGCTTAACAACTCCCGATTATACCATTGATGATTTTATTGAAGACCTCAAAAAGAAAGGTTACATACGTGAGGAAATTGACCCTGATGGAAATAGTGGAGGCATGGCCATTACCGCAAAAACTGAACGTGCTATTCGGCAACAAGCTTTGGATCAAATTTTTGGGAACATTAAACGAAGTGGTCAAGGCAGCCATAAAAGTAAAAGTCCAGGCCTGGGCGATGAACATACTGGAGATTTTAGGAACTATCAGTTTGGGGATGCTTTGGATAAAGTATCGATGACCGAAAGCTTGAAAAACGCACAAATAAATCATGGTGTTGGAGATTTCAGTATTTCAGAAGACGATTTAGTAGTAGAGGAAACCCTTCACAAATCCCAGATGAGTACGGTATTGATGATTGATATCAGTCATAGTATGATTTTGTATGGTGAAGATAGAATCACGCCAGCAAAAAAAGTAGCCATGGCGTTGGCCGAACTCATTACCACACGGTATCCAAAAGATACGTTAGATATTTTGGTGTTCGGTAATGATGCTTGGCAAATAGAAATCAAGGATTTACCGTATTTAAAAGTAGGACCTTATCATACCAACACCGTAGCAGGGTTACAACTGGCAATGGATTTACTTCGCAGAAAACGAAATACCAACAAACAAATTTTTATGATTACTGATGGCAAACCGAGTTGTCTTAGAATGTCAGATGGACAATATTACAAAGACAGCGTTGGGTTGAACCCTTACATTACCAATAAGTGCTATGCCATGGCGCAGCAAGCCAGGCGTTTACACATTCCCATAACTACGTTTATGATAGCTCAAGACCCATATTTAATGCAGTTTGTTAGGGAATTTACCTTTGCCAATCAAGGCAAAGCATTTTACACAGGTTTAAAAGGCTTGGGAGAAATGATTTTTGAAGATTATGAAACCAATAGAAAAAAGAGAATTAGAGGCTAATATGAATATAGAAAGCATAAAAACACTAGGACAATTAAAGGCTTCAGGATATAAAAGTAGATCCATAAAAGATGAATTAAGAGACAACCTAATTCAGAAAATAAAGAATAAGGAAACGACATTTGAGGGTGTTCATGGCTATGAGAGCACCGTCATTCCAGAATTGGAACGCGCTATTCTGTCACGCCACAATATTAATTTGTTAGGGTTGCGCGGTCAGGCAAAAACACGTTTAGCTCGATTGATGCTTAACTTGTTGGATGAGTATATTCCGTATGTGGAAGGTTCCGAAGTTAATGATGATCCTTTCAAACCAATTTCTCGTTATGCCATTGAACTCATCAAGGATAAAGGAGATGATACTCCTATTGCTTGGTTGCACAGAAGTGAGCGCTTTGCCGAGAAACTAGCAACACCCGATGTGACCGTGGCGGATATTATTGGTGATGTTGACCCCATTAAAGCAGCCAATTTAAAGTTAAGTTATGCAGATGATCGTGTGATTCATTATGGTATGATTCCACGAGCTAACCGTTGTATTTTTGTCATTAATGAGTTGCCCGATTTGCAGGCAAGAATACAAGTAGCGTTGTTTAATATTCTACAGGAAGGTGATATCCAAATACGAGGTTTTAAAGTGAGATTGCCATTGGATATCCAGTTTTTGTTTACTGCCAATCCTGAAGATTATACTAATAGAGGTAGTATTGTTACACCGCTTAAAGATAGAATTGGGTCCCAGATTTTAACGCACTATCCAACCGATATTGAAACCGCTAGGTTGATTACTGAGCAAGAAGCTAAGATTGTTGAAAGTCAAAAAGATATGGTAATTGTACCCGATTTGGCCAGGGATTTATTAGAACAAATTGTTTTTGAGGCTCGCGAAAGTGATTTTATTGATGCCAAAAGTGGTGTCAGTGCTCGGTTGAGCATAACAGCATTGGAAAATTTATTAAGCACGGCAGAGCGAAGGGCCTTAAAATCCGGTGATGCAAAAACTTTGGTAAGGTTAAGTGATTTTATAGGTATCATTCCTTCTATAACTGGTAAGGTTGAATTGGTGTATGAAGGCGAGCAGGAAGGCGCAGCAGTTGTGGCTTACAATTTAATAGGTGAAGCAGTAAAAAGTTTGTTTGAAGAGTTTTTTCCTAAAATAGAAAAGTTAAAAAAACAAGATGATGAAAGTCCCTATGATGATATCGTGTCTTGGTTTTTCAACCAAAAAGATGGCTTTGAATTATTGGATGACCTAAGGGAAAAAGAATACAAAGCCCTCTTGGATGCGATTTCACCATTAGATGATTTGCTAGGGGAGCACCAACCTAATTTAGCAAAAGAAGACAGTTATTTTGTGAAGGAATTTGTGCTTTGGGCCTTGGTGGAATTTAAACAATTAAGCAAATATCGTTTCACGGAAGGTACGCAATTTAAAGATCCATATGGTAGCTTTATCAGTGGAATTTAATCTTTTTACTATTTTTAAATTATTGGTTTAAGGCTATATAATTTCGAAATCCATAGTATTCACCGTCCATTATTTTTATACTCGTAAAAATAAGTTTTAGCTTCCTTTAATCGTCTGATTTTTGGGATGTACTTAATTTTTTTCAGTATATTAAGCAAGCTAACAGGTTATTTTTGATTGGTTTTTTACCAAAAAAGTCAAATAAACATTTTAGAATTTTAAAACATTATGAGTTTAAGTTTAAAGAAAGAGAATGACATCAAACTCTTGTCTTTTGATATTGATAATACCTTAATAGATTTCCATACGCTAAAAAGCAACTTCACCAAAATATGGAAAAAGTATAAACCCAAAAACGACGTTCTGCTAACTTACAATACGGGTCGGTTAATCGATGATGTACTTCATTTGGTTGATACGGGTGTTTTGCCAAAACCAGATTACGTTATTGCAGGGGTAGGAACACTTATTTATGATTTCAAAAAGAAAAGCGTTGTCAAGGAATTTAATGAAATCCTTGATGATGGATGGGATTTAGAAGCTGTAGAGGATATTATCAAAAATATAGACCATCCCATCAGTGAACAACCAATCAAGTTTCAGCATTCTTATAAGCGCAGTTACTATTTTCATGATGCCAGCCCAGAGCTTATTGATAGTATTGAAGAGGATTTTGCCAAGGCAGATATGCATGTCAATATTGTGTATTCAGGAGACAAGTTTTTGGATGTGCTGCCTAAATGGGCCAATAAAGGGAATGCCTTGCAATGGCTGTTAAAAAAACTTGAGTTAAGAGCAAGTGATACTTTGGTTGCTGGAGATAGTGGTAATGACACCGCTATGTTTGGTTTGGAATTTGTTAAGGGCATTGTGGTAGCCAATGCCCATGAAGAACTCTATAAATACACCAAATACAGGCAAGTATATCATTCTGAAAAAGAAAAAGGAGATGGTATCATAGAGGGATTGATTTATTTTAATGTACTCCCTGAAGACGCCATGGTTAGTTGTGAAGAAACACGTGCCGAAGATTATTTCATTCAAAAAGAAACCAACCATATCGTTACAGAGAAAGACGACGAAAAAATTGGTTTAATTAAAGAGGGCTACTTAAAAGCCATTGAAGCCCTTAAAAAAAATATTACACCACTTGGTTTTTCCGCTTGTTCCATAAAGGATAACATTCCAAACGGTACCGATGAAAACTATCACAGTGTTTGGGCTAGGGATGGGGCCATAACCATTATAGGATCACTGCCTCTTGACAAGCATGATAAAGACATTCAGCAGTGTCAGCGCCAAACACTCATTACGTTGTTTGAGCATATCACTCCAAATGGACAAATTCCTTCTAATGTTCGTATTAAAGATAATATGCCAGATTATTCTGGTGTTGGTGGGATTTGTTCTATAGATAGCGGACTTTGGGTGGTCATTGCATTTTATGAATATATTATGGCCACAAAAGATATTGAGTTTCTGCGCTTGCATATCTCAGACATACAAGATACCATGAGATGGCTTGGCGCCCATGATTCCAATAATGATGCCTTGCTGGAAATCCCTGAAGCAGGGGACTGGACAGATTTATTTGGTAGGAGTTACAATATACTTTACGATGAGATTCTTTGGTATAGAGCCAATGTGTGTTTTGGTCGCATGCTGGAAATGTTAGGTAACTATGAAAAAGCTGGTGAGTATATACGCTGGTCACAGGTCATTAAAAAAGAGATATTGCAAAATTTTTGGCCTTCTACGCAACAAAAATTATTTCAGTCTGTATCTTTTGCAGAACGGCAGTTTACATTGGGCGATACGGCCTATTTAATTGCTCAAGTTACCCCTTTTGATTTTAGTTGGCGATGTGATACTGTGGGTAATGTGTTGGCCTTTTTACACGGCGCAGTCGATTCAGAAAAAGCACATCAAACTCTTCGTTTTATGTTGGGTTCCGGTGTTAATGAACCCTTTCCGATAGCCAATGTATATCCTGTTGTAAACCCGGGCGACCCCGATTGGCGCCCGTATTACACGGTAAATCTGCTCAATTTGCCCAATCACTACCACAATGGTGGCATTTGGCCGTTTGTGGGTGGGTTTTGGGTGAAATTCATTAATAAATTAGGCTTAAAAGATATGGCACTTTCTGAATTATACAAGCTAGCGTTATTAAACAAAGAAGGTGTTAGTGAAGACTGGGAATTTACAGAATGGGCACATGGAACCACAGGAAAACCTATGGGAAAAGCCTATCAAGCTTGGTCGGCAGCACAATATATTTCTGCTTGCCATGATTTAAAAATAACTAAAAATTAAAAATTATGAAGTCGATATTGATGATCTCTTTACACGGATATGTAGGTGCTAATGCTGAATTAGGAAAACCAGATACAGGAGGACAAGTGGTTTATGTTTTGGAACTGGCTGAACGGTTTAGCCGACTTGGTAAGCAAGTGGATTTGGTAACCCGTCAGTTTGAAGATCAGCCAGAATACGATCATGTTGATGAGAATTTTAGTGTGTGGCGCATTCCTTTTGGAGGTAAAAAATTCATCCGAAAGGAAGATATGCATGACCATTTAAAAAAGTTTGTAACTAACTGTTTAGCAGCCATAAAAAAGGAACGTAAAAAATACGACATTGTTTACTCCCATTATTGGGATGCTGGTTGGGCTGGACAAAAAATAGCTGAGGAACTGGGGATTTCACATGTTCACACCCCGCATTCACTGGGTTGGTGGAAACGACATACAATGGGTAGTGATATGGACGAAAAGAAAATGGAGAAAACCTATCGGTTTAAAGAGCGCATCAGAAAAGAGTATTTTGTATATCAAATGTGCAATTATGTAATAGCAACTACATTACCTCAAGTAGATTTGCTGACACAACAATATGATGTGCTGCCGCGTAATTGCGGCATGATTCCACCAGGAATTAACGAAAACCGGTTTTATCCGGTGCCTTCCAAAGAAAATGATAAAATTAGAACCAAATATGACATTCATCCTTCTGATATCCTCGCACTAGGCCGTATGGCTCACAATAAGGGTTACGATTTGCTTTTGCAAGCTTTGCCTACCGTTTTTGAATTGTGTCCTGAAGCGCGTTTGGTAGCAGCCATAGGGGGAGATCAATCGGATCAGGATAACAAGGGTATTGAAAAGCTAAAGACTTTGGCTGGAGAGCTCGGTATTTCTGATAAAATAACATGGAAGAATTATGTAGCTGATGAAGATCTGGCCAATGTGTACCGCTCTGCCAATATTTTTACAATGCCCTCGAGATATGAACCTTTTGGAATGGTCGCCATAGAGGCGATGGCCTGCGGTACGCCAAGCATTGTTACCGTTCATGGCGGATTGTATGATTTGATTAAGTTTGGTAATCAGGCTTTGTTTGCTGATCCGCATCGACCAGTAGAATTTGGTGCTATGATGTCCATGCCTCTTTTATATCCTAGATTACGAAATGAACTATCTGTTGAAGGTGCTCGGTTTGCGCGCCGTAACTTTGGTTGGACCGGTATTGCCAAACGTATGTTGAAAATATTTGCAAATTCCATTAATCAACAAACCATGGAAACCAATATTTTTACGGCATAGCGCGGTAATAAGAACAATTTCTTGATGGATTTTGAACAGCATAAAAACTTTTACCAATCACCACCTCTTGATTTGATGTTTTCAGCACAAAGGCTTATGATTTCAGCTATGCGCTTTTGTCTAGTAGTGTCTCGTTTGGCTTGGTTGAGCCAGTATAAATAGCTCTTTCTGTATGAAGGCGCAAAGTTTTGGTAATTATTAAAAGCTGTTGGATTGTTATCAAATTCAAGTTGTAAATCTTCTGGAATGATACCGTTTTCAACATCATCCAGAGCTGTCCAGCTGCCATTTTGTTTGGCTATTTTAATTTTTTCCAAACCTGCCTCATGCATTAAATCTGAATCCAGCAGTTCTTTGATATATCGTTTGTTTAGAGCGCTCCACACACTTTTATCATTTCTGGGTGTAAAGTATTGTCGGCGTTTGCCATTACCTAAACTTTTCACGGTAGAATCAATCCATCCATAGCAGAGGGCCACTTTCACCGCATCTTCCCAACGCATGCTGTCTTTTTCGTGTTCTACTTTATAAAATATTAAATAAACGCCTTTTACAACATAATGGTTGTCATGCAACCAGTTTCGCCATTCTTCATCGGTTTTAAAATATAGTTCAGGAATTTCCAATCGTTTTAAAATTTGGTTTTAGAATCTTAAACCAAAAATACTATTTTCTATTGCACTGAAAAAGTACTAATTTGATGTAATGGAATTCCGGAGTCTGAGACACCTTCAACCTCGATAATGTAATCACTTTTCATATCGCATGTAAAAAACGAAATTTCTTTGGTTTGTTGTTGCTCTGTTATTCTTATTTCAGGTTCCCAATAAAGTGTCGTTCTAACGTCGGCATTGATGGCCGCTTCAAAGCCATTGATAGGATCTGGGGAATAGAATTCTCTGGCGGTATAAAACCCTTGAGCCGCAAAGTTTATGATGCCAGCTTTTCTTTTTACATTTCTAGAAAATCTTCCATTTCCTGTTTTGGAATAAATGGCGATCACGCCACTACCTGCATTTGAAAACATGGCTGCATCGGCTCCTTTATAAACATTTATAAAGGAGACTTCATTTGCGTATAAAGTTGTTAAAAATTCAGTATCAATCTCAAAATCGTCTAAAAGTATTTTAGGTTCTCCGCCTCCTCTGATGGAAATAGTATTTCCAAAAACATTAATACCTGGAAAACGCATCAATAAATTAAAAACACTTTGTCCGCTTAGAGTTACGTCAGATTCTACATCCAATCTGTTACTGGGAGTTCCATAACGTGCCCTACTATCCATTTCCTTTTGTCTTTCGCTTTCTTCGGTTTTTTTTCTTGCTATAATGGTAATTTCTTCTAGTTTTTGCCTTTGTTGGTCATATTCTAAATTAATATCACTTATATATTTTGACATTTTCAAAAAGTTAGCAATTTGGCTTTCAGAGTTTATATTGCTTTTAAAAACATTCTTTCTGCTAACTTTCGGACTTGGGGTATTTTGATCCATCAAAATCAAAACATTTCTGTCTTTATCTTCTGTTGATTTAAAATTTGTTAGTCTTGCCTCCACTATGGTTTGTATGGAATCATAAAATACAAAAGGGCCAAAGCTAAATTTCCCTTCAGAATCAGATTTTTTACTAGGCTCTTGAGTAATTGGGTTTCCTAAAAACGTTAATCTGGTTTCGGTAGATGTAGCTGTATATGGCGATCTTAAAAATTTGGTGGTTCCTGAAATGGTAATGCCTTTTTCAACAGGATATTTGTACGGTCTTTTTTCACTGTACAATAAACTTTGCCAAGTAAAACGGCTCCATCCATTTGTCATCATAACCAAATCCAAAAGATATTGCATTTTAAGACTATTGTCATTTGTAAAAAAATAACCAGGGTCTTTAACTTCTCCTCTTAAGTCAGAATTGAGCAATAACCATGTTTTAATATTTTCTGAACGATTGTTGTATGGAAACGAATTTAAATCTCTCACACTCATTGATAAATGGCTTGGAAGATTGTTTCCGGCGTTGTCTTTTGTATTTAATTTTAAAGAAATTTTTTCCCTTGTACCCAAAAATTCTTTATCTTTTTTTATCTCAACTGTTGCCTTGTTTTTAGGATTATCCACAAAAACCAAACGTTCACAAACGGGATTACCCTCAGGATTGAACAGTGTTAAATGTAATACGCCGTCACGTAATTCAGTGGTGGGTAATTTAAGAGAGTAATTATTTTTGTTTTCAGCCTCCAATTTGTTAAATAACATCTCACCTCGTTGATGAGCCACAAGATATGTACCGGCAAGTCCTTTTGGTGTTGTAGACTTAATGTCAATTATTAAATAACTTCCTTTATTGTTAACGCTTAATACATATCCTTGAGTCAAAGTTTTAGGTAAAGGATATTTGTATTCAGAACCATTTACGTCTACAATAGCATAGTATGTTTTATTTGGTAATGGTTTTAAAAAGAATAAACCAAGGCCAAAATCTAGTGTTGAAAATTTTGACACTAAATTATTGTCACTATCAATAATGTTACCGGTAAGGCTTATTTTATTATAAATATCATTTTTGATTTTAATAGCAACTTTGTTCATCACATTTTCCACCAAATAACCTCCTTCAGGATAAAAATTTAAATCTGGTTTCTCGGGAATTGTAAAATCTTGTGATGCTTTTTTATACTCTAAACTATCTGGTTCCTCTTTCTTGTCTAAAGCCAAAATGGGTATTTCTTTTTGGAAGAAGTGTATGGAGTCACTATTTCTCATATAATTGGTATAGGCTCTTAACATATATTTGCCTGCTACCCAATCTTTGCCAATTTTAAAATCACCAGCTGCACTGATATCATTTATAAATAATTTTTTCTTGTCAAGGATACTGTCTTTATCATTAATTAGTTCAACATAAAGCACCGAGCTTTTAGAACTTTTGGTATGTGTTATACCATTTACCAAATAGGCTGAAAACCAAATGTTGTCCTCAATAGAATAATAAGGTTTGTCTGTTTGGACATAAACTTTTTCAGGCCATTCATTGGTGCTGTAATTTTGAAGTTTTTCTTGAACTAGGTCAGTAAAATTATTCCTATTGAAAACAAAAAACGAAGAAAAAATTAAACACAAGGCACATACGGAAATAGCTTTTTTCATTTTACAGTACGTTGCTTAGGGAGCATGTAAATCTAAACTATTTTGCTTTTAAAATTTAATAACAATGAAATTATTTCTATAAACCCCAACTTTCACATAGAATAAGATAAAGATGAAAAATGATTGTTTGAAATTATTTACGCCGTTTCTCATCGCCTTTAAAAAATAATTCAGGAAGGTTATCTGGCATTTACAGCTTGTTTACATTTACATAAAAGTCTCTGTCAACTTTTAAAACATTGTTATTGGAATCTAAAATTATCGTCTGCCAATCTGCTTTTGGAAACAGCCATTGTTCTTTATCATTAATCCACACTTGAACGGGCATATCAAAGTTGTCAACAATATGTGTCCAATGGTATTTTAGTTCGTTTTTATCCAATAAATATTCCAAAGTGGGAATGTCTGTGGTTCTCAGATATTCATTGAAAAAAGCAGTTAAATCAATGCCTGTTTCTTGACTTAAATAATCCTCAATTTGTTTGGTAGTGACCGTTTGATGGTAAAATGTCTTATTGAGTCCACGTAATATTTGTCGCCATTTGTCATCATCATCAACAAGTTGCCTTAAGGTGTGCAACATATTGGCACCTTTGTAATACATGTCTCCAGAACCTTCATTGTTAACATCGTAGTGCCCAATGATTGGTCGGTCGTTTTGTATGTTCTTTCTTGTTCCTATAACATAGTCGGCTGAGGCTTCTTTTCCGTAATAATAATCTAAAAATAAATTTTCAGAATACGCTGTAAACCCTTCATGAATCCACATATCGGCGATGTCTTTATATGTAATATTGTTGGCAAACCATTCATGGCCGGATTCATGGATAATAATAAAATCAAACTTTAGTCCCCAACCGGTTCCAGATAAATCGCTTCCTAAATAGCCGTTCATAAAATGATTTCCGTATGTAACAGAACTCTGGTGTTCCATCCCTAAATATGGTACTTCCACGAGTTTATAGCCATCCTCATAAAACGGGTAGGGGCCAAACCAATACTCAAAAGCTTTCATCATTTTTGGAGCGTCCTTAAAATGTTCCTTTGCTTTGTCAAGATGATCTTTTAATACATAATAATCCATATCCAAATGCCCTCTTTCGCCATCATAAACTTCAGAAAAATGAGCATAATCACCAATGTTTACATTCACGCCATAATTGTTGATTGGGTTTTTTACAAACCAATTATATGTTTTTGTGTCACCAAATTGCTCAATGCTCCTGAGCCTTCCATTGGAAACATCCATTAAACCTTTTGGAGCATTTACACTGATTAGCATACTATCCACTTCATCATACATATGATCTTTACAAGGCCACCAGACACTGGCTCCAAGACCTTGACAGGATGTCGCGACAAAATCATTGCCTTTATCATCCTTTGCCCAAGAAAATCCACCGTCCCATGGCGCTCTAACAGCTTCTTTGGGGTGGCCTTCATAAGAGACTTCAATGGTTTGAATACTGCCAATAGGCTGGTTATTTTTGAGCTTGATAAAATGGGCATTGCCGTCATCAACCACATTTAATTCTTCTCCATTTTGTGTCACTTTGGTTATTTTTAAAGGCGGTTGTAAATCTATTTGCAAATCTTTTTGGGTATCAACAACCTTATATTGAATGGTATTGCTGCCAGATATAAACTTAGTATCTGGTTCAACCTTAACATTTAAGTGATAATAGGTTAAATCCCACCAGGCGCGTTCTGGTGTTATACTACCTCTTAGGGTGTCTTGATGTGTAAAAATTTGTTTTTCTGTCAATAAGCCTTGGGCGCTGATAGTCAAGCAAAACAATAATAAGATGGTGGCAGTCACGTATAATTTCATAATCATTTATTATAATACAGTTTTAGGAAATACAACAGGGCTTTCAAATCCATTTTCTCCAACAGCAGCTATCCCGAAAAAATAATTATCAATAACAATACCGTCAAGCATAAATTCTGAAATATCACCTACATACCGGCTATTGTCCCACGTTGGAGAGGTGGTGTCTCTCCAGTATATTTTATATCCAACGGCACCATTTACCTTATCCCATTTAAGTTTTACCGAAGGCTCAACAACACCTCCTATGGCCACATTTTTTGGAGCGGGTGGAGCCCATGCTAGACTTGCCAGATTGATTGCATTAACTGCCGTTAGTTTTTTAGCATAATCAAAGTTTACATAATCTATAACATCGCCGTATTCAATGCCATTTTCTTTTCTAATATTTTGGTGTTGGCGGTTGTAGTTTTCATGAGCTTCCATGATTCGTATTCCAGCAAATCCCAAATCGTTAAATGGACGATGATGGCCACCACGACCAAATCGGTCTAATCTATAAACCATCATAGGATTCATTTCAGGCATGTAGGTTTTTGTGGTTTTATATACATAACGTGCTAGTTGACGAGAAATCCCGTCTACTTCACCACCATAGTAACGACGTAAAAGGCGATCACGATCGGTTTCGGTAGGCGGCACAGGTTCAGAAAAAATTCTAAATGTTCTGTTATCTATAACACCATCAATTCCGGCAATATTTCCAATCATATCGTTATTTAGAATGCCAATTATGTTCCAATTGTGTTCCTTGGCGTATTTGGCCATACCTTGACCACCAAACAAACCTTGTTCTTCACCAGATAACCCTAAATATACTATACTGTTTTCAAACGTGTACTTGCTTAAAACACGGGCCGCTTCAATAGTTCCTGCCATACCTGAAGCATTATCATTTGCCCCAGGAGCATCATTTGTAAAATCTTGTCCGTCACTATTTCTAGAATCAATATCGCCGCTCATAATGATATAATGATTGGGGTGTTTTGTCCCTTTTTGTATGGCTACTACATTAACAATCCAAGCATCATGAGGAACCCTGTTGTTACCTTCTTTGGTGACAAAGTCTTTTTCATAAAATACATCCAGGCAGTTGTTGCAATTTTTTGAAATAGATTCAAACTCTGATTTTATCCAGCGCCTTGCAGCCCCAATACCGCGTTTGTTGGACAGTGTATCACTAAACGTATTTCTGGTTCCAAAATCCACTAGTGTTTGAATATCTTTTGCAATTCGTTTTGACGAAATACTATCAATGATTTGATATAATTTAAGATCAGTTTGGGCGGAAAGATTTTGAATTGCTAAAAAAAGTGAAAGAATAACCAGTATTTTTTTCATGAAATTTTTCTTTAAAATTAATAAAAAAACGTTCCAAAATTAAATTTGGAACGTTTTTGCATTTGAGTTAGTCACAATTAATTAAAAACAATATTTGTTTTCAGCTTTTACTTTTTCGGCGATTTCTTTTCTTAAATCAACAATATCTGGGTAGTTCACATATTTCACAAAACGTTTTAAGCCCATAAGCAGCATGCGTTGTTCGTCTCCTTCAGCAAATGATATGATACTTTCCTTGCCATTTTTTTCAACAATTGAAACGGCGTTGTATAAATATAATTTAGCCATGGCAATCTGAACTTTTTGAGAAGCTTCACCAAAACGTTTCACATTTTTTTCAGTTCTTAAAATAGTAGATTCTGCGATATAGATTTCAATCAATATATCTGATGCGGCCAATAATAATTGTTGATGGTCTTCTAAATCTGGCCCGAATTTTTGAACAGCAGCTCCGGCTACCATCAAAAACACTTTTTTAAGTTTGGCAATCATGTCTTTCTCTTCTGAAAATAACTCTGAATAATCGGGAGTTTCAAAAGACGGAATTCCCATAAGCTCTTCTTGAACTTTTGTTGCGGGACCTAATAAATCCACATGGCCTTTCATGGCTTTTTTTACTAACATGCCCACACAAAGCATACGGTTTATTTCATTGGTTCCCTCATAAATCCGGGCAATACGGGCATCTCTCCAAGCGGCTTCCATAGGAGTGTCTTCTGAGAATCCCATACCACCAAAAATTTGGATGCCTTCGTCGGCACAGTTTTGCACATCTTCCGAAACAGCTACTTTCAATATTGAACATTCAATAGCATATTCTTCAACACCTTTGAGTTCGGCTTCTTGATGACTGTTACCTGCCGCTATTCTCAAGGCAATACGATCTTCAATATTTTTAGCAGCTCTATAGCAAGCAGATTCTCCAGAATAAGCACTGGTTGCCATTTCAGCCAATTTTACTTTAATAGCGCCAAAGTCTGCAATGGGCGTGTTGAATTGCTTTCTCTCGGTCGCATATTGAACTGCAGTTGTGGTAATACGTCTTTGAGAATCCAAACAGGCTGCGGCCAATTTAATACGTCCTACATTAAGGGCATTCATGGCAATTTTAAATCCGTTACCTCGTTCAGATAACATATTTTCAACAGGAACAACCGTGTCGTTAAAGAATACTTGTCGGGTAGAGGAGGCTCGGATTCCTAATTTGTGCTCTTCTTCACCAAGTGTAATACCATTAGGGTTTTCTTTGTCATATTCTACAATAAAACCAGTGATATTTTTATCATTTTCAATGCGCGCAAAAACAATCATCAAGTGACAAAAACCGGCATTTGAAATCCACATTTTTTGTCCGTTGATTTTATAACTTTTACCATCATCAGAAATTGTTGCCGTTGTTTTACCTGAGTTGGCATCGCTACCGGCGCCGGGTTCTGTCAAGCAATACGAACCAAACCATTCTCCTGTGGCCAATTTTGGAATGTACTTTTGTTTTTGTTCTTCAGTTCCGTAAAGGGTAATAGGAAGAGTTCCTATTCCGGTATGTGCACCAAAAGCGGTGCTAAATGAGCCTGTACCACTTGAGATATAATCACAAACAAGCATCGTGGAAACAAAGCCCATTTCCAATCCGCCATAAGCTTCAGGAACTGCGACCCCCAAAAAACCTAATTCGCCTGCTTTTTTCATACAGGCTTCTGTAAAGGCATAATCTTTTGCTTCAAAACGAGGTTTATTGGGAATGATTTCTCGATCATTGAATTCCTTAACTGCATCCTTCATCATTTTTTGTTCTTCTGAAAAATCTTCAGGCGTGAACACATCGTTACAGTTAGTTTCTTTTACAAGAAATTGACCTCCTCTTAGAATATCTTTATCTGTTGTTTCCATTTTTTAATTTTATATTTTAATTTAAAAATTCAAATATGCCACAAGCCCCTTGTCCGGTTCCAACGCACATGGTGACCGCTCCGTATTTGTTTTTCATGTTTTGTTTGCGCATTTCGTCAAATAGCTGTACGGATAATTTGGCCCCTGTACAGCCAAGAGGATGGCCAAGTGCTATGGCGCCACCGTTTACATTGACAATATTTGGGTTTAGCTTTAATTCTCTTATAACGGCCAATGATTGCGAAGCAAATGCTTCATTCAGTTCAATTAATGACAGATCATCTTGTTTTAAACCTGCAAGTTTTAAAGCTTTAGGAATGGCCTTTACGGGGCCAATTCCCATGATTCTGGGTTCAACTCCAGCCGCCGCATAATTGACCAATCGGGCTATAGGTTCTAAATTTAATTCTTTCACCATATCCTCGCTCATGACCATTACAAAGGCTGCGCCATCACTCATTTGTGACGAATTGCCCGCAGTTACACTTCCGTTAGCTGCAAATACAGGGCGTAATTTGGATAAGGCTTCAATGCTTGTTCCGGCACGAGGTCCTTCATCTTTGGTGACAGTATATGTTTTAGTAGCTTTTTTACCGTTTTCGTCAACATACGTTTGCTCAACCTTGATAGGTACAATTTGATCTTGAAAACGGTTTTCTGCTTGCGCTTTCAATGCTTTCATATGAGAATTATAAGCAAACTCATCTTGGTCTTCACGTGAGACGTTGAATTGATTGGCCACTGCTTCGGCTGTATTTCCCATACCCCAATAATAATCTTCATGACCGGATTTCACTGTGTTGTAATTTAACTCTGGTTTGAAACCGGTCATGGGTACGGAACTCATGCTTTCAGCGCCACCTGCGATAATGCAATCGGCCATTCCTGTCTGTATTTTGGCAGCTGCTATGGCAATGGTCTCAATACCTGAAGAACAAAAACGGTTAACCGTAACGCCAGGAACATCCACACTGTTTAGTCCAATTAATGAAATAAACCGGGCCATGTTAAGGCCTTGGGAGCCTTCTGGCATGGCGTTACCAACAATAACGTCATCAATTCGTTTTACATCCAAATTCGGTAATTCTTTCATCATATATTGAATGGTCTCTGCGCCCAATTCATCAGCCCTTTTAAAGCGGAAGGTGCCTTTTGGGGCTTTGCCAACGGCTGTTCTGTATGCTTTTACTATATATGCTTGTTTCATGTTTTTAATTTCTTAAAGGTTTTCCTGTCTTCAACATATGTTGAATGCGTTCTAAGGTTTTGCGTTCTGTACATAAACTTAAGAAAGCTTCACGTTCTAGATCCAACAAATACTGTTCGGTGACCAAAGTGGGCTCGGACAAATCGCCACCGGCCATTACATAAGCCAGTTTGTTAGCAATCTTATGATCATGTTCTGAAATATAATGACTTGCTTCCATAGAATCCGTTCCCACTAAAAACATACCCAATGCTTGTTTTCCAAGTACTTTGACGTCCTTGCGTTTTACAGGCTTTGTGTAACCTTGTTCGGCCATTAATTTGGCATAGGCTTTAGCGGTGGCTATTTGTCTATCTTTATTGACAACAACAATATCTTTGCCTTTTTGTAAAATGCCCAAATCAAAGGCTTCATAGGCAGACGTAGAAACTTTTGCCATTCCTATTGTTAAGAAATACTCTTGCAATACATTGAGCTCCACATCATTTTTTCTAAAGGTATCAGAGGCTCTCAATGCTATTTCCTTTGAACCGCCACCACCAGGAATCACACCAACACCAAACTCTACCAAACCTATGTAGGTTTCTGCAGCTGCCACTACTTTATCGGCGTGCATGGATAATTCGCAACCGCCACCAAGAGCCATTCCGTGAGGTGCTGCAATAGTCGGTATGGATGAATATCGCATGCGCATCATGGTATCCTGGAAATGTTTAATGGCCATGTTGAGTTCGTCATATTCTTGTTCTACGGCCATCATAAAAATCATGCCTATATTGGCACCTACAGAGAAGTTGGCAGCTTGATTGCCTATAACCAATCCCGCAAAGTCTTTTTCGGCTAAATCAATGGCTTTATTGAGTCCTGATAGCACATCACCTCCAATGGTATTCATTTTTGATTGGAATTCACAGTTTAGAATACCATCACCTAAATCTTCTATGACTACGCCGGAATTTTTAAAGACTTCTTTGGATTTTCTAATGTTATCTAAAATAATGAAGGCGTCTTGTCCAGGTACTTTTTCTTGTGATTTATTTGGAATGTCGTAATAATAGGTAGCACCATCTTTAACAGTATAAAATGAGGTGTTTCCTGATGCAATCATCTCATGGACCCAAGCGGCTGGTTGTTTGCCCTCGGCTTTCATGAGTTCGATACCTTTTTCGACGCCAATGGCATCCCAAATTTGGAATGGTCCGTGCTCCCAACCAAATCCAGCTTTCATGGCATCATCTATTTTATAGAGCTCATCAGAAATTTCAGGAATCCTATTGGATACATATTCAAACATGGCTGCAAAATTCTTTCGGTAGAAATCGCCAGCTTTATCTTTCCCAGAGACCAGTATTTTAAAACGGTCAATCACTTTATCAACCGTTTTGGTGAGTTCTAAAGTTGCAAATTTGGCTGATTTTTTATCTCTATATTCTAAGGTATTTAAATCAAGCGTTTTAATGTCTTTGCCCTCTTTTTTATAGAAACCTTGGCCGGTTTTACTGCCCAACCATTTGTTTTCCATCATGGTATTGATGAAATCCGGTAGTTTAAAAAGTTCATGGGCTTCATCATTTGGGCAATTCTCATAAATACCGTTGGCCACATGAACTAAAGTATCCAATCCTACAACATCAACGGTTCTGAACGTAGCTGATTTTGGGCGACCAATAACAGGGCCAGTTAATTTATCAACTTCTTCAACTGTTAGATCCAATTCTTTGACTTGATGAAATAAACTTTGAATGCCAAAGATGCCAATTCGGTTTCCTATAAAGGCAGGCGTGTCTTTAGCGATAACCGATGTTTTACCTAGGAATTGTTCGCCATAACCTTTTAGGAACTCAATTACAGATTTGTCTGTTTTTGGGCCAGGAATGATTTCAAATAATTTTAAGTATCGTGCTGGATTAAAAAAATGGGTTCCACAAAAATGCTTTTGAAAATCCTCACTGTGTCCTTCACTCATAAAATGAATAGGGATTCCTGAGGTGTTAGATGTTATTAAAGTGCCGGGAGCTCTGTGTTTTTCAAGTTTTTCAAACACCTGCTTTTTAATATCCAAGCGTTCTACAACCACTTCCATGATCCAATCGACATCCTTTACTTTAGCAATATCATCTTCTAAGTTGCCCGTGGTAATTCTATCAGCAAACTTTTGATGATAAATAGGAGAGGGCTTTGATTTTAAAGCTTTGGCCAAGTCATCATTTACAATTCGATTTCTGACTACTTTATCTTCTAAAGTTAATCCTTTTGCTTTTTCAGCGTCATTTAATTCTCTGGGTACAATATCCAATAATAGGACATCTACACCTATATTAGCGAAATGACAAGCTATGCCACTTCCCATAATTCCAGAACCAATAACGGCTATTTTTTTAATTCTGCGTTTGCTCATTATATATAGTAATCTACTTATTAGGTTTGATTATAAATTTTCTTATTGGTGATCATATCATTGATTAATTCAGCTACCTCATAAAAATGGTTCAATTTTTCTTCAGAAATATTGTTTCTGATGGCTTCATTAAACGTGAGCACTTTTTCCTTTGAGTATGCTCTTTTTTCTCTGCCAAATTCTGTTAGATGAATCAGAACGCTTCTGCCGTCTTCTGGATTGGCACGCCTTTCAATCAATCCTCGCTTTTCCATGGTTTTTAGGATACGCGATAAACTGGTGGCTTCCATGCCCATTTTAGGGCCTAAAGCGGTTGATGGTGTTCCTTTTTCTTGATCAATGTTTAATAAGGCTAACCCTGTAGCCATGGTACTTTCAAATTTCTGTGCTTCCTCATTATACATTTTTGAGACTGCTAACCAAGTGGTTCTCAGAACATAATCAATGGTTTTGTCTTTCATGGTTGATTTTTTCAAATCCAAATATACAAAAATTTATTATGCACGCATAATAATTTAACAAAGGTTTTGCCAAAGAATTTAGTGTATAAAAAAACGCCCATAAAGGCGTTTTTAAAATGATATTATATAATGTATTAGCCCATTTTTCCGTTAACATAAGCTATAACAGCACCTGTTATACCAGTCATTACAATTGAGATTCCTAAGTCTGTAAGTAGCATCTGTATAGTCGCATCGCTGTTCATTGCCAAATTGAATAGATTCATTGACAAGGATATGAAAAAACCTATAACAGCACCTGCTTTAGCTCCAGAGCTTATGGTTGAAATCTGTGCCCATTTGGTAAAAATGTAGGCAATAAATAAACCAAAAGTCAAAGAACCTAGCGCTATTAAAAGCATTGTATTTGGGCTTTCAGCTGGCTGAGGGAATGAGTCTTTAAACAGGATTCCATAAAAAAGCCATCCCAATAAGAAATTTGCAATACCACCGGCAATACCGGAACCAAGGAAATTTTTTGTTTTCATCTGTATAGAAATTAATTAGTTAGTAATGTTAAATATATTAAAATAATGATAAAAACATAAAATTTTAATAAAATATTTATCAATACTATTAAATTAAACCTATAATTTTAAATAGTTGTTAATATCAAAATAAGATAAAACTCCTTAAGGACGGTATATTTTCTCAATAAGATCTTTGTAGTGTGCCTTTATTTCTTTACGTTTCAATTTCATGGTAGGAGTAAGGAGTCCAGATTCAACAGACCATATTTCAGGAGTTAGTTCAAACTTTTTAACTTGTTCCCAGTGTCCAAATTTTTTATTGGCTTTGTCCACTTCTATTTGAATGCGGTCTTTAAGTATTTGAGAATTTACTATAGAAACGTTATCAGGCTTGATGTCCTTATGTTTTCTTTCTATCCAGTGTTTAATAAATTGAAAGTCTGGTTGTATCAGGGCTGCTGGCATTTTTTCACCTTCGCCTATCACCATGACCTGTTCAATAAAATGCGATTGTTTTAATTCGTTTTCAATAAGCGCAGGTGCCACATATTTGCCACCAGAGGTTTTGAACATTTCCTTTTTTCTATCAGTTATTTTAAGGAAACCATCGGCGCTAATTTCGCCAATATCACCTGTATGGAAATAACCATCTGTCATTACTTCAGCCGTTTTTTCAGGATCTTTGTAATACCCTAACATAATGTTTGGACCTTTGACCAATATTTCACCATCAGTAGCTATTTTTACATCTACGTTATCAATAACACGTCCAACCGTTCCAATTCTAAAACCACCATCTCTCATATCATTAACTGATATGACGGGAGAGGTTTCTGTTAAGCCATAGCCTTCCATAATAGGCATACCTGCGGCAGCAAAGGTGCGTGTTAATCTGGGTTGCAGGGCGGCGCTTCCTGAAACCATCAAGTCTAAATTACCGCCAAGACCTTCTTTCCATTTGCTAAAGATTAATTTTCTGGCCAGCTTTAATTGCAGTTCATACCAAAAGCCATTTTTTCCGTAAGGCTCATATTTTAAACCTAAATCAATTGCCCAGAAAAACAAAGCACGTTTTATGCCTTTTAATTCAGCACCTTTTTCTACAATTTTATCATAAACTTTTTCATAGAGTCTAGGTACGGCTGTCATGACATTGGGTTTGACCTCTTTTAGGTTGTCACTCATTTTGTCAATGGATTCAGCAAAATAAATGGAGACACCACAATACTGATACAAATAGAGTATCATGCGTTCAAATACATGGCAAATCGGTAAAAAACTCAAAGCTTTGGATTGTCCATATTCAAAAGGCACTCGCTTTTCACTATCCAGTACATTGGAAATTAAATTGTTATGGGACAGCATCACACCTTTAGGTTTTCCGGTAGTTCCAGATGTATAGATAATAGTTGCTAAATCATGGGGTTTTACGCTTTTTTTTCTGGTATCAACATCATTTTGGTTACTGTCATCCGTTCCGAGTTCTATAACTTCTTTCCAATTATTTTCTCCTGCAATCTCATCAAATGTATAGACTCCTTTTAAGTTTGTGCTTGATTTAACAGCGTTAAGTTTTTCTAAAACCTCAGTATCTGACACAAAACAGTAAATGGATTCGGAATGATTTAAAATATATTCATAATCTTCCTTGGCAATAGTTGGATAAATAGGGACATTTTGAGCGCCAATTTGTAGCGCACCAATATCCAAAACGCTCCATTCGGTCCTGTTTGTGCTGGAAATAACCGCAATCTTATCATTTTGTTTAACACCTAGCCTAAGCAAGCCCCTACTTATAGCATTTGCCTGATTGATATATTCTTGAGATGAAATAGACACCCATTCACCATGATACTTGGTGTTCAATGCTTCATTTAAATTGTATGTCTCAAGTTGATATTGAGGAATATCAAAAATTCTGGTAATCTCAGGCATGGTGTAATTTAAAAAGTTTAGTGTCTTGCAAAATAGGAAATTAAAAATGATTTACAAATGCAAGACAAAAAAAAGCACGGTACAAGTAGTAAGGCTTTTGTTATTAAAGCATTGAGTGCATTATGTAACACTTAAAAAACTTCAATTATATGATTTATGTCATTGAATGGGTCTTTTATACTATCTAATTTTGTCAACATTAAAGATAAAAAAACATAAAAAAAACAGAATCATATGGAAACCTTAGAGTCGGTAAAAACCAGAGTCTATAAATTCGGCAATAAAACGGCCGATGGAAATAGCAAGATGAAAAACCTTTTAGGAGGCAAAGGAGCTAACTTAGCTGAAATGAGTTTAATTGGTATACCGGTGCCGCCTGGTTTCACAATTACAACCGAAGTCTGTACAGAATATAATCTTCTTGGTCAAGAAGCTGTAGTAAATATGATCCTTCCAGAAGTAGAACAATCTGTTGCCAATATTGAGACCATTATGGATGCCAAGTTTGGAGATGCTGAAAATCCGCTGTTAGTATCAGTACGATCAGGAGCACGTGTTTCCATGCCAGGTATGATGGATACTGTTTTGAATTTAGGTTTGAATGATGAGGTGGTTTTAGGACTGGCCAAAAGAACCAATAACGAACGTTTTGCATGGGATTCTTACCGTCGTTTTATTCAAATGTACGGTGATGTGGTTTTGGGAATGAAACCAGAATCAAAAGATGATATTGATCCGTTTGAAGAAATCATGGAGGCGCTTAAGCACAAAAGAAATATTCAATTGGATACTGAATTTACTATTCAGGATTTAAAGGATTTGGTTTATGATTTTAAAGAAGCCGTAAAAAAACGTACAGGTCATGATTTTCCAACAAACCCTTGGGACCAACTTTGGGGTGCAGTCATAGCGGTATTTAATAGTTGGAACAGTGATAGGGCCATTTACTACAGAAAAATGCACGGATATCCATCAGATTGGGGAACAGCCGTAAACGTTCAAGCTATGGTTTACGGAAACATGGGCGATAATTCTGGTACAGGTGTTTGCTTTACCAGAGATGCCGGAACCGGTGAAGATGTTTTCAATGGTGAATATTTAATCAATGCGCAAGGAGAAGACGTGGTTGCAGGTACCAGAACGCCTCAACAAATTACAAAATTAGGATCACTTCGTTGGGCAGAATTAGCAAAAGTAGAAGAAGAAGACAGAGCAAAAAATTACCCATCATTAGAAGAATTGATGCCAAGTATTTATAAAGAGTTGAATGACTACCAACAAAAACTGGAAGACCATTATAAAGACATGCAAGATATGGAGTTTACCATTCAAGATGGAAAACTTTGGATGTTGCAAACCAGAAACGGGAAACGTACTGGAGCAGCTATGGTTAAAATAGCCATGGATATGCTAAAACAAGGTCTAATTGATGAAAAACAAGCACTTCTTAGAATTGAACCAAACAAATTGGACGAGTTATTGCACCCGGTTTTTGATCCAAAAGCATTAAAACGTGCCCATGTGATTGCTCAAGGATTACCAGCATCACCTGGTGCGGCAACAGGACAAATTGTATTTTTTGCTGATGAAGCCGATAAATATAAATACACCATCCTAACACGTATTGAAACCTCTCCAGAAGATTTGGAAGGCATGAATGTTGCCCGAGGTATTTTAACTGCTCGTGGAGGTATGACATCACATGCTGCTGTAGTAGCTAGAGGAATGGGTAAATGTTGTGTATCTGGAGCCGGTGCTTTGAAAATCAATTATAAAACAAGAACCTTAACCGTTGATGGTAAAGAATATCACGAAGGTGATTGGATTTCATTAAACGGTTCTACAGGTAATATCATTGAAGGTAAAGTGGCCACAAGCGAACCAGAATTAAGTGGAGAGTTTGCTGAACTCATGAAGTTATCAGATAAATATGCTACCATGCAAGTACGAACCAATGCCGATACGCCTAAAGATGCCAAAATAGCACGTACTTTTGGTGCTCAAGGTATCGGTCTTACTAGAACAGAGCATATGTTCTTTGAAGTAGATCGTATTAAAGCCATGCGTGAAATGATTTTAGCAGACACCGTTAAAGGTAGAAAACATGCTTTGGAACAATTATTACCAATGCAACGTGAAGACTTTGAAGGCATTTTTGAGGCTATGCAGGGCTTACCTGTTACGGTAAGATTGTTAGATCCACCATTGCATGAATTTGTGCCTCACCAATTAATTCAACAAAAAGAGTTGGCTGAAGACATGCATATTTCCTTGGAAGCTGTTAAGAGTAAAATTTCTGAATTGGAAGAATTTAACCCAATGCTTGGACATAGAGGCTGTAGATTAGGAAATACGTATCCAGAAATCACTGAAATGCAAGCAAGGGCCATAATTGAAGCAGCTTTAAATTTAAAGGCTAAAGGCATTGTGGCCAAACCAGAAATTATGGTGCCACTTATTGGAACCATTCAAGAGTTTGAAATGCAGGAAGGTATCATTAGAAGTACTGCTGAAAAAGTTTTTGAAGAGTACGGTGATACCATTGAATATTTGGTTGGAACAATGATAGAAATACCAAGAGCGGCATTAACAGCAGACTTAATTGCTGAGAAAGCGGAATTTTTCTCATTCGGAACCAATGATTTAACCCAAATGACCTTTGGTTATTCAAGAGATGATGCTGGTAAATTTTTGCCAATCTATATAGAAAAAGGTATTCTTAAAGTAGATCCATTTGAAGTACTTGACCAAGAGGGCGTAGGCCAATTGGTTAAAATGGGAACCGAAAAGGGCAGAAGCACAAAACCAAATTTAAAAGTTGGTATTTGTGGCGAACATGGTGGCGAACCAAGTTCAGTTGAATTCTGCTACAATACAGGTATGAACTATGTGAGTTGTTCACCTTATAGAGTGCCAATAGCACGTATTGCGTCAGCACAAGCGGCTATTAAAAAAACCATGTAATTGTTTGTTTTAAGTTTGAAAACCCGAAGTGAGATGTATGTCTTACTTCGGGTTTTTGTTTTATATTAAAACAGATAGTTTATTTATTTTCTAACCACAATCTAGCATTTACAAACGCTTCTAACCAAGGAGACACTTGGTCTTTTCTGTTGTCAGGGTAGTGCGCCCAATTCCATTGGAAAGTAGAGCGTTCAATGTGCGGCATGGTTACTAAGTGACGACCTGTTTTATCACACATCATAGCAGTGTTGTAATCAGAACCGTTTGGATTGTGAGGGTATTCCGCATAAGCGTATTTACCAACAATGTTGTACTGGTTTTCAGATTTTGGCAGGTTAAATTTACCTTCACCATGAGAAATCCAAACACCTAAAGTGCTTCCAGCTAGGCTAGAAAGCATTACTGAGTTGTTTTCCTGAATGGTTACCGAAGTAAAGGCACTCTCGTGTTTGTGAGAATTGTTGTGAACCATTTTACCGTGAACATCGTGCTCTGGGTTAATCAATTCTAATTCCATCCATAACTGACAACCGTTACAAATACCAACGGACAAGGTGTCTTCGCGCTTAAAGAAGTTTTTAATGACTTCGTTCGCCTTTTCGTTGTACTTGATAGCTCCAGCCCAACCTTTAGCTGAACCTAGAACGTCAGAGTTTGAGAAGCCTCCAACAGCACCTAGGAATTGAATGTCTTCAAGGGTTTCGCGACCAGAAATTAAATCGGTCATATGAACATCTTTCACATCAAACCCAGCTAGATACAAGGCATTGGCCATTTCTCTTTCAGAATTACTTCCTTTTTCTCTTAAAATAGCTGCTTTTGGTCTTGGTTTGTTTAAATCTATCTTAGGTAATTTTCCATTGAAATGTTGAGGAAATTTATATTGCAGTGGTTGATTTTTATAGTTGTTGTAGCGGTCTTGAGCTAAATTATTGGCTGTTTGTTTTTGGTCCAACAAGTAAGATGTTTTATACCACATATCACGTAAACGAGAAATAGTCATGGTAAATACATCCGTTCCATTAATAATGCTCAGCACATCACTTTCAGTTATGTTTCCAATGTTGAAAAACTCAATATTGCGTTCTGTTAAAAAATGTTCTATTGAAGCGTCTTTAGCTTGAATAACGATACCGGCATTTTCTGAAAATAATAGCTTAAATGAATCTTTTTCAGCTAATTCGGTCACATCTAATTCAGCTCCTAAATGGTTATCGGCAAAGCACATTTCCAATAAAGTGGTTATTAAACCTCCAGAGGCTACATCATGACCGGCAACAATTTTATGTTGCTTTATTAATTCTTGAATGGTGTTAAAAACCGTTTTTACGTAGTTGGCATCTTGTACATTAGGCGTCTCATTTCCTATTTTGTTGACTATTTGGGCAAAGGAACTTCCACCGAGTTTGAAATTATCTTGTGATAGATTGATATAATAAATAGCGCCAGCATGTCTTTTAAAAACAGGCTCAATCACATTGGTAATATCAGTGCAATTGGCTGCAGCCGAAACGATAACGGTTCCTGGAGCAATTACCTCTTCGTTAGGGTATTTTTGTTTCATGGATAAGGAATCCTTACCCGTAGGTATATTGATTCCTAAATCAATCGCAAATTCTGAAACAGCTTTAACGGCTTCATATAAACGAGCATCTTCACCTTCGTTTTTGCAAGGCCACATCCAGTTTGCTGACAATGACACACTTTGTAAACCATCTTTTAACGGTGCCCAAATTATATTGGTCAACGCTTCGGTTATTGAATTTCTGCTTCCGGAAACTGGGTTGATTAAACCAGAAATGGGCGAGTGCCCTATAGATGTTGCGATACCTTCTTTTCTTTTATAGTCAAGCGCCATAACACCCACATTGTTGAGAGGTAATTGTAAAGGGCCGACACATTGTTGTTTGGCTACTTTACCACCAACACACCTATCTACTTTGTTGGTTAACCAATCTTTACAGGCAACAGCTTCCAATTGGAGTAATTGGTCTAGATAATCGTAAAATGCATCTTTGTTATAAGATATGCTGTTATAAACTCTTTCAACGGTTTTGTCGGTCATAATGGTTTTTGGGGAACTTCCAAACATGTCTTCCATGGCTAAATCCATTGGTTTATGCCCATTGGTTTCCGATTCAAAAGTAAATCGGTTATCACCAGTCACATCACCAACTGTGTACATGGGGGAGCGTTCCCTGTCTGCAATACGCTGAAGGATGTCAATATGGTCCTTGTCTATCACCAATCCCATACGTTCTTGGGATTCGTTACCAATAATTTCCTTATCAGAAAGGGTTGGATCTCCAATAGGTAGCGCATCTAAATCTATTTTTCCACCAGTATCCTCTACTAATTCAGATAAACAATTTAAATGGCCTCCGGCACCGTGATCATGGATAGATACAATGTGGTTTTCATCGCTTTCTACCATACCTCTTACGGCATTAGCTGCACGCTTTTGCATTTCGGGGTTGGAGCGTTGTACCGCATTCAATTCAATACCCGATGCAAATTCACCGGTGTCTGCAGATGATACGGCAGCACCTCCCATACCAATTCGGTAGTTATCACCACCAAGAATCACTATTTTGTCTCCTTTTTTAGGCTTGTCTTTTAAAGCTTGGTCGGCTTTTCCATAACCAATCCCACCAGCTTGCATAATCACCTTGTCAAACCCTAATTTACGTGCGTCTTCCTCATGTTCAAAGGTTAAAACAGAACCACAAATAAGTGGCTGCCCAAATTTATTGCCAAAGTCTGATGCACCATTGGATGCCTTTATTAAAATGTCCATGGGTGTTTGGTATAACCATTTACGTTCTGGAAACGCTTGTTCCCAAGGTCTGTTGGCTTCCAATCTGGAATACGCAGTCATATAAACAGCTGTTCCAGCTAAAGGTAAAGACCCTTTACCTCCAGCAAGGCGATCCCTGATTTCACCTCCCGATCCGGTAGCGGCTCCATTAAAGGGTTCCACAGTTGTTGGGAAGTTATGGGTCTCGGCTTTTAATGAAATAACCGATTCAAAATCCTTGGTTACATAAAAATCAGGTTTGTCAGCTGTTTTTGGAGCAAATTGTTCCACCACAGGCCCCTTTATAAAAGCCACATTGTCTTTGTAAGCCGAAACAATATCGTTTGGATGCGTTTCGGATGTTTTTTTGATGAGCTTAAAAAGGGACGTTGGTTTCTCTTCACCATCTATAATAAATGTCCCGTTAAATATTTTATGGCGACAATGTTCTGAGTTGACTTGTGAAAAACCAAACACTTCAGAATCTGTAAGTGGTCTTCCAATTTTTTTTGAAACGTTTTCTAAATATGTAATTTCTTCGTTACTTAACGACAGCCCTTCTTGCTCATTATAAGCTGCAATATCTTCAATATTCAGAATGGGTTCAGGTGTGATTTGTATAGTAAATGAATCTTGGTTCAACCCGTTGAATTTCTCTGAAATCATGGGGTCAAAATCTTTGAAGTCTTTTGAAACAGCATGGAATTCCTCAATTCTCAGTATATCGGTAATTCCCATGTTTTGGGTAATTTCAACGGCATTGGTACTCCAAGGTGTAATCATGGCAGCACGTGGACCAACAAAAAAAGCATCGAGTGATGCTTGTTCTATCTTGGGCTGGTTGCCAAATAACCATTCTAATTTTGATATGGTTTCCGTTGATAATTCTTTTGTTGTTTGAACAGCAAAAACGGTACTGTTTACGTTTCCAAAGAAATGAATCATTTTAGATATTTTATGGTTGTGTTTTAAAGTGCAAAAATACACTTTTTTGTTCATTTAAGTTTGCTTTTTTACGGATTGGCCAAGCTGTTATCAACAGTATTTTTAACAATGGCGTTAAAAATGTTTTTTGAGTATGCTACTTACTGATGGGTAATAGGATTTTCCAAATAAATTCAAATGAACCATAAGATAATATAATTGATAAATTTCTATTCGTGATGGTGTTTTTTTATCATTAGGAAATATGCTGTGATATGAATCATAAAAGTCCTTTCCAAAACCACCAAATAATTTGGTCATGGCGATATCAACTTCATGGTGCCCAAAATAAATGGCAGGATCAATTAAATACGGTTCGCCTTTTTTTGAAATCAAATAATTGCCACTCCACAAATCGCCATGCAATAAGGATGGTTTGATGTTTAAAAACAACGATTCTAAACGTTCTTTGATGTGGTTTTCTGAAGGACATTCATTAGGTGAAAGGAAACCATTTTGTTTTGCCAGTTTCAATTGCGGGATCAAGCGTTCTTTTGTGTAAAAGTCTATCCAAGACTTATGCTTGGAATTACTTTGGGGTAAACTGCCAATAAGGTTATCTTGATGCAATCCAAAGTGTTCTGAAGTAACCTGATGTAATTGGGCTAGTTGTATTCCTAAATTTTTAAAATCAAGACTTGAAGGTGTTTTATTATCAATAAACTCCATGAGCAAAAACGATGCGTTTTCAAATGTGTCACAAAGCAAAACCCTTGGGGTTTTTATAGTGTTTGCTTCATTAATTAATCTAAGCCCGTCCGCTTCTGTTTGAAACATGTTGAGCGCATTTTTGGTAGTATTTATTTTAATGAAATAGTGGTTGTGTTCGGTAGTTATTTTAAAAGCTTGGGAAATATCTCCACCTGTCATGTGATGAAAGTTTTTTATTGCTTCACCAAGGAGACTTGCAATATGTTCTTTAAAAGTTGGATCCATTACTTTAAAAATAAAAAAACCGTCCAAAAAAAGACGGTTTTAACAGATAAGCTTTTGTTGGGATTTATTGTTTAACTAATTTTTTTGTGACGCTACCTTGATCTGAGGTAAGCTTTATCAAATAAATGCCTTTACTTAGATTGCTAACGTCAATTTTGTTGTTATTTGGACTGATATGTTTTGTTTCAATGGTTTTTCCCAAAACATTATAAATGATGACATCTAAATCTTGGGTTGATGAAATATATACAAAATTATCTTTTATAGGATTTGGATAGATTTTAAATTTGATTGGAGCTAAATCATTAGTTGATAATGCACTTCCCCAAATTTTAGTTACATACTCATTGTGATCAATAAAAGGATTTCTATTTCCTTGAAATGTGTAGACGGCATTATTTTTATCTATTTCATATTGGCTAACAGGATCTAGTTCATTCCAAGTCAATAAAATATTTAAAAATGTTGGACTAAATGCAGGCATTGTTGTCCCATCAAACATGACACTAACCTCACTTGTAGAATAATTGGCATAGAAGTCAGACAATTGGTCTTCATAACGTGTTGAAAAGTAAAAGTATGCTCTTGCTACATCACCCTTAAATTCATCAATGGGTTCAAAAACAGTTCCTGAATAGCCTGCGGAATATCCAGAATTTAGACTGTTGCCTAATTTAGAGCCGTTTGAAGACGTATAACTGGCAGAAGCAACTACCCCATATGGATAGTTGCTATGTTTTCCATTAACATACCCATCAGATGGAAACACGAAATTTGCATCAGAATACATAGGATACACGTCACTACCACCAAAATATGATTTAGGTATAACATGCTCTCTATTATAACAATCACCTTCTCCACTATAATTTCCACATTGATCTGTAATGGTTGTGAATGTATATATGTCAGACCCAGAAGGTATTTCAGTATATAAATCTACCAAAGTGCCATCGTTGTCATAATAATGGTCCTTAAAAGCAGTATCATCATACAACGTCCATAAATCTCCATAATTTGATGTAGATGAGCTATTGAAATTATTATTGATGATATTGTGTAATTGGGTCTTTAGGGTAGCGCCAGTTCCGGTTGCAGTATTGTAATAACCTGCAGGTTGAGCAAAACTGAATGTTGAAATAAATAAAAAAAGAAAGTAAATGTGTTTCATGTTAGAATAGTTATTGTTTTCGTTCCAACAATGCCATATAGAACCCATCAAAGCCAGATTTATGGGCAAGCACTTTGTTGTCTTTTACAAAAGTAAAATTTTTTCCAGATTCAGATGTTAAGAATGTGTCAATTTGCTTTTGGTTTTCAGATGGTAACACAGAACAGGTTGCGTACACCAGTTGGCCACCAACTTTTACCATTCTGGAGTATTGCTGTAAAATGTCTTGTTGTGTTTGTTTGATGGTTTCAACAAAATCGGGTTGCAATTTCCATTTGGCATCAGGGTTTCTGCGCAGCACACCCAAACCAGAACATGGCGCATCAATCAAGACACGATCTGCTTTGTCATATAGCTTCTTAATGACTTTGGTTGATTCAATGGAGCGGGTTTCAATATTATGGGCACCATTTCGTTTGGCACGTCGTTTCAATTCGTGGAGTTTATTGGCATAAATATCCAATGCGATAATTTGACCTTTATTTTCCATCAAGGAAGCTATATGCAATGTTTTGCCTCCAGCACCAGCACAAGTATCCACCACACGCATGCCTGGTTGGACATTTAAAAATTCTGCAACCAATTGTGATGAGGCGTCCTGAACTTCAAATAGACCGTTTTTAAATTGTTCCGTTTGAAATACATTGGCACGTTCTTTAAGTTTTAAGGCATTTGGATAGTTTGGTAAAACATCTGTTTCGATGTCTTGGTCAAACAATTCAGCTTGCAATGCTTCCTTGGTTGTTTTAAGGGTGTTGACTCTTAAAATAACATCGGCTTGCTCATTTAATGCAGCAATCTCTTTGGTCCAAACAGCTTTGCCTAATTCTTTTTCGCCTAATTCATCCAACCAATCTGGAATGGATTCCCTTAGTTTTCTAATTTTGGAAAGTTCATCAAAACGACCTTTTATTTTTCGGGTTGGTGTGTTTTCAAAATAAGTCCAGTCGGGCAGTTTAATACCTTTTAGGGTTGCCCAAACGGCAAACATACGCCAAAGATTATCTCTGTCAAACGGTTCTTTAACTTCTGCAATTTCAGCATATAAACGTTTCCAACGAACAATATCATAAGTGGTTTCAGCAACAAAAGCCCTGTCTCTAGCACCCCATCGTTTGTCGCGTTTTAAAAGTTGTTGAATAACTTTATCGGCATAGTTTCCTTCGTTAAAAATTAAGGTTAATCCGTCTATAACCGAAAAGCATAAATTTCTGTGTAATCGCATGTTTTATAAATAAGGGTGCAAAGTTACATTTTAAATGTTGATTTGTTAAATGGTTTATCTGTTTATTAAGTTGACTTTCCTATTTTTATAAAAAATAAAGTAGATGAAACAACTCCTTTTCGTTATTATAATATCATCAATTTTACTTTCCTGCAAAAGAAAGGACACATTTATGCCTCGAAATATTTCCAAAGTAGAAACAGAAACAATTCTACAGGATTCTTTGTTAAGCATTAGAGCTATTGACATCCTAAAAGATGGTAGTTTAGCCTTTGCGGCCAATAACAATGCTTTTGGACTTTACAATCCTTTGAAGAAGAGTTGGTTGATTTCTAAACAGGAGTTTGATAGTTTGAATTTACAGTTTAGAGCGATTGGTCATACATCAAATGATTTTTTTATGCTGAGTATTGATACCCCGGCATTATTATTTAAGACTGGTGATTCTGGTGAAATGGAATTGGTTTACAAAGAAGAAGGTCCGGGTGTTTTTTATGATGCTCTAAACTTTTGGAATGACCAAGAAGGCATTGCCATTGGGGATAGTGTAAACGGATGCTTATCCATTATAATTACCAGGGATGGAGGAAGTACATGGAATAAAATTCCATGTGAAGATTTGCCAAAAGCGGAAGAAGGCGAAGGGGCTTTTGCGGCAAGTAACACCAATATTAAAATCATTGGGGATAAAACATGGGTTGCAACAACTGCCGGAAATGTCCATTATTCTGAAAACAAGGGACATACTTGGGAGGTTTTTAAAACCCCAATAGTACAAGAAAAAGCTACTGAAGGCATTTATTCAATTGACTTTTATGATACGCTTCATGGTTTTGCCATTGGGGGCGATTATACCAATCCAGATGATACATACAGTAATAAAATATTGACTGAAGATGGTGGAAAAACCTGGTACGTAGTTGCAAAAAACAAAACGCCGGGTTACAGAAGCTGTGTGCAGTATGTGCCTAATAGAAATGGGAAAGAGTTAATTGCGTTAGGATTTAAGGGCATTGATTTCTCTAATGATGGCGGATATAATTGGAGACATATAAGTGATGAAGGATTTTATACCCTTAGGTTTTTAAATGATACCGTTGCATATGCTTCAGGTAATGGCAGAATTTCTAAATTAATATTCAGGCAATAAAAAAAGAGGAACAAGTTGTTCCTCTTTTTTTATTGCCTAGGTTGCTGCATTCTTCGCCTGTTTTTAAACTCCTCAAACATTTTGTGCTTAAAGTCGTCTTCAACTTTGTTGAGCAGAATTATTTTTTTAGCAGGAATAACTTTTGATAAGTCATTTATAAAATTCTCTTTAAGTGTATATTTTTTATTTTCCATTGAGCGGATTTCATTTAGTAAAGCTTCAGCATCTTTATCTGATATGTTTTGCAAATCCACATTCTTTCTTTTATCATATGATTGGTGCTTAAGCCTCATAAATTCATCTTCAAAGTTATTATAGATGGGCCAAAACGCTTGGGCTTCCTTTTCGGTTAAGTTTAATTTTTCTGTTATATAGGCAATTTTTAAGGTTTTTATTTTGTCTCTATTATCTTGCGAAAATGATAGTAGATAAAAACCTAAAACAAAGACTGTTGTGAGTGTTTTTTTCATGTTTTTACTATTAGGTTATTAGTTTGAAATCAAATCATCAACATCTAAATTTTCCAAAAGGTAATCTTCCAATGAATCAGAATTTAAATTCACGTCCATGTCATTTAAATTAGATGCATCAACATTTGAAAATAATGATGCTATATCAGTTGTTTCAAGATCTTCATTCAAAATGTAATTTTCTATACTAGCTGTTTCAATGCTGTCTAAAGTTAATGGTTCTTTTTTATTGAAAAACACACTAAACATAAGCACTAAACTAGCTGCAACAGCAACTGTGTACGCTGTTCTTTTAAAAGAAACCAGATCAATGACTTTACCTTGTTTGTTTTTGGAGGCACGGCTATAAATAGATTCATCTAACGATTCAAAATAATCTTCAGGAACTTGAAAACCTGTTGCAGAAACTTTATCCTTAAGATTCAACTCACTTAATAAGGTGTCCTCAAAATCTTTGAAATAGGTCTCCGGTACTTTAAAACCTGTTTTTTCAATATGTTCTATACGTCTCTTTTTCATTGTACTTATAAGACTGTTTTTTTTGGTAAAGGTTTAATTTCTAGTTAAATACTTCTCGATTTTTTTTACCGCAATATGGTATGATGCTTTCAGGGCGCCTTCGCTGGTATTTAAAATATCGGCCATATCTTTAAACTTCAATTCCTCAAAATACTTCATGTTAAAAACCATTTGTTGTTTTTGAGGTAGGGTGGCTATGGCTTTTTGTAATTCCAACTGAATATTGTTGCCTTCAAAATAAACGTCTGTTGTTAGATTTTCAATTGCCTGTTGTTGCACCTCTTCATTTGAAATTTGTAATTGCTTAGCTTTTTTATTTATAAATGTTATGGCTTCATTTGTTGCTATTCTGTACATCCATGAAAACAACTTGCTGTCTCCTTTAAAGGCATGAATGTTTTTGTAAATCTTTATAAAGGTGTTTTGTAAAACATCATCGGTATCGTCATGTGATTTTACAATATTCCGTATATGCCAATACAGCCGCTCCTTGTATAAAGACACCAATTCTTTAAAGGCTTGATCTATATGCTGCTTTGATTTTAGCTGTTCTACTAATTGATGTTCTGGAGTCACGCGTGCCTTTTACAGATTTAGACTGTTCAAATTACTAAAAGTTTAAACGCCTTTAATTTACAGTAAAATTATTTAAAATTTATGAAAATATTAAATAGCTGATTTATAACTATATAGGTTTAAAATAATCGATGAAATGTATTTTTAATACGATTAAATGCATTTTTTCTTGCAGGATAGTTTTTTTTGATTTAATTTTACAATATCAAAATCTACTTATGTTGTTAGTCTGCCCCAAGTCTAGCAATAAACAAAAAAAGGATAGAAGCCCAAATCTCTATCCTTTTTTACTTTTTATTTAATTAGAAACTATTCAAAACTTTGCATGTCCACCAGTTTTTTGTAGACACCATTTTTGGCAATAAGTTCGTTGTGTTTTCCTTGTTCTACTATTTTCCCTTTGTTCAAAACCACAATCTCATCAGCATTTTTGATGGTAGAAAGCCTGTGGGCAATCACAATGGATGTTCTGTTTTTCATCATGTTCTCTAAAGCAACTTGTACTAAGCGCTCGCTTTCTGTGTCAAGAGCCGAAGTGGCTTCGTCCAAAACCATTATTGGCGGACTTTTTAATACCGCTCTGGCAATACTTAGTCGTTGTTTTTGTCCACCAGAGAGTTTGTTGCCTGAATCGCCAATATTAGTATCAATACCATCTGGTAAGTCCTTTACAAACTCCCAAGCATTAGCAATTTTTAAGGCCTCGATGACCTCTTCATCAGTAGCATCAAATTTTCCTAGTTTCAGATTGTTTTTAATGCTATCGTTAAACAAAATGGCATCTTGGGTAACAATACCGAGTTGTTGCCTTAAGGAAGGTGTTGACAGGTCTCTAATGTCAATGCCATCAATAGAAATAGACCCTTTATTGACATCATAAAAACGCGTGATTAGATTGGCAATGGTAGATTTTCCGCTTCCTGATTGCCCAACCAACGCAACAGTTTTTCCTTTTGGAATGGTTAAGGAAAAATCATTTAAAACATACTCGTCTTGATATTTAAAAGAGATGTTATCAAATACAATTTGAGAATCAAAACCTGTTTTAATAAGTGCATTTTCCTTGTCCTTTAAAGGGTTAGGTGTATCAATAATCTCTTGTATTCTTTCTGCAGCCGCATTACCTTGTTTGATATTGTAAAGTCCTCTGGAGATTGCTTTAGCGGGCACTAAAATATTATAGGCCAGACCAATATAGGCAATAAAAGAGCTGCCATCCAATGACTTGTCTACTAGCACCAATTGACCGCCATACCATAAAAGTATTGAGATAACAATGACGCCTAATATTTCACTGGTTGGAGATGCTAGGTTTTGACGGTTTAATAATTTATTTGAAAAATGGTAGAACCTAGATGTTGACTCATTGAACTTCTGGTTGAAGATACCTTCGGCGTTAAATCCTTTTATGATTCTCAAACCTGTTAAGGTTTCTTCTATGGTTGACAATATAACGCCTTGTTCTTTTTGAACGCGATCGGATTTTCGTTTTAAACTTTTGCCAATTCTGGAAATGACCACACCAGATAAAGGAATAAAAATAAAGACAAAAATGGTAAGTTTTACGCTTATAATAAGCATTATAATTACAGTAAAAATAATACTGAGTGGCTCCCTGAAAATGAGCTCCAGAACAGGCAACATAGAATACTGTAAGGTTGTTACATCGTTGGTGACACGCGCCATGATATCACCTTTTTTCTGTTCAGAAAAGAATGAAAGAGGTAATTCCACTGTTTTTTTATACACGGCATTTCTTAAATCCCTTACCACACCATTTCGTAAAAAGACCATAAAATAATAGGCCAAATAACTAAATAGGTTTTTCAGTAAGAATATGATGATAATAAAAGCAATAATAAAAATGAGTGCTTTAGCTTTATCTTGCTGGGCATACAGATTAATCTGGTATGCCATAAAATCCTTGTAATAGGCGTTAAGATGGCCAATTCCTTGATAAACGGGTTCTTTGATAGCCTTTTGGGTGTTCTCTTTAAAAAGCACGTCTAACATGGGTATTAGTGCCATAAAAGAAAGTGCACCAAATAATGCATAAAGAATATTTGATATGATATGCCCTAACGCAAACCGTTTATAAGGTTTAGCGTATTTTAGGATATTTATAAATTGGTTCATTAACTAAGTGTCATCTGTTTGTAATGTTGTTTTTATGATCAGATGCCATTAGCAAAAGAGCATAATTTAATAGACTTATTGTTTAAGACTAAGCTAATTTCATGTCTTTTACAATAGCGTCTATTTTGCTTTCCAATTTTTGTTCCGTAGCTTTAAATGCTGACACATTGTCCAATTTAGTGTTTACGCTTATATAGAACTTTATCTTAGGTTCTGTTCCACTTGGTCTCAAAGCAATTTGACTGCCGTCTTCAGTCTTGTAAATAAGTACGTTGGATTTTGGAATATCAATGGTGGTTTCTTCACCAGTGATTAAGTTTTTTGAAATGGATAACTGATAATCGTCAATTTTCACGATTTTAGAACCATTCACCACTTTTAAAGGATTCTCTCTGGCATCAATCATCATTTGTTTGATTTCCTGTGCACCTTCAATGCCCTTTTTTGTTAGGGAAATTAATCGTTCTTTGTAGAAACCATGTGAAACGTACAAGTTTATAAGCTCGTTGAAAAACGAACTGCCATTAGCCTTAGCTTGGGCTGCAATTTCACAAGCTAAAAGCGTAGATGTAACGGCGTCTTTATCTCTTACAAAATCACCAACCATAAAGCCAAAGCTTTCTTCGCCACCACCAATAAAGTTTAACGTGTTAAAATCTTTGATGAGTTTAGCAATCCATTTAAAACCAGTCAAAACAATCTTGCAATCAACTTGGTAGGCGTTGGCTAGAGCGCTCATCATAGGTGTAGACACTATAGTTGAAGCAATAAATTCCTCTCCTTTAATGTTTCCATTTGATTTCCATTGTTTCAATAAGAAATCGGTCATAGCGACCATGGTTTGGTTTCCGTTGAGTAATTGCAGTTTGTTTTCAGAATTGCGAACAGCAACACCCAATCTGTCACAGTCAGGATCAGTACCTATCACAATATCGGCATTTACTTCTTCGGCCAGTTCCAAAGCCATTTTTAATGCGGCAGGTTCCTCTGGATTTGGAGAGGCCACCGTTGGAAAATCACCATTTGGCACTTCTTGTTCCTTAACAATATGAACGTTTTTATAACCAGCCCGTTTTAAGGTTTCAGGAACCAAAGTGATGGATGTTCCGTGTAACGATGTGAATACGATGGTTAAATTGTCTTTAGCTGATTGGGAAATATTAAAACTTCCATTTTTTAATGAAGCATCAATAAAGACATTATCAATATCCTTTCCTATATAATTGATTAAAGATTCATTGGCTTTAAACTTAATATTAGCGTATTCTGTGTTGTTTATTTTATTGACGATGGCATCGTCCTGAGGAGGCACTAATTGACCGCCATCTTGCCAATAAACTTTGTACCCATTGTATTCTGGTGGGTTGTGCGATGCTGTAAGCACAATTCCGCAGTGGCAGTTTAAATGTTTTAAGGCAAAGGATAATTCTGGAGTAGGGCGGAGGTCTTCAAAAAGAAAGACTTCTATGCCATTTGCAGAAAATACGTTGGCAACAACTTTTGCTAATGTTTTGCTATTATGTCTACAGTCATAAGCAATAGCAACTTTTGGTGTTTCACCAGGGAAATAGTCAAGCATATACTCGCTTAATCCTTGAGTGCTTCTGCCAAGTGTGTATTTGTTTATCCGGTTACTTCCTACACCCATAACACCACGCATACCACCAGTTCCAAATTCCAAATCCTTATAAAAGCTTTCTTTCAAGCCAACAGGATTTGATGCAATCATTTCTTTTATTTGGGTTTGGGTATCGTCATCAAAAGATGGTGTTAACCAAGTATTGACTCTATTTAAAAGTTCTGGTTCTATATGTATCATGGTTTATGGAATTTGTTTGTTAACACTAAAAGTCAAAATTAATTAAAATGACTTAAAAATTTAGTTCAGATTTAATGGAATAGCGTTTTTTTTCTGGTTTTGTTCTCAATATAATTTCGCCCAAAAATCCGGCAACAAAAAATTGTGTGCCAATAATCATGGTTGACAAGGCAATATAAAACTGAGGACGTTCTGTAATTAATCTTCCAAAGGGATTCAAAAATATTTTGTCAATACCTAAATATAATGAAAAACCAAAACCAATGGCAAACATGATAACACCTAAGCTTCCAAATAAGTGCATGGGGCGTTTACCAAAACGGGATAAAAACCAAATGGTTATGAGGTCTAAAAAACCATTGATAAAACGGTCCATACCAAATTTGGTTTCTCCATATTTTCTGGCTTGATGCTGTACAACTTTTTCACTGATTTTATTAAAACCAGCATTTTTTGATAGCACAGGGATGTAGCGGTGCATTTCACCATTTACGTCTATGTGCTTGACAACCTCTAAACGATAGGCTTTAAGACCACAATTGAAGTCGTGTAATTTGACACCCGATGTTCTTCTGGCAGCCCAATTAAATAATTTTGAAGGCAAATTTTTTGACAGGATAGCATCATAACGTTTCTTTTTCCAGCCAGAAACCAGATCAAAGCCGTCTTTGATAATCATGTTGTAAAGTTCAGGTATTTCATCTGGATTATCCTGTAAATCGGCATCCATGGTGATGACCACATCGCCTTGGGCCTTTTCAAAACCAGCATGAAGTGCTTGTGATTTTCCGTAATTCTTTAGAAACCGAATGCCTTTAACCTGTTTGTCTTTTGCAGAAAGTTGGGTTATGGTTTCCCATGAGTTGTCGTCACTGCCATCATCAATAAAAATAATCTCATAAGAAAAATGATTGGACTGCATAACTTTTGCAATCCAATCATATAATTCTGTTAATGATTCTTGTTCATTAAGTAGTGGTATGACTACAGATATGTTCATGTAAATTTATCTCAATAATTGAAGCTTCAAAAATACTCAAAATAAAATAAGCTTTTATTGTTGCTCGCGTTTCATTATCAATCCGGCAATCAATGAGTAAATCAAACCAAAAATGGCGCTTAAAGCAATCCAGATAGTGGTTCCTACAAACGGATTTGTAAATATCTCTCTTATTTTGGCAGTTTGTTCAATCATTTCTTCGGTCATTTTGCCGCTTTCCAACATTCTGTCCAATTCAGCCTTAACAGCTTCTTTTGTGAACTCTGGATCAATAACGTAGTTGAACAATAAATTATAAACCGCATAAACCAAAGCGCTTATAACGGCTATAACAAGCCCAATTTTTATGGCTTCTCCCAGTGACAATACATTACCTTGTGCTTTTTTGTATTGGCTTATGGCATAAAAAATAGATACAGGGAAGATTACATAGTAAATGTACATTGGCCATTGAACGCCTTCAAGTTGCATACCGGTTACATACATGATAACGGCTATAAGAATGAGGATGATTCCTAAAATAACGCCATAGTTTCTAGCAAATTTACCAGGAGATAGTTGTTGTGGTTCCATAATAATTTTGGTTTTTAAATTAGTTGACTAGTTAGTAAACAAAGATAATAAAACGTTACATAAAGGGGTAAAATAAAAAATATTAAAAAGTATTGTTCATTTGTAAAAAATACTTAAATTTGCACTTCCAAAATTGAAAAGAATTAAAGCGTTTAGCGATGAGAAAAGGTATACATCCAGAAAATTATAGAGTAGTAGCTTTTAAAGACATGTCTAATGATGATGTTTTTTTAACAAAATCTACCGCCAATACAAATGAAACGATTGAAGTTGATGGTGTTGAATATCCACTTGTTAAGATGGAGATTTCAAGAACATCTCATCCTTACTATACAGGTAAATCTAAATTAGTTGATACCGCTGGTCGTATTGATAAGTTTAAAAACAAATATGCTAAGTTTAAAAAATAAGCTTAACACAATATATTTTAAAAGCCTTTCTATTACTGAAAGGCTTTTTTATTTTGCGCAATTAATCTACTTTTGGTGCATAATAACGAATGGTTTAAGGTACATAGCATAAAACTATTAACTTTAGCATATAACTTGCAAGCCTCATGAACTATATTCTTTTTGACGGTCCTTTTAGGAATAACCTGCTGCCTTTAACCTTTACCAGACCCGTTGCCGATATTAGGGTTGGCATATTGACCATTCGCGAAAAATGGGAAGCTTATCTGGACTCTACAACCACTACAGTGACTGAAGATTATTTGTCTGAGAAGTATCCGATGGTTGAAATGGAAGAGAACATTATGATCAATGCCTCCTATCTTCCAAATTTTGAATTGGTTGAAATGGTCAAAGGACTTGAAAATAATCAGGCTATCTTTAAAGATGAAGATATTATTGCTTTTTTTACAAAAGAAGCCCAAGAAAATATTGATTTCTCAACTTTTGAAGCCATTGAATTTAATGATGATATTATCAGAATTGAACATACATGGGATATTTTTTCAAAAAATGGTGAGGCTATTCAAGATGATTTTAACTTGATAACCAAAGACAGGAAATCAAAACCAATTCCGTCCAGTAACAATGTGATTGATCCGGAAAATATTTTTATAGAAGAAGGTGCTACTTTGGAATTTGTTACACTTAATGCTACAAATGGCCCTATTTATATTGGAAAAGATACTTTAATCATGGAAGGTGCACTTGTTCGCGGACCGTTAGCAATTTGTGAAGGTGCCATCGTTAAAATGGGAGCTAAAATTTATGGACCAACAACCATTGGGCCATACAGTAAAGTTGGAGGCGAAGTCAATAATTCGGTTCTTTTTGCCTATTCAAACAAAGGGCATGATGGATTTTTAGGAAATGCCGTTTTAGGAGAATGGTGCAACCTTGGTGCTGACACTAATAATTCAAATCTTAAAAACGATTATTCTGAAGTGCGATTATGGGATTACCAAACAGAGAGTTTTACTAAAACTGGGTTGCAGTTTTGCGGACTTATTATGGGTGATCACAGTAAATGTGCCATAAATACCATGTTCAATACAGGAACGGTTGTGGGTGTAAACGCCAATATTTTTGGAAGTGGATTTCCCCGTAATTTCATACCAAGTTTCACTTGGGGCGGATATGGGGGATTTACAACGTATTTAACCAAAAAAGCATTTGAAGTTGCCAAAACAGTAATGTCTAGACGCAACATGGAATTCACCCAACAAGATGCGGACATATTGGAGCATGTTTTTGAGCAGACCAAAAAATATAGACGGGAATAGATAACTTTTAGTAACTTTAATTTTATTTTATTGAAGTTATGAAGGTATTGCTTACTTGTTTGTGTTTTATTTTGAACTTTTCAGGATTCTCTCAATCACCCAATTACATTGTTAAGAATATTGATATAAATGACGACAAACCGCATTTTGGTTTATCTGTTGGTCAGTCTAATGAGGTTTTGTTCACATCATATTTATTGAATAAAAACGGAAAGATAAAAACCTTTTTTGATCAAGGTATTTTAACTTTATATACCGGTATAAAAGATGAAACAGGCAATATCAACAATGTTAAACTTCTTCAAATTGATCCAAAAGAAGATGTTTTTCAAATAACAAATGCTGTTTTTTCACCTGATAAAAAAAAGCTTTATGTTACTACCAATTACATAAATAGGCGCAACAAACCCAAAGGCGACTACAAAGAGAGCAATTTCCATATTGAAGTAGCTGAATACAAGGAAGGTGTTGGCTGGACTGATTTTAAGGTGTTGCCATTTTGTAAACCGCGTTATTCGTATGCGCATCCAGTAATAAGTCCTGATGGCAAAACCCTATATTTTACAGCTAATATTAGAGGAGGCAAGGAAAGCGCCAAAGGAACATCTGATATTTTTAAGGTTGACATTTTATCAAATAACACCTATAGCCAGCCTAAAAATTTAGGGTCAACTGTCAATTCATATAGTGGTGAAATGTTTCCTTTTATGAGTGCTGATAATATCCTTTATTTTTCATCAAACAGACCTGGTGGATTTGGTGGTTATGATATCTATAAATGTGTTTTGAATGCTAAAGGTGAATTTGAAAAAGCAGTGAAATTACCTAAGCCAATAAACAGTAATGAAGATGATGTCTGTTTTATTATTGATGCAGATAATGCATCGGGATATTTTTCTTCAAAACGAGCCGGTGGAAAAGGAGAAGATGACATCTATTACTTTACTTTGAATTAGTCGGTTTTGACCATTAAAATAATTTAATAATAAAGGCTAATTTAAAAATTGTAGCATTTCATCTAAAAAGTGACTAATTAAGTTTGGTGTATGGGTATTTTTTATATTTTCAGCCAGAATTTAATTTTCCCTAACACCTAAATGAAGAGCATTTTTACTTGCAACACAAAGTTTACAATTGTATTCTTTATAGTTCTATTGGTTGATGTTTTAGTAAAATTGTATTGTCCTATATTTCCCTACAGATTTATATCCAAACCTTTGATAGTGTTATTTCTGTTAGGCTATTATTTTAAAAATAAAGCAGGAAGTGATGATAAAAAACATGTATGGATGTTTTTGGGCTTAGGTTCTTTTCTTATTGGGGATTTGTTGATAATAAACCATAACAATATTGTTTTTTTAGGATTGAGTTTGTTGTTTTTCTCAATAGGGAAAGTGTTTTTCAGCTTTAATTTTTCCCATAAAAATGATTTTGATGTTTTAAGACTGGTTCCCTTTTCAATCATAATGTTTGCTTATGCTGTTTTTTTAATTAGTATAGTTCTTAATGGGCTTAAGGAGTTCTTGGTGCCTGCACTTGTAAGCTTTTTTCTATCGTTGTTAATGTTTCAATTTGCTTATTTAAGAAAAGGTGTTTGCGGTAAAAAGAGTTATATGTATGTATTCGTGGGAGTGATGATTTATATAATCAGCGAGAGTATGATGGCTATAAAAACATTTAAGCAACACCTGCCTTTTGAGGATTTTTTTATTATGATGTTTTATGGGATTTCTATGTATTATATTGTTTTAGGAGTCATAGAAGGACAACAATACAAGGTCAATCTTTCTTAACTTTTTTCAATTCCAATAAATTAGTTGGGTTTATTCCCAAGCCTTTAACATTTTTTCTAGTAAACCTGACCACTTCATCATAAAATAAAGGAACAATAGGAGCTTTTTGCATCACCAACGAGTCCATTTTGGAATATAATAGTTCACGTTGTTTGGTGTTGGTTTCTGTAAAAGATTGTTCAAACCACTCATCAAATAGATCATTCTTAAAGTGCGTGTAATTGGGGCCGTTTGGTGCGAAATTCTTACTATAATATAGGGACAGATAGTTTTCGGCATCAGGATAATCTGCAACCCAACTGGCCCTAAATAGATCCAGTTTGCCATTGGCTTTGGCTTCTTTTAAGGTTGCCGCAGGAATGACATCTACATGTACCGTTAACCCTGTTTTTTGCAGTTCTTTTTGGATGTACTCGCAGAAGCTCAAATAGTTACTGGTAGTGGTAATGGTAATTTCTGGGTTTTTGTTGCCACTTTCAGTGATGTATTTAGAGACCAATTCTTTGGCTTTTTCGGGTTGGTAATTAAAACCAATCTTACCATTATATCCAGGTAATCCTTTGGGAATAAAACCACCGTTGGCAGGTATGCCCACACCATTACGTAAATACACCATCATTTTTTGACGGTCAAAGCCATAGTTTATGGCTTTTCGAATGGATTCAGATTGTATTTCAGAAATATTGGAATCCATAAAAAATGCTAGATATTCGGTATTCAAATAAGGGCCGCGTATCATATTGACAGTTTTCTTATATGTATCACGGAGCTTCCCATCAGCAGTTAAAATGTCATCCTTATAGGAAGCGTCCAACCCCGAAACAAAATCGATATTGCCTTGTGTAAACTGCAAAAATTCACTTTGTTTATCGGGTAAAAAAGTAATGGCAACCGCTTCCAAATAAGGTAAGCTTTTTCCTGAGCTGTCTTTTTCAAAATAATCAGGATTTCTTCTAAAAACCAGTTTAATGTTTTCTTCCCAACGTTTAAACATAAAAGGCCCTGTGCCAATGGGGTGTGAGCGAAAATCTGTTCCATAAAAATCAACAATTTCCTTGGGGACTACGCTACAGTATTTCATGGTCAGTAGCCCTAAAAAAGCAGGAAATGGTTGTTTTAATTTAATTTGAAACAGGTTATCATTAATGGCTTTAAACGTATCAACTTTGTTTAAAACCCAGCCACCTGGAGATGCTATTTTTTTATCAAGCAGTCTATTGAAACTATATTCAAAATCATAAGCAGTTACTGCTCTGGTTGAATCTTTTCCAAATAGAACATCTTTATGAAAGTAAACATCATTTCGTAAAAAAAAGGAATAGGTTAGGGCATCTTTTGAAACAGTCCAATGTTTGGCAATACAGGGTTGAACATGAAGGCTGTCATCCATTTGTACCAAACCATTGAATAACTGATTGGTTGCCCAGATATCGGCAATATCTTTTGAAAAAGCTGGATCCAAAGAACCAATGTTTTTGTGTTCATTGTATCTAAAAACAAGAGACTCATTGATATTACTGGCGTCATTTCTGCAAGAAAACAATACTGAGACTATACAACTTATTGAAAGATAGATGAATGATTGTCTTAAGATGAAAGCCATTGGTTTTATCATATCATTTATAAGTTGTAAATTTGCCCACTTGGTAAAAATACAAGAATGAACGCTAGAAAAAAAGTCGCATTTTATACTTTAGGTTGTAAACTGAATTTTTCTGAAACATCAACCATAGCCAGAAGTTTTACAGATGAAGGTTTTGACCGTGTTGATTTTTCAGAACAAGCTGATATATATGTAATCAATACCTGTTCGGTTACTGAAAATGCCGACAAGCGTTTTAAAACCATTGTTAAGCAAGCTCAAAAGACCAATCCTAAGGCATTTGTGGCAGCTGTGGGTTGTTATGCCCAGTTAAAACCACAGGAATTAGCTGATGTTGATGGCGTGGATTTGGTTTTGGGAGCTACCGAAAAATTCAAGATTACCGATTATTTGAACGACTTATCAAAAAACGATTTTGGAGAAGTGCATTCCTGTGAAATTGAAGACGCCGATTTTTATGTTGGAAGTTATTCAATAGGTGATAGAACCCGAGCCTTTTTAAAGGTGCAAGACGGCTGCGACTATAAATGTACCTATTGTACCATTCCGTTGGCACGGGGTATTTCCAGGAGTGATGCTTTAGAGAACGTCTTAAAGAATGCCAAGGAAATAGCAGAACAGGATATTAAGGAAATTGTTCTAACGGGTGTAAATATTGGAGATTACGGAAAAGGTGAGTTTGGTAACAAAAAGCATGAACATACTTTTTTTGAATTGGTAAAAGCTTTGGATGAGGTTGCAGGCATTGAGCGTTTGCGTATTTCGTCCATTGAACCCAATCTTTTAAAGAACGAGACTATTGATTTTGTTTCTAACAGCAATACCTTTGTGCCTCACTTTCATATTCCGTTACAGTCGGGAAGTAATGACATTTTAAAAAAGATGAAACGTCGCTACAATCGGGAATTGTATGTTGACCGTGTTTCAAGAATTAAAGAAGTCTTGCCACATGCATGCATAGGGGTTGATGTGATTGTTGGATTTCCTGGTGAAACCAATGCACATTTTTTAGAGACCTATCATTTTTTAAATGAACTTGATATTTCATACTTGCATGTGTTTACCTATTCCGAAAGAGATAATACGGAAGCGGTAGATATGGATGGTGTTGTACCTATGAATGTACGACATAAGCGCAGTAAAATGTTGCGTGGACTTTCAGCTAAAAAGCGTCGTGCCTTTTATGAAAGCCAACTAGGAACCACTAGAACCGTGCTGTTTGAAAGTGAAAACAAAGAAGGCTATATTCATGGGTTTACAGAAAATTATGTGAAAGTAAAAACCCCATGGAACCCTGATTTAGTCAATACATTGCACGATATAGAACTCACCAATATTGATGATGATGGTTTGGTAAGGTTTGAATTTGTCAATGAGTTTGCCCTGTAAATAAAAAACCCAAAACGTATGTTCTGGGCTTTTTATTAGTTTTTTTGATAAAAATCAAATTCTTACGCCAACAGGAAGCATTCGCTTGTATTTTCTGTTTTTTCTAACAAATTTCGCTATTTCAGGACTTGTTGGAACAATGCTTAGGTTACGGTCCTCAATTTGTTCAAAGACAGCAGTTAAAAATTCGTTGCTAAAATTTTCACTATTGATGTCATCAGGAATAACCAATTTGGTCAAGAAAATCTTTCGTTCTTGTAAGGAATACTCAATTTTAGCAAGGTGATCGTCAATTTTGATTTCAAACTGACGTAAAAAATCATTGTCTATTAATTCTGCAGCATCAATCATGATAAAGTGTTTTATTTGAAAAGAATAGTAACCAGTGAACGCTAATTTATATAGCTTTGTGTTGCAAATTTACAAAAAAAATCGTTATAGAGGCGATATACAAAGGTTAAAACCTTATGAATCAAGAGATAATACATGTCTATTTAATGCCAGGGATGGCAGCGAGCCCCAAAATATTTGAGTATATAAAACTGCCTGAAGAGCGCTTTGCTGTTCATTATCTGGAATGGATAATACCTACTGATAATGAATCACTTGAGGCTTATGCAGTGCGAATTTCAAGTAATATTAAATACTCAAATTGTGTTTTGATTGGGGTATCATTTGGAGGCGTTTTGGTACAAGAAATCAGTAAGCATATTAAATACAGAAAGTTAATTATTATATCAAGTGTGAAAACCATGCATGAACTACCCAAGCGCATGCTTTTGGCAAAAGTGACCAAGGCCTACAAACTTTTGCCTACTAAATTGGCAACAAATATTGATGCCTTTGCCAAATATGCGTTTGGTTCTAATGTAAAAAAACGGTTGGAATTATATAAGCGATACCTATCTGTGAGTGATAGTAAGTATTTGGATTGGGCCATTGAGCAAATGGTCAACTGGAACCAAGAAACCATAATTCCGAATATTATTCATGTTCATGGTGAAAACGATGCTGTGTTTCCAATAAAGAACATTGAAAACTGTATCACCATTAAAAATGGAACGCATATTATGATCATCAACAAGTATAAATGGTTTAATGAACAATTACCAGATATTATTTTATCAGATTAAAATATTTATTAATTTTAAGCAAAACTTATTAGCTATGAAGACTATAGAAAGAGCACTTGCGTTTGTGGGATTATTAAGTTTAACAGCCTTATTTATTTATGCCCTTCAAGACGCCCCAACAGATGAGAATTTTGAAAAAAAACTCATCAATGATTATAATGTATATGCCTTACAAATACCAGAAAGCTTGAATTTTGCGGGCGAACCTTTGCCGCTAACAGATCCAGACATACACGAACGAATAGATAGGGAGTTGCTTGTTAACACCTATTGGCAATCAAACGGATTGTTAATGTTTAAACGAGCCAAAAAATACTTTCCCATTATTGAACCTATTTTGAAAAAGAATGGTGTGCCTGATGATTTTAAATATTTGGCAGTGATTGAAAGTGGCTTGACCAATGCCGTTTCTAGTGCCAATGCAACTGGTGTTTGGCAAATTATGAAGGCTACCGCCAAAGAGAATGGCCTAGAGGTTAATGATAATGTAGATGAACGCTACAATCTTGAAAAGTCAACGGAAGTGGCTTGTAAATATTTGCTGAATTCAAAAGAAAAATTGGGTTCATGGACACTTGCGGCAGCGGCTTATAACGCTGGTGACACTGGTATCTCAAGGCGTTTGGAAGAACAAGAGGTGTCCAATTATTATGATTTGTTGTTAGGGGAAGAAACCGGTCGATATGTGTTTAGAATAGTGGCGTTAAAGGAAATCTTGACACATCCTGACAGGTACGGTTTTAACTTTAGGGAAAAGGACTTATATAACAATATCCCAACTTTTAAGGTAGAAGTGGATTCTTCTGTTAGTGATTTTACAAAATTCGCCAAGGATTTCGGCATCAATTACAAAATTTTAAAAATACATAACCCTTGGTTACGGGACAGATTCCTTGCTAATAAATCCGGTAAAAAGTATATGATTGAAATTCCCGAAAAGGGATATTACAACAGCGTGCACTAAACCGCTCTTATCCTCTTCGTTTTTGTGCTCTTATAGAACCGCCGGTTCCGTAGTGTTGGTTAGGTATTTGGGCACGCTTCATGTTTTCCTTCATCAGTTTTATCTGGTCGGTCAACATACCTTGTTTGTCCAGTTTTTGAGCTTCAGACAGTAGTTTTTGGGCTTCTTGTTTTCGTCTCTTTGAAAAGGCTATACCAGATAGATTTAATTTAGCCATGGCCAAATCATGATCCATGGACAACCCTAAAGAAATAGCCTTTTTAAAATATTTTTCGGCTTCGTTCATATTGGTTTGTGATACCATGATACCATGCAAATAGTTATAATATCCTTGTTGTTTGGTGACTAAGGCAGACTCTGGGTTTTTAATTTTGTTGAGCCATTTTTTAGCGCCTTCAAAATCTTGTTTCCTTAACCTTAAAAAAGCCAATAAAATAAATTCGTTTTTAAAGTATAAAAACACAAAGACCAATGATAATAATATAAGCATGATACCATTGCCTATAAATCCTTCTGTAAATTGATATACGGCATACGCTATAATACCAGCCGCTATAATAAGTTTTATGATTTTGTTGTACATTGTATGGTTTAATAAAAGGTTATATGCACGTTTAATGTTTGAGATGTGCAAAAGTCTTTTTCTGACTGCAAAGAAACTAAATTTTTATCAAAAGGACCTAATGGAGCTTTCACAAAAAATCAACAAGGTGCCCAAAAATATTAGCTTTACAAGGAAAGTATTTTAAAATTCAATTAATGAAAATATTTTTAAAATAAGGTTTGTCAAAGTAAAAACTCTTTGTATATTTGCGCTCGGTTTTAGGGAAACCCAAAAATTAAAAAAACAAATACAATTATTCAGATTTAAAGATATTAGGCAATGAGTAAAAGAACGTTTCAGCCATCAAAAAGAAAGAGAAGAAACAAGCACGGTTTCAGAGAAAGAATGGCGTCTGCTAATGGTAGAAAGGTGTTAGCTAGAAGAAGAGCTAAAGGAAGAAAAAGATTGTCGGTATCATCTGAAGCTAGACATAAAAAATAATGATTTTTCATTTCCAATAAATTAAAGGTGTTGCTTAGGTGTAACGCCTTTTTTTATATCTTATAACAAAATTTTTAATAAACCAGAAAACACAAAAAGTAAAAATGCCAAAAAATCCAAAGCTAAAATCTATACTAATCATTGGTTCTGGTCCTATCATCATAGGGCAAGCATGTGAGTTTGATTATTCAGGATCTCAAGCCCTAAGATCATTACGGGAAGATGGAATAGAAACGATTTTAATCAATTCCAATCCAGCAACAATTATGACGGACCCTTCCATGGCAGACCATGTGTATTTGTTGCCGCTTACCACAAAATCATTGATAAAAATTTTAAAAGAACATCCACAAATTGATGCCGTTTTGCCTACTATGGGAGGTCAAACAGCCTTGAACTTATGTATCGAAGCGGATGAAAAGGGCATTTGGAACGACTTTGGCGTTGAGATTATTGGTGTAGATATTGATGCTATCAATATTACGGAAGATCGTGAGAAGTTTAGAGAGTTGATGCTTAAAATTGGCATTCCAATGGCGCCCCAAGCAACGGCCACATCCTATTTAAAAGGGAAAGAAATAGCCCAAGAGTTTGGATTCCCTTTGGTTATTAGAGCATCTTTTACACTTGGTGGAGCAGGAGCGTCTTTTGTTCATAGAGAAGAAGATTTTGATAGATTGTTAACGCATGGGTTGGAAGAGTCTCCTATTCATGAAGTGATGATTGATAAAGCTTTGATTGGTTGGAAAGAATTTGAATTAGAGCTTCTAAGAGATGCTAATGACAATGTGGTCATTATCTGTTCCATTGAAAATATGGATCCAATGGGGATTCATACAGGAGATTCCATTACGGTAGCTCCAGCTATGACTTTAAGTGATAGGACCTATCAAAAAATGCGTGATATGGCCATCCATATGATGCGAAGCATAGGTGATTTTGCGGGCGGATGTAATGTGCAGTTTGCGGTGAGTCCGGATGAAAATGAGGATATTATAGCTATAGAAATCAATCCAAGGGTGTCAAGGTCTTCGGCTTTGGCCAGTAAAGCAACGGGTTACCCCATTGCTAAAATTGCAGCTAAATTAGCTATAGGCTATCATTTGGATGAGTTGCAAAACCAAATCACAAAATCCACTTCCGCTTTGTTTGAGCCAACACTGGATTATGTGATTGTAAAAATTCCACGTTGGAATTTCGATAAATTTGAAGGTAGTGACCGTACACTGGGACTTCAAATGAAATCGGTTGGTGAAGTTATGGGTATAGGACGCTCATTCCAAGAGGCACTCCATAAAGCCACACAATCATTGGAGATTAAGAGAAACGGACTTGGGGCTGATGGTAAAGAAAACAAAAACTACGAGCAGATTATAGAAAAGCTCACATATGCATCATGGGATCGGGTCTTTATAATTTATGATGCTATCCAGATGGGAATCCCATTGAGCAGGATTCATGAAATCACTAAGATTGACATGTGGTTTTTAAGACAATTTGAAGACTTGTTTTTCCTTCAAAAAGAAATATCCACTTACAATATAGATACCATTCAGAAAGATTTATTGCTGGAGGCTAAGCAAAAAGGCTATGGAGACAGACAAATAGCCCACATGTTGGGTTGTTTGGAAAGTCAGGTTTACAATAAACGCGAGGAATTTGGTGTGAATAGGGTTTATAAACTGGTTGATACTTGTGCAGCAGAATTTAAGGCACAAACCCCATATTATTATTCTACGTTTGAAAGTGATATGGAAACCGCAGATGGAAACCGTTTTGCGCATAATGAAAGTGTCGTAACAGACAAGAAAAAAATTATTGTATTGGGTTCTGGACCGAATAGAATTGGGCAAGGTATTGAGTTTGATTATTGTTGTGTGCATGGTGTTTTGGCAGCAGCTGAATGTGGCTATGAAACCATTATGATCAACTGTAACCCAGAAACCGTTTCAACAGATTTTGATACGGCTGATAAACTGTATTTTGAGCCTGTTTTTTGGGAACATATTTATGATATCATCAAACATGAAAAACCAGAAGGCGTCATTGTTCAGTTAGGTGGACAAACCGCTCTAAAGCTTGCTGAGAAATTATCAAGATATGGTATAAAAATTATAGGAACTAGTTTTGAATCATTGGATTTAGCTGAAGATAGAGGCAGTTTTTCCAACTTGTTGAAAGAAAACAATATTCCTTATCCAGAGTTTGACACAGCTGAATCTGCTGATGAAGCCTTAGCTGTTGCAGATAAATTAAACTTCCCTATATTGGTGAGACCGTCTTATGTTTTAGGTGGGCAAGGCATGAAAATTGTTATCAATAAAAAGGAATTGGAAGAACATGTTGTTAGTTTGCTTAGAAGCATACCAAATAACAAATTACTCCTTGACCATTATTTAGAAGGAGCTATTGAAGCTGAGGCTGATGCAATTTGTGATGGCGAAAATGTCTATATTATCGGAATCATGGAGCATGTTGAGCCTTGTGGAATCCACTCAGGAGACAGTAATGCCATGTTGCCACCATTTAATTTAGGCGATTTGGTTATGCAGCAAATAAAAGACCACACTGTAAAAATAGCAAAGGCTTTACATACCGTTGGGTTGATAAATATTCAGTTTGCCATAAAGGATGATGTTGTTTACATAATTGAAGCCAACCCAAGAGCATCAAGAACGGTTCCGTTTATAGCAAAAGCGTATGGAGAACCGTATGTTAATTATGCTACCAAAGTAATGTTGCGAGAAAACAAAGTAACAGATTTCGACTTTAAGCCACATTTAGAGGGCTATGCCATTAAGCAACCCGTATTCTCTTTTAATAAGTTCCCGAATGTGAATAAAAAATTGGGACCTGAAATGAAAAGTACAGGCGAAAGCATTTTATTTATTGATAGCTTAAAAGATGATCAATTTTACGATCTGTATTCCAGACGAAAAATGTATTTGAATAAATAGAACAAAAAAAGCCACTTATTTAAGTGGCTTTTTTTGTTGATCATAATTCAATCAAAGCATTTTGTTTTTTGATAGCATCAAGGTATTCCTCCATTTTAAACTCCGAAGTTTTAAAAGCTGTTGTTCTATTTTTGGCTTGTTCTTGTCTGGCAATACTTCGGGCAAATCTGCGAATTTTATTTTTATTGTTTAAAATAATACCTGGAACAGACACGTTTTTACCGTTTTCGTCTTTTGCAACCATGGTAAAATAAGAGGAGTTACAGTGCTTTTTTTCGCCAGTTTGAATGTTTTCAGATTCCACTCTTACCCCAATGACCATGGATGTTCTGCCCGTATAGTTTACAGAGGCTTTCAAGGTTACAAGTTCCCCAACTTCAATGGGATTTAAAAAATCCACTTTATTTACTGAAGCTGTTACACAATAGTTTCTAGAATGTCTTGAAGCGCAAGCAAATGCAATTTGATCCATGAGGCTTAATATAAACCCTCCGTGTATTTTACCACTAAAATTGGAGTGGGACGGAAGCATGAGTTGCGTAATGGTTACTTGCGATTCTTCAATGGTTTTAAACATAGGTGTAATTTTATGACTCTCCTTCTTGAGCTCGTTTTAGTAGTTTTTGGTTTTGTTGCTTGCTGGCCTTGGCGCCTAAGGTTTTTAAGTTTTCTACGCGTTTGATCAGGTTTCCTTTACCGGTAAGTTTAACCATAGCACTTTCGTATGATTTTTGGACAGTGCCTATTTGGTTGCCAACTTTTATCAATTCTTCTGTAAGATTCACAAAAGAATCATATAATCTTCCTGCCTGGGTAGCAATTTCAATGGCATTTTCCTTCTGCTTTTCATTTTGCCACATGCTATCAATGGTCTTTAATACGGCCAATAATGTGGTAGGCGTGACTATGATAATATTTTTTTCAAAGGCATCCGAATATAAATTAGGATATTCCATTGAGGCTATTGCAAAGGCTGATTCTATGGGGATAAACAACAATACAAAATCGGGACTTTCCATTTCATACAATTGATGGTAGTTTTTTTCGCCCAATTCACTGACGCGTTTTTTTACTGAAATGACATGATTCTTTAAATGGGACGGTTTTTCAGTATCATCTATTTCATTGATATAGCGTTCATAGGCAACAAGTGACACTTTGGAATCCACAATCAGTTTTTTGTCACCCGGCAGATGAATGATCACATCGGGCATAACTCGTTTACCTTCTTCGGTGGAAAAGCTTTGCTGCACAAAATATTCTCTGTCTTTTTGAAGACCACTTCGTTCCAACACACGCTCTAAAACTAATTCTCCCCAATTTCCTTGCATTTTGGTATCACCCTTAAGTGCCTTGGTTAAGTTTGTGGTCTCTTTGCTCATTTGTTCGTTGAGCTCTTTTAAACCAATAATTTGCCTGCGCAAATCGGCACTGCGGGTAATATCTTCTTTATTGGTTTCCTCTACACGCTTTTCAAAATGTTGAATCTTCTCTTGAAGTGGTTTTAAAATGGCGTCAAGATTTTCTTTGTTCTGTGTTGTGAACTTGTTTGATTTTTCATCTAAAATTTTATTGGCAAGATTTTCAAATTCCTTTGTGAATTTTTCCTGCAGTTTTTCTACCTCTGCTTTTTGCTCGTCATTTTTTTGTTTCAAATTATCAAAATCGGCATTGGTTCTTGCTAGTTCAGATAGTAACAATTCTTTTTCCTCACGTATTTTATCACGGTCAAGTTCCACTTTGTTTAAACTCTGCTTTAAATCGTCATTAGCTATATGTGCTTGATTTAAACGCTCTTGTAAGGAACTTTGTTCGCTCTTGCTTTTAAGTTTTAGAATGTATGTAGTAATCCCTACGGAAAAAACGATGGCTACAATAAGAATAATAATGTCTGTCATTGAGTTAATCGAATTATTGATTACGCATAAAATTACAGTTTAAAAAATAAAAAAAACGCTATAAAAGCGTTTTTTTATTAAGGGTTTATATATTTAAAACTAAGCTGTTTTTAAATATTTTCTTGATACAAACTCAAAGCCGTAATACAAGACTCCGGAAAAAACAAAATCTCCAATTAATGAGTTTCTAAAAAACGGAATGGCCAATGTGTAGCACTCCATTAAACCATTTAGTGATTTAGGATATGCTAATAACCATACGCCAAAATTGGTAATAACAAAGAAACTGATGCTGCTCAACAAAATGGTTTTTATGCTCATTTTTTTTGAAGCAATGCCTATGTAACCAACCAATATGAAAGCGGCATATACAAATAACGAAATGCTTGAAAATCCTAAAACAAGATCGGATAGAAACATAGCAGCCATAGGAATGATAAACGCATATTTTTTATTAGTGAAATAAACCCCAGAAAAAAGGGCCACCGCAGTAATGGGCGTTACATTCGGTATATGTGGGATTAAGCGAAATAGGAACGCCATCAGAATAAATGAACTAATGATAATTTGTTTTTTGCTTAATAATGAATTCATAATATTGGTTTAAATGATATGCCAAAAATAATAATTAAAAAACAAATGATGTTTGTAAAACAAGATTTAAAACATATTAATGTAACATTTGTTTCCTTATAACATAAAAATAGGCTTTAAATTAGAATTAAATTTTAATTATGAGAGACAATTCCAATGTTACGCTATACATTGTGGCGGGTGTTATCATTCTTCATTTTTTAGTTGGGTTTATATATTTAATGTATAAAATGACCAAAAAAAAGTGATTAGTATATCATTCTTTTAAAAGTAATATTTACTTTCGCACTGAAATTTGGTTTCATTCATTTTTTGTGAATGGATTAAAAGGGAATCAAGTGAAAAGATTGGCGATTGATGATTAACGATTAACGAATTTTGAATAAAAATTCTGAAATCAAAAATCAAGATTCGTTACTCTTCATTCTTGAACTGTTCCCGCAACTGTAAGCTAATAAGCTTCATGTTACCTTCAATGTCACTGGAAATTTTTTCTGGGAAGACCAACATGAAGACGCAAGTCAGGAGACCTGCCATTTTCAAAACAAATAAGTTAAACTTTCGGGATAAAAGTTTGCGTATGATAACACATGCGATTCTCGAGCAATTCGTAATTAAATGAACAAAAAAACAACTGTTTTTGGTATACTGTGTTTCGGTATATCAGTATGTGGCTTGGCGCAACAGCAAGCTGATTCTACAACTGTGCAACAATTGGATGAGGTAGTCATTACCGACTCAAAATTCAACTTAAAACGTGAAAACTCTGGTAAGGTAATTACCAAAATTACACAAGCAGACTTACAGCACCAGCAAGGAAAATCAATTGCAGAAATTATTAATTCAACCGTTGGAATTGAAATTAACGGTACTAAAAGTTATGCAGGGCAAAACCTGAATTATTATATAAGAGGCGGACGGAATCGTCAGGTTTTGGTGTTGATTGATGGTGTGCCATTATTTGATGCCTCACAAATCTCAAACGATTATGATTTGCGTTTATTGAATGCAGATCAAGTGGACAATATTGAGATTTTAAAAGGGGCTTCCGGTACATTATATGGTTCTGGTGCCGCCACTGCCGTTATTAATGTTACATTGAAAAAGGCTTCCAAAAAACCAATTTCTGCCAATTTTAGAAGTGTTTTAGGTACTAATCAATCGCAACACGATAATGCTTATTATGTACAGGATTTTAGAAATTCAGTGTCTGTAAATGGCACTTTAAAAAAGTTTAGCTATTTAGCCAGTTTCGGAAATCAATTCACAGATGGGTTATCTTCCTTATCTTCAATTGAAACAGATAAAGATACCTATGATGCTATAAATGGAAATTTGAAATTAGGCTATCAATTTTCAAAAAACTTTAAAACACATGTTTACGCTAGTTTTGATGATTTTAAAGCTGATTTTGACGACACCTATTCGGGTCCAGAAATACAAGATGTTTCTGAGACCAATCAGCATCGTTTTGGAATGTCTTCTGAATTCACATACAAAAAAGGCAGCATCATTTTAAATACCGCTTACAATAATATAAAACGAGATATCAGTTCAAGTTATCCAGCAATTTATAAAGCTAAAAGTTTTGTTGCAGATGCATTTAATAGATATCATTTTAATAATACATTTTATACGGTTTTAGGTATAAATGCTCAAGATAATACCATGGAGAGTTTTTCTATTCCGTATGGAAGTTCAGATTTTGAACAAAGTATCAATCCTGATGATGCCAAATTCACCATTATTGATCCGTATGCCAACATGGTTTATATTTCAGATTTTGGATTAAACTTGAATGCCGGTGTGCGTTTAAATAACCATTCTGAGTATGGTTCGCACTGGGTTTATAGTTTGAACCCGTCCTTTAAAAAAGACTTTGGTTTCGGTTATATCAAAGGGTTGGCAAGTTACAGCACGGCCTATATCACACCATCGCTTTATCAATTATTTGAACCAACCTATGGAAATACTAATTTAAAACCAGAAGATAATGCCACTATTGAAGTAGGGACTGAGGTTCATTTAAAAAACAAGGCAACCTTTAGTATGGTATATTTTACCAGAAAAGAAACCAATTTTATTGATTTTGTGGATATTGGTAATTATGTATACCAGTATCAAAATGTGGATAATTCATTTACTGCTAGAGGTGTTGAGTTTACTACAGATTTCAATATTTTAAAGCAGTTGAAATTTAAAGGAAATGCCACCTATACCAAAGTTGATGATAAATTAAATTTAAGAATTCCAAAGTTCAAGGTAAATGCTTTGTTGTTATATGATCTTTCTGAATCAATTTTTTTAAGCATGTCTTATCAATTTAATGATGACCGAACGGATTCTGTTTATAATCCATCAACCTACCAGAATGATGATATTAATTTAAAATCATACAATCTTTTTGATTTTTACATCAGTCATAAATTAATCAAGAATAAGCTGATGTTGTTTGCCAATGTGACCAATATTTTAAATGAAGATTATCAGGAGCTATATGGCTATTCCACACGCGGTAGGAATGTAAGTTTAGGATTGAATATAAATTTGTAAAAAAACAAAGAGCTGTCCATATATAGACGCCACAGCTCTTTTGTTTTAAATATAGATAAATTTAGTTTTTGTTAAAAAAGCGCTTATCTATATACATTTCTTGTTCAAATTTCTTGGTAACTATTGGCTTTAAGCTTTTCGAACCTGCTACTTTTTTTATGCTTGCTGTTTTTGAAGTGATACCCCTTATGTCGTCAAGGGCAGCTTTTAAAACCACTTCGTTTTCATCACCAAACGGCAGGATGTTGTTCCAATATTCATATTCCTTGATTTCGGTATCCGGTGCAAACCCTTGTGTGTAATCACTCTCACCGTTTTTGTTGAAAATTTGAAATACAATAGGTTGCATGGCATTGGTGTGGCTGGGATTGGCCGATGCCCTGTCTGTAAAATCTGTTGATGGAGAATCATATAATGTGATAGAACCCACGTTTTTTCCATAGGTTGTTGTTCCTATAAGCTTAACAGGGATATATGCTTTTAGCCCATTGATGATCATTTCACTTGCTGAAGCGGTACTACCAGATGTTAGTACATAGAGCTTGCTAAGCGAGGTTAATCTATTGATAGTTTCCTCTCCGGTTTTTAAATTGTCTGTATTGTATACATTCAAGGTATTGCTGAAATTGTAAGAACCATTTTCATTACTATGTTTGGAGTTGAATTTCAAATCTGCGAATTTCCCTTGGGCTGCATCAGCATAAATCATGCTTGCTAAATAGGAAGAGGTTTCAACAGAACCACCGCCATTTAATCGTAAATCAAGTATCAGTTCGTCTATATTTTCACTTTTAAAGGTAGCAAAAGCAGTATTTAACTCATCATTGTATGACGAAACAAATCCATTATAGACCAAATAGCCTACTTTTTTGCCATTAATATCAGGAAATACTTTGGCCAGATACACTGGGTTTTCATATACAACGCTAGAAGTAAGTGTTTTGTCTTCAACAAATGTCAAGGAACCACCACTTTCTTGTGAAAAGGAAAAAGTCGTGGTGTCATTATATAGGTTCCCAATTACTTGATCAAAGTTTGAGGTGTTTAATGAAGTGCCATCCAACGCACTAATAATATCGCCTCGTTTAATGTTGGCATCACTGGCAGGAGAATTATCAGAAACATATCTTACATACAAAATAACATCACCTGTATTGTTTATTTGAACAGCTTGATAGCGCATTCCAAAGGTTTTGGATATGCCTTGAAATTCTTGTTCTTGTTGAATATAATCTTCAATGAACCAAGAAAACCTATCAACAACCCCTTCTTGATAAATAAGACTGTTAAATAAATCTTGCGGAGAGCTATATTGATTTAAATAAATATTGTAAGCATTAGAGTCATCATCTTTGGTGTCGCTCAGGTTTTGCACTTGTGTTTGCCAGTTATACCAAGAGTTCATGCCTTTCCAAACAAAGTCGTTTATTTCATTTGCAGATACAAGATTATCATCACTATCTTTAAAACAACCAGTGGTTAAAAACGATATGGCAATTAGAACGATTAGGGCTTTTAAATTTTTCATAAGGGGATTGTTATTTAAAACTTGGTCTTTAAACGTTAAATTTACTCACATTATTTTATTATAAAAATATTTTGTAACAAAATTGATAGTGGTTCGTCGTAATATCAAACAGCCTAAAAAGCTTTTTAACCAAACCAAAAACATAAAATGACGCAGACAGAGTTTTTAAATATTGTCATGCCTTTTAAAGATAAAGTGTTCCGTTTAGCAAAACGGTTGTTAGTGTCAACAGAAGAAGCTGAAGATGCCACACAAGAAGTTCTTATAAAATTATGGAACAATAAGTCAAAGTTTGAGCAATACAAAAATGTTGAAGCATTTTCAATGACCATGACCAAGAATTTTTGTTTGGACAAACTCAAATCAAAACAAGCGCAAAATTTAAAAATTGTGCACAGCAACTATCAAGATCACAACGTGTCTTTGCAAAAAGAAGTGGAGTTAAAAGATAGTATGGATTGGGTAGGAAGAATTATTGCTGATTTACCAGAACAACAAAAAATGGTAATTCAATTGAGAGATATAGAACAATATGAACTAGATGAGATATGCGACATGCTTGATATGAACAATACAGCGGTACGGGTAGCCTTATCAAGAGCCAGAAAAACAATACGAGAAAAATTAACTAATACACACAGTTATGGTATTAAATAATATAGAAAAATTACTTGAAAAGTACGAAAACGGAGAAACTACTTTAAAGGAAGAGCAACAGTTAAAAAACTATTTTTCGCAAGAGACCGTTGCTCCCCATTTAGAAATGTACAAACCTATGTTTGCTTACTTTTCAGTAAATCAGCAAGAACAGTTTACCAAAGACGTTCCATTAAAAACCAGACGTATTTTTGATTACAAATGGATTTCTGTTGCAGCCGTAGCCGTTCTTATGATAGGGTTTTATTTTAAATCAAATACTAAAAATGATTTAGGAACGTACCAAGACCCACAAATGGCCTATAACGAAGTTGTAAAATCGTTGGCCATGATCTCAAATCAGTTCAATAAAGGTGTTTCTACAGTAGGATACCTTGATGAAATGAACAAAGGAACCGCAACACTAGGGTACCTTAACACAATTGAAAATACAAGAAACATAATTTTTAAACCAGTTAAATAACCAAAACAACTAAGTACAATGAAACCGTTAAATAAATTAAAACCAAATACAATGAAAAAGAAATTAGTAGTATTCGTAATGGCAATCTTATTATTGCCAGCTGTATCAATGGCACAAGATGTTTTTGATAAGTATAGTGACAATTCAGATGTTACCTATGTATCCATTAAACCCAAAATGTTTCAAATGATAGCCAAAATGGGTATCAACGTAGATGAGCCAGAGGCCAAAGCCTATATGGATATGGTAAAAAGTATTACCAGCTTTAAAACTTTGGTGACCGATAATACAGCCATTTCAGCCGATATCACCAAATGGGTAAAATCCAGAGTAGGTTCCTTAGAAGAATTGATGCAAGTAAAAGATGAAGGCACTGAAGTGAAGTTTTATGTTAAAGAAGGAAAAGATTCAGACCATGTTAAAGAACTGTTGATCTTTGTAAATGGCATTGATAAAGCCATGAAAGGACAAGGTGTTGAAATTAATGGTGAAGTAAGAAAAATACAAACCGTTGTGGTATCACTAACAGGCGATATTGACCTTAATGAGATTTCTAAGCTTACTGAGAAAATGAACATCCCTGGCGGAGAACATTTAGAGAAAAAAATATAGTACTCCTTAACCAATAACCATCAATCATGAAACGAACATTCAAATCTATATTATTGACCTTTATTACAGCCTTGCTTTTCACAGGCTGTAATGATGGTCCAACATTGCAACGTTACTTTGTGGATAATCAAGAGTCTGGAAACTTTACAGCTATTGATCTTCCTGTTTCTATTATCAATTTGGACGAATCTAAATTGACAGAACCACAAAAAGAAGCCTATAACTCAGTAAAACGATTAAACTTTTTGGGCTATAAATTGGATGAAAACAACGTAGAGACATTTAATGCTGAATTAGCCAAGGTTAAAGCAATACTTAAGGATAAAAAGTACAACGACCTTATGGAGTTTAATGACAAGAAGGCCAAAATTGTTGTGAAATATCTTGGCGATGACGATAACGCCGATGAATTTGTGGTGTTTGCAAGTTCTAAGGATATTGGCTTTGGAATTGTTCGTGTACTGGGAGATCACATGAGCCCAGAGAAGATGGTGACTTTGGCTGATGCTATGAAAAATTCTGATATTGATGAATCCCAGCTTAGTGGTATTATGGACTTCTTCAAAAAATAGAAAATATTGTGATTAATTAAAAAAGGCTTGCAAAACTGCAAGCCTTTTTTAATTACATATGAGTCTTATTCTTTGTGTTCTTTTTTTCTAGAATTAACAACAATTAAATTGACAACAATCACCAAGAAAAGGATAGTTAGTAACGTTTTGGTAATAAAATTATCTAAAACCCCCAGTACTCCTGTTGAAAAAATACCAATTCCCAGTAAACCACAGAGTATTAACGATTGTTTATCTGATAGCATATTAAATTCCAGTATAATTACTTGGTGTAATACGATTTAATTCTTCTTTTATTGCATCGGTTACGTCTAAAGTAGCAATAAAATTGGAAATAGATGTTTGGTTGATGGTTTCGTTGGTTCGGGTCAATCCTTTTAAGGCTTCATACGGATTGGGATATCCTTCACGTCTTAAAATGGTTTGAATGGCTTCTGCAACCACAGCCCAATTGCGCTCTAGATCTTCTGCAAACTTAGTTTCGTTCAGCAATAATTTATTCAATCCTTTTAAGGTGGATTTAAAGCCTATCAACGTATGTCCAAAAGGTACACCAACATTTCGTAATACAGTGCTATCGGTTAAATCCCGTTGTAATCTGGATATGGGTAATTTACCTGACAAATGTTCAAAAAGGGCGTTTGCAATACCTAAGTTTCCTTCGCTGTTTTCAAAATCAATGGGATTCACCTTGTGTGGCATGGCAGAACTACCAACTTCCCCAGCTTTAATACGTTGCTTAAAATAATCCATGGACACATAAGTCCAAATATCACGGTTCAAATCAATCAAAATGGTGTTGATGCGCTTTAAATTATCAAACAGCGCAGCCATATGGTCATAATGCTCAATTTGCGTTGTTGGAAAGGAATGATGCAAACCCAGTTTATTATTTAAAAAATCACTTCCAAAAGCTTTCCAATCAATGCTTGGATACGCAACATGGTGTGCATTGTAATTTCCTGTTGCACCACCAAATTTGGCTGCATTTGGAATGTTTTTTAATGATGCGAACTGTTGCTCTAAACGGACCACAAAAACCTCAATTTCCTTGCCTAAACGTGTTGGAGAGGCCGGTTGCCCGTGGGTTCTTGCTAGCATGGATATGTGGGCCCAATCTGAGGATAGTTTTTTTAACGCATCATAAATACTATTATATTCAGGAATGTAAACGTGTTCAATGGCGTCTTTAATGCTTAGCGGAATAGCTGTGTTGTTGATATCTTGGGATGTTAAACCAAAATGAATAAATTCCTTGTATTCAGAAAGCCCCAACTTATCAAACTGTTCTTTAATAAAATATTCAACAGCTTTCACATCATGGTTGGTAATGCCTTCAATTTTTTTAATGGCCAGCGCATCTTCAGTAGAAAACGCTTCATAAATGGATCTTAAATCCTTGAAACTGTTTTTTGAAACCGTTTTAAGTTGAGGTAGCGGGATTTCGCAAAGTGCTATGAAATATTCAATTTCTACCAATACGCGATATTTGATAAGGGCTTCTTCAGAAAAATAAGCGGCTAACGCATTAACTTTGTTTCTATATCTTCCGTCAATAGGAGAGATGGCATTAAGTTCGGATAATGACATGTGTTGTTATGTTGTTTTAAGAATTTGCAAAGATAAGTATTTGCATGGCTAATTGCGAATTACTGATTATGAATTTTTAACCAGTAAATTTTGTGCTATATTAGTATTTTGTAAGAATGTTTTATAAAATCGTTGTAGAAAAATCCCGTTTGAATCCTAAAAAAATAAAATCCTAAAAAATGAAATCATTTTGTTTAATTGCCGCCCTGATAATATCTAATGCCATGTTTTCACAAGTTTATAAAAAAGCCGAACCATTAGCCCACACATTTTCCATTGTTGCGAGGGATTCTGTAACAGGGGATATTGGTGTTGCAGTACAATCTCACTGGTTTAGTGTAGGAAGTGTTGTAACTTACGGAAAAGCAGGTGTAGGCGTTGTTGCTACGCAATCTTTTGTTAATCCCAGTTATGGCCCTAAAGGATTGGCCTTGATGGAGCAGGGGTTGTCACCTCAACAAGCGTTGGATGCCTTATTAGCAAATGATGATGGCGAAATGTTCAGACAAGTGGCATTTTTAAACACCAAAGGCGAAGTGGCCACACATACGGGGAGTTCTTGTATTGAGGCTGCTGGACATAGACAAGGAAAAAATTTTTCTGCGCAGGCCAATATGATGCTCAATAATACGGTTTGGGATGCCATGGCAAACGCTTTTGAAACCACTAAAGGCGATTTAAGTGATAGAATGATAGCCGCTTTAAAAGCTGCTCAAGGTGAAAAAGGTGATATTAGGGGAAGTCAGTCTGCCGCCATTTTAATAGTGAAGGCTCAAGCAACTGGGAATTCTTGGGAAGATGTTGTGATGGATTTACGGGTTGAAGACAATGAGAAACCAGTTAAAGAATTGGAACGATTGGTAAAACTGCACAAAGCTTATGATTTTATGAATCGGGGCGATCTAGCCATGGAAGCAGGCGACTCAAAACAAGCGGAACAATTGTATTTAAGTGCTCAAAATATGTTTCCTGATAATTTGGAAATGAAATATTGGTATGCCATCAATCTGCTCAATAATAAAGAATTTGATAAAGCACGTCCTATTTTAAAAACTGTTTTTGAAAAAGACAGTAACTGGAAAACATTGACCTCCAGAATTGTTAAAAACAAACTTTTGATTATTTCTAAAGACGAATTGCAAAAACTGATGGCCTTATAACCTATCTTTTTGTTTTTATTTGTTTCAAAATATGTTTGGCCCTGGCTTTAAATCCGGCACTTTGATTTGGATAATCGTGTTCCAATAGTTGAGCAAGCTCAGGATGGATCCATTTATAATCTTGTCCAAAAAGGTATAAAGTACTCATGGCATAGGCTTTTACCGCCGTTTTTTCATCATTGATCATCCAATCAAAACAGGCCTCAATAATACGTTCCTTATGTTTTGATAAGAGCATTTTTCTTATTGGATTTGGCTGTTCAGAGTAATTTACCGTAGCTATCATTTCACAAACTTTAGCTAAGGGTCTTTTGGCCGAATCAAAATGGACTTTGTTTAAATTATTGGTAAACTCATCTAAAAAAGGCACAATGGCATATATGTTTTCTGTGCAGACATACTCAAAAATCCATGCAGCTTTGCAGGAAACCTTGTCGTCTATCATAAACATAATTTCAACAAGATTAGGCATTAAACTTAAATCATCTAATATTAATCCAGCATATTTTAGTCGGCTGTTTCTAGATGCATTAACATATGTTAAAGTGTCATAAAATTCCTTAAAAGTCATGGGATAATTTACTATTTTTATTTTTTAAATTAAACGTATGAAAAAAATTAAAAAAATCCTGTTGATCTTATTGGTGCTATTTGTAGTTGCACAATTCTTTGGGCCTAAAAAAAATTCAGGGGATATGACTTCCATTGAACCATTTTTAGCAGAAACCAATCCGCCTTCAAACGTGCAAGCCATATTAAAAACGGCTTGTTATGACTGCCACAGTGATGTTACCCGTTATCCTTGGTACAACCATATTACACCAGTTAATTATTGGTTGGCAGACCATATTAATGAAGGCAAGCACCATCTTAATTTTTCCAATTGGGTAGGAAACTCAACTAAACGTAAAGATAAAAAGATGAAGGGTATTATTGGTTTGGTAGAAAAACAAAAAATGCCTTTATCTTCATATACATTGATACATACAGACGCTAGACTTTCTGCTGATCAAATAAAAGCGGTTACTGATTGGGCTAAACAGGTAAGAATGAAATACAGTTTGGAACCTAAACCCGAATAACATTTGCAACTTGGCCAATAGTCAAGTTTGAGTTTTTAAAAATATATGGCGAAACATCTATTGATTGTAGGTTTTGTATGGCCTGAGCCCAAAAGTTCTGCCGCAGGAAGCCGAATGCTACAATTAATAGATGTTTTTTTGTTAAACAATTATCAAATTACATTTGCAAGTGCCTGTGCCAAGACCAATAATGCGTTTGATTTAAGTACTTTAGGAATTAATCAAGTAAGCATTGAATTAAACAACTCTAGTTTTGACACATTTGTAAAGAATTTAAATCCTGATGTTGTTCTTTTTGATCGGTTTATGGTTGAAGAACAATTTGGTTGGCGCGTACAAGAACAATGTCCCAATGCACTTAGAATTCTTGATACAGAAGATTTGCATTGTTTAAGAAAGGGCAGGGAACAAGCGCTTAAAGATCAGGCTGTTTTTGATAAATCATATTTGTTCAATGATATAGCAAAACGTGAGATAGCCAGTATTTATAGGTGTGATTTAAGTTTGATTATTTCAGAAGAAGAAATCGAAATATTAAAAAACCAATTTAAAGTAAGTGATCATCTGTTATGTTATTTACCATTTTTAACAGAGGTGGTTAGCATGGAGAGTAAGAAAAAATTCACCAAGTTCAAGGAAAGGGAACACTTTATAACCATTGGTAATTTTTTGCATGCCCCTAATTATGATGCGGTTTTATTTTTAAAACAAAATATTTGGCCATTAATAAAACACAAATTGCCTAAGGCACAGATACATATTTACGGGGCTTACGCTTCAGAAAAAGTAAACCAACTTAACAACGCAAAAGAAGGATTCGTTATTAAAGGTTTTGCAGATGATGTGGAATCTGTAATGCAACAAGCAAAAGTTTGCTTGGCGCCATTGCGATTTGGAGCCGGATTAAAAGGAAAACTTATTGATGCCATGACAAATGGAACGCCTTGTGTTATGACATCCATTGCGGCTGAAGGCATGTTTGGTAATTTTGAACCAAACGGGTTTATAGCAGATGATGCTGAGGAATTTGCCAATAAGGCCATAGAACTCTATACAAACAAGATTTTTTGGAATGGAAAGCAAAAAAACGGTTTTCAGGTCATCAATGCACGTTTTGACAAAAACCTTTTTGTTTCAGATTTTATATATAAGATAACAGCCATTCAAAACAACCTTGGTATTCATCGTTTGGATAACTTCACAGGCCAAATGCTTAAGCACCATACTATGCAAAGCACAAAGTTTATGAGTAAATGGATTGAGGAGAAAAATAAAAATATTGAATAAAAACATGTATTCTTTTTTCTTGATTTTTTAGATAAGAGTTTTTATCCACCTCTTTTAATGATAAGATTTTTTGTACTTTTCATAATTAATATAAAAGAGATATTCAATAAAAAATTGAGATTATTTAAAATCATATATTAGTTATCCTTAAAACCTTAAACCATGAAAAAAATCTTTTTAGTTTCGTTACTTTCCTTTTTTGCAGCAACTTTTAATTTAAATGCTCAACAGGTAGATGCATCAGCAAGTGAGACCGGTAAAATATGTTTTATCCGCTCTACAGGCTTTCAAGGATCTGCATCTGCTTTCAAAACATTTATTGACGAACAATTTGTTTGTAAACTAAACAATAAAAGATTTTCATATCATGAGGTCACTCCGGGTATTCATAGGTGCTCAGTTCAGTTTGGTGGGAAAAAATCAAAAGATAAAGCAGAAAAATTTGAAGTTGATGTGAAACCAGGTAAAACAACTTATGTTCAATTAGTTTTTGAAACAGGAATCCTTATTAATAATGTTTATTGTGAGGAAGTTACTGAAAATACTGCCGTACAAAAAATGAGCCAGCTTAAAGAGGATGATAAATGTCTTTAGTTGAATAAGGTTGACAGTTAAATAAATTATTATGAAATCAAAACAAACGATTCTTTTTGCTCTATTTCTAATCTATTCGCACGTTGCACTATTTGCACAACTCACAAGCAAACAAATTGATTCTTTAGTAAGTAATGCCATGGAAACCTTTAAGGTTGCAGGATCGGCAGTTGCCATTGTTAAGGATGGTGAGATTATTTATGAAAAAGGATTTGGGGTAAAATCCACAATAACAAAGGAGCCTGTCAATGAACATACCAATTTTGCCATTGCTTCAAACAGTAAAGCATACACAACGGCTGCATTGGCCATGTTGGTTGAAGAAGGTAAACTAAAATGGACCGACAAAGTGGTTGACCATATTCCGGAATTTACCATGTACAACCCTTATGTACAGCAAAATTTTAATATAGAAGATTTGTTAACGCACCGCAGCGGTCTTGGTCTTGGTATGGGTGATTTAATGTTTTTTCCAGATGGAACCGATTTTACCATTGACGACTTATTGGCTAGTTTCAAGAAATTTAAGCCAGTATCTGCATTTAGAACGAAATGGGATTATGATAATTTATTGTATTTAGTAGCTGGTGAATTAATCGCCAGAGAGAGCGGTAAGACTTGGGAAGAGTTTGTTAAAACAAGAATTTTTGAACCTCTTGGAATGGACAACAGCTATCCGGCCTTAAATTATATGACCGACAAAAGTAATTTGGCATCACCACACAATGCAGATTCAGGCGAATTTAAAGTACTGCCAGATTATCAAGAAATGATCAATGGTGCTGCCGGAGGCATTTATTCCAATGTTGATGATATTTGTCAGTGGATGCTTGTCCAGCTAAATAATGGGAAATATGGTGATAGTTTAGAAAAGCAGCTGTTTACAAAGGAGAGCCAACGTGAAATGTGGAAGATTCATACTGTTCAAGAAGCCAGTAGAAACCCACGATACAACTCACACTTTGCCGGATATGGTTTGGGATGGCAATTAACCGATAAAAAAGGCAACATGGAAGTATCTCATACAGGAGGGTTGCCAGGTATGTTAAGCAAAACACTGTTGATTCCAGATCTTAATCTTGGTGTAGTAGTTCTAACCAATACAGAGCCTGGTGGTGCTGGACTGTTTTATGCCGTTTCATCAACTATTGAAGACAGTTATTTAGGACTGGACGATTTCCATTGGACCGACAAATTAAGTCAGATTTTAAAAGCAAGAGCCGAAAAAGGTGATGAGGTAACCAAAAAAACATGGGAAACCGTAGAAGCCCATAAGAAAATAAAAGTGGATGAATCAAAATATATTGGCGTTTATGAAGATAGTTGGTTCGGGAAAATGGCGGTTTTTAAGAAAGGGAACCAACTTTGGATAAAATCTTATCGTTCACCTAAACTTAATGGCGCTATGTATTTTTATAACGCTAACACGTTTGCTATAAAGTGGGAATATCAAGATATGAATTGTGATGCTTTTGCTATGTTTTCATTAGATGAAAACGGTCTGGCACAAAGCATTAAAATGAAAGGCATTTCTCCAAATATCGATTTTAGTTTTGATTTTCACGATTTGGATTTGAAACGAGTTTTAGAAGATTAAAAAGAAGTATCTAGATATAAATTGTATTCTTAAATAGATTACATTTGCGGAAAATTCCATGCTTTATGAACACTAAATTTCAGTTTGGTTTTTAAGGATTCATGTCCATAGAATCTAAAGTGAGGCGTATTGAACATTTGTTTGATTGCCTCGATAGCGAAATTTCTAAATTTCAATCACAAACAACGTTACATTGTATATCTGGCTGCGGAAAATGCTGCACCAAACCAGATGTAGAAGCATCGCCATTGGAGTTTTTGCCTTGGGCATTCCAGTTGTTTTTAAATAAAGAAGCTGAAATAACTTTGGCAGAGCTAAACAACAGGGGCAATTCCATTTGTTATATATATCAACCGCTTTCCTTATTGGATAGCCATAGTGGAAGTTGTGGGAACTATAAATATCGTGGACTTATTTGCCGTTTGTTTGGTTATGCGGCTACAAAAGACAAGTTCGGCCAGCTTAGATTGGCAACCTGTAAGATTATAAAAGAGAATCAAAACGCAAGTTACAATAGAGCCGAAGTGGCCATTGGAAATGGTTTGGATATTCCAATTTTCACGGATTATTATATGAAACTTTCCCAAATAGATTTTAAACTTGGTAATACCATTCTTCCTATTAATCAAGCTTTAAAAGTAGCCATTGAGGAAGTTTTGCATTATTATACCTATAGGCCTTTCCCCAGAAAGTATAAAAAAGCGTCATAAACAATTTAAAAAAAAAGCATTCATAATTTGTTTTATAATAAAATGTAAAATATATTTGTCATTATGTAAAAAGTATTTTTCTTAATAGAAAATATATTTGTCAATTTAAAATATGTAATTATGAATAAAGAAAGCTTTATTGAATGTGAACGAAAACGTTTTGTTAAACTAATTAAATTTAGATTACCTAATAGATTTTTAAAAATTGGAATTGCTATTGTAGGATTATCCCTGATAGGGATGGTAGTTAGAGGCTTTTTTCATGTAAGTGATACAGAGTGGTTGAAATTATTATTTCAAAAAACACTTTTGGTAGGGATGTTAATCATGTCCATTTCAAAAGATAAGATAGAAGATGAAATGACTATTCAGTTGAGAGCTCAATCTTATATGTATGCTTTTGTTCTGGGTGTTGTTTATGCTTTAGTCATGCCCTATGTAGAATTTGGGGTTTCAAATGTTGTGAACAATGGTGGGGAAGCTTACAAAGATTTAGGCGATTTTCAAGTGTTGCTTTTTATGCTCATGATACAACTTATGTTCTATCATAACTTAAAACGTTATAGATAATGCACAATAAAATAAAAATAGAACGTGCCATTTTAAACATAACCCAGGATGAACTTGCCCAAAAAATAGGTGTTTCCAGGCAAACCATAAATTCCATTGAAGCCAATAGATATGTGCCTTCTACGGTTTTGGCACTAAAATTATCTAAACTATTTAAGAAGCCGGTTAATGACTTTTTTGAATTAAGTGAAGATGATTAATTTGGTGTGTTATGTTATTGACGCTTTTAAAAACAGCTACTTTTTTACAATTTCAATAAATTGTTTAATTCCAACTGTAGCGCTTTCAGCTATAACAGTTATTTGTTGCTGGCTTTGTATTGCTGGTTTTGGGTCAATAAAAAAAATGGGCGCGTTTGCTGGTCTATAATGCAGCAAACTAGCGGCAGGGTATACTTGCATTGATGTGCCAATTATCAGAAGCATATCAGCGGTCATACAAATATCAATGGCTTTGTCTATCATTGGAACGGCCTCACCAAACCAAACAATGTGTGGGCGCAGTTGATAGCCTTTTGGACAAGTATCACCTAAATGAATATCCGTGTTCCATTCCATTACAGATTGCTCATCAACAATATTTCTAGCTTTGAGCAATTCGCCATGCAAATGAACAACATGGCTACTGCCAGCACGTTCATGTAAATCGTCAACGTTTTGCGTGATGATTGATACCTTGAATTCGTTTTCAAGGTTGGCTAAATCAATATGTGCAGTATTGGGTTTGACCTCTAATAACTGTCTTCTACGCTGGTTATAAAATTCCAAAACAAGTTCAGGGTTTTTGGCAAATCCTTCTGGCGAAGCCACTTCCCTGACATCATGACCTTCCCACAAACCATCGGCATCTCTAAAAGTTTTGAGTCCACTTTCTGCACTCATGCCAGCGCCAGTAAGTACAACAAGGTGTTTCATGTGTTAAAAATACCAAATTAAAACCAAGTTGTAAAAGTTGTTATTATACATTTTACAAAATTCCATTGTAATCCCTTAAAAATATTTTGTAGGATTTTTAATGAATACAAAAAAGATTTGCTAATTTAGTTTTCTAACTAACAACCAAATTTTAAATGTTACTTATTCTATTCGGCTTCCTTATAGTTATTGGGATGATTGTAATACTAGCCATCTCATCACCCAAGTATTATGAAATAAGCAGAGAGATTATTATAGACAAACCGGTCTCCGAAGTTTTTAACTATTTAAAATATCTGAAAAATCAAGATCATTGGTCTCCTTGGAAAAAGAAAGATCCCACAATGAGCCAAGAGTTTGTTGGTACCGATGGAGAAGTAGGGTTTACAGCAAGATGGAAAGGTAACAGTGATGTGGGAGAAGGTGAACAAGAAATTACAGCGATTGTTAACAACAAGCGAATGGATACTGAATTGCGGTTTTATAAACCTTGGAAGTCTACATCAAATGCGTTTCTTGTAGTTGAAGATTTAGGAAAAATGCAAACCAAAGTAGCCTGGGGCTTTTTTGGAAAAAATAAATTCCCTTCAAGTATTTTCATGCTGTTTTTTAATATGGAAAAGTCTGTTGGAAAAGATTTTGAAGAAGGCCTATCTAACTTAAAATTACTTTTAGAAAAAAAATAGTTTTTGGGTTTAAATTACTTGTTGGTTCTGCCTCTGCTCAATAATTTATATTCTTCATAGCATTCACTGATAGCGTCCAAAATTTGCAAATCATTAGCGGTTTGAATAAACCCTTTTGAGTAATTGCACTGGCTCACAATCTCATCCAAGTCAACACGGTCTACCTGCAATAATGCGGTGAGCATTTCCCTGTCAAAACGCGAAGCAAGTATATTCCGGATTTCATCATCTTCTTTCATTTTCTTCAGTTTCCTCAGCTCATTTGGTTTTTTACCGAACATTCTGTGTAAAAAGTCAGCTGGATTAAATATAGACCCCATGATTCTTGTAATGGCACTGGGCGAACTGGCCTCGTAACCTGTACTTGGTAATCCAGAAATACTATATCTGTAATTGTTGTTATTTAGGGGGACTTGCTTGATATCAACCTCAAGATAACCAGTAAGTTTTAATTGGTTCACCACAACTTCCTCAAGGGCTAAAGCCAACTCGGTCAATTCAATTTTTGAACTTCCAAACTTTATCCAGTCATTGGTGACCCTTACCTTAATGGACTTAAATCCTAAGTATGAAAAATGTAAGGTATCATTGGCCTTTGCTCGAATTTCAAATTCGCCCTTGTCATTGGTTGAGGTACCAACCACCTGGTTAAGGTTAACAATATTCACACTTTCAAGTGGCGTATCGTCAGCACTATTAATAACCACTCCCTTTACGGTTGTGCTTTCTTGGGCAAAACAGAACACAGTTGATACAATACATGTAAAGAGGAAAAGGTACTTTTTCATTGAGATTTTAATTGAGCATAAAAATAGTAAACAAAATACCAAGTTTTATGCCGATGCAATATTTTTGTCTTAAAATTAACAAACCTCTTTGACAAAAGCAAAGAGGTTTAAATATTAGCGTCTTGAGCGTCTTGGTCTGTCAAAACCAGAAGCAGATGATTTGGCATTTGAACTGCCTGAACGTCTTGGTTTTGGAGCACTGTCAGAACGTCTTCGTTCACTTCTGTTTCCAGAATCAGAACCAGAACTTCGTCTGTCACCTCTTGAACTGGAACGTTTATCACTACCTCGTCTGTCGCCTCCTTTTCTATCATCACGTCTTCCACTTCGTTTACTACCGCCACGACCTCTATCTTGTGAGATTTCAACATTTACAAAGCGACCGTTGTATTTAAAGTCGGTAAAAAATGCCAAAACCTTTTCTTGATGCTCTTTTTCGGTATTGAAGAATGAGAAACTATCTTTTACTTCTACTTTAAACACATCATCTTGACCAAGCTCTAAAACCTCTTTTAAAAAGTCCTTAAGGCTCATCCAGTCATATCCATCCTTACTGCCTACATTGATAAAGTACCGTGTAGAGTTTGAATTTCCGCCAAAATCACGACCATCATCTCTGGTATCTCTAGAACTTTCAGAAACATTTAGGTTTTTGGATTTTTGATAATAGTTGAAGAATCTGGTAAATTCCACAGAAAAGAATTTTTTAATCAAATCATCTTTACTGGAATCGGCAAACAATGCATTGATACTGGTCAAGTATTTATCAATTTCATGGTTGATTTCCGTATTGTGGATTTTATTGGCCAAAGACATCAATTGCACTTCGCAAATTTCCATGCCATCAGGAATCTCCTTTTTAACGAAGTCTTTTTTAATGATGCGCTCAATACTTTTTATTTTTCTAACCTCACTTTTTGAAACCAGTACCATGGAAACACCTGTTTTTCCAGCACGACCTGTACGGCCACTGCGGTGGGTGTAGGTTTCAATTTCATCAGGCAATTGGTAATTTACAACATGGGTAATGTCATCAACATCAATACCACGAGCCGCTACATCAGTAGCTACCAACATCTGTATTTGTTTGTTTCTGAAGGATTTCATGACCAAATCTCTCTGGTTTTGGCTTAAATCGCCATGTAAAGCGCCAGCGCTATAGCCATCTTCAATCAATTGCTCGGCAACTTTTTGGGTATCCCGTTTGGTTCTACAAAACACTACCGAAAAGATATCTGGATTAGCATCCGATAAACGTTTTAAGGCATCATATCGGTCTCTTGAATTGATTAAGTAATATTCATGACTAACTTGATTGGTGCTTTCATTCTTATTCCCAACAGTAATCTCAACTGGGTTGTGCATGAATTTTTTTGCAATGGAAGCCACTTCCCTGGGCATGGTTGCAGAAAACAACCAGGTGTTTTTTTCTTGTGGTGTATATGACAAGATATCAGTAATATCTTCATAAAAGCCCATATTGAGCATTTCGTCAGCTTCATCTAAAACGGCATATTCAATTTTAGAGATATCAACCAGCTTGCGGCTTATCATATCTTTCATTCGGCCAGGTGTGGCCACAATAATTTGAGCGCCTTTTTTTACATCTCTAGCTTGTTCTGTAATGCTAGAACCACCATAAATAGCAACCGCATTAAGACCTTTGCAGTATTTTCCGTAGAGTTTTATTTCGTTGGTTATTTGCAAGCAAAGTTCTCGGGTTGGCGATAAAATAAGCCCTTGCGTGGTTCGACTGTCAATATTTATTTTTTGGAGCATGGGGAAACCAAATGCCGCTGTTTTGCCGGTTCCGGTTTGTGCCAAAGCTACCAAATCGGTTTCTCTTTCTAATAAAATAGGGATGGTTTTTAGCTGTACATCACTGGGCGTTTCAAAACCTAAATCAGTAATAGCGTGCAATAGGTCCTCATTAAGACCCAATTCTTGGAATGTGTTCATTCGTATGTAAGTATTCGATGTTGTTATGTGGTGTTACATAAGAAGCAAATCGACATACTTAACTTAACCTTCTTGTAACACATCCTCACTCTGAGGAATTTAAAAACCCGTCTTCGGATTTCAAGCGGCAAAGATAGTTTTTTATTTGTGATTAACTACTGTTTAACAAATCTTTAGTTTTAGGTATTTATGTTCTTTGGAAAGTCATTTTTCGGCTTGTGCCATGTGTATTTGGATATTGGATATTAGGTTAACTTAAGTGTAATAGTTAATTAGTGGTTTGTTAAAACCACTTGATTTTTTAAAATTTAGTCTTTTGACCTTGGTTATTGGTTTATAAACGACTAAAATATATATTTGAATGTTTGCATTTAATTTTTCACTATATTCAGTAGTAACTCCCTAATTAACAGTGCATTTATAATTTGATTGGATTTTTATTTAATTAATACATATTGTGTGCCCTTTTTTCTACCTATTTGACTTGGTTTAAGTTATTGTGTATTAATGTAGTTGTGATTATAAGCAACTTCAAAATGTGTAATTTTTAATCAATTATATAACCAATTAAAACCAACCAATTATGAAAACAGTTTTTAAGTTTACGCTTTTATTTGTGATTCTATTTGCATTGTCATGTACTACAGAATCTACCGCCCCCGTTCTTGATGGCTCTGATGCCGCAAACCTGTTATCAAAGTCAGCAACTAATAAAAATGCAAATGCCAAAAGAGTTACTAGGCCAATAAACACAAATTTGGAAAGTGATCCAGACCCAAATACTGATAACCCCTGTGGTGAATCTTTATTCTATGGTAATGTTACCCATATGGGTAAGGTTACTGGTTATACCGATGGATCAGACTGTCATTGGACTGAAGCTGGAACTTTAATCAGTAGCGGGCACGAAGTTACTATTGCGGCAAATGGAGATGAATTATGGTCTGATGGAAGCATTGAAATAACTTTTCCAACAGATGGCTCTAATATCGCAACAATTGAAGGTGGATCTACCATTGTTGGTGGTACTGGTAGATTTGAAGGTGCCACAGGCTGGTTTATCTTTGAAAATATGATATACAATCTAGACACTTTTCATGAATCACACACTGCTTATGGTGAAATAACCTATTAATAAACCATCAAGAGTAAAATTCAGAATTCCTTAATCGGTAATTATTATATGTCTTCAAAAAAAGAGTTGTAATAGTTACCGATTTTGATTTTTTATTGATTTATTGTTAATCTTAAATTATTAATCCGTTCCAACAACGTAGGATGCGAATAATGCATAAACACATACGCAGGGTGCGGCGTTAAATTACTCAAACTATTTTTTGATAGTTTTTTAAGTTATAATTGACTATGATAAAAACGGGTCGGCTTAAAATACTAGCCCTTTTTTATTTTAAAAAGTTTATTAGGCTTCTGTCATTTTTTTTAGAAAACAACTATTTTTTTAAATTCTTAATCCGTTGCAACAAGGTAGGATGTGAATAATGCATAAATACATACGCCGGATGCGGCGTTAAATTGCTCAAACTGTTTTTGGACAGTTTTTTAAGTGAGGTAATAAGCGGTTCCGCTTTATAGGTGTTTTTGGCATAATCATCGGCTTGGTATTCAAAAGCTCTTGAAAACAGATTCATGATCAAACCCGTTATTTCTGAAATGGGCGCATACAACAATCCAAACGCAATTAATCCTATATGGAAACTAGGTGTGTCAACACCCAAAGCGTTTGATAACACAGGATTTGAAATAAACAAGGATAGCACATATAGCGTCAAACCAGTGAGCAAAATAGAACTGATTAAATTAAAGATGATATGTTTTTTCTTGTAATGACCTACTTCGTGGGCCAACACGGCAACAATTTCATCGTCTTCCAAATCCGACATCAAGGTGTCATAAAGGGTCACACGTTTTTCACTGCCAAAACCAGAAAAATAGGCATTGGCTTTGGTGCTGCGCTTAGAGCCATCAATCACAAATATTTTATCCAATGTAAAACCAACCGTTTTAGCATAGTTTGAAATCTTATCTCTTAAACTGCCTTCTTCTAAAGGTGTCTGTTTATTGAACAATGGCACAATCAATCGTGAATAAAACATATTCATAAACACCGTAAAGACCGTAACCAAAGCCCATGCATATAACCAAAATTGATCACCACTTATTTGGTAAAACCATATAATAAGTGCTAATATGCCGCCTCCCAAGACAATCATCATCAGCCAGCCTTTTAGTTTATCCAGAAAAAAAGTTTTTTTGGTTGTTTTATTAAAACCAAATTGTTCTTCAATTACAAAGGTGCTGTAATACGAGAATGGTGTGGTAACAATATCACTGCCTATCATAATAATACCAAAGAAAATCAATGCAATGATGATAGGCTTATCACTAACACTTCTGGCAATACTATCAACGTATTCAAATCCGTCCAACAATAAAAAGGCCAATGTCAAAACCAATGAAAATGTTGAGGTTATGATTCCGAATTTATATTTGGTGGCTTTGTAATCTTGAGATTTTTTGTATTCGTCCTTGTCGTAAACATCTTCAATTTCTTTGGGTAAATCATCATTAAAATGTTTGGCATTTAAAGCATCCAAAAATTTGTCAACGATAAAGTTTACAATTATTATTCCGATGATGATGTAAAAAAGCGTATTTGCAGTCATATTTGATATTTTTCATCATTGTGAGACTTTTTTAAAAGTCGTGGCAATCTGTTTTGTTATAATTTCAATTTATGAGATTACTTCGGTCATACTGTCCTCGTAATGACGTGTTATTTAAAATGGCGTTGTCTTTTGGCTTCAAAAATAAGAATTCCTGCTGCAACAGACACATTCATGGAATCGATGTCTCCCTGCATGGGAATAATGATGTTTTGGGTTGAGCTTTTAAGCCACTCATCACTTAAACCAGTAGCTTCAGTACCTACAATAATAGCGGATGGTTTGGTGAAATCTTGGGTGTTATAATTAACAGACGCTTGTAAGGCGGCACAGTAAACATGTATGTGTTTTGATTTTAGAAATTCAATAATTTCAGTTGTCGAGCCCATGGCAATATTATTGGTAAACACACAGCCCACACTAGAGCGGATAATATTTGGATTGTACAAGTCTGTTTTTGGGTTTGCAATCATAACGGCATCTACATTGGCTGCATCGGCCGTTCGTAACAGGGCGCCGATGTTACCAGGTTTTTCAGGTGCTTCGGCTACTAAAATCAAAGGGTTTTTAGAGGTAATATTTAAATCGCTTAGAGTATGTTCTTTGCATTTGGCAACAGCCAAGACACCTTCTGTGGTTTCTCTATGCGCCAATTTCTCATAAACCTCTTTTGAAATCTCAATGACGTTTAGTTGTTTAGCTGTTAAGTTGTTAAGTTGTTCTTGAGAAAATAATTCAGGATAAAACAAAATAGTGTCCAACTCATAATCGCCTTTTAATGCTAAACGGATTTCGCGTTCACCTTCAATTAAAAACAAGCCTGTTTTTTTGCGTTCGCGAGACTTGTCTTTTAATTGGACCAGTTGTTTGATCAATGGGTTTTGTGTACTGAGGATTTGTTTATTCATTTCAAAGACAAAAGTAATGTAATTCCATTCAATTGATTATAACGATTTGTTTTCAAAATAATTTACCAATAAGGCCACTACATAACTATAACTTTCCATGCCTTTATCTTGTTTGTTGGCTTTTAGGTAAGAACTATATGTTTCTTTGAATATCGGTTCAAAAGGGTTTTCATAACCTTCCCAAAACTCACGGGTTTCTTTGTAATTTTCCAAAATGCCTTTATTTACGGTTTCAGAAAGTGAATCGAATAAGGTTTCGTCACGTCTGTAAATTTCGTTCAAACAAAATCGCAATGCAAACGTATATCCAGAGTATTTAAAATAGATATCATCATGATTGATGGCCGCCAAGCACCCAATAAAATTAGCTTCATTTTCTGCGGCATAGCCCAATTGATGGGCAACTTCGTGCGAAGCAGTTGTTGGAAAAATATACACGGGGATGAGTGCATCAACTTGGGATTCATTGGTCAACGGATTTAAATACCCGCTAAACCCCATGTAGGTTAAGGGCAAACTAAACAGCGATTTTTTAATGCTTTTTGGGTAGTATTCAAGATGTGGAAATTCTTTTTTTAAATTGGAATAACCATTGGGAACCATCTTTAATATATCATGTTTGCTGTAAGGAATATCAATAGGAATCGTATCATTTTTAATGATGCTGGCATGCAGTTTATTTGATTTTTCTATAAGTTTTTTGGTTACTTTAACAAGCTGTTCTGTGGTGTATTCAGGTTTTAAACCCAAGTTTTTGTAAAGTGGAGGTCTGTAATAATTTAGTCCCCAAAACAAATGAAATGCAAGGTAAACAATAGATAAAGCTGCAAACACATCAATAAACCACTGTTTGGTGTCTTTTCGTAAACGCTTTCTGTTTTTAAAAAGCCATCTCACAATATAAATAATTGCAAAAGCATAGACAAAATCACCAAACGAAAACGGTATCCAGCCCAACATAAACCGAAATAGTTTTGAGATATACGGGTACAGGCCATTGCTGTAATAGGTTTCTATAAATTGCGGATTATGCGAAAGCCATTTCACCAAAAGGTATTGTGGGACAATTGAAAAGGCTATTAAGGACTTTTTGTGTTTTAGCATGCTCAAAAATAAGGAAATGTTTAATATTCCTGATTAGATATGTTACCTTTGTTGCACTTAAAAATCACACCATGAGTTCACAAATAAGACAACTAGAGCCCAAAGCTCTTTGGAATAAATTTGCCGATTTAAATGCAGTCCCCAGAGGCTCAAAAAAAGAAGAACGTGTTATTGCGTTTATGAGGGATTTTGGGGAGCAGCTTGGCCTTGAGACTTTGGTTGATGAAGTAGGGAACGTGATCATAAAGAAACCGGCCACCAAGGGAATGGAATCAAAAACTACCGTGGTAATGCAGTCGCATTTGGATATGGTACATCAAAAAAACAATGATACCGTTTTTGATTTTGACACCCAAGGCATTGATATGTATGTGGATGGCGATTGGGTAAAAGCAAAAGGTACCACACTTGGTGCTGATAATGGATTGGGAGTAGCCACTATTATGGCTATTTTAGAAAGTACAGACATTGCACATCCAGCCATTGAGGCTTTGTTTACCATTGATGAGGAAACGGGTATGACAGGCGCCATGGGACTTAAAGGAGGGTTGCTTTCTGGCGGTATTTTGTTGAATTTAGATACCGAAGAGGATGATGAAATAGGGGTTGGCTGTGCCGGCGGTATCGATGTTACGGCAACAAGAACCTATAAAGAAGAAGAAACGCCTGAGTTTAAAACAGGATTTGAAATAATAGTAAAAGGATTGCAAGGCGGACATTCGGGGATGCAAATCCATGAAGGATTGGGCAATGCCAATAAAATCATGAATCGATTGTTGTTTGATGGTTTTGAGAATTTTGGACTGCGTATCTCAGAAATTGATGGCGGAAGCCTGCGTAATGCCATTCCAAGGGAAAGCAAAGCCATTGTTGCTATTGATGCCATTCATGAAGCAGCTTTCTTATTGGAAATGAAGGAACAAGCTGATACCATAAAGACCGAGTTAAAAACCATGGAGCCTGATTTAGAGATTGTATTTTCTAAAGTTGATACGCCAAAAATGATTATGGATTTAGGTGTTCAAGAAGGATTTACACGAGCTTTGTACGCAGCCCAAAACGGGGTGTATAGAATGAGTGCGGACATCCCGAATTTGGTTGAAACGTCCAATAACATAGCTAAGGTTTTAGTTAAGGATGGTAACATTCATGTGGGCTGTTTAACGCGCTCGTCTGTGGAAAGTTCTAAAATGGATTTAGCCAATGCGTTGCGAGCAACTTTTGAATTAACGGGTTGCGAAGTTGAATTTTCTGGTGATTATCCGGGATGGACACCCAATATGGACTCGCCGATATTAAAAGTGATGTCGAATCTGTATGAAGAAATGAATGGAACCAAACCTCATGTAGCAGCTTGTCATGCCGGATTGGAATGTGGCATTTTGGGCACTCATTATCCAGATATGGATATGATAAGTTTTGGACCAAACATTAAGGGCGCCCATTCACCTGATGAGCGTGCCCAGATTTCATCTGTTCAAAAGTTCTGGAAGTTTGTATTGGAGATTTTAAAGCAGATTCCAAATAAATAAACCAAAAGGAGTAGTTAATTTGCTACTCCTTTTTTATTTTTCAAAAATAGATATGTAAATCATATCACCTTTCCTGCTTCTTTTGCTTGGGAATCCATATAATGGCCAATAATTATGCCGATTAGCATGCCTGCAACTATACCAAGTGAAATACCCAAAGACCGTTCTAAGCTTGATAAAACCATCACTCCAAAAAGAATCCCAAAAGAGGTTCCTAAGCCAATACCCATATTTGTGTAGTATCCCTTTGGTACTAGTGAAAATTCAGTTTTTAAAAACTGCTTGAAAACCGTCAGTTTTTTGCTAAAAAAGCGTTTTTTGTTTTCAGGATTTGATTTTAAATTTAACGTTTCAATCTCCTTTTCAATCTGTAATAATTGCTCTTCTGACAAGTTTCTGTTATTTAAATTAGAAAGCATGGTTATGAAGTCTTTGTAAATCCGTAACTCCCGTTTGTTGTTTGTCTCTTTTGATAGTTTTTTAAAAAAATCTATTGCGTCTGTAATACTCATAATTTTAATGTTTGTTTAATTAGTGTCAAAAAGCCAATATTATTACACCTTAATTCATTCAGATCTTAAATCTTCCATATCTTTAATCAACTCATCCAGCTTTTTTAGTACGCGTCCGTAAACCAAATTCAAATCCCATTTATAAATTCGTCCACCAAAAAAGTATAAAATTATTATAACAGCTAACATGCCAAGTAACCAATAAACAGGCATACCATAAACCATGTAGGGCTGGTAATTTCCAAATTGTCTTTGTAGCGTTTCCCGAATTGGGCTTGAAAACCAAAACCCAGAAACCATGGCAATAAAAATGTAAGGATAAATGTATTGAGACATCTTCTTGTTAATGGCAATTTGCTCTTGCATCCAGGCATTAAAAGATTTTAAATATTGGTAACTACTTACATTTTTGTCAATTTTTTCTAGTCTTTTTAAGAGTTTTTTATTGACGACAACCAATACATTGAACAATATGAACATGAGCACGCCCATAACCGGTAATTTTACCAAAAAAGAACTAATTAATATGACAAACGAAAATACTACAAGCACATTGAAGTTTATCTTAAACATTCTTTTGAACTTGTCTATAATATGAATGGATTTTTTGTTGTAAAGGTTGTTCAGTTTTGGTGCTACCATGGCATTTTTGTCTAAAAAACCATGTTTCCAAATTGATTCAATTGATTTTTCCATCTAATAATTTTTTTAATCGGTCTTTAATTCTGTTTATTCTAACCCCAATGTTGTTAGGTGTTGTTCCTATTATTTCTGCAATTTCCTTGTTTGGTTTTTCTTCCAAATAGAGTAATATAACGGCCCTGTCAATTTCAGATAGTTGTTTGATGGCCTCATATAAAAAGCTCAAATCTTCATCAGAAAACCTTGTAATGTCTTCAGTTTCTAGTGTTTCACCTACAGCTTCAACGTTATAGAATTGATTCTTTTTTTTCTTTTTTCTAATTAACGTTAGGCAAATGTTTAACGATAGTCTGTAAATCCATGTTGACCATTTACAGTCACCACGAAAGCTATCCCTACTTCTCCAAATTTGTAAACAGACTTCTTGATAATAATCCTCAAAATCTTCTTGCGAATCAGTATAAGCCCTACAAATTTTTATAATTATTCCGGAATAGGGTAAAATGGATGATGTGTAAAAATCGTTACTCAAACATTGTTTTTAAGGTTAGTGGCAGAAGTTAAAAAATATTACACCCTAAAAACATTTTTTTTTGATAAAGATGTAATTTCTCAATCGTTCCTCATTTCGAAATGACTGTTGCTTAAAAAAATGTAGGAGCCTCCTACTCAAATCAAAGTAAAAACCATCAAAGCTTATAAAGAACATGGTGTGTCGTTTAATAAACGGTTAAGTTGGGCTAGGACTAATTTGGTAACCTATTAAAAACAGGTTTTACTAAGAGTGCTTTTCTACAGATTAAAACTGGTCTAAATCCTTTCCAACAATAACCTTTCCTTTATAGCCGCCCTCTCGTATTCCACTTATCAAGTCACTGTCTGTGGCGTCATTACGAATGATGTGTGTTAATACCAACAATTTTGGTTTTGCCTTATTGGCTATTGTCCCTAGTTCTATATCAGAGGTATGGTATGATTTACAGTATTCGGGCCAATACTCTCCGCCTGGTCGCTTTTCGGGTTTGAGTCCTTTTCCAAAATAGACTTCATGTACTAAAATATCCACGCCTTCAGAAGCTTTAACCAAGGCATCACAGGGACGGGTATCACCCGAAATCACGATTGAACGGTCTGGAGTATCAATTCGGAATCCGTAGGCTTCTTTCCAATCACCATGCAATACAGGAATGGCGGTTATTTTAACTCCGGCACTGTCATAGACAATTCCTGAGTCAATCTCTTTTACATTTACTTTTAGGTACTCAGCTTGTTCTTTTTCAAGATGGTTGGTCCTTATATCAATATCTTCATAATAGGCATCCAGCAGGAGGTTGGTCATTCGTTGTAATCCATGGGGCCCATATACATTTAGAGCTTTTTTTCTTCTCATAAGCCAAGAGGTAAGGATCAAATCGGGATAACCCAAGGTATGATCGCTGTGCAAATGGGTAATAAATGTAGCTTCTGGTCCGTTAATAGGTAGTTTAGCTGCGTTTATCATGCGTTCTACTCCAGATCCTGCATCGAATAAAAAAAATCTTTTTCCGTAGACCACAGCCGTTGCTGGACCCGAGCAATTCGGATTGGGGCCTGGTGTACCGGTTCCCAATAGAACGACCCTTGTTTTTAAAGTGTTGGGATTGGTGTTTTGGCCTTGTAAGTTACCTTTCAGAAAAAGAAGTGATAATAAAAAGATAAACAATATGGTTTCAATCCTTTTTTTGCTAATATGCTCTTTTTCTGAAAATTTGGTATTGGTTTTATCCATTTAAATCATTTTAATGATCTGTGTAGATAAAGATATGGTTTTTAAGGTTGCTAAAGATAATTGTTCGTGGTTAAACGTAAATCGACAAATAGTTTGTGGGTATAACTTAATGGATTTTTAATATAATAATCAATAAATTTTTAATTGTGATTCTTTTAAGGCACCGGATCATAACCACTACCACCCCAAGGATGACAACTTAAAATACGTTTTATGGCCAGTTTTCCGCCTTTTAGTAAACCGTGCTTTTGTAAGGCTTCTTTAGCGTAATGGGAGCAGGTGGGTTGGTATCTGCAGGTTGCGGGCGTTAAAGGTGATATCAGTACTTGATACACTTTTATTAAAAACAAAAACGGTACAATGAGTATTTTTTTCATTTTGAATTTTTCGTCAACCTGAACTTGTTTCAGATTCTCATAACTTATTTAATATGATGAGATTCTGAAATTAATTCAGAATGACAATAAATATATTAATTAACAGAAAACGTGGTGCCGTCTTTACCATCTTTAAGCTCAATGCCAACAGCAGCCAGTTCATCGCGGATTTTATCCGATAGAGCAAAATCCTTGTTCGCCCTGGCTTCTTGCCTCAATTTGATGAGCACTTCAATAGTCCCTGTCAATTTATCAGTTCCAGATTGACTTTTAGAGTTGTTTTCCAAACCTAAAATATCAAAAACAAAAGCGTGTATGGTTTCCTTAAGAATAGACAAATCTTCGGCAGTCACTGAAATGTTTCCTTCTTTTATTTGATTGATATACTTAACGCCTTCAAATAAATTAGCAATCAATACAGGGGTATTGAAGTCGTCATTCATGGCATCATAACAACTTTGTTTCCATTTATTAATGTCAATGGAAGAAGTTTTGGATGCTTTTAAACTATCCAATACATTAACGGCATCCATTAATCTGTAAAACCCTTTTTCACTGGCCAGTAAACCTTCATTGGTAAAGTCCAGAATACTTCTGTAATGGGCTTGCAGCATAAAAAAGCGGGCCACACTAGGCGAAAAGGCCTTGGTTATATTCGGGTTGTTTCCAGTAAAAATCTCTCCTGGCAATATATAATTTCCTGTAGATTTGGCCATTTTTTTGCTATTCATAATCAACATATTGGCGTGCATCCAATAGTTGACCGGTGTTTGGCCTTTAGCGGCTTCATTTTGGGCAATTTCACATTCGTGATGTGGGAATTTCAAATCCATTCCGCCCCCGTGGATATCAAAATGTTCGCCTAAATATTTGGTGCTCATAGCGGTACATTCCAAGTGCCAACCGGGGAACCCATCACTCCAAGGGGATGGCCAACGCATGATGTGTTGAGGTTCTGCTTTTTTCCAAAGTGCAAAATCTTGTGGATTCTTTTTATCAGATTGACCATCCAATTCTCGTGTATTATGGATTAAATCCTCAAGTTTTCGCTTGCTTAATTTGCCATAATCGTGGGTTTCATTAAACTTGTGAACGTCAAAATACACAGAACCATTGATTTCATATCCAAAACCATTGTCAATGATGGTTTTAATCAATTCAATCTGTTCAATGATATGCCCTGTAGCCGTTGGCTCAATGCTGGGTGGTAAAAAATTGAACGTATTTAAAATGTTATGAAAATCAACAGTGTAGCGTTGTACAACCTCCATAGGTTCAATTTCTTCCAGACGCGCTTTTTTAGCAATTCGGTCTTCACCAACATCAGCATCATTTTCTAAATGGCCGGCATCTGTAATGTTCCTTACATAGCGAACTTTAAATCCTAAATGCTTTAAATATCTAAAAATTACATCAAAAGACATAAAGGTTCTTACATTGCCTAAATGCACATTGCTATAAACGGTGGGGCCACAAACGTACATGCCTACATGACCTTCGTTAATAGGTTTAAAGGTTTCTTTTTGTCCGGAAAGCGAATTGTAAATTTTAATTTGCTGCTGCTTGTAAAGTTGCATCTTGTGGTCAGTATGTTTTTAACTTAAAACTTCGTTTCTAATTTGATGTAGTCCAGAAATTCCCTTCGTGTCGCTTTATCTTTAAACTTACCACCAAATTCTGAGGTTACCGTACTGCTTTCAATATCTCGTATACCTCTTGAATTCACGCATAAATGCTTGGCATCAATAACACAAGCCACATCTTTGGTTCCTAAAACATTTTGAAGTTCTTCAACTATTTGAATGGTTAAGCGTTCTTGAACTTGAGGACGTTTAGCAAAATAATCCACAATTCTGTTCATTTTTGAAAGACCAACAACAGTGCCATTTGAAATATACGCAATGTGAGCCTTACCAACAATAGGCAATAAATGGTGCTCACAAGTTGAATACACGGTAATGTTTTTTTCAACCAGCATTTCGCCATACTTGTATTTGTTTTCAAAGGTTGAAGCGCTTGGTTTTTTATTAGGGTCTAAACCACCAAAGAGTTCTTTGACAAACATTTTGGCAACTCTATTGGGCGTTCCGTTTAGACTGTCATCACTTAAATCAAGACCCAAGGTCTCCATAATATGTCGAACATCATCTTTAATGATGTCTATTTTTTCTTCATTTGAGAGCTTAAAAGCATCAGACCTCATAGGTGTGTTTGATGATGTTCCAATGTGGTCATCACCTAATGATTCAAATTCTTCTATGTTATTATCAAATTTCATCAGCCGAATAAATAACGATTTAAGTCTGCAAAGATAAGTAATTCACTTTTGTTATGGTTTTGAATTAGCAAACAATTAATAAATTAGCTTTTTTACCGTTTGATTTCTTTTAAATGATAAAGCTTGAACAAATGAGTTCAAGCTTTGATTCAGGTGATATGGATTTTATTTTAAATATTAAAACTTAATGACAACGTGACGTTAGAGTTTTTTGTGTCAATATTTGCACTATCGGTCAAACCTACATTGTAAAGTTGATATTGCGAAGCGCGTTGTGCTTGGTCATACGTAATATCTAATTTGGTATTTCCAAAATTAAAACCAAGGCCAAGTGAATAGCCGTTTAAATCACCTATGGTAGAACCATTTTTATAGGGACTTTCTTCAAAACGGTAACCACCTCTAAAACTAAATTGTTTGTACTTGTATTCGCCACCAATTCTGTAAGTGGAAGCTGAAGTCAACTCAGAGCTGATGTTATTATTTTGGTCAATAAAAGCAGGGTCAGACTCAGGTTTGAATTTTGTTTTACTGTAATCTTTTACCGAATAGTCAAAGCTTATAAGACCTTGTTCACCAAATACATAAGCCAAACTACCAGTAAACTTACCAGGAGTTTGCAGTTTGTAGTCTGGATACACATTAGTAATTTGCGGGTCTATAGGATCTTGGCTAATGTTTGCCAATTCGCTTGTGTCTAAATATTGTGTTGTTTCTTCGGAAATGGTATACCAGGTAGGGGAGTCGTACACTAAACCTATTCTAAATTCCGGACTTAATTTCATGATGCCTCCCAATTGGAATGAAAAACCAGAACCCGTTGTAGATAGTGTATTTCCAAAATCAATATAATTTATTAAACCACCGTTGGTGTTGTCTTCTTTTAAGTAGGTGGAACGGTCAAAATTAATGAGATGTGAATTTAAGTTGATTCCTAAATATAAATTGTCCTCATATTGGAAAGCTGCATTAAAAGCAATTTTGCCATTGTAACCAGTAGATGCGTAGGAATAATCATGATGGAAGTTTCCATTGGCCACATTTGCAGAGTATAGGGTATTGGCATCGTCGTTGGTGTCAGGTTCTAAGATATACGATTCATAGCCCAAAAATGCCTGTTGATTGGCAAACCCATATGTGCTGCCTATATCAGAGTAAGCGTTTGAGATCGATTCATCAGGAAATGCAGAGATTTGATCCAAACGTAATCCATCAGCATAATCATAAAAATAGCTCGCAATTGAATTGCTGAATTGTCCATCGTTATTAGTATTTAAACCTGAGGCAAACCAACTGGTCTCCAAATTTTTTGTTTTATCGTAATTGACAGATAATGCGAATTTACGCCAGGGCGAATTGCTATTGTGGTTAACAAAAACAAAGGCGGCACCACCTTGGTTAATATCAAATTTTGAATCTGAAGTACTGTTAAAACCATTAAAATATTGGGCGTCATTTTTGGTGTCTAGATTAGAAAGCGTAAAAGAGGCATGACTGCTGTTGAATACTGCCGAACCTGCTGGGTTTAAACTAACGGCACTCATATCGCCACCAAGCGCACCAAATGCACCACTTAAGGCTCTAAAACGAGCTGTACCTTGAATTTCATCTTGTGAATATCTAAGTGCATCCGTAATATCCTGACCGTAAATAAAGGGTGTAGATAACAGACCTATCAATAATAAGCTTAACTTTTTCATATGCTTTTTCTTTTCTTTTTTTTGATTCTTTATATGTTGTTTTAGCGCCCTCTTCTGCCTGATGAACTGGAACTTGATCGACTTCCAGAGCTACTGCTACTTGAGGATGATCTGGAATAGCTTGGACTGCTAGAACTGCTCCTGCTTGAATTGTAACTTGGCGAACTAGAAGTAGAACTTCTTCTAGGCGTGTAAGTGCTATTGTTTGAAGACGAATTACTGTAACTTCTTCTAACTGATGATGTTCGGCTTGTTGAATTGGATGCAGGCGATGAAACACTACTTGATCGTCTTAGAACAGGTGACGTTCCACTGCTTGTCCGTCTTTGGGTATTGGAATACACCCTAGGGTCATTGCTGCTGTATCTGTTTACAGAGGTAGAATTGGTAGTGCTTCTTCTGGATGTATTATATGCCGAAGAATTTGCATAGCTGCTTCTAGTTGAGCTTGAACTATAATTTGATGATAAACTGCCTCGTCTGGTCGCACTGTATGAAAGTCCTCTTCTGCTGTACACATGATTGCCATAATAGCCATAGTAGCCACCATAGTAATACGGATTTCCATAATAGTAATAGCTGTATGGATTGTAATAAGCCCAACTATTGTAATAACCGCCGTAATAATACGGTCTGTACCAATCGTAGTAACCCCAAGAATTCCAGCCATATCCCCAATAATCGTAATAAGGCCTGTTCCACCAATAGTTATAATAGCCATAGCTTGGGTACACATTAATGCTTACGGAACTGTTATTTTGTCCCCAACCACCATAACCTTGGTAATTGTTGTCAATGCTGTCGTTTACCACATTATTTCCTTCATATGAATCTATATCAGTAAACACTTCGCCGTTTGCTATATTGTCATATTCTAAGGATTTTTCCCTAAAATAATTTTTGTAATAATTATTTGATTTGGAGTTGTTTTCAGCGTCAACAACAGCTTCTTGATAGTCACTATTATCTGGATATGATGAATTGTAAATACCATCATTATCTACGCCAACATATTGATAAGAACCACATGATGACAAACCAAACAGCAATCCAAGAATTGCCAAAAATGGTATTTTCCGTTTTAAGTAGTTAATTAATTGCATATCTCTATAATTTTATTGTTGAACATAACAAAAATAGTTAGTTTTGCTGAACTATTTTTACATTTAACATATTCACAATTTTTATGCCAAAACAAGCATATGAGCAAAAAACTTACAACTAGAACAGAGGATTATTCAAAATGGTATAATGAACTTGTGGTAAAGGCCGATTTAGCTGAGAACTCAGCGGTTAGGGGCTGTATGGTAATCAAACCGTATGGTTATGCAATTTGGGAAAAAATGCAGGCAGAATTAGATAGAATGTTTAAAGAAACGGGCCATCAAAATGCCTATTTCCCATTATTTGTTCCAAAAAGCTTGTTTGAAGCCGAAGAGAAAAATGCAGAAGGCTTTGCTAAGGAATGTGCCGTTGTGACACATTATCGTTTGCAAGCTGACCCAGATAAACCAGGTAAATTACGTGTTGATCCAGAGGCAAAACTTGAAGAAGAGCTTGTTGTGCGTCCTACCTCAGAGGCTATTATTTGGAATACCTACAGAAACTGGATTCAATCCTATAGAGACCTTCCAATATTAATCAATCAATGGGCCAATGTGGTGCGTTGGGAAATGCGTACGCGCTTATTTTTGCGTACCGCTGAATTTTTGTGGCAAGAGGGACATACAGCTCACGAAACCAAAGAAGAAGCCTTAAAGGAAGCAAAGCTCATGAACAATGTGTATGCAACTTTTGCGGAAAACTTTATGGCTATGCCTGTTATACAAGGTGTGAAAACCGAAAGTGAGCGTTTTGCAGGGGCCGAGGAAACATTTTGTATTGAAGCATTGATGCAGGATGGTAAAGCCCTACAAGCAGGAACATCCCATTTCCTTGGTCAAAATTTCGCCAAGGCATTTGATGTAAAATTCGCCAATAAAGAAGGAAAACAAGATTATGTTTGGGCCACCTCGTGGGGTGTTTCCACACGTTTGATGGGAGCGCTCATTATGACCCACAGTGACGATAATGGACTGGTATTGCCGCCAACTTTAGCGCCTTATCAAGTGGTTATTGTTCCAATTTATAAAAATGAGGACGATTTGAACGCCATTTCAAAGGTAGCAAATGGTATTCAGGCCGATTTAAGGGCTAAAGGAATTTCCGTAAAATATGATGATAGGGATACACAACGGCCAGGAGCCAAATTTGCACAACATGAACTGCAAGGTGTGCCATTGCGTTTGGCCATAGGTCCTAAGGATTTAGAAAATGGAACGGTTGAAATTGCCAGACGTGATACATTAACCAAAGAAATTGTTGCTCTTGATAAGGTGTCTGAAACAGTTAAAAGTTTATTGGATGCAATTCAGGAGAACTTATTTAAAAGAGCATTCGATTATAGAGCGTCACACATTACAGAGGTAGATACTTTTGATGAATTTAAGACTGTTTTGGAGACCAAAGGCGGATTTATTTCAGCGCATTGGGATGGTACCAATGAGACAGAAGCTAAAATAAAAGAGCTAACAAAAGCGACCATTCGTTGTATTCCTCTGGATAACAAGCCAGAAGAAGGTGTTTGTGTATTCACTGGAAAGCCTTCAAAAGGCAGGGTTTTATTCGCAAAAGCCTATTAAATTATTTTTTTTAAAAAAATATTATCCAGCTATTGCGACATTTAAAAATAGTTGTATTTTTGCATCCGCAATGGAAACATTGAGAGTTATTTGAAAACGGTGTAAGTTTATTTTTTTTTTAAAATCAAATTTACGGTGTTATAACAAATGGCCCGTTCGTCTATCGGCTAGGACGCCAGGTTTTCATCCTGGTAAGAGGGGTTCGATTCCCCTACGGGCTACAATTTTAATAATAAAAGGAATAATGGCAAATCACAAGTCAGCGTTAAAAAGAATTAGAAGCAGCGAAGCGAAACGCGTTGTAAACAGGTATCAACATAAAACAACTCGTAATGCAGTTAAGAAATTGCGTGAGTTAACAGATAAAAAAGAAGCTGAGGCTTTGTTTCCATCTGTTGTGTCTATGTTGGACAGATTGGCAAAGAAAAACATCATTCATGCCAACAAAGCAGCCAACCTAAAATCTGGTTTGGCTAAACATGTAGCTTCTTTATAAGATAAAGCATTTTTAAGTTATATAATAATAATTTAGAGCCTCTCTTTATGGGAGGCTCTTTTTTTATTGTAAGTTATTTGTTTAGCACGTATTAACCGTTAGTTTTAATTCTATTGTATATAAAAAAATCGTAGGATTTTCGTAAGTAAGCTAGAACTAGCAATAAATTATATATGGTGTTCTACGGCGTTTTTATATTTTCAATAATTGTATCGATTTGTTCCTTGCCAATAGCGATTATAATTCCTGAATTCTCTTTGTATTTTAATTTACCGAATGGTGTTATCAAATCATTTTGTTGATTAAGGTATGCTGAAACAATCCCAACTAAATGGAATTTGTTATCACCATTTTTCATTCTATCTTTAAAAAGTACTGGTCCTCCAGAAAAACCGGGATTATTATGTCCATCTAAGAATATAGTTTGAACATCATTATTAGTTGTTGTTCCAGAAAACACAGCTTTTTTAACTAGTGGAAATGGGAATCCAGCATTAATTTTACCCTTATCCAATGAACTTAAGCCATATGGAAATCCGAGAAAATAACCTTCGTCTCCAATTATTGTTTGAATATTTTTTAAGCTTATTCCTGATTGTACGAAACCAAATCCTTCTGGCATTATCAGTGCAACATCAACATCATTAGTTTTGTCAAAATAGACATTGCCTGTTAATGTTTTCCATAAACTATCTTGATATATTTCAACGGTTAATTTTTCTCCATATTTTGGATTTTGTAAAACATGTTTCGCAGTCACGAAGTAGTTAACAGAGTCCTTTGCTACCAAAAAAGTTGTTCCAGTTTGGGTCTTATATTTCATATGGAAAACTCTCGATAAGATATCGGTCGTTAGATAATCTTGTGCCATAATCAATTTTGGAATTATTATTAATATTAAAAATAAGAGTGAATGTTTTTTCATGTTTTTCAAATGACGTAGAACATAGATTAACAAATATATTGTGTTTATCCCCATTATACTTATCTCAAATATAATAAATAATTACTTACAAGTTTAACACGAAAAAAGCCTTAAAATTTAATTTTAAGGCTTTTAGCAATATGATGGTTGAGGTTTTTTATCCGTTCATGGATATTAAAAACTCTTCATTATTTCTAGTCTGTTTAAAGCGGTCATTGATAAATTCCATAGCTTCCACAGGGTTCATGTCCGCTAAATATTTACGCATCACCCACATACGTTGTATGGTGTTTTCATCCAACAATAAGTCATCACGACGTGTACTGGATGAAGTCAGGTCAATAGCAGGGAAAATTCTACGATTGGATATTTTTCTATCCAATTGCAATTCCATATTACCCGTTCCTTTAAATTCCTCAAAGATCACTTCGTCCATTTTAGAACCGGTTTCTGTTAAGGCAGTAGCAATAATGGTTAAAGAGCCACCATTTTCAATATTTCTCGCAGCACCAAAGAAACGCTTTGGTTTGTGTAATGCATTGGCATCAACACCACCACTTAATATTTTACCAGAGGCAGGCTGTACCGTATTGTAAGCTCTTGCCAAACGGGTAATGGAATCCAATAAAATAACCACATCATGTCCGCATTCTACCAAACGTTTCGCTTTTTCAAGAACAATGTCGGCAATTTTTACGTGTTCATGGGCTTCTTTATCAAAGGTTGATGAAATAACCTCACCACGTACATTACGTTGCATATCGGTTACCTCTTCAGGACGTTCATCAATCAATAAAATCATTAAGTAAACCTCAGGGTGATTCGCAGCAATGGCGTTGGCCACATCTTTAAGCAACATGGTTTTACCAGTTTTTGGCTGCGATACAATCATACCACGTTGTCCTTTTCCTATAGGAGAAAACAAATCCATAATCCTGGTTGATATGGTACTTTGCTTTTCAGCTATATCAAACTTTTCCTTTGGAAATAATGGTGTTAAATGTTCAAAAGACACACGGTCTCTCACCACGTCAGGGTTTTGGCCATTGATTTTAATGACCTTAATCAGTGGGAAATACTTTTCGCCTTCTTTAGGTGGTCTTACATGACCAAGAACAGTATCACCTTTTTTCAATCCAAATAATCTAATTTGCGATTGTGACACATAAATATCATCGGGTGACGATAAGTAGTTGTAATCAGACGACCTTAAAAATCCATAACCATCTTGCATGATGTCCAGAACACCTTCACTTTCAATAATGGCATCAAATTCAAAATCAGGCTCACGATAACGGTTTCTACTATCCTTATTGCCGTTATTGGAGTTCCCACTATTTGAGTTTCCGTTATTTTGGTTTTTGTTTTGATTTTTATTTTGGTTGTGATCTCTTTTTGGATGAGGTTTCTGATTGTCCTTGGATTTATTGTCCTGGGTAGGTTTGTTTGAAGAATCAGAACTTGGTTTTTCGGTTGTTTTATTTTCAACAGGAGCAACAGGTTTACTCTGTTTTTCAGGTTTGTTCTGTCTTTCGGGAGCTTTATCTTCCGTTGGAGCTTCCTCTTTTTTATGAGGTGCTTTATTGGCAGGCTTTTGAATGCGGGCTCTAGGTTTTTTTGCACGTTGCGTGCTGGGCTTATTATCTGTTGCAGTTTCTGAAGGCTTAATGACTTCTTCCACAGCTTTTGGGTTTGCTGCTTGGTGATCTAAAATTTGGTAAACTAGATCTGATTTTTTTAATGAACGATACTTAGATACGTTCAATTTTTTAGCAATCTCCTGTAAGTCAGAGAGTTTCTTTTCGTTTAACTGAGAAATTTCAAACATTTGATGTTTACTTAAATGATATAATTTGAATATAAGTTTGTTTGGTTCTGAAAAAAAATAGATTTTTAATCTGAAGAATTAACAACCTACCGTAGTGGCTGTTGAGAATTATAATGCAATAATACAACTTTATTTTAATTTTTTAAGTGAAATTTATAAAAGAAACTATTATTTTTGCCATCTATATTTTAAAAAGTAAATGTTACAGCGCATACAAACAGTTTATCTTATTTTGGCAGCAGGTGTTTCTGCAGGCCTTATATATTTGTTTGATTTGTGGGAAACAAAAGAAGGTATAGTTGTGTTTGCTAATGATAATCCACTCTACTTAGGTTTGTTTTTAGGTTCAGCGGCGTTGTCTTTAATTTCAATTTTCATGTATAAAAACAGGAAGCTCCAGTTTATGTTGGGGCGACTTAACATCATATTAAACTTTTTTTTACTAGGATTTTTTGTGTATCAATCTCTAAATGTATCTGGAGAAACTGTTGTTTCTGAGAAAGGTATTGGGATGTTTCTTCCTATTATTTCTATCGTGTTATTGGTCTTGGCCAATAAAGCCATTAAAAAGGATGAAGATCTTGTAAAATCTGTAGATCGATTGCGATAAACCTAACATCTTAGTAGTATTAGTGCGTTAAAAACCCAAAGTGAAAGCTTTGGGTTTTTTTAATACCGTTTGCTAAATTCTATCACTTCTAAATTATCAATTTTAGCACCATCAATGGTAAAGCGCAGCATGGTTCTTACTTTGTGGAATCCATGTTTACCTGCTGCACCGGGATTCATGTGCAGGAGCCCCAATTGTTTGTCGGGCATAACCTTTAAGATATGGGAATGTCCACAGATAAATAGTTTAGGTGGATTGGTTTTAATGGTTTGCTTAACCCGCATGTCATACGCTTTGGGGTAACCCCCAATATGGGTCATCCACACATCAACAGCTTCGCACATAAATCTATTATGTTCAGGAAACTCAGAGCGAATGGTTGTATTGTCTATATTGCCGTAAACAGCCCGAAGCGGTTTAAGCTGTTTAATGGCATCGGTGACTGCAATATCACCAATATCGCCAGCATGCCAAACTTCATCGGCGTCTTTAACATATTTCAATATATCATCATCAATATAGCTGTGGGTATCAGAAAGCAACAGTATTTTTATCATTATAAAATGTTAATGGTAAATCTAAACTCGTAAATCTATTTATCTTTGTTGTTTTAACAAAAGTATCAAAATAGATTGAGGTATTTTATTGAACTTTCTTATAACGGAAAAGCGTACCACGGTTGGCAAAACCAGCCCAAGGCTATTTCTGTACAAGAAGTTATAGAAAAAGGGCTTTCGTTGATTTTAAAGGAAGATACGCCTATTGTTGGGGCCGGAAGAACCGATACAGGCGTTCATGCCATGCAAATGTTTGCCCATTTTGACAGTGATATGTCCTTTGAGGAAAGCGATTTGGTTTTTAAGTTGAATTCTTTTTTGCCAAATGATATTGCCATTCATTCTATTCTTAAGGTTAAGCCAGACGCTCATGCACGTTTTGATGCCACAAGCAGAACATATTTATATAGAATAGCCACTTCAAAAAATGCGTTTAACTTTGATCATGCATACTATTTTACAAAACACCTTGATATTGACCGTATGAACGAGGCCGCAAAAGTACTATTTCAGTATCAAGATTTTCAATGCTTTTCAAAAACAAATACCGATGTAAAAACGTATCATTGCAAAATCATGGAAGCAGCGTGGACAATTAAAAATGATGAGCTTCATTTTGTGATCAAGGCCGATAGGTTTTTGCGTAATATGGTACGGGCTATTGTGGGAACCATGGTCAATATTGGCGTTGGAAAAATTGAGGTGATTGATTTGCACGCTATAATACAATCAAAAAACAGGAGTGAAGCTGGATATTCTGTGCCGGCCCATGCCTTATATTTAACAAAAGTTGACTATTCAAAAGAGATCGTATTTTAAATGGAGAAAAAGAAAGAACAAGTTTTTGATATTAACCTATTCAAACGGCTTTTAATTTATATCAAACCCTATAAATTAGTCTTTGTTGGGGTGCTTGGTGCTGTTATTTTAATTGCTCTTTTTGGAGCAATACGACCCAAAATATTGCAGTTGGCAATTGATACGAATTTAGCAAATAAAAACCTGGAAGGCTTTTTACCGTATGTGTTGATTATGGGCGCCATGTTGCTCATGGAAGTCATTGGTCAGTTATCATTCATATATTATGCCGGTTGGTTGGGACAAAATGTGGTTAAAGATGTTCGGGTTAAATTATTTAATCATTTGCTCAGCTTTAAAATGAAGTACTACGATAATTCCTCGGTTGGTGTTTTAATAACACGGGCAGTAACCGATATGGAACGAATTGCCGATATTTTTGGACAGGGCTTATTTACCATTTTCAGGGATTTATTGACCATGATTGTGGTGTCCATATTTATGCTTTTCATGAACTGGAAATTAAGTTTGATTGTCTTTGTCATGCTTCCGTTGGTCTTGATTGCCACACGAATTTTTCAAAAGTATATGAAAAAAGCGTTTGAAGAAGTGCGTACTGAGGTTTCAAACTTAAACTCCTTTGTGCAAGAGCGTATCACCGGAATGAAGATTCTGCAATTATTTACTAGGGAAGATACCGAATATAGAAAGTTTCAGGAAATTAATGAACGCCATAAAAAAGGTTGGCTAAAGACAGTTTGGTATAACTCCATATTTTTTCCAATTGCAGAGTTATCAACATCAATAACCATAGGCTTGGTAGCTTGGTATGGCGGCTTGAACGTGGTGCTTCAAGGAACGACCACAGAAGGTGACTTAACGGCATTTGTAATGTTTATCCCTATGTTGTTCAGGCCATTACGTCAAATTGCTGACAATTTTAACACCTTACAGATGGGTATGGTAGCCGCCAATAGGGTGTTTAAAGTATTGGAAACCACCTCTCACATTGATGATAAAGGAACCTTTGTGGCAGAATCCTTTAAAGGGGATATAAGCTTTAAGGATGTGTATTTTAGTTACATTGAGGATGAAGTTGTTTTAAATGGAATTTCATTTGATGTGAAAGCAGGTGAGACGGTTGCAATAGTTGGAGCAACCGGTGCTGGAAAGTCTACCATTATCAATTTATTGAATCGGTTTTATGAAATTAAGGATGGAGTTATCGAGGTTGATGGCATTGATATAAAAAATGTCACCTTGGCATCGTTACGACAGCAAATAGCTGTGGTTTTACAGGATGTCTTTTTATTTGCTGATACCATTATGAATAATATTACACTTGATAATCCAGCAGTAACAGAAGCTGAAGTAATACAAGCGGCCAAAGATATTGGAATACATGATTTTATTTCAAGTTTACCAGGAGGTTATTATTACAATGTTAAAGAGAGAGGTGTGATGTTATCATCTGGCCAACGCCAATTGATTTCGTTTTTAAGGGCTTATGTTACCAATCCTAGTATTTTGGTATTGGACGAAGCCACATCCTCTGTTGATGCGTATTCTGAGCAACTCATTCAAACAGCAACCGACAAAATAACCAAAGGAAGAACCTCAATTATCATTGCCCACAGACTGGCAACCATTAAAAAAGCCGATAAGATTATTGTCATGGATTCCGGTAACATTGTGGAACAAGGCACCCATGAAGAACTTTTAAAGAAAGAAAACGGTTACTACAGAAACCTATATGAGGTGCAGTTTTTAAAAGAAGAGGTTGCCTGAGCAAGTGATGCCAGTTGTTTTGTATGCATCAATTCTTTGAAAAATTCAGTGCCTTTTGTTAAAAACAGGATGCCCACAAAAAGAAAAATGATCACAACGTATATTATGGAAAAAACAAAGATGAACCATAATGTTCTTAAAATGATTCCCGTAAGACTTAAGTTGTAAAGTTGTTTTAAACAATATGCAGAATAGATGAGTTGAAAGGTCAAAATAAACAGACTTAGCTGCCCCATTCGGAACCCTAACCAAGCCGATGTAACAATAACAACAGAACCAATGATATTTGAATGTGCAATGATGTACATAAAAACAACCAAAAGTTCAGTATAGTTGTATTTCTTTATGTTGAAAAACACAAGTTTGGCCATTAGAGCATATAACGGAACAAAAAGTAATAAAACAAAAGACTGATAATCTCTAGCTTTATCTAAGATGGTGTTGGAAATGGCTTCCATACCTTTTTGAGTAATATCGGATAAGTCTAAAAAGCCTGGAAAATAATTTTTCAATATAAAATATTCTAATCCAGTGAATGTAATGGCAATGGTAAAATAACTAATTGCGCTGACATACTTTTTTCTGGTACCATTAATATAGCCATCAATAACATCCTTAGGGTTTTTGAATAAATTAAAAAATGTTTGAAGAAATGTATTATCGTAGTTTAAATAAGTTTCAATAAAATCTGAAAACAAATTTTTAATGGTCAACCTGTTTCTAATCACTTTTGCACCGCAACCATCGCAATAATTATTTTTGGAGTATAAGGTCTTATTACAATTCTTGCAATTCATTTTAAATGTCTAAACCAAATCTTTTTTAATCAATTTAGTAAGTTCATCAGTGTCTTTAAACACAATAAACTCACCGTCCTTAAAATACGAAATATGTCCAGTTTCTTCACTGACAACAAGGGCTAAAGCATCGGTTTTTTCAGTAACACCAATAGCGGCCCTGTGACGAAGCCCAAAACGCTGTGGAATGATTTTTTCATTGTTGACCGGCAAAATAACCCGAGTGGCTTTTACAATATTGTTTTTTACAATAATAGCACCGTCATGCAATGGACTGTTTTTGAAAAAGATACTTTCAATAATAGGTTGCGTAACTCTGATGTTCATTTCATCACCTGTTGTGGTAAGAAAATCCAAGCTGTTGTTGCGTTCAAGGACTATCAAAGCTCCTGTTTTGGTTGAGGCCATCTTGTTACAAGCAGATACAATAGTATCTACATTGGTTTCATCGCTAGTTTCGGTTTTTAAAAAGTTCAAGTGTTTCAAAAAATTTCGCCGTCTACTAAAATTAGCAGAGCCTACCATCAACAAAAATTTACGAATTTCTGGCTGAAACACGACTATAAGTGCAATAATGCCCACCTTCATAAAGCCACCAAAAATACTGGAGAGCAATTCCATATTGAGGAAATCGGTCAATCGCCATGCCAGATAAATAATAATGATACCAATAAAAATATTGATGGCAACCGTACCTTTTACCAATTTGTAAATATAGTAGAGTAGGAGTGCTACCAAAATAACATCTATGACATCAACAACGGTAAATTTTAAAAGGTCCTTAAAAATATCCAAAGTATATGGGTTTTGGTAAATTTAGTAAAATATAGCTAATTAAAAACAAATTCATCACGGGCTATGGTCACATTTTTTAAATCCATTTCAGAAAGTAAATGCTTCAAGGATATATAATCTTGAAAGGAAAGTTTTTTGCTGAATTCCAAGACAATATTAGCATTGCCGTCTTTGGTAACATTGGTTTTTAAATGAGTCAATAATTTGTTGTAATTGGAAGTATGGCTCAAAGTGGCCCCATCCATGGTAAACGAGACGATTATTGAATCAAGAGATTGAACGTTAATGGTTACAAGCTGGGTGGGATTAAGGTTGAAGTTATGCATTTTATAAGCATCCAAATGATAAGCTACATTGGTAAAATCAATAAAACCCAGTGTGTGCTTGCTAAGATCATTACAGGTGTAAAAATTTTTAGCGTTTTCATTTTTATGCATAGTAGCATTTCGTTTTTTGTCTTGTAAGAACATAATTTTTGGAATGGCTTGCCCTAAACGCAAGCGCTTATCCACGTTTATAAGCCAATTGGTCGTGCTAATCAAATTATTTCTGTTAAGTTCAATGCTATCTTTTTGGGTTGCATCATAAAACAAATATGCAGCAGACACATCATTTATTTTTGAAATTTTAGAATGATTTATTTCAGGAAGTTGTACGGTTTTATCGTTTCCGCAGGCACACAACAGGATAAGTAAGAAGCAATAAAAAAAGGGTTTCATCAACTATTTTTTGGGTTTAAGGATTGAACGAGCTTAATGCATTCCACAGCTTCTTTAACATCATGAACACGTAAAATGGAGGCCCCTTTTTGCAAGGCAATGGTATTTAAAACCGAGGTGCCATTAAGTGATTCTTTGGCTGTAATTCCTAGTGTTTTGTAAATCATTGATTTTCTTGAAACACCAACTAAAACTGGTAATTCCAACATGTTAAATAATTCCAACTGATTTAACAACTCATAATTTTGTTCTCTGGTTTTTGCAAAGCCAAACCCTGGATCAACTATTATGTCAATAATACCCAACTGCCTAGCGGTTGCAATCCGTTCAGAAAAATAAAATAAGATGTCTTTTGTGAGGTTATCATAATCTGTGAGTTGTTGCATAGTTTGTGGAGTGCCCTTCATGTGCATCATAATATATGGGGCCCTTAAATCAGCAACGGTTTTTAGCATGTTTTTATCCAACGTGCCAGCTGAAATGTCGTTTATCATAGCAGCGCCCATTTCAATGCAGGCCTTGGCTACTTGACTTCTAAAAGTGTCAATGGATAGCAGTACATCTGGGAATTCCTTTAAAATGGATGACACTACTGGCAATATGCGTTTCAGCTCGTCATCGTCACTTACAAAATCAGCATTGGGTTTTGAACTGTAAGCGCCTACATCAATAAAGTTAGCACCTTCATCCAGCATCTGTTTTACATGGTTCATCACGACCGATTCATCACGGTATTTTCCACCATCGTAAAATGAATCTGGCGTGATGTTTAAAATCCCCATCACTTTAGGGGATGATACGTCAATGAGAGAGCCTTTGCAATTTATGGTCATTTACACAATGTTTTGGTGTATTTTAGTTCAAAGTTAACGTAATTATATAAAAAGGTTCAAAATTTAAACGTAGATTTTCGCCTGACAAAACTTTAGGTCTTTAACTTTGAACTTTAAACTATTTAAGCGAAATTTACAGAAAATTCTAAGTCGTCAATGCAAGATACCTCAAAACAATACGATGCCGTTATAAAAGTCTGCAAGAGTTTATTTATTAAAAAAATGAAAGATTATGGAAGTGCCTGGAGAATCTTACGTCTGCCATCACTAACCGATCAAATTTTTATAAAAGCGCAACGGATACGAGGCTTGCAACAAAATGACGTTAGGAAAGTTGACGAAGGAGAAATCAGTGAGTTTATTGGCATTATCAATTATTGTATCATGGCCTTGATTCAATTGGATAAAGGCGTGGCCGAGCAGCCAGATTTATCAACCATTGATGCCACGGCTTTGTATGACGAAAAAGTGGCTGTAACCAAAAAACTCATGGAGGACAAAAACCATGATTATGGTGAAGCTTGGCGCGATATGCGGGTAAGTTCGTTGACCGATTTAATTCTTCAAAAATTATTGCGGGTTAAACAGATTGAGAACAATCAAGGAAAAACATTAGTGAGTGAAGGGATTGAGGCCAATTATCAAGACATGATTAATTATGCCGTTTTTGCATTGATTCACTTAAAACAAGGATAAATAAATATAAACAGATGAAATATATAGTCAATATTTCAAGACTTTTTGTTGGGGTATTGTTCATTATCTCAGGATTGATAAAGCTTAATGACCCATTGGGGTTTTCGTATAAGCTTCAGGAATATTTTAGTGCTGAGGTGCTTAACCTGCCTTTTTTAGAACACTATGCCTTAATGATAGCAGTGCTTTTGGTAGTTTTTGAAACGGTTTTAGGTGTCTTTTTACTGATTGGATATAAACCTAAATTCACCGTGTGGAGCTTACTTTTAATGATTGTGTTCTTCACGTTTTTAACCTTTTATTCGGCGTATTTTGATAAAGTACGGGATTGCGGTTGTTTTGGTGATGCCTTAAAGCTCACACCTTGGGAGAGTTTTACCAAGGATGTTGTGCTGCTGTTTTTTGTGCTTGTTCTGTTTTTTGGAGTAAAACACATCAAACCCCTGTTTGGGAAACTTCCTGTAACAATTCTGGCTTTGTTGAGTTTTATTTTTAGTTTTTGGTTCGGCTACCATGTCTTGATGCATTTACCAGTGGTAGATTTTAGGGCTTATCATGTGGGCGCCAATATTCAGGAAGGGATGCGCATTCCTGAAGATGCTAAAAAGCCAGTGGTTGAATACGCATGGAAATTCAATGTAAACGGAACAGAAAAAGTAGTGACCACCAATGGTTCGTATCCTAGTGTGGACGGTGATTTTGTATCGGTTGACAGTAAAGTAATAGAAGAAGGCTATCAGCCACCTATTTATGATTTTTCAATTGAAACAGAAGACGATGATTTAACGCAACAATTTCTTTCGGAAGACAATCTCATCATGATCATTTCATATAACCTAGATAATATAGAAACAGGAGGCGCAGAAAAATTAAAAGCCTTTTCTGATAAAGCTATGAAAAGCGGTTATACGGTTATTGGATTGACTGCCTCAGGTGACGAAGCCAAACAAAAAATCAATGAAACATATCATTTGGATTTTAATTGGTATTTGTGTGATGAAAAAGCCCTTAAAACAGTGGTGCGTTCCAATCCCGGAATTTTAAAACTGCATGAAGGTACTATTGAACAAAAAGTGCATTGGAATGATATTGAAGATTTGAAATTGCCAAAAGTTGACAAGAAACCTCAATCTTTTGAAGAAAAAAATAAAGACAATATTTTGTATTTAATAGACGGAAGAATCTCTTCAAAAGAAGAAGTAGATGCCTTAGAAAAAAAGGATACTATCAAGCAACTGAAATTTACAATCCAAAAGGATGTTTTAGACTCATTAAATACAGCTCGAAACAGTAATTATGTTGGTTTTATGAATGTTGAACTAAAGAAAAATCAATCCTGATTGGCTATCTCCTAAATAAGATCGGTTACGCCTTGCTCACGTTATTTGGAGTGGTAACTGTTATTTTCTTTTTGTTTAATGTGCTTCCCGGTGATCCTGCTCAAATGATGTTGGGACAAAATGAGGATAGCAACCAGTTGGCCATTGTAAAGCATAAATACGGATTTGACCAACCCATAAGCACCCAATATTTGTATTATCTCAATGATTTGTCCCCTATTTCATTTCATTCAAACAACTCAAAAGATTATACTTTTTTAAGCGATAACAAATACAATTTTGTGTCGTTGTTTTCAATAGGAAATACCACTACGGTTTTAAAATTTCCTTATCTGCGGGAATCGTTTACAAAACAAGGTAAAAAAGTGAGTCAAGTTTTGTCCGAGACGCTTCCCAATACCTTTGTTTTAGCGGTATCCGCCATTACCATCGCGTTATTTTTAGGTATTTGCCTTGGTATTGTTTCGGCACTATATAAAGATACATGGCTGGATAGGGTCATTCAAATTTTCAGCACATTTGGCATGAGTATTCCATCATTTTTTAGTGCTATTTTATTCGCATGGTTTTTTGGTTATATCTTGCATAAGTTTATCCACTTGGAAATGACAGGAAGTTTGTATGAATTAGACGATTTTGGTGAAGCCATGCACATCAAATGGAAAAATTTGATACTTCCGGCTTTTGTTTTAGGGATTAGGCCCTTGGCTGTTGTGATTCAGTTAATGCGTAATTCATTACTGGAAGTGTTTAATCAAGATTATATTCGTACGGCTCGTTCCAAAGGATTAAGTGAATTTAAAATCATTAGGAAGCATGCCATCAAAAATGCTATGAACCCTGTGGTTACAGCCATTTCTGGCTGGTTTGCCTCTATGTTGGCCGGAGCCGTTTTTGTTGAGTATATTTTTGGGTGGAATGGCTTGGGAAAAGAAATCGTCAACGCCCTAAACACTTTGGATTTGCCAGTAATCATGGGTTCTGTGTTAATTATAGCCATACTCTTTATAATAATCAATATTTTTGTGGATATAATTTATGCCTGGTTAGACCCAAAAGTAAAATTAGAGTAAATTTGCATTTTAAAAACAAAATCAGAATATGAAAAATTTAAAACACCTAATAATTATTGGCTTGGTTTTCTTTAGCTGTTCCGCACAAGAACCGACTACATTTTCCAAAGAAGCTTTAAACGATACATTTGTAACCTTGCAAGGGGAAAACGTAACTTTCAAAAGTATTTTAGAAGCCCATAAAGGGTCAACCTTGGTAATTGATATTTGGGCTTCGTGGTGTAAAGACTGTATAGGCGGCATGCCAAAGGTAAAAGCTTTACAACAAGCGCATCCAGAAGTGACATATATCTTTTTGTCATTGGACAAAACCCAAGAAGCTTGGAAAAAAGGCATAGAAAAGTATGATGTACAAGGCAATCATTATTTCATGCAATCCGGCTGGAAGGGGCCTTTTGGTAATTTTGTAGCTTTAGATTGGATACCAAGATATATGGTGGTTGACAAGGATGGGAATATCAAATTATACAAAGCTATTGAAGCTGATGACCAAAACATAAAAAACGTATTATAATGAGACAACAAATAGTAGCAGGAAACTGGAAAATGAATAATGATTTAGCGCAAACCGAATCATTGATAACGGCATTAAAAAAACAAGAAAAAACATCTCAGGCTGCGGTTATGGTGGCACCAACCTTTACCAACCTTTACACAGCGTTTGAGGTCTTAAGAGATACTCAAATAGAAGTGATAGCCCAAAACATGCACTTTGCTGAAAATGGTGCCTATACAGGCGAAATCAGTGCTGGAATGTTAAAGAGCGTTGGCATTAATACTGTTATTTTAGGACATAGTGAGCGTCGAGAATATTTCAATGAAACCGATGATATGCTGGCTAAAAAAGTGGATGCAGCTTTGGCCAATAACATGCGCATTATCTTTTGTTTTGGAGAAGTATTGGAAGACAGAAAGTCCGGCAATCATGAAAACGTGGTTGAAAGCCAAATCAAAAACGCCTTGTTTCATTTAGAGGCTTCTGCTTTCAAGAATATCGTATTGGCTTATGAACCCGTTTGGGCTATTGGTACAGGCGAAACAGCAAGTCCGGAGCAGGCACAAGACATGCACGCTTTCATTAGAAAAACATTAAACAATAAGTATGGTAGTACAGTTGCTGAATCTTTATCAATTCTTTACGGAGGTAGTGTAAAACCAAATAATGCACAAGAAATTTTTTCAAAGCCTGACGTAGATGGTGGATTAATAGGAGGTGCATCACTCAATGCAGACGACTTTTTTGCTATTGTAAACGCGTTTTAATTTTACATATAAAATATCATTAATTTTGGCGTAATCCCGTGTTAACGGGGTTACGCTTTCAACTATATCTTTTTCTCGTTCCTCAAAAAAGGATAAGATTATCCTGAGAACTGACGAAGGATTTCAATCGCTAACGCAGGTTTTAAGATAAACGTTAATGTGTTTCAATATTAAAAATCAACAATACTAATGGCAAACAATACATATATTGGATATCATTTTAAGGTATCACCTTTACAACCAGGTGTAGAAATTCTTATTGCAGAACTCGGTTATGCAGGTTTTGAGAGCTTTGTGGAAACCGATGAAGGCGTTATAGCATATATTCAAAAGGATGAGTGGAACACTGATATTTTAAGTGATATTCAAATTTTAGACTCTGACGAATTTGAAATCTCATATTCTTTTGAAGATATAGAGCAAGTCAATTGGAATGAAGAATGGGAAAAAAATTTCAACCCCATAACGGTTGATGATATCTGTACGGTTCGAGCTCCTTTTCATGATAAGCCCAATACATTGTATGACATTGTTATAGAACCCAAAATGAGTTTTGGTACAGGCCATCATGAAACGACCCACATGATGATTCAATATATTTTGAAAAATGATTTAAAAAACAAATCGGTATTGGATATGGGTTGCGGTACAGGTGTTTTGGCTATTTTGGCAGAAATGAAAGGCGCCAAACCAATTGATGCTGTGGATTATGATAATTGGTGTTACCTTAACAGTATAGAAAATGTTGAGCGAAATAACTGCAAGCATATTACGGTCATTGAAGGGGATGCCAGTGTACTAAAAAATAAAACCTATGACATTATTATAGCCAACATAAACCGCAATATTCTTTTAAACGATATGGCCGTTTATGCATCTTGTCTCAATAAAAATGGGATGTTACTACTAAGTGGTTTTTACAATACAGACATTCCTGTCATTCAGCAGGAATGCGAAAAGCATATGTTAAAATTTCAAGAAAAGCTGGAAAGAAATCAGTGGGTTTCGTTAAAATTTTTAAATTAGTGAAAAATCTTTTGATATGAGTACTAGAGAAAAAACATCTGAAGACCTTCTAGTTGATGAAAAATTGGTTTCTCAAAAAGAGATTGTTTTATACAATGATGACGTCAATACATTTGACCACGTTATTGAAACGCTTATCTATGCCTGTGAGCACACACCAGAGCAAGCAGAACAATGCTCTCTTATTGTTCACTATAATGGCAAGTGTACAGTAAAAACAGGTCCTTACAACGATTTAAAACCACGCTGCACGATGTTGTTAGACGCAGGTTTAAACGCTGAAATTATATAAAACAACACTTAATTTAAGAGTTTACCTAAACTCACTTTTTTTTGTTTGTGTTAATTCCAAAAGGAGCATACAGCGGGCAAAAACTAACAAAGCTTGTCAGCAAAAATATGATTGCCAATGCCATTAGCACATACGCTAAGGTTCCTTCAATAACATTAGTAAAGTATAAAGCAGCTATTACAAGCGCAATAATTACACGAATACCTTTGTCTGCACTTCCCATGTTTTTTTTCATGATATATTTAGTTTAAATTATTTCAAAGTTGTAGGGCATACATAGTTTGATGTTGGAATGCCTGTATTTTTTAATTCATCAAATCCACCTTCAATATTTACTAGTTGATCAAATCCCCTGGCTTTTAAAATAGAGGCCGCAATAACGGAGCGATAGCCACCAGCGCAGTGTATGTAATATGCTTTATTTTTATCAATTTGGTTCATGTTGTTATTGATAAAATCCAATGGAAAGTTTTTAACACCATTAACTTCTAGGTGGGTAGACTCAAACTCACCTTCTTTTCTTACATCAAGAATATTTAATTCGTGTTTTTTTACCCGTTCTGCCAATTCTTTGGCAGAAATGGAATCTAAGGTTTCAATGTCTTTGCCAGCATCTTTCCAGGCTTGAATGCCGCCTTTTAAATAGCCCAAGGTATGGTCATAACCCACACGTGATAAACGGGTTACCGTTTCCTTTTCTTTGCCTGTTGGTGTGACTAACAGAATGGGTTGTTTTAAATCGGTTATCAAGGCACCCACCCACGGAGCAAATGCTCCGTCAATTCCAATAAATATAGAATTGGGAATATGCGCTTTTACAAACTCGTTTTGATGCCTGACATCCAATACCAAAGCACCTTCATGATTGGCAATGGCTTCGAATTCATCAACGTCTAAAGGAATATTTCCTTTTTTAAGTACGGTTTCAAATGAATCATAACCTGCTTTGTTCATCATGGCATTTTTGGCAAAATATTGTGGCGGTGGTGGAATGCCTTCAAGAACTTCTTTTACAAACTCTTCTTTTGACATGTTGGCTCTAAGTGCGTAATTGCTCTTTTTTTGTTCACCTAAAACACCAACCGTTTCTTTGCTTAGGTTTTTACCACAAGCAGAACCGGCACCATGTGCAGGATACACAATAACATCATCTGAAAGTGGCATGATTTTATTTCGTAAGGAATCATAAAGCATAGCTGCCAAATCTTCCTTTGTTAAATTGGATTTTATGGCCAAATCCGGACGGCCAACATCCCCTAAAAACAAGGTGTCGCCAGAAAATATGGCGTAATCTTTTCCGTGCTCATCAATTAATAGATAGGTAGAAGATTCCAAGGTATGACCGGGAGTATGCAGGACTTTAATGCTGACGTTTCCTAATTTAAAAACCTCATTGTCTTTGGCTATATAGGATTCATAGCCGGTTTCAGCACCAGGGCCAAAAATAATGGTAGCACCCGTTTTTTTTGCTAAATCAAGGTGTCCCGAAACAAAATCGGCGTGAAAATGGGTTTCAAAAATATATTTAATGGTTGCCTGTTCTTTATTGGCCTTATCCACATATTGTTGGGTTTCCCGTAAAGGATCAATAATGGCCACCTCACCATTTGATTCAATGTAGTAAGCACCTTGCGCTAAGCATCCTGTATATATCTGTTCTATTTTCATATCATTTTCAACTATTCAATATACAAAATTAAAAATCCATCTTGGTTTTTATGTAATATAAGTCACATTTGAGTGTTAAGTTCTTTATAAAAAATATAAATAGCCATTATCAAGGTAAACCAACCAAAACCTTTTTTCAGTTTTTTACCACTGATGTATTTAGATAAAAAGACACCAAATAAGATTCCTATAATTGTAAAAAGCGAAAAAACTAACAGAAAAAACCAATCAATATCAATAGTTTGCATATCTCCTGTAAAACCAATCAACGAATTTAAAGTAATGATAATCAAGGAGGTTCCAACGGCTTTTTTCATGGGTAAGTTTGCCCAAAGCACAAGGGCAGGTACGTATAAAAAGCCACCGCCAGCGCCTATAATTCCTGTAATGGTTCCAATGGCTATTCCTTGAATAAATGTTTTGTAATAGGGTTGTTTTACTGTTGGATGGTCGTCTTCTTTTTTGTTTTTGATCATGGAAAGTGATGCCATGAGCATAACAATGGCAAAAAACGTCATGATGACCATTTCTTTGGTTATAGAAATGTTTCCAAACTCAAAAAAAACATTTGGAAGTCCGGGAACCAAATATCTTCTGGAAAGGTAAACCGCCAAAAAGGAAGGAAACGAAAATGCCAGACCAATTTTAATATCAGCGAGGCCACTTCTTATTTTTTGAATGGTACCAACCAAAGACGATGAGCCCACCACAAATAATGAATATGCTGTTGCTATGATGGGATTATAACCCAAGACATATACCAATAAAGGCACTGTCAATATAGAGCCACCACCACCAATCAGCCCTAAAACCAAACCAACAATAAGGGCACCAACATATCCAAAAACATCTATAGTTTCCATTTAGTGCGGAAGTTTATCCTTTATAGCACCATAAATAAGCGTGCCGACCATGGCGGATAAAATGACAATAACCATACTGAACACGCCAGTTCCAATTAAAACATACATAGGCCCAGGGCAAGCACCAATAAGTGCCCAGCCAAATCCAAAAATAGTGCCTCCTATGATATATCTTGAAAAGCCATTCTCTTTTTTTGGGACAATGATATCAACACCCAATGCACTTTTAATATGACGTTTCTTGGCTATTTGAAGAAACAGCATACCAGTTAGTATGGCTGTCATGATAATACCATACATGTGAAACGATTGAAAACGGAACATTTCATAAATGCGATACCAAGAAACAGCTTCTGATTTTACAAGGACAATGCCGAAAAACATGCCAACCAATAAAAATTTTAAATACTTCATATTATATAAGGTAGAATAAAATTAGTCATAATAAGCCCACCTATAAAAAAACCAATTACGGCAATAAGGGATTGTTTTTGCAAACTGCTTAAACCCAAAATAGCGTGCCCGGATGTACATCCGCCAGCATAGCGTGTGCCAAAGCCAACCAATAGCCCTCCAACAATCAAAATTATAATACCGTGAGTGCTTGTCATGGCTTCAAACCCGAAAATCTCATTAGGAACAATTGTTTCACCAACCTTGTTAAATCCAAGTTGATTGAGTTCTTGAACGGTTTTTGGATTTATATCCATAATAGTATCATTTGATAATATGTATTTTGCAATAAAACCTCCAATGATTGCTCCCAAAACAACAACTAGGTTCCAAGTGCTTTCTCTCCAATTAAATTTGAAAAAGTTTATAAATTTGCCTGCGCCTGCAATAGAGCACATGGTTTCTAGGTTGGATGACATACCAAAGGTTTTCCCAAAATACAGCAATAGGGCCATTACCAGGGTTATCAAAGGGCCAGAAATATACCATGGCCAGGGATTTAAAATAAATTCCATGAAAGTAATTTTGATATTATAAATAAGATTTTAAAACTGTAACACTTCAATTTTGTTTCTGCTTAATTTGATTTTGTTTTCATTTTCCAATTGTTTTAAAATTCTTGAAATGACCACTCTAGAAGTGTGTAAATCCTCTGCAATATCATTATGCTTAATTTCTAAACTTGTTGAAGCATTTAGTTTTACCTTGTCAATCAAATATTTAAAAATGCGCTCATCCATTTTCATGAATGCCAAGGTGTCTATGGTTTCCAGCATTTCGTTAAAACGGATTTGATAGGCATCCAAGATAAAGTTTCGCCAACTTTCATTGGTGTTGAACCAATCCTGAATTTTTTCCACTGGGATTAAAATTAAGCTAGAATCACTTTCAGCCACAGCTCTAATATTACTTTTTGAGGTTTTTAAGCAGCAGGTAAGAGACATGGCACATGTATCACCAGCTTCTAGAAAGTAAAGCAATAGCTCATCACCATTAGCATCTTCTCGTAATATTTTGATATTCCCACTTAACAAAAGCGGAATATAATTTAATGGTTGGTTGATGTCAATAATGATATCATCCTTTTTGTATTCTTTGAAGATACCTGTTTGAAAAATCTCATTTAGCAGATTATCATCTAAGATTTGATTGAATTTTTGTTGCAGTAATTTGTTAGTCATACGTAAAAGTAATGATTTTACAAATTTGAAATAAATTGTTTGGCTGTAATTTAATAAAAATAGTATATTTGCAGCCACTTAAAAAGGCCTCGTGGCGCAACTGAATAGCGCATCTGATTACGGCTCAGAAGGTTACAGGTTTGAATCCTGTCGAGGTCACTAAGAAAACTTGTAAAAAGTTTCAAAACCGTGCAAATCCTATGATTTGCACGGTTTCTTGGTTTTTAGACCATCATTTAAATTGATTTGATTTGATATGAAATGGTCACAAACCGTCAACAAAAATGTAGACCGTCAACATTGTTGACGATTTGAATAGTGAACACATAAGGTACTCAATATAGTTGATTTGACTTTCGTCTTGTAAAATGTTTAATTTAAAAGACAACAACTATGAGAACATCAAACACATTTGCAATCCTTTTTTGGGCATACTCTTCTCGTGCCAAGGATAATTTAACTGGGATGTACGCAAGAATCACAGTAAATGGAAAAAAAGTCAACATTAGTTTAAAACTGCAGGTTGATATTAGATCATGGGATTCCAAAAGGCAGAGAGCAAAAGGAAATAGTGAAACTTCCAGAGCTCTAAATTCTTATTTGGATCAAGCTCACTCTCAATTAGTAAAACTTTATCAAGATTTAAAATTTAAAGGAGAACTAATTACAGCTGAGTTAATCAAAGCTGAATATTTAGGGGAAAGTGATAATTCTAGGACTCTTCAAAACCTTCTTGAATATCATAAAAATAAAACCGAAAAAACATTGGCTATTGGTACTCTAAGAAATTTTAGCGTAACTCAAGGTTATTTAAATAAGTATTTAAACAATGTATTGAATACTCCAGATATTTATTTGAAAGAACTCGATTATAAATTCATTTGTGATTTTGCAAACTTTTTATATTGCTTCTGGCCAAAAGGTCACCCTAAAGCAATGAGCAATAATACGGTAATGAAACATATTCAAAGGTTTCGAAAAATTGTAACTTTAGGATATCATATAGAATGGATAGATAGAGATCCTTTTGTTAGATGGAAGCCAACTTATGAAAAAAGAGAACGTCCATTTTTAACAGACAATGAGTTATCAAACATTGAAACTTATAATCTTCCAATTGCTCGATTAGAAAGAGTGCGAGACCTATTTGTTTTTAGCTGTTATACTGGAATTGCATACATAGATATCATTAATCTAACTAACAATAATGTTCTAAAAGGCATAGATGGTAATGATTGGATATTTACTAATCGTCAAAAGACTAAATCACCAGTCAAAGTTCCTCTGCTTGGAAAGGCAAAAGAATTACTTATTAAGTATCAAAATCATCCTATGACACAGATAACAGGTACTTTATTTCCTGTCATAACAAACGAAAAAGTGAACCTATATTTAAAAGAAATAGCAGATGCTTGTGGATTAAAAAAGAATCTCACTTTTCATATGGCTAGACATACCTTTGCTACTACTGTAACACTTAGTAATGGTGTGCCAATAGAAACTGTTTCTAAGCTTTTGGGGCATTCAAAAATTGCTTCTACACAAATATATGCAAGGGTAGTGGAGAGAAAAGTAAGTGAAGATATGCAGGTACTAATGAATAAAATAGATGTGTCTACTGTTGATAGAATAAACCAAAAGAAAAACTGAATTAGAAATGTTTAAAATGCTTTTGAATATCTCAAAAGCATTTTTTGATTAAAAGTTTAGAATTCAAAATCAGACTTTTATTTTTTTTCAACTCTTTAGGTTCCATTATCAGCTTTTCACTATTTCTAAGAATAAATTTTGGTAATACAATTAGATGAAAATAAATGGAGAATATGCTAAAGGATGATTTTTCTACTGCCATTTATCTCCTTCAGCTCCAGTATCAACTTTTCGTTGTCCCCTAAAACAAACTTTGGAAGGACATATACAAAGCGTTGTGACTGTCCATTTTCAATGGCTTCAGGTATTTTATATCTATAGATAACCTCTTGTCTTAACCTTTGATAGGAAGCTTTTCGTTTGTTGTTACCATTGGTTCTATAGACATTGAGATAATCGATTTCAAAATCAATTCCGGATCTGTTCTTAATCTCGATGACCAGATACACTTCAGAAGCATCATAGACCATTTTTTGCAGTTGTACTTTGATGCCCTTTTTACGTTTTGTTGCAATATTTTCAAAACTGGAACTTAATAGATATTCACTCATTTTTTGAAAATGAGTTATCCTGTTGGCATATTCATTTAGCGGTGCAACGACAGGTTTTTGTTTTATATGTTCAGGTTGCTCACTACCGATGCTTTCATTTTTATCGATGAAATAATTCAGTTTGGTAAGTTTTTCGGAATACTTCAGAATATAAGAATAAACTTTACCATCATTGGTAACAGTCAAAAGATTGCTTTCTGTTCCAGGCTTTGCCTGCAACAGCCCAAAATATTGTTCTTTCTCACGATTGTAAGTGAATACGAAATGGGAAGCTCCGGTAATGCCCTGTCGTATTGGGTTGGGAAAAAACAAGGCTACGTTTTTCTGGTCATTGGCGTAAATGGTATCAAGGGGCTGTTGAGCTGATATTGACATCGAATAAATCAATATTAGTAATGTGATATATGTTTTCATTGGAATTTGGTTTTAGGGATTCTTAAAATGAGTTTGTAATTATCTGTTATCGTAACCTTTACGTTTTTATGGTTACGTTTGAATATTTTCTTAAAACCACTTACCTGTGGTACACCCGCAATGTTAATGTCGTCCACCATATCCCCAACGATTTCATTGCCAACTTCTGCTTTGAAACTGTTCTCAACATAAATCCCTTCGCTACCATCCTGAAAATCAAAAGCCACTAGCTTAACAGGGCGATGGTCAATATTGTTAATGGCAATTATTGCCCGATTGGGCTTAAAATTGACAAACCCATAAATGGGTGTGTTCTTAGAATAATGCTGTCCATAAACGGTGGCATCTTTTAGCAACCGCATCTGCAAACGATATTTGGCCTTGACGGTCTGTGTGCCATCTACACGGACATATATGAAATCATCGGTGCTTTTTGAATTTAAATCATCATTTTCAATAGGATGGGAAGCAAAAAAGAGTTGGTGCTCCAAAGCACGTTCCTTAGCGTCAACATCCGTTTCTTTTTCTTCAATATTATCCGTGTCCATTACATCTTTTGCTTTTTTAAAAGAAGGCTTTGGAGGATTGTATCCTGGATCGATATTTTCAAAGGTTCTCTCCGAATATCGGATCTGCCCTTGTTGGTAGAGACTGTCCACAAGCCGCATTTTTTCCTTGTCCAATAAATCAGGGTCATATACACCTGTGGAATCTAATAGGCGTTCGTCGTATATGCTTGGAGCGTTTGCCCGTCTAACTTCTTTAAGGTCGTTAATTGCATCCAATTTGGAATCGTATTCCTTTTGGCTGTCCTCCAGTTTCGGTAAGGGTATTTGGTTATTCTCTATCGTTGGTTCTTTGTTATCGCCCATAACTAGCATCCCGTAGCCTCCTATGAACAGAAGTATGCATACCAGTACAGCGGAAAAAACGAGTTTATTCTTGTTTATTTTCATATTGATATCTTTTTAATGCCCATTATGGGCTTCATTGGTTTTGATCTTTCTTAAAGTTTTTTCAAAAAAGTTGGTAATCAACAGGCCGTGGGTGTTCTTCGGAAAATTCCGGTCAACCTTGATAAGATTGCCTGTTGATATTAGTTCATAAGTGTCCGTTATAGACCCTCGATTGATTTCAAATATGGTCTTGGTTTCAAAACGATAAGGTTCGTTTTGAATGTCAACTTTTGATTCAATACTCAATATCCTTTGCACCAGTGAATACTGCAACAAACGGTTATAGACCCCATCGGCCTTTTTCTGACGGTACAGGGCATCTACTGAGCTATTGCCCAACCAAAGTGCCTTTTCCAGGTTCTTTTCATAGTTGCTTGCATCTATGCCATAGAAATAGGTGTGGAACAGTTCCAGATGGGATAGTGCCTCTACTTTTAGATTTTCTTGTTGTGAGACCAATTTCAAGGGAATGACACTGCCATCCGTATTGACCACAAAAGCATTGTCTACCGTTTCTTTATGCAGCTTTACAACCATCAGTATGGAAACAATGCACATTAGTACAGCTCCAATAACGACTGCCAGAACGATAAAGCGATTGAGTTTTAAAATATTGTAAATGTTTTTATACGGTGTTTTCATTTTTTGTGTTTTATGATTTCCATTCGTGCTTTTGCACTAGCCTGTAAAGAGTCTGAAAGTGAACGAGGTCGCCCTACGGTACAGTTTGAACTTTAGGAATACGATAAACCCGATGGATCCCAATTGCAAGAGCGGAGCAAAAAAACTGCTTCCCCAATCCGTCCCGAACAGGTCACCCCAAAAATTGGAGTTGATTTCAATATAGAGGTTGTTCACGAATACATTGACCAGAAAAAAAGCCGGTACCAACATATAAACCCCTGCATAGAGCTTAAAAAAATTATAGGCCAATGACCTGAACTTTTCAAATACGGCCAAACTGATGACCAAAGGAAAAAAAGCCTGCATGATCCCCAAAAGGAAAAAGCGTTCTGCCAGAAATAGGGGATAAATAAACAGATCAAGCAACCACAGGAATACCCCAACGATAAATGACAATAGCTTCAATCCATACAATGGTGTAACCAAAGCTTCATAGAGCATTGCCATGGCTTTTTTGGCGGCATCCCAAGCACCCACATCCTGTTCGATGTCAATGTCCTGCATCTGCAATGGGAGGAGTGCGGGTGCCGTATCCCGGTATTGGGTCTCGATGGCCACCAAGATGGAGTCAAAAACACCCAACACCTGTGTGGAGAAAATGACCAATATGACCACTGTAAAGTTCTTCGCCAGTTCGGTAGGAGTAAGTCCCCAGGTATAGCCTTCGTGATTGGCCACTCCCTCGTTGTATTTTTTTAGGATATTGATAAGGAAAAACAATACTGCCAAGGTTTTCATCCCCCCAATTGTGTATTGCGAGAAATCACTGTTTTTAATCGTTTGAAAAACAGTGTCCACATATTCCAATCCTATGCCCAAAAAAATAGTTGCCATTAGTAATCGGTCTCTCGGTTATTGATCTTGTGCTGCATTTCACGAAAGGCAATGATCTCCCGATAACGTCTGGTCTTAGCCTCGATTTCGGAAACCATTTCCTTGGATTTCAGCTCATGTTCCTTAAGGACTTCAGCACGTTCCGCATCGGTCATCTTCATATTGTCACTTGATAATATCTGGTCGATATATTCCATCCCTTCCATAGAGTTTTGAAGGATGTCATCGAAAGAATCGGAGATACGGCTGACTTCATCAGGTTTGATAAAGGGAGAATTGAGGATTTCCCTTAAATCACCCTGAACTATATCAAATAGACGTTGGTTGTTTTTTGCCAATTCCCTTACAGCCTTTAGCTGTTTGATTACATTATTTACTTTATCGATATTCTCCTTTTGGGTTTTAAGAAATTTGACTGTCTGCATTAGATTACTCGTTTGCTTTGCCGATTCCACTAAAGATTTCATAAAAGAGATAAAGTTTGTGTTGTCATACACGGGCATCCCCTGGGCCGATGCTTTGCTTGCAATCAGCACTACAAACAGTACTGATAACATTAATTTTCTGATAGTGTTTCTCATGATTTTTGTTTTAAGAATTAATAAATTGTTTTATGGCTTTTTCCATATTGTTATGCTCTTCAAAGAGCTTCATAATGTCTTCACTTTCTTTGCCATCCGTGAGGTAAGCAGCAAATACTTCAGGTGGTACTTCCAATCGGAAAACGTTGCTTTCCTTTCCAATTTTGATGAACATTTCGGTATATTTTCGTGTTCCAGTAAGGTTGTTACGAATGGATTTTAACTGGTTTAAATCGTGACTGGACAGGTTGAGCCTGTTCTTTAATTCGGTATAGCCTTTTTCATTGCGAAGGCTGTAAATGACCTGTGTATTTTCAAGTATACTTGCAGATGTTGAATTATTGGGCAATTGATTTATGGATTGCAGGATAATCCCAATCGCTCCATTTTGCTTCCGAATCGCCTGGTAGTAGAATTCGACGCTTTCCAGTACATTTCCAAATTTGAGCTGTTTGGCAAACTCATCAAATAAGATGATACCTTTTTCGGCCTTGTTTCTCCAAATCGTCCTTTGAATGGCAGACTTAATGAGCTTCAGCATCACGGATAGGATTTCCTTGTTGTCCCTGACTTCATCGAGTTCGAAGACAATCAGCCTTTTATCCTCGATTTTATAAGTCTGATCCTCACTGATATTGAACAGGAAACTGTAGAGGCCATCATCTACATATTCAGAGAGAATATGCAGAAAATCATAGAGGTTAAAATGCTGTTCCTGTATATGGAGCTCTTCTAAAAGCGTATCCTTTTTGGCATCAACGAATTGATAGAGATTTGCAAGTGAGTGTGTACCATCGCTTTTCTTTTGATAGTAGTAACGGAGCACTTTTTTGACCGCCACTTCCTCGGCTTTTGTGGTCTCTTTTCCAGAAGCGAGCAGTTCCAGTATGAAAATGCCCAAATCCTCTAATCGTTCCGGTGTTAAATCGTCGATATTGGATATGTAAAAAGGATTGATACCCAGATTCTTTCCCTGTTCATAACGAAGAATAATATGGTCATCAGGATAGAGTTTTGCAAATTTTGAATACGAACCACCTAAATCAATAATGACCAACCGAACATTCTGCTCAAAATATTGGCGTAGAATATTGTTTGCCAAAAAAGATTTTCCCTCTCCCGTAGGGGCAAAAACAGCAAAGTTTCGGGCCTTGATACGTTTCTTTTTTTCATCCCAGACATCTTTCAATACAGGAATGTTATGCTGTCTGTCATTGAAGATAACACCAGTTTTGTCCGATCGATAATTGGTGTTATTGATGTACAGGCAAAGGGCGTGCTTTAGATCGGTCACATATAGATCCTCATTGGAAAAATTGGAAGTAAAACAGCAAAAGGAATTTAAAAAGTAATGCTTCCGTTCTTCGCCTTTAGGGTAATAAGGCACAATATCCAGTTCCTTAAATTCGGTCTTAATTTTGGATGCAATATTTTCTAGCTCTCGGGCTTCCCGGGCCCAGAAGACAATGTTCAGATGTCCTCGAATAATTCTAGAACTATCATCCCCATTGATTTTGGTGACAATTTCTTCAATCTTCTTTAAAACGACCTTGTTCTGTGTGCCAAAGTTGGAGCTTTTATTGAGTTCCTCGATTTTCTTATCAAGTAGTTTTCTCCATTTGTGTTTGTCATCCAGATAGATGATCTGGTTGAAAATATGGTTTTCATTAAGGTCAAGTCCCAATCCATCCATAAACCCTTGATGGAAAACAAAGTCGTCGGAAGTAAACTTATCATTGGTCTTGCTGCTTTGAACGAGATCACCAAAACATAGTTCGCTATTAACTGCCAGAACATCAAAATGATGGTTGCCAATTTCAATATTCGATTTTTTCAATTGAATGTCGGTATCGAAATCCTCGTTAAACCCGTTAAAGTAGGCATGGGTCAATGACAGGACTTTATCGATATCCAAAGGTATCAATGATACTTTTCGACTGTTATTGACAAAAGAAACGGCATCATTTACGGAAGCGATAAATTCCTGTACGTTGTGATCCATTTGCTTATGGATACCTTTTTCAACCTTACGGAACGGGTTAACAAACTTCGGTGCGTTCAAAGCTTTGTTGTACGGAAGGATGAAGAATAGGTAAGATGAATGTTTTATGAATCCTCGACCTTTAAAATAATCATGCGTTGCAGATTGTAAAAAACTTTTATTTGGTAATTCTTCAGCTGAATATTCCTTTTTTTGATAAATATCCTGCTTATGGATAACTGTTGAAATGGGCAATGATTTGAATGCCTGGAACCATGCTCCGTGCATGTCCTCAAAATCCGTTTCCGATAGGGAATAGATTTCGGGATTGTCCACTTGGTAGGCCAAAACCACATTACCGTTATTGGCAAACACGATATGGTCTTGAATATCCAAAATGGGGTGGTATGTGGAAAGGTTAATCTTCTTCATAGTGTAAGTGACTTCCTTTTTTGTTACTAATGGTCTGTGGGAATACCTTTTTGATATGCATTAAAGCAGGATTCTTGGTAATGTGGGTCAAAGCGATGTACAATACCCCGTTCAATAGGAATACTGAAATGATAACAGCAAAGCTGAAAGAAAAGATTATGAACAATAAAGAACCGATTACAGTGGTCATCATTAAAGCGAACAATGATATGGGCAGCCCCATGATCACCGCCCGCTTGCGTATATTTTTATAGACTTCAAACCGCTTCATACTATACTACGATTCCAATGAGATAGGTAAAGATGCCCACGACGGCGCCGGCTATCAATACAAAGACCAATACTCGGGTAATGCCTTTTTTTAGGTCTGCATTTTCTCCAAAGAAATGTCCGGCATTGAACAGGAAGCCAATTAAAAAGATGACTCCTAGAATGATGGGGAAAATGGTGCGGATGGTATCCGAAACGTCGTTTACGGAATCTTCAATACCTCCAATTTGTGCAAAAGTTGTGCTTGAAATAAGCAACGATAGGATGGTTACATAATGTGATTTTTTCATACTCAAAAAGATTTAGATTTTACGTCAATTTTAATATTCGAAAAATACTGTATATTGTAACACAAATATCTGATAATCAATAAATTGTGAATAAAATAAATTTTGATATCAATTGTTTTTATTTGATTCGAATTGGTATCAAATTTTATGGAAATTGGAAAGTGCTATGTTGATAACTCTAAAATTTTGGAAGTGTGTTAAGCCCAAAAACGTCATTTTTCTTCTGATGCTGTTAAAAATGTGCTTTGTTTATAATTCCCCCCGAGAATAGGACAGTAAGTTAAGTTTAATTTTTATCTTAAATTTACTGTATTATGACACGCAGGAAACACACATCTAAATTCAAGTTCAAGGTGGTGCTGGAGGCGCTATCGGAACGTTTTACCATCCAAGAGCTGGGCAGGAAGTATGATATCCACCCGGCACAGATAACGACATGGAAAGCCCAGTTTTTAAAGAACGGTGAAGGCGTTTTTGACAATAAGGTCAAGGATCCCAAAACGGAGTCCGAGGAGATGGAGGAACGTCTTTATCGAGCGCCTCTGGCGCGACGTAAAGTACGAGCACGTGTACCTGTTCCCGGCCGATGACGGTCTGCAGTGCTACCGTGGGCTGGAGGAATATTTTAGGTATTACAACAATGAGCGCAGGCATCAAAGCCTAGGGGAAGAAACCCCATTAACAATTTATCAACAGAGCAAGAAACAAGTGGCATGATGGTACCAAAGAGGCAAAAAGGGTTTTCAACAAATCGGGCAGGTTATGAGTCTCCCCCCAGACCCCCCTCTTTCAACATCATCATTAAACTTATTTTTAAAGATTTATTGTCCTAACAATGGGGGGAATTATAGTTTTTGGTCAGCAAAAAGTGATTGTCGTAGATGCTGGGCATGGTGGAAATGATACTGGTGCAATTGGTGTAAATGATATTCAAGAAAAAGATGTAGTGTTATGTATTGCCAAAGAAATTTTAAGACTGAATAAAATTCTCTTAAATAATGAATTTGATATTTTTTTAACCAGATATAAGGACACTTTGATTTCATTATCAGATAGAGGACTTTTGTCCAATAGCCTAAATGCAGACATATTTGTATCATTACATTGTAATGCCTCTAGAACTTCTTCAAAAGGAATAGATGTTTATGTGCATAATACCAATACTCATAAAAAAAACTTAAAAGAATCTATTGCAATGGGATTGTGCATTTTGGAAGAAAGCACTTTGAAATTAGGCTTTAAAAAACGAGATGTTCAATTTGCGAATTTTCAGGTACTGCGTGAAAACAACATATTTAGTACTTCATTACTTATTGAAATGGGTTTTGTTACGAACACCGATGAAGCGGATTATTTTTTAAAGCCCCAAAATATAAGAGCAATGGCGTTGGCTGTTTTAATGGGAATTATTAATCATTTAAATCTATAACTATGAATGCGTTTTTTGTTGAGATTGTGAAAAACATAGTGGATATTATTTTAGCATGGCTAGGTCGAATTAAGTAGAGCTATCAATTTAAACGTATATCCAAATTATTGATAAATTTAACTAAGTGGAATTTCCCCCAATATTGTATTTGTTCTTTTCATATCAGCAAGCCAAACTTCTACATAATATTTTTTTCTTTAAACATCTCTTAAACTTTATATTTTAGGTTAACCATAATATGATAAATATTAGCACTCTTTCCGTGTTTTGTTATTCCTATTTTAATTGCGGATTCTTTATAGTCAAACTCTTCTGTTAAGTCTTGACTTTTAGAAACATCTATTTCAAATCCTTTAGAATATTTTAATTTAGATAGTGTTTGGATAAAATACTTCCGCCATTTATCTTCAAATTTATTGTAAGGGGTTAACTCATATATTAAGACTAATAAATGATTTTTACTAGGTGTATAATTAAATAGCTTATTTATATGGGCTTCAGTTCTTGGTAAATCCCTGTATATAAAAGCTTCGCATATAGATATCGTTTCGTTATTATAATCTTGAATTAGAATATCTCTTTCTCCCAACCCTTTACCGCTCTGTGAGTGCCCTCCTCGTGATTGATCTTTAATAGTCCATTCAAAAACACTAAATCTCGATTCTAAAGCTACCTGAATTAAGTCATTATACTTATCCTCATCTTCAATTTTATCAATAGACATTATTTTATCTAACAACTTATTTGTTGCTATTGCAAATTCTTTAGTGATGAATCTACCAATTTCCAATTCTCCATTTAATTTTTCAGGAAATATTTGAATTAAGGTTTTAGGTTTTTTGGAAAATATGTCAAGATAGTTTGCTTTAAGTAGCTTAATATCACTTTTGTCATCAACCTTTGTTTTTAACTTAGTTATAAAATCGGGATTACTGCCATCTAACAATTGATGATATTCTATTGCTTGATGTAATTGTTGTATAGCGTCATGTTGTTTCCCCTGAAGTAGAAGTATTTCTATTTTAAGAGAAATAATATCACCAATCATTTGATAAGGGGTTGGCAGTGTAACATATAATCTCTCAAATTCTTCAAAATCTTTCAGATGATAATAGATAGAAAGTTTATTAACCCAAACTTTGTCCATTATAGATTCCATTGAACTTTCAGGAAGTAACTTTTCTACGTCCAACCATTCTTGTAATGCTTCATTGAATAATCTGTTTTTCATAGAGGTATCATTCGTTTTGGTAGCCCAATTAATCTTTGATGCAAAACGATTGATACAAATAGAGGAATGCTCAGGAAATTGTATATAAAGGGTATCGAATATTTTATATGCTGACTCAGGGTTACTTTCGAAATGTATTAAGCCAATGAAAAACTGTTTGTAATTAAAAGGTTTAATACCGCTGATATGATAGTTGTGTTGCTCGGGTACTTTCAAGCTGTTTATTTGTTTTATATCCTTATCGTTATATGCCAATACTAATTTTACGATAAAAGAGGCTTGCTCGAATTTTACATTTTCACGAGGTGGATTAAACTTTTCCCAAAAACTCAGTGCTGTTTCCGTTTGCTCAACTAGCTCTTTATAATGGGAAAGTTTTGTTAATGTCAATTCAATCTCCGGAAGCCAATTTTGAGTTTGCAAATACTCTAATACTTGAGAATCTTTTACCTTTTCAAGTATTTGTTTTTTTATCCCTTCTGAGGTAATCCAATCAAGAATTATTAATAAACGTAATAAATCACTTGTATTTATTAAAACATCAATAACTTTAATTTTCTCTTCAAACCAATTAATAGCCTGGGCTATTTGTGGGAGTAGTTCTTCTTCTGTTATTCCAGAGAATTGGCGTTCGAATGAGGAACTTAAAATATCTATTTTTGAAGATTTTCCTGCAATAGCATAGTCTTTTAAAATTAATACTATTTGTTCTTCTAATTGAGCCTTTACAGGTCTAATTCTATCATAAACATTAAAGAAATCTGATCTATTTAAAGTTATTTTTTGTAGAGTAATTAATAAAACAAATAGGTGTGTCCGTATTTTTTTTGCATTAAATCTATTTTCTTCATCATATTCATGATCAGCTTTTTTTAAAGAAAATCTAGGAGATAAAAAATGCTTTAAGGTATTTGTATCGTACATAATTACCATCAGATAAACCCAGTCAACTTGGTTTACCCTTTCATTTCTTTCGCTCCAACTTGGCAGACTATCTATAAGCTCATTGGATTGGATATCTTTTTTGGCACCTGACTTCTGTTCTATTTTTTCTAGGTAAATGTCCTTAAACACGCTAGATATTAGTTCTTTAAGTTCTTTAATATCACTAAATTGCTTTTCATATTTACTGTAATTAATACATTTTGAAAGCCAACTTAATCCATCTAGTATTATAATCGGAAACTGAATGGTGCCATTCAAATATTTAATTTTTTCTTCGTGTTGTTCAAATAGAGTTATAAGTGAGGTGATTATTTTAGGAAATAAGAGTTCCTTTTCAACTGTATTCACATAATAACCATAAGCTGGATAATCCTCTATCAATTCAAGCAGTAAGTTTTCTTTCTCCCTTTTATTTTGCCGTATTTTATATTCTTCTTCTTTAGTTCTAACGTTGGATAAAGATTTATATTTATCTCTATTTATTTCTTTAAACAATTGAAAAACAAAGACTCCAATATTTTCATTTGAATAATCTGGTGTATAAAGCAAAGAATTTAGACTTAGTTTTATACTACTCTCGTAAAGTTTAATTTTTATATCATTGTTTACCTGAATTATCGAGCTTTCAATTTTTATTGCATTTATTAACCTGAAAGCTAATGAAGCAAACTTTGGTTTCTCAAGAAGATAAGGTATTATTGTTGGTTTGTTTTGAATTATAAAATGACTCGTTTCCCATAACAAATAAGGTCTTTCCAATCCATTTTCTAGAAGACTTTTTATTAAAGGATAATGTTGTTTTTTAATAGCACCGTCAGTTTCAACATCTGAAAAAGCTGTATCACAACAAACAATCATTTTAATTAAAAATGCAAGCTGATTTCGAGTTTCTTGAACATAAAACAAGTTCCCTTGGTGTTTATCTGAAAGAAAATGTAAATCTTCATAAAATTCATAATAATCCTCATTAGATTCGAGGTTATCTTCTATTGGTATTTTGCCAGATTTAAAAGCAAGATTATGATTGAGATTTTCATCTAGATAGCATTTAAAAAACTCATCTTTTACACCAACTATATCTTTTTCTTCAAGAACTAACTCGAACGCAGCTTTCACAAAACGTTCTTCCGATTGTTTTGAAATGTTGTTGTAGAAATTAGGCCAATGATGTTCCCAATAAAGAACTTTTGATAAAAATAATTTGATTCTACTCTTGTCATTATAAATTGTTTTGTCCGGGATTAATTCTTCCCAAACAAATCCACTTATTTTATCCCCTAAACTGCTCCAATAGGAAACTTTGCTATTATAAAAATTTATATAATATTGGTCTCCTTTTTCATAGACAATTTCTTGTTCTTTTAATTCATTTAATGTAGGGGATTTGAAAAAATATGATTTATGAGCAGTATGTATATCATTAAACTCTTTTTTTGATATGGCTAAACCTCTAGGATCATTTTTTGCTTTTTCTTCTTTTAAGATGTATAAAAATCTGAAATCTTCCCAATTGTCAAGTAGAGTGAAATAATAATATATATTCTTAATATTTAACTCATTTTCTTTCTTTGTTTCTATCCAAGTTGATTTTATCCAAGTTTCATCTAAAGTGAGTTTATTTTTGCTTTTATATTTTTTTAAGAACAGATTGTATTCTTCCTTATCAATTTTTTGATCTGGATAAGATTCATAAATTGTCCGAACAAAATTCAGTTCTAGTTGATGATTTTGCATTTTCCCAAAATCATAGAGAACATCTCTTACTGCTTTTGGTATATGTATTAAATCTAAAATCTCACGAATCCAATATTTATTAAGTAAAGTATTTACATCTATCGAAGTATTATTTTTTGAATTATAATCTGTTACAAAAAATTTTAATTTCTTTTTTGACCAATCTGATTCAGATTGTTTTGCTTTTATTAAAAGTTTTGCAAGAAATATTGATGCATTCCAATTTAAATCAGCTTCTAATGCTTTTTCATCCTTAGGATAAAAGAATTCCGTTTCAAATGGTTTAATTATGTTCTGAATCTCATCTATTTCTTTCTTTGTATTTCCGTTCATATTTCTGTTAAACTATTGTGAATCATTAATGCCAAATCTGTTGATTCTTCTTCAATCCATTCTTCATTTTGAATTAAGTCCTTTATAAGTAATAGCTCTTTTTTAGAAAAAAATTCTAGTCTTAAACCAGATAATGTTTTTGTTAAGTCCCAATGACTACTATGATAGTTTATATAAGTACTAATTCTTTTATGGGTTGTGTTTGGGTAAAGAAGTAAAATGTCACTATTTCTATCTTTCAACTTCACTTTTATTCTAGAATAAATTTGTAAACCAGCTAAATCCCAATCGCATGAGTAATAAATTGGCTTAGATAGTTCAACTTCATCAATATCGTCTAATATCTTTATATTATTTCCTCCAACATACCACATTTTAACTTCTGTATTTCTTGCAATCCAAGGTTGCTTTAAAAATGATTTGTTTTCACACAGTACAATTGCTTTTGGATTTTTGTTATCAACAACTAACCTCCAATGATTTTCCTTTTTATCTAATGGGAATTGATCAATTCCTAAAATGTTGAATACTGCCTCTCTAACACTTTTCTTCTCTTTTAAATATTTGGATATATCAAAAAACTCATTTGAAAAATCTTCGATGTTAGTTGGGTTGTTTATTATTTCATCTTTGTTTTCACAAATTAGCATTAATGTTGTAACATCTTCAAGAGTGAAACTCTTTTTTGCAGTTGGCTTTATTCCATTTTCAATAAGAAATGCTTTAGCTTCGTTATATGGAACTTTAAAATTATCTTCATAAAACTTTTCATACTTATCAGTAGTTATTATAATTTTTACATTATCTGGTTTTAAGTCAAGAATGCCAAAATCATAAATAAGATATTTTATGTAAGGATGCTCCTGAATATTGGCTCTAGTTTTTTTTAATCGATAGATATCGTCTAGTGCTTTTAATTCTTTCCAAGTAATATTCTTATTCATTATCTGATAGAGATTGTATGTATTGGTCAATATCTTCGGTTACCTGTTCAGAGAATATTCCCAGAGGTGGTACAAAGCTATCAACATTGGCCAAGTTGTTTTCATTCATAATGTAAATGTATTGACCGTTTTCCGTTATTTCGCCTGCGGTCTCAATTGCCATCGTTATAATTTGGTATTTTTCTTTTTTTGCTAGTTCGTGCAGCATATCATAATTGCTTCCCAAACCTTCTGCTTCGTCTATTGGCATGATTTTTAATCCTTCTTTATCCCTTTCTTCTATTAGTGATAGCCTAGCCAAGCACAATAAAGCATTAGCCGCATAGGTTTGGCCATTGCTACCAGAATTGACCTCTTCGTTTTCGAGTTTTAACTCAAATACCAAATCAAAATAAGATTTTGGGTTCATTAAATCTTCAGGTTCAACTTTAGTACTACCACCAAGTTTTTGAAATGCTTTAATCATCATCTCATTAATATCAATTTCTTCTCGTAGTTCACTAAACAAACCTGTATAGTTGAGTTGATTATGTAGCTGTTTTCTAAAGGTGGTAAGCCAATTCTCTGGGTAGTGGATTGAATTTTTGGAAGTTAATGATGCTTTGTTCCCACCTGTTATACCTCTGTTTCCTTTTTTGAGATAGTTGTCAATTTCATTAATCTTAGTAAGGTACCCTGTATAAACTTTATAGACATCATTAAATATGCTTCCCAATATTTCTACTTTTCTAGAACCTATTTCCTGAATATCCTGAGTCAATTTGCTTAACCTATCAACAATATCGTTTTCAATCAAATCTTCATCTACTTTGGTAGAAGGAAATACAGTTGGTAAGAGATAATTAGCCAATTGTCCTATTGAAGCTGTTTCATCATATGGAAGGTCTTTGGTTATTATCTTTAAATATTCAATATATGCGAGTTGTGTTTTACTTGCTTTAGCTTGAAAAGAATTGTTTCCGCCATTTTCAGGATCTGCTGTTTCTTCAATATTTTCATTAAACTTAATTTTAGATTTAAAAAGCTGTTCATTTATTTGCCTAGTTTCTGTTATTTGATCTTGTGCTAGTTTGAGTTGCTTTTCCTTCTGCTCAATTTCTATATCTAAGTCTTTAATAGTACTTAAAAGTTGATATTTTAAGTCGGATAATTTCGGTTGATTAATGATATCTTTGGTTTGTTTATCAAAAAATGACTTTTCATCGAATTCTTTTTCTTTTAGGTTTTCTTCTTTCTCTGCCAAACATTTTCCTTCTGATGCAATTCTTTCTTCTATTAGTTGGGCATCAATAGTGATATCATCTTCGAAAAGGTTGGTCTCTAGTTTTTTAATTCTTTTTTGGTAATTTTCTAGCAGGTTCTTTCTGCTTGTTAATTCTTCATATTCCTTTTGTAAAGAATTGTATTGTTCGAGAATTTTAGTCTTGTTATTATGTGCCAGCATATGAAGTTTAAAAGAATCTTCAGTAAGACCTTCCAAGCTTTCGTCAATTTTGAAACTAAGTAGCTCGTCCTTTCTTTTAAAAAGTTCAATGTGCTTTTCAAGACTACTGTATTCGAACAGCGTATTTTTAAGGTGCTCTATATTTTGCTTTTTCGTGATAAGTTTAGACAATTTTTCTTCAACACCTTCCTTTAGCTTAGATAAAGATTTTATAATATCATTTGGGTCTTGAACATTTAGAGCACGATGTTCTGAATGTGTTATAAACTCATAGACACCATCAAGGTTAAGCCAAAATCCGTGTTCACTTTTATCCTTGATATTTGAATCTATATTGTGAAAAAGCTTCTCTGGAAATGGAACGTACCTCTTGGAATTTTCGTCAGAAGGTTTGACCTTGCCATATTTTTGAAAGTAGATTAAAACACTTTCAAGCAAATGCGATAGTGGAAACTCTAAATTATCTAAAGCCCAGTTAACCAAAGATTCAGTGTTGTTTAGGTCTGAAAACCTTGACAATGATTCAAGCTCTGCTATATCTTTTTCTAATTCTTTAATCTTTTTGGGATATTCCTTATTTTCTTTTTTGTAATCCGTTAGCCAATTGGATGCTTTAAATGCATCTAGAATATTATTAGTAGAAAGGTATTTTGAGAATTCTTTTAATGCAGTTTTATTATTATTATCTAGCTGTTGAGAAGCAAACCATTTGTTTACTCTTTTAGTATTATTATCGTGGGATGTAAGCCATTTTTCTGCAACTTCAATTTGCAGTTTAGTATTGCCAATATTTAGAAACTTGGTTTCAATGTCACTTTTGGAATTGTCCCTTTTAATTAATTCGTCAACTTTCTTTTTAGTATCCAATAGCTCTTTGAGGTCCTCTATTTTTAATTTCAAAAGTTCATTTTCTACGAAATTTAGTTCGTTCTTTTTAAAATTTAATTCCTCATCTATTTTGAGCTTTTCGGTAATTGTTTTCTTCTTGAAAGTATTCCAGTAACTGAATTTTTTTATTAAATATTCCGTATAGATGGTTTTGTAGTTCTTTTGTTTTTCCAGCACGGTTTTCAGTAAAACTTGCTTGTCATTTATAAGTTCAATTTCTTGAGAATACCTTTTGTGCTCGTGGAAGTCATTACTTATATTTTCGACTTCTTCATTATACTTTTCTATTATAGCATTTTTTTCATCATCGCCAAAAAGGAACTTTTTTAAATCTTCAGATTCAGTCTTAAAACCTTTCCCTCTTGAAAAAGACCTAAGGATATTTGCGTAAGTTTTAAGCGTTTCTTCTTTAGTTAAATCTAAAGATAGAATTGCATTATCATATAGAATTTGATGGTAGTTCTTTCTTCTGAAAGATTTCATCATAGCAAATTCAATTCGTTCACAAAGATTTTTAAGTGTATCAATCTTATTATCTATTAACAAATCTTTATTGAAAACAGGCTTATTTAAAGTAGTCAGATTATCCCAATCGTACCCGTTTTGAATAATGAACATTTCTGCCGCATTACTTGTGCCCTCAATATAAACCCCAATGACAAAATATTTTTTTTGGCTCACTTCAATATTCAGAAAAATATAACCTCTAGACGAGGAATGGCCTTTTTTGGTAATTAGCATCCCTTTGACGTCTCTTTGCTTATTACCTTCAGTTGCAGATTTAAATTCACTTGAACCCACAAGAACTAGTTGAATCATATCCGCTATCATACTCTTTCCGCTACCACTCTCACCACTAAAGTCTGTTCTATACGGATGGAAAAGATAATCGGCATTAAAATGTTGCTTTATACCTATTGTGGACAGGCTATATATACGAGGGTAATTATTCTGCATCTTTTACTTCCATTATTAAATCGTCAATAGTTTCAATTTGGGGTTGATAGTTGATACGCAAACGCTCAAAGGATGGCATTATCTTAAATTTGTCCTTCTCATCTTCTCTTTCCCATTTTAACCAGCCCAAATCCCCAAATTTTTCAAATGACTTGGTTAAGACTGTTTCAAATCTTTGGTCACTCAAATCTGTGCTCTTATCTGAAGAATTGTCGTTTATAAGTTTCCTTAATGCATTTTTTTGTTCTTCATATTCCTCATATAGTAGGGTAGTGAATTTAGATACGCTATCCAGCTCGATGTTTCCGTCTAGCTTATACATTTTTAAGAACAGCATTCCTATTATAATATATTCGCTTTTTAAGTAATCCCGATTGTCAGAGGGCACATTGCCTTTGCCATCTTCATTGAAGTTTAAATAGTAGTAATTATTAAAGTCAGTTCCTTCTTTTGTGAGATTTAAATTGAAAAAATCTTTATAATAATTTTTAAGTGATTCATAGTTTTCTGACTCGTTCAGAAATCGATATAGGTTAACATTCAAAGGATATTCCCTTTGAATATGAGTGCCATTTCTAAGTGTGTAATCAAGTTTTGCGAAAATGCTTTTTGCCTTCTTGTTGTTTAAAAAATTATATGTTTCTATTTTTTCTGTATTGTCATCTGCCATAAGGATATTCCTTTTTTTGTGGTGTCGTATACTGGTTCTTTTTTGATAGCTACATTGAATCTATTCCTATATGTAGGATTCTTTCTTATTATATTGTGAGCTGTTTTAACAGCGATTGTGAGTTGGTCTTCTTCAAGAACTTTAAAGAAAAAAGGTGTAAAGTCAAGATAACCTTGTGCTTCTAATTCTTCAAATGCTAAATTGGTCCAGTACCATATTCTTTCTTTGTCTCTTTTCCATTTGAGGGTCTTATCAAGAAGTTCTTTTCTTTTGACAGGATCAACCTTCCTCTCCGTAACTTCAATAGGTAGTTTGGTACTTATTTCCCTAATTGGTATAACATTGAATTTAAGGCTGTGAGTTGCTGACTTTATGGTTAATCCTGAAAGGTTATCTGGAAGTTGAATTCTTTTTAAACTTCCTTCCCTAACAACTACTGACTTTTTTAAGAGATAATCAATGAAATTATTCGTTTTTCTATCAAAGTTCTTTTTGTTAAAATCATAAATGAACTCTCTAATTCTTGGCTTTATTTTTTCGATTCTTTTACTTACCTGTTCTAATTGGCTTCTAGAATTATCGTGAAAATTTTGAACCCTATGAATATTTGAGATATTATTTTGTCCTTTGTTCTCTTCGAGAATGCCAATCAAAAGGTCATCAATGTCATAGGAAATCTGAAATGCATTTCTAAGTTCAGACGCTTGTTCCTTAATTACTTCTAGACGTATCTCAATACCTTTAAGGACATCGAGTATACCTTGGTCTTCAGAATTTATTCCTGTTTTAAAATCCTTTACGGATTCGTTAACCTGCTGGTCTAATATTTCTATTTGGGAAGTAAGTTCGGGGAGCCTAATCTCAAAATGGTCTTCAATCCATTCATTGAAGTCTCTGTTTTTCTCAATGTTTTCAGTGAGACTTTTGTGTAATTCGGCAAAGAACCGTTTAATTTTCGCTGGATTGTACTTTTCGATTAATCGTTTCTCGATATTCTGGCAAAGTTCCAATCCGTATTTTTTGAATTGATAGGTTTTCTTAGAGGCGTTTCTCCATAAGAAAGACTCTTGAAGCCTTAGAATTATTGTATTATTTCTATTGTATTCTGTCCTTGAGCTTTCATTGCCCTGATCTTTGAAGACCTTAGAAATAGTTGATATTATATTCTCTTCTGTAAAATCTTTATCCTTATATTTTGCATACAGAGACAGAAGAATTAATCCATCGTTTTTCTCTGGTATTAATTTTTCATACTGCTCTTTTGCTTCTCTGTAGAGGTTAAAACTATCCACAATCTCTTTTAATTAATTTAAATCAATAACATTTTCAACTCCAAACCAATCAATCGCTTTTGCTAATACAGCTTCATTTGGTGAATTAAAATATATGGCTAACTTTTCTTTAGACCTTGTACAGCAAACATAGAATAGTTTCTGTGTTCTCTCTAAAACTGATGCTGTTCCAGTACCTAAAAACAGATTTTGAAAATTATAACTTCTCCATCCTCCATTATCAAGAATAACTAGTACATTATCAAATTCAGCTCCTTTAGTTTTAAGTTGAGTTGAAAAAGGTGTAAAACCTTCTAAGTAAAAAAATAATTTTTGAAACTCTTTATATTTTACACTCTTAACTCTATTAAACAGATATTCTTTATCGGTTATAAATCTCTCTAATTTATCATCAATTAAACAAACACCATTTTCACTTGCTTCATTAATAACCTCTTCAATAGTTTTTTCTCCAACATTAATCAATGATTCAATGTTTGTCTTTAAAACTTTTTTGTCTTCTATTTTTCGTATGCTAAATCTATAATCTGTTGCTCTTAAAAATTCATTATATCTTTTGCTAGAATACAGAAAGATATTATTCTCTATCTTAAATAAATGTCTAATTAGAGCATCTCTTTTCGAACCTTTTTTATTTTCATCATCTTCGCTTTGTTTTTTATCATCAAGTAATTGGTCCTTATCTACGTAAATCTTTGAAAAGATATCCCAATTCTGATTTCTAGCTTCTTCATACATTTCTGGATTATCATCAATAAATTCTTGCATCCTTGGAGTAGGATTTACCGTGTCAAAAAAATCTACAACTTGCCCAAAAGTCATATTAGAAAAATCTTCTACAATCTGATTGTCTTTTATATGCTTTCTAATCCTATTTTTATAATTAAGAATACCGTCATTGTCATAGATATTCATCAAGTTTCTAATACCTGCTTTATCTGCAATTAGGTTATGTGTTAAATTAAGTTCTTTTGTATTTTTTGAATCTCCAAAATCCCACTCAAGATGAGTTTTTACTTTTTCTATATCATTATCATTAGAATATAAAAATTTAATTTCCCCTAATCTTAAGTTTCCTACTTCATCCATATTTGGAGCATTTAAATCTTTTGATTCAGTTTGTATCAAACCATCTGTTCTTAGCCTATTAGCTAAATCGATAACTAATTTTGGGTTTCGTCTATTTTGTTGTTTTTTAACTTCTCGAACTTTATCATCTTCTTTGCCTCTATATGCATCTAAATTTCCAATAGTATTATCATAAATACATTGCATTGCATCTCCAAAAAAACCAATAATATTTTTCTTATTACTTAGTTTAAAATGTTCTAAAAAAATCTCAATTACCAATTTATTAGTATCTTGATATTCATCTACGAAAATGAATTTAAACCTATCTTTAAGTATATCATTTAACTTGGGATATATCTGAAATAAGTGGTTAGCCAATATCAATAATTCATCGTGAGATATTATCCCCTCTTGTAAACGTAAATACTCTTTATATTGAATTCCTTTTTCTAAATCATCAAAAAAATCGATTGGAACCGGGTTAACACTTGAAATATTAATTTTGGTAATTAAATCATCATTTGCCAAAACAATAAGACTTTGTTTTAGTTCTTTTTGAAAATGCTTTATATTATCCCATAAGAAGTCGTGAATTGTAGAAACATTTAAATTTTTATGATTTACTCTTTCTTCAATTTCTTTAACAGCTGCATTGGTATATGTCATACAAGCAACTTTTGAAGTAGGAAAATCTTCAATACATTTTTTAATAACTTGAACTAGAGTATATGTTTTTCCACTACCAGCTCCACCACTTAATAAGAAATTATTACCATTTCTAATATGGTTCATTATTTGTTGAAATTCATCTAACTCTACTATATTTCCTTCCACTACTTCAGCCATAATAATCCTTCTTTAATGTATTGGGGAATTTCCCAATTAGTGAAATCTTCGTTTGTATGATATAAAATATCCAATGCAAAATGTGTTTTTTTTCTAATACATTCTTCTGCTAATTTATAAGAATCATTTGTTGCAACATCGAAAAACTCTCTATTCTTCAATCCTCTAAAATCTTCTTTTCTTCCATTAATGAATTCTCTATTGATTTGTATAAATGCATCTTCAAAACTTCTAGCATTAACAGTATTTTCCATTGTTTGATAAACAACGCAAAGGTTTCCATTTACTTCAACTTCCCATACTTCTCCATTTTTTTTAATCTTCTTATCATCAATTGTAAATGCTTTCAATTGATTTAGAGTAGCGTTATTAAAAAATAACTTTAGTGCGTCATTAGAATAGCTAGTGCCTTCTGCAACTCGGCACTTTTTGGTATCATCTCCTACTGAATCCAAATCGGTTATTATTAAAGATTTTATTCCTATAAACTCAATGAATTTTTCAAAAATCTGCGAATACGCTCCAACCTCAATTATAGATATATTCTGAGAAGACAGGGGGAGTTTAGTGTCTTTTTCTTCCATTGCGGCATATCTCCTTTCCTCAACTTTATCTATTTTTTTCAATAATGTTGGAATCAAAATTCTTTCTGTATCGCCTTCAATTAAAATAGCTTTGTCAGCAAAGAATATTTCAGCCCTACTTATAGTTAAGTACTGTTTTAAAAATTGATACTGGGTTAAATCAGTTTCATATTGCTTTTTAAGGTCAACAAGGTTTTTGGCAATTACATTATTTTCATCTTCTTTTTTAAGATACTTTACATCATCAAAATTGCTTTCAGAAACTATGTGTGAGGAATGAGTTGTTATCACTGTTTGCAGTTTTCTATTATCACCATCTTCTCGAACTATTCCTTGGTCAAGTAAAGACTTAATATTTTTAATAAAAACATACTGCATTTGAGGATGGGTATGTGCTTCAGGTTCCTCAATAAATAACAAGTTTATATCAGCAGGCTTTTCATCTTTCTTTTTTTTAAATTCTTGTATTAATATTTCAATCTGAAATATCATACTAATCAAATTCATATATCCTAAGCCATTATTATATTCTGGTAGAGATGTGTCATTATGTTTATACATAACTGTTGTATTACCTGACAATAACTCTCTATGCTGTAAAGAAGATTCTATTTTAATCGTAGAATCATTACTTTTTATACCTCCAAATAATCGAACTTTTTCAACAACATCTTCAAATAGAGTTTCATAAATTTCTGATAGAGCATAATCCGTTGATATTAGTTCTTCTTTAAATTGCTCAATCTTTTCATTCTGCTCATCTGTTTTCTCTGTTTCATTATAAATTTCTGATGTTTGACCTGATAGTGTTTTATCATTCTCCTTATTTGTAACACTTCTTTTAGCACTAATAAATTTAAAGCTTATAATATCTTTAGTAGATATTTTCTCTTCATCTAAATCAATGAATTTATCTTCATTTTCAATTTCATCAATTCTATTGTATTCTATAGATTTTCGACTAGATTTAAAGAATTGTCCTTGATATACCTTCAAAAAATAAAATATATCTCTCTTTCTATAATTTTCATCACCAGCAAGTTTTGTAGCCTCGTTAGCTTGAAATTCTGCATACTTTTGCTTAATTTTCACTAATGACTCATAAGTCATACAATATTCAAAACCAAGAACTATAAACCTGTTTTTAGGGTCTAAATCCATCATAACTCTACTAATATTAGCTAAATTATCGGCTTCATTATATTCTATAAAAAGCTTGAGTTTTATACCAACAGACTTATAATCTTCTTCTTGAGGTAATTCACCTTCAATTAAAGCTCTTAAATCATTTTTAAAATCGATATTGAAATCATCAAATGAAAACCTACTTTTATCGGAACCATTTAAAAAACTGTTTATTACTGTTAATAGTGAAGTCTTTCCAGTATTGTTTTTTCCAATTACTAAAGACATTATTTCTTCTAAATCAATTGAAAACTGTTTTAAAAGCCTGTAGTTTTCAATTTTTATTTTTTTTATTTTCATAAATAAATTTTTTAATAACCTTAAACAAAAAAAAGCCAATGATTATCCATTAGCTTTTTAAACATTAATATTTTAAGCGTAAATGTCTATAAATATAAGAAAATGTCTTTTTAATTTCTTATGATTTCCTACAGATTACCAAAAAATCATTAAGAAATATTTTCTATCTTTTGTAGGTGGAAATTCAGCCTATTTTTCATGAATTAAATTTAATTAGGGTATTACGTACTCTGTGATTCATTTTAATGAAAGTAAATGTAGGCTTTTAATGCCTTTGAAAATACCTTGGAAATGATTTTTGGTTGGTTATTTTAGCCTAAAATCAGTTAACATCCTTGGTCTAGAACAAAATCGATAAATTTGTATCAACTGGTTGATAACGATAGCTTCCCCCATCTTCAATTCTGATTACCCTGGATTTTGTAACAGCGTCAATTTCCTGGATTGAATTAGCATAGTATAATTTTATATACACATTTGGGTTGTTAAAATATGGTGGATTCCCCTTCAATTTTTCGCCTTCTTGAACGCCAACGATAAATAGCACCTGGCCAATGGAGCGCCATGTGTTTTCTCTCAAATAAAAGCCGTATCTTAAATTTGCCCGATAATATTGTTCGTAAATGTTCAATAAACCGTTTGAGTCCATATTCACTTCCTCTTATCCTTACTTCTCTTATCAAAAGCAATTAAGTTAAACAACTCCCGCATCCTTGAACGTACCCGATTGCCATAACGTTCCCCCAGTTCTTGGGCATTGAGGTTAGTCGTGGCGTGGGTCTTAATGTTGTGGCTTAAAAACAGATCATAACGTGAAAGCAAGATTTCGCCCAAGACGTTGCAATCCTTTCCAAAATGCCTTCCGGTAGGTTCTATGCCCAAATCATCAAAACAATAGTATTTTTTATCGCCATAATCTTCAATGATCTTATAACCAATGTTGTTAAAGGCAAATGCAATATTCCGTGAGGGGATGACCTCATAGGGTTTGTGGTGTGGTACAACATGGCGTAACAATTTCATCAAACTGGTCTTACCGCATCCAACGGGACCAGAAAGCAATATACCTTTGTGGATGTCTATGCCCAATTTTTTGCAATTCACATCATCCTTTATATAATAATTGCAGAGTTTAAACAAAATCTCTCGGTCTTCTTCAAAAATTTTAAATTTCTTTCCAAACAACAATTTTCCTTTGGCATTCAAGTATATCAACATTTTATCAAAATCATATAGTATTTGATTATTCTTCAACTCTCCCAATGAATATTGAACACTGCCCTCAACGATGATATGTGGTTTGTGAGGATTCATAAGGGTTCATTATAATTTTTGTTGGAGCTTATCTTAAGGTTGTCCGTATTTTGGCTAACCGTGACCATTGTTTTTTCTTCTTTGAGTTCGTCTGCTTTTAATATCCAGTTTCTGGCTGTAGCTTGCCAATCGACAATTTTTGTTTTGCCACCTACTTTCCAACCGATCCCTTGGTAATGGTTGTAAAATTTTTTGGCTTCCAATTCCGGCCAATGTTCTTTTTCAAAAAAATCAATGACCTCATTTTCATTTTTTGGCTGGTCAAGTTTAATATCGTTTATATTGTTTCTTACTGTTTGTATAGGTTTGTTTATAGATACCAGTGCTTGTCCATTGCTTGTCCCGATATTGTTACGACTTGGGTACAGAGCTTGTCCATCACTTGTCCCAAAATTGAACATCTTGATTCGGCTTCCCTTAAAGGGATTATGTGATGGCTCATATAACAGATATTTCCAATGGTGCAGTTCTTTGATACAGCGATGATAGGTCGTTTTTGAACCAATCTTGGAAAACAGCATGGCTTCTTCCCGGTTGATATAGAAGTCCATGGGAAAATGATAATTGTTCCACAACTGGAACAATGCCACATACAGACTGATGTGTGTGGGGTTTAGGCGACCGTCCTTTGAGAATTGCAGGAACACGGCGTTTAAATGCTTAATGTAATTGACCTGTTCCAAGACCAAACTAAAATCTGTTATGGATCCTGTTCTTTTCCATCACGCCCATAATTTCTTCATAGTCGTAATAGAGTACACCGCCCACTTTGGTATAGGGCAAAGTGCCATTGATTCGAAGGTTTTGGAGCGTCCCTGGGGAAATATCCAAAAGTTCCCTGACTTCGGGTGACTTTAGCCATCTTTTGGAAGTATGACTGGATTGGTTGTTGAGTAGTTCCTTGATGCCATCGAGCAGTTCCACTTTAAACTCCTGAAGGTCTTCCATTGTAATAATTGTAGCTGACATTTGTAAACGTTTTTAAAAACAAGACCATCGGTTATCGTTACATTTTTTTATAATCCGACAGCCTTGCGTTGATTTGACTTTCGTTTGACAAATTTGATGGGTTTTGGTGGGAATTATTCGTAAGGCGTTCGTAATTACGAATCAATTTTAACATTTTAAACTTTATTGGTATTTAATATGATTTGAGCTATTGACGCCCTTGGAGACTTAACAATTAGACTTAAACTTTATGGAAAGCGACATGAAAATATCAATACGTAATCTATTCGTAATTACGAATGCTTTTATTATACACCTATGCGCTAGTCATTTAAAAACGCATCATCCTTTTCCATCTTCTCATTAAATCGCTCAATCAACTCTTCCAGAAACCGTGCTCTGCAACCTTTTCTGGTTTTGATTTCGAAATACGTTTTATAGATATTGTCCAGTTGGATTCCAAAAAGCACCTCAAAGTTGGAAGCAATGGCTTTGATGTCCTCTTTACCATTATTGATCACCCGTGCTACATATAGTGCGTAAATCAACTCTGTTAAAGCAGCTTTTGAGGAAGTCCATTGAAGGGGTTTTGTAAATTGGTATTGTGAATTGTTGTCCTTGTTTTGCAATTCAATTTCCTTAATCAGGTTTTTTATATAGGCTATAAAATGGTTCATACCTTTTATCCGTGCCCAAAGCATATCTTTAGAGGTAAAAAATTTGGGATCCAGGTACGAAGCTTCGGGAAGTGCATAAAGGGGAAAGACCTGATTTTCCCGTGTAAAATACTGGTTATCCAGATAGGTCAGTTCTTGTTCCATATAATGGACGAAATCCCAATTCCGGTTAAAGAATTTATTGATTCGTCGTATCTTCTTTTTAAGAAAAGATAATTGATTATTGTGCCCTATTTTGGGCATCAACAGTTCACAGGAGCGCACCTCGCTGAAATATACCAGAAAACTAAGAGGCTCTGATTTAATCTTTTTAAAAAAATGAATTTCAGCTTTTACATCTTCAAATCCGTTTTCTTCAACAATGTTTTTAAGAAGGTATAAGGCATTATTACATAAATGAATCCCCTCATTGGTTCTTTTTAGGGATATTCTTTTACTTGATTTTATTTCCTTCAATTTTTCACTAAACCTATCAATTACATGTTTGTATTTTCTATCCATTCGGTTGAGTTTTTAATTGCCCTGAGAGAATAGGTGTAGTAAGCGTTTAGAATTTAAAATTAATTTTAAAGATGTTCATCATAAAAATTATTTAGTATTGTCCATCATTTCCATGAGCTCTAACGAAAAGTTATCCTTGGTCTGGATATAGGCCATTTTTTCTGTAACAGTGGCTCCAATCTTTTTCTTTTCAAAGCCAGCTGTCATCCCAAAATCAATAGTTTGAAGTCCGGTTTCACCGGCTCTTTTCACGGTTTGATAAAGTAGCTGCCTATACACTTGGTGTTTATGGGCATATTTATAATCCATCCCTACAAATGCCGGAACATACGTGTTTCCCTTGTTTTTATAACAGAACATAACACCTACAGGGATAGCCTTTTTATCCATGGTATGGACTCCATTTAGGTTTAAGACTATAAATTCCCATGAATGATCATCGGACATATGTTGCAACAATTTTTTAGGGAAACCAAAGGTGTTAAGTCCTAGGTTGTTCTTTCTAACCTGTTCAAAAAGGGCATAAAACATATCGATCTGTTCATAAGTAATCTTGTCCAAGATATTAATCGTAAAATGATCTTCAAAAGGCGCTATATCCTTCTTGAAGTGCCTTCTTGATTTAGGTGACAAGGTATTCAGGTAGCCATCGGTATTTTTCCAGTCCAGATTGTTAATGGTACAGGATTCAGGCATGGAAACCTTAAAAAAACCGTGGTTATGGAAAAATTCATTTAGAACTTCTTCCTTTTCGAAGTCTCTAAAAATGACCATAGACGGATTCAACTGACCTTCCAGTTTTTCTAATTCATCTAAAAGCTGGTGCATGCCATGATGCCACAAGGGATGGGATTTATCAAGGTAGAGATGTTCACCTTCAGAGAATAAAGAACCCATACTGAGCATATAAGAAGTCATGTGATATGGATCTTTTAATCGTATAGTTTCAATTTTCTCAGAGACCGACCTTGGAGCTAACATATCCTCCTTCCAAAGAGCATAGGTGAAAAAAGTGGCCAGTATGGGGCGATCCATTTGATCCTTTATGATAAAATAATAAAAGTTCCAATTTTCCTCAGCTTTTTCGTTTTTAGAAAATGTTTTTTCAAGAAACCTAAGACCATCCCAATCAAATACACCTCGATCTCCAAAAAGGGTATTCCATTCATTCCTATCAATCTTCATAATGCTTTTCTCAAATTGGATCTTTAGACCATGAGCCTGGTTTTCTAAAGAAGTACCCAACTCCTTTACTGGCAAATTAAAGACTCTACATATTGTATCATGGGAAGTATATGTATCCTCCAGGGCTTTGGGATAATGGTATTCCATGGCTTGCACCAACGCTTTTATCTCTTCGGGTTGGTTATGTCTTGAAATGGTAATCCGTATACCTGTGTTTTTTACAGGAACTGCTGGAAATATCCCCAAGTTGACAAAAAAGCCTTCCTTCATCAATCTGTTGACTAAATTATAACCGGTAATAGGCATCCCTGTACCGATATAAAAAACAGGGGAATTGTTTTTATCAATCAAGGGAAGTTGTGTTGTTTCCAACAACGAATTAAAAAGATTGATACGTTCCCGTAGTTCATCTTGAAGGGTATAGATTTCCTCTGAAAGATGGATGTCTGCCGAAGCTATTGCAGCTGCTACAGAAGCTGGTTCTAACTGGGCCGAAAAGGTGAGGGGGCCACCAAAGGTCTTTATCTTGCTGTACATTTTCTTATTGGAACACACCAATACCGAGCCACTGGCTCCAAAGGTTTTACTCAGTGTACCGAACAATAGTATATGCTCCGGTAATTCATGGAGCTTGCTCATAACAAATCCAGTTCCGTTTTTTCCCGTCCAGCTCATCCCATGCACATCATCAAAATAAAAGTGCAATTGTGGGTATTTGTTACTAAGTGCCATTAATTCCAGAACGGGAGCTTCATCTCCATACATGGAATATAGTCCATCCGCCATATACCATATCCTTTTGTGCTTGGTAGACAGCTTTTTGATCTTGTCCTCCAACATCTCCAAATTGTTATGACGTATCATTTCAATGGGGACACTACGGGTCTTTAAGGTCTTTGCCGCACTTTGTACACTCCAATGTACTTGATGATCCAAAACAATGGCATCGCGGTCGGATACAGCACTGGGTATGACTCCGATATGTCCAAGACTACTATTTTTTGTTATAATAATGGGATGTCCATACATTTGGGTAACCTTATCTTCCAAACTACGGTACAAGTGATGAGATATATAGGTCTTGGATAACGGGAATTGCGTACCATATCGGAAAATGGCCTCAGCAGCAGCTTTTTTTAGCCTTTCATCTTGTTCCAGCCCTAAATAACCCGTAGTTCCAAAATGAAACAAAAGTTTTTCTTTTATACTTATTTTTCTGCCTGTAAATACGTCTCCATCTGCATACAGATGTAGTACTCCTTGTTTCGTTGCATCGGTGAACACTTCATCCACGGTGTCGAGAAAATTATTACGCTTGATTTTTGCCATTTTAATAGAGATTTTATGAATTAAACGGATACTTGGTAATAGAGTTAACTATTAAACAACATTTTAAACTAAATAAAATCCATGGTTTTAAAGGGTTTGATGATATCTTACATTGAAGAAAATCCTTTACAGACCAAAAATAATCCTTTACAGAATATTTTTACAGTTTACTTATTGGGCTACAAGAGTACTTTTTAAAAAATAAATATTAATTTGAACGCTTAATAAAGAGTGCCAGTTACATGAATTTTGAAAATGATTTTGCTTCCTTTTGGATAAAAAGAGGCATTCTCTTTTTTATTTATAAAGAGAATGTGGAAATCAATTTGCCAGCAGCGATGCAAATTGTATCCGATCGGTTAAACTTACAAAAGGGGAAAGCATATCCTGTGTTATGTGATATTAGGGGTGTTAAAAATATTGATATGAATGCCCGAAGGTATTTTGCGACAGAAGGTTCGGTATTCATAAAAGCTGTGGCCTTGATTTCTGATACGCCCTTGTCCAGCGTATTCTCAGAAATTTATGTAAAAGGAAATACACCTCCCATTCCTACTAAAATTTTCGATCAAGATACAGAAGCCTTAAGATACCTCTCTGAATTTGCTTCTTAGTTCCAAAATCCTATAATCAAACTAAAACTATATTCAATAGATTAATATATTTTTTATATTTTTATGTCTCCTTCAAAATTCACACTGTTTAAAAATTTGTGCATCTAACTCTCTCCCTATAGATAAAATATTTTTACAAGAGTTTTACTTTAAGGCCCCTCTCATATCGTTTACTTTAAATACTAATATGGTTTATGCATAATCCAGAAAACAAAACCCGACTTAAAAAAATAAACCAGCAACTGCTGGAACTATCCAAAGGTAATTTTTCTACACGCATTGAGCGTACTGAAAAAAAAGATGATCTTGAAGCCCTTACGGCATTGGTCAATATGACCACAGAAGAAATAAAGGATTCCTTTTTACACCAAGGCTATGTGAATTTCCATGACTCCTATGCCTTCTCCATTCAAATACTCTTTATACTGGATGAAACATTCCATATTGAAGAAATAAACGAGAACAGTAAACGTTATTTAGGATTTGAGGATGATAATCTATTGGGCAAACCGTTTGTGAATCTACTCTCAAACGAGTCGCAACTCCAGTGGGAGGCTTTACAAAAGGAAATTACGGGTTTGTCTGTGCATGAACAATCCTTACAATTATCTTTTATAACACATCAAGATTTGCTGCTCCCTGCTTTTTGTCGGGTTATCCATTTTACATACGATACTCCATTACGGGGAAAAACCATTGTCACGACCTTTGATATGGTGCAAACAAGAAAGGTTATTGAAGGTGAAGTGCAAAGAAGAGTGCAAAGTCAATTATTATTCTCAAAAACCCCAAAAAGCAATAAGTCCTTTTTACAACTTTCGGATATTGAACATATCAGAACGGCCGGAGAATACATCAAGAGCCATTTAGAAGAAGAATTGCCTTCTTTAAAAGATATGGCACTTACCTTCGGAACCAACGAATTTAAGCTTAAAAAAGGATTTAAAGAACTTTATGGCATGACTGTTTTTAAGTTTTTAAAGGAGGAACGTCTTAGAAAAGCTCATGTTATTGTTGATCATTCTGACAAATCCTTTAAGGAGATTGCCAAAATGGTAGGTTTTAAGAGTGCTACCCATTTCTCCAGGGAGTTCAAAAACAGATATGGATACAGACCTAAGGAGCTAAGATCTACAAAAGAAAAATCATAAAAATTTAAAGCCTATTATTAAATAATCCCTAACAGACCATTCATTATCCCTTAGGGATCATTTTTCCTTTTTAACTTTACGCCATTGAATATCAAATCAATACAAATGATATGAAATGGCATGAAGGATATAGAAAAATTATTGTAGAGATTATTTGTTTAATGTTCATTCTTTTGTTTTCCTATGCCGCAACCAGTAAACTTCTTGATTTCGGCCAATTCAAGATACAATTGGGTCAGTCACCTGTTCTTACGGCTTATGCGGATTATGTCGCTTGGAGCGTTCCATTTATTGAATTCTTGCTAGCTGTAGCCCTGGCCACAAAAAGGTTTCGGACCATTGCCCTATATACAAGTCTTGGGCTTATGAGCTCCTTTAGCATGTATATCTTGGTCATACAAAACCTTAGTGATTTTGTGCCTTGTTCCTGTGGCGGAATCTTGGAACACATGGGTTGGACGGAACATTTGATCTTCAATCTCTTTTTCGTAGTACTTGGCAGCATTGCCATTATTTTTAATGGCCTAGGTCAAAAAGAAACCCCTTGTATATACAGAAGCCTTAACAGGATGGACTCTACTATTACAACTTTAAAAAAACGAACATTGATCCAAATACTCCTGGCCATATCACTATGCAGTGCATTTGTTTTGGGGTTATTTTTCTTTACCGATTATAAAAACCATTTGTCTGGTAGTTTTATCCGCTTTTTTCCGCCACATGTTATTTCAGGAGCGCAAAAGGAACTCAAACTGCCAGAAGACCAATACCAATTGGCAGGCTTCACCAAAAACCATATTTATCTGAATCAAAAAGGCAACCCACTTAGAATTTTAAAGGTTGACTGCAACCTTAATATCATAGATACTATAACCCTAAAATTACCAAACGCAATACAGCTAAACATAAAAAGAACACACATACGTATTAATGATAAGGGAATTTTCATGACAGATGGTACTATCCCTATGTTATTCATAGGTGACACAAAAAGCCAATACCTTAAAGCAATTCCATTAGGAAACAATTATTTTAATGAGGCCATTCCCGTGGACTCCAATAAGCTTGCCGTTGTAAAATTAATCCCAAATATAGGCAGACGCTTGGGACTTTTAAATGTAGATTCTCTTATCACCAAACTCAACCCAAAGGCTTTGGAAAAACAGGTAGAAGGGTTTTTTTGTACCGATGGTTATTTGCATTACAATCCCCAAATGCAAAAACTTATCTATACATATTACTATCGCAATGAATATATCATACTTGACAAAGACTTAAAGGTAGAGGCTAGGTATAGTACCATAGATACCACTACCACGGCGAATATAAAAATCAGGGAAACAATAAGTAAAAAACAGCGCTCTATGGCCACACCTCCCCCAGTGGTCAACAGAAGGAGTGAGACCCTAGGATATGGGCTGTTCAACCAATCGAAAATTCGTGCTGAAAACGAACCTGAAAAGCAGTTTGAACAAGGCGAGGTCATCGATGTTTACAATTTAAAAAATGGCACATACAAATACAGTTTTTATATCCCAAATATAGAAGGGCACTTCCTAAAGGATTTTAGAATAGTTCATGACCATCTCTTAGCTTTATATCCGGATAGGATCGTTACCTATCTCCTAGGTAAAAATTATCTGGGATTATTAAAAACAACACCCAAAGACATGGTGATGCCTTAAAATATTTTACTAGTAGAACCAGGAAGATGAGACTGAACACCTGTAGAAAAAAGTAGGTCGTATGTTTAATTTAAATTTTTTATATCATGAAAAAGATTCAAGGAATTTTAACCGTTGTCGCTTTTGTAGTTGCTATTGGTGGAGCTTTTGCTTCTAGCCAAATGGATATTCTATCCGTATTCAGGGCTCCAACAAGTGGCGGAACCTGTGAAGTAGTATCGCTACCACCAAATTGTGGTACTGATCCAGGTCCAATTTGTACTTTGGGCATTAACACTTATTACCAGAACAAAAATGCCCAAGGACTGTGTGTAAATGAATACCATTTTAATAATTAGCGATTTTTATTGTATTCAAAAAAAGAGTGGTCTTTACAATAGACCACTCTCACAAAGACCTAAAAGTCTATTTATTCCTGAGTATCACTGATCACTATAACTTTCATGTCTTTTGTCTTTTGCTCCAGCAGTAGGCCATTTTTTTCAAGTTCTTTTTTGAGCTGTTCAAAATCAGTAAGTATGGCGTCCAGTTCTATATCGATGTTTTCAGTAATACCGGTTTCATCCAAAAAAGGAGGGCCTACCTGATTATTTCCCCAAAGGAGCAATAAAATTTGAGCTATGGGCATATTGGTATATTGCGAATAGGTGAAGCCGTTTCCTTTATAAGCGGATGCTCCCCCTTTGGTAACCAAGTTTTTTTTTCCTGCTTTTGTGGATTTTAATGACCAATAAGGCATTTTACGTGTCTCTACAGATATGGTGTACCCAAAATAATTTTTTAGGTTACACTGCATGATCCTTTGATTATCCAATGTATGGGATAAACGATCATTCGGTACCACCAAACTATAGCAGTATATATGCTCCATGCGTTTATAATTGGAAACAAAGAGAGCGGTATCTTTTATCTTTAGAACCGGTTCATACCAATATTCCCCATAACAATTGGACTGTGTCTTATAGCGGTCAGGACTATTTTGGACCGTATCACCATAAGCTATCTGGTATAATTCTTTTAAGGATCCATTGATAACCTGGCAAGCTATATTGGAACTTCCATTGTTGGGTTTAAAATACCCATAAGAAGAATAATTAATGTCCTTTTTGCCCAATGTCAATAAAGATCTGTACACAAAGTCACCATTCTCACCACCATTGCCATCAATAAGTAGTGGTTGCTTTTTATCAAACCCATGGCTCCCTTTGTTAAGCTGTGTTACATTTGGGTTCAGGTCAACATCCAACGGTTCTGCATTTAAAAATGACTCTATATTTTCAGGTGTAAGTGCTCTACTGCCCGAAATTGCCTGTACGATTCCTTTGTCATCAATCCAAATGATGTGAGGAACTACACCTATGCCCAGTTTATCAAACAAATGGACGCTGTAAGATATAGGAAGCCCCAAGTTGTACCGCTTTCTGTATTTCTCATAAATCTCGCGGGTACCTTCGTAGTATTTGCCTTTGTTTCCGCTCACCAACATGAATTCCACCCGATCCTTAAACTGCTTATTAAGCTTGTCTACTTTTGGAAAACTGTATATGCACGATTTACAAAATCGGGTCCAAAAATCCAGAATTACGAATTTCCCCTTCAAATCTTCCAGCGTTAATTCCTTGTTTCTGTAATGTTCAATATTGGTCAGCAGAATATCCGGCATGGGCTTTCCAACAGTAGGAAAAGCCGCTTCCTTGTTGTTCATGGATACTAGGTCGTTTTGTGCTTTGCCGTCCTGTTTGTTTTTCGAGTTATTGAGGTTACATGCTACCAGTAGCAGTATTAATGCATAAAAAAATCTTTTCATCATCGATGGTTTTATATTGTTTCAATATCTGTTTATATATTCACCCATAAATTTTTAAACCTCTTTAATAACCGGGATTTTGGGATATTTTTGGATTGTTTTGCAGTTCACTTTGCGGAATGGGAAATAACGTATCGGTAGATTGCCACCCTGGTTTTAAAACAGATAATACTGCATCTGCCTTTCCAGTTCTCTTTAGGTCAAACCAACGGTGCCCCCATTCTGCGAACAGTTCCCGTTGGCGCTCTTTGTAAATAGCCTCCAAGAGCTCTGCTTTGGAGTTGCCCAGAAAATCACCTAATCCAGCGCGGTTGCGAATGACGTTGAGATCTGCTTTGGCAGCCTCTATGTTATTTAGTTGTGCACTTGCCTCTGCCCGGATCAGGTATTGCTCAGCGAGGCGCAGTACCATATAGTATTCGGTAAGGTCACTACCAAAAAACACTTGGTATTTATATGGATAGAAATAGGTGTCCGAATCAGACGTTATGGTACCTATCCAGCTTTCTTTTCTTAAATCACCGTCATCAAAGGCATCTAGTACGTTGCTGCTTAGGGCACTGTTTCTGGGAACTCCATATAGAATAAAGGCAAAACCCTCTACGGTATTAAGTCCGTCTATCACTGGTTGTAGCTGCCATATAGCTTCTCGGGAATCCTTCAAGAACACCTGGTCCAAATTCGTTTCCAATTCAAAATGCTCTGTGGTTCCGATTACAGAAGTGGTCAATAGATGCGCATTCTCCCAGTCCTCCAAATATAAATACACCCGAGCCAATAAGGCTTGCGCAGCATAAGTATTGGGGCGAGCCCTGCCGTCTGAAACATAAAAATCAGGCAATAAGGGGATAGCTTCTTTAAGGTCTGCAACAATCTTGCTATATATCTCATCGTTGGGCTGTCTTACGGCCGATGAGTTTTTAATGTAATCAGTGGTAACGATATAGGGTATATCCCCGAAGAAATTTACCAAGTAAAAATGGCAAAAGGCACGAATAAACAAGGCCTCTCCAATAAATTGCTGCTTAATATCAGCATCTAGCCCTCGGGTATTCTCCAATCCTTCTATGACCGAATTGGCTTGGTAGATATACTTATAAGGTTCCTGCCAAAGGTTAAGCAGGTTACTGTTGTTCGGGTTAAGACTGTTCTCATGGAACGAGACAATATCGGTATTGCCCGAGTAATCGTCCAGTTCATCACTGTACAGGCCTGCCAGCAGTGTTGTCCTGTAATTGGCAAAACCGTCAAAGCCTTCGGTCATTTGGCTATAAATTCCTGAAAGGGCCGCCTCAGCTGTTTTTGTATCCGTAAACACGACAGTGCCTACCAGTTCATTTTTAGGTGCTTCCACTTCAATAAAATCCTCACAGGATACAAGGATAAGCAACATTAGGATACTGCAACAATAAGTTCCCATGCACAGGGCATTATCATATATTTTATCAATAGTTTTCATAAATCATTTTTTTAAAAAGTTAAACGTAACCCAGCTGTAACCATTCGAAGGGGTGGTAAACTCAAGGACCCGGAATATTCAGGATCAAGACCTTTATAGCTGGTAATGGTCAATAGGTTTTGTCCTTGTACGTAAATTTCAGGGCTAAGATTCCCTAAGATCCCTTTGGGCACTTGATATGTGAGAGATACGGTTTTAAGCCGTACAAAAGAAGCATCAGTAAAACGGTTATCTCCATAATAATAGCTGTTGGCATATTCCGTGTAAGCATCGGAAGCAGTACTCTGTGTAAACTGTTGAATAGAGGTATTGTCCCCAACTTGCTGCCATCTGTTGAGTACTTCAATAGGTTGGTTTCCTGTTCGTCCAGGGGCTGTACCCGATGAGAAAAGTGGATCATACCCTAATTGTTTTACAAATTGAAGAAACATAACCAATTGGAACCCTTTATAGGAAAAAGTGTTTCCTATCCCGCCGTAAAAATCAGGATCCAAAGATATCAATGATTGCAAGTCATTTGGATAACCAATGGCACCGTCGCTATCAACATCTCCAAACATATAAACCCCCGTTTGAGGATTTACGTCCATAAAGTGAAAAGAACGCTCAAGTCCCAAGGATTTTCCGACCTCATAGATCTGGGCATAGGATGAGTTTTCCAGATCAGGGTATTCCAGTAATTCATTGTTCGGAAAACTGATATTGGCACTGATGGTCCATTTAAAATTATCCGTATCGATATTTATGGTATTCAGTTCCAGTTCTATCCCTGTATTTTCAACCTTGGCGGCCAGGTTATTTTGGATCGATGAAAATCCGGTTGAACTGGGCAACGGGTATCCTACCAATTGATTTGAAGAACGGTTACGGTACCATGAAGCGGAAAACTGGATTCTATTTTTTATGAAGCCAAGGTCTATGGCTGCCTCTAACTTTTTATTGGTCTCCCAACCGTATACTGGGTTAAAAAGCCTAGTTGGATGCAGCCCTGTGATCCCTTGGTAAGGATAATCTGTGGCCGTATAGGTGTCTAAATAACGATAGTCGCCTATTTGGTCATTCCCGGTAGTGCCATAACTAGCCCTTAATTTCCCGAGGCTTAATATCCCCTCTTTTAAAAATGGTTCATTCGAAAATATCCAGGCAGTACCTATTGCCCCGAAATTGGCAAAGCGGTTACCAGGGCCAAAACGGGAAGACCCATCACGGCGTCCCGTGAGGTTAACGATGTAACGATCACCGTAGGTATAATTTAATCTACCAAAAACAGCTTGGTATTTATAATCTGTATAATTGGCACTTACCCTAGTGGTATTAGCCGAGCTTACATCTTCTAAAAGCAGGTCGCTGGCAAAATCTGTTGCATAGGTATATTGGCCTTCGACCGTATTTTGCTGAAAGGTAGCACCAATAAGAGCATTGAATACGTGTTTGCCAACATTCAATTTATAATCTATTTGAGGTTCTAAGATCCAGGACTTTGTATGATTATCATAAAAATTACTTTCAGGCTTTAAAAAAGTTAAATATGCTGGGTTGATGGCATCTGAAGGTGTTGTTCGTACCTCTTGGGCATCGGCAGTAGTATAGCCAGTCCCTACCTTAATCTCTAATCCTTTCAGCAACACATAACTTAAAAGCATATTACTGATAAATGTCTTGGTCTTTGCTACGTAATTGGTTAAAAGGTAGGCATAGGGGTTCTCAAAAGTTCCTCCTTCGGGTCCCCAGTTTAAATCACCATTATCATCAAAAACCTTTGGGGTCACTGGAGGCAAGAATATAAAAGACGTCAAATCTTGGCTGGGAAGACCGTTCACTTCTGAAACATAATTACCTAAAAATCTAACCTGAAATCGCTTATCTTCAGAATAATGGTTTAGGTTTACATGTCCCGATGCTTTTTGGTAGTTAAAATTACCCGGAAAAACGGTGGTTTCTTCACGCAAGCCGCCACCGATTCTAAAAGAAGTCAGCTCACTGCCTCCTGAAACAGCCCCTTGGAGATTGGTCAGGTATGCTGTCCCACCAATAAGTTCTCCCTGCCAATCGGTATAACGATTGGGATCCCAAAGCAATAAATCCCGGGCGTTGGCGGTGGTTGGGGAAATGCCGTCATTGGCAAAGGCCTCTTCCCGCATCATTACATACTGTTGGCTATTGAGCAGTTCCAGTTTGTTAGCCACGCTCCCCATGCCTGTCTGGATATCCAAGTCAAAACGGGTCATGCCTACATGGCCTTTTTTTGTAGTGATCAATATCACACCATTAGCACCCCGTGAGCCATAGATGGCAGTGGCATCGGCATCCTTTAGCACTTCAATACTCTCAACATCATTGAGGTCTATCCCGCTTAGAGGATTTCCGCCCCCTGTGATACTTTTACCAATATTAGAAGTAATAACCTCTGTATTTATCGGCACACCGTTTACAATATATAAAGGTTCATTACCACTGGCTATACTGTTACGCCCTCGTACCTGTATGTTAAAACTGCCTCCTGGAACTCCTGATTGTTGTTGGATGTACACGCCTGGTATTCGCCCCTGCATGGCTGCAAGAGGGTTGCTTACAGGCTGTTTTTCAATATCCTTGGCGGTTATCCTTGAAATGTTTCCTGTACGTTCCTTTTCTTTCACGGTATAGTACCCTGCATTGATTTCTACGGTATCTAAAGTGGTGATATCGGTTTCCAAAACCACATTTATTTCATTGGAACCATATACAGGAATCTCTCGGGTCTTAAAACTAATAAAGGAGTATACCAACACTCCATTATTGTCAGCTAGTAGACTATAATTCCCATCAAAATCTGAGGTCGTTCCTTTTTGGGTCCCTTTGACCATAATGGAAACCCCTGCCAAGGGTATACCATTTACATCGGTTATAGAGCCATGTACTTCAGACTGTTGAAAAGCAGTGACTTTTACTGTTTTGGAACAAAACCAAACCTTTGAAGTCAAGGCATTGGAAAAAATTGGGGTGGCAAAGAGCATTACCAAAACATATAGTAATCCCTTGCCCGTATTTATTGGACTATTTTTCATATTTTTGAATTAGTATTAAACATATTTTTGTTAATCGTTAGCCTCCTACAGGACCTGAAACGTTTGTGAGGGGGCTTTTTTTTGTGTTTGTATTGGTTTTTTATGTCATAGGCATATGGTATTTGTTTATTAAATCTCCCGTGAACGGGGGCTCTTGATAGTTAAGACCGGGCAGACAACCAGAAACATGCTACCTGTGGTGTTTATAGGATTTACAACTACCCGGACACTCTAACTAATTCAAAAGGTTATTCCATAGGCATAATTTTTAAGTTAATACATACCTTACCGCCGTAAGACTATTATTAATTACTTAGGGGTTATCGTCACATGGCCGGATACCATGAATATGTGTAGATGTCAGTTACAGGAGAAAAAGAATTTAGAATTACCGGTCCTCACCCGAAACAACTATACGTTGTTTCGACCTCTCCAAAGGAGAGGTTTAGAGGTGTTTTGCATTTGTACACGTCACTCCCGTAACAAATAGTTATCCTATATAGGACATTTTGGCTTTTTAGGAAAAAGGATAAAGTATACCGTAAAGGCCACATTATATTGTGCCTTGGTAATCTTTATACCCTTATGCCTTATAAGTTTCATTGATTGGTTTTCTGTTTTTTTTAATCATGCATTATTGCAAAATCTCAATTAAAAAGAAGAAGCCAATGCTAAGAAAAGAAGAGTAAATACCAAATGTATAAAAACAATTGGGCGCGAAACTCAACTTACCGAACAGGGGTACTGGTATACCTTACCACGATAAGAGAGCTCACGCCCGGGTCGTGAGCAAACTTACTTATTCTCTCGTGGATTTGAAAAGTACCAGTTTTCTGTTCGAGATTCAAAGCAATTGCTTCTAATGTTTTTCTATTTGAAGTATTGCAAATATATGTTAATAAGTCAAATATAAATAAAAATTATTTATTAGGGATATATCCCCAAAGTTTTTTTTGAAATAAACATGAACTTGTCAATAAAAAATGGACGAGGAAGTTATTTTAAATTCTTTTCTTAAAGAAATTGGACAAAAAATCAAAAATGAAAGAGAATCCAGAGGATTGATTTTAGAGGAAATGGATGCAAAATGTGATATAGATCCAAGTGATTTCAGTAAAATTGAAAATGGTAAACAAAATATTACAATAAAAACCTTAATAAGAATATCAACTGCATTAAATATAAACCCAAAAGATTTGTTTGATTTTAAATTTGACATAAAAAAATATCATATTGATGACTAATTATTTTCATTCTATTTCCATATTAATCAGAATCTATTGACTTTTTTGTTTACTAGAATTATAAATCTGAATATTTATCCAGTAATTCTCCAGTTTTAAAACTATCTGATTTTTTTTTGTTGATTGAAAAGAAATACGGAGATAAAATAGATGATAGTTATTTTATAAAATCAAAGGATTAACTACTCAATATAAACTGTTGCCAATCGATATAGATTGACTTTTATGTTTTTGTGACTATAATTTAATAATTTTATTATCGACTCTGATATATTTAATATCAAAAAAAATATTGCATCCCAAGCAAAGCGAGTATTTCCCACAAAACCTAAAGCGCTTTTCAAGATTCCCTAGAACCCGAAGGATTTAAAATATTAATTTGTTAATAGAAACTATCAAATTATTGTATATTTACCGATAATATTCATATATTATTACGACTAATCTTTTAGTCATAATTTATTATAATTCCTAAATACACCTATGAAAAATAAAATTGTTTTTAGAAAAGATGTCTCCCAAACTAAAGCATTGGTTAAAGCTGGTAAAATTGCTTCTAAAACAGCTCGCAGAGCATCCAGAGCATTAGGTTTATCTGTTACATTTATTAAAGACGGGGTAATTTATGAGGAAAAAGACGGTCAAATTATAGAAAAAGGCCGTGTTGAAGCACAAGTTGAAACTCCCTTTGAAATAAAAAAAGGAATTGTCCTTCATGCCAAGTAAAAAAAAGATAAGAGTTTTTGCAGGCCCTAATGGTTCAGGAAAAAGTACTTTATTCAATGAATTTTCAAAAAGCTATAATACTGGTTTTTTTATTAATGCTGACCTTTTAGAAAAGAAATTAGAAGAATCTGGTTTAATTGATCTAGCTGAAATTGGTATCTATGCTACTCAAGAGGATTTAGATCAATTTAAAACCTTGGATGCCACTGTTTCCTTATTTAAAAAATCTGAATCAAGTGGTCATAAAATTGATGTTATAGTAAAAGAAAACTTTATTGTTGACAAATCAAAGAAAACGCATAGTTATGAAGGTGCTTTCATAGCTTCATTTATAAGACATCTGCTTATTTCACAAAACAAATCATTTAGCTTTGAAACGGTGATGAGCCATCCTTCAAAAATTGATGAAATCTCCAATGTCGTCAATTTAGGGTATGCAGCCTATCTATATTTTATTTGCACTGATAGTCCAGATGTAAATGTTTCAAGGGTACATAATCGTGTTGAAAAAGGAGGCCATGAAGTCCCAGAAGACAAAATCATAGACAGATATTACAGGACCTTAAATAATTTACATTTAGCCCTTCCTTATTGTTATCGTGCTTATCTGTTTGATAATTCAGGCAAAGAACAAATTCTTATTGCAGAACTTTATAAAGGAGCAATGGAGATTAAAACAAAAGAACTACCTAATTGGTTTATTAAGTTTGTTTTACCTTACTATATGAAATAAATCCATTAAAAAAGGGTCAATACAAAAATATACTAACCTTAATTAATCGTCTCAATAAAAATATTCTTATTGATTATAGCTTCTCTCAATAAGTTTCTTGTAAATTGTAATTTACACGCTAGATTTATAAGCATTTTCTTCAAAAAACAAGAAAACTATAATTGACTATCAAAATTTTCCTATAATCAAATCATGATTGTTAATTTTATAGACAAGGTTATAGAAAATTTGGATTTGCTGCCATATGGAAATCCGTAATGTAACCACAAAAAAGTTTAGTTTATTTAGCAAAGGATAATGCCTTAACCATTATCCTATATTTTAAGATGACAGAAAAAGATATTCGAAAACATATAGACCACTTAAATAAGGGAACGGCAGACGAATCTATTTTTACACGCCAAATAAGCGCCAATGTAGATGTCGCGAAGGTATGGACAGAGCAACCAAAACCCTCAAACAATATTATTGGAAACTTTGGTTCTTATCGCTTTTTCTTTATAAAAGATGCATCAAACAAATATATTGGGGTGGTACTGGATATGTATCGGGACTTGCATTGGTATATTATGCCTAAGTATAGAAAAAAGGGCTATTTAACAAAAGCCTTGCAGGAGTCTGTTCTTCCCTATATTTTTTATGATGATAGAGAAACTCAAAGGATAACTATTAAAAGGGGTTCTATTAATGAGGAAAATTATTTGAATTCTAAAAGTGTAGCTACCAAACTTGGGTTTAATCCTGTAAACAACTCCGAATCGGAATTTGAACTAAAAAAAACTGATTTTGATTGGAGCAAGGAAAACCTTCAAGAAGTTAATAATGTTGTTTCACCACAAAGATTTGAAACATTAAAGAAACGGGCTTTTTTTGCTTACAAAACGCTTTATAAAATAAGTGACGAACTATTAATGTCTGTAGATGATGATAAAGAATTAATGGAAGTTGCTGAGGAAGTAAAAAAATACACTTGGAAAATTGAGAATCTTGAGTGGGAGCAAAATAAGGAAAACTGCAATGGAAAATGAAATCAATTTTGTTTCTTTATTTTAAGAAAGTCATGTTATAAAAGAGTACTTGATTATATTTGCTAACAATAAAATAAACCTTGAAGATTTGAGGCAAATGTTTGTATATATGGAATATTATAAAGCCAAGAAAGGGGCCTTAGTGTATCCAGGTACAGAAAATAGAAATCAATCCAGAAAATATTCTGGATATTCTTCACATGAGGCAAAGCATTTGAGTAATGAAGAATGTAGCCTTATCTCAATTGGTGTTGAGAATGATGTGAAAGTGAGGCAAAAACTAATTTATGATAATATTAGCAATTGGAGTCAATTGCATAAAATAGCTTAAAGATGTTGGATCAAGCGAAATTTTAGAAAACATTGGAGATTAATTAAAATATGGAGCAACAAGAACTACTTAAAATATTACAACTAGGGGAAGGTCTTCGTATTGAGTTTAAAGAAGCTCAAAATGGTGTGCCTGCTTCATTTTATGATACGGTTTCTTCTTTCTTAAATAGAGATGGAGGTGTCATTTTACTAGGAGTTAATGACGATGGGAAAGTTTTAGGGCTAAATAATCAAAACTTAATGGTTATTAAGCAGGATATTGTAACAGCACTAAACAATATTGATGTATTGAACCCTCCTTTCCCTTTAGCTGTGAATGAGGTAAAACATCAAGGACAAAGCATATTGTACATTAGAGTTCCTGTAAGTTCGTTTGTTCACAAACATTCCGGTATTGTTTACGATCGTGAAAATGATAGTGACTTTAGAATTACGGATGAAGCTCGCATTTCTGAGATGTATGCAAGGAAGCGAAATGTTTTTACAGAAAACCAAATTTTTCCCAATCTCGGTATTCAGGATTTAGATCACTCTCTTTTTGACAAAGTAAAATCACGTATTGCGCTTGTGAACAGTAATCACCCATGGTTAGAAGCGGGCTATTCGAATGAACGAATATTAAGAGATGCTCGTTTTTTAAGAAGAGATTTTACTACAGGCCAGGAAGGACTGACTTTAGCTGCTGCTCTGGTTTTTGGAACAGATGATGTCATCGGAAACATTCTGCCAGCTTACAAAATAGACTTACTTGTAAGGCGAGATAATATGGACAGGTGGGATGATCGATTGGTTTTAAAAACAAACCTCATTGATTCATACCTTAAGGCTTTAGAATTTGTTAAACAAAAATGGCCTGAGAAGTTTTATCAAGACTCAGAAGGAAGAAAAGATCTAAGAGAATTAATTTTTCGTGAATTAATAGCCAATGTAATTATTCACCGTGAATATAATAGTGCTGCACCAACTGAGATTATCATTTACAAAGACAAGGTTGAAGCAACCAACCCAAATAGAACAAGATTTAGAGGGTATTTAAATTTAGAAACATTTGAAGCAGAGCCTAAAAACCCTAATATTCGTGCGTTTTTCAATGTATTGACCTGGGCTGATGAAATTGGCTCTGGAGTAAAAAACATGAATAAATTTGTGAAAGTATATTCCGGAGGTGCTTCTCCTATTTTTATTGAAGATGAACCCTTTAAAAGCATCATCCCAATGACTTCCAGTAAATTGGGGGATCGCTTTAAGCTTTATCTCTATTTGTCACAGCAAGAAGAAGAAGAGTTAGGGGTTGACAGAATAAATAATTTGAAAAACTTTCCTATTAACCTTGATTTAGAAACAATTACAGATTTAGATGAACTTGCTCTTGATTTAGTGGATGGTTGGCAAGAAAAAAGCAAGGACTTAGATAAAGTTAGATTCTTAGTCAATGAAAAAACTTCACTTGAGAAATTTAAAAAAGCAGGAAGTTGGCAAGAAAAAAGTGGAGAGCTATTGAAAAAACGAGGAAAGGTTCTGCTGTGTACCTTACTATGGACCATTCAGCCTATAGGTTTAGAAGATCTGGCTAACAAATTAGGCTATAGGAGTAAAGAGCGTTTTAGAGATGATTATATAAAGCCTCTAAAGGACAACAAATTGATTGAATATACGCTTGAACAGGCAAATGATCCAAAGCAACAATATAAAATAACGGAAAGAGGAATTCATTTTTTAATTGGTCATCCACTTTAAAAAAGTAGGTAGTACTAAAGAAAAAAGTGGGGAGTTAAAACAGGAGTTATGTTATGGATACTAGACGAAATTTCAGAAAATGTTGGAGGTGCTTTTGATGCTTGATTGCAAGTACAGAGAACCCATTTCGTGACTTTAGGAATATTTTGCCTTGGTTATACCGTTGTTCTTGTTTTTAATTTCCACTAAAAATTGTTTTTAGTTTCCTTTAAAAACAGACTGGGCTTCTCTGTGGATTTGTTTAAAATACATGGCTAGATCTGCTTCTGAGATATGATTTTCTTGTTTGGGTTTTTCTTTTAAAATTGTTTGCAACCTGAACCGTACCTTTTTATCTACCCCATCGGCAAAAGCGATAAACTCCCCTTGTTTTAACTTAAAAAATATATCTGCCCTGCGCTTGGACACTTCCCGTTCCCCTTTGGTGATACGGCTTTCGAGACTCATGCCACTACTTTTACTGATGCTCCTGGTCGGGGTTTTGATGATCTCAAAAAAGCGTTCGTAGTATTTAGCGGTATCCGGATCGTTCACCTTGCCAAAGAACTGATAGGACAGGTTGCTTAAAATGGCCTTACTGGCCTTATCACCATATAATAGGTCGTTTTGTACCTTGTCCTGCATCACATACACCGTACAAATATCATAGCTCCGAAGCGTTGCTGGAATGCGGTGCATATTGGGGAGTTTGAGGGTAGGCGCCTCTTCCATGAGCAGAAAGGAGGGCTTTTTGCCCCGAACGCTCATCTGTTTGATAATGGTGTGCATCACCATCGCGATCACTGGGGAATACGCCGAATCATATTTAGGGTTGTTGACCAACGAAACGATGGCCGGATTGTCGGGATTATTGATATCCAAAGGCACTTCATCCTTGGAAAGCACATAGAACAGCGTTTGGGAGCTGATCTTTTTAAAGGCATTGGCCAGGGAACTTTTGACCCCGGCGGTCTGTTTCTCCGATTCAATGCCATTGATAAACGCGCTGGCCATGCTGTGGGAGGTCAAGTCTGATTTCAAAAAGGCCACCAGCTTTTTGGTGCTCACCGATTGAAACAGGGCCATGATATGGGGCAGGGTGCAATACCCAGGATAGGCCGTTTTCATTTTCCAGATCAGGCCGCTTAGCAGCCCTTCCACGGCATCGGAAAAAAACTTGCTGCTGCCTTTGTTTTCCGAGAGATTCTGTTCCAGCAGGTTTTCCATCAGTACCCGTGACACTTCGTTGACACTTTCCTCATTGGGCAGATATTTTGGTGCAATGGGGTTGACCCGGTAATGGATCTGGTCAAAGGCAATGGTATAGAAGGTAATGTTTTTCTCCTTGAACAAGGGATAGGCGATTTCAGTGAGCTCAAAGTCCTTATAGTCATGGATCACCCCGCAAAACCCATATTGCCTGAAATGTTGCAGAACATTATAGACAACGCTCTCGGTCTTGCCACTTCCCGCCGAACCGATAATGGAAGCCCCCCGGCGGATATTATCAATTTTAAACCGACCGTTTTTGAGTTTAAAGCGCACCCGGTACTTTTTATCCGTCCGTTGATTTTCTTCTACATAAAACAGTCCATAGAGTACTGTGACCACAAACAGTACAGGGACTACGATATAAAGGATAATATGTTCAGGTTGCCAGTTCATATCCCAATGGAGCCTGATTCGATGGCCTTCCCGATACCTTTTTTCAGTGCATTGATCGCCTTTATGGTCAGTTGGATGGTATTGGTAGGGATACGCAATAAAGCGGTATTGACACCCGATTTCTGCAGCAGTTTAAACGCCATGGCCTTTTCATTGGTTGGGAGCTTGGTTATCATGTGAAAATACAATTTGGGGTCTTTTAAATAGGTTTTCCGTGCCGTATAGGTCTCCACATAGTTCCGTTTGTAGCTGAACATGGCATCAAAGGTCTTTTCCGCATTTTTATAAAAAGCATCCCGATCAAAGCCCCGCTTGACGGTCTTCCCGTTCATTTCCACCTCAGAAGCTTTGTACTTGCTTCCAGGGGATAGGCTATACCGGTTGGAGACATCCTTACGGCTCACGATGATATGGATGTGGCTTTGCGGTCCCGGTTTGGCCATGCCCCTGACGATCCGTTTGCCGTCCAGTTGGTACGGTGCTTCCCGTTCCAGACGTTGGATGTTTTTTTGGAGCATTTTGATGTTCCCTGTATGTTCCCCGCGTTGGATGCTTCGGATCTGCTGTTCCAGTTCCAAAATTTTGGTGGCATACGGTTGATTGTCCCGTATCTGTTTGTCCGTGCCCTTAAATGTGCGCTGGCGTTCCACCTTGGCGTAATACTTGATATCGTCCACATGTACGGGCCTGCCATCGATGTCCCGGTTAAAAGCCTTGGCATAGTCCTTCATGGCTTCCCGGGTATAGCGTTTGAGGGCCTCGGGGGAATCTTTAATGTGTTTCAGCTCCCGCTGGCTTGGATTGAGGGTAATGGAATAAAATTTGGGCTCCGTCCTTTTAAGTTTTGCCGTATTGCCGTCAATGTCCTTGATGACCGCTTCTGCGGATATATCATCTTGGTATTGGTCAAAGAAATGTTCCATGTCGGGAGTGGGTTTCCCGGCGTTCTCCTTTTCCAGATAGTCCACAAAATCGGTGGCACTTTGGGCATAATGGCCTTCAAGTTTTTGTGCGGTGATGGTGATGTACATGTTCAAGTGATTTTTTTAAGTTTTCCAAGTCGTTTTTATCCATATCCAGTTTATAATGTCCTTTTCCAAAGGCGCTTTTTATATAGGTCAACCGTTCCAAGAGCTCCTGCATTTGGTTTTTATAAAGGCTGAGCTGTTGTAGCATCTCCTCATGGCGGTTCCGGTAATGTTCCAGTTCGGTATCCCGTGTAAAGCTTTCGGGAGTCCCGAAATCAACGTTTTCCTCATCTTCTTCCTCATCTTCCACTTGGGATATATCATGGAAGAGGGTGTCCAGCATGGTCTTGGTGGGCAGGGTCTGGTGCTTTTCAATATTTTTCAAGATGGCGATCACGGCATTGATCCGTTTGTTGGTACGGTTGTTCTTAAGGCCAAGATCATCGTTAGGGGAGAGGTCGTTCCATTCAAAAAAATCCATGATGGCCTCCAGGGTAAGGGTATGGGAATCTGACACCAAACGGGAAAATTCCCGAAAGCGTACGGCCACATCCTTTTTGATACTGATGGCCGAAAAACGGTATTTTTGATAGAGATCTTCCATTTTTACTGTAAAAAATTGCCTGTTTATGGGCGGTTCGGCGGTATTTACTGTAAAAGCCCTTGAACATCAATGACTTAAATATATTTAAGATACTGATTTTCAACATTTTATACATGTGCAAATAATCGAAACACCGCTCTGCGTGTTACCCTCTTGCTCTTCGATTTTCGTCCCGCCAGGGACAAAAATTTTCAGACATCCAACCTTGGTCGGATGCCTTATTTTTAATTTATGGATTGGTCATTACAGGAAAGTCAAATCACCCATCCAGATAGCTATCGGAATAGGATTGGTAATGACCAAAAAATGTTATTGCCTAATGTTATAAAGATACTGATTTCAAAGGATTACGCATAAAAAAAGCCCATCATAATATATGGGCTTGATTGGTTCGTTTTGCTGTTCAGATATTGAAAACATACTTATAATTGTATAGATTTCGTATCGCTTCCTCTTCCAACAGGGTTTGGTAATTTACATAGTGTTCCCTGGCATAGTTCCTTAATTGCTCCCCAAAACGTCTTTCGACTTCTTTTTTGGACATGGAAATCAAACGTTGTTGGGTTTCGTCATCGAGGTTGTTATAATTCAAATAGATCATAATCGTGGGTTTTTAATTATAAAATACCTTCATCAGCAAAACTGTAGTACCCACCACAAGGCACAACAATGATATGGTCCAACACGTTCACGTCAAAAAAAGCAGCCGCTTTCTTGATTTTTTCGGTGAGCTTTTTGTCGGCTTCACTGGGCATCAATTTTCCACTGGGGTGGCAGTGCGATAAAATCATGGCTACAGAGACGGACTTCAATACGACCGCAAATAAAATGCGTATATCGACCAGTGTTCCAGTGATGCCACCTTTTGACAGCTCATAAACCCCTTTCACTTTATTGGAGTTGTTCAATAACAGCACCTTGAAGGTTTCGTGCAGTCCTATGGTGTCCTTGTCCCAATGTTCAAAAAGCAGTTGTGCTGCATCGGCAGAACTTTTGATGGCAGGGGATTTTGATAGGGTTCTTTTTTCTTTGTAACTGATTTTTATTTCGTTAACTTTGTCTTTAGTCATTGTTTTTCTCTTAAGATTAATAATGAAAAAAGAGGGCACGCACTAATTGAAAACTGGTATTTGTGCCCTCTTTGTTTTTTACTTACTGCCCAATAGCAGGATTTCATCGGCTACTACTTCAGTAACATAGCGTTGGTTACCGTCATTGGCAGTGTAGGAACGGGTCTTTAGTTTTCCGACCACAGCGATTTCCTTGCCTTTTTCTGCGTATTTTTCGATGATGTCGGCAGTCTTGCCCCAAGCAACAACGGTGTGCCAGTTGGTGTCCGTTTGCCTTTCGCCTTTACTGTCCTTGTAGTTTTCGTTGGTAGCCAATGAAAGACGGGCTACTTTCTTGCCACTTTCAAGGTTCGTAATGGTTGGTTCCTGTCCAACGTTTCCAATTAACTGTACATGATTTTTAATAGTACTCATAATTAAAGATTTAAAAGATTAATAATTTCCCTTTTAGATTCAAACTGAATTAAATTTTAAGGGGTGTTTGTTTGATTTCTTTCGTGCAGGGCACCATGGATGAAGTGGGTTTTGTCAAGACTTTTAGGCAACAAATGGGGAGTGTCTGCGACGTAGCAAAACCTGCCTGCCGGCAGGCAAGGTTTTCAAGGATGTAGAAACCTTATTTTTGACTAAAACTCGTACAGTCTTGACAAGTTCCACAAGGGCATTAGCAATTCTTTTAAGCTCATTTGCGACCTGAGCGTACAGACAGTTAAGCGAGAATAGCAAATGTGGTTATATTAGAATTGATTATGCCATGCCTGTTTTTCGCTGTCCCGAAAAACAATACAGGCTTCATCCATTATAAACCCCTTAAAATAATTAAGGCAAAGGTTTGGTTTTTAAGGATTACCGAGCAAAGGCCAAAGAAGGCTTTGCCGGGAATTCTGTTAAGAAAATTGAGGCTTTGACTTTCCGATGGCAAGCGGACTCGGTTCACGTTTTTGGCTTGGGAATGCAGCCCCTTGGCTGTGCCCAAGACAGGCTATCCTTCCCAGCATAGCGGGTGGGGTAGTCGAATGTAAAGCCAAAAACGGGGATTGTGTCCAAGACTTTTTTTAGAGTGCAGCTCTTTTTCCGAAATGCAGAGCAACGAAATGTAGGGAAATGTGCTAAACGGATCAGTATGCCAATAATATCATTAAAACTCCAGTTTGGGTTAGGTACTGGAGAAACCCTTTGCAATTTGTCTTTAAACCAATGCAAATATTTCATCAAACAATACTTTATCCAATCTTTCCTGCCTAGAAAAGGTTTTTTTCAAGGTATTGTGAAGCATCCAGTTAAAGGCGTTATAACCATCCCACAATGTAGGCGTTGGGTGATAATGGTGACCTTCCTCGGCTATCATATCCAATAATTCCCTGGATTTTTTTGAAGGGTCATCGTTCTTGTCACTGCATTCATAGCGGAACAATTTCGTTTTTTCCAAGATGTCCTTTACGAATGCCTTGGTATCGATAAGTTCGATTTCTTCCATTTCCCTGAACTTTTTTGTGATTTCGTAGTACTCATTATTCAGAAACTTCTCAAATAGCAAGTTCAATCTCGGCATTATTAAATCAGTATTGTTCTTGCTGTGCTTTATCGAAAATGCTATTTCTGCTTGGGCAACATGCAGTCCATTTGTGCATATCTCCCTATAAAATCCAAAATGTCCGGAAGTTTTTTCGCTTCCATCATAGGAATTCTTGAAACGGAGCATTGGCAGTATCTTATCCAGTCCATTCTTTAACGAGAATTGGTTTCCATCCTCGATTACAAAGTCAGTAATAAAGGACCTGTCATTTCTGTTAATGGTGCGTTTGTGGTATTTCAGATTGGCATCCATCAATAGCTGTTCAGCTTTTTTGAAAAACAGTTCATTTGGAATGTGGCCATAACTGTTCGAGACCACATTAACAATCTTCCCATTGGAAATTATGGCATTTTCAAGTCCCTTTCGAGTCTCCATACCGGTAATGCTTTTTAGCGATTTCATTTCACTTGAAACGAAAATATCATCTTGTGGTAAACGATTTAAATACATAATATTTGATTTTAGACCTGTCCAGTGACAGATATGATTAAAAAAAAGAAAGCCCACTCTTGCGAGCAGGCTTTCAGATTTGAAGACATTAGCTTCATTAAAGTTCGAATTGTACAATCTGTTCTTCAATCTCTGATTTGCGGTGTTCCAACGTGGATTGCAAATGTGAGGTTACCAACTTGATCAGATTGGAATTGGTGGTCTTGAATTCCAGATTACGGGAATCCCTAATGTGAAAAGAACTGGAACCGTCCTGATTGTAATTGAACTTGGTAAGTTCGTTCAAGGTTTCCGTTAGCCGTTCACGTTGTGTGGCCAAGCCTCTCAACTTTTCAAACTTTTGAATCCGATCATCCAAATTGATTGTAGGTTTCTCTACCGTTCTGGTCTTTTCTTGGACCACAGTTTTTCCAACAGCTTCATCTGTCAACTTTTTTTGAACTTCCTTTTTAACGGTTGCATTGTCCTTTTTTGCTGTTCCGTTTGATTTTACTTTTGTTTCCATAATTAGAAATTTTTTAATTAAACAATATTTGAGCAAAACCCAAACGGAAGACAAAATTTTAGAGTGGAAAGGAAACGGAATATAAATAGGCGAGGGAAGAAGCGTTGGCTTTATGCCGTCCCTTTTCCGAGAAATATTTTGCGACGTTTATATTTCGGTAATATTGTATGAATACTCTCTACCTCAATATTTTTTTTATAGAAATTAACCTAATAATGTCAACAATTTACATTTCATGGCTTTCAATAGGCTTGTTTAAAAGCTAGAAAGTTTAAAATCTAAACTAAATAAGATAAAAAATCCTGTTGAGCTTTTCTTTTCTAATTATTATTTTTCAATTTTTCGCTTTAATAATTGTGCATTAATTGCTACAATAACGGTACTTAAACTCATAAATACGGCTCCTATAGCTGGTCCCAAAACAAACCCTGAAGAATATAATACTCCAGCTGCAAGTGGAATGGCCACAACGTTATAACCTGTTGCCCAAATTAAATTTTGAATCATTTTATTATAGGTGGCTTTTCCAAATAGGATTAAGTTGGCAATATCCTGTGGGTTGCTGTTAACCAAAATAATATCCGCTGTTTCGGCAGCAATATCGGAACCAGAACCTACTGCAACACCAACATTAGCCTGTGCCAATGCGGGAGCATCATTAACACCATCACCCGTCATGGCGACAAATTCGCCCTCACTTTGTAATTCTTGCACAATTTCTACTTTTTGATGCGGTAATACTTCGGCATAATAACCATCCAGTCCAAGTTTTTCGCTCACGGCTTTGGCCGTTTTTTCGTTGTCGCCGGTTGCCATAAATACTTTGATATTATTCTTTTTAAACACTTTAATGGCGTTGGCGGATTCTGGTCTTATTTCATCGGCAAGAGCAATGTAACCTGCCAATTTCCCATCAATTAAAACGAATACTACGGTTTCGGAAGCATCACTATAAGCATCTTTAGGAATAGTAATTTTCTCATCTCTTAAATAGCCAGGACTAACCACTTTTACTTGTTTGCCTTCAACTTTTGCTTCAACACCTTTTCCTGTGATGGCATTAAAATTTTCTGGATTTGGGATGGAAACATTGGTTTCTTTTACTTTTTTAATAATACCAACAGCAATAGGATGCTCCGAGCTTTGTTCTAAAGCACTTGCCAGTCGCAAGATTTCGTCAGTAGTATACTGTTTGTCTACTGATTCAATTCTAGTAACGCCAAAATCCCCTTTGGTCAGTGTTCCCGTTTTATCAAAAAGTATTGCCGATATTTTACGAGATTCTTCAAAGGCCGTTCTATTGCGAATGAGCAACCCGTTTTGAGCCGAAACTGCTGTTGAAATGGCTACTACTAAAGGAATAGCCAGACCTAAAGCGTGGGGACAGGCAATGACCATAACCGTAACCATTCTTTCCAAGGCATATACAAACGGAAATCCCAATAATAACCAAACCGCCAATGTCCCAAAACCAATAGCCAAAGCGATATATGTCAACCATTTTGCGGCTCTATCGGAAAGGTTCTGCATTTTAGATTTAGTTTTCTGTGCATCCTCCACCATTTTGATTACCTTATTAAGATAGCTGTCTTTACCAGTATGTTCTACCTTAACTTTTAAAGTACTATTGCCATTTACAGAACCACCAATAACTTTGTCTTTTGCTTCCTTTTTTACAGGCTTGGATTCTCCTGTAAGCATAGATTCATTTAAGTAGCTAGTACCTTCCACGATAATACCATCTGCAGGAACTTTTTCCCCCGGCTTTATTAGAATGATATCATCTTTCAATAAATTCTCTAATTTAATATCTTCAATAGCATCTCCTTTTACCCTATGGGCTTCAGATGGCATCATACTGACCAATAATTGTAATGCATTAGAAGCTCCTAGGACACTTTTCATTTCTATCCAATGGCCTACCAACATAATAGCGATAAGAGTGGCAAGTTCCCAGAAAAAATCAACCCCTTTTAGGCCAAAAACAGTGGCAGAACTATAAAAATAAGCAACGCTTATTGCCATGGCTATTAAGGTCATCATTCCAGGAGCTCCTTTTTTTACCTCTGACCAGAACCCTTTAAGGAATGGCCAGCCCCCGTAGAAATAAACAATGCTTGAAAGGGCGAATAGTATATATGGATTACCTGGAAGCAAAATTTCATATCCAAAGAATTGCTGAATCATCGGTGAAAAGAATAGGATAGGAAAAGTTAGGATTAATGTGACCCAAAAGCGTTTTCTAAAATCTGCTATCATCATTTTATGATGGTCATGCCCTGCAATACCCATGGGAATGGCTCCATGGTCATGATTCATTTTAGAATGGTCTTCTTTTTTGTGTTTCATCTTTGAATGATCCATTTCTTTATTTTTGTGATGTTCATGATTTTCCATTAGATTATTATTTAAGTATTATCGTAATTTTTTTCTCATTGTTTCTGAAATGTTTTCGGCATATACTCCATAAGCATCCACCAGAAGCCCTTTAATCCCATTTTTGGAAGAGATGGCATAAAGAATACTGTTGTCATCTGTACTGCTCATTCCTTCAAAACGATAGGTTTTATCTACATCAAAATCTTCAGGGCTGATTTGAAGTTTTAGGGAAGCACATTCTAAACATTTTGGTTTAAGGTTAAAATTATAAGTATAACCGTTTGCCTGTAAATCGTTTATTGCTTCCGAAAGGGTGTCGTAATTTTTCATCTTTTCTTTATTTATATGTTATTGTAAAATAACTTTTATCTTCCTCTGTAAATTTCTGAAAGGTCAATAAACCCTTACCATTTAGTTTTTCGTTGACTGTGTAATTGAGTTGTTTAATGCGAATTCCCAAGGTATAAGCTTTTACGTTTATTTTGGATTGAATGTTTGTATTGTTTCCTAAAGATTTCAATTTTCTATCATAAATCTTTATGATGCTTTTAGAACCAAAGAAATTTAATAATCCGGAATTAAAGTTTATTTCCAGTTCAATATCTTCAATGTTATTAAAATCATAGAGTTCTTTGAAGTTTTTGGAGTTGGTGTTTATTTCCGTTTCTTTGGATTTCGGGTTTGAAAACGGGAACACCATTATCATTATAGTTGACTCTTCAGGTTTACATCGGTAGGTCGTTGTATATTTATCAGTAGATTTTTTGTTTTTATCAAACAGTTCAGTCACCACGTCAATTTCATAATAACCATTTCTTTTCTTTAGTTTTCCGACATTAAAGGTTTGTTTGTTCAGAAAATTACCATTTTCATCAAAATTTTTACGTAAAACAAATCTATCGGACAACTGCTCTATGAGCATTTCATTTTGAGCATTTAATGAAATACCAAAGAGCAATAAGGCTATTATGGGATATAATTTCATCATTTATGGTTCATTAACTCTTTAACTTCTTTAGCGATAACATCGCTTAAATCTATGGAGTTGGATGGGTGCGGAATAGTGTTACAAGTTACAATTTTTTCTGCCCCGGAATCTAATAAATCCTGATAGGCATTTCCTGAAAATACCGCATGAATGCCTATGCAAATAGGCGGCTTCATCCCAGCCTTTTTTAAATGTTGCACGGTTTCAATCATGGTATGGGCGGTTGAGATAATATCATCTACCAAAATAGGTGTGGCATTTTTATATTTTTCTACATCGGGGATTGAAACTTCCACATTACGGTCTCCGTGTCGTATTTTTTGCAATACTGTAAAAGGTGTACCTGCTTTTTTGGCCACTTCGGAAACCCATTGCTCACTTTCAGAATCGGGACCAATAAGAACGGGGTTCTCAATGTTTTCCTTTATCCATTTTGAAATATCATCTGCTGCGTGGATAACTTTATTGGGAATATGATAGACTTCTCCCAAAGCACTTATTCTGTGTAGGTGAGGATCGATGGTTGTAATGCTATCAGCGAATCCCGAGATTAATTTTCCAAAGAACGAAGAGGTAACACCTTCGCCTTTATTGAATACCTTGTCCTGACGCATATACGCTAAATAAGGAGCGACTAAACAAGTGCACATCGCACCTAAAGACTTTGCCGTCTGTCCTAAAAAATAGAGTGGCAATAATTTTTCATCAGGATCGTGTAATGTACAGACTAAAACTACACATTTGTTTTTTACATCTGAAAGAATGCGGGTGTATGATTCTCCGTCTGGGAATTTGCGTAAGGTAGCTTCACCAATTTCGGCATTCATTTTTTTTGCCAATAGATTTGTTTGCTCTTCATTTCCCGGCAAGCTGAATAAAATGGTTTTCATTTTCTCTAATTTATACTAAGGTTAATATATCGTTGTGGTTATTTTCATATTCCAAGGCATAATGCAATTCACCTTGGGATTCTGCAAACACCGTATATAATAATTGGTCTTGGTCAACTTTATCCCCTAAATGGACATTCAATAAAATACCCGCAGATTTTGATTGGGGTGCCCCGGAAAGTTTTGCAAGTTTTGCAATCTTTCTATTATTGATAAGTTGCACTGTACCGGATCTTTTTGCTTTAATTTCAACTTTATATGGAGCCAATACGGGATTGGTAAAACGGCCTTGTGCTCTGCAGATAGCGAGAAACTTTTCGAAGGCTTTTCCAGATTCCAAAAGCTGTTTGGCTGTAGCGGCACCTTTTCCTTTCATAACCTTTCCTGATAGCTCCAATAACTCACCTGCTAATAACAACACTCTTTCTTTAAGATCTCTGGGTGCATTATCTTCATTTTTTAGCACACTTAAAATATCAAAGGCTTCCAAAGATGGTCCAATACCTCTGCCGACTGGTTGCGTACCATCTGTAATGACGACCTTTATATGCAGTCCCACAGCAGTTCCAACGGTTTCTATATGGTTTTTTAATTTTTGAGCCATTTCCATACTACGAACCTTTGCGGTTTCGCCCACAGGAATATCAATGACCACATGGGTTGAACCAGCTGCAGCTTTTTTTGATAACACCGAAGCGATAAGTTGGCCCTCACTGTCAATATCTAAGGCTTTTTCAATTTTTATGAGCACATCATCAGCAGGGCTTAATTGCGCGGTCCCACCCCAGACAAAACAGCCCCCTTCTTTTTCGACTACAGTTTTAATTTCTTCAGAAGAAAGGGTCACATTGGTCATTACTTCCATGGTGTCTGCGGTTCCGGCCGGGGAAGTGATGGCCCTTGAAGATGTTTTTGGCATCGTTAGACCGTAGGCAGCTACTATGGCCACTATCAAAGGTGTTGTTCGATTGCCGGGTAATCCTCCAATGCAATGCTTATCGACCACGATTTTTTTGTTCCAATTCAATTGCTTTCCTGAAGCAATCATTGCCTTTGTGAGATTGGATATTTCATCAATATCCATTCGGTCACCTGCACATGCCGTAATGAATGCAGATAGATGTATATTGGAATAATCGCCTTCTACGATATCGGTTATGATTTCTTTATAAGCACTATAATTTAGCTTTTGATTATAAATTTTTGCTCTTACGTGGCTTAAGGATTCTATGGGCTCCAGATGGGAAATGTATAGGGTGTCATTTTCAGAAACCCTAAGTTTTTTTGCAGCTGCATCCGATAGACCAATCTCATTGGGCAATAGAATATCTGAATTTATAACGTTGAGGCTTGCCACGATGGAATACATTGCCTTAGAAACCCTTATTCTTGTAAGGGCTTCAAAGCCTTCTGAAATACACACATGGCAATCTTCCCTCATGTACACAACGTTCTCATTTTGTGTGTAAATACCAAGGTTCTTGTATTTTAGAATATTTGAGTGTTGCTCCACAGTTGTTTTTATTTTTCAGATTTACTTAACTACTTTATTGATTCTATACTGTATAGTTGTGGTATTTCAGCATCCCAACCATAGGTTTCTTTAATACCTTTTTGTAAGGCTTCAGCCCCTTCTTTCTCACCGTGAATGATGAATATTCTTTCAGGCTTATCTTGTATTTCACTCAACCAATCCAGTAGTTCGGTATGGTCAGCGTGTGCCGAAAGCCCTTCAATTTCAGAAACCTGCATTTTAAAAGGTACATATTTCCCATAAACCTTTAAATCCTTCTCGCCTTCCAATAATTTTCTTCCACGTGTTCCTTCGGCTTGATAACCAACAAACAGTAAGGTATTGTTAGGGTTTTGTGCCTGTGTTTCGAGATAGTTGAGCATTCTGCCTCCCGTGAGCATTCCGCTGCCTGCAATGACTATTTTAGGCTTGTTGTCCGTTCTCAATTCCATGGTCTCCCTGTAACTGCTCACCACTGTGAAATAAGAACACATTTCATCGCATTCGTGGGCTTCTAATTTGTGCCAATCTCTGGTACTGTGGAATAGCTCTAATACATTAGCACCCATAGGGCTGTCCATAATCATTGGAATTCTAGGAATTTTGTTTTCCTTGAGCAATCTCCAGAAAATCAACATCATCAGTTGGGCACGTTCCACCGAAAAACTTGGGACAAATAGGCTGCCACCTCGGTTGATAGTTTCATTGACCAATTTTTCTATTTGTGGAATAGCTTCTATCTCATCGGGATGCAATCTGCCGCCATAGGTCGATTCTATGAAAAGCACATCGGCTTTTTCTGGTTTGAGTGGCGGGTACAATAATAAGTCGTTTATCCTACCAATATCACCTGAAAAAACAAAGCGTTTTCCGTGTACATCCAATTCTATGAAAGTAGCACCCAAAATGTGTCCGTTATACTGAAAACGAGCCTTGATACCGTCGAACATTGGGACCCATTGGGATTGGGGAATTGCCTTAAAATGAGGAATGGTTCTTTCCACATCCTTTAAATCGTAAAGCGGTTCTGCCGGACTGTGTTTTGAATAGCCTTCCTTATTGGCACGTTCGGCTTCCTGTTCCTGGATTTTTGCACTGTCATTCAAAATGATTTTGGCAATATCCAAAGTGGGATTGGTACCATAAATAGGGCCATTAAATCCTTGCTTTATCAACCTTGGTAGATATCCCGTGTGGTCCATATGGCCGTGGGTAAGCAATACCATATCAATTTCAGAAACTTTAACGGGCGGATATTCCCAGTTTTTTAGGCGCAGTTCTTTAAGACCTTGAAAAAGACCACAGTCTATCAATATTTTGTTTTCTCCTGTGTCCACCAAATATTTTGATCCGGTTACCGTGCCAGCGGCTCCTAAAAAATGGATGTTTATTTTATTGTTTTTCATCTTTTTTATTTTTAATATCCCAAAACCCTTTTTTTGCTTCAATGAAGATATGGATAGACCTATTTCTTCATTGGTCGCAACCAAGTCGTTAAGGTTTTTATTGACCACATTTTAGTGTCCCCCACAACAGGAAGGCGAATCTCCTTTTTCTTGGTTCGATTTGTACAATTCGACTATTTCATTATAGAGATTGCGGGAATCTTCTTTAATAAGTAGCGCGAACTTCTTTACGGATTGTGGTTCGAAGTTTATCATCCCCAGCAATATTTCAAGAGCTTCTTCGAGTAGTTTTGGGTCGTCTTCCAATGCTTGGTAAAATGGCTCTAAATCTATGTTGTTCTGTTTTTGCAATTCTTCTGTTTTCATTTGTATGTTTTTTTAATATTTATGAATGTTTGTTTTATTGTTCTACGCAGTTATTTTAATGTGACCTGCATAATTCTTCTGAGTCTTCGAGAATATTTTTGTGTCTTGATTTTGGCACCCCAATTTTTTCTAATAAATCAGGGTTTTCGTGAAGCTCTTTGCAGAGTACAATACCCTTGTCCAATAATCTGCTTTTTTCGGCTTTTGTAAGGGTTGTTAAGGCCGTTAATGGATGTAGGCCAGATTGGTCTATTCTGTATTTAAGACTATTGTTTATTGGATAATTCCAACTTACAAGTCCCAAGCCCATACAGGTTCCATATTGAATGGCATCTGTTGTAAAGCGTGTATTGGTATATACCCAACCTTGGTGAAACTTGGTTTCATGCCCTGGTTGCTTTTCCCATTGTTTCTCTACATCCAGAAATCTAGACTGGATATAAAGTGGGATTTTTACATTACAAAACCTACCTTGGTCGCTGTGGTATTTACATTCTATCATATAGTGCCTATTATCTTTTAAGGCAGCTACGTCCACTTCGTGTTGTACGCAATGGCCTTGTACAATGACACCGACTTTTGTTTGAAATCCTTCGTATCCCAGAATTTTGCCTACAAATTTCTCAAAAGGAAACCCTGTGGGACCTAGTTCCATAATGGCTTTTTTTAGTTTATATCTTGATGCACTTACCCTTGATTTACCCTTTAGCATCTTAAATGCCATTTGATAGATTTTTTTGGTGGTAATTCCGTCATATAATTGGCCTTTAACTTGCTCAACTATTTGCTGGATCAATTCTTCACTTGCCTGGGAGCGCCTTAATGAATTGATTAGTTTTTCAACATTGAATTCAACAATGTCACCAGAGTATTTTACTATTTTAATTGAGTTTTCCATTTTTAGATATGTATAGTCATTACGGGCAATGTTGAATGGTTGGTTACGCCTTCAGCGATACTTTTTGAAAACAAACTTAAAAACCCGGTTTTTCCATGGGTGGCCATTGCTATTAAATCAATAGGGGTCTGCTTAATAAAAGTATTGATGCCGGTTTCTACAGAAGGATCATTATAAACGGACATTGAGTAATTTTTTATTTCCGGGAACTTCTTCAATAATTGTTCTATTGGGTTTAAACCAAGTTCTATACTGTTGAAATCTACTTCGGTATTTATTCGTAACAAATGGATGCGGGCATGACACTTTTTGGCAATGGATATCACTTGAATAAAAGCCGTGCTTATATCTTCCTTGAAATCTGAAACAAATACAATATTCTTGAATGGGAAGGTTATATCTTCATCTTTTACCACAATTACAGGAGCGTTAGCCTTCCTTACGATTTCTTCAACATTACTACCAGTAATCTCTCTGATTATACCCTTGGTTCCGCTACTACCTGTAATAATAAAATCGTGATGAAAATGTCCTGAATGTTCCAAAATGTCTTTTTGTCCTGAATCAAATTGAAGAAAAGTAAGGCATTTAAGCCTGTTGTGTTCAGCTTCTATTTCCAACTCGCGCAATTTGGCTTTGGCAATGCCTATTTGTTTTACGGTTTCGGGATAGCGTTTTTCCTTTAGTTTGTCTAACTTGACCCAATCTACAGGGGTTTTCATAAGGTGCAAAAAGTGAATTTCTGAATTATATAACTTGGCCATTTCTATACCAAGTTGTGCCGCTTTACTGCAGTTTTCAGAGAAATCGGTGGGTACGAGTATATTTTTCATTTTTTAATTTTGTGGGTTATGCAATGTCAATTTTATCATCCATATAAACTCTTTGAACGAATTGTAATAATTTTACTCCTTCACCAAAAGGTTTTTGAAATGCTTTTCTTCCCATTATCAAACCGGAACCTCCAGCACGTTTATTGATAACAGCAGTGGTAATGGCTTCTACTAAATCGGAAGCACCTTTTGAACCACCACCCGAATTGATCAACCCAATCTTACCCATATAACAATTTGCTACTTGTAATCTACACAAGTCAATAGGATGGTCTGTGGTAAGGGTTCCATACAAGGCATCATCATATTTTCCGAAACCGATATTTTTAAATCCGAAATTATTTGTTGGAAGTTTTTGTTTGATGATATCTGCCTGAATGGTAACTCCCAAATGATTGGCTTGCCCTGTTAAATCGGCTGATGCGTGAAAATCTTCCTTTTCTGTTTTAAAGGCATCATTTCTAAGGTAGCACCATAAAATGGTTGCCATTCCTAAATTGTGGGCTTCTTCAAAAGCTTCAGCTATTTCCTTTAGTTGTCGGTTGCTTTCCTTTGAACCAAAATAAATGGTGGCACCAACGGCAACCGCCCCCATATCCCAGGCATTTTTCACTTTTCCAAAAAGCGTTTGGTCGTATTTATTGGGATAGGTAAGAAGTTCATTGTGGTTAATCTTAACGATGAACGGGATTTTATGGGCATATTTTCGGGCGTTCAGTCCCAAAACGCCAAATGTAGATGCCACACCATTGCAGCCTGCTTCAATAGCGAGTTTTATGATGTTCTCTGGGTCAAAGTAGTCTGGATTTTTATAGAATGAAAAGGCTGCACTATGTTCAACACCTTGATCAACTGGAAGGATACTTAAATAGCCAGTGCCTCCTAGATTTCCGTGGTTGTACAACTGTGCAAGACTCCTTAACACCTGTGGATTTCTGTTACTATTTTCAAATACCTTTTCAAAACAGGTCTTGCTAGGGGTTTGCAATTCATCTTTTGTTATTTTTTCACAAACGTGATTTAGGTAAAAATCAGCTTTGTTTCCTAGGTTTTGTATTATGTTTTCATATGTATCCATAATTCGTTATTTATTTTGCTTTACAATATTCATTTTTCATTTTTTACATAGAAGTATTTTACAATATCCTTCCATAGATAGGTCTCCTTAATATTAACGAACCCAGCTTTTATTAGATTCTGTTTGGTTTTACGGTTAATGTTAGCACCCATGATAATTAGTGGTATAAAATTGAACCAGTCCATTAGTGTGCCTAGTACTTTACCATTACTACGAACATGTTCTAACATAACGAGCTGTCCATCTGGTTTTAGAACTCTTTTAATTTCTTTTAGTCCCTTAACGGGGTCTGGAACAGAGCAGAATACACAACTGGTAATAACAGTATCGAAGGTATCATCCTCAAAATCCATATTTTGTACATCCATTTCTAAAAAATTCACATTTGATAAGCTCTTCTTGTATTTTGTCATTGCTTTATCGAGCATGTTTTTGCTAAAATCAATAGCTGTTAAACGTATATCTTTAGAGTATAATGGAAGATTTTTACCAGTACCAACCCCAATTTCAAGGGTCTTACCGTTTACCTGTTGAACAAGTTCTTTTCGCCATTTATCAAAACCACTGGTTCCCATTGGCTTTTGAAATGAGTCAAAATATTTCGCTATTCTATTGTAGCGTTTCTTTATTTTTCCATTTTTGTCCATTCGTGTTATTTTATGCAATAGATAAGCTTTGATTTGTTTTAAAGATAGATTTTGAACCATCTTTTTCTATTCCCAAAAGCGCACGTATGGCATCGATGGTTTCAGGAATAACAATGGCTTGGTTATCGACAACATAGGCATAAAAAAGTTCATCACCCTGCACCTTTAGCATATCTTCCCAAAGGGCTACCTCATACATGTCACCCCATGGCCTTCCCATATCCAGAAACATCTCCTTGATGGTATTGTTGGAAACCAATCCTTGGTCATAACGAATAAGTTTAATACGGCTAGATTTTCTAAATGCGTTCAACACTTCTTCCTTTGTTGTTTGCCTTTTTAATTTCACATTCCAGTAATGCATATGGCTCAACGTTTCCGGTACCTTTACTGCGGATGTGATGACATTTAAATCTGGATCTACGCTTTGTGCATCGGGACCTTGGTGGCAGGGGATTTCTTTTTCGGGCAACATGGTGTTCATGATGCCACCCAAATGGCTTTCCCACGGGTCGGTTGCCCGTCGCAATAAAGTGCCTCTTGCATAATCAAGTAGCCCTGCTCTTTTTAATGCGCCAAGGGTTCTTAATATCGAAGTAGTATTGCAAGAGACCACTCTAGTGGCATCAAGATTTAAGGCCGTTTCATAATTAGCTTCTGCACTAAACGAATGACCTGTTGTTGTGTGCTTTTCACCACCTTGAACAATAAACTTGATGCCTTTGGTTTTATAGATTTCAACATTTTTTGCTGCAATATTTTTTGGGGTGCAGTCCACTACAAGATCTACTTTTTTCAAAAGGTCTTGCATACTCCCTTTTACTGCAATGCCAGAATTTTTCATTTCCTTTTCAGCATTTGTGGTGGCTGCATAGATATTATAGCCCTTTCTTACCGCATTTTGCATGCGCCAATCATTAATAACATCGCAAACCCCCACGATATTCATATCGTCTTGTAAATTAATGGCATCGGCAACTCTTTTGCCGATAACACCATATCCTATAACAGCTATGTTTTTCATATGTATTTTATTTTGGTATTAAATCCTTTTTGGAAATTGCTTCTGTACTTTCATCGATGTTTAAATTTGGTTTAAAATTTCTAATGATAAGCCTATTGCTTTTTTCGTAGGTGAAATAGCTAACCGCCCAGTTAAAACCAACCATCAACTTATTCCTAAAACCACTTATTGACATTAAATGGACAATAGACCAAAGTAACCAAGCAAGGTAACCCGCAAACTTAAAGTTTCCTAAATCTGCTACTGCACGTCGTTTTCCCACAGTTGCCAGTGATCCTTTGTCTTTATATTTAAAAGGCGTTAATGGTTTTTTATTAATTAGGTTCATCAATGTCATGGCAAGATGTTTGCCTTGTTGGATGGCTACTTGGGCAACCTGAGGATGTCCTTTCGGAGTGTCTTTTGAAATCAATGAAGCAATATCTCCTATGGCATATATGTTATTATAACCTTCCACCTTTAAATAAGCGTCCGTTTTTAAGCGATTTCCATTTGTTATATGCTCTTTATCAATTCCTCTTGGAAAATGGCCTTTAACACCTGCTGTCCAAATAAGGTTTCTTGCCAAAAGGGTGTTACCACTTTTTGTTTGGACAACCTTACCATTATAATCAATGACCGATTCATTCAATAAAACCTTAACACCTAGTTTTTTTAAATATTTCAAGGTTTTTAAAGAAGCATTTTTTGACATGGTTCCTAATAGTTCATTGGATGCCTCTACCAAATAAATATGCATCAATGAAGCAGGATATTCAGGGTAGTCCTTTGGTAGAATGTATTTACAAAACTCCGCTAAAGATCCTGCCATTTCTACTCCTGCAGGCCCCCCGCCAACAATGACAAAATTGGTTAAGGCATCACGGTCCTCATTATTGCAAGTAATTGTCGCCTGTTCCAGATTTTGCAGCATCATATGGCGAATATTAAGGGAATCTCTAATATCTTTCATCCCCAAACAGTTTCGCTCCACATTTTCAAGGCCAAAAAAATTGGTTTCTGTGCCAGTTGCCAAGACCAAGGAATCATAGGTTAAACTACCTTTATCAGTAATAAGGGTATTGGAGGAGGGTTGGATTTCCACTACATTTGCCAATCGAAAAGACACGTTTTTATACCCACTGATTTGTTTTCTAAAAGGGAAAGCAATGCTATCGGGCTCAAGGGCACTAGTGGCCACCTGATAAAATAGAGGCTGAAATTGATGAAAGTTGTTTTTATCCAACAGCACAACTTGAACGTCTTTATTTTTTAATTTTTCAACCAATGCCAAACCTCCAAAACCTCCTCCAATAATTACTATCCGAGGCAGTTTTGAATCTGGTAAACAAATGGAATCTAAAATACTACAATGTGTTTTCATGTGGTTTTTTGTCATACTACTATTTTTAATACAACGTTGGTTTCAATAGTATTACCCAACATTATTTTTCGAGCAAACAATACAGTATCTATAGTTTTCTTTTCTCAGTAACATCTTGTTTTCTTACTATCAAGACTGAACAGTTTGCATGTAATGATACGGCTTGCGAAACCGATCCGAGCAAAAATCGCGAAAACGCTCCATAGCCATGTGAACCTACCACTATTAAATTGGCCCCATAATTTTCTGATTCATCAAGAATGGCATTTTTTGGTGAACCTGGGACAACAGTTGTAGTAATGGATAGCTTTGAATTAGCTTTTTTTAATGACTTGGCCGCATCTTTAACGTTTTTTTCAGAGACCTCTTTTGCTATAAGTATAGCGTCATTATAAGTACTGGGCAATCCACCCATAGGTACCGACCCCATGGCACTGGCTAAGGAATTATCAAAAACCGATAGGATACGCACTTCGGTATTAAGTTGAAACGGCATTCTCGCAAGTTCTTCAACAGCCACTTTACTGTATTCTGAACCATCTGTTGCTAACAAAATTTTCATCATTTTAAAAATTAATTATTCTTTTTTGACTTTATAAGTTTTCTCCAATATAGATGCTCATATAATCCTGACCAGAACATTCCAAAAGTGAAGGCAAACATTAATTCTTCAAGGGGGATTCCTAGTACAAGAATACGAGTTAGGTTTTTAAAGTTCCAATACAGTTCCACATATTGGGGATAAAACACAAGGATACTTCCAAAATAAATAAAGTAAAGTATGGTAAACAATATGCCTCCAACAAATACCTTTCCTTTTAAATCTGGTCTACAATAAATGGTTGCTAAACCACCACTAAACAAGCCTATAATGCCGCAATAAATGTGGTTGAGCGATGTAAAGAGTACCATGATGATGAACATTATTATTGGTACAAAAAGAATATAGTTATGTAATTTATGCCTCTTGTCTTTCCTGTCTGCATCGTTCATGATCGTATGGTCTCGTTTAAAAATAAGATTGTACAGTATAGTACCGATGCCTCCTATAGCAAAAGAAAATATTAGGCTTTCAATATCAAAACCTGTTTTTTCCGCCAAATTAAATAACGAAGGAGGAAACCAATACTCTGGCACAAACAAAGGTTCGGTAAGCCCAAAGGGCATTGTAATCAAGCTCATTTTGAGCATTATTTTTCTTACCTCATTTTTAGACAAATATATAATTGCCCAAAGTATAAGAATAATCAAGGACCATATCAACCAAACGTATTGCATAACTTTATTTTTTTTGAAGGTTTAAATATGAAACGGTTTCTTTTACTGAAAGCGGGTAGGTAGCATTACCGGCCCTAACATAAAAGGTTGTGCTTTTACCATCATTCACATAAACGGGATTGGGGTAAGGTTCAACATCAATCAATCAAACAAATATCCTTTCCATCCAGTTCATAAAACGATACATGACTGCCAAAGGATGCTTCACGGTCTATATAGGTTGAAATAATGCGGAATACTTCCCGCTCAAATCCGTCCTTGTTTTTGTGCTTAAGGGTCTTAAAATCGTTTTCCAGACCAAGGATCTTGCCTTCATCATCTACCCCAACAATCAATTTACCGCCTTTGGCATTCATAAAGCCTACAATGGTTTTGGCAATGACAACCTCCAGTTCTCTATTGGGTGTTTTTTTAAAATAGTCATAACGCATGGACGATTTAAATTCTACCCAGTCATGTTCACCCAGTTCTATTAGTTTTTGCACATCTCGTTTTAAAAGGTGCTTTTGTTTTTTTAGCAGGTCTTTGGTCTTGGTTAAATTAATCCAAAACAATCCAGAAAAAATCCCCAAAATAGCACCAAGAGTTGCAAGGATACCACTCATTCCTACCATGTTAAATGTAAAAGACTCCAGCAAACGCTCTTGAAGGATATCTTTAAATACCATTGTGGAATAAGGGATATGGCTAAACTCAAACCAATAGACCACCATGGTGAATGGATGTATGAGGAAGTAAAAAACACTGGACCCAATAAATACATGAACCAATATTATTTTAATGTTTTTTGTCATCTTGACCATCATTTATTTTAGCTTCAAATTATTTTGTTTTTATTTGAGCATTATAAAAACCTCCTATACAGGCACCTATTAACCACCAAAGAATAAAAGTTTGGACTATTCCCATTAACACTTCTAATAGTGGAACATCCATTCTAATGATACTGGATGTGTCCAAACCGTGCAGTAGGCTGTTGAAAAAGGTAATTGTTCCTTCTTGTCCAGTTGTAGCCATAACAATCATACAGCCCAAATAAATTATTGCTCCTGTAAGACCAAAGGCGAAACCTAATTTTTTTACATTTAATCGATACATAATTTTATGTTTTTTAATTAATTATCCGAGTTTAAAATCTTTTTAGATTCTTCAAATTCTTCCTTGGAAATTTCACCTTTTGCAAAGCGTTTTTTCAAAATATCCAGTGGGCTTTCTTTCTTTGATTTTTGATATGGAATATCGGCAGGGACAAAGAATATCCAAACAATGAATACCATCCATATAATCCACCATATTAAGTGCATACCTCCAAAATGTCCGTCGTAAAAATGCATAATGTTTAATTTTAAGTTATTATTAATTTATTTCTGTAATCGTATAACCCCCAAGTGTATTGAGTTGCTTTTGTAATTCATCAACTGAAAGGGCTTCTTTCATTGTGATGATCGTAGTTCCTTTAGGATTTAGAAAAATTTCTGTTTTTTCAACTTTTGGATGTGCCTCTAAAGCCTTTTTAACTCTCGTAACGCATCCTGCACATCCAATGCCCTCAATTTGAAATTTATGTTTCATATGTAGATATTTATTGTCGTTTATTGGTCTATGTAATTCGCATATCTTCATTGGTATTTGCGACCAATTTTTTGTTTATGCTCATTTCATAGCTTTATCCTTTAATGATGAAGATGGTCTTCATGCTCTTTTTTAGTTTCAATAGAAGTGGCCTCTTTGCCCTGTTTGTTATTGTTCTGCTTTTCTGAATGGTTATGCCCTTCATGACCATGGGAGCCGTGAGGCATAAATAGGTGACAGGCAAACATAAAAATGATAAAAATGAAGAGAGAAGAACCGTCTCCTATCCCAAATGATGGTGCTAAAAAGATGAACAGGAGTGGCAAGCCACAACCAAGAACCATCCATAACCAGTGATTTTTCATTGTTTTAGGTTTTAACTGTTAATAAATTAGTGATGTTCTAAATGGTCTTCTTTGGTTTCCCCATTCATTCCATCCATCTTATCCATTCCTTCGGCACTCATCATCTTGATACAAGAATTCATGCATTCTTCACTCATCATTCCTTTCTCGCTCATTATTTTCATCATGGATCCCATCATTTTTACATTTCCCATCATTCCCCTCATCATGGAGTACATCATTGTACTGTCCTTCATCATCATTTGCATACCTTCTCCTTGCATCATGGAGCCCATCATTTTTTTGTTTTCTTGCATCATTTGCATAATGTGATTGCTTCCCTGCATATTCTCCATAAATTCTGTCATGAAATTGTGGTTTTCTGCAATGGTCTTGAATACTTCACTCCTTGTTTCAGAATTTTGAAGCATAGCTTTCACATCTGTTTTCTGGTTGCAACTGCTTAAGCTTAAAAGCCCAATTGCAGATAAAGTAATTACTAGTTTTTTCATATTTTTGATTTATTGAGTTAAACATTTATTATAATTTTTATAAACCCATTCCCAACACTCTATATAACCATTTTGAGGGGAATGGATTATCAGCTATTAATTTTTAGGTTTAAAAAATCTTCAATTTTTGAGCTTTTCTTTTCTGTTGAGTACGTTTTTATTGTTGATCAATTTTTTTAATACGCCATTTGCTGTTACTTCCTTTTATTGCTATTAATTTATCCGAAATCAATCTGGATGATATGATAGGTGGGTTTTTATCATTCTTATCTTTAGGTGAGACGTGAATGGCCAATTGGGTTAAATGCTCAATGGGTTTCCCTTCCATATCTATGACCACTTCGAAATAATGATAGCTAACAACATCTTTTTTAAAAATATGGTTGTAACCAATGGTTTCTTTTTCAACTTTTAGAGCCAATGCCTTGTTACCTTCAAAATTGGAGGCATTCAAAAATTGTGGTGTAATGATGGTTTTACCAGTTTTATCGATATACCCATAATAGTGCACACCTTCTTTTTGAAGTGTAATTAAGCATCTTTCATTACTAAATATGGGATAGCTAGTATCGTCATTTTTGGTTAGTACCAAATCGTCTCGAAAATCAATGATTATTTTACCATCTAGGTCAATAAAACCCCATTCGTTCCCTTTTTTTATGGCAGCTACTCCATCATGAAAAGGTGATATATAATCGATATTTTCTATGGTTTGTGCAAGTCCTAATAGAGGAAGTAGCATCAATGTAATAAATAGTTTTTTCATTTTATTTGGTTTTAGAGTTTTTAAATTTAGTTATAGACGTCCTTCTTATGCTATATAATTTTCGATCTTATCTATATAATTTCATCATAGAAATTTCGTTTCCAGTTTTCTGCGTTTTTATAGTCAGTCATACTCATTCCAACAACATCTTTAAATTGGCGTGACAAGTGGTTGACACTACTGTAATCCAACAAATAGCCTATATCTGAAAAAGAATGTTGTTTAAGTTGGATGAGTTCTTTTGCTTTTTCAGTTTTCAGTTTAATAAAATATTTTTCAATGGTTGTTTTTTCATTGGCAGAAAACAATTTGCTCAATGTTTTATAGTCACGATTTAATGCAGAGGACAATAATTCTGAAGTTTTCACTTTAATGTTTAGAGGTAATTCTTGTAATTGCTCAATCAAGATTATTTTGATTCTTTCTAAAAGCATTTCTTCTTCGCTTTTTACAATTTCAAACCCATTGGAAAGAAGCACTTTTGTGACATCCCCTGTGATATTACTATCTGTTTTGTTCGTGGCCTCTACTAAAAGCCTTCCTAATTCTAATGACAATACAGTTAAACCCAACTCTTGTAATTCTTGTTTGATTACTTTGAGGCAACGATTGCAGACCATGTTTTTTATCCAAAATTCTTTTGGTGAACTCATAATATTTTATGTTTTGTCGTTGTACATCATGTCCAATTTTAATATGGCTAAGACTATACAGGTTTAGTAGGGTAAATTATATTGTTGAGAATTAGGAACAACAATTTTTTGCCAGAAGTAATATTTGGCTATTATAATATAATGTGCAGATTGAATTCAATCTACAATGAAGAAAATCAAATTAAGTAAGTCTCGAGTAGAATTTGTACATCCTTAGTCAGCAATGGTGGTCGATAATTATCAAAAGGAACTAAATTTTTCTCTTTCTCTGCAAATAAGTTTTGGTAAGTATAATAGAAGGTGTTAAGGAAAACAATGGTTTGAATCCTAAGTTCACTCTTAGAGGTTTCGAAAACATTATCAGCTTGTTTAACAATTGTTTGACTATCACAACAATCCTTTTCATGAAGTGCAGAACAGTTTTTAACTGAAAAATCATTCTTCTCTATATAATCTTCGCAAACTTTAGCTTTACCAAAAAAAGCCATGCTGACTAATTCATTATCACAATAGTGTATATTAACCCTAAAAGAAGATGTTGTTAGCAATATTAAAGCTGCTAAAAGGAAAGATAGTATTTTAGAAAAAAAAGATTTCACTTTATAAAGCTAACATATTTTTGGTTAACATTCAAAAATATCTCTTATGGTTAAACAAAAATATGATATATATCATTTTATGTATCTAACTTTACTCTTTTATTTGTATCTCAATATTTGAGCGAATAAAGTAAAAAATATTTTGTAATTTTTTTTATTTTAAAAACCGTAGCTTAAAATAAAGAATGTTTTATATATCCAAAATATATGTTAAATAAAGCCAAGATGCTGAAATTTTTGTAGTTTTGTAATGATAATGAAAAAATTCTTGTTCAAAATATTATCTATTTGTATGGCACTTTTAGTGCTGTTATCAACAATATCTTTTACTATAGACATGCACTATTGTGGTGATACATTGGTTGATGTTGCAATATTCCATAAAGCTAAATCTTGTGGCATGGATATGGAGCATACAAATACTGACTATTCGGTTATCAATAAGAATTGTTGTTCTGAAAAACAGATTACTGTTAAAGGTCAAGATGAACTAAACACATCTTTTGATAATTTAACGCTCCACCAACAACAGTTTGTGGCTTTATTTGTATACACATATGTTAACCTTTTTGAAGACAATAATGAAAATGTAACTTCATTTAGGTCATATAGACCTCCACTAGTTATCAAGCAAATCTACAAGCTTGATGAGACTTATTTAATTTGATTTTTAAACAATAGACTGTATTATCCAATGGATATTTTCCATTAGGATGATTTCGAGTATTCGGTGTTTTTATAACACCAATGTCTAATGTTTAAAAATTAAATTATATGTTAAATAAAATCATTCGCTATTTTCTTGAAAACAAGCTAATAACATTCATGTTGCTGTTCGCCTTTATTATTGGGGGAATTGTAACGGCACCATTTAATTGGGAAACCTCATGGATTGAACGAAGTCCCGTTCCCGTTGATGCCATTCCAGATATTGGAGAAAACCAACAAATTGTATTTACGGAATGGATGGGGCAATCGCCACAAGATATTGAAGACCAAATTACGTATCCATTAACAACGGCCTTATTGGGAATTCCTGGCGTAAAAACAATTAGGAGCAATTCCATTTTTGGATTGTCCAGTATTTATATCATTTTTAATGATGATGTCGATTTTTATTGGAGCAGAACCCGTATCCTAGAAAAACTCAATTCCTTGCCACCGGGAACGATACCTGATGAAGTTAAACCTGCACTAGGTCCAGATGCTACGGCATTAGGGCAGGTATATTGGTACACGTTGGAGGGTAGAGACCCAAAAACTGGCAAACCAACAGGTGGCTGGGATCCACAGGAATTAAGAACCATACAGGATTTTTATGTACGCTATTATCTAACGGCCACAAGCGGTGTTTCTGAAGTGGCCTCGGTTGGTGGTTTCCTTAAAGAGTACCAGGTGGAAATTGATCCTGACGCCATGAAAGCCAACAATGTGAACGTAAACATGATTATGAACGCCGTTAAGAACAGCAATCTGGATATTGGTGCGCGTACATTAGAATTTAATAAAGTTGAGTATTTGGTTCGTGGATTGGGATACATTAAGAATCTATCCGATTTGGAAGAAAGTGTAGTTACTGTACATGACAACGTGCCCATTCGGTTAAAGGATGTTGCAAAAATACAATTTGGGCCAGCTACCAGAAGAGGGGGATTGGACAAAAGTGGTGTAGAGGCCGTTGGTGGTGTAGTAGTCGCCCGTTATGGAGCAAACCCTCAAGAGGTTATTCATAATCTTAAAAAGAAGATTGATGAAGTTGCACCAGGATTGCCCTCTAAGACACTGGCTGATGGTACAGTTTCAAAAATCACCATTGTCCCTTTTTATGATCGTTCAGGTTTGATTCAGGAAACCTTAGGAACCCTAGAGTCATCATTATCCCACGAAATTTTGATAAGCATCCTAGTTGTAATTGTATTGGTGCTAAACCTTCGGGCATCTGTTTTGATTTCAACCTTGCTGCCTGTTGGTGTTTTAATGACCTTTATATTGATGAAATTCTTTAATGTAGATGCCAATATTGTGGCACTTTCTGGGATTGCCATTGCTATAGGTGTGATGGTGGATGTTGGTATTGTGTTTACCGAAAATATCATAAGGCATCTTGAGATGCCCGAAAACGAGCATATAGGTGGTAAAAAATTGGTACAAGTAATTTATGTGGCAACCGTAGAAGTCGCTTCTGCCATCATGACCGCATTGGCAACAACCATAGTAAGTTTTTTACCCGTGTTTGCCATGCAGGCCTCAGAAGGAAAATTATTCAGACCCTTGGCCTTTACCAAAACATTTGCCTTGGTATCCTCATTGTTTATTGGCATACTATTTATTCCTGCCATTGCACAGGTATTATTTTCCATAAAATTAGATAAAAGGAAAACAAGCCGCATATTCAATTCTATTTTAATTGGTTTTGGTATCGTGTTTTTAGTAGCTTATGGAAGTTATATTGCCCTCGCCTTAATCGCATTTGGGGCCAATAATTTATTGACGCAAGTACCGGAAAGAACATTTTTGAAAAACAGAATAAAACTACCGTATTCGGATAAAATTGCCAATTACATCAATATTGGTATTACCGTATTAACAGTGGTTTATTTTTTAACGATTGAATGGATGCCTTTGGGAGCTTCCAACTCTACATTTGTAAATTTCATATTCGTAATTATTATTGTAGGAACGGTTTTAGGACTTTTGATGACTATTGTTCATTTTTATTCAACAGTTCTAGCTTGGTGTTTAGAAAATAAATGGAAATTCCTGTCAATTCCAATAATTGTGGTGTTCTTTGGTATTACCATTTGGTTGGGTTTTGGCAAAACGTTCAGTTTTATGCCAAATTTTATAAAAGACACTGATGTTTGGAAAAGTGCTGAAAATTCGTTTCCGGGGGTTGGAAAGGAATTCATGCCCGCTTTAGATGAAGGTTCTTTTCTATTAATGCCAACGACCATGCCTCACTCTGGAATAACTGAAAACATGGAGGTCATTGCGAGCATAGATAAGCACATGAACTCTATTCCCGAGATAGCAACGTCTGTTGGTAAATGGGGGCGTGTCAATTCGGCATTGGATCCAGCGCCAACCTCGATGTATGAAAATACCATAAATTATATTCCTGAATACATAATAGATGCTGATGGAAGAAGAGTGCGTTTTAAAGTTGATAAACATGATGCATTTGTTTTAAGAGATGGTACAACGTATAAGTATGGTAAGGATGAGTTCAGAAAAATAACTAAAGAGCAATTGATTGAAGATGAGGATGGTGAGTACTTTAGACAATGGCGCCCAAAAATTAAAAAAGCGGATGACATTTGGAATGAAATTGTAAAACATTCCAAATTTCCAGGCTTGACATCGGCCCCAAAATTACAACCTATTCAAACACGATTGATTATGTTGTCTACGGGCATGAGGGCCCCCATGGGCATAAAGGTATTTGGACCAACATTGGAATCCATTGAAAAAACAGGATTTGAATTGGAAAACCTGTTAAAGGAAGTTCCCAGTATAAATCCGTCTACCGTTTTTGCCGACAGGGTTGTTGGTAAACCCTATTTGGAAATGAAATTAAATCGACAAGCCATGTCTAGATATGGTTTAACAATTAAGGATATGCAAATGCAACTATCGGTCGCTGTTGGTGGCAAGCAATTAACCACTACCGTTGAAGGCAGGGAACGTTTCCCGGTTCGGGCACGTTATGCACGTGAGTATAGGGACAATCCTGATGATTTGAAGAAAATTTTAATACCAACACCTGCTGGGGTACAAGTAGAGTTGGGTGAACTGGCATCCATTGAATATGTTCGCGGACCTCAGGTAATAAAAAGTGAGGACACTTTTTTAACGGGATACGTAATTTTTGATATGAATGAAGGCAATGCCGAGACCAATGTGGTTGAAGATGCGCAGAAGTTGCTAAAGGAGAAAATGGATTCGGGTGAATTTAAATTACCCGCAGGGGTAACATACCGTTTTACTGGGAACTATGAAAATCAAATCAGGGCGTCTAAACGGTTGATGTTGGTCGTGCCAATTTCATTGATTCTTATCCTATTGATTTTATATTTCCAATTCAAGAATTTATTGCCATCGTTAATGGTATTTACGGGCATTTTTGTTGCTTTTGCTGGTGGTTTTATTATGATCTGGTTATATGGACAGGACTGGTTTTTAAACTTCAAATTTGCTGGAGTCTATATGCGCGATCTGTTCCAGTTGCACACTATTAATCTCAGTGTAGCAGTGTGGGTAGGTTTTATTGCGCTATTTGGCATTGCTACCGATGATGGGGTTATTATGGGAACCTACTTAACCCAGGTCTTTGAAGAGGAAAAGCCAAATACCGTTAAAGGTGTAAGGACTTCTGTTCTGCATGCAGGGTCTAAAAGGGTACGGCCAGCAATGATGACGGCAGCTGTGGCCATTATTGCCTTGATTCCTGTCCTCACGGCCACTGGAAAAGGAGCCGACGTTGTAGTCCCTATGGCAATTCCTTCCTTTGGAGGCATGCTGTTGCAAGTGATGACCATGTTTGTAGTTCCTGTTTTATACAGTATGTGGAAAGAACATGGTTTAAAGAAACAACAAAAAAACATACAATCTTAAACTTAAAAAGATGATAATAAAAATGTATAAAATAATTTTCTTTGGCTGCTTGTTGCTACTAAGTTTGAACACTTTTAGCCAATCAGTATTAGAAAATTATCTAAAAATTGCAGCTGAGAATAATCCTGAGTTAAAAGCATCGTTCAGTGATTATATGGCTGCCATGGAAAAAGTGCCTCAGGTAGGCACTTTACCTGATCCTCAAGTTGCGTTTGGTTATTTTATTCAATCACCAGAAACCAGGGTAGGCCCTCAAAGAGCAACTTTCAATTTATCACAAAGCTTTCCTTGGTTTGGGTTGTTGAGTGCTAAAGAAGATGTGGCCACTGAAATGGCAAAGGCCAAATATGAAGTCTTTGAAAACGCAAAATCCAATTTATTTTTTGAGGTGAAAACAGCTTATTACAACTACTATTTTATTGAGAAAGCTATACAGATAACCAAAGATAATGTGGAGATATTGCAAGTTTTTAAACGACTTTCTTTGGTGAAAATAGAAGCAGGTAAAGCATCCATTGTCGATGAGCTCCGTGTGGAGTTGGAATTGAATGATCTTGAAAATCAATTGGCATTATTTTTAGACACTAAAGATGTATTACAGGTAAAGTTCAATAACCTATTAAATAGGGAAGATACATCAGAAATAATGGTACCAGAGCTATTATGGCAAGACGAAATTCCTCTAGATCAATTAAAAATGCTTGATGAAATTTATGTATCAAATCATCAAATTAAAAGTATTGATCATAAACTTAATGCCTTTTTAAACCAAGAAATTGTGGCCAAAAAAGAAGGGCTTCCAAAGTTCAATATTGGATTAGGGTATACCGTTGTTGGAAAAAACCCATCGTCAATCGCTTCCGATAATGGTAAGGATGTATTTATGTTTCCTTCTGTAGGTCTTACCATCCCTTTATATCGCAAAAAATATAAGGCAATGATTACAGAGGCGAAATATATGCAGGAGGCAGAAATTTCACGAAAAGAAGACAAAAAAAATACATTGGGCACCATTTATAAAAACACGCTTAAAGAGTTCAATGATGGCAATAGGCGTATAGCTTTAAATGGAAGACAATCTGAAATAGCTAAAAAAGTTTTGGATGTTTTAATGACTTCTTACTCTACAAATTCAAAAGATTTTGAAGAAGTCTTGCGTATTGAACGTCAGTTGTTAAAGTACGAATTGGAACAGCAAAAGGCATTGACCGATAAAAATGCTGCAGCAGCGTTTATGGATTATTTAATAGGAAAATAAGAAACATTATGAAAAAATATAAAAATTACATCATTGCAGCCGGTATTTTATTTATCGGAATCATTTTAGGAAATGTGTTTTCTGGAGGAGGTTCAGAGGGCGTACATAAAGACGGTGAACACAACCTTGTTCAAGATCCAGTAACAAAATTGTGGACTTGCTCCATGCACCCGCAGATTCGTATGGAAAAACCGGGCAAATGCCCAATTTGCGGTATGACTTTAATACCGCTTGATGCAAGCTCTAATGCTAATGAGGAAAAAATTGCAGAAAATGAAATTGTACTCACGGAAGAAGCTATTCAGTTAGGAAATATTCAAACCACATTAGTTGAAAAAGCAAGTGCAACAAAAGAAATTCGTTTACTGGGCAGAGTCCAACCTGATGAACGTAAGTTATTTTCTCAAGTCTCCCACATTCCGGGACGAATAGAACGCCTATACGTTAATTTTACAGGAGAGAAGGTGGTTAGAGGCCAAAAAATTGTGCGTATTTATTCTCCAGAATTGATATCCGCCCAAAAGGAACTTTTTGAGTCAATAAATTCAAGGGACATCTATCCACAATTGTACACAGCAACCCGTAATAAACTAAAACTATGGAAGTTGACCGATGCTCAAATTGATGCCATAGAAGAATCAGGAAAGATACAAGAGCAAATAGATATTTTATCTGATTATACAGGCTATGTCATGAAAAGAGATGTGGAGTTGGGGGATTACATAAAAGAAGGAAGTGTATTATTTGATATTGCGAATTTAAGCAGTGTTTGGGTCATGTTCGAAGCATATGAGGCCGATATTCCATGGATACAACTTGGTAATGTAGTAGATTTTACCATCAATGCCATTCCCGGGAAAATGTTTAAAGGGAAAGTGACTTATGTCGATCCCTTTGTGTCTTCAAACACAAGGGTTGCCAAAGTACGGGTGGAGCTTCAAAATCCATCAAATGCACTATTGCCAGAAATGTATGCAAGTGGTATTATTAATGCCAAATTAACCAATGTTAAAGATGCTATTGTAATTCCAAAATCAGCAGTTCTTTGGACGGGTAAACGCTCAGTAGTATATGTAAAAGTTCCTCATGAAAAAACCATTTCGTTTGTATATAGGGAAATAACCCTAGGCCAAGATATGGGGAATTTTTATATAGTAAAAGATGGGTTAGTTGGTGGAGAAACAGTGGCATCCAATGGTGTCTTTAGAATAGATGCCTCAGCCCAATTATTAGGTCAAAAAAGCATGATGAACCCAACTGGCGAAAAAGGAAACACGGGAGGTATGGCAAATATGCCAGGAATGGACATGGGTGGAGATAAAAAGAAATCAGCTGGAGCTAATAAAATGACGGACGAGGAAATGAAAAACATGAAAACTTCAAAAGAGACAATGGATCCAATGAAAATGAAAAATGATGTTGACCATTCCAAAATGGATACTCGAATTTCTGTATCAAAAGATTTTAAAAGCCAATTAGAAAATGTTTTCAATCAATATATCCTACTTAAGGATGCTTTAACCAAAGATGATGCTAATGCAGCCCAAAAATATGCAGGTGAACTCTTGAATTCCATGAAAAAGGTTGAAATGAAATTATTAACAGATATGGAAGCGCATAACCATTGGATGACCATTAGTAAAGAAGTAAATGCATCAGCACTTTCGATATCCAAAACAAATGATATTTATAAACAACGAGACCATTTTAAGCATTTGTCTGCCCATTTATCAAAAGCCGTCAAACTATTTGGTGTCAACCAAAAAGTATATGAACAGTTTTGCCCTATGGCCGATAATAATAACGGTGCTTTTTGGATGAGTTTAAGCGAGAAAATCAATAATCCATATCTCGGTAAAAAGATGCTGACCTGTGGTGACACAAAAACAATAATTGAAAATTAATAAAAACTTTAATAACAAAAACAGATGAAAAATTTAAAATTGAAATCAGCAGTAATGATAGCTTTTATATTAAGCGTATCAAATTTCACCTATGCACAGCATGATCATAGTAAAATGAACATGGAACACCAAAATAAAGATATGATGAATCACTATGGTAACAACATGGTTAAATTAAATGATGAAAATTTAACTAAAGCGTATATGCACTATACCATGATAAATGAAGCTTTGGTAGAAACAAACGCCGCAAAAGTTCAAATGACTTCTAAAATGCTTGTTGAGATATTAAATTCTTATGGAAAGGCTTCAGATGCAGCACAAGTTGCCACACAATTGGCTTCTACTTCAGATATTAAGGAGCAACGTGTATTGTTTTCTGATCTATCCTCAGCATTCGAACCTTTATTAAAAGGAAACATCGTAGAAGGTGAAATATTTAAAACGTTTTGTCCTATGGCAAATAATGGCGGTTCATATTGGTTTTCCAATTCCAATAAAATTGAGAACCCATATATGGATAAAGCTATGTCTGGCTGTGGTAGTGTAAAGGAAACATTTAAGCCCATCTAATTAATAGCAATAGCTGGTTCCGTCCGTTTTATTACGAGTTTGGAACCAGCTTTTTAATCTTAAAATTAAAGTCATGAAAGAAATTAAAGCATTTTTCCGCATAAATAGAGTAAATGATGTAGCATTAAATTTGCAAAAAAACGGTTTTTGTTGTTTTAGCCTTTTTGAAGGCGATGGTTCAGGAAAACTTTCTGATCCGGATAAAGAATACCCAAGTTTAAGACATCCTTTTTTGCACTACAAGATTGCAAAATTAGAAATAGTGTGCAATAAAGAAGATGAAAATGCAATTGTTAAGATAATAAAAGAACATGCACATACAGGTAAAAGTGGTGATGGCTTAATCTATGTGACCAATGTAGAGCAAAAAGTAAGAATAAGAGATTAAAAATAAGACCTGTTAAGAAAAGAGCTTGGAAACCTTATAAAAATAATTTGTTAATTATAGTTTTTCAATTATTAAAAACGGGTTCTTTTCTTCAACAGGCACAATGATAAATTTATAGAATCATGAAAACAAGTAGAAAATATTTATTTATAAGCGCATTATTTATAAGCGCATTTATAAGCAGTTGTAAAAATCAGGACAATAAAAAAGAACCAGTTGGCACCAATCAGATTGAAAGTCCAACAAAAATGATTTCAAAATCCGCTCAAGCAGCAAAAATAGAATCAAGTAAAGTGTGTTACGTCAATAATAAATTTATGGGTATTGACCAAATTCCTGTTGTGTTTGAGGGAAAAACCTATTATGGTTGTTGCCCTGATTGTGTTGGGAAATTAAAATCCATAAGAGAAGTTCGGTATTCAAAAGATCCTCTTACCGGAAAAGAAGTAGATAAGGCATTAGCTTATATCGTATTGTCTCCCCAAGGCAATAATGATGTTCTTTATTTTGAATCAGAACAATCGTACAAAAAATATTTTAAATTTCATAAAAAATAGTTTAAATTATATAATAGAAAGATAAGAAAAACGAAAAAAATGAAATCAATTTATATTATACTTTTATTTTTATGGTCCTCATTCTCATTGGCTCAAGTTGGTACAAACGGTAAAGACAGAAAAGAAGAGGGACGACCTATAAAAGAGTATAATCTTACTTTAAATAAAAATAAAATGACCCTTGGTGGTGTTACTGCCAATGCCATGACCATAAATGGTAGTGTTCCTGGACCTACTTTAGAATTTAATGAAGGTGACCTTGCCATAATCAACGTAACCAATAAAATGGATGAAGAAACGTCTGTGCATTGGCATGGATTGATACTGCCAAATTTCTATGACGGTGTTCCTTATTTAACTACACCGCCTATAGAGCCCGGTGAGACATTCCAGTACAGAATTCCAATTAACCAGTCAGGTACGTTTTGGTATCATTCCCATACACTTTTACAAGAGCAAAAGGGAGTTTATGGCTCTATAGTTATTCAGCCAAAAGAGAAAACCTTGGATTATGATAAAGATTTGGTAGTGGTATTGTCTGATTGGACCAATGAAAAACCAATGAATGTACTACGTAACTTAAAAAGAGGGAACGAGTGGTATCAAGTTAAAAAAGGAACAGCAGTACCGTTGAGTAGGGTAATTAAAGAAGGTGCTCTGGGAGCACAGTTCAAATTTTGGCGGGACCGTATGGAAGGTGCAGATATTGCAGATATATACTACCCTGCATTTTTGTCAAATGGTAAAAAAATTGCTGAATATCCAGAGTTTAAACCAGGTGAAAAAGTGAGACTTCGATTTATAAATGCTTCTGCCTCTACCTACTATTGGATGGATTTTGGTGCTGGCAACCCGATGATCGTTGCAAGTGATGGCGTTGATGTAACACCAATTCATAAAAACCGGTTTCTTTTTGCAATTGCAGAGACCTATGATGTTATAGTAACTATTCCGGAAGGAATTTTAGAAATTACCGCCACAACTCAGGATGGTTCTGGTAATACCTCAATTCGCTTGGGAAGCGGAAAACTTTTTCCAGCAACTGTAATAGGTAGGCCAGACAAAGTAGCCATGATGAAGCAAATGGCAAAAATGGATATGAAGATGGGTGCGCCTGCGATAGTTGGAAATAAAAAGAAAAAGACACCAGAGGTTTTGATGCAGAAATATGGAATGAAGATGGATATGAAAGATGGACAGATGAACATGGGTATGAATATGAAGAAGGATGAGATGAGGCCCAAGGAGGATGACCATATGACTAGGGATAAAATGAAGGAAACGAAAACAGGATCGGTCTCAATGAGCCATACTGAAACCATGGGCAAAATGAAAGACCATATGAATAATGATATGCCCAAGATACAAAAAGATACAACAGCTTTTGATTACAATGTTCGTAAAACCTATTTCAACTATGATTTTTTAAAGGCCAAGGAAAATACCACTTATAATGCAGATTTACCCGTAAATGACATCTTGCTCAATCTAACAGGAAATATGCAGCGTTATATCTGGAGTATGAATGGAGTGCCATTGTCCGAAACGGATAAGATTAAAATTAAAAGTGGTGAAGTTACAAGGATTACGTTAAATAACCTTACAATGATGCACCACCCAATGCATTTGCACGGTCATTACTTTAGGGTGATTAATGAAAATGGGGAGCGATCACCATTAAAACACACTGTTAATGTGCCACCGATGCAAAAAGTCGTTATCGAATTTTATAATGAAGAGTATGGCGATTGGTTTTTTCACTGTCATATTTTGTACCATTTGGTAGGGGGTATGGCACGGGTGTTTAGTTATGATACACCTAGAGATAAAAGGATGACCGACTTTCCAGTTCAAAAACTTGTAGATGAAACAGATCGATACTACTCCTGGGGGTTGGCTCGTACAGGTTCAAACTTTAATGAACTCTTTTTAACGTCAAGTAATATTAGAAATGAATTTAGTTTGCGTGGCGAGTTTGATTATAGCCAAAACGCTGAAATAGAAGTAAATTATAATAGATACCTCAATGATTGGGTGCGTATTTATGCAGGAGTAAATACAGAAACATCAACACCAGATTCTTATGATACTTTTAATACAGTAGGATTAGTTGGTATTAAATATTTTACCCCATATAGATTTAATGTAGATGTGAGTATAGATTATCAGTTGCGCCCAAGAATACGTATGGACAGAGAGTTATTGATTTTTCCAAGAATATTCCTAGAAGGCGAATACGAGTACAGAGCAGATTTTGGATGGGTAAACCATCTGGAGAATAACAAATCGTATCAAGGTGAAACCCAGTGGCTGGTTGGTGCGTCTTACATTCTTTCCCGTAATTTTTCCATACAAGGAAATTATAACAATAAATATGGCTGGGGAGGAGGTCTATTAGTTCGATTTTAATTATGTCAACCTATAAAAAAAATAGTATTAGCTTAACAGGTGCAGTGTCATTAGGTACTGGCGTGATGATTGGTGCTGGTATCTTTGCTTTATTAGGCCAAATTGCTGAACTCTCAGGGAATTTTTTCCCGTTTGCATTTATTGCTGGAGCTATCATATCAGGTTTTAGTGCGTATGGTTATATAAAAATGTCGAATGCATTTCCATCCTCAGGCGGTATCGCAATGTATTTGATTAAAGCTTATGGCAAAGGTACTGTTGCTTCATCAGGAGCGCTGTTAATGGCATTTTCTATGATTATTAACGAGAGTTTGGTTGCCAGAACTTTTGGTTCTTATTCTTTACAGCTTTTCAATGTGAGTAATAATAGTGTTTGGGTGTCAATATTGGGTGTCATCCTTATTGTTGGTGCTTTTCTAATTAATATTTCAGGAAATAACATTATTGAAAGGTCTTCATTAACAATGGCCATTATAAAGATTGGTGGTATTTCTATTTTTGCAATTGGAGCACTTTGGGCTGCTGGTTTTTCTTTCCAAGATATTGTTAATGTTAATAATGACTCAACCTACCCAATTACAGATTATTTAGGGGCATTGGCTTTATCAATTTTGGCATATAAAGGATTTACCACTATTACAAATAGTGGTGGAGAAATTGTAAACCCAAACAAAAATGTAGGACGAGCAATTATTATATCTCTTGCAATATGTACCATAGTTTATCTGTTAGTAGCATTTTCTGTCTCCTCAAATTTAACGATTTCTGAAATTGTTACAGCTAAAGATTATTCGCTGGCCGAAGCATCTAAACCTGCCTTTGGTAAATATGGATTATGGTTTACAGTAGGTATCGCCATAGTGGCTACCATATCTGGAATTATAGCCAGCATTTTTGCTGTATCAAGAATGACGGCAATGCTAACCGATATGAAACTTATCCCGCATAAGCATTTTGGGATGCCTGGAAATATTCAAAGGCATATGTTGGTTTACGTTACTGTCATAGCAATTGTATTAACTGTATTTTTTGATTTAAGTCGTATTGCATCTCTAGGAGCTATTTTCTATTTGGTGATGGACATAGGTATCCAATGGGGCATATTAAAAAATATAAGAAAAGAGATAAAGGCTAATTTCTTTATGGTACTAACGGCAATAATTTTGGATATAGTGGTTTTAAGTGGCTTTTTATGGATTAAGGCAAGTTCAGATGTAACTGTTATAATTGTTGCATTAGTCGCCATAACGCTTATCTTTTTTGGCGAAAAATGGTTTTTGAAAAGAAGTGATAACAAATAAAAAGCAGAAATTATGATGTATACATGGATTATTGTTTTAGTAATAATTGCTTTGGCGGTTATACTATATGCAGGGAAAAATGGGATCAAAATCCCCAAGAAGGAGAGTCCTTCGGAAATTTTGGACAGACGCTTTGCAAATGGTGAAATATCCAAAGAAGAATATGAGGAAAAAAAACAAGTCATTAATTCAAAAAATTAAAAAACATGAACTATTATTTTAATAAAACAGTAAATGGAACTTTTGAAGAGGTTATCGATAAAGTTACAAAAGGATTAAAAGAAGAAGGTTTTGGAATACTTACAGAAATTGATGTAACAGCAACTTTAAAGAAAAAATTGGGCGTAGACTTTAAAAAGTATATAATATTGGGAGCTTGTAATCCACCTTATGCACATAAAGCGTTACAAGCAGAAGATAAAATTGGCACCATGTTGCCTTGCAACGTTATAGTACAGGAAATTGATAAAGACATTATCGAAGTAGCTGCGGTCAACCCAATGGCATCAATGCAAGCTGTGGAGAATGAAAAGTTGAGTGATGTTGCCAAAGACATAACCGCAATGCTTGAAAACGTAATAGAAAAGTTATGACTCTATAAAATAGAGCAAAGCAGTATTTTATTAATATAAACTTAAAACAAATAAAAATGAGAAAAACAAAATTATCGATTGGAATTTTTGCAATAGCATTTGCAGCCTTAACAGTAATGTCTTGTAAAGACAACAAAAAGGAGTCTGTTGATTCAAATGGGCATCATACAGAAATGGGGGCTAAAGAAAACCACATGGGAATGAATAATGAAAGTGAAGAACATCATCATGAAGATGGTGATGAAGATCATGATCATGACAAAGGAGCTACAATGAAAACTAGGGATATAGAAGCATCCACTCAAAAAAACGCTGCAACAGCGCCGATTATTGATGCCTACCTTCAAATTAAAAATGGATTAGTTGCCGATAATAAAGACAATGCCGCAAAAGGAGGAACAGCATTGCTTGCCGCTTTTTCAAACTTTGAGATGTCGCAACTTAATGAAGAGCAACATACAGCCTACATGGACATCGTTGAAGATGCTAAAGAACATGCAGAGCATATTTCCGAAAGCCCTCTTGAGCACCAACGGGAGCATTTTGAAACATTGAGTACAGATATCTCTGATTTGGTAACATTATTGGGTACAAATAAAACCTTATACCTAGATTATTGCCCAATGAAAAAAACAAATTGGTTAAGTGAAACCAAAGAGATTAAAAACCCTTTTTTTGGTAGTAAAATGATAACCTGTGGGAATGTAAAAAAGAAAATTAATTAAATGAAAGTAGTTAAAATCATAGCATTGGTTTTATTGGTGGTTTTTGTAGGAATTCAGTTTGTTAAAACCCCACGCAATCAAAGTGATGTTGTGCCTAAAACAGACTTTATGTTGGTTAATGATGTTCCGAAAGCTATTGGGAACAAGTTGCAAATTTCCTGTTATGATTGCCATAGTAACAATACGGCCTATCCTTGGTATAATAAAGTACAGCCAGTTGCTTGGTTTTTAGAAAACCATATTAAAAAGGGTAAGTCTGAATTGAATTTTAGTGAATGGTCAAACTATTCAGATAGAAGAAAAAAAAGCAAATTAAAATCGATAATAAGTCAAATTGAAGATAATGAGATGCCATTGTCTTCATACACTTTGATTCATAGGGATGCCATTTTATCAGAATCTGAAAAGGAATTGGTTATAGGATTTATGAAACAAATAAAAGACAGTTTAAAATAAGACCTGATGTTAAGTATGGAATGGTTTCTTTTATTGATTAGTTAAAACCCTTCATAAACCAGGTACTAAAACATAAGATTATGAATGACTTTTTAAAACAGTGGGGAGAAGGCGCATTTACATCATTAGGCTTCTTCTGGAAATCTGGTTGGGCATTTGTTTTGGGTTATGCAATCAGTGCCATGATTCAATCATTTGTTCCAAAAAAGAAGTTGACCAATTATATTGGTGGATTAAGTGTTAAAAGCGTCTCCTTATCAACGCTATTCGGTGCTATAAGCTCTTCTTGTTCTTTTGCAGCATTGGCAACTGCACGTTCGCTCTTCAAAAAAGGAGCTCATTTTATTACTACAGTTGCTTTTATGTTTGCTTCAACCAATTTAGTAATAGAATTGGGTATTTTAATTTTTATTTTTCTGGGAGCAGAATACGTAGTAGCAGAAATTATTGGTGGATTGGTTCTTATTGTAATAAGTTCGATTCTTATTAAATTAACATATCCCAAACAATGGATAAAAAACGCTCGTGAAAAGTTAGAAAAGGAATCAGATATTAAAGAAGAAGACTTTGATTGGAAAAAGCGCATAAAATCAAAAAAAGGATGGTATATGGTCAGCAAAAGCTATAGTATGGAGTGGGGAATGGCCTGGGAGGATATCTTGATTGGTTTTGTAATTGCAGGATTTGTAGCGGTTTTTGTTCCAGATAGTTTTTGGCAGGCCATATTTCTACAGGATATGGTGCCCATGTCTGGGGAACCTGGATTTTGGATTCGGTTAGAGAATGCAGCGGTGGCTCCTTTTGTAGCTGCCCTTACCTTTATAGGGTCAATGGGAAACATTCCTTTGGCTACAGTACTTGCTGGTTCAGGAGTAGCATTTACCGGAGTAATGGGATTTATATATTCTGATTTGATGGTGCCTCCTTTAGTAGACATGAACAGAAAATATTACGGAATAAAGGTAGCCTTATATATTGCAGGGATCATGTACATAAGTATTTTATTCACGGCCTTAATTTTGGATTATGGGTTTGAACTTTTTGATGCTATACCGGAATCTGTTAAAAAACAAGCCGATGGCAGAACTTTTAAAATAGATTATACGTTCTGGTTTAATATGGTCTTCGCTGTAATAACAAGTGTTTTGGTTTATTACAACATTAAGAAAAAGAAAAAAGATGGAGATTGGAAGGGTTTCAATTTTTTAAAATTAGGTTTCAAACGTTTGATAGTCTATCTATTTGCTTTGATTCTTTTAATAGGATTGGCATTGAAAGCCTTTTTGTGAATACCCAATAGTTGTTGGTATGGATGTTTTATCTAAATAAAAAATGAAAAAGACACTTTATATAAAAAATATGGTATGCAACCGATGCAAGGCAACGGTGAAAAGAGAGTTGGATGCACTGGGTTATAATATAGTTTCACTTAAATTAGGACAGGTAGTTTTTAATGAAAGTATGCCTAAAGATAATTCTAAATTAGAAGAAAATCTTAAAAAACACGGTTTTGAGATTATCAAAGATGAAACAGAAGTATTGATTGAAGAAATAAAGATTGCACTTATAAAAAAAATCGAAAATCAAGACAACTTAAATATTTCTTCTTATTTGTCTAAAAATTTCAACAAATCCTATTCTGCCTTAAGTAAGCTGTTCAGTAAAACTGAAGGTATGACCATTGAAAAATATGAAATTAACCTAAAAATTGAAAAGGTAAAAGAATATATGCAGTTGGGAGAATTAAATTTTTCTGAAATAGCCTATAACCTTAATTATGCGTCAAGTAGCCACTTGGCAAGACAATTTAAAAACATAACAGGCATGTCAATGACCGAATATAAAAACTTGCAACAATGGGAGAGAAAAACCCTTGACCAAATTGTATAAACAATGACCCGAATTATGTAAAGGGAAATAACATGATATGCTTAATTTTAACTAGAGTAAAGTCAAAATAAGTCACGATATAAAGAGTAATCAATAAATTTAAATATTATGAAAACATTAGTAACATTTTTAACGGTAATTGGTCTGTTTACCTTAACAAGCTGCAAACAAGATGCCAATGTAAATGCAATGATGCAAAACCCAGAAATGAGAGGTCAAATGATGCAAAACATCGTAGGTGACCATGATATGATGACAGAATTTATGGGAAAAATGAAAAACAATCCGCGTGCTATGCAAATGATGCAAGGGGATAAAGGAATGATGAATATGATGATGAATAGTGAAGGTATGAATATGATGAATGACAGTATAATGTCAATGAATATGATGCACTCCATGATGAAAGACGAAAAAATGATGACTCACATGATGCAAATGATGCACGATCAAGGCATGATGAGCGATGAGTGTATGAATTCCTGCATCAAGATGATGAGTGCCAAAGGAATGAACACGGGCAATATGCATACAAACTAGAGCACATTTTAAAATCTAGAAATCATGATGTATTTATGGATTATCCCACTAATAATTGTCCTTTAGACAATTTGGTGGTTCGCAAAACAAGAAAAATAGATAAACTCTAAAAAGATGAAACTTTTATTAATCACTTTTATCCTAATAGGATTGGGAATAACGGGAATAGCCATAAAACTTTGGGCCAAAAAAGGAGGTAAGTTTGCCGGAACCTGTGCAAGCCAAAACCCTATGCTCAATAAAAATGGAGAACCATGCAGTATGTGTGGAAAAACTCCCGATCAGTTTAAAGACTGTGATGAACCTAAACGTTCCTAATAGTGAATGTCCCAGTATAAAAAATAGCAAGCTGTGACAGAAAGCCACTTGACCAAAATGTATAGAAAATGGTCCGAAATTGTAAATTGAATTTTGAAAGAAGAATGTTTTTGGGTTGATGGATTAGTAGCCGTGCGTTTTACATTTTTAAATATTGGAAATTTAACATGGTAAATAACAAAAGGTACTAGAACAATTATGAAAGAATGCTGTAAAGAGAATCACCAAAACACCAACAAAAAGTTTAACATAAAGAAATGGCTCAACTATATAGTCTACACGATAATAGCTCTAATAGTTGTTGGTGCATTGGTTAAACAATTGCTTGGTTAGGAGGATAAATCTAAAATTCGCGTCTATTAATTTTAGATAAGCAATTGTATGACCATTAATAACTAGCTATTATTATAGACATAACAATAAAAAGAAGTGAGTGAAACTAGAAGAAATAAAAGAAAGAACAAAAGGAAATCACATAAAACGAAAAGTGATATTTCAAGAAAAGATAAAATTATTGGAATACTCGCCATTATAATTATTCTTTTATTAGGAACTATTGCTGGTTACTATTATTCGCTTTCCAACGCTAGGTAATATTTGTTTTAGTCATAAAGAAAATGAACATTATCCTCAACATAAAAAAAATGGCTTGTCCTAGACGTATTTCGACAGTATCGATTATTTTATAGAAATTAAATATGCTAATTGTTTAGGATTAAAGCTTTTAAATTGCAGTCTATTGGAATTTCGGAAGTTAGAAGTAGAAAATATTAGAGGATGTACGTGAGTTAAGTAAAAGTAAATAGAATAATAAAATATGATGCGTTTTAACCAAAATCCTTTATAATATGATAGGATTTAAATAGACCTTAACATAAAATTAGATAAATAAGATAATGAAACACACTTATAAAATAACAGGAATGACTTGCATGGGTTGTAAAACCAATGTTGAAAGTGCTTTAGGAAGTTTAAAAGAAATTACCCAAGTAACTGCAAATTTAAAAAAGGAAGAAGTTGTTGTTGAAATGACATCCCATATTTCAATAGAAAAATTGCAAGACACCTTATTAAAAGCGGGGTTGCATTATACTATTGAAATGCCCGGACAAGAAAGCAATAAGCAAGAAAACCACAAGCATTCGCATGAAAGTGTAAAGGAAAGCAGTAGCGAGTTTTATTGCCCTATGCATTGCGAAGGAGAGAAAACTTATAAAGAGGCCGGCGATTGCCCAATATGTGGAATGCATTTAGTAGAACAAAAGGCTGAATATACATGCCCAATGCACCCAGAAGTTGTAAGTGATGAGCCAGGGAAATGTCCTAAATGTAAAATGACCTTGGTGCCTAGAGAGTCTTTAGGACTAAAACATGGAAAAACAGAAAGCAAGAAGCATGCAGATGAGCACCAACACAGCCATGGGCCTATAAAAGAAGGCAATGGCGTGTTTTATTGCCCAATGCATTGTGAAGGGGAAAAAACCTATGATAAAGCAGGTAGTTGCCCAAAATGCGGAATGGATTTAATTGAGCAACCAAAATTAGTTAGCGATACCAAATATACATGCCCTATGCATCCCGAAATTATAAAGGATGTACCGGGAAGTTGTCCAATTTGTGGTATGGATTTAATTCCAATGGAGCCCGATGAAAGCGAAGAATTAAAAACATTCAATATGTTGGCAAAAAAAATGAAGATTGCCACTGTTTTCGCTGTGCCTGTTTTATTGATTTCATTAGCCATGTATTTGCCAAAAAACCCATTATTAAGCATTATGCCGCAATATAATTGGGATTGGGTTCAGTTTGCACTAACACTACCAGTAGTTTTTTATGCCTGTTGGATGTTTTTTGAACGCGCATGGAAATCTATTATAACTTGGAATTTAAATATGTTTACCTTGGTTGGCATAGGAACCGGAGCTGCATTTATATTTAGCATTGTCGGTCTTTTATTTCCTGATGTATTTCCTGCCGAGTTTAAAGGCAATAGTGGAGATGTAAGTCTTTATTTTGAAGCCACAGCAGTCATATTAACCTTAGTTTTATTAGGGCAATTATTAGAAGCCAGAGCACATAGCCAAACCAGTGGCGCCATAAAAGAATTGTTAAAACTGGCACCTTCGGAAGCCACTTTAGTAGTGGATGGCGAAGACAAAGTAGTGTCCATTCATGACATTAAAGCCGGGGACTTGTTGCGGGTAAAGCCAGGTGATAAAATCCCCGTGGATGGCGTAATTTTTGAAGGAAAAAGCAGTATTGATGAATCCATGATTACCGGGGAACCAATTCCTGTTGATAAAACAGTGGATGATAAAGTAAGTTCAGGCACCATAAACGGCACACAATCTTTTGTTATGAAAGCGGAACGTGTAGGTTCTGAAACCTTATTATCACAAATTATCCAAATGGTAAATGATGCGAGCCGATCCAGAGCTCCCATTCAAAAATTAGCGGATACCATCTCTAAATATTTTGTCCCCATTGTGGTTTTGGTTTCTATCATAACATTTATTATATGGGCCAATTTTGGCCCAGAACCTGCCATGGTTTATGCCTTTGTTAATGCAGTTGCAGTGCTGATCATTGCTTGCCCATGTGCGTTAGGATTGGCAACACCCATGTCGGTTATGGTAGGTGTTGGCAAAGGTGCCCAAAATGGTGTATTAATAAAAAATGCTGAAGCACTTGAAACCATGAATAAGGTAAATGTTTTAATAACTGATAAAACAGGGACCTTAACCGAAGGAAAGCCCTCGGTTGAAAAGGTATATGCGACGGATGATAAAAATAGCGAATTGTTACAGCAAATAGCTTCTCTAAATCAATATAGTGAACATCCATTGGCGCAAGCCGTTGTAAATTATGCGAAGCAAAATAAAACAAAGCTTATAAAAGTTGATGATTTTGAGGCTGTTGCAGGTAAAGGGGTGATAGGAACCGTTGCTAAAAATAAAGTTGCTTTAGGAAATAAAAAATTGATGGAACAAATAAATGCTTCTGTTTCTAAAGAATTAGAAGCTAAGATTGTTTCACAACAAAAATTAGGTAAAACGGTATCATATATTGCAGTTAATAATGCTGCGGTAGGTTATGTTAGTATTTCGGATGCTATAAAAGAAACAAGTAAAGCAGCTGTTAAATCATTAATGGATAAAGGTGTGGAAGTTATTATGTTAACTGGGGACAATGAAAACACAGCTAAGGCCGTAGCAGACGAGATACATTTAACCAGTTTTAAAGCAAGTTGCTTACCTGAAGATAAATTAGAAGTCATTAAAAAATTGCAAGCTGAAGGTAAAATAGTTGCCATGGCTGGCGACGGTATTAATGATGCGCCCGCGCTTGCCCAATCTAATGTCGGTATTGCTATGGGAACAGGAACAGACGTGGCTATTGAAAGTGCTTCAATGACCTTAGTTAAAGGCGATTTACAAGGAATTGTTAAAGCAAAAAATTTAAGTCATTCCGTGATGAGAAATATCAAGCAAAATTTATTTTTCTCATTTGCTTATAATGTTTTAGGCGTGCCAATTGCTGCAGGTGTCTTATTCCCTGTATTCGGATTGTTATTGTCACCAATTATTGCGGCTTTAGCTATGAGTTTTAGCTCAGTATCTGTAATCACAAACTCTTTGAGGTTGAGAAATGTGAGATTATAAAAGAGATTTAATATGATAAATGTCATTTTTAATTATACATAAAACCTTTAGCTTGCAGGGTAATAATTTTGATAATTCAATTATAATAATCATTAAAAATTAAATATTTAGGGCTCAAATATGAAAAAATTTTTTTCTAACATAGCTGTCTTTTTCTTAATAGCATTGGTGCTGTTTTCATCTGTTTCCTTTACGGTAGAAAAACACTTATGCGGTGGCCATGTTTTTTCTGAATCCTTTTTTGGAAATGCGGAGAAATGTGGAATGGATGAAGGCAAATGTGAGCTAGCAAGTAATATCCCTTCTTATTCAAAAAAAACATGTTGCGAAGAAGAAATTCAACTCAAAAATGGATCAATATTTGAAAAAGAACCAATCTTAAAACTCAATAATCAACAACAAAATTTCATAGTCTTTAATTTAATTGATGCAGTTTTATTTTACCCAAAAGAAAACAGGGCAATCCATTTCAAGAATTACTTTCCACCACCAAATACACATGATTTCAATATTTTATACCAAGTTTTTCGAATTTAATATTCTACTGCTTTTTTAAATCAAACATTCTAGAAACTATTTTGTTTGAACTTCCTTTTACATTATAAATTATAACCGACCAAACTTTAAATACGTTATAATTAATTTTAAAATACATTAAAATGAAAAATATAAAATATTTTTTCGTTACACTATTGTTAATAGCTGTAGCAAGTTGCTCAAATGACACAGCCGAACCAAAAGGCACGCTTTCAGTTAAACTGAGTGATGCACCAATGCATTATGATCAATTCATGTCGGCAAGTGTAACCATTGATAAAATTGAAATCGGCAATAATGCTGATACTAATTCTATGATAAACATCATGAATACACCAATGACATATAATTTATTAGAACTGATAAATGGTATAACTGAAACCATGGCAAATACTGAAATTCCCGTAGGAAATTATGATTTGATGCGTTTATATGTGTCATCTACAGAAATGGTCACTAAAAATGGTGATACGTACACATATAATATGAATCAAGATGGCTATTCTGGTAACGGCATGATGCAAGGTAGGATGATGTTAAATTCAAACAACAAAAGTATTGATATCACTTTAAATAATGCCTTAACTATTACAGAAGGTGGTATGAGCGAGTTTTTGTTAGATATGGATGTTAATCAATCATTTATGCTTGAGGGTGTGAACTTCACTGGATCTGGATCTAATATGATGATGAGTATGAGCGGTTTTACCTTTATGCCAACCATGCGTATTGTGGATATGTCAACGTCTGGAACCATTCACGGCAATGTGCAGGATACTGTTGGAAATTTACCAAATGCTACTATTTCATTGATGCATAATGGAGCACTTTATACCACAACCCATTCTGATGATAATGGAAATTATACGTTTATTGGAATTCCGCAAGGAATGTATACTATTGAAGCTGAATTAGACGGTTATATTATGAACCCTGTTGGAAATGAACAAAATATGGGCGAATTCAATATGATGTCAAATAATACTTTAAATATGAATTTTATTATGATGATTTCTAATTAGATCTTCTGGAAGAAAACAAAAATAATAAATAAAAGAGGTTGTAACTCAAAAAATCAAGATGACTTCTATGTTAAGATATGATAAACATCATATTTTAAAGCCAAATTTTTTCACGTCATTCAGGTATGATATATATCATATTTTACACTCTATTTGGTATAGAAATTTGTACTAAAATTAAAAATCAAAAAATAACTTTAAAATGAAAACGCATAAAATAAGTACTAGAATTTTAAGTTTGATAATTCTATTAATAGTAACATTTAATTTAACTCAAGCCCAAGAGTTTAAATTATTAAAAGAAGAATCATCATTAAAAATTATGGGAACTTCTAGCATACACGATTGGCATGAAGTTGCTGAAGACCAAAGCGGCAAAATAAATTTCAACAACCTTGAAACTGGTCAAATAGAAAAAATCAATATTAATATTGTGGCTGAAAGTTTAAAAAGTGGCAAACGTGGTATGGATAAAAACACTTATAAAGCTTTAAAAACGGATAAGTATAAAACTATTTCATTCCAATTAACTGAAGTTAAAAAAACCATTAGCAAAGATAATGGAGTGTTTGATGTAAATGCCATTGGAGATTTAACCATTGCTGGTGTTAAAAAAACTATCTCTTTAGATTTTACACTTAGTGTTACCGATTCCAAAATTAAACTGACTGGTGAGAAAAAAATTAAAATGACCGAGTTTAATATAGAACCACCAACAGCCTTATTTGGAACAATAACCACCGGCGACGAAATTACCGTTGAATTTTCAACAATATTCAAATAAATCAAAAAAGTAAATAAATAAATTAAATATCAAAACAATTAAACAACAGAAATTATGAACACAAATTTTAAAAAATCAATACTATTGGTGGCCATATTAACAGGATTCGGTTTTTATGCCCAAAACAGAGATTTAAACAATTACAGGTTGCCGGACCAACGTGGCTTAAATGTATTTGAAAGCCCAAAAGACAGTGTGACCAATTTTGATGGGGTGCAAGTAAGAATTGGTGGTGCCTCCACTCTACAATTCCAAGCGCTTGATAACGAGAACTCAGGAGCTATTCCTTTAGGAAAAATAGGAAGCAACTTTAACTTGGCAACGGCTAACTTAGATTTAGATGTTGTATTGGCAGAAGGCGTAAGAATGCACTTAAGAACGTATTTATCATCTAGACACCACAATAATACTTATGTAAAAGGCGGATATTTCCAAATTGATAAATTGGATTTTATTAGTAAAGGATTCTTGGAAGACTTCATGAGCCATGCCACTATTAAAATAGGCCACATGGAAAACAACTATGGCGATGCCCATTTTAGAAGAAGTGATAATGCCCAAGCCATTTACAACCCATTTGTTGGTAACTTAATTATGGATTCATTTACTACAGAGGTTGGTGCTGAGTTGTTGTACAGAACTGATAGTGGATTTTTAGGTATGATTGGTTTTAGCAACGGTAAATTAAACCAAAACGTAAAAGAATCAAATGGAACTACAGGAGGCGCAGCTTTCTTGGCAAAAATTGGATACGACAAACAAATAACTGACGATTTCAGATTCAGGTTAACAGGTTCGTTGTACAACACAGGCTATGCACCAAGTGTATATTTGTACACCGCAGATAGAGCAGGTTCTAGATATTACAGCGTTATGGAAGATGCCACTGCTACAAGCGATAACTTTAGATCTGGTCGTTTTGATCCTGGTTTTAAAAATAAAATCACAGCCGTAATGATAAACCCATTTATTAAATATGGTGGTTTAGAAGCTTTTGGTACAGTTGAATTAACTTCAGGTAGAAGTTTGGCAGAAAGCAGCAGAAGACAAACACAACAATATGCCGGTGAGATTCTTTACAGATTTGGAAATTCTGAAAACTTGTATTTTGGCGGCCGTTACAATACCGTAAATGCTGAACTAGCTAGTGGAGACGATGTAAACATCAATAGATTTCAATTAGGAGCTGGTTGGTTTATGACCAAAAACATCTTGATGAAAGCCGAATATGTAGTTCAAAAATATAAAGATTATCCAGCAGGAAACCTTTTAGAAGATGGTAAATTTAACGGACTCATAGCTGAAGCAGTTATAAGTTTCTAAAAAAATAAGTACAATGGTAAGTCTAAAAGTATAATTATGAGTTAGAAATTTAATTAAAAGACTCGTATACTTTTAGACTTACTTTTTTTAATTATTAAAACCTGAAAACCATTAGTTAATAAATAAGGACATGAAAAAGATTCTATTTTTTATCTCTATTTTAGCAACATTGGCTTTTACAAATGCGTTTGTTGGAAGTACGTCTGTTTTAATAGCACCCACCAGCAAAATTCTTATTAAAGGAAAAACAAATATCAGTACATTTAAGTGTCAATACAATGTCTCAAAATTGAATAAACCTATTCCTGTTTTTTTTAGGAAATATAAAGATGAGATTATTTTTGATAAAACAACCTTAGTATTAGATAATGCTAATTTTGATTGTGGAGGAACAGGAATAAACAATGATTTTCAAAAACTTTTAAAATCGGAAACTTACCCACACATATTCATTAAATTAAAGGAAATAAGTGAAGACCCAAATAATGAAAATCGAATCCAAGCACTATTGGATATAGAGATTGCAGGTATTACAAGATCTTATAGCATACCTATCGAATTTGAAGGTGAAGACACATTACTTATTAAAGGTATATTGAGTTTAAATCTTCGTGATTTTAATTTAGAGCCACCAAAAAAAGCCTTTGGGCTCATAGTCGTAAAAGATACTATTGATATTAATTTTCAACTGAGAGTTGAAGAATATTAAATTTACTTTTAAAATCTTAAAAGAGCCGAAGTAATTACTTCAGCTCTTTTTGTATTTTCTAATTTTAGTTACCAAGAACTATAAATTCAGTTTTATTGGATAGAGCCGAGAAAGTGTTCTTCAAAGAGTTTTTCGTCAAAATAATGATTGGAGTCAAAATTACCGTTTCATTTGTTTGGACAAATATTGGTAAAAAGCAATTATTATACATAAAACAATTATATTACATGGGTATGATATAGATAGTGCAAGGATGGCTACGAAATAGATAGGTATATGGGATAGTTCTATTTTTTATCTTTTTCTATTGCTCCATGTTTTGATTTGTGATTTAATCAAAATTTCATAAGTTTTTGTTCATAGGGATTTTATTTATTTGCACAACCATTGCATTGAATAATTTATATCTTTGCCACAATGAAATTTTCAGCATTCATATTAGCATTATACATCTTCTCGCTTAATTTAGCTCCTTGCGAAGATAATGGTATGCTCAACAACGAAGTTAAAACTGAGATTTCTCAGAGTCCAAACAACGACCATCAACATCAAGGATTGGATTTATGTTCGCCCTTTTGTATATGCCATTGCTGCCAAGTTCATGTAACACATTTTGAGGTTATTGAATTTGCAGTAGCATCAACTGATATTTCTACAATAGTGTTTTACCACTTTAAAGGTCTGGAAAAGGACTTTAGTGCCTCCATCTTACAACCACCACAGGTATAATGAATACCTGCAAATGCAGGTATTTTATAAATTCAAGTCGCCAATAACAGCTATTGGTTACTATTCTTTATTTATAAATTCATTATAACTATTATTCCATGATTAATAAAATCATTTCATTTTCCATTAATAATAAATTTATTATTGGCTTATTTATAGTGGCACTTGTTGGTACGGGCATTTGGTCTATGACCACTATAAACCTGGGTTCTGTACCCGATATAACAAACAACCAAGTACAAGTAATAACCGTAGCGCCAAACCTTGGCACAGAAGATATTGAACAATTTGTAACCTATCCTGTTGAGTTGGCTATGGCAAACCTCCCTGATGTTATAGAACTGCGTTCTGTGTCCCGTTTTGGTCTGTCCGTAGTAACCATAGTTTTTAAGGATGAGGCAGGAACCTATCTCCCAAGACAGTTGGTACAGGAAAAGCTAGCAGATGTTAGCTCAGAAATACCCGAAGGTTTCGGAAAGCCCTTTATGGCACCAATAACGACAGGTTTGGGTGAAATATTTCAATATACGCTAAAAGTTAAAGAGGGCTATGAAGACAAATATGATGCGATGGAACTTCGTACCATACAAGATTGGATTGTAAAACGCCAAATGGCATTGGTTCCTGGCGTGGTAGAGGTAAATGCATTTGGAGGTTTTGTTAAGCAATATGAGGTTGCTATCAACCCAGATAAATTAAAAAGTTTCGGTATCACCATGAACCAAGTCTTTGAAGCTCTAAAAGTGAACAACGCCAATACGGGAGGTGCTTATATCGAAAAAAACCATCAGGCTAATTTTATTAGAGGTGAAGGATTGGCACGTAGTTTAAAAGACTTGGAAAACACCGTGGTGACCACGCAAAATGGAAGCCCAATTTTAATTCGTGATGTGGCTGAAAAAGTAGGTTTCGGAAATCAGGTACGTTATGGTGCATTCACCCAAGATGGCCACGAATCAGTAGGTGGACAAATACTTATGCTTAAGGGACAAAGCCCAAGCAATGTTATAAACAATGTACAAAAGCGTATTGATGAAATTCAAAAATCGCTGCCAGAAGGGGTTTATATAGAACCTTTTTTGAGTAGAAGTGAGCTGATTGCAAGAACAACGAGTACCGTGGAAAAAAACCTTATAGAGGGCTCATTGATTGTGATTTTTGTTTTGGTGCTGCTATTGGGAAGTTTCCGAGGTGGTTTGATAACAGCTTCGGTAATTCCTTTATCGCTTTTGTTTGCATTTATTTTGATGAAACAGTTTGGTGTATGGGCTAATTTAATGTCTCTTGGAGCTATAGACTTTGGGATTATAGTAGATGGTGCCGTAATTATAGTGGAAGGCATGGTACTCCAAATCCATCAACGTTTGAAAAAATCCAAGACCCTCATTGGACAAGCAGAAATGGATGAAATTGCCTATGATTCAGGGAGTACCATGATGAATTCGGCCTTTTTTGGGCAGTTGATCATCTTAATTGTATTTACACCTATTCTGTTTTTAACTGGAGTTGAAGGGAAAATGTTCCGTCCTATGGCATTTACTTTTGGTTTTGCAGTTTTGGGAGCCATAATTCTATGTCTTACTTATGTGCCGATGGCGGCTGCTCTGTTTTTAAAACCTGCTCAAAACCCAAATAATTGGTTCGCAAAGTTTGAAAACAATATTGATAAGTTTAGCGATAAGATAATGTCTGCATTGAACCGGGCCTATAAGCCATTGTTAACGTTTGCACTTCGGTTTAAGGCTGGAATCCTGATTGGTGCTATTGGATTGTTAGTTGTTGCCGGTTTTGTTTTTAGTAATATGGGTGGAGAATTCATCCCGAAATTGGACGAAGGTGATATTGCCATGCAGGCATTGATAAAACCTGGAAGTAGCCTTACTGAATCTATTGAGGCTTCAAAAAAAATTCAAAACATTGTAAAGCAGTTTCCAGAAGTAAAAACGATGGTCTCAAGAATTGGTGTGGCAGAAATCCCAACCGATCCAATGCCCATGGATATTGCCGATAGCTATATTATTCTGGAAAAAGATAAGAGCAAATGGACTACCGCGGAAACTAAAGAGGAACTAATTGAAAAGATAAAAGAAAAAATATCCGTTATTCCAGGAGTAAACTTTGTGTTTACACAACCCGTAGAACTCCGTTTTAATGAGTTGTTAACGGGAGTACGTGAAGATGTTGCGATAAAACTGTACGGTGAGGATTTAGGTGTTTTGGCCAAAAAAATAGAAGAGATTGCTGCTGTAGTAAGAACGGTACAAGGTGCTGGCGATGTACGTATAGAGGCCACCAGTGGTTTACCACAAATGACAGTGGTCTACAACCGGGCAAAAATGGCACAGTATGGCGTAACCATTGATAAGTTAAATGATTATGTAAGTGCTGCCTTTGCTGGTGAACAGGCCGGTGTGATTTTTGAAGGTGAAAAAAGGTTTGATGTGGTCATTCGATTGGCGGAAGGATACCGTAAGGACATTAACAATCTTAAGGACCTCTATATCGATTTGCCTAATGGCAACCAAGTGCCTTTAAAGGAATTGGCAGATATCAGTTATAAACCGGGCCCAATGCAAATTTCAAGGGACAATACCTATCGCCGTATTTCAGTAGGCGTAAATGTACGTGGTCGTGATGTAAAATCCATGGTCGAGGAAATCCAGCAAAAACTTGAAAGGGAAGTGAAACTGCCCCCAGGCTATTATGTAACCTATGGTGGTTCTTTTGAAAATCTTCAACGAGCATCAGCCCGTTTAATGATTGTAGTACCTATTGCCCTTGCGCTCATATTTATATTGCTCTATTTTGCATTAAACTCGTTTTCACAATCGGTTATGATATATATGGCGGTGCCTTTGGCCGCTATTGGAGGTGTCTTTGCACTATTGATACGGGGTATGCCTTTTAGTATTTCGGCAGGTGTTGGTTTTATTGTGCTCTTTGGGGTTGCGGTTTTAAACGGATTGGTACTGATAAACAAATTCAATGAACTAAAAGAAAGTGGAATGACAAATTTAAAAGCCAGAATATACGAAGCCACCTACGAGCGTTTACGCCCAATTTTGCTGACGGCTACCGCGGCCATTATGGGCTTTATCCCAATGGCGGTTTCTACCTCTGGAGGTTCGGAAGTACAACGGCCATTGGCAACAGTGGTTATTGGAGGCTTGATTACTGCAACGTTTTTGACCCTTGTTGTGATTCCGGTATTATATTATTGGCTGGAATCCCAAAAAGAAAAGAATGAAAATGGTGGAGACGTAAGTTACATCAAGAAAAGTACAACGGTTATTATTGTTTTATTGAGTTTGGGAGGATTTTTGACATCAAATTCCGCTACCGCACAGGACAACCAAATGGCCCAGACCATTACCTTGGAAGAAGCTATTGCAATGGCAAAAGAGAATTACCCTTCTCTTAAGGAAAGTCAAGCGTTTATTGATAGAGAAAAGGCGATGAAAGGAACAAGCTTTGACCTTGGAAGTACCCAAGTATTTACTGGTAAAGAGGAATATGGCAATAATCTTCCAGGAATACAGACCACTATCGGTGTACAACAGGGAAATATAGATTTGCTTTCCGGTTTTTCAAAAGTTAAGTTTTATAAAGAGCGTGTTTCTTTGGGAGAAAAATTCTATGTGTTGAACGAAAAACAACTGATTCGCAATGTGATGCAAGCGTATGACCAAATAAACTATAGCAAAGCCCAATTGCGTTTTGCTAAAGAATTGGATAGTGTTTACACCAATTTTAAGTCTGCGGCCGAATTGCGATATGAAACAGGAGAGACAGGAAAGTTGGAATTTATTGCAGCGTCTTCTGAATATCAACAAATACAAGTGTTAAGGCAACAGGCCTATGATGATATTGAAATTGCCAAGCGTGCCCTAAAGCAGTATTTGGGTATGGAGGATACCTTTGAAACTGAAGAAGGACAATATAAAATATTGACTTTTATGGGTACTAGAGATTCAATTTCGGTAGAGAATAATCCAATATTGCAATTTGCCTTGCAAAACACTAAAGTAAGCCAAGCGAATGTTGGAGTTGAAAAATCACAGTTTTTGCCTAAGTTCAGTTTCAGCTTCGGAAAACAGGTAGTTGATGATGTATCTGGTTTTAATACCTTACAGGCGGGAATTACTATTCCATTATGGTTTTTTCCACAGAAATCTAGGGTAAAGGCGGCTAAAGCAGATGCTATGATAGTCGAGAATCAATATTTGGAACAAAAAGCCGTAACCGAAAGTAGGGTTTCCCAACTATTAAAATCATTGGAAAAGACAAAAAAAACCCTTGATTATTATGAGGAAGGTGCCTTGCTATTGGCGGAAGAACAAATAGCTACGGCAGAACTGGCATCTAAAGAAGGTGAAATAGATTATGTGAATTATATTACCATACTCAATAGTGCCATCAAAATCAAGCAAAACCATTTGCAATATGTTAATCAGTTCAACCAACAAACCATTGAGTTACAATATCAATTGGGTAATCTATAACCTTAAAAAAAGAGAAATGAAAAATATAATAAGTATATCAACTGTAGTTTTAATGCTTATGTTTATAAGCTGCAACAAACACCAAAAGTCTGAATTGGGGCATAATGAGAGTGAAAATGTTAAAACGGAAAATACAGGAAATAGAGAAGGTGCACATGGTGAAGAAGGTGACCACGAAGGAGAGGAAGGTGTGGTGGAAATATCAACCATGCAGGCCGAAACCATTGGTTTAGAAGTGAAACCATTAGAGCAAAGAAGCATGGGAAACACCATAAAGGTTACGGGTCAATTGGAATTGTTCCCACAGGATAGAGCAAACATTAGCCCGTTTGTAGGAGGTAATGTTAGAGCGATTCATGTTATTGAAGGCGATAAGGTAAAAAAAGGCCAAGTATTGGCATACCTAGAACATCCTGACATTATCAGTATGCAACAGGATTTTCAGGAAAAAAACAACGAACTCGTTTTCCTAAAGCAGGACTTTGAGCGTAAACAAACCTTATATGAAAAAGGGGTGTCTTCTGGTAAGGAGTATCAAATGGCCCAATCCAAATTTCGTTCTACAACGTCCAGTGTCAATGCATTAAAAGCAAAGTTACATCTGTTAGGTTTGAATATTGATAAGATAGCTAAGGGTAAAATTTATTCGGCTATACCCATAACGACACCAATTGATGGTTTTGTAGATGAAGTTATTGTAAGTCTTGGTGATTATGTTGCTCCACAGACCAAGATGTTTACGGTTAGCAATATTACAAAGATCCACGCCGACTTTAAAGTGTATGAAAAAGATATCTATAAAGTAAAAGAAGGGCAAGAAATATACTTTGCTGTGGCTTCAAAACCTGACGAGCTTTTAAAGGCTAAAATACATGCCATTGGTAAGACCTTTGAAACTGACCCTAAAGCATTGCATTTGCATGCAGATGTACACAATGAGGATAAAGAACTCCTGCCTGGAATGTATGTTGAAGGTAGAATTGTTCAAGGTGAAAAAATGGTCTATGTGGTCCCGGAAGAAGCCATTATCAAAGAGGGTGAACAGTCTTTTGTTTTTATATTGGACAAAGATGTTAAAGCAGAAGAAAATAAATTGAGGTATAAGATGACACCAGTAAGTACAGGTATCACTGATTTGGGCTTTGTAGAAGTCAACTTTCCCACCAATGTTTCAAAAGATGCTAAAGTAGTCACCAAAGGGGCCTATACCCTGTCATCCGAAAGAATAAAAGGGGAATTGGAGCACGAAGATTAGATTAAAAATGTAAACAAAGATTTTGATTCCGGGTTTGTTCTTGGTCTTAATTAGTTAAAAATCATAGACAAACTCGGTTCAAAATCATAAAATATTAAAATATGAAAGAAATAAAAGCATTTGTAAAACCGAACAGGATACATGAAATAATTGAAGCGTTGACCGATAATGGGTTTAAAAGCATGACCCTTTCACAAGCTGAGGGCACTGGGGCATTTAAGGCAAAAGGAGCAAGGCCTTCCCTTGATTTCCATGTAACGGACAGTCCTGTGGTTAAAATAGAATTGGTTTGCCAAAATGAAGAGGCACAAGCAGCTATTGATATAATTTTGGCACATGGTAAGACAGAAGAACCGGGAGATGGCATTATTTATTTGTCAAACATAGAGGACGCCTTTCAAATTAAAACGGGGGAATCCTTAAAAAGCCATAATTTGTAGTGCAATGGACGTATTGGAGAAAATAATGGAGAACAGTAATGTAAAACCAACGGCCATGCGTTTGTTGGTTTTACAGTATCTTTTGAACAAGAATGTGGCTGTCAGTTTGACAAATATTGAAGATTATTTTGATAATTCCGATAGGACTACATTGTACCGTACCTTAAAGACCTTTGTTGAAAACCGCATTGCACATCAAATTGATGATGGTACAGGTGTAACCAAATATGCATTGTGTGAAGAGCACTGTAATTGTGAAATAGATACAGACCTGCACTTGCATTTTCACTGCAACAATTGCAATGAAACCATTTGTTTGACCGAGCATAAAATACCACACATCAGCTTACCGGAAGGCTACGTGGCAGAAAATGTAAACTTGGTTGTAAAAGGTGTATGTGATAAATGCAGTGGGCAATAATGCACTTCCATTGCACTGTTTTTATTTGCATTTTTGTGTTTATTAATTGGATTAGCAATATTTATTCATGGTTGGCTCGGTATCAAAAACTAAACCTCAAAAAAATAAATCGACTGTGAATGTGAGATAGAAGTCAAAACAAAATTTTTTCAATCGAAAATTTTTTTAAGTATAGTTACTGTGTTTGCGGTTGTTATGTTAGTCTTCCCTTATTATTAAGGTGTTTTTTACTCAAACACAGAAAAACAAACAAACGTAGTTGACAAATCAGATATTAAAACGGTTGAATTTAAAATCTCAACGGTATGACCTAAGAGAGTTGTGAAGACCACTTAAACCACAAAGTAAGTGAACTTGATTGAATTGTGAATTCGAAAGCCTCCTACGAAGACAGAAAAGCAATCATTGATTTTGACAAAACCAAAACCAATGAATCAGAAATAGAGAAAGCAATAAACTCAACAGGCTACATGGTAACAAGCAAAAATGAAAACTAATGGAAATCCAATTAAAATCTGAAATTACTTGTCCAAACTGCGGGCATAAGAAAGTTGAGGTAATGCCAACAAATGCTTGTCAATTTTTTTACGAGTGTGAAAATTGCAAAACGGTTTTAAAACCAAAAAAAGGTGATTGTTGTGTGTATTGCTCATATGGTACAGTTCCTTGTCCATCAATTCAACAAAACAAAAGTTGTTGCTAAAAATAAATGATTTATGAAAAAAAAGAAAGTTAATTTAAGAGATTTAAAACCAGATTCGGAAGAAAGACATAATCACGATAAAACATCCAATAATTTCAAGGCATATATTCCAGCAATTATAAGTTTTGCAATGCTTATCATTGGGATAGTATTAGATTATGTTGATACATCTTTTTTTAGAGATTGGATACGAATTATTTGGTATGGCATAGCGTATTTACCCGTTGGATTTCCAGTAGTAAAAGAAGGTTGGGAAAGTATTAAAAAAGGTGATGTATTTACGGAGTTTTTTTTAATGTCCATAGCTACCATTGGTGCGTTTGCTATTGGCCAATATCCCGAAGGTGTCGCTGTAATGCTTTTCTATGCAGTTGGTGAACTATTCCAAAACGCAGCGGTTAAAAGAGCAAAAGGAAATATTAAAGCATTGTTGGATGTTAGGCCAAAAGAAGCTAATGTGTTTCGTGATGGTGATTATAGAAGTATTTCACCGGAAGAAGTAAACATTGGAGAGAAAATACAGATTCGGGTAGGTGAAAAAATTCCGTTGGATGGTATTTTATTATCTGAAAAAGCATCATTAAACACAGCAGCTTTAACAGGAGAAAGCAAACCCGATTCGGTAATTAAAGACGCCAAAGTGTATGCAGGAAGTATCAATTTAGAAAGTGTTATTGAGGTTGAAGTCACCAGTAAGTTTGAAGATAGCTCTATTGCCAGAATTTTGGAAATGGTTCAAAACGCTACGGCACGTAAATCAAAAACGGAATTATTTATCAGACAGTTTGCACGCGTCTATACACCAATTGTTGTGTTTTTAGCTATTGGTGTTACATTTATTCCTTACCTTTTTGTAGATGATTATGTCTTTAGAGATTGGTTATACAGAGCCTTAATTTTCTTGGTAATTTCTTGCCCATGTGCGTTAGTAATTTCTATTCCATTAGGTTATTTTGGTGGATTGGGAGCAGCTTCAAAGAATGGTATTTTGTTTAAAGGAGCTTCCTTTTTAGATGCCATGGCCAAAATTAATATGTTGGTAATGGACAAAACAGGTACGGTTACCAAGGGTGTTTTCAAAATCAAGGAAATTAAAACCATCAATTGGAATGAAAAAGAATTTATGAAATACTTAATGGCTATGGAAGCACAATCTACACATCCTATTGCAAAAGCCATTATGGAGTATAAAGAAAATAGCAAAGATTTTGAAGTGGAAAAAGTTTCAGAAATTGCAGGTAAAGGCTTAAAAGGCAATGTAAATGGGAAGACTGTTTTAGTGGGTAATAAAGCTTTAATGCTTGCAAATAATATTAAGTTTCCAAAGGAAACAGAATCTATTGTAGAATCCATTGTATTGGTAGCAATCGATAATGATTTTGCTGGTTATGTAGTGATTGCTGACGAATTGAAAGAAGATGCTAAACTCACTATTACAGCATTGCGCAAAGTCGGCATCAAAAACATAATGATGCTTTCAGGTGATAAAGATTCCATTACGCAACAAATAGCTTCTGGGTTAGGCATTGAAAAAGCCAAAGGAGGTTTGTTACCAGAAGACAAATTAAATGAAGTTGAAACCTTAAAGAAAAACCCACAGAACAAGGTAGCGTTTATAGGTGATGGTATCAATGACGCTCCAGTTTTAGCAGCAAGTAACGTTGGTATTGCAATGGGTGGTTTAGGAAGTGATGTGGCCATTGAAACAGCAGATGTCATCATCCAAACTGACCAACCTTCAAAAATTGTTAGAGCCATAAAAATTAGCCGCTCCACCCGAAAAATTGTATGGCAGAATATTATATTGGCTTTTGGGGTTAAATTAGTTGTCTTGATTTTAGGTGCAGGAGGTTTAGCGACCATGTGGGAAGCTGTTTTTGCAGATGTAGGTGTGGCATTATTAGCAATTTTAAATGCAGTTAGATTGCAGAATATGAAATGGAAATAATGAAAATATTGACCCAAAGCTGCAGAAATTGAAGGGGTCACAAAGTTTAAAAACCAGCTAAAAAAAACATAAAAAAAAGATAATGTGGAAGGTGTCCCATAAGTCTTTAAAATTATTATTAAGAATTATTCTAAATAATTTGGAGTATTGAAATTGCCCTAATATATTTGCATTATTATTTTTATTTAATCTAAATAAAATAATTATTGTAAAATCAAATTATAGAAAAATGAATTTCAAAAAGCTCCTTTGTATTCCGGTCATTTTATTAGTTAGTCATTCAACCATTGCACAGAAGAGAGACAGTATCATTGGTTTAAACGAAGTAATTATCAGGGGTTACAAAACAGTCAATGGTGTTGGGCATCTTCCAGAAACCAAAGACGGCATTGTATACGCAGGTAAAAAAAATGAAGTTATCCTCGTCGATAGTCTGGATGCCAATAAGGCACTCAACAATACACGGCAAATTTTAGGGAGAGTACCAGGGCTAAATATTGTAGAAACAGAAACAGGCGGGTTTACTGCCAACGGGATTGCAACACGTGGTTTGAACCCTGTGCAGAGCATTGAAATGAATACGAGGCAAAATGGTTATAATATCAGTGCCGATGTTTACGGATATAATGAAGCGTATTATCTTCCACCAATGGAAGCGGTTAAAAGTATAGAACTGGTTCGTGGCGCTGCATCATTACAGTTTGGCTCTCAATTTGGTGGATTGGTCAATTATGTAATCGAAGATGCACCCAAAAACAAGCCCTTTGAATTTGTGACTTCACAGACCTTGGGGAGTTTCGGTTTGTATAATTCCTTCAATTCTGTAGGTGGCAACTACAAAAAAATAAGTTACTATGGCTTTTTGCAGTACCGATATATGGACGGATACAGGCCAAATAGCCAACAATCGCAACTTTCGGGTTATGGCAAGGTGCAATACAATCATTCGGACAAATTAAATTTCGGGGTTGAGTACTCATTGCTTCGTAATAAAATCAAGATGCCGGGTGGATTGACCGACGAACAGTTTAGTAAGAACCCCGAACAATCGACAAGATCAAGAAACTGGCTAAAGACCCCTTGGAACATTATCACGGCATACGCCAATTATATCCCATCCAAAACCACAGTCATAAGCCTAAAATCAACCTATCTTTTTGGGAGCCGTTCCATAGTATGGCGGAACGAGGATGGCGGTGCCGCTGCCGTTGATGATATAGACCCAGTAACAAACCAATATGTGCCACGCGAAGTGGGCAAACAGGATTTTAACAACTCCACGACAGAATTGAGGATATCAAAACAATACAATATAGGAAACAACAAAGCTACTGTGGCTGGAGGTGTTCGTTTTAGTTACGGTTGGTTCAAGCGATTAGGTGGTGGCGAGGGAACAACGGATAGCGATTTCGATTTATCCATAACCGGTAATTGGGGATACGATTTGGATTTTACGACTATTAATCTCGCACCTTTTGTCGAAAATATTTTTAGGCTCGGTGATAGGTTTAGTGTTACACCAGGTTTTAGATTTGAATATTTAAATAGTACGGCAAAGGGCTACAAAACGGAGGATGGTGTGAAAATAAATTCAAAAGAAAGCCGTGATAGGTACATACCATTGGCAGGTCTGGGTCTGGAATACAAAACTTCCAGAAATACCAACATCTACGGAAATATAAGTCAGGCATATCGCCCAATAGATTACGGCGAATTAGAGCCATTTGGAACCACCTCTAGAATTGACCCAAATCTAAAGGATGCATCCGGTTATAATGCCGATTTGGGATATAGAGCAACCATTAAGAATTATTTGAATTTTGATATTGGTGCGTTTTATTTGGCCTATAACGATAGAATTGGAACGGTATTAAAAAATGATCCGGTCACAAATGAAGAATACACTTTAAGAACCAATGTTGCCAATAGTGTCCATAAAGGAATTGAGAGTTATGTAGAGTTCAATCTATTGAAATTCATAAACCAAGAATCAGAATTTGGTTTAAGTATCTTCAACTCCTTCGCCTATATTGATGCTAAATACACCAGTGGAGAATTTAAGGGAAACCGTGTGGAAACCGCCACAGAAACCATTAACCGTGTTGGGTTAATTTTCAATAACGAAAGGTTTTCAACAACCTTTCAGGTAAATTCTGTAGGCGATGCCTTTGGCGACGCCACAAATACAAGACAAAGCGATGGTGCCGTTGCGGGCTACATTCCTGCCTATACGGTTTTGGATTTGAGTGCAAGTTATAGAATCAAAAACTTTGTATTAAAACTTGGGGCAAACAATCTGACCGACAAGCAATATTTTACCAGAAGAGCGGATGAATATCCCGGCCCAGGGATCATACCCTCGGTTGGCAGGAGTTTATATGCGGGTTTTACCGCTAAATTCTAAAGTGATTTACAATTTAGGTCAAATATAAAGCCTTTGTTTATGATTAGTCTGAATAATGACAAATTATTATTTGTTCAAATGAAATTACATCTGTATTCAATCCCGTCATAATTCCTTTATATTTTATATTCTTTTCTTCCCTTCAAGTTTCTGTCAAGGAAAAGGATAATAATATCCAAAGTATAATCCATCTTCTGGATTATCTTTCAAAAGATTATCCAATGGCCGTTAGGGATGGTGGGATGCTCGATAAAGCCGAATATGCAGAAATGCAGGAGTTTAGCGCAAAGATTTTTATGTTGGCCAAAGCAATAAACCTACCTTCGGAATCCAGTCTGTCAATTCTTTCTGACCTAAACAATTTAAAAACCCTTGTTCAGGATAAAGTTCCCAGTAAAAAAATCAAGGACTTAGCAGAAAAGCAAAAATGGACGATTATTAAAATGACTGGATATGAAGCTCCCCCTTTAAATTGGCCGGATAATGCAAATGGTCAAAGCCTGCATTTGCAGAAGTTGGTGTTGCATTATTGGCTATATTTAATGCTGATAGATTGCAGCGATTGAGTTGGAACTAAAATCATAATTATGAACAAAAAAGAACATTGGGAAAATGTTTTCAAAACAAAATCCTTAAACGAAGTGAGTTGGTATGAACCCGTACCTGAAACATCGCTGGCATTTTTAAAAGAATCCAATATTCCCAAAACAGCAAAAATTATTGATATAGGAGGCGGCGACAGCTTTTTGGTAGACCATTTATTAAAATTGGGATATACTGATATAACGATATTGGACATTTCAGAATCAGCATTAAACAGAGCAAAACAGCGCTTAAGGAAACAAGCTAATATGGTTAAATGGATAGTTGCTGATGCCGCAATTTTTTTACCACCTGAAACATATGATTTTTGGCATGATAGGGCAGCTTTTCATTTTTTAACCGAAGAAGAAAGTATAAATAATTATATTGAAACTACTCAGAAATACCTGAACAAGAACGGTACTTTAGTAATTGGTACTTTTTCTGAAAATGGACCCCCAAAATGCAGTGGTTTAGATATTAAACAATATTCTGAAGGTTCTATGGCCAATCGGTTTAAAGCTTACTTCAACAGAATAAAATGTATAAAATCAGATCATAAAACACCCTTTGGTACATATCAGAACTTTGTTTTTTGTTGTTTTAAAAGAAAGTAAAATAAATCGTGTTTTATATAGGTTTAAAAATGCATAAATTATATATTTATGCAATCAGAAAGTAAAGCATTTTACTTTAAGTTCATTTATAATATCGTCAACAAATCGGCTAACAGTTTAATTTTTATTCTTGTAAATGATTGATATATAATCTGTTGTGTGTTGCGGGTATAAATAACCCCTGTCATGACGACAGTTTTAATTATAGTGTGCTCACTTTTATCTACTCTATATGGTTCACCATGTTTACTCTATCTAAATAAGCTTAATTCCACATTTAAATTTAATACTTAGCACAAAAAAATAGAATTTTTTAAGATTGTTTTTTTAAATAATATATATTTGTATTAGACGATATATTAAAAAGAAACATTGAGTATTATATCGAATTCACAATTCGTCAACATAAAACATAGAATTTAGCATAGACCCTATAAATATTAGGATAAAATCGTAAGGTTTGAATCCTGTCGAGGTCACTAAACCGGACAATTCTTAGCAAGAGAATTGTCCGGTTTCTTATTTTCTCCGAAACCCTCATTAATACTGGATTTTTTTAAAAGCAGCGGACTGGTATCAGTGGTTTGAACTTTTTTGTTTTGAAAGCCTATTTTTAAAAATATTAAGCCGGTAAGCACCCTTTTATTAGGTGTAAAATCGATAATATATTGTTTGTTAAAGTTTTGTAAGTTAAATAAGCTTCTCACGTATTATGTATTGGTAAATAAAAACAGGTATAATGAAATAAATAAAATTATTTATTATATGGCCATTAAAAATCCAGTTAAGTTTTCGTGCCTTTTTAAATTTAATTTTTTTCGCAATCTATAACGCGCCAATTCAACCCCGCCACTAGATATATTCATAATCTCAGCAATTTCTTTTGTAGACATGTTGAGACGCAAATAAGTTGATAAATCTAGTTCTCTGGGTGATATATTTGGGTATTTGTCTTTCAATCGTTTTAAAAAATCAAAATGCACATTTTTTATATGTTTCTCAAGGTGTTTTAACCCTTTGTCTGTATGTACTTCTTTTATTATGCTCTTTTTTAATTTATTTATTTGAAATTTAGTGTCATCACACATGTTATCTACCTCCATTTCTTTTAATTTATGAATGATTCCATTTAATATTTTATTTTTTTTGACAACTTGCAATGAATGGTTTACAAGTTCTTTGTCCTTTGAAATAATTCTTGTTTGCAATCTTTCCCTGTTTAATTTTTCTATTTCCTTTTCCAGTTCATATTGCTCTTTTCTAATCTTTGATTCTTTTTCCAGATATAGTTTTCTTTGTTCAATGGTTTTATAATATTGTTTTTTTCTTAAAATTCTTTTTTGAACAATAGAAAGAAGGTAAAGAAAGAGTATGATTATGGAAAAATAAATTATGTATGCTAAATAACTTCTATACCAAGGAGGCGAAATACTAAATGTTATTGATGCAACGTCAGAATCAATACCATAACTGTTTTTAGCTTTTACCCGCATTTTATAATTATCTTCCTTTAGGTTGGTATATTCTTTTACAGTTGCTGTAGACCAATTGCTCCATTGTTTATCAAACGGCTCCAATTGGTAGGAATACTGGATATTCTTTGAGTTTTCAAATTCTGGTGAAGAAAAGGTGAACCTAACGTTGTTTGAAGCAAAAGGCAAAGTTAAATCCAATGGTTTTTGCTGTGGATTTCCTCTAAAAATTGTATCCTTTCCAAAAGAAAAACTTCTTATAAAAACTTTAGGTTTACTTAAGGTCTTTGTTGAATAGTCAGAATCATAGCATACAAGGCCGTTTATAAGACCAATAAAGAAACTGTCCGGACCAAGTTCATTTACAGATAAATAATCGCTCATTATTTTGCCTGTTAAATTTGAAAATTGCTCAAACTCATGTTTATAGCTTCCATCTTTATTTTTCATGAATACGCCCAATGATTCATTATACGAATACCACAAATTGCCATATGAATCTTCAGTTAATGAGCTGACAGGGGGAATGTCACTAAATAATTTACTTAAATTGATGTTCTCTTCAAAAACTCCTTTGTCTTTGGAATAGCTGTAGAAGTGGTTGTTTGCAATAAAATATAATGTACCATTTATTTTTTGCATACAACTTATATTATTTTCGCCATTAATGCTGTCAATCTTTTTTGTTACATAAAAACCATCCAGACTTTCAGTTAATACCATTTGATAAAGAAATTCATCCTTTTTTAGCCATACAAAAGCATCATCAACTTCAAAATCTTTTGATGACTCATAAAAATTTTGAATTTTATTTTTAAAAACTATCCCTTTTTGGTTTTTTTCAAAAATATCAAAGCCACTATAGTTTGCTCCAATAATGTACTTGGAATGATTTGGGAGTTGTTTAAAACCAAAATAACCAGAATGGTTTAATGATTTTATGACTTTACCACCCTCAATAATTAAAACCCCTTTATTATTGGCACAAATCAGTTCACCAGATATGACTTGAATATTCCAGGATTGAGCTGTTGTGCCATCCACAAGTACAAACGTGTCATCTTTAAACCTGTCCTCAATTTTATGGTAAAATACACCCTGATTAGTAGCAACGTAAAGTAAACCATTATGGATAACAGATGCATACACAGAACTGTTGTTAAGGCTTGATGAGAAATAGGTAAAGGGAGAATTAATGTTAATATATGAAATACCATTATCAAGTCCTAACCAAAGATTTTTTTTAGCATCTATAAACGAACTTAATATTGTATTGTTTATCAAGCCCTTTTTTAAATCGATGTGTTGGATGATTTCTCCTTGAAGATTACAGATAATAATTCCACTTAGTACAGAGTTAATAACTATTAATGAATCATTAATAACAACATCTCCCAAAGATCCATTTTTACTGATAAATTGACCGGCCTCAGTATTCCAGTGTTGTAACGTTTGATTTTTATAAACATAAACACCAGACTCTAAAGTAGTAATAAGCAATGTATTGTCTGGTATAGAAACTATCCCCCAAACTTCAGAGTTATTCAATCCTTCAGTACCTTTTAAAGGTATTAAGTTCCCGTTAATAAATTCTAGGATACCAGAACCAACATCTTGGAAATACAGTTTGTTGTTTACTTTGAAAGAAAATTGAAACCGCTTTGGTGCCGGTAGAATACTTATCTTATTATCCTTAAAAATATAAGCTGCGGTAAAAGATTGAAAAATAACAGCGTCACCAAACAGGTGTATTTTCCATATGAAATCAGATTTCTTGAACCTATCATCTTTGATTAAAGGAAGTAATGATACATAGGTTAAATCGCCATTTGAGGCAGACTCAAAATAACCAAATTCGTTATATGCACCAATAAAAATCCTACCGGTACTATCTTCAACCTTAACACTTCTTATGCTATTTACATTAGGAACGACATATGTGTGCCAATTTGACCCATCAAATTGTAATAGGCCATTATTATTTGCAAAATACATATTTCCATTTGCGTCCTGATCTATATTCCAGTTCTGTGTACCACTTTTATAATCTGTTTTTTTATAATTTATTATATCAGGCAATCCTATACTTTTTATTTGACCCAAAACTGAAGAAACCCCAAACAGTAGAGTAAAAATTATAGTATACCGAAAACAATCAAGGATTGAACTCTTTTTTTTAAATAATAAAAGCATAGAAATAAGCAGTTTTCAACATTAACAATTCAATAAAATATAACCTTTTTACTAATGTAGTGTTTTTAATTTGAAAAAATAATATTGTAATAAATTAAATTAAATTATAAAATATTAATATTCAAATATTTAAAAAATATATGATGTGTTTTTGTATGATTTTAAAATATAATATGATGTATTTTTGTAATGGATAATTTTTGTGAAGTGCATAAAATTACTATTAATATTGTTAGATAATCATAAAAAACTACACAAAAAATTAACAAAAACTAATTTAAACTAAAGACTAATGAGAATTACTAAATTACATGTTTTGTGTTTTTTATCATTATTGTTCACTGCTTATATTCAAGCTCAAGACTTGACCGTTAGTGGAACGATTAGTGATGAAAGTGGAATGCCAATTCCAGGGGCAACAGTATTGCTTAAAAACACATCTAAAGGAACCACAACTGATTTTGATGGTAAATTTCAAATTGACGCACCGTCTAATGGTGTTTTGGTAATTAGCTATATTGGCTATACCAAGACTGAAGTATCAATAAACGGTCAAAGTAGTATTGCAATAACCTTAAAAGAGAATGTTGAATCACTTGATGAAGTGGTCGTGGTTGGGTATGGTACTCAAAAGAAAAGTGTTGTAACAGGTGCAATTTCGGGAGTTAAAGCATCAGACTTAGAAGATCTTCCTGTTACAAGGATAGAACAATCTTTACAAGGTCGTACTTCTGGTTTGACCATTGTAACCAATTCTGGACAACCCGGTTCATCATCAACCATTAGAGTGCGAGGAATCACAACAATAAACAACAATGACCCACTTTGGGTTGTTGACGGAGTAATTGTTGACAATGGTGGTATTGGGTATTTGAATCAATCTGATATTGCCTCTATAGAAGTATTGAAAGATGCGGCTTCAGCAGCTATTTATGGTTCAAGGGCTGCTGCAGGTGTTATATTGGTAACAACCAAAAAAGGCAAATCTGGTAAACTTAGTGTAAACTACAATGGTTACACTGGTGTTTCTGGGCCAGCAAGAAAATTAAATTTATTAAATGCAACAGAATATGCAACTTTAATGAACGAAAGATATGCCAATAGTGCAGATCCTAATAATTTTCAATTGCCTTTCCCAAACCCACAATCCTATGGGAAAGGGACTGACTGGCAAGATTTAATTTACAATAACAGTGCTCAACGTCAAAGCCATGAATTAAGCGTAAGTGGCGGAAATGATAAATCTACATTTTATGCTTCTTTTGGATATTTGGATCAGGATGGTATTGTTACGTCTGATATTTCGCATTATACAAGAAAGAATTTCCGTTTGAATTCTACCCATAAAATCAATGATTATATTAGATTGGGTCAAACATTTGGTTTTTCTGATGAAAAAAACACAGGTATAGATTCTAATAACTATTATGGAGGGCCACTGTCTTCTGCAATTAACTTAGACCCTATAACACCGGCAATTCAAACCGACCCTGTGCTTATTGGTCAAGGTGATTATGCACAACCAAACATCATTTATGCACCTAATGGATTTCCTTATGGTATCTCATCTAATGTGGGACAAGAAATGACCAACCCTTTGGCTTTTGTAAAAACAAAATTAGGTAATTATAGTTGGTCAAATAATTTTGTAGGTAATGCTTATGTAGAAATTGAGCCAATTGAGGGGCTTAAAGCAAGATCAACATTTTCTGGTAAAATGGCGTTTTGGGGTGACAGGAATTTTAATCCAGAATCTTTTTTAACCTCTTCATTTGTGACCTCACAAAACAGCTTGTCTAAAAGCACCAATAGAGGTTTTGGTTGGACCATTGAAAATATTATATCCTACGAAAAACAATTGAACGACCATGATTTTACAATATTATTGGGTCAAGGTGTTTATGTTGATAACATTACCGATGGACAAAACGTGACTTACAATAACCTGCCTGTCAACAACTATAAAGATGCTGATTTTGGGTTTGAAACAAGCCAAGATAATATTATTGCAGGAGCATACAAAGGCACCATACATAAAGTGATATCATTATTTGCACGATTAAACTATGCTTACAAGGATAAGTATTTATTAACAGGTATCATACGTAAAGATGGATCCAGTCGTTTTGGTTCTAACAACAAGTTCGGTTACTTCCCATCATTTTCATTGGGCTGGGTGCCTTCAAAAGAAGATTTCTGGCCAGAAAATGACGTTGTTACCCAATTAAAGTTTAGAGGCAGTTATGGTGTTACAGGAACCGATGATATTGGTGATTTTAGATATTTATCGACTATTGGTGATGGACGAAATTATTTTCTTGGGAATGAATCGCAAGGATCTATTGTTGTAGGTAATAGTCCAAATGCACCGGCTAACCCCGATTTAAAATGGGAAGAAACCAGCCAGACCAATATTGGTTTTGATGCCACCCTTTTTAGAGGACTAAACCTCACAGTTGATTGGTATCTTAAAAAGACTTCAGATATCTTAAGAAATGTGCCTTTACCTGGTTATGTTGGAGCAACAGGAAGTCCAGCCGTAAACGTAGGAGATATGAAAAACACAGGTTTGGATATCAGTTTAGGATATAATAAACAATTTGATGACTTTGGATTTTCATTAAATGGTAATGTTTCAACTGTAAAGAATGAAGTCACTTATTTAGGTACAGATACCAATTTTATTACAGGAGATGGCATCCAGGCATCTTCCGTTCCTTATATCATTCGGTCTGAAGTGGGACATCCATTCAACTCTTTCTATGGATTTATGACAGATGGTATTTTCCAAAACCAAGCTGAAATAAATGCTTACACTAACACCGATGGAGGTTTAATTCAACCTAATGCCGTTCCTGGAGATTTCAAATGGAAGGACATCAATGGCGATGGAACCATCACATCAGATGACAGGGATTTTCTAGGAAGTTCCATACCAAAAGTCACCTTTGGGTTCACGTTTAATTTTAATTACAAAAATTTTGACCTATTAGTATTTGCCCAAGGAGCCGCCGGAAATAAAATTTATCAGGCTATTAGAAGATTGGATATTGGTACGGCCAATTTCCAAAAATCAGCTCTTGGACGATGGACAGGCGAAGGCACCTCCAATACATTTCCAAGATTGGCCGCAAATGATACCAATAAGAATTTTTCCAATCCGTCTGATTTTTATTTAGAAGATGGTGATTATTTAAGATTCAAAACAATACAATTTGGTTACAGTCTACCTAAGGATGTGTTAAATAAGTTTGGTATTGAAAAAATAAGACTTTATGTAACAGGGGAAAATTTATTTACTCTTACTAAATATTCTGGATTTGATCCAGAAATCGGGGGAGGCGTTTTTGGTATTGACAGAGGGTATTATCCTCAGGCAAGAACAGGCATGTTAGGTATTAATTTACAATTTTAAAAAAAAGATTATGAAACTAAAGAATTTAAATTATTTGATATTAACTGTAATTTTTACCGTAGTGGCAATAGTCTCTTGTAGTAAAGATTATATAGAGTTACAACCCAAGGGAACATTCTTGGAAGACAATTATTATCAAGATGAAGCGCAAGCATTTTCTGGTGTGATAGCAGTTTATGACAAAGTAGGTAAAGAATCAGGAGGGTTTGAAAATATGGTGACATTTATGAACGCGGCATCAGATGACCATTATGCAGGTGGCGGTGGACCAGATGATGGTGCTGGTATTCATGGTTTTGCCCATTATACAATTGACCCAGGAAACATGCCAGTAAGCTACTGGAATGATTATTATCAAGGCATTTTTAGAGCCAATGTTATGTTAAAAAAATTGCCAGACGTTCCTATGGATGACAATACAAAAAAGCGTTTTACAGCAGAGGTAAAAGCGTTAAGAGGGTATTTTTATTTTCAATTGGTCAAAATGTTTGGAAACATTCCTTTGATGACAGAACCTGTTTCAGCCAATGATATTTATAACATAGAACAAGCTCCAAAAGCAGATGTTTATGCACAAATTGAAGCAGACTTGGAAGAAGCTAAAGCAGGTCTGCCCAGTACTATTGATATTGCCACAGAAGGGGCAAGATTAACTAAGGGAGCAGCGCAAGCTTTGCTTGGCAAAGTTTATTTATACGATGGAAAAAATGCACAAGCAGCAACTGAACTGGCAGAAGTAAATGGAACACCAGGTGGTACCAGTCAATATGGATATAAGTTATTGGATAATTTTGCCGATTTATGGGACTTCAGTAACAAATTCAATTCTGAATCTATCTTAGAAACAGCCAACACTAATAAAAGTAATGCTGGTTGGGGCAATTGGGGTTCAGGTAGTGATGAAGGAAACACTATAAACATTATGGTAGGTCCAAGAAGTTATTCAAGATTGGATAACTCTGCCCCAGATTATGCCCCCGGTTGGAGTTTTAATGTTTTCACACAAAATTTTTATGATGCTATAAAAAATGACCCACGTTTAGATGCTACCGTAGCAAATTTGGGAGCCATGAAAGCTGCAAATCAAATAGATTATGTGTTGGGCGATCAAGATAAGGGCTACTATCTTAAAAAGTTCATGCCTCTTAATAGTGACGCATCTACCGGAGGAGGGAATAAAGAATTAAACTACCAGCAACATGTTTACATCATTCGTTTGGCTGACACGTATTTGTTAGAAGCTGAAGCTTTAGGAGCATCAGGAGCTAGAGCACAAGCTCTTTTGGATGCTGTAAGAGCAAGAGTTGGTTTGCCTTCTGTACCCGTTTCAATGGATGCCATTATGAAAGAGCGCCGATTAGAATTGGCAGGAGAAGGCCATAGATGGTTTGATCTTGTTAGATGGGGCAAAGCAGCCACAGTACTGGCAGACGAAGGCTTCGTTTCAGGCAAGAATGAAGTATTGCCAATTCCGTTTAGGGAATTGGAAGGCACTAAACTTGTTCAAAATCCTAATTACTAAAATAAAGTTCTCATGAATATAAAAATCAGAATAACAAAATATTCAGTAATCATGTTTAGCTTGATAAGCATGATACTAATGACAGCGTGTCAACCCGAAGATTCCTTTAAAAACAATGGTTTGGCAGCTACAGATATTGATGCGTCCTTCACGGTGACCCCTGTTAATGGTGTTACAAATAGGTATACTTTACAGGCCCAATCAACAGCTAATGTAATAACAAATTGGTGGGATGTTGGTGATGGATCTGGAATGTTTCGTGGCAAAGTCAATGAAGAGATTTTTTTACCTGATGCAGGCACATACACACTTTCCCATACTGCAGTTGCAAAAGGTGGAGCTACTTATATGTCCTCACAGGAATTAACTGTAGATGAATCTGATCCTAATTCTGGAAATATTGTTAAAGGTGGAAAATTTGCCACACCCGAAGATATAGCACAATGGACAATAGGAGGTACAGGAAGTTCGGATGGTGTATGGACTTTTGCTAATGGAAAAGCCACTTTAACCGCTTCAGGGTACGGCGGTAGAGGTATTTATCAAGCCGTTGATGTAATAGAAGGAAAAACATATCAAATTGATATGCTTGTAAGCTCCACTTCAGGTGTTTCTGATACTTGGTTTGAGATTTATTGTGGATATAGTGTTCCTACAACATCAGGCGATTATAATGAAGGCGGAAAACTTATGACCATTAATACTTGGGCTGGATGCGGTGGTGACCCATTTAGTGGAAAGTTATCAGTTGTTGGATGTGATCTTGGTGCAATTACCTATCCTAATGAGCCAGGAAAATTTGTTGCTACAGCTACAGGAACGGCATATTTAGTAATTAGAGGTGGTGGTAATGATATGAGAGATGGTATTGCAATAACCAACGTAGAAATGAGAGGCACTAACTAGTAAAAATTGAGTTTGTTTGAGTTTAGTTAATTGTTAAATAGCCTATACTCTTTTCATCATGATTATGGGCTATTTTCAATTCTAACTTACTTTCAGACAATCTAAATCAATTAAAATGAAATCAATTTTTTAAAACAAATGATGACACCTAAGAACCTATATATCGTTTTCTCTGTTTGCGTTATAATCATGTCTTGCAACAAAAAACTGAAAGACAATAATCTGTCTATCCAACCAGAAGCCAATATGGAGTTTTCTGCAAAAGGAAAAACTATATCCGTTTACACAACAGCCGATAGTACAAATTTAAGATTAACAAAAATTGAGAATCTAACATTTTCCGAAACAAAACAACCTAAAGAAAAAGAGATTAGTGTTTTTGTTGAGCCTAAAAAAACGTTCCAAACATTTATAGGGATAGGTGGTGCCATTACTGATGCCAGTGCAGAAACTTTTTATAAGTTGGATACAGAAACTCAAGACCAATTGATAACTGCTTATTACAGTAAAGACAAAGGGATAGGATATTCTTTAATGAGAACAACAATACACAGTTGTGATTTTAGTAGTGAAAGTTACACCTATATAAAAGAAGGAGACTCAACGTTGAGCACGTTTAGCATTGAAAAGGATAGACAATATCGCATTCCAATGATAAAGAGGGCTATACAAAAGGCAAATGGACTGGTTACTTTTGCAAGTCCATGGAGTCCGCCTGCATTTATGAAAAACAACAACGATATGTTGCATGGTGGAATTTTATTACCAGAATGCTACCAACCATGGGCAAATTATTTTGTGAAATTTATAAAGGCTTATGAAAAAGAGGGAATTCCTATATGGGGGATTACTGTTCAAAATGAACCTATGGCAATTCAAACATGGGAATCGTGTATATACACTGCAGAAGCAGAACGCGATTTTATAAAAAATAACCTGGGACCAACTTTTAAAAAGCTTGGGTGGAGTGATAAAAAAATAATTGTTTGGGACCATAACAGGGATTTGATGACCCATAGAGCCAATGTTATTTACAATGACCCCGAAGCTTCAAAATACGTTTGGGGAATGGGCTTTCATTGGTATGAGACATGGTCTGGTGGCAAACCTATGTTTGATAACGTAAAAAGAGTGAATGAGGATTATCCTTCAAAAAAACTATTATTTACCGAAGGTTGTAACGACAAATTTGATGCGAATAAATTACAATTTTGGCCAAATGGTGAGCATTACGGTGAAAGTATGATTCACGATTTTAATAATGGTACCGTAGGGTGGACAGATTGGAACATTTTATTGGACCAAAATGGTGGGCCAAATCATGTGGGTAATTTTTGTTTTGCACCTGTGCATGCCAATACAAATACTGGTGAATTAATTTTCACACCTTCATATTATTACATAGGGCATTTTTCTAAATTCATTCGTCCAGGAGCAAAACGGGTAAGTACTTCGGTTAGTAGAAGCGTTTTATTAAGCACATCATTTTTAAACACAGATGGAACAATGGTTACTGTGGTCATGAATTCAAGTGACCAAAAAATAGTTTATAAACTACTTGTAAATGATGAACAAGCCCTAATTGAAATCCCAGCCCATGCCATTCAATCATTAGTGTATTAAAACTGTTAAAAATATAATATAAATGTTTATAATAATGAAGAAAAGCCTCATTGTCTCTATAATATCCTTGTTTAGTTTAATGCTTCAGGTAAATTGTTCATCTGGTAGTACAAATGAGCCAGAAGACCCAAATCCTTCTCCTAATCCGCCCGAGAACCCAGTAGCAACCAATGATGTGGATTTTTGGTTAACAACAGCAAACAAAAATGACTTATTAAAGAAACAGTCCACGGTTTTGAGCTTTAACACTACTTTCAACAATTACCCTAACATTACGGTAGATGAAAGTCAAACATATCAAAGCATAGATGGATTTGGTTTTACGCTAACAGGAGGAAGTGCAGAAGTCATCAATGGATTAAGTTCAACAAAAAGAACGGAGTTATTGCAAGAACTGTTTGGTAATTCTGAAAATTCCATTTCAATAAGCTATCTAAGAATCAGCATAGGTGCTTCCGATTTAAACGAAGCTCCATTTAGCTATGATGATGTTCCCGCAGGGCAAACAGATGAAACATTAAGTAATTTTAGTTTAGAGCCAGACTTAAACGGCGTTATAAGTGTCTTGCAGGATATTTTACAAATAAACCCAAACATTAAAATATTGGGATCTCCATGGTCTGCTCCAGTTTGGATGAAAGACAACAATAGTACAATAGGTGGTAGTTTGCAGCCTCAATATTATGGAGCCTATGCGCAATATTTTGTAAAATATATTCAGGAAATGAAAAATCTGGGTATTACTGTTGATGCTATTACCGTTCAAAACGAGCCACAGCATGGGGGTAATAATCCAAGCATGGTGATGAGTGCGGTAGAACAGGCAGACTTTATTAAAAATCATTTAGGACCAGCATTTACCAGTGCCAATATCACAACTAAAATAATAGTTTGGGACCACAACTGTGATCGTCCAGATTATCCAATTACTGTCTTAAATGATCCAGATGCCAATAAGTTTATTGATGGTTCAGCATTTCATTTATATGCTGGCAATATCAGTGCGCTTTCAACCGTTCATAATTCGTTTCCCAATAAAAACCTATATTTTACAGAACAATACACATCCTCCTCAAGTGATTTTGCAGGAGATTTAAAGTGGCATTTGGCAAATGTGATTATTGGTTCCATGAGAAATTGGAGCAAAAATGCTTTGGAATGGAATCTCGCCAATAATCCAGCCTTTGAACCGCACACAGATGGTGGCTGTTCAACATGTAAAGGTGCTTTAACCATTAGTTCTGGTGGTAATATCACCAGAAATGTTGCATACTATATAATTGCCCATGCATCAAAATTTGTTCCATCTGGTTCGGTTAGAATAGGTTCTAACATCTCAGGTGACATACAAAATGTTGCTTTTAAAACGCCTAATGGAAAAAAGGTTTTAATTGTTGAAAATAATGGAGACTTAAGCACAACGTTTAATGTAAAATACAACGGTAAATGGTTTGTGACCTCATTGGCAGCGGGGGCAGTTGGCACCTATGTTTGGGAATAAATTAACAAGTATTTATCAGGATTTGAAATGAAGAAAACAATTATATATTTTTTTGCAGTTTTGTGTACATCCATTTATGGACAAGGGTTTTTACATAGTGAGGGCCAGAAAATTGTAGATGGAAATGGCCAAAATGTTCTACTTCGTGGTTTAGGGCTTGGCGGCTGGATGATTCAAGAAGGTTATATGATACAGACCGGAGCTTTTGCGGGGCCACAACATGTTATTAAACAAAAAATTCAAGAATTAGTTGGACCTGAAAATACTGAAGAATTCTACGAAGCCTACAGAGCAAATGGAATCACCAAACGTGATATAGATTCACTGAAAGCCTGGGGTTTTAATTCGATAAGGTTGCCCATGCATTATAATCTTTTTACACCTCCCATTGAAAATGAAAACAACGGTGATGTATCGTGGTTGGAAAAAGGTTTCACAATGACTGATAGTTTATTACAGTGGTGTGCTGATAATAAAATGTACCTTATTTTGGATTTGCACGGTGCACCTGGTGGTCAGGGAAATGATGCCAATATTTCAGATTATGATAAAACAAAGCCATCACTTTGGGAAAGTGAAGCCAATCAAGAAAAAATGATTGCACTTTGGAAAAAATTGGCAGAACGTTATAAAGACCAACCTTGGATTGGTGGTTATGATATTATTAATGAACCTAATTGGAATTTTACTGGCACCAACCCCAATGGTTGTGATGAAACCTCAAATGCGCCTTTAAGGGAATTAATGATGCGTGTAACCAAAGCTATTAGGGAAGTTGACAATAATCATATCATTATTATTGAAGGTAATTGTTGGGGGAATAATTATGAAGGTATTTTGCCAGTATGGGATGACAATATGGTGTTAAGTTTCCATAAGTATTGGAATTATAATACCAAGGGATCCATACAAAAGATGTTGGATTACCGTTCACATTACAATATCCCTATTTGGCTGGGTGAAAGTGGTGAAAATTCCAATGTATGGTTTAAAGATGCTATTTCCTTAGTGGAATCAAATAATATTGGTTGGGCATTTTGGCCCATGAAAAAGGTAGAGAACATTGCCGGTGTAACTTCTGTTACCAAAAACCCAGGTTATGAAACCATTCGTGAATACTGGAGTAAGGGTGGTAAAAAACCATCAAAGGAATTTGCTAAAAATGCATTGATGCAATTAGCTGAAAATTACAAAATGGAACATGTAACAATAAAGACAGATGTTATTGACGCCATGTTCAGGCAAATACAAACTAATGAAACCAAACCTTATAAAGCACATACCATTCCCGGAACCATCTATGCTTCTGAATATGACTTGGGAACTAATGGTTATGCGTATTTAGATGATGATTTTATTAATTATAAAGTAGATACAGGAATACAAGGCGATTGGAATAAAGGAGGCGTTATGCGAAATGACGGTGTTGATATACAAATTTGCCAAGACGAAAACTCCAATGGATATGAAGTGTTTGATATAAAGAACGGTGAATGGTTGTTGTTTACAGTTAACGCATTACAATCATCTGACTATAAAGTTATCATACGTTACTCAAGTGAGAATACTATGGGTCAACTCCATTTGGAACTTCAAAATGGCGAAAAATCAGAACTGGTTTCGCTTCCATCAACAGGAAGCAATGTTTCTTATAAGCAAGTGACACTGTCATCAATAAAACTTAACAAGGGAATCAACAAGATTAAAGTCGTGTTTGATACTGGTGGGTTTAATTTGAATTATCTAAATTTTAAACAAAACTATAATTAAAATGTTCAATTTTTTATATTATATCAAACCCATTGCTTTGTTTTTACTACTGGTTTTTATGTCTTGTAGCAGCAGTGGTGGGGAAGATCCTGCCAATGAAATTACAAAACCATCCAATCTTTCCATTACGGCAAATATAGTTGGAAAAGACAGTGAAAAACCTAATGGGGATGGAAGTGGAGAGGTCAATTTCATTATCTCTGCATCAAATGCCACCTCATACAAGGTTTTGATAAACAGCGAAACCTTAACGCTTACACAAAATGAGTTTAGCTATACATTTACTACGCCAGGTATAAAAACTTATACCGTTATTGTTTCGGCATATAATGGTCTTAATTTTGTAAGCAAGACCATTTCGGTAACCGTTTTTGTAAAAGCCGCCGACAACAATTTGCAACTGGTTTGGCAGGATGAGTTTAATCAAGATGGAAGCCCAAACCCGGCCAATTGGGGGTATGATATTGGTAATGGCGATAATGGTTGGGGCAACAATGAATCCGAATATTATACCAATAGATTGGATAATGCCAAAGTAGAAAATGGTGTTTTAAAAATTACGGCTCAAAGAGAAAATTACCAAGGGTATGCATTTACCTCGGCCAGAATGCTTACTTCTGGTAAATTTGAGTTTACCTACGGAAGAATAGATGTTCGAGCCAAACTACCAGATGGCAGTGGAACATGGCCAGCCATTTGGTTACTGGGAGCAAATATTGGTTCGGTTGGTTGGCCAGCATGCGGTGAGATAGATATTATGGAGCATGTAGGCAATAACCTAGGACAGGTATCTAGTGCTTTGCACACAACTTCAAGCTATGGAGCCACTATCAACCATAAATCCGTTTCTGTTTCAAATGAAACCACAGAATTCCATTTGTATTCCATGATTTGGACAGAAAACAGCATTACTTTTTTATTGGATGATGAGGTGTATTACACATATAATCCGTCACCTAAAAATAATCAAAACTGGCCATTTACAAGTAATCAGTTCATCATTTTGAATGTTGCCATGGGTGGGAATTTAGGTGGTACAATTAGTGATAGCTTTCAAAGTTCTACCATGGAGATAGATTATGTTCGTGTTTATCAATAATAGTGCAATTGAGCAATTAGGGTTTAATATTTTTAGGAATTTTCCATATAAAAATTGTAAACATAAGTCTAGGTAATTCAACTTTTCATGTGTGTTGAATAAATAGGGTTAGAGTTTATATCTTTGAATAAATCATTTTAATTAAGTTAGTTATGAGCAGAGTGTTTTGGTTATTATTATGTGTGCAGTTTAATGCCATGATATTATGTGGCCAGAACTCTTCATATATAACAAAAAATGACATTCACTATTACAGTGAAAGCATTAACAATTCAGATTCTTATATTAATGAGCGCTGTGTTTTGGATATTTATTATCCAAAAAATAGTGAGGGATTTGCAACTTTGGTTTGGTTTCATGGTGGTGGCTTAACTGGGGGAAATAAAGAAATACCTTCAGCACTTAAAGAAAAAGGTATAGCCGTAGTTGCAGTAAATTACAGGCTCTATCCAAAGGTAAAAGCTCCTAAATATATTGAAGATGCAGCTGCTGCTGTAAGCTGGGTGTTTAAAAACATTGAACATTATGGTGGAAATGACTCGCTAATTTTTGTTTCAGGTCATTCGGCTGGTGGCTATTTAACCAGTATGATTGGTTTGGATACGAGTTGGCTTGGTAAATATGATATTGATGCCAATAAGATTGCCGGTCTTATCCCACTTAGTGGACATACCATTACGCATTTTACTGTTCGTGAAGAACGGGGCATACCAGGAACACAACCAGTTGTGGATAGCTTAGCGCCTTTATTTCATGTTCGGGCTGATGCACCACCACTATTGCTGATTACTGGAGATAGAGAGATGGAAATGTTGGGGCGTTATGAAGAAAATGCTTACCTCATGCGTATGATGAAAATTGTGGGACATAAAGAAACCGTTTTATATGAACTTGAAGGCTATGGGCATAATATGACTGAGCCTGTGTTTCCCTTGGTGTTGAGAGAAATAGAACGGATTAAGAATGCTAAGAATCTCAAAACAGAAGAATAATATAGCATTAAATAAATTTAATTTTAATAAGAGTTATTGCTATCAAGGTATCTTAACATTTTTTTCAAGGATTTTTATCTTCACTTGTGATTAATTTGTGTCTATTCTTATAAAAATCACTGATATTTATCATTGTGCTTTACTATATATTCTGATAGTTTTATTAGAGTAAATGTTAACCAATGAAAGCGTTTTTTTATTTATTAATAATGTTGTTGTTACTGGATTGTTCTTCTGTAAGAACAATAGATAGTTGGGTCAACAAAGACTATACAGGCTATAGCCCTAAAAAAATCTTGGTAGTTGGTTTGACGGATAATCTAACAGCTAGGAGGGTATTTGAAGAGCAATTGGTATTATCGCTTGAAGAGAGAGGTATACATGCCGTTGAGAGTTTTGACGTGTTTAAAACTGAATTTACAAGCGTAAGACAAACTGAAGAGAATATTCAAAATGAAGTTGAAAGACTTGCTCATAACGGGTTTGATGCCATTTTAATATCAGCAGTAAAAGGTGTAAAAGAAAAAGTTGCTTATTCTTCAGATATTTACAGAAGAGATTATTATTGGAGACGTTTTAGACCTTATTATTATATGTATCAAGACATATATCTTGATCCCTCTTACTATGAAAAATATAATATTTACAACATTGAGGCAACATTATATGATTTGAAGGAAGATAATGTCAAGTCATTGGTATGGGTTGCTTCCTATGATATTGTTGATCCAAAAGCTATTAATACCACAGTTAAAGATTATGTAAAAAGTATTATTAAGTCTTTGGAAAATGAAGCGATTATTTCTTCAAATGTCAAACAATAAAAATGAAAGTACTTGTATACAGCTCAAAAGATTTTGAGATTGAATATTTAGAAGACGCCAATAGGGGCAAGCATAAGATAACATTCATCAAAGATGTATTGTCATCAGAAACTGCCATGAAAGCTATTAGTTATAATGCTATTTCAGTATTTTCAAGTGATATGGTATCCAACATAGTTTTGGAAAAATTAAAGGATTTTGGAGTAAAATATATCACGCTAAGGTCTGTTGGGCATGACAATGTTAACCTTTTTACAGCGCAGAACTTGGGTATTAAAGTGGCCAATGTACCTATTTACTCACCATATGCAATTGCAGAGCATGCACTTGCCATTCTACAAGCTTTAAACAGAAAGATAATAGTATCAAATCAACGGGTAAAACAATTTAATTTTGACATTAATAACCTTATTGGTTTTGATTTATATGGCAAAACCGTTGGGATTATTGGTACTGGCAAAATAGGATCTGTGATGACTAGGATCATGCATGGTTTTGGATGTAATTTATTGGGCTTTGATATTTTGGAAAATAAAAAATTGTCTGTTTCATATCACTTAAAATATGTTACACTTAAAGAGCTTTGCAAAACATCAGATATCATTAGCATTCATGTGCCTTTAAACTCTGAAACACATCATTTAATAAGCAAAGAGCTAATTGATTTAATGAAACCAAATTGCATTGTAATCAATACTGCCAGAGGAGCTGTAATTAACACCAAAGATATTATTGATGCTTTGTTAAGCAAGCGTATTTCTGGATTGGGCATGGATGTATATGAGCACGAAAGGAATGTTTTCTTTAAAGATCATTCTTATGATATTCCAAAGGATGATATGCTTATAAAACTTAATGCGCTACCAAATGTACTTATTACAGGACACCATGCTTTTTTAACTGAAGAAGCACTTACAAATATTGCAGAAACCACTATTTATAATTTAAATTGCTGGAATGATAACAAGGAAACAGAAAATGAGCTGCATTTTTCTGGCAGTACCAATAAAAGTGTGTCGGCTTAACTTTTTTTTCCAGAAATCCAGACTAGTTTAAGGCTGTATTTTGATTGTAAATATCCTTTAAAGTAATCTTTTGACCTAAAGAATCATTCACCTGTAAATCATAACGTATATTGATTTTTGTGCCAATTGGAGCATAATAGTAAATAACCCAAGCATCACCTTCTTTAGTACCTATACAGCCATTTGAATAGGCTTTCCCTAAAGTTACAGGGTTTGTTGTAGGATGGATAAGTTGCCCGTTTCGTATACCATTTATTTCTGTTTCTATAAAGGGTATTTGTGGCAATGCCGTTACGATAAGGTCGTCTCTTTTGGTAACAAAATATTGATGTCCATTTACAGGATTGTAATAATTAGGATTACGGACGTGATTTACTATAAAACCAGTGCCTGTTTTGGTTCTTAAATCCGTCACCCTGTTACTCATTTTAAGGAACTTCATTTCGGGGCGTCCCACTCGAATGGGACATTCATATAACACATTTGAATCTTCAATGATACGTAGCTTGAACTCCGGAATATTGATATCAATCATCGTGTTTTGAAACGATTGAAGTATTTTTTTTGCTAATGCTGAATCGGGCAATAAAATTGAATCACCTTTATGAAGCACAACAATCTTTTTTTGATCATACACAAATCGTCCCTTGTTTTTCATCGTGTAATAATCGGTGTTTTTCAGTGTATCAATAATCCATGGATTGGCTCTAACCAAAAGGTGTTCAGTTAAACGATAGGACGTTACTGAGTCATATTTTTGAACAATTGAGTCTATAAATTTAAAATAATTTCCAACCGTTATTGGTTTGTCAACCACAATATTAGCTGGCTTATAGACTTTATTTAATACTTGATTGTTTTTAAAAGTTGATGATACAATGAGGTAATTTGGATTATTAGGGCAGCAAAACTTTATGGAAATAACTAACAAGATGAATACCAAAAAAAGTGGAAAACTTAATTTAGAAAACATCTTGTTAGCTTTTTTTGACATTAATTTTTTATCAGCTCACTTAAAACAGTGTCTTTGTCCAGTTTTTTGGTACAGAAAAACCAATCTTCACAAGTCAACCCGTTTTTGGTGGTCATTCGTTCTTCGGCTACACCACAGGAACCAGCGGGCGAAATGATTACATCATCACCGGGGTTCCAATCTGCGGGTGTTGCAACCGCAAACTTATCTGCCGTTTGCATAGCAATTAACGCTCTGTAAATCTCATCAAAATTTCTACCTAAACTCAACGGATAATAAATAAGAGCTCTAACAATACCTTTGGGATCTATAAAAAATACGGCTCTCACAGCTTGTGTCTTACTTTCGCCAGGTTGAATCATGCCATATTTTTTGGCTATTTCCATAGTAATATCTTCAATTAAAGGAAATTTTACTTCTACATTTTTTAAGCCTTTAAATTTGATTTTCTCTTTAATGGTTCTTAACCATGCTATATGGCTATATAATCCATCAATAGAGAGGCCTATCAATTTGCAATTGGCTTTAGCAAACTTGTTTTCTAGGCTAGCAAAAGTGATAAACTCTGATGTGCAAACGGGAGTAAAATCTGCCGGGTGACTAAATAAAATGACCCATTTGCCTTTGTAATCCGAAGGAAAATTAATAGGGCCTTGTGTTGTTACTGCTTTAAATTCTGGTGCATAATCTCCAATTCTTGGAATTGAAATGATTTGTTCTTGAAATAGTGTTTCCATTTTTTTTTATTTTTTGTTTACTGCACAGCTCAGATAGGATTTTGTTTTTTTAATTAAATTGTTTTTTTCACCAAAAGGGGGATAACCCATTTTTGTAAGGGTAGCTTTTACCAAATCAATATCTTTAGCTGTTTCATGCTCAAAGGTTACTGTGGCATATTGTCTTTTAATAAAAACATTAGTTATATGTTTTAGCTTAGAAAGCTTTTCTATAATAATTGTCTCACAGTTCGGACATTTTAAATTATGTATATATAAAGTAGTTTTCATGTGATGATATTATGTTTATAAAGATAAGTGTCCAATAAAAAAACGGAAATGATCAGTATCAGTCTGCCATTGTTTTCATTGAAAATTTATTATTGTTTGTTAATTCTTTTTTAGTGGCTTCATAACCAAGGTTGAAGATATCGTTAAGATGGTTTTTGTCAAAAACCCCAAATTTATTTAATCCTTTTGGGGATATAATTAAATCACAGTCGTTGAACTTTTTTAAGTCCTCATCAACAGATTTTATTATAAAAGCCCTTTCTATGACATTATAAGAATGCTTTAAATCCTTGATTTTTATATCATCAAAACTATTGACATAGATTCCAATAATTTTATCGCATGTTGATTTTAATAGTTCAACTGGGAAATTATTTAGTGTGCCCCCATCAACATAATAAGAGTCATTGATTTTTACTGGAGCAAAAATCCCCGGTATTGCTGCCGAGGCTAAAACAGGCCTAATCAATTCGCCGGTCTTAAAAATTTCTAGTTTACCGTTTAAAATATTTGTAGCGGTTATGGTCAATTGCTTTTTCAGAGATGAAAAATCGTCATTTTTAAGACAGGTCTTAAAGCCAGGGTAAAATTTTTCAGCATCAATAAGGCCAGGCTTATTTAGAGCATATTTTTTTATGTCCAATATATTAATCCCTTTGAGAAATGTTAACATGTCCTCACAACTGTGGCCATAAGCATAAAGAGCGCCTACTACAGCACCGGCACTTGTACCGGCAATGTGGGTTGGAAATATATCATGTTCTTCAAGGGCTTTTATAGCTCCAATATGTGCAGCTCCACGCATACCTCCTCCGGAGAGGACTAACCCAGTAGTCATTTTTAATGAATTATTATATTGGGAAAGTACTGGATGTTATTAGTGTGGACAATGATCGTTATCAGCATCAAATGGATTCTAAAAAAGGGTTTGAACATTCTTAATGGATTATGATGCCTTGCTTAGGAAAAATTTTATCAGGTCTGCTGTTGATATGATCCCGACCAGCCGGTCGTCCTCAACAATAGGTATGGCATGATAATTACCTTCAATCAAAACCTTGGCTGCGTCTTCAATGGTGGACATTGTTGTTAAATAAAATGGTTTTTGGGTCATGATGTCTTTAACGGTCAATTCACTATATACAGTATTGTCATCATTAATTCCAGCCCCTGAAATGTTGTACATAAAATCTATTAAACTGACCATTCCCACTAACTTATTGTTTTCAACCACAGGAATATGATGATGGAAGTTTCTCTTCTCATAAATATGCTTGACATCAATTAAGTTTTGTTCAGGAGAAACACAAACCACATGTTTTGTCATTATTGATGATAATTGGGTTTTCATGGCCTTCTTTTTTTGTCTTTTATATCATTAAAAATAACTCATTAGCATGCTTTTTGAAATGATTGAAATCATTTAGAACCTCTTTATTTAGTGATACATTTAATTGTGTTTTTAAGTTAAAGCCGTGCATTATGAAAACAAAAACAATATTAGAATTGCTTACATTAAGCTCAAGCCTTTATTATATAGCAAGAGATACTAAATTATTGGATAAAATAAATACGCTTTCAGAAAAAGGCAAAGACAATATCAATAGGGTGTTATCTGAAACCCAATTGGATGAAAACGGAAATGAACTCGAGTTTGCAGATAAAATAATTTTAAAAGCCCATGAGCTAAGGGAAGAACTAAATGAAAAAATAGAAGAACTAGTGGCAAAGTTCTACAAAAAAATAAATGTTGCTCACTTAGATGAAATTAAGGCTCTAAACATCAAACTCGAAAAACTTGAGACAAGTGTTGCTTTACTTGAAGCGAGGCTAAACAAACTGGAATCATAATAAGATGGGCGTTGTAACAGATATTGGAAAAAAATTTAAATCCATCTCTAGATATAATCAAATTCTAAGAGTCCTATTAAAATATGGCTTTGAAGATTTGGTTCATTATTTAGATGAAAACAGTCAATACATATTAATTCAAAAACTAATCCCAAATTCAACAAAAAAGCATGTTGCCAAATTCAGTAAATGGGCCAAAATGAGATTGGTATGCGAGGAATTGGGACCAACTTTTGTGAAATTTGGACAAATATTGAGCAACAGACCAGATTTGGTTCCTTTGGAATTAACTTTAGAATTGGAAAAACTTCAAGACAATGTACCCCCAATGTCTGAAATAGTAGCTAAAGAAGTTGTTGAAACGGAGTTAAAGGGCAGAGTGGAACATTTATTTGCATGGTTTGAACCCATTCCTTTTGCATCGGCATCCATGGCACAAGTACACAAAATTACCTTGCATTCCGGTAAACGGGTTGCTTTAAAAATACAACGCGCCGGAATTTATGATATCATTACTGAGGACATTAAGGTCATGTACAAAATTGCTAATGTTTTGGAGCGAAGAATACCGTCTTTAAAAAACTTTGACCCTGTTGGATTGGTCAAAAATTTTGAAGATTCTATATTAAAGGAACTCGATTTCATAAATGAATCCATTAACGTACAAAGATTTTACAACAATCTGGCAAAAGATGGTTCATTAGAACAATTTGCACAAGCACCTAGAGTATATCCAGATTTTACAACACCAAAGGTTCTGGCCTTAGAGTTCATGTCTGGAATCAAGATAGATAGAATCAATGAGTTGTTAAGTAAGGAATTTGATACAAAAGTTATTGCTAGACGGCTTGCCATAAGTTATTTTAAACAAATTTTTGAATATGGTTTTTTCCATGCAGATCCGCATCCCGGCAATTTATTGGTGCTCCCAAACGGTCATATTTGTTATTTGGATTTTGGTATGATGGGAAGTATGTTGCCAAGAGATATCTCAATTTTCGGCAAATTATTTATAGCCATCACCAATAAGGATGTAAAACAAATCATTAAAGTATTGCAGCAACTTTCTAACCATGCTCCTGTAAGTGACATGAGAGCCTTGGAGTTTGATATTAACGAATTTGTGGAAAAATATTATGTAAGGGATGTTCATGAAAATGAAATGAGCACTATTTTATTGGAACTCAAAGACATTATCATTGCCCACGGATTAATAGTGCCTACTTATTTTTTTCTTTTTGCCAGGTCTTTAGTGACCATAGAAGGTGTTATTGAAAAACTGGACCCTAACCTAGAGGTGTTTGAAATTGTAAAACCTTATTTGAGACATAGCGCTACCCAAAAATACAATCCTGTAACAATAGGTAAAAAAGTTGTGAACTCAGTTATTGAGCTAACAAACTATATGGAAGATTTTCCAACGGATTTAAAAAATGCCATACGAAAAATAAATTCAGGTACTATAAAAGTTGATTTGTCACACAAAGGCATTGATCCTCTGGTGCATACCTTACAAAGAATTACAAAACAATTGGTTACGGCTTCTATTATGGTCGCTTTGATAATCAGTGCTTCCTTGTTCATTATTTTTGAGATACATCCACTTTGGAACGGGATTTCCATTTTAGGTATGACAAGTTTTTCATTGGCCGTTTTACTTGGGTATGGCCTGTTGTCAAATATTAAAAAGGGCGATTATGATTATTAACCATTTAAAACAAAAAACGTACTTGAGCGAGTACGTTTTTTACTGAAGATTTGCAGGTTATGCTTTTGAAAATGCTTTTTTGAAATGGCTGAAGGCTTCAGAAATTTCATTTTGAAAATGCTCTAGTTTGGTTTCTTCTTTCTTCTTAGCATATTTACCTTTAAACCTATCTATAAAAGAATTAAATTCTTGTTTTCCTTTTTCAAAAGCGACTTTTCCTCCTTTTTTGTCCTTTTTGAATTTTTGTTCCAAGATCTCTAACTGAATTTTGAATTGTTCAATTTCAATGAGCGTTAGCGCGTACATTCTATTCAATGTTTCATTGGTTTTTATTTTGACTTCAATCTCATGTAAAGTTGAAAGGATCTGCTTTTTTTGTTTTTTAAAGATTTCCTTGGTCTCGGCCTTTCCCAAAGCTAATTGTACGCGTAGTTCATCAAACTTAGTATTGAGTTCTTCTATTTTTTCTTTGATTTCTTTTATTTTGAACTCACTGTCGTGAATAAACAAATTAAATTTTTTCTTGACCTCTTCATACTTGTCTTGGGCTTCTACTTTTCCTAAAGCGGCTTTAACTTGAAATTCTTCCAATTCAATAGCTGATTTTCTAAGGGCCCCAATGATTTTGTCCACAAATTGAATATCCTGTTTAGTTTTCATGATTATAAGTTTTAAGATGATATTAAATATGCAAACTAAACCTTTGATTGGCAATGATTTTTCTCAGTCAAGTGTTCTGACTTTAATCATTTTGTATGTTGTGGTAATACCTTAGATTTAATTGTAACATACATTTATATGCTTTATGCTAATATGGATTAAAATAAAGTCATTCTTCATGGAAATTGGAGAACTAACTTATTTTACAATTCGGTTTTTTAAAGAGGTGTTTAGGAGACCTTATGAGTTTAAAGAGTTTTTAAGACAATGTTACAGCATTGGGAACAGATCCTTGTTATTGGTTGGTATTACTGGTTTTATTATTGGATTGGTACTTACCTTACAAACCAGGCCAACATTAATGGAGTTTGGAGCGGTATCTTGGATGCCGTCCATGGTTGGTATTTCTATTGTTAGGGAAATAGGCCCTATGATTACAGCATTGGTTTGTGCCGGTAAAATTGGATCTGGAATTGGAGCCGAGCTGGGTTCTATGCGTGTTACTGAGCAAATTGATGCCATGGAAGTATCAGGAACCAATCCTTTTAAATATTTAGTGGTGACCCGCGTTATGGCAACAACATTAATGATTCCTTTGTTAGTCATTTTTGGCGACGCCATTGCTTTATATGGTTCTTATTTGGTAGAGCACCTTAAAGGGGATGTGTCATTTGCCCTTTACTTTAATCAGGTCTTTGATTCTTTGGAGTTTGGTGACATAGTTCCTGCAACGGTTAAATCCTTCTTTTTTGGGCTTGCCATTGGCCTTGTTGGTTGTTTTAAGGGCTATTACTGTAAAAAAGGAACAGCAGGGGTGGGAATAGCAGCAAATTCTGCGGTAGTTTTTACATCATTGTTACTGTTCATTATTGACTTTATAGCCGTTTTTGTGGCTGATATTTTTTATGACTTATGAAAAAGCAACAGGCCATATTAGAAAAGGACAAAAAGAAAGAATCCAGTGAGGAAGTGGTTCTTGAATTGCAAGATTTGAATAAAAGCTTTGATGACAATCATGTTCTAAAACACTTTAGTATGAAATTGTACAAAGGGGAGAATTTGGTTGTTATGGGAAAATCCGGATCAGGAAAATCGGTAATGATCAAGTGCCTTGTGGGTTTAATGGAAGCAGATAGTGGAAAAATAATTGTGATGCACCACGATATTACGTCACTTAATCAAGAATCATTGGATATTTTGAGAGCCGATATTGGGTTTTTATTTCAAGGAAGTGCCTTATATGACTCCATGACGGTAAGAGAAAATTTGGAATTTCCGTTGAGACACCATTATAAAAAACTTGGTAAAAATGTCAATACTGAAACATTGGTTATTGAAGCGTTAAAGAATGTTGGATTAGCTCATACATTGGATTTAATGCCCGCTGAATTATCAGGTGGTATGCAAAGACGGGTGGCTTTGGCCAGAACGCTCATACTTCAGCCAAAGATTATTTTATATGATGAGCCAACCAGCGGATTGGATCCCATTACGGCAAAAGAAATCATCATATTAATGCAGGATATTCAAAAAAAATACAATACATCATCCCTTATCATTACACATGATGTGGACTGTGCCAGGGTTATTGCAGATAGGATGATATTATTGATTGATGGAACAAACTATGCCGAAGGAACTTTTGAAGAGCTTTCAGCATCCAAGGACCCTAAAGTAAAGGCATTTTTCAAACAATAAATATAAACACATGAAAAATACAAATTCACAAAAAATAAGATTGGGACTTTTTGTTATTATTGGTACTACGCTGTTTGTGTTGGCCGTCTATCTTATTGGGCAAAAACAAAATATGTTTCAAAACACATTCACCATTAGTGCTTATTTTCAAAATGTGAATGGGCTGCAAAAGGGCAATAATGTAAGGTATTCCGGAATTAATATTGGAACGGTAAAAAACATAGTCATGACCAACGATTCCACTATAAAAGTAGATATGAATATTGAAGAAGGAATCATTGCCCATATCAAAAAAAATGCCATTGCCACTATTGGCTCTGATGGGTTGGTTGGGAACATGATTGTCAATATTGTTCCGGGAAAAGGAACAGATGAAGTCATTGCCGATGGTGATATTATTGCTTCATACAGTAAAATTGGTGCAGATGATATCTTGAGTACCTTAAGTGTAAGCTCTGAAAATGCAGCCATCCTTACGTCAGATTTAATAAAAATTACCGATGCCATGATTAAGGGCAAGGGAACCTTGGCCGTATTGCTTAATGATACCATTATGGCTAAAGAATTAAGACAGTCAGTAACAAATTTGAAGGTAGCTAGCCGTGATGCTTCAAATACCATTAGTGAGATTAATCAGATTATTACATCCTTAAAGACAAATGATAATACCGTTTTGGGCATGTTGTTGAATGATTCCGTATCTGGTCAAAATCTTAAAGTTATTGTGAGCAATCTTGAAGCTTCCAGCAAGCAAATCCAAAATGTCATTGCCAATATTGACACTACCATTGTTGATTTTAATTCAGGTGATGGTGCTTATAACTATATAGTAAATGATACAACACTGGTCAATAGTTTACAGTCCACACTTAAAAACATCAATGAAGGAACAGACAAGTTTAACCAGAACATGGAGGCTTTAAAGCATAATTTTTTAATACGAGGTTATTTCAGGAAATTGGAAAAGCAAAAAGAAAAAGAGGAAAGGAAAAAACAGCAATAAGTGATTTGTTAATTTATGTTTGACTGAATGCCGTTTTTTGACATAATGAAAAATGATCTAGATTAATGGATGTGTTAAATTATCTTTTAGGTTATTTAGGGTCAGTGATTTATATCATTTCAAATTCATGTTTGCAATCTTATCTTACAGATATATTAATCAAAAAAATAAATATTATGTCTGTATTAAAAGTTATTGAAATTCTAGGGAACTCTACCGAGAGCTTTGAAGACGCCATTCAAAATGTAATTAATGAAGCTTCAAAAACTGTAAATCACATCAAATCGGTTTATGTAAAAGACATGCAAGTAACTGTTGTGAACAATAAAATATCACAATATAGAGTGGCTACAAAAGTAACCTTTGATATTAAAAACGATTAGATTGGTTTTTGAGTGTCAATTAGAGTGATTTAGCAAGCTATGTATTAGCAAGAAATTAAAAAGCCCTGTCCGTTTTAACGGACAGGGCTTTTAGTTTTTGTCACTCAATTCACAATGCCATAAATGCTAAGCATATTCAGGATAATAATCAACAATCAGGTTGTTTTCTACTTTGGTAACTCCTGGTGCAAAGAAGGCCGCTTTGCGAGCTTCTTCTTTTTCAGCAACAGAATGAACGGTACCGTTTAATCTAACAGTATGTCCATCTACTTCAACCTTAATTTTTTTAGATTCAAGCTTAGCTGATCTTTCAAAGGCTTTAGCGATTCTGTTTTCAACTTCAAAAGGGGTTAATGTTTGTTTCAAGGAAATATTATTAACAACACCTTTAACGCCATATAGTTTTGTAATGGCATTTTTAGCAGCGTTTTTTTGATATTCCCAAGCAACTTCACCAGATAGATAAACCCAACCATCTTCTACTTTGATTTTTACCGTATCACTGGGCACTGAAGCGTTCCATTGCAAAGCGTTAACAGCTGCTTTTGCAACTTCTTCATCAGTTTTGCTATCACCAGCATTGTATTTAACTTTAATGTCTTCAACCACAGCTTTAACACCATATACATTTTTAACGGCTTTTTCTGCTGCTATTTTTTTTGTGTAGGAGTCAACAGTACCTTCAAGCGTTACAATGCCATCTTTAACAATAACGCCTATTTGTGTCTCATCAATGTTAGGCTGCCATTTTAGTTCATCAAGAACGTCTTGCTTGATTTTTAAATCTGTTTTCATGATAATTTTATTTAATGGATTCTGATTGATATAAAAATAAGCTCGTAGTGGGAAAATGGCAATGATATGTGTCAGCCACCTTGAATTTCAAAATTACCTTATGTTGGTTTTGTTAACATAGGTTAGTAATTACACCTATCAGTTCAGTGTATTTTAGTAATAATGTTTCTTTGCTTTTCTAAAAAATAGAATGATATTTTATGTTTTTATGTACTTTCAGATGTATTGAATTTTTCAAAAAATCAGTTATCTTATATACTTTAATAATGAATCCCTGAGAGATTTTAAATCTATCAGGGATTCATTTGATTCAAAGTTTAATTGTTTTGTTTATTTTAAAATCAATTTTTTAACTGATGAATTTTGACCATCACTAACTTTTACAAAATACAGGCCTGATTGCAATGTGCTCAAATTAAGTGTTTGAATGCCATAAGGGCTATTAATTTTTGTTTTAAATACTTCTTGGCCAAGCGTGTTATAAATGCTTAGCAGGTTGCCGGTAGTATTTTGAATGTTAACAGTTTTATTTGATGTTGGATTTGGATAGATATTAAACGGTAGCATTTTAGAACTTTGTACTTTTAATGCTATGCCACCAGATTCACCAATAAGCACATCCATATAAGTCAGATTTTTAGAATGATCTATTATCCCAATACCACCTCCACCGGGACCATCTTCAGTGGTTTTTGCCACGTCTGAAGATTCTTCTTCAATAGGAATCACAATTTTAGTTGATTCACCAAATCTAACAGTGCCCTTTGCTTCATCACCTTCATCAAAACTAAAGGTTAATCTATAGTATCCTTCTCCTTCATTCAAGTTGCTTACATCCCATGTATATCCATAAATTATTTTACCTTTTACATTGATCTCTGCACTATAGTAGCCAGAACCATCGCCAGCATCGGCCGCAGCCATATTTAGTATAGGCTCATTAACAATGTCATAAGCTTCATTTTCTTTTTCTGTCCATCCCATTCCAGGAACCCAATTAAGTCTGGTAGGAGAAATGCTTTCACTTGTGTAATTTAATTTTTGAATGGTAAATCTGGCATTTGGAGTAAAAATGGTAGCCTGAGTTCCTGTACCATATACAGGTTCATCATTTAGTGTTGTTTGTAAACCATGAACTTCATCGGTACCCCAGCCAGCAACGTGACGCATACTAAATTGGGTTACAGAATCTATATCTTTCAATAAAACCATTTCAGTTCTCACCTTCGAATTGATTTTCCAGGCTAAAGATTCAAGATTGTCGCCCCAGTCAATCCAGTCAACATACATGGTCTCTCCGGCTGGCACTGCTTCATTATAGGCTTGCCAGGTATTGTTTTTGTCCTTTTGTAAATACGCTTTATAGACCATGGAGTTTCCATCACCGGGATCTTCGCCATTTTCGCATTTTGCACTATTGCCAGCCATTGGTTTACAACTGTAAATAGGTGCTTGTGGATCAATAGGATCTTCGCCCCAAACATACCACCATTCACCTTCAAGAGAATAGGTTCCCATAGTACCCGGTAGCGTTTTTAAACCACCATCGGCCCAAATTACAGGATAGGATAAATTGTTTCCTGCTTTTTCATTATCATCTGGTGGCGCAGATACTATTTCAAATGACACTGTTAAAGGTGTTCCTACGTCACCCTGCAAGTTATCCTCAGAGTAAGGAGTCACCGTTAAATTATAGTTTCCTGTTGTAAAGTCTCTTCCAGAGTAGTTGCCGTTTGTTTGACCATAAAGAGAATAAGGCGAAACGTTTTCAACTCTTGTTGCGGATTTGTCGCCACTTAATTCAAATTTAACACTACCAACATCACTTGTTGTTAATGCTTCAACGCTAAGATTTGAAACCGGAATTTCATTGATATTTATGATCATTTCATTTGTAAGATTGCCAAGAGGTACATCATTATCTGCATCAATGAGTTTTAAACCAGTTATTGCAACTGATGCGGCATCTCCTCCTTTTGCTTTAATATAAACATCCATGTAAGTCAGGTTATTAAGCCAATCCATTACGGCAGTGCCACCTCCACCGGGAGCTTCTTGAGTTTCTGTAGTTTTTGCTGTTTCAGTACTTTCTTCTTCCTCAATAGGAACTATAATTTGAGTGAATTCATCAAATTTTGCGGTGCCTATTGCTTCATTGCCTTCATCAAAGCTAAACGTAAGCCTGTAGTATCCAGAACCTTCATTCATTTCCCTTACATTCCAAGTATAGCCATAAATGATTTTACCTTTTACATTAATTTCAGCATTATAATATCCAGGACCATCACCTGCTTCTGAAACAGCCATATTAAAAATGGCATCATTCACCATGTTGTCTGAAGGATTTACTTCGGTCCATCCCATTTTAGGTTCCCACGATAATTTATCGGTAACTTGATCCAAACTTGCAACATTTAGCTTTTGAACGGTAAATCTGGCATTTGGAGTATAAACAGTAGCTTGTGTACCTGGACCATAAATGACTTGATCTTGAAGTGTGGTTTGTAAACCATGAACTTCATCAATGCCCCAACTATCAACATGTCGCATACTAAACTCTGTTACAGAATCTATATCCTGTAATAAAACCATTTCTGTTCTCACTTGCGAAGTCAGAGTCCAGTCTAAAGATTCAAGATTGTCTCCCCAGTCAACATAATCAATATTTAGGGTCTCCCCAGCTGGGACACTGGTATTATAAGCTTGCCAAATATTCTTTGCATCTTTTTGTATGTATGCTTTATATACTGTAGAAATGCCATCACCAGGATCTGAACCATCTTTACATTTACCACTGGTATTGTCTAAAGGCTCACAACTGTAGAGTGGTGCTTGTGGATCAATAGGGTCTTCGCCCCAAACATACCACCAAACACCTTCAAGAGAATAGGCTCCCATAGTACCGGGCAATACTTTTGAGCCCCCGTCTGCGAAAATAACCGGAAAGGATAAATTATTTCCTGCAGTTTCACCATCATCGTTACCACCGTGACCTCCGCCACCGCCGCCATTTCCGCCACCGTGACCTCCGCCACCACCATATCCGCCTTGCGCATTTATGGTTTGGCTAGAACAGATAACGATGAAAGGCATAAAAATCATGACTTTTAAAAGAGTAGTTAGTGCTTTCATGATTACATGTTTTAATTAAACAATTAGTTTTAGTTTAAAATTATGTCAAGCCATATATTTGGTTGAAAACCATACTTTTAAAACGAATTTAATATACGTATCACAAACACCGATATCAATGATGAGCATCAGTTCAATAAAAAAGTAGCAAGCAGTATCATTGTATTTTATGAACAAAAGGAGGACGTGTTAATAACCCGTAAACACATGACATGATTTATCATTGTTTAATAAAAGCAGTAAAATAACTGGGTACCATAGCAATCGTTTTAAATTAAAAGCCAGAAGAACTTAATTCAATACTTGAAATTTCTGGGCGCATACCTATCCTTCCCGGAAAACCTAACCAGCCTAAACCACGATTAACATGTAGATATTGCTTATTGTGCTTATACAAACCGGCCCAATGTTTATATTTATATTTAATTGGACTCCATTTTAGTTTTTTATAATTAAAACCCAGCTGCAAGCCATGTGTATGCCCTGATAGCGTTAGTGCAATATCGGTTTTATCAATGACCTGTTCGCTCCAATGTGTTGGATCATGAGAGAGCAATATTTTAAAAGGAATGGTGCTTACATTTTTCAAAGAGGTTTCCAAATCTCCATATTGCTTAAAAGGAGGTTTTCCCCAATTTTCAACACCTATTAGTGCTATTTGTTCATGGTTGTTTTCAATGATTCGGGATTGGTTCAGCAGTAAAGTGAAATCTATTTTTTTGTAAAACTGTTTAATGGTATTTAGGTTTTCTTCTTTTTCTTCGGTTGTGTCCCATTCACTATAATCACCGTAATCATGATTGCCCAAAACGGCGAACTTCCCCATATTTGCAACTAATTTGTCTAAAACAGTCTCCCAACCTCGTAATTCCCATGCATAATTATTTACCAGATCTCCTGTAAAGAAAATAATATCGGGTTTTAATTTGTTAATAAGTTTTACAGCGCGTCCCAGTATTTTATATTGGTAATTGAATCCTCCAATATGCAAATCGGATATATGTACAATCTTTAATCCGTGAAACGATTTTGGTAATTGATCAAAAGATATGTTATGATGGTAGACCTTAAAGTGATATGCCGCTTTAAAAATGGCATAAACAATAACAAAAAATGGAAGAAATCCTGAAAAGAGGCCTATAACTGGAACCATTATAACAGATACTTTTTCAGGAATTAACGTTCTGGTGAAAAATAATAGTGAAACAATTATCACGAATATTATTTTGGGTATGAATGATGAAACCGTAAGGCCATACAACGATGAAATAAGTAAATGTTTTCGTTTTGGGTTTATGTCATCCAATGTGGTTTTAAGAACTATAATTGCTGTTATTAAGCCAACGGTAAAAACCCAAAACAGAACCTGTATGGCTTTTTTTAATATAGGAGACGAAATAAAGGTTGTAATGGATTGTAACCAATAAAATGTAGTAATGTCTACCAATACAATGGCCAGGCACAATAGTAAGATGCTCAATAGAGAAAAGCTGCGCATAAGATGATTTTTACATTACTGTGTTTCCTTTTTCAAACGGCGTTTGTCACGTAAGGCCCAATACATGCCTTTTACATCTGAGGCCCAATTATCATACATGAAAATAAGTGCGATTTCTTCAAAGGTTTCCAATAAGCCAATAATAATCATAGTATAAAAAAGGACGTATTCTGGCGTAAAGAATAATGACCATAGTATAAATACACTTTGCAAAACAGCGCTTAGTTTTGCCAAATAGGTATGAAAAGCTGTTGCTTTGCCATATTTAAAATAGGCAATGAGCATTTGAATGATATAGGGTATAAATGCAATGAGTATTAAGCATATGTTTGCTTTAATAAAATCGGTTTCAAAATAAAACAATCCAATCAACCCTACAATAAGTGTTATTTGATCTCCAAACGAGTCAAGTTGTGACCCTCTGGGGCTTGTTATTTTTAGGCGTCTAGCTAAATAACCATCAATGGCATCTGTACAATAACTTATTAATAATAGCCATGTGAATATCAGTCTTAGATCAAACCATATTAAAATAAACAAAAAAGGAGTCGCAAATATTCGGTAAAAGGAAAACCAATCGGCGATATTAAAGTTTTTAAATGTGAGCATACCTTTTTTGCTTAATAAAATATAATTAGTATATCCCAATCAAAACAGGAATGATAAGTTCTTGTATTAATTACAAAATATGGAGTGCAACTGTTTTTAAAATCTATAACTTATTCCAGCCATCCAATAAAATGTACTTTTTAAATCTTCTTTATAAACTTCGGAATCTACTGTTAATGTTGCCGGATTTTGTGGTATGACCAAAGTGGGCAAAAAGGATACTATAAAAGGTTTGTTAATGTACCAAATAGGAACACTAAACTCTATGGCCATTAGCCCAAATTTTTTGCTTTCTTGAAGCATTACGGTTGTCGTTGTTGTTTCTGTTGTTATAACAGTACCTCCTGTGCCTCCTGTGCCACCTGTTCCTTGTCCAGTTCCTTGTCCAGAACCTTGTCCAGAACCAGTAGTTCTTTCACTGCCAAACCGATTGTATATATAGTATTCTTCATAAAAATTTTGAGAGCCAAAATAAACGCCCATACTTGGGGATATTTGGATTTTTTTATCTGTAGTGACAAAATCGTGACTTATCTCAGATGATATGAAAAAATCTGAGTTGCCGTTTTTATTGATAAAACATGTTGATGATAACATTAGATTGATAAGATTAAAATCATATTTTAAACTGGCTGTAATGTCTGCATCAACTTCAGAAATAACATTATAACTATCAGAATTAAAAAAGTATTTGGTAAAAGATATGTCCCCACTAAATTTTTTATTGGTAAAATCGTACCCTAAGCTCCCTAGAAATAAATCTATTCTACTTTCATCAGGTTTTGTAAGATAGGAAAATGAGCCCATTGCATACAGACCCGTTTTGTTGTGATATGAAATGGATGGATATAAATAGGGTGCCGTAATGGAGTCTTTTCTGCCTAAATAAACAGCATCACTTATATAATTTAAGCTTAATGAAAAATAAGAAGAACCATTGTTTTTCTTAGGCTGCATAGCATCCGTATTATTTTGTGCCAATATTGGATTGTTAATTAAAATAACTAACACAAAAAGGCTAAGAATAATGTTGTAAGGTTTCATGATGAAAAGTCTTTAATTTGTAAAAAGGGATTTTAAGTTACTTTAAAATCCCTTTTTACTTTTTTAATTAAGAAATTCCTTTTTTCTTGGTTTGTTTTTGAATTTCTGGTTTTGTTTGAATCTTATTTTTATTCATGTTTTTGTTCATGTTTTTATTCAAAGCTTTTTCAGTAATCATTTTTCTTTGTTGAAACATGTTTTTAAACTTTTCACCATCTGCATTTAAGCATTCACCATCTTGAAGGCGTAATTGTGCACGTTCTTGAGTTTGATAGGTTCCATCAGGATTAACAATAGTCCCATTATTAAGTCTTACTTGTTGGCTAATCCTATTTTGGGATTGATTTTTAATTTGATAGGCATTGCCATCAATAAGCATTATTTGGTATCTGTTATTGTTGCGTTCTTGAATTTGGTTTTGTGCCAACCCTTTGTTTTCTTGTTCAACTTTATAACGATATTGGTATTCATTGCGATATTTTATACCATCATTATCTAAACATTCACCGTCTTTTAAGCGCAGTCTTTCCTGATCTTTGGTCATGTATGTTCCATCTGGGTTTACAACGGTTCCATCGTTTAATACAATTTTGTCTTTTAACCTAATTTGATCACGATCCCGAATTTGTAATACATCTCCATCAACTAACATGATACGATCTTGATCTCTGTCTTGATCTCTATCTTGTATTTTGTCTTGTGCAAAAAATGTTGAAGTTGCCATAACTACCAACGCTCCTAAAAAAATTAATCTTTTCATGGTATTTGTTATTTAAATTAATATCTACCTAAAAATACCTATATGCCATATTTTTCTAAATGATATCCATCAGTCAGAATATTTCCTACAAATAATTTTATTGATTTCTAAGGTCATTGATAATTATCAGTGGATGAAAGCCTAATATTAAGTTCCTTTACTTTTTAAAAACTTACGTCATGAAAGCATTCAAAATAATTTTCATAGGCTTTTTAATCAGCCTGTTATGTTTGGAAAGTTGTGGGCCAGTTATCGTTTCAGGAGGATATAACCATCAAACGCCACCTTGGTTTTACCCCAACAGGGTCGTTCATTTAAGATATGTCTATTTTCCAGACTATTCTGTTTATTATGATTTATCACTAAGTAGCTATATTTATTTTGATAATGGTGTTTGGACAACCGTAAAGATTTTGCCACCCAGATTTAATGGTGTAAATTTTAAACATGCAAAACAGATTAGAGTTGATAATTATTATGGCGATAACATCAAGGAATACCACAGGAATACCTATACCAATATAAAAGGAAGGAGAAGCACTAACGACGAGAGCTCAACAAATACGCGACGTAGAAACTGATGTTCATGCTCTTGCAATTATTTATAGGTCTTGATAAAACCTTAGTTTGTTGCGCAATATCTTTACTTCTTTCTTTAACGATTCAACTTGGTTAAGCAGATTATGGATAGCGTCAAGACCTTCAAAATTAATTTCCAAATCATAGTGTAAACGCATCATTTTTTCAACTTTTTTTATTTGTTTGGTGTGAATATACAGGCTATTGTCTTCATCAATTATTTCGACTAGTTGAAATTCTTGCAATGTATCTAAAAATGATATGGGAATATCATAACGTTCACAAAGTAATTGCACGGGTATTAAATCTGTTGTGTCCATTATTTACGAAGTTTTTGTAATTCTTGAAAATGTGTTTTTTCTTGGGCTGTAAGGTTTTCAGGAAGCTTAATTTGAAAGGTTATATATAAGTCGCCGTATTGTCCTTCTTTTTTATATCTAGGAAATCCTTTGCCTTTTAGTTTTACCGTGGTACCATTTTGGGTCTCTGGCTTGATGTTAAGTTTTACCTTTCCATCAAAAGTGTCTACCATGAGTTCACCTCCCAATAATGCTTTATATAAATCTAAGTCTACTGTTAAGTAGAGGTTATCTTTATCGCGTTTAAATTTAGAATGGTTTACAATAGAAAACTGAATGTACAAATCGCCATTTGGGCCACCGTTTACGCCAGGACCGCCATGTCCTTTAATTTTTATGGTTTGTCCGTTTTCAATACCGGCCGGAATGGTAATCCTTATATTTTTATTGTTAACGGTTAATGTGCGTTTATGTGTTGCATAAACATCTTTTAAATCCAATTGCAGCTCGGCATTAAAGTCTTGCCCTCTAAATCTTACTTGGCCACTACCTCGTGATCTTGAAGATGTACCGCCAAACATGTTTTCAAAAAAATCTGAAAAATCGGCCTGACTATATTGTGATGAAGCTCTTTGATTGCTATTTTGTCTTTGATATTGCTGTTTTGTCTTTTCGTATTCTTCAGCATGTTGCCAATGCTCACCATAATTATCATATTTTTTTCTGTTTTCGGTATTGCTTAAAACTTCATTGGCTTCATTGATTTCCTTGAATTTTTTTTCGGCAACTTTATCGTTCGGATTTAAATCCGGATGGTATTTGCGCGCTAATTTCCTGTATGCTTTCTTTATATCAGCCTCAGTTGCATTTTTTGAAACGCCTAAAATTTTATAATAATCTATAAACGCCATATACGCCTCTTTTTTTGGTTCAATTACTAAAGATATCTTTAAAAGTATGCATTTTATATGATTTTTATCATCTCTTTTAATTAGGCAAATTTAAATGAAAAGCCAAAAAGTTTTATAGCGTTAAAAACAACAGCAAACCAAATAGTCAAAATAAAACAAACCAAATATCTCTTTAGCGCTCTGTTTTGAAGGGCCTTGGTTAAGATAATCGTTTGGATTGCAAAACAATAAACTCATTAAGATTTATAGCATCAATGGCTCCTATTAATTTACCGTCTTCCAAAACAGGGAAAAATGAATTTTTTTGACCATGGATTTGTTGGTATACTTTTTTGAGATCATCATTGCTATCAACAGTCTTAAACGAGGTAGTCATAACATCGCCAATTAAAGTATCTTCTTTTTTTGCATTTTCCAAGATGTCCTGATAAAACAATAGCCCTTTAACCGCATTATTTTCAATGACAACAAAATTATTTTCAGTACTTGTAATCACTGCTTTTACAGCTTTTGAGATTGTATCTTGTGGGCTAAAGATTGTTATGTTTGTTATTGATGACTCTTTAGCTGTATGGCCTTTAAGGAGTTCTAGGTGATGTGCCATTTGGTTTTCTCCATAAGCTCCCAAAAAAATAACAAGTGCTATAAAAACGAGAAAAGGATTATACAATAATCCAATGAGTAAAAATAAAACGGCTATAAATTGCCCAATGGTTGAAGCAATTTGTGTTGCTTTAACACGATTAATCTTTATTGCTAGCAAGGCTCTTAAAAGACGTCCACCATCCATGGGGAAAGCAGGTATTAAATTAAAAACAACCAAAGCAATATTTATTACAAACAAGTAGAATAAAAAATTCTGAAGTGTAAACCTGCTGAAGGTTTCAAAGGCCTCGGTAAAATTTAATTGTATTAATTCCTTAACTGGTATAATGAAGTAGAGTAGTAGTGCAATAACGATATTGACCAATGGACCAGCTAATGTTACAAGTAATTCTTGCTTTGGTGACTCAGGGATTTTTTCCATAGTAGCCATCCCACCTATGGGCAATAGGGTAATTTTTTGGGTTTGTATCCCAAATTTTTTAGCGGTCAGGGCATGTCCTAATTCATGAAGCACCACACATAAAAAAACAGTCAGCACCAATGCAACATTAAACAAAATGCTATCTGTATTGCCACCTCGTTTCATTTCACTGAACACAATCCAAAGAATTAAAAACAAAAAAGTCCAATGAACTTTTATTTTAATGCCAGAAACTGCTCCCAAGTTTAGATTTGCTTTCATTATAATTAGTTTGGTTCCACCATGGTTTGTATCGTCCATTTCTTATTGTTGTTCCATATGGCATACAGATTATCAGACAGGCGTCTGGATGTAATTTTAGGGGGTGTTCTCAGATGCTTTTCATCCAAGACTACATTAAACCCTTTTGGAGTTAAATAAAAATTGACATGTCCGTTGATATCAATAACAGCTTCATAATACCTGTAATAAACAATATTTTTACCTAATACCTCGTTTTCACCAATTTCTTGCTTTATCAATACCAATACAATGGCCTTATCATTATTAAAGTTGTAAGCATTCAAGTATTGGGGTTCAATCACTGTTTTGCCAGAGGTATCTATATATCCAAAATAAGAGATGCCTTCATGCTCTTTTTTAATTAAGCATCTTTCATTATAAAATATTGGAAAATCGCCGTTGTCAAGTTTGGTAGTAACCAGATCATTTCTAAAGTCTATAACTATATTACCTTCTTTATTTATAAATGCCCATTGGTTGTTTTTTTTAATGGCGGCAAGACCATCATTAAAGTTTGATATGTAATCAATATTTTCAATAGTTTGAGCACAAATTATAGCAGAAAACAAAAGTGATGCTGCAAGGAGATTTATACCTTTTTTCATGACAAAATATTTTTAAGTTATTAACTTAAAAATAGGCCCTTTTTGTCTATCATGAAATGATATCAATCACTATAAACCAGCTCCTAAAGGTGCTGTTTTATAACAGCGATAATGTCATGTTTTTGCAGGACCCCAGATTGGCGCCATAATTGTTTTCCGTTTTTAAAAAGCATCATAGTGGGCACACCTCTAACCTGATATTTACTGGCCAGGACCTGATTTTTATCAACATCAATTTTCACTATTTTTATGGAATCCTTCAGGTCTTGCTTTACTTCTTTCAAAATGGGTGCAAGCATTTTACAAGGGCCACACCAATCTGCATAAAAATCCACCAAAACGGGTTGGTTGGATGTTATGATATCATTAAAACTACTTTTCATTTTCTAGGTTTGAAATTACATGTTTTAATTTGTTGCTTACTTGTTGGGCTATATTTTCAAGCTGGTCATTTTTAACCGCTTGCATGGAAACCATTGGGTTGATAGCTGCGACCTCTATTTTACCGGTTTCTAGTTCTTGTACAATAACATTGCAAGGCAGCATGGTACCAATTTTATTTTCAGCTTGCAGAGCCTGATAGGCAAAAGGTGGATTGCAGGCTCCAAGTATTTTATATTTCCTAAAATCCACATCAAGTTTATTTTTTAAGGTTTTTTGGATATCTATTTCGGTGAGCACACCAAAACCTTCTTCTTTTAAAAGCTGTGTGACTTTTTCAGTAATAGTGTCAAACTCACCGGATACTGTGGTGTTAAAATAATAGGTCATAATTATGTATTTTTTAATTCTCTGTCTAAATTAGCAAGAAAAATCAATTCTGATTTATTGATGCCCGAAAAGGATGCCGCTATGGCATGGGCTGTTTTTAGTATCAAATGTTTTACGGTATCTGTAAATAAATGGTTTTGTTTGTTTTTATAAGCAATAAAATCGTCAAAACAAGATTTAGCGTTTAAATTTCCTTGGGTATTCAACCAATCAAATACAATTTCTATTTGGAAGGCCGCATCGGAACCAAAAGTGTCTTCAATGGTATCCAGATTTAACCATTGTTTTTTTACAAGCTCTTTTAATTTTGCAAATTCAACCGCTTCTACATTTTTGTCCACGGCCGCAACGGCATAAAATAGCTTACCAAGATTTTGATAAAATTTAAGCGTCATTTGTTTTCTTTTTCCCATAATCTGATAATCATTTCTATAAATTTAAAATCTTGTTTGTTAATATGTTATGATATAAATCATTATGCATGAATTATATGTTTATTACTATTTTTTTCGTAACTTTATAGGGCCACCCAATAATAGCATAAGTAATCCTTTCTTTAAACCCGATTATATTATGTTTAGGCAGGCAGAAGACATATCAAGCATTCTTTTAGAAGCTATTTCCGAAGCAGTTGTTATTGTTGATAACCATCAAAAAATCGCACAAGTTAATACAGCGGCAGAGTGTATTTTTGGCTACGAAAAAGACGAATTGATTTCAAAGGATTTAAACGTACTGCTTCCGTCTAACTATCACAAAATCCTTTCGGCACATTTCAAAGAATTTTTTAAAATTGGAACCAGGACAAGAATCACCGATTCAAAAAATATTTTTGGAATAAAAAAAGATGGTGATATTATTGAATTGGATATTGAATTAATTCCGTTTTCTATTTATAATAAAACGTTTGTAATGGCATTGATCAGTGACATAACCGAACAAAAGGAAATAGAAAAAAAATTAATGATCAAAAGCAGGGCTTTGGAATCTGCAACCAATGGCATTATCATAACCGATACTTTTAAGCATGGCAATCCTGTGATATATTGCAACACGGCCTATCAAAATTTAACTGGGTATGGTCCTGATGAGATATTGAATCACAGTTGTAAATTTCTTCAAGGGACAAAAGACGATAAGGAGACAATTGAAAAGTTAAAGAAAGCTATTGAAAACGGTGAAAGTTGTCGAGCAATCCTACAAAATTATAAAAAGGATGGAACCTTGTTCTGGAACGAGCTATTTATTATGCCCATTACTGATAATGATGGGTTGGTAACAAATTTTATTGGCATCCATCAAGACATTACAGAAAGAAAACAAGAGGAAGATGAGCGCCAGCATTTGTCAACAATTTTTGATAGGTCCTTAAATGAAATCCATGTTTTTGATGCCAAAACCTTAAAGTTCATAAACGTTAATTATGGTGCCCAAAGAAACCTTGGTTATACCATGAAAGAATTGGCCAACATGACACCAATTGACATAACACCTTATAAAAATGAAACAGAGTTTAGAGAGGTTGTGGATGTTTTGCTTAAAAAGAATGTGGAAAAATTGGAAGTTGAATCAGTTCACCAACGAAAAGACGAAACCACATACCCGGTTGAAACCCATTTGCAACTCTCCAATTTAGGAGACAGACAGGTGTTTGTCGCTATCATTTTGGACATCACAGAGCGCAAAAACTATACGGCTAAACTAGAAAGGATTGTTGAAGAGCGAACACAGCAACTTAAAGAAGTGCTTGATAAAGAGATAGAGGTCAATCAACTAAAAACCAAATTCTTGGCACAGTTGTCACATGAGTTCAAAACCCCTTTAAGTGCTATTTTAACCTCTGCATTGTTATTGAGCAAATACCAAATGACAGAGCAACAGGATAAGCGGGATAAACACATTAAAACCATAACAGAGAAGGCCCATATATTAAATAATATATTAAATGGTTTTTTATCCATTGAGAAATTTGAGTCTGGTAAGCTAAGTTATAGATATACTTATTTTAAAATGAGCAAAATTATTGATGAGGTTATTTTTAATGCCAGAATGCTCTTAAAAGAAGGCCAACAAATAAAATACACAGAAAAGAGCGAAGAATTATCACTTTATCAAGATGAGAAAATTATTGAATTGATATTATCAAATTTAATTCATAATGCCATTAAATATTCTCCAGAGAATTCAAATATTTATTTAGATATAGACCAAAACGACCAGATAACAACATTTAAGATCAGGGACACTGGAATTGGTATCCCCAAAAAAGACCAGAACAACATTTTTGAACGGTATTATAGAGCCGAAAACGTCATTAATACAGAGGGCACAGGAATAGGATTGAACATTGTTAAAAACCATTTGGAGCATTTAGACGGTAGCATCTATTTTGAAAGTGAGGAACAACAAGGTTCAACGTTTACAGTGTCCATACCCAATACTGCCAAACAATGAAACATCCAAGCCTTATAATAGTTGACAATAGGATTTTTATTGGTGATATTCCACATGACCATTGTAAAACAAATATCATAGGCACATGAAAACAGTTTTATTGATAGAAGATGACCGTGCTTTAAGGGAAAACACCACAGAAATTTTGGAGTTGGCCAACTACAAGGTCATTGCAGCTTCAAACGGGTTGTTAGGTGTGAGCATGGCAGAAAAGCACCTGCCAGATATCATTCTGTCTGATATTATGATGCCAGAATTGGATGGTTATGAGGTGTTTGAGAAACTTTCAAAAAACAAAAAAACCAAGTATATACCGTTTGTTTTTTTGTCCGTGAAAAGCCAAAACCAAGATATACGGAAAGGCATGAATTTAGGAGCTGATGATTACATTACCAAACCGTTTACTGAAGAAGATCTTTTGAGTGTAATTGAAAAGCGTTTGGCCAAAGCATATAAGATGGATGAGCCAAAAACCAATAGCATTGTGCTTGAAGCCATACCTTATGATGCCGAAATAAAGACATTGAATGATCTAAAAAATTATTTTGATGATTATGGAGCACTTTTTGAGTTCAATAAAGATGATATCATTTACAGGGAAGGTGAGCACTCCAATTATATCTATTTAATAGATCATGGTGCCGTAAAGACCTACAAGATAGATGAACAAGGTAAAGAACTGGCAACTGCATTATTTAAGGAAGATGATTTGTTTGGTTTTACCTCCTTTATCCACAATGTGCCATTTAAGGAAACGGCAAAGGCCATAGACCATACCAGGTTATTTGGTGTTTCTACCATAGAGTTTAAAAACATATTGAACTCTAACCACAAAGTAGTTTTAGAACTCATAGAACTACTGGCTGAAAACGTTGCTACTTTAAAAGAGCAGCTTTTACAAATGGCATACGGTTCGGTCAATAAAAAAACAGCTACAACCATTTTGAATTTTGCAGAAAAGCTGAACTACAAAGCTGGCGATACCATAAAAATTTCACGAAGCGACTTGGCAAGTATAGCAGGAATAGCATCAGAAACGTTTATAAGAGCGCTTACCATATTTAAAAACCAAGGCATTGTTAAGGCAGATGGCAAGGATTTTAAAATCATGGACTTTGAAAGGTTGAAAAAAATCAAATAATCCCTTTACTTCTTTAGACAGCTTAATTTAAGCTAGAAATTATTTTCTCAGGATAAGAGCCTCTGAATGAGCAATGTCATTTCGTGGCCAGTATCTTAAGTTTAAATTTAATAGGTAAATATTTTTAATATGAAAAATATATTATTATTGACAGACTTCTCAGAAAACTCATGGAACGCCATAAATTATGCCCTAAAGTTTTTTGAGCATTCAACCTGTGACTTTTACTTATTGCATGTTGATAAATTGAGCTATTTGATAACAGGGGATATTCCGTATGCGCCCACAAACCAAATTGTTGAAGAGGTTTATACAAAACCATCAAAAATAAAATTGCGACATATTTTAAAACGTATTTCGAGTCAATTTCCACAGCATAAAAACCACAGATTTCATACACTCACAGATTATGGATTCTTTATAGAATCTGTTAAAAACATAGTAGTTGAAAAGAAAATAGATTGTATTGTAATGGGCACGAAAGGTGCTTCAGGGATGAATCAGTATATCATAGGTTCAAACACAGGCGATGTCATTACAAAAGTAAATTGCAATGTTTTGGCCATCCCTGAAAAGGCCAGTTTTGGTAACATAAAGGAAATAGCATTTCCAACAGATTTCTCTTTGGAATATGATATTAACACGTTGCAACCTCTATTGGATATTTTACAGGAACATGAAGCGTCCTTGCAAATTATTCATGTTGGAAAAAAGAAAGAAGATTTGACTGCGTACCAAAACATCAACAAAGAATTTTTGGAAAACTATTTTACAGAATGCCGTTATAATCTGTTTTTTTTAACAAGTAAAAATATTGAAGATGCGATACAGTGTTTTGTTGAAAGTCGGCAGATAAATATGATCTGTATGGTTGCAAAAAACTTGAATTATTTCCAAAGGCTATTGTTCCATTCAAAAGTTGAAGAAATGAGCTATCATTTAGAGATCCCGTTTTTAGTGTTGCACGAAAAAAAATAAATGGATATGGATGCGTCTTTTATCTTAGCAAAGTTTTGGGGTTGGTATCTTATTATTTTCTTTTTGATACTAAGTCTCAACCCTCAACGTATAAAACAAATTTTCAAGGATTTAAATGATGAAAAATTTTTGATAATCACGGCATTTTTAGCAATAATCATAGGTTTGCTCAATATCATATTTCATAATATTTGGGAACTGAATTGGAAACTCATAATTACATTGATAGGTTGGATATCGCTGTTCATGGGGTTGGCCTTGTTTATATTTCCAAAAAAGACTATTCCAAGTCTAGAACTTATTAACATAAAATTTGTCCAAACAATATACATGTTGTTGTTCTTTATAGGGTTGTTTTTATTGAACATGGTATATGGTATACTTCCCACTTAGATTTTTTTTCTCAGACTGATATCCATCATTTCAAATCCATAAATGGTGATGTATATTAGCATCATAATTAAAACGTTCTTTCAAATATTTATAGGAAACATAAAATAGAGTTTGAAGCTATTATTTCATTAAATGTATTTGTATTAGTTATTCTTAGTTAGTTAAATTGAGTTTTTCAATTCCATATAAGAAGATTATGTTAACAGGCATAAAATTGAATAATATAATTAAACTCTAAAAGAGAAACAGGAAGCTTTGGCTTCCTGTTTCTTAAAAAAACCGGGTTTCATTGTTGAAAGACGATGGGGCCGGAACAAAGTGTTTAAAGCTATTGTATGACCAGAAAACCCAGACATGCTTCTTAGAGATAAGGGTGTGTTGCAGAAAACCGAAAGTCATATTGATGAAATTAAATACTTTGTAGAAACAGGAAGTTTCGGCTTCCTGTTTCTTAAAAAATACACCAGAGTTTTCATTATAGAGATGCTAAGTCTGGTTTTGGAGCATTTGGGTATATTTTTTAACTGAAGATTTAACCTAGCTTTAGAGATAAAGTAAAGTTAATGATTAGAAAAGGTTCATAAATAAAATCAAATGCTTTGAAAGGAAACAGGAAGCTCAGGCTTCCTGTTTCTTAAAAAAAAACCAGGGATTTCATTGTAAAAGGCTTAATCTGGTTTAGAAACATTTGAAGCTATTTGTTAGCTGATGGATTAATTTAAGTTTAGGAATAAAGTTAAGTTTTAGAAATGAAGTTAAGTTAATGACCAAATAGGGTTGATGAATAAAATCAAATGTTTTGACAGGAAACAGGAAGTTTCGGCTTCCTGTTTCTTTTGTTTATAGGCTATTAATCAATTGCAAATATGGTTTTATACTTAAAGCTATTATGCAAAAAAAGGGAAAAAGATATCTTTTCCCTTTTTTTAAAACATAATGTTCTGGTAAATCATGGATTTAAGATTTTTTGGGAGCACGGTCCTTAAATCCTCCAACTCTCCTAAAGAAATATACTTTCTTAATATGATAAAAGTGGTATCAATGTAATTTTCAGCAACTTCGTCTGATTCAAAGTCGTGTACCGATGTTACCCCATCATATTTCCTGACCAAATCAATAAATTCGGTCATGGTTTTTATTTTTTGTCTTTTTTGAATGGTCCACCCATTAACATAAACAGCTTTTAAGAACATGGGGAACTGTGAGATTAATTGTAATGACTCTTGAGTTGTTATGACATCTCTTAAGGCATGTAAAATAGAAGAAAGTATTCGGCCTGCTTTATCTGTATTGTTGGCCAAATTCATCTCTTTTGCATATTTTTTTAAAAAGGTATTTCCTTCAGTTGCGAATTGTGTGAAATTAAGTGCCATGGTCTGTTTATTATAGTTTATATGTAAATATGCTAACTACTAGGGATGTAACAAATGATATAAATCAGTGTGTTAAAAACCAACTGTTTATACATTAGGGTTATAGTATGGTTAATTGTGACTTCTTTATCTAAAAATGCTTTGCAAATTCTTAAAGAACGCTATCTTTTAAAGGATCGTGATGGCAACATTATTGAAACCCCTCAACAGCTTTTTAGACGAGTGGCAACATGTGTAGCAAGCTGTGAAGAAGAACAAAAAAATGTTTTTGAAGAGCAGTTTTATGAAATTCTAAATAATCTGCTTTTTTTGCCCAATTCCCCAACTTTAATGAATGCAGGCTGTAGGAACGGACAATTAAGTGCTTGCTTTGTGCTTCCAATTGCGGATAGTTTAGAGGCAATTTTTAGCACCTTAAAACATGCTGCATTAATCCACCAAAGTGGGGGCGGAACAGGATTTAACTTTTCAAAGCTTCGTCCAAAAAATGATTTTGTGAGCACTACAAGTGGTACTTCTTCAGGACCAGTGGCTTTTATGAAAGTTTATGATGCTGCCACAGAATATGTTAAGCAAGGCGGCAAGCGAAGAGGTGCAAACATGGCTATTTTAAATGTAAATCATCCAGATATAGAGGAATTCATTACCTCAAAATCCAGTAAAAAAGCCATCAAAAACTTTAATATATCTGTTGGAATAACAGACGATTTTATGAAAGCTGTGCAACAGGATTTAAGTTGGCAATTAATTAACCCGCACACTAAAAAAGTGGCTAAGGTTGTCAAGGCTAAGGCAATCTGGCAATTAATTGTGAATCAGGCCTGGCGCACTGGAGACCCGGGACTTATCTTTTTAAGCACCATCAATATTTTAAACCCAACACCTAAAATGGGGGATATTGAAAGTACCAATCCATGTGGCGAGGTACCACTGCTAAATTATGAAAGCTGCAATTTAGGGTCTGTTAATCTTTCAAAAATGATTTTAAAGAAGGATCTAAAATTTGAAATAGATTGGAAAAAACTGACTAAAACAGTTCAATTGGGCATCCGTTTTTTGGACAATGTTATCACTTTAAATCATTATTTATTGCCCCAGATTAAAAGTATAACAATGGCCAACAGAAAAATAGGTTTAGGCGTTATGGGTTGGGCCGAATTACTTATTCTTTTGGAAATTCCTTATGCTTCAGTAGAGGCAGTTTCATTAGCTGAAAAGATTATGCAATTTATTAAAAATGAAAGTTATAAAGCTTCAGAAAAATTGGCACGGGAACGTGGTGTTTTCCCGGAATGGAAAAACAGTATTTACGCTCCTAACCTTAAATTGAGAAATGCAACCTGCAATAGCATCGCCCCAACGGGAACCATTTCTGTTATTGCAGACACGTCTTATTCTATTGAGCCGCTATTTGCAATAGCGTATGACCGTATAGGAATATTAGGAAACAAAAGACAAACTGAAATAAACAAACTTTTTATTCAGAAAATGAAGCAATTAAACGTTTGGAACGATAAGCTTAAAAAGACAATTTTAAACGCAGGAAGCATCCAAAGCACAAGATTGGTTCCGCAGTCCATAAAATCAATTTTTAAGACCAGTTTGGAAATTCCTTGGAAATACCATTTAATGCACCAACAGGCTTTTCAAAAACATACTGATAATGCTGTTTCAAAAACCATAAATCTTTGCGAGGATACAACCGAAGAAGATATTTCAAGAATCTTTATGACTGCATGGAAATATAAACTTAAAGGAATTACCGTTTACCGTCACGGAAGCAAAATTAACCAGGTAATCCAAAAATGTAATCTAAACAATAGTGAGGCTTGTTAAAGGTTTCTGTCTGATATATATCATTGTGATTGAATGGTATAGTATTTAATTTTAGTCATAACCACATAATGGCCATGAGAAAGATTTTGATTCCCACTGATTTTTCTGAAAACGCAATGAATGCTTTGCGTTATGGCATTGATTTATTTAAATATGAAATCAGTGAGTTTTACTTTATGCATGCTTATCAGGATGAGATTTATGCCGATGAAGAATCATTGACCAGAGAGACTTTGGATAAGGTCAAGGATAAAGTTAGTAAAAGGTCCGCCAAGCAGCTGCAAGTAGTGTTAAAAAATGCCAATGATTACTCTCCAAACCCACGGCATACCTATAAAGTGATTTCATCAAACAGTCTTCTTTTGGATGAAGCCGATAGGATTGTGGATCAGGAAAATATCGATATCATTGTTATGGGCACCCGTGGGAAAACCAATGATAGAAACCTGACTTTTGGTAGCCACACCCTTCAGACCATAAAATATGTGCAATGCCCTGTTCTGGCTATACCTGAAGGCTATAAATACGTACAACCAAAGCATATCCTGTTTCCAACAAATTATTTGATACCCTATAAACGGAGAGAGTTAAAATTACTTTGTGAAATAGCAGCTCCATATAGGGCTACAATTGACATGCTATACATCTCAAAAACCAAAAAGCTTTCCATGCGTCAAGAAGATAATCAAAATTTCATTAAAGAAACACTATGCAAAAATACTATCAATTTTAAAGTTATAAACAGTAAGAACATTGTTGAAACCATCTATAAATATATTAAAGAACATAATGTTGATATGCTAGTGATGGTCAATACACGGCATTCGTTTTTAGAGAACATCATTTTTCAATCAGCAATAGATGAATTAACCTTAAACATGGACATTCCGTTTTTGGCATTACAAAATATGAGACGGGACCAATTGTAAATTAAATCACACTGCATCATGAAAAAAATACTTTTACCTACAGATTTTTCCAGTAATTCTTGGAATGCCATAGAATATGCTTTACGGTTGTTTGAAAATGAAACTTGTAAATTTTATTTATTGAATACTTATACACCGGCAATTTATCAGGTAGAATATGTGCTGGGCAATCCTGCTGAATTTGATATACCTGATCCTATGAATGAGTTATCATTAATGGAGCTGGAAACCATAAAAGACAGGATAAAAAAGGATTATAACAACCCAAAACACAGTTTTGAAACCATGGCTGTTTTCAACACCTTGATACCAGAGATTGAAGATGTTGTTAAAAAGAAAGCCATAGATTATATCGTTATGGGCACTAAAGGTGCCACTGGAGCCAAAGAGGTCTTGTTTGGCTCAAATACCGTGCATGTATTTAAAAAAGTAAAATGCCCAATTCTAGCTATTCCAGATAGTTTTAAGTTTGAACCACCACATGAAATATTATTTCCAACAGATTATGACATAAATTACACCAATGATCACCTACAACCATTGCTGGACATAACATCTTTGTATATCTCAAGGGTAAATATTTTAAATGTGTCTTTTGGATATGATTTATCTGAAGAACAAGAAAAGAACAAAAAAAAGCTAGAAACCTTTTTTAGTAAAACGTCCTATTTATTCCATAGTGTAGCTAATGAATCCGTTCAAGAAGCCATTACGGAGTTTCAAATGAAAGCCCGTATTAATTTGTTGGTCATGATCAATAATAAACATTCGTTTTTTGAAAACCTCTTTTTTAAATCGACCATCAACCAAATCGGATTCCATTTAAATATCCCTTTTTTACTAATTCCTGCCAAAACATAAACATTTTAAACCATGGAAAAGAGAATTTTATTGCCAACAGATTTTTCAGACAACTCATGGAGTGCCATTGTTTACGCGCTAAAGCTCTATAAAGATGAAGCTTGTGTGTTTTACTTTTTAAATTCTATAGCAGTAGAAGGCTCTACCATGGCAAACCTGTCAAACAAGTTATTGAAAATCATGAAAGAAAATGCCCTTAGGGAATTATTGGAATTGAAGGATATGGCTGAAAAATCCAATATTAACTCAAATCATAGGTTTGAAATAATTATAAGTACAAAAGATTTAAATCCAGCCATAGAAATGGCAGTTAAAACCTATGAAATAGAGCTTATAATTATGGGAACCCAAGGAGCAACGGGAGCTGAAGAGTTTTTGTTTGGAACCAATACCGTTCACTTAATAAATAACCTGAGAACATGTCCTGTATTGATTTTGCCAGAGGAATTTGATTTTGCAGAGCCAAAGCAAATAGCATTTCCTACAGATTTCAATCACTTTTATAGTGAAAAGGAAATAGAACCATTATTAAAATTAGCAGATTTGTATAATGCTAAAATAAGAGTGGTTCATATCAATGTTGAAGAATCACTGGATGAACTTCAACAGTATAATTTAATAGTTTTAAAAAGTTTTTTGCAAAACTATGAGCATAGTTTCCACTGGATGCCCAATTACGCCAAAAAAACCACCGAAATTAAAGATTTTATCACAGAATTGGGTATCGATATTCTGGTTATGGTTAATTACAAGCATGGTTTTTTTGAAAAACTCATAAAAGAACCTGTTATAAAAAAAATGGGATCACAACCCATGGTTCCATTTTTAGTCGTTCCAGAGTAAGGTGACACATGCCATTGCCTAAAGCAGTGTTGTAATTTTAATTGTTTAAAGATGAAACGCAAGATATTGTTGCCCACAGATTTTTCTAAAAACGCATGGCATGCCTTAATGTATGCACTGGAATTGTATAAAAATCATGCCTGTGATTTTTACATTTTAAATGTGTTTTCCGCAACCAGTAATGTTATTGATAGCTTGTTGAATATGGAACCAGGAAGTGAACTTTATGAAACAGCTAAACTTAGATCTGAAAACGGATTGGCTAAGGTTTTGGACATGTTGACCTTATTAAAACATACCAATCCAAAGCATCATTTTGAAGTCATATCCAAATTCAATAATCCGGTTGAGGCAATTAAACAATTTGTTGATGAAAAGGATATAGAAATAATAGTCATGGGCACTAAAGGCGAAACAGATTCTAGGACCAAGACCTTTGGTGGTGTGGCTATAGATGTTATGGAAAAGGTTCGCAATTGTCCGGTGATAGTGGTTCCAGAACAGGCAAAGCATAATCTGCCAAAAGAGATTGTATTCCCAACAGACTATAAAACCCATTTTAAAAAGCATGAATTAAATTATTTGATAGAGTTGGCTAAAAATTGCAATGCCTCTGTTAAGGTTTTGCATGTTAAAAAAGAAGAAAAGCTAAAAGAGCTTCAACTTAATAATAAAAAGCTCTTGGAAGAATATTTTGAGGAAATAGCCTATTCTTTTCACACACTTAGCAGCATTGAGATTCCAACTGCCATTAATTGTTTTATAGAAAGTAGGGACAGTGATATGGTGGCTTTTATCAATAAAAAACATGCTTTTTTTGGAAGTATATTAACAAACCCATTAGTTAAAGAAATTGGATACACGTCCAAAGTTCCCATATTGGTAATGCATGATTTAAGAAATTAAAGTTGTAAAAAAATGAAAAAAATAGGTATTTGGTTAGACAAGGAACAAGCACATATAGTGACCCTTGAAAAAGAAAATGAAACAATGAGGACAATAAAATCTGAAATTGAAGATTTTCATCCATCTGGGGGATTTGGGCTTGGTTATAGAGGAAGCCCGCAAGATGCACTTCCAGAAGATAAATACTTGGAACGGGAAATTCACCAAATGAAGTCATACTTTAAGAAAATAGTTTCTGAAATACAAGACGCAGATGCCATTGTTCTTTTTGGGCCGGCCCAAACTGGCTATAAATTCAAAAATGAATTGGAAGAGTACTTTAAAGATATCAATGCTAAAGTAATAGGGATCCATAAAACTGATAGTATGACCAAAAACCAAATTAAAGCTTGGGTCAAGGACTATTTTGGTATAGCCGTGAGAAAAAAACCTGTTTAGGTAAAATTGATCCATCTTTTCTTTTTGGCTCTCACAGTTTTAAATTTAAAATCATGGAAACAAATACCATCAATATCATTAAATCATCTGGTGAGAGGGTAAAGTTTTCACTAGATAAATTAAGGGCGTCTTTAAAGCGTGTTGGCGCAAATAATCAAACGGTCAATCAAATCATCAATACCGTTAAAAATGAATTGTATGAAGGCATTTCTACCAAGGAAATTTACAATAGGGCGTTTGCAATGCTTAAAAAGAGCAACAGTTGTTTGGCATCAAAATACAAATTAAAAAAAGCCATTTACGAACTTGGTCCCACAGGGTTTCCGTTTGAACGGTTTATTAGTGCTATTTTGAAATATTCAGGTTATGAAACAGAAATTGACCAAGTATTACAGGGGCGGTGTGTGTCACATGAAATAGATGTGATTGCACATAAAAATAATGAAACCACTATTGTGGAATGCAAATTTCATAATGAACCAGGACTTAATTGCAACATTAAAATACCGCTTTATATTCATTCACGCTATAATGATGTCAAATCACATTGGAACGCCAATCCAAAAAACGGAACCAATCTTACAATTGGCTGGGTAGTCACAAATACACGGTTTACAGAAGATGCCTTGCAATACGGCAAATGTGCCAATCTGTATTTGTTAAGTTGGGATTATCCTAAAGACAATGCCTTAAAAGATAGAATAGACCGCTTGGGTTTATACCCAATTACGGTATCTACACTATTGACCAATAGGGAAAAACAGTTTTTGCTCAGTAGGGATGTTGTGCTTTGCAGAGAGCTTATAGGTGATGTATTTTACTTAGACCATCTTGCGGTTTCAGAAACAAGAAAAGAAAAAATACTGAAAGAAATAAAAACGCTATGCCGTTTTTAAACACATTTTTAATGAAAAATGCAGTTCAAATACATTTTTTAGGTGCAGCCGGTACGGTCACAGGTTCTAAATTTCTAGTTGAAACCCCAGAAATAAATATACTGATAGATTGTGGTATGTTTCAGGGATTAAAAGAACTCAGGGAACTCAATTGGGTCAATCTTCCTGTTGATGTTAAGCGTATAGATGTGGTATTGCTTACGCATGGACACCTTGACCATGTTGGGTATTTGCCCAGACTATTAAGACAAGGATTTCAAGGTAAGATAATGGGTACGGCGCCCACCTTGGCCATTGCAGAAATTATTTTAAAAGATAGCGCTAAAATTCAAGAGGAAGAAGCCAATAGGGCCAATGAAGAAAAATATACAAAGCATAACCCCGCTTTACCATTTTATACAACATTTGAAGCAGAGAAAACCATTGACTTGTTTCAAACGGAACAGATTGATCAATGGATAATACTTTCGGAAAACGTATCCTATCGGTTTCAATACAACGGGCATATTATAGGGGCAACCTACATTGATCTTGACATTTACGGAAAGCGGTTTGTCTTTTCAGGAGATGTAGGAAGGCAAAATGATTATTTATTACATAACCCTCAAAAGCCGGAACGGGCTGATTACTTATTTATTGAAAGCACTTATGGCAATACGTTGCATCCTAAAGAGGATGTTGAAGAAATTCTATCTAAACTTATCAGAGAAACTATTTATAACAGGGGCAATTTAATCATCCCAAGTTTTGCGGTAGAACGCTTGCAAACGCTTATGTATATTTTATGGAAACTATACAAAGCCAATAAGATACCAAACATTCCGATTATAGTTGACAGTCCAATGGGAAACAATGTGTTGAGCCTTTTTCAGCGATTTCCAAAATGGCATAAACTATCGGTATCAGACTATAAGGCCATGTGCAATCATGTAACCATTATAGAATCTTACAAAGAAACCTGGGAAACCATCGATAACAAACAGCCAAAAATAATTATAGCGGGCAGTGGCATGATAACAGGTGGACGTGTGCTGACGTATTTGCAACAATTGATAGATGAAACATCAACAACGGTCTTATTGGTTGGTTACCAAGCAGAAGGTACACGGGGAAGACAATTGCAAGACGGAGCCCATGAAATACGTTTTTTTGGTAAATACTACCCCGTTAAGGCTACTGTAAAAAGCTTAGAAAGCCTATCGGCACATGCCGATCAACAAGATTTGCTTCATTGGATGGGGAACATTAAAAACATTCCTGAAAACGTGTTTTTAATACATGGTGAACCTCAAGTTTTGGATGCCTTTCGTGTGAAAATAAAGGACACCTATCATTGGAATGTCATTATCCCAAAATTATTTGATATTCAAACAATGTAAATGTTAACCATAAAGCACATGGAACCACAACAAGGCTATAAAAGTTTTAGGGGTGCAAAATCTTTGGAAGAATTGCAATACAATTTAACAAAACATCTGGTATGGCTAAGGGATTTAAAATTTGAGCTGGAATTTTACATGGCTATACTGGATAGGCCAATTTTTAAAAATAATATTATGAATTTGTTTGAAAACTTGTCAAGGTTAAAAAAAGATATCAGTCAATTAGAAGACAAACGAATGGTATTATTTCATCAGATATCCTCGCGTTTAAAACATATGAAAAAAGCAAAAGGGCAGGATAATGATCTATCTCAATTATTTAAAGATAACTATGATGATGCTGAAAAGGAAATGTTCAATTTTAGTGATAAAATTTCAAATTTTAAGTTTGGGTTTTTTCAATATATGCAAAGTGTAATAAACCAGTAATTGCTGTTAATAAGATGTTGGGAATTAATTAAGTACGCTGATATCAATCATTGTAAAAAACAAGTTTGTAAAATACATTGGTCTTACAATAAAATAAGTCTAATTTAAAACATTGATATTATGACAACACTAACAAAACGCAGAAGGAGAAACGAATTATCTCCTTTTGAAAACAGATTATTAACACCTTGGAGCAATAGTTTTTTAAGACCTTGGGGCAGCCAGTTATTTAGAACTGACTTTGAAGATTTAAACAATTTGTTGCGATTTGATGATGTTTTTAAAGATGATTTTTTTGAAGATGATAGTCTTATGCCAGCTATGAACATCAAAGAGCATAAAGAAGATTTTGAAATTGAATTAGCCGTTCCTGGATTTAACAAAAAAGACTTTGAAGTCGATATAGAAGAGGATGTGCTTCATATTTCTGGTGAAAGAGAAATTGATAACGAGGAAAAGGAAAACAACTATTCTCGAAGAGAGTTTAGCTACAAATCCTTTAAACGATCCATGATGCTTCCACCTTCTGTTGATTTGGAACAAGAGGTAAAAGCTTCTTATAAAAACGGTGTTTTAAAAGTTAAACTTCTTAAAAAAGAGGAAGTCATTGAAAAAGAACATCCAAAAAAAATCATTGAGGTTATTTAATTTCTTCTAAGAGCAGAAAGTTATAAATCATTCAAAATTAGCTTTCTGCTTTTTTTAATTCTAAAACTAATGATATGAAAAAAGATAAATCTGAAGCCAAATATCAAGAATGGCTTAGTCCGGACATGATTCATAAAACATCTCTTAATTGGTTGTCCGAAATAGAATTCATCAAAGATGAACAATTGTTTTTTAATGATTTGATCAAATCATATACGCTTCAACTCATCGATTCAAAGCATTTCAAAAAAAGTAAGGAAATCATTGATGGGCTAAAAGCATTTGAAAAAGAAACTAATGATATACTTAAAACCGTTAAAATGCACGAAAGGGCCTTGGAAATTTTAGTGGATGGCATCGATCAAATAAAAGAAGAAGAAGCATATAAAAGGGATCATTTAAGTCTTATCATTGATGTTAGCAATTTTCAAAAAAAGCACAGAACTATTAAAAAAGAAATCTTTTCATTAATCAAAGGGATAATTAACCAAAAGAAACAAAAAAGCTTACTACAATAGATTTGTGTTGAAACATAGTAACAATGAAAATCTCATTTGAAACAAAAATTGCCCTGGGTTTTATTGTTAATCTCTCGGCAATTTTGGCTCTTGGGCTCATATATTGGAGCCAGATATCACATACCAACAAAACTGCATTGGATTGGGTTTCATTGGTATTGATTGTGCTTTCATTAGGGATGCTGACGGTGGTGTTTTTTATACTGAAGGCCCAACAGAAATCAAATAAAATTTATGAACAGGAATTATTAAAAAACAAGAATGTATTACAGTCCATAATTGATAATACAACCAATCCTATTTCGGTTAAAAAATTAAATGGCGAATATATTTTGGTAAATAAACAATACCAACTGTTATTTGAGTCAAAAGCGAAAGACCTGATTGGAAAAACCAATCATGATTTCTTGCCAAAGGAAATTGCAGATACCTACAGAAGTTCAGATTTAGAAGCCATAAAAGCAGGTAAGGAAATACATATTGAAGAAACGTTGGAGCAACTGGATGGCCTTCATACGTATTTATCTGTTAAATTCCCATTATTTGATGCCTCAAACAGAGCTTATGCCATTGGTAACATTTCAACTGACATTACCGAGAGAAAAAGAGTAGAGCAATCATTAAAAGCAGCCGATACGTTTTTTAATCTGTCAATAGATAGCTTGGTCATAGCCTCACAAGATAGGTTTTTGAAGATCAACCCATCTTTAAGCAAGATTTTAGGATATACTGTTCCTGAACTTTTAGAAAAACCATTTGCAACGTTTATTTTGCCTGAAGACGTACCAACAACAAAAAAGGAAATTGAAAAGCTTGAAGAAGGGAACAACCTGATTAATTTTAATAACCGATGGATATGTAAAGATGGCTCTATCAAATGGCTGTCATGGAATGCTACCGCCGATGTAAACACTGGAACATTATATGCTATTGTGAGAGACATCACTGAAGAACGTCAACTTGAAGAAGAAAAAGAAAAAACTTTAAATGAGTTATTTGAAAGCCAACAAAAACTCAATATGATTCTTGAAAATATTAGTGATGGTGTTATTGTGTCCAATGCCAATAGGCAAGTCATCCTGGCTAACCATATAGCCAATGAACTTTTTAGAATTGAAGATGATTCCAAAATACCCATTAATTTCTCCGATCATTTTGAAGTCCTATATCCCGATGGAGAAACCACGTATCCTGTTCAAAATCTTCCGGCAGAGCGCGCTTTGGTTGGTGAAGTTACAGATGATATAGATATCCTGTTAAAAGATTTGGAAACAAATGAAAGCCGAAGAGTGTTATTAAGCGGTAGGCCTATACTGGACAGTAAAAATCATGTGGTAGCTGCTGTGGTGACCATTAAAGACATCAGTAGATATAAAAAATTAGAGGAAGAATTGAAAAAAAGAGATCTTAAAAACCGCACCATGATAGGGTTTAAAAAAACCAAGCAAAAAGAAAAAGATTAATTTTTAAATGTTTTTTTAAAACCTAACAAAAGTCATGTTTTTTAAAATAAACTATACAGATATTTGTAATGTTATTTATTGGTTGGTTGATAACAAAAACAAGGGAATGGTTCTTAGTTGGATTGTTCCCTTTTTTTATTTCTGTTTTTTAAATAATAAAGTCTTATAAAGGTTTACCCCAAAGCCCTAATTGTCACGTAATAACGCCACCCAATAATCAGTAATTGTAGTTTGGTTGCTTTTGATAAGTCCAGTTGTTTTTTAGAGTAACTGGGCAAAATCATTTTATTGACCTTTGCTAAAAATTTAAATACTTGCTGTTGCATATTGTAAAAATAGTAAAACTTATTCTAGACTAAGTTTTACATTTTTTAATTTAATTAATTGAAAAGATAATATCAATTAACATAGCAGCAAGTGTGATCATAATTTTAGGTTTTATCGGTTAATAAATAGTTTAATTAAATGAATGTTTTATGAAGGTAAATAATAACCAATATATCATCCAAGGATTTACAATAAAATCTATGAAATTGAATGCATATGTGTAAGTAAAAAAATGATATGTATATAAATATTTAATATTTAGTCTACAAAAAAGTGATAAAATGTTACATAAATTCTAATATATTGTTATAGAATGTAATATTTATAGAGGCTTTTTGAGTTTATTTTAAAAATTGTAGAGGCATTTTTTTTAAAAACAACTCATTTTCTTTGATTTCATTTTCGAGGTTGAAAAATTAAATTCCCAATACGATCATTTTGAAATTTACAGAAAATGCATTTTAGATGCTTACATTTGTAAAAAATAAGCTGATGAAAAAATCCATATTGGTTTTGTTTATATCATTGATGGTACAACTGTCCTTTGGGCAAATTGTTATCAATGAATTGGATTGCGATACACCTGGAACAGATGATGCAGAGTTTTTAGAGTTAAAATCTGATGCACCCAATTTTCCTTTGGATGGTTATGTAGTCGTTTTTTTTAATGGATCGACCAATCCCGATACCGGTGAAAATAGAAGTTATATGGCTTTGGATTTAGATGGCTATTCAACCGATGTGAATGGTTTATTGCTAATAGGAAGCAATACGGTATCACCTATACCTCAATATATAATACCATCCAACACAATTCAAAATGGAGCAGATGCAGTAGCTGTTTACCAAGCAAACGATTATGATTTCCCCGATTTAACCACGGCCTATGTTGATGGAGCCCTTATTGATGTATTGATTTATGAAACAAATGATTCCGATGGAACAGGGTTGGTGCCAATTTTTTCGGCCTTTAACCCCAGTATTCAAATGATAAATGAAGGTGCGGGAGGAAATGCCAATTCCATTCAAAGAAATAATGACGGTTCTTATACTGTTGGGACACCTACGCCCAGACAATTAAACGATGGTAGCGGAATCGTATTAAATGGATTGTTAACTACCATAGCCCAAACCCAATACAATGAAGGGGATTCGTTTGACATTACATTTACAACAGAACAGAATGTCACTTCTGATTTATCATTTAGTATAAGTTTAAATAACGGCTCTTTTAACACTTCAGATTATACAGGAACAACGTCCTTGACTATTCCAACTGGACAGAATTCAGTAACTACAACCATCTCATTAACAGATGACTCTGATGATGAAGGTGATGAGGTGTTGAAAATTAGTGTGTTGTCATTGCCAACGGAATACTTGAAACTGAATGATAAACTGGAAATCAGGGTTGTTGATAATGATTATGTGGTTGCGGCATGGGGAACACCATTAAATCCAACATATGGTGTGGTATCAAGCACACAACCAGCTGGTTATTATGATAGTTTGGATGGATTTTCTGGTGCGGCTTTAAAACAGGCTATTCAAGATATTATTGCCAACCCAGCTGTTGTAAGAGCACAAACCTATGCAGATATTATAGATATATTAAAAGAAGCCGATCAAAACCCAGCCAACAGTAATCAAGTTTGGTTGCTTTATACGGAGCAGGGTAGAGCTAAACTAGATTATCAAGGTTCGTCAAGTAGCAGTACTGGAAAGTGGAATAGAGAACACGTGTATTGCAGATCGCGTGGCGGATTTTACAGCATAAAAGATGATGATATTCCTGATGGAAAAGATATTTATTGGACAACAACCGCCGATTCATTACGACATGGAAATTCTGATGCCCATGCGTTAAGAGCCGCAGATGGGCCAGAAAACAGTAGCCGTAACAATCAAAACTATGGCGCGAGTGAATATGATGGACCATTAGGAAATTCAGGAAGCTTTAAAGGAGATGTGGCCAGAAGCATTTTTTATATGGTTACACGATACAATGGAATTGATGTTGTGAACGGATATCCAGTTGATACCACGCCGGGATTTATAGGCGATTTGGCAACCTTGTTGGAGTGGCACAGAAATGATCCACCGGATGATTATGAAATGAACAGAAATAACATTGTTTACACTTGGCAACACAATAGAAACCCATTTATAGACGAACCTGATTTGGTAGAGTATTTATGGGGAACTCATGCAGGGGAACTGTGGAGCCAGTCTTTAAGTGTTAATGATCATGATTTAGTTCATGTTCAGGTGTTTCCAAATCCTGCCAAAAACGGGTTTTATATAAAAGGGATCAAAGCAGAAACCCGTGTTGAGTTATACTCTATAGACGGAAGGAAAATTGAAGGCTTTAAAACAAATCATGACACCTTTGTTGATGATAATCTCTCATCAGGCTTGTATCTTTTAAAACTGACTTCCAGAGGTTTGTCAAGCCTTAAAAAAATTATTGTTGAATAAAAAAAAGCTGAACGTTTAAGCCCAGCTTTTTTGAAAGTTAGTAATTAGTTAGATTGGTTTTACTTTTTTGTGGTAATCATAACGACGCCATTTTTTCCCTTGTCTCCATATTTTTCGGTGGCGCCATCACCTTTTAGTACTTCAACTTTTTCAATGTTTTTTGGGTCGATGTCTTTCATTTCTTGTGAAGTGATTTCCTTTCCATCCAATATGTATAAAGGTTCTTTTCCTTCAGTTGATAGTATTTTTACCTTAGCATCGCTGTCTCCATTAATGATCACTTTTTCGTCATCATCAGTTGTCCATGATATGCCAGAATGGTCGTCATCTGTTTTAATTTTAATGACTTTGTGCACTTTAGCGTTATCGTCTTTTGTTATAAAAAACACATCGTCATCTGAATTCATTTTTTTATGAATTTTCCTAACCTTAATGGAATCTCCCTTTTTTACAACAAAAGTCTTAACATCCACATCATTGTCAAATTCTACATCACCGTCAGTATCGGAAATTACAAATACATTAGAGTCATCATCAGAACCATTAATGACATGCTTGTTTCCATCTTTGGAGATAAAGACCATGTGTTTCTCTTTTGTTGAGTGGCCATTTCCTATGGAAATGTTTTTGCCATCATCATCAATGCTAATTTTTATTGGGTTAATGGCTTCGTTGGTATCAATATTATAATTGGCATTGGATGATTGCGAGCTTACCTCAATTTTTATGGATGTAATCTCACCTTGTTTGTTGCGCTTAACACCTTTTACTTTTAGTGTGTAGCCTTCGTTTTTGAATTTGGTTTTCAATTTTTCAAAATCGTTGTCTGTAAAGTCTTTGGTAATAATAACCTCTATATTGGCACTGGTTGAATTTGTTTTTTTGACTGTTGCGTTTTGCAGTGCTGGTTTTTCTACTTGCGTTTTTGTTAGAGCGGGAATAACAACATTACTTGATGGATTCAAAACAGGTTGTTCGGTAGGTTCTTTTAAGGCCTTTTCAATAATGACTTCTTCAGTGTTAAAGCTCATTAAGAATAATGCTAGTAACGGAAGGATTAAACTGTACTTAAACAGATTGATTTTTTTTGATTTTGATTTGTGCAACATAACGATTCGTTTTTTGATTAATGAATTATAAAAATTATTGGTTAAAGCCAATTGATGAGTTGGCATACTTGTTTTTAATAAGGTGTATTGATAGCTTTTTTTACAGGACGAAAGCTTTACAGCAGTTTTATCGGCAATAAACTCTAAATTTTGCTTTAAGGCTTTGTTGTAAAGCCAAACAAACGGATTGAACCAAAACACTATACAGGACAATTGTGATAGTAAGATGTCTGCAGAATGCCGTTGGGTAACATGCACTTTTTCATGAGTTAGTATTTGCTCCAATTCGCTTTCGCTAAATTGATTGGGGTTGTAAACAATGTAACTGAAAAATGAAAAAGGTGGGATATTTTTATTTGTTTTTATGAGCGTAAATTTACCAGCAACAACCTTTTTGCTTTTAAATAATAACAACCCTAAAGATGTAAGCTGAACGATAAACCTAATGGCAAAGGCCAGTACACCAAGGCCATATACAAGAGTCAATATTGCAAGGATATCAAAGGTTTTCTTGGTTTGCTGTATAGGTTCAGAAGCATTTGTAAACGTATAATTATCAAGTAATAATGGTGCCTGTTCCACATAAATGGGAATTACTACAAACGGCATGCAAATGGCCATCAAAAGACCAAACAACAAAAACCATCTATTAGACTCAAAAAAAGTCTCATCTTGTAGAAACACTTTATAGCACACATAAAATAATGCAATAATGGCACTGGCTTTCAGTAAATATTCCATAATTATTTGTCTTTTTCTATAAGTGCAATAATTTCCTTGAGGTCCTCAACGCTCAGCTTTTCCTCTTGAGCAAAAAATGACACCATGTTTTTATAGGAATTATTAAAATAATGGTCTATGGCTTGGCTCATAAACCGTTTCCGGTAATCAGCTTTCTTTACAATAGGGTAGTACTGGTGTGTTTTTCCATAAGCATTATGGCCAACATACCCTTTGTCCTCCAAATTCCTAATGATGGTTGACAGCGTGTTGTAGTGCGGTTTGTCATCGGTTATCTCATTCAAGACATCTTTTACAAAAGCTTTTTCAAGCTTCCATAAAATATGCATGATTTCTTCTTCCTTGTTGGTGAGTTTTTCCATGGTTGTATTTTTTGGACGTTACCTTTCAGGTCGGGTTTTCCACTGTATCTTTTTTGAGTGAATCAAAAAAGGATGCCGTTGCAACCCCTAACGCAAAACAAACATATAACTATTTTTATAGTTATACAACTATTAATATAGTTATTTAACTAATTTTTAAGTTTTATTAGTGAAGGGGAGGTGTGATTTATGGCTGTAAGACCTTATAAAAAAGGGAGCCTAGTAGACTCCCTAAATAAAATATATTATACATAAGTACTCTTATTTTGTTGTCACTATAACAGCGCCATCTTTGGCTTTTTGTCCATAAATACTAATGGCTGTTTTTGGCTTAAGCATATCTACAGCGGCCAGTTTGCCATTTTTTTCTAAATCTTTAAGGGTTTTAAAATCAGATTCTTTGCCATCAATAATAATGAGCTTGTTTAAATTGGGATCATCTTTAAAGTTGAATTTGCTTGGCGAATCACTTTCTGAGTCAAAAAACCAAGACAGACCGTTAGGGTTCATGCCGCTTGATTGCAACTGTTTTTTCATTTGCTCACGCAATTGATCAATGGTCATGTTTTGGCCTTTAAAGAAAAACGAATTGTCATCATCATTAAAAAAGTCATCAAAATTCAAATTTCCAAAAGACTGAAAATTTTGTCCCATTAATGAATCGTTTTCAAATCCAAAAGGCATCATATTGGGTTGATTGAAAAATGCAAAGGCCCCTTTTTCAGTATTGCTTTGTGAAATGAACAGTAAACCGTCTTTTCGGCCAAAGGTTATTTGTGCAATGGGCATATTACTTGAAATGGTACTTTCTGCTTTATTATTGGTGCCGTCTTCCAATTCAATATTTATACCTGTGAGTTCGCCCAAATCATTCCGTTCAATATTGCTAAAAGTAACCGTAATGCCATTTTCCTTTAGCATATCCGTTATATCATCAAAATCCTTTGCTGTGGTTGTCTTGTCAATGGTAACAATTACATTGGAATCTTTGTCAATTTTCTTACTTGAGGTAATTGTGTGTACTTTGTTTTTGTGGGCAAAACTTTTAAAAGAAACAGTTCCTAAAGCCACAACAACAACTAAAGCTAGTGCGATTTTTAAAACATTTTTAGATTTCATAATCATGTCTTTTTTAAATATTCACTTAAAGTTATTACATAAAATAATCGACTAAAAAAGTTTAACTAAACTTTAAAATGAAAAATGCATGAGTTGTTAATAAATGTGAATTTTTTAATTTTAAAATCTTTGAAATGCTATCTTCGTAAAAAATATTTTTATGGGTATTATCTGGTTGATTCTAGGCTTTTTTTTGTTGGTTATAGGAGGCGAATATTTGGTAAGGTCGTCAGTCGCGCTATCATTTAAATTCAATATTTCCAAAATGGTGATTGGTATGACCGTGGTGTCATTTGCCACCTCTGCTCCTGAGTTGTTGGTAAGTGTTCAGGCCGCATTAACAGGCTCGCCGGCCATTGCCTTGAACAACGTGATAGGATCCAATATAGCCAACATTGGGCTGGTGTTGGGCATTATAGCATTGGTGGGGTCCATTGTTGTTGATAAGGCTTTTTATAAAATGAACTGGCCGGTCATGATGCTGTTTTCCATAGCCTTGTATTATTTTCTTTGGAACGATAAAATTCTCAGTACTTTGGAAGGGTTCATACTGTTTTTTGGCATCATCATATTTTTAATAATATTGATCAAAAAATCAAAAAATTACGCGGCTGAAGATGAGGTGGATGAAACCCTGGCCATTGTGTCAAATTTCAGAATAGTTGTTTGGTTGCTCATAGGAGCAACTGCTTTGTATTTTGGAAGTGAATGGCTAGTTGATGGTGCTAAAAAGTTTGCTGTTTCTATTGGGGTAAGTGAGGCTGTGATTGGCGTTTCAGTAATCGCTATTGGAACCAGCGTGCCTGAATTGGCAGCATCTATCATGGCGGCTATAAAACAAGAAAAAGCCATTTCACTGGGTAATTTAATTGGGTCTAATATTTTTAATATAGGATCGGTTTTGGGGTTAACGGCCATTATTAAACCAATTCCGGTTACAGAGACTCAAATACTTTCAAATGATATTTTTTGGATGTTGGCATTTGCGTTTGTTTTATTGCCAATGGTATTTATCAAGAAAAAGTTTGAAATTACAAGGGCAAAAGGATTTGTTTTGGTGCTGGCTTATGGAGTTTTTATGTTTTTGATTTTCACTTCAAAATAATAAATGTGTCAGTAAAAAAAGAGCCGCTAAATTTAGCGGCTCTTTTTTATTATGAACAATTTGGTAGATTATTAAATCTTAGCGGATTTAACAGTTTTAATAATTCTAGAAGCAATTTTATAAGGGTCACCATTTGAAGCAGGTCTTCTGTCTTCTAACCATCCTTTGTAACCTCTTTCAACGGTTGCAATAGGAATACGTATTGAGGCACCTCTATCTGATACACCATAGCTAAAATCGTGAATGGAAGCAGTTTCGTGTTTACCTGTTAAACGTTGCTCGTTGTGCTCACCATACACTTCAATGTGTTCTTTAACAACAGGGCGGAACGCTTCACAAATAGCTTCGTATACTTTTTTATCTCCGCAAGTTCTTAAAATACTGTTTGAGAAGTTGGCGTGCATACCAGAACCATTCCAGTCGGTATCACCAAGTGGTTTTGGGTGGTATTCAATATAGTAACCATATTTTTCAGTTAATCGGTCCAGTAAATAGCGTGCAACCCAAATTTCATCACCGGCTTTTTTGGCACCTTTGGCAAATAATTGGAATTCCCATTGACCACAGGCAACTTCTTGGTTGATACCTTCAAAGTTTAATCCAGCAGCAATACACAAATCGGCATGTTCCTCAACAAGATCTCTACCGTGAGTATTTAAACCTCCAACAGAGCAATAGTACATACCCTGTGGTTTAGGGTATCCACCTCTTGGAAATCCTAAAGGCAATTCTGTTGCAACATCCATAATAAAGTATTCTTGCTCAAAACCAAACCAGAAATCATCATCATCATCATCACTAATGGTTGCTCTCGCATTTGACGGATGAGGCGTTCCATCAGGGCTCATAACTTCAGTCATAACCAAGTAACCATTAATACGTTCTGGATCTGGGTAAATGGCTACAGGCTTTAGTATACAGTCAGATGAACCTCCTTCTGCTTGTTTGGTAGAAGACCCGTCAAAAGACCAGTTTCCTATTTCCTCAAGCGTTCCTTTAAAGTTTTCATGTTCTTCTACTTTGGTTTTGCTCCTCATGTTTTGAGTTGGGTAATAGCCATCCAACCAAATGTATTCTAATTTAATTTTTGCCATAATGAATATTTTAAATAGATATTAATATTAAATTTCCACAAATATAATTTTTTATCAATATACTTTAAATTTACAGGGGTATTTTCATAAATCTTATTGATATTTTTATTTATACCCTATTTTTTTGTGGCATCTATTAAAAAAAGTATATTTTTTTATGCAATAATTGTAAAATTGTTAACAAGAATTTTTCATTAGTATACCACAAAAGAAGAATGATGTTTATTTTTGTGTCATAAATAAACTTTAAATAATACCAAAATGTCAACATTAAGATTTCACGCTTTAAAAGAGTCCATGTCCCATACTGCTATTCCTATAGAAGGGAAAGAGAAGCGCTCCGATTTATTTGGAAAAAATGTATTTAATGAAAGTGCCATGCGGCAACATTTGTCCAAAGATGCCTACAACGGTGTTATGAGTGCTATAGAACACGGTACTAAAATAGACCGGAATATAGCGGATCAAGTTGCCTCGTCAATGAAGGATTGGGCGCTTTCTAAAGGCGTTACCCATTACACCCATTGGTTTCAGCCTTTAACGGGCATAACAGCAGAGAAACATGATGCCTTTTTTGAAACCATAGGTGGTGGTAGGTCTGTTGAAAAGTTTGGAGGCGACCAGCTGGTTCAGCAAGAGCCGGATGCTTCCAGTTTTCCAAGCGGCGGAATCAGGAATACTTTTGAGGCACGTGGCTACACAGCGTGGGATCCAACATCACCGGCATTTATTTATGGTACAACCTTATGTATTCCAACTATTTTTGTAGCCTATACAGGTGAGGCACTTGATTATAAAACACCCTTATTGCGAGCGCTACATGCTGTTGACAATGCCGCAACGGCAGTTTGTAAATATTTTGATAAAAATGTAAAGAAAGTTTCATCGTCTTTGGGTTGGGAACAGGAATATTTTTTGATTGATAAATCATTGGCTACGTCACGACCAGATATAACTTTAACAGGAAGAACCCTATTAGGGCATTCTTCAGCAAAAGGCCAACAATTGGACGATCATTATTTTGGATCCATTCCTAGTAGGGCATTAAGTTTTATGCGCGAGCTGGAAACCGAGTGTATGTTGGTTGGCATACCGGTTAAAACACGTCATAATGAGGTGGCGCCCAATCAATTTGAGTTGGCTCCCATATTTGAAGAAGCAAATTTAGCCGTTGACCATAACTCTTTATTGATGGATATCATGGGGCGGGTGGCATCTCGCCATAACTTTAAGGTGCTGTTACATGAAAAACCATTTGCAGGGGTCAATGGTTCTGGTAAACATAATAACTGGTCGTTATCAACCGATACGGGTGTTAATTTATTAGGACCTGGAAAAACGCCTATGAGTAATTTACAGTTTTTAACGTTCTTTATCAATACTATCAAAGCGGTTCATGATAACGAAGAACTTTTAAGAGCCGCCATAGCTTCTGCCAGTAATGATCATAGGTTAGGGGCCAATGAGGCGCCTCCTGCTATCATTTCGGTATTTATAGGTGATCAGTTAACAAAAGTGTTAGAAGAGCTGGAAGGTGTTACAGATGGTAAGTTATCGCCAGAAGAAAAAACGGATTTAAAATTAAATGTAGTTGGTAAAATACCCGATGTTTTATTGGATAATACGGATAGGAACAGAACATCGCCATTTGCTTTCACTGGTAATAAATTTGAGTTCAGGGCTGTAGGCTCTATGGCCAATTGTGGAAATCCCATGACCGTTTTAAACACTATAGTTGCCAAACAATTAAAGGACTTTAAGGTTGAGGTAGATGCTTTAATTGAAAACAAAGGCTTAAAGAAAGATGAAGCTGTTTTTAATGTTTTAAGAGAATATATCAAGGCTTCCAGAAATATTTTGTTTGAGGGTAATGGTTATGGAGAGGCTTGGGCTATTGAAGCCAAAAAACGTGGATTGAGTAATAATAAAACAACTCCAGAAGCATTGAAAGCCAAAGTTTCCAAAAAAGCGATAGCTTTATTTGAGGAAATGAACGTGATGAGCAAAATAGAAACAGAGGCTCGTTATGAAATTGAAATTGAAGAATACATCATGCACATCCAAATTGAAGGACGCGTGTTGGGTGATATAGCAAGAAACCATGTTGTTCCTACTGCCATCAAATATCAAAATATTTTGATTAAAAACGTAAAAGGATTAAAAGACATCTTTGAAGAGAAATACCAACGCGTGTCACTGGAACAGTTGAATTTAATTGAAGAAATTTCCGCTCATATTGCAGGGATCAATGCCAATGTCACAAAAATGACCAATGAGCGCAAAAAAGCAAATTCAATAGAGGATATTGAAAAGAAAGCTCATGCTTATTGTTTTAAGGTAAAACCATTATTTGACGAGATTCGGTACCACTGTGATAAGTTGGAGTTGCTTGTTGATGATGAAATTTGGCCATTGACAAAGTACCGTGAGCTATTGTTTACACGATAATTATTTAACAAGAATATTAAAGGCCTTACATCAAGGCCTTTTTTTGTTTGTAATCAATCGTTTAAATTCGGAAAAAAAAATTAAAGTAAAAAGTAAACAATCCTTACTTTTGCAAATTGAAAACACAATTTCTATTTCATGAGCCAAGAAATAAGTAAACGTTATGCACTTCGGGGAGTTTCTGCATCAAAAGAAGATGTTCATAACGCCATAAAGAACATTGATAAAGGATTATTTCCGCAAGCTTTTTGTAAAATAGTACCAGATTATCTAACCAATGATGACGCCTATTGTTTAATTATGCATGCCGATGGTGCCGGAACAAAATCGTCCTTAGCCTATATGTATTGGAAAGAAACAGGTGATTTATCAGTTTGGAAAGGTATTGCGCAAGATGCTTTAATCATGAATATAGATGATTTGTTGTGCGTGGGAGCTACTGATAACATCATGCTGTCATCAACCATTGGTAGAAATAAGAATGTAATTCCAGGTGATGTTATTTCGTCAATAATCAATGGAACGGAAGAATTGATATCTGAATTGAAAAACTTTGGGGTGACCATTCATTCAACAGGAGGAGAAACCGCAGATGTTGGCGATTTGGTGCGCACCATTATTGTTGATTCCACAGTTACTGCAAGAATGAAACGTAGTGACGTGATTGACAATGCCAATATACAAGCTGGTGATGTGATTGTTGGGCTGTCATCGTCTGGTCAAGCTACTTATGAAAAAGAGTATAATGGCGGCATGGGGAGTAATGGATTAACATCAGCCAGACATGATGTGTTCCACAAGTATTTAGCAGAAAAATATCCTGAGAGTTTTGATGCGTCTGTTCCAAAAGATTTGGTGTATTCAGGACAAGTGAAATTAACTGATAGCGTGGAAGGTTCTCCAATTGATGCAGGACGGTTGGTGCTATCGCCTACCAGAACGTATGCTCCAATTATCAAATCGATTTTATCTAAGTGCAAAAAAGACAGCATTCACGGCATGGTGCATTGTTCAGGTGGCGCACAAACCAAAATCCTTCATTTTGTAAAAAATCTACATATTATAAAGGACAATATGTTTGCGGTACCACCGTTGTTCAAATTGATTCAGGAACAATCAAAAACAGATTGGAAAGAAATGTATCAAGTATTTAATTGTGGACATAGAATGGAATTATATGTGTCCCCAGGTATTGCTGATGATATTATTAAAATTTCAAAATCCTTTAATGTTGATGCTCAAATTATAGGACGTGTTGAATCTTCAAATCAGTCTAAACTTACTATAAAAAGTGAGTTTGGAGAGTTTGTCTATTGAATTTATAACTAACTCGTTTGTAAATGGAATGATTATTGATAAATTTTTTTCTTTTTAAATTAGAATAACCAGCCTATGAATAAAAAGCTTTTGATTATTCCGTTATGTTTAGTGCTTCAATTGTTGCACGCGCAACCAACCTCTCTGTTTATGAGAGGCAATAAAGAAAAGGAAATCAGGCCTGAATGGAAAAAAAACAATAAAGTTGGGGTTGATTTAAGTGAAGTTACATTTGTTAACTGGAACTCTGGAGGTAGCAATTCAGTTTCCGCCTTATTCAGTTCAGAGTCAAATTTAGATTACCGGGACAAGTATTTTTCTTGGAAAAACAGATTGACTACCAGATACGGAATTAATAAGCAACAAGCCAGGGAGTTAAGAAAGACCGAAGATTTAATTGAAATCAATTCAAATCTAGGGTATAAACCGGATAGTTTGTCCAACTGGTATTATTCAGCTAGACTTAATTTTAAAACACAATTCACAAATGGGTACAAGTACCCGAACACAGATGAACCAATTTCAAAATTAATGGCGCCTGGTTATCTGTTTTTTGGTGGTGGTATGGAATATGCTAAAAATAGAGAAGACATGTCTTTTTATTTTTCGCCCCTGACTTTAAAAACAACCTTTGTATTGGACAAAGACCTTGCCAATGCAGGTGCTTTTGGGGTTGATCCAGCAGTTTTGGATGATGCAGGAAACGTTATCATTGCGGGAAAGCGCATTCAAAAAGAAGTTGGCGTGCTGGTGACCAATAGTTACGAAATGGAAGTGGTTGACAATATAACCTTAAAGCACTTAGTGAGTTTGTATTCAGATTATATCAATAGTTTTGGCAATATTGATGTGGATTGGCAAATCAATTTTGATTTTAAAGTCAACAGTTTTGTTAAGGCAACATTGGGTTCCCATATTCGTTATGATGATGATGTTAAAACTACTAAGCCATCCGAAATTGAAGGTGAATTTGTTGAGGCAGGACCTAAAACCCAATGGAAACAATTTTTGGGCATTGGTTTTGCGATGGATTTTTAAAATCAAAAAAATAAAAAATTTGTTAACTTTTTTATGTTGATAAATATTTAAATAATTAATTATCAATTATTTATAATTTTTTTCTGTAAACTTTATGATTTTTGTCAGGTTTTAAGTTTAACTTTTTTACGTTATTTGTTAAAATGATTAACTAAAAAACTTAAACCAAAATCAATGCCTGTAGAAACCCAATCCCTCAAACAATCAAGAACCTATACACAAGACGAAGCATTTAAAGCTTCAGTAATTTATTTTAAAGGAGACGATTTAGCTGCTCGTGTTTGGATCAATAAATACGCTTTAAAAGATTCCCATGGTAATTTATATGAAGCAACACCAAATGAGATGCATCAACGCATTGCTAAGGAAATTGCCAGAATAGAGGCAAAGTATCCCAATTCACTTTCAGAAGAGGCAGTTTTTAACCTAATCAAAGATTTTAAATACATCGTTCCTCAAGGTAGTCCAATGGCAGGTATTGGAAACCCTTACCAAACAGCTTCGCTTTCCAATTGTTTTGTTATTGGCAATTCAGGCGAGTCGGATTCTTATGGCGGTATTATGAAGATTGACCAAGAACAAGTGCAATTAATGAAGCGTAGAGGTGGTGTTGGTCACGATTTATCACATATTCGTCCAAAAGGATCTCCCGTGAAGAACTCAGCATTAACATCTACCGGTATTGTCCCTTTCATGGAGCGTTATTCCAATTCTACACGCGAAGTGGCACAAGACGGTCGTCGCGGTGCTTTAATGCTGTCAGTATCCATTAACCATCCGGATTCTGAAGATTTTATTGATGCAAAACTGGAGCAGGGAAAAGTAACGGGCGCCAATGTATCCGTAAGAATAGATGATGCTTTTATGAAAGCGGTGAAATCTGATTCAGATTATACGCAAACATATCCAATATTTAGCAAAAACCCTAAGTATTCTAAAACGGTTCATGCAACAGATGTTTGGAAAAAAATAATTCACAATGCATGGAAATCTGCAGAGCCGGGCATTTTGTTTTGGGATACCATTATCAATGAATCGGTTCCAGATTGTTACGCGGATTTAGGTTATAAAACAGTTTCAACAAACCCATGTGGCGAAATTCCCTTATGTCCTTACGATTCGTGTCGTTTGTTAGCCATTAATCTATTTTCATATGTAGAAAAGCCGTTCACAAAAGATGCAGTCTTTAATTTTGAGCTGTTTAAAAAGCATGTAGGAGCTGCACAACGCATCATGGATGACATTATTGATTTAGAGCTTGAGAAAATAGATGGTATCCTAGAAAAGATTGATTCAGATCCAGAACTAGATGATGTAAAAGCTACCGAAAGGAATTTATGGTTGAATATTAAAAAGAAAGCTGAGGAAGGTCGTAGAACAGGTATAGGCATTACGGCTGAAGGCGATATGCTAGCAGCTTTAGGTATCAAATACGGTAGTGAAACGGGGAATGCTTTCTCATTGGAAGTTCATAAAACATTGTGTATTGAAGCCTACCGCGCATCTGTAAATACGGCTAAAGAACGTGGTGCTTTTGCAATTTTTGATGCTAAGCGTGAAGAAAATAATCCATTTATTCAGCGTATAAAAAACGAAGACGAAAAGTTATATTATAATATGCTGGAATATGGCCGTCGCAACATAGCTTTGTTGACCATAGCACCAACAGGTACAACAAGTTTAATGACACAAACGTCTTCAGGAATTGAACCGGTATTCATGCCAGTTTACAAACGCAGACGTAAGGTAAACCCAAATGATAAAAATGTTCGCGTTGATTTTGTTGATGAAGTAGGGGATTCGTGGGAAGAATATGTAGTTTTCCATCATAGGTTTAAACAATGGATGGAAGTGAATGGTATTGATGTTTCTAAAAAGTTTACACAAGAAGAATTAGATGGTTTAATAAAGAAATCACCTTATTATAAAGCCACATCCAACGATGTTGATTGGTTAAGCAAAGTGAGCATGCAAGGGGCTATTCAAAAATGGGTAGACCATTCCATAAGTGTTACCATTAACTTGCCTAATGATGCTACCGAAGACTTGGTAGGAAACTTGTATTTAAAAGCATGGGAAGTAGGATGTAAGGGTGTCACGGTTTATCGTGATGGCTCACGTTCTGGGGTTTTGATATCAAATGAAGAAAAAAATGAAGAAAAGCCCCAAGATATATTGACAGCTTTCCCAACAAAAAGGCCAGAGGTTTTAGAGGCTGACGTGGTGCGCTTTCAGAACAGTAAGGAAAAATGGATTGCCTTTATTGGTTTGATAGATGACAAGCCCTATGAGATTTTTACGGGTTTGGCTGATGATGAAGATGGTATTTTAATACCACGGTGGGTTGTTAATGGGCTTATTATTAAAAGCAGGAATGACGATGGCAGTTCGCGTTATGATTTTCAATATCAAAATAAAAGAGGTTACAAAACAACCATTGAGGGGCTCTCTCATAAATTTAATCCGGAGTTTTGGAATTATGCCAAGTTAATTTCCAGCACCCTTCGTTATGGAATGCCCATTGATAAAATTGTAGATTTAATTAATAGTTTGCAATTGGATAGTGAATCCATCAATACATGGAAAAACGGTGTGGTAAGAGCCTTAAAGCGTTATGTTGAGGATGGTACACAAGCCAAAGGACATGTTTGTGATAATTGTAAATCTGAAAATTTAATTTACCAAGAAGGTTGCTTGACTTGTAAGGATTGTGGGTCTTCAAAATGTGGATAGATTAATAAATTTTTAAGTAGTTAAAAATTAAGGCTATTTTTTACTCATCCAAAGAGTTTATGCTTAAATATTTGTAATCCTCCAACTCTTTGAGGTTGTTTATAAGTTTAGAACAACCGTTTTTTAAAAGGTAAATGGTGTCAGAAACAGAAATAATGTGCCTGTATAAGTGGTCGGTTATTACAATAGCTTTTTTATGTTTTTCAGTCTCAATCAAAGTTTTTATTTGGTTGATATAAAGAGGAGCAATATGTGAAAAGGGTTCATCTAACAAAACAATTTCACATGAACTTTTTAATATTAAATAAAGTTCAATTACTCGGCGTTCGCCTCCTGAGAGCTTCTTTGATTTTAAGTTTTCAAATGTTTTGAATGAAGGGAATATTTCAATAAAATCAATCCAGTCAACATTAAAAAGTTTGAAAGCTGTTTTAATTTTTAGTGCATTCGGTATAAAGTTATGTTGGGGTAGATATGATACTAATTTTGTTTGGTATAAAGGTTTTAAAATAGGTTTTTTGTCAACTCTTATTAATTTATATTTTGGTTTTAATTCACCAAAAATTATTTTTAACAAACAGCTTTTTCCACAGCCATTACTACCTAAAATGCCTGTTACTTTACCACTTTCAGCTTTTAAATAAATGCCGTTTAGAATACGTTTTTCTTTAAAGTAAAGTTCTACATTGTCTATTTCAACAATCATGTTAGTTTTTTAATTATTAAAAGCAGAGGCACTGTAATTAAAAAGTCAATAATAAAGAATGTGAAAAACAATTTAAAATTTGAAATGCTCAAATTTTTATAAAATATTAATTTTTCCTTACTAGGTGAATACATAATAAGATAGGCCAATGAGGAAATTAAAATCACCTTACCTAAAACAACAAGAAAAATGGTATGTTCAAAAAGAATAAAAAAAACGATGCTAATACTCAAAGACCAAATTAAAAAAGATTTGTAGAAATGAAATATAGTGATTAGTTTTTGCATGATTTTATGATATCGACTTAAAAATAAAGAATATAATAATAACTCTTTATAAGATAATCAGGTTAATGTATAGAATTCATAAATTATCGTATTTTTGATGCACAATTTAAAAAGGTAAATGTTAGAGAAATTACAAATAATAAAGCAACGTTTTGATGAAGTGAGTGATTTGATCATTCAACCGGATATCATGACCGACCAAAAACGATATATAGCTTTAAACAAAGAATATAAAGATTTAAAAGTTCTTGTTGAAAAACGAAACGAGTATAAAACCCTCTTAGATAATTTGGCTGAAGCCGAAGATATTATTTCAGAAGGAGGTGACCCTGAAATGGTGGATATGGCCAAAATGCAATATGAGGAAGCCAAAGCCAGAATACCACAACTGGAAGATGAAATCAAATTTTTGTTGATACCAAAAGATCCAGAGGATTCCAAAAACGCTGTTGTTGAGTTAAGGGCCGGAACCGGTGGTGATGAGGCCAGTATTTTTGCAGGTGATTTGTTTAGGATGTACTCTAAATACTGCGAAAGCAAGGGTTGGAAGGTAGATGTAGTGGATTTCAGTGAGGGTACCAATGGTGGTTTTAAGGAAATCCAGTTTGAAGTATCAGGTGAAGAGGTTTACGGGACATTGAAGTTTGAAGCAGGTGTGCACCGTGTACAACGCGTGCCACAAACCGAAACACAAGGTCGTGTACACACAAGTGCCGCTACTGTAATGGTATTTCCAGAAGCAGAGGAATTTGATGTAGAAATCAACCCCAAAGATGTAAGAATTGACTTTTTCTGTTCATCAGGACCTGGAGGGCAGTCTGTTAATACCACATATTCCGCTGTGCGATTAACGCATATTCCAACGGGTTTGGTAGCGCAATGCCAAGATCAAAAGTCGCAGCATAAAAACAAGGAAAAAGCTTTTAGGGTGTTACGATCTAGATTGTACGAAATGGAATTGGCCAAGAAAAATGAGGAAGATGCTGCCAAACGAGGTTCCATGGTAACATCTGGTGACAGGAGTGCCAAAATTAGAACATACAATTACCCGCAAGGACGTGTAACCGATCACAGAATAGGGTTGACACTTTATGATTTATCAAACATCGTGAATGGGGATATTCAAAAGATAATAGATGAATTGCAATTGGCCGAAAATACAGAGAAGTTAAAAGCCAATCAAGATGTAATTTAAAACCACCAAGCCTCTTTTTTGAGGCTTTTTTGTAATATGACAACACAAGAACTGATAAGCGAAATTCGTAAAAAGAAATCCTTTCTTTGTATAGGATTGGATGTTGATTTAAATAAAATACCGCAACATCTATTGACAAAAGATGATCCTATATTTGAATTCAATAAAGCCATCATAGATGCCACACATCACTTGTGTGTTGCTTACAAGCCCAACACTGCATTTTATGAAGCTTATGGTTTAAGGGGTTGGAAGGCTCTAGAAAAAACAATCAATTACTTAAATGAAAACCATCCGGAAATTTTCACAATAGCCGATGCCAAGCGTGGCGATATAGGTAATACCAGCAGTATGTACGCTAAGGCTTTTTTAGAAGATTTGGGTTTTGATAGTGTGACTGTTGCGCCGTATATGGGGAAAGATTCAGTAGAGCCATTTTTAGCCATGAAAGACAAGCATACCATTTTGCTGGCCTTGACATCCAATGAAGGGGCTTTTGATTTTCAGACAAAAACCGTTGAAGGTAAAGAACTTTACAAAACTGTTTTAGAGACTTCTAAATCCTGGAAAAATTCAGAAAACTTAATGTACGTTGTTGGTGCTACTAAGGCTGAATATTTAGCTGAGATAAGGCAAATTATTCCTGAAAGTTTTTTATTGGTTCCCGGTGTTGGAGCACAAGGCGGCAATTTACAGGACGTTTGTAAATATGGAATGAATGCACAAGTAGGATTGCTAATCAATTCTTCAAGAGGCATTATTTATGCATCTAATAAAGTGGATTTTGCAACAGTGGCAGCTCAAAAAGCATTTGAGTTACAACAGGAAATGCAGGCTATTCTGGAACGTTGATTTTTAATTCTGATTTTTTAAGTAAGTCATTCAAGTCATTCGTTTTTATTGGTTTTATAAGATAACCGTTGACTTCGTGAATGGATTTTGCCCTAGAGATATCCTTATGATCCACTGAGGATGTCAAAATATAGATTTGTGGATTATAATTGTGTTTTTCATTAACTATTCTAAAAAGGCTTAAAAATTTCCAACCAGTTACAATGGGCATATTCAAGTCCAGTAAAATAAGTTCTGGCAATAGGTTTTTATTTTTTATATTTTTGATTATATATTCAAAAGCTTCTTTTCCATTTTCAAACATTAGAATATTGTCTTCTGTAACACCTGTTTTTTTAAGAAGATGGAACGTTATCTTTCTAAAAAATAAATTATCGTCTATGATAGCTATTTTACCCATTACCATTTATGTAATTTAATTTTATTCTGAAAAGTGTTCCTTTGTCCACTTTACTAAATAAATCTATCTGTCCGTTAAGTTTGGTTACATATAGCTTTAAGTAATAGAGGCCATATCCATTTGAAGGACCACTTTCTTTATGAAACCTTCTGCCTTGTTTAAATAGTTCATCTTTATAATTTTCAACATCAATTCCAATGCCGTTATCTTTATAAAGCAGGTTGTAAGAATCCTTGGTTTTGTATGCTAAAATCTTAATGTTCAGATTCTCAAAAGTTTTTTTATACTTAAAGGAATTGCTCAATAGGTTATAAAATATATTGTTAATATGGCTTTTTGGCAGGTTGATGTTATTTTTTATTTCGGCTTGCACAACAGTTCCTTCTGGTTTTTGATTATCAAGTTTTTCAAAAGTTTGCTCTAAGCTTTCTACAATTGATATTTTTTGAGGTAATTTTTGATTGACATCTTGAATAAACTCATGATATTGGATTAAGGCGTTTAAGCCAACATCCAATCTTTGGATATTGCTTTTAAACATGTCTCGCATTTCTTTTTGGGAAAGATGTCTTTTTTTTACGGATTCCTCATAAAAATTGCACAGTTCGCTTAACGCTACTATGGGTTCTCTTAGGTTATGTGATGTTATGGAGGCAAAGTCTGCAAGGTATTTGTTGGACTCTTTTAGCTCGTCATTTAGAATATTCAGTTTTATGTTATTGTCGTGTATTTTTGTTGTATTTGAAGAGATTTCAGCATAAAAATCCATAAATCTGTATGAATACAAAAACATACTTATCAATATAGAGATATTTAAAAACAACAAGATTACAAATACACTACTGGTATGACTCATATAGTTTGAAAACGTTAGCATACAGGCTAACCAAAAAATGATTATTGGTATCAAAAAGAAGTAAGGAAAATAATTGAATGGATGGCATTTTTTAAGTGGTAAAATTTTGTTTTTGTACAAACCGCCTATCCTTTTGGTTAATTTGACTTCATATAATGAAATGGCATTTATAAAAAACAGCATAGCGGTAATCCAACTGATACTTTCTGAATTCAATAGATCTGAGCTAATGATTCTTTTTGTTTGATCAATATCCAATAAATAGTTGTAAATGATAAATGAAGAAAGAATGAAAACAATAGAATTTGAAGTTAAAAACTGGTATTTCTTCCGTTTTATCTTTATACAGTAAACGGAATAATAAGTTAGTGAAAACAAACAAATGCTGAGTATTGAACTTGTGGCCAATAGTTCTGGTAACTTCAACTTAAACAAAATGGCAGTAACTTGTAAGGCTTGAATAATCAATCCGGCCGATATTAAAAATTTAATACGAACCTTATTGTTGGTAAAGTACACGCCCGCAAGCAAAATAAAACTAAGGCTAGTTATTATTTTCATGGTTGCATTTGGGTTTGTTAAATACCCAGTAAAGAAGTTTTGTAAATTGTTGGTTAGCCAAAAATATATATTGACTAAAGACATGCCCAAGGTTATAATTGCCGTAAATCTGAAAGAAAAAAACAGCTTGGAGTCTAGCTTTTTTTGGAGGAAGGATACCATTATTGAGGCAATTATTAAGGTTAAACTCTATACAAATTAGTAATATTTAATATCAAAAACAAACTAATTGTATGAAAAATAGTAAGTTATTCGATTATGAAAGTTAGTTTCCCGATGAAATAACCAAAATAACCTTCTTGACAAATGTCAATTTATATTTAATCAAAAGACTGGCATTTTCTCTAATGGATTTTGCTTATAGATTATTTCAATGTGATAAGCTGTGTCGTTTTGAAAAGGCTCTTTGTTGAATATTTTATCGGTGTTTAATTTAATTTTACCAACTCTGCAAAATTGTGCGTTCATACGTTCTTTTTTATAAAGTACGAGCGCTTGGGTAAATTGGATGTAATAAGAAAGTTAAATAATTAATAAAACTAGACCAGGGTCTTTTTTTGTTCTCCTGAAAGATATTTCAATCTGTTGAGTCTGTTGAGAAGTTTGATGGCTTTAAATTCAGAAATATCACTTAATGCCGAATCTGTTTGGCGCATATTGTACGCCTGTTCCATAAGCTGTTTGTATTGCTTATGTAGTTTTGCTTGATTGGATTTTATAATGTCAATTCTGTTCATTGAGTGTCTGAATAACAGGCTCTTAAATATACATTATTTTATTTATAAAGCAAATAAATTATTGCAATATCATCTTATTTTATGTTAATTATGATTGGTGCTGTAAGTATTTTAATAATTTCAGCGAAGCAGCAAATCAAAATAATAATAAATGCTTTCTGCTTTCAGTATTAAAACCTCAATCCTGTAATGCAAATACTTTCTTCAATAAGTCAGTTGTTCTTGAGGAGAACTTTGTCCTGATGTCTTTTTCTTCAACAGCAATCATGGTATAAACACCCTTTAATGCTTCTTGGGTCACATAATCGGTCAAATCTGGATTAACATTCGATGTAAACGGAATGTTGTTGTATTTGGTAATTAAATTGTTCCATATTTGGTCCGCGCCCACTTTACTGAATGAGTTTTTAATAACGGGATTAAATTTGGCATACAGTGCCGTTTGTGTTTTGCTTGTTAAATATTGGGTGGCCGCATCATCACTGCCAAGTAAAATGTTTTTGGCATCCGTGAACGTGATACCTTTAACGGCATCAACAAATATTGGCGTAGCTTCTTTTACGGCATCTTCGGCTGCTCTGTTAAGTGCTTTTATGCCTTCATCGGCTAAACTACTTAAGCCTATATCACGCAGTGCTTTATCCACTTTTTGTAATTCATCTGGCAATAAAATTTTAACCAAATCATTTTTGTAAAAACCATCGGTTTGGGTGAGTTTGCTTACTTGTTTTTCTATACCAAAATCAAGGGCTTGCCTTAAACCAGCTGCAATATCGGCATTACTTAAAGTAGGACTGCCCTGTGGTAACTGGTTGACTACTTGTTGTAATTCTGCACAAGCAGTTAGATTAAAAATCAAAAAGAAAATGAAAAGTTTACGGAGCATAGTTTAGTAGATTTATGTAGGTTAAAAACAAATATATAGTTTAATTAAGAAAAAATAACCGTTTTGTTATTATATACCATTACTTTTCTGTTAGTGTGTAATTTAATGGCATTGGCCAATACAATTTTTTCCAAGTCCCGTCCTTTGGCAATTAAGTCCTCAATGGAATGTGTATGGGAAACGCGTGCCACATCTTGTTCAATTATAGGACCCGCATCCAACTCTGCGGTAACATAATGACTGGTAGCGCCTATGATTTTTACGCCTCGTTTATAAGCCGAATGATAGGGTTTGGCTCCCACAAACGCAGGTAAAAAGGAGTGGTGAATGTTGATGATTTTATTGGGGTATTTTGAAATCAAGGTATCCGAAACTATCTGCATGTATCTGGCCAAAACAATAAAATCTATTTCATGGTTTATTAATAACTCCAATTGCTTTTGTTCGGCTTCCCGCTTGCTGTCCTTTGTGATGGGAACATGATAAAACGGGATTTTAAAACTATCGGCAATGGGTTTTAAGTCGTTATGATTGCTCAATATAAAAGGAATTTCCAAAAACAACTCTCCTGAATTATAACGCCCTAAAATATCGTATAAACAGTGGTCGTATTTTGAAACAAACAAGGCCATTTTAGGTTTTCTGTTTGAAGCATACATACGCCACTTTATTTTGAATTGGTCCACCAATGTGGTTTTGAATAGGTCTTTAAAGCCTTCAATTGAAAAGGATTTATTTTCAAACTCACTTTCCAGGCGCATAAAAAAGATGTCCTGCTCTCTATCAACATGCTGATCAATGTACACAATGTTTCCACCGTTATTGGCGATAAAGTTTGTGACCGAGGCAATGATATTGGATCGATCTTTACAGTACATGAGCAAGGTGATTTTGTTCATAATATTCTATAGATTTTGAAAGGTTAAAATTAACCAAAAAAACATAAGAAAGGTTTTTGGTTGTAATTTTAGATAATTCAAGATAATGAGTGTATTTTTTTGAATATTCCGTAAATTGCAGACGAAAAATCAGATATTTTTATTAATGAAACAAATTGCTCCCTATAAACCAAAGCATAAAATCAGAATAGTAACAGCCGCTTCGCTTTTTGACGGGCATGATGCGTCCATCAATATCATGCGTCGAATTATTCAAGCAACAGGTGTTGAGGTTATCCATTTAGGACATGATAGAAGTGTTGATGAAGTGGTTAATACGGCCATTCAAGAAGATGTTAATGCCATTTGTTTGACCTCATACCAAGGTGGCCATAATGAGTATTTTAAATATATGTATGACGAACTAAAAAAACGCGGTTCAGGACATATAAAAATATTTGGCGGCGGCGGGGGTGTTATTTTGCCTTCGGAAATCAAGGAGCTGATGGATTATGGCATTGCGCGGATTTATTCACCAGATGATGGACGTGAAATGGGCTTGCAGGGCATGATCAATGATTTGATTGAACAATCTGATTTTGCCATTGGTGACACGTTGGATGTAGATATCAATAAACTCACTGAGAAAGATCCAAAATATATAGCAAGGATTATTTCGTCTGCTGAAAATTTCCCTGATGTTTCTAAAGCTACTTTGGAAGCGATTCATAACAAGAACAAAACATCAAAAACTCCTGTTTTGGGAATTACGGGTACTGGAGGTGCGGGAAAATCATCATTGGTTGATGAATTGGTTCGTCGGTTTTTAACTGATTTCCCAAAGAAGACCGTTGGTATTGTGTCTGTAGATCCTTCCAAACGAAAAACAGGAGGAGCCTTGTTAGGAGATAGAATCCGGATGAATGCCATCAACAATCCTCGGGTTTATATGCGCAGTTTGGCCACACGGCAATCGAATTTAGCCTTATCAAAATATGTCCATGAAGCGGTTCAGGTATTAAAAGCGGCTGCTTATGATTTGATTATTTTGGAAACCTCTGGGATTGGCCAATCAGACACGGAGATTGTTGAACATAGTGACGTGTCATTGTATGTTATGACACCCGAATTTGGAGCGGCCACACAGTTGGAAAAAATTGATATGCTTGATTTTGCCGATATGGTAGCCATCAATAAATTTGATAAACGTGGGGCATTGGATGCATTACGCGATGTGAAAAAACAATACTTACGTAACCACAATCTTTGGGATGTGTCCCAAGATGACTTACCGGTATACGGAACGATTGCATCACAGTTTAACGACCCAGGAATGAATAAACTTTATGCTGCTGTTATGGATGCCGTTGTTAAAAAAACTGAATCTGATTTAAAGTCAACGTTCAAAAGTTCAGAGGAGGCAAGTGAAAAGATTTTCATTATTCCACCAGCACGAACACGCTATTTATCAGAAATTGCTGAAAATAATCGGGCTTATGACAAAACAGCTAATGAGCAAGTAGACGTGGCCCAAAAACTATATGGTATTTATAAAACCTTGGAATCTGTTTTAAACGTCATTGCGAGTGAAACGAAGCAATCTTTCCTTGATAAAAATGGATTGAATACAGATGAGATCCTGAAACAAGTTCAGGATGACAATAAGGATTTCACGAAACTTCTTATTGCAGAATTTGATCGTGTTAAACTTAACCTTAATCCATTTAATTGGGAAACCATTATAGGTTGGGAAGACAAAGTTAACAAGTATAAAAATCCTATATATACTTTTAAAGTTCGTGGTAAAGACATAAAGGTTGAGACCCATACAGAATCACTGTCACACACCCAAATTTCAAAAGTTGCGCTGCCAAAGTATCAAGCGTGGGGTGACATTTTGCGTTGGGTTCTACAAGAAAATGTACCCGGTGAGTTTCCGTTTGCATCGGGTTTGTATCCATTTAAACGAATGGGAGAAGACCCGGCCAGAATGTTTGCGGGTGAAGGTAGCCCAGAACGGACTAATAGACGGTTTCATTATGTTAGTGAAGGCTTACCTGCCAAACGGTTGTCTACAGCTTTTGACAGCGTTACACTCTACGGCCATGATCCAGATTTAAGACCAGATATTTATGGTAAAATAGGAAATGCAGGTGTGTCCATCTGTTGTTTGGATGATGCTAAAAAACTGTATTCCGGATTTAATTTGGCAGATGCCATGACTTCTGTGAGCATGACTATTAATGGGCCGGCTCCTATGTTATTAGGTTTTTTTATGAATGCAGCCATTGACCAACAATGTGAGATTTACATCAAGGAACATGGTTTGGAAAAAGAAGTTGAATCTAAAATAAATAAGATTTATAAGGATAAGGAACGTCCTAAATACAATGGAGAATTACCAAAAACCAATAATGGTTTAGGATTGATGCTTTTGGGTGTTACGGCTGACCAAGTGCTGCCAAAAGATATCTATGAAGACATTAAAGCCAAGACCATTTCACAAGTAAGAGGCACCGTACAGGCCGATATTTTAAAAGAAGACCAAGCACAAAATACCTGTATTTTCTCAACAGAGTTTGCCTTGCGTTTAATGGGCGATGTTCAAGAGTATTTTATCAAGCATAAGGTTCGCAATTTCTACTCGGTATCTATTTCGGGATATCATATAGCCGAGGCTGGCGCTAACCCAATCACACAATTGGCTTTAACATTATCCAACGGTTTTACCTATGTAGAGTATTATTTGAGTAGAGGTATGGATATTAATAAATTCGGACCCAACTTATCCTTTTTCTTCTCAAATGGTATTGATCCGGAGTATGCGGTTATAGGTAGAGTAGCAAGAAAAATATGGGCAAAAGCCATGAAGCATAAATATGGTGCCAATGAGCGTGCTCAAATGTTAAAATACCACATTCAAACATCCGGAAGAAGTTTACACGCTCAAGAAATAGATTTTAATGATATTCGTACCACACTTCAGGCATTATATGCCATTTATGACAATTGTAATTCACTGCATACCAATGCGTATGACGAAGCCATAACCACACCAACCGAAGAATCCGTGAGACGTGCCATGGCCATTCAATTGATTATCAATAAGGAATTAGGGTTGGCTAAAAATGAAAATCCTATCCAAGGCTCATTCATTATTGAAGAATTAACCGATTTGGTGGAAGAGGCTGTCTTATTGGAATTTGACAGAATCACAGAACGTGGTGGTGTGCTTGGTGCCATGGAAACCATGTATCAACGCAGTAAAATACAAGAGGAAAGTCTGCATTACGAAACCTTAAAGCATAATGGTGACTATCCAATAATTGGGGTTAATACGTTTTTAAGCAGTAAGGGATCTCCAACTATTTTGCCTAAAGAAGTCATCAGAGCGACTGAAGCAGAAAAGCAGAACCAAATCAATACATTGCAAAACCTGCATGCAACTCATGATACAGAAGGATTGCTAAAAGAGTTGCAACTAAAGGCTATTCATAACGAAAATATTTTTGAAGCGTTGATGGATGTCTGTAAAGTGTGTTCTTTGGGTCAAATCACCAATGCCTTATTTGAAGTTGGTGGACAGTATCGGCGAAATATGTGATAAAAAGTTATACTGATATGATAAAAATGTATACTAATATCTAAAAAATGATATATATCATTTTTTAGTAGTAGCATAATCAAATATATTGCTTGGCAAAACTATCCATATGCCAGTAGCTAAGTATAACAATATCTTTAGTGTTACGTTGTTAAACTCTATTTCTCCTTTATCAAATTCACTTAAAACCTTTTTGTCGCAAAGAATGATTTCCACACATTATAAAAAAGGCGATTATATAGTGAAAAGGGGAGAAGTTTGTGATAGAATACATGCTATACGAAAAGGCTTGATTCGAGGTTATTTTGATTATAATGATAATGAAATTACTACTTGGGTAAGCGTAGATAATGAAATAGTGACATCAATTTCGGGTTATTTTAAAAAGGAACCGGCATCAGAAAACATACAGTGTTTAGAAGAAACTTATACTGAAAGTTTGGGGTTTGATGATATGGACTACGCCATTAAAAACTATCCTGATATGGCAGAGTTGAACAGAATTTTAATGGTTCACTATTACATTCATGCAGAAAACAGAGCTTTTTTGGCGAGAATATCAGGTGCTAAAGAGCGTTATGAACATTTCACAAAAACCTTCAATCCCGAAATCGTAAAACGGCTGCCTAAAAAGTATATGGCTTCTCTATTAAATATTCGTCCAGAAACCTTATCTAGGCTATATCAATAGATTTTATAATTTAAATCATATAAAAATTGATATTTATCAATTTCAAGTGGGTTTTTAAAAAATTGGTAAAATAATCTTATTTACATTTGAAGCATAATATTCAAAAATCGTTTGCTTGAATATTTATCAAATTGCTATTTATCAATAAGGTTATTTAGAAATAGGGATTGCTTATTTTCTATTAAAACACACATCATTTGATGTGTGTTTTTTTATTATAAAAAGAATGAAAATAAAACTATTGAAATTGTGTAATAAGAAAAATTACTTTATTATGCTAGGACTGGTTTTTTAAAGTTTAATGCTGATGATAGTTCAGATTATTACTATCAATTCGAATTGATAAAAAAAATATCTATTAAGTTGTAATGCTCAGTTTAAAGCGTCAACATCCAATTGTGCTGTAGTTTTTTAAACTTTTTCAATTCACTTCTTAGAATGGGTAAAAAGTCTTTCCCATTACTGTTTGATCGTTCCAATCTATAGGAGTTTTTGTAAAGTAAATTGGTAAGTCTTTGCAGAGAAGCAATGTGTTTATGCTTTCTTTCTGAACTGCGCTCTAGTTCGGCATTGAGAATTTCAGGAGCTAACGAAACAGATTGCTGAATAATGTCACCTGAAAAATAAATGTCTTTATTTTCAGAACCATCGGGTTTTAATTCAGATAAGTCATATTGAATGTAGGACGAAATACTTCTGGTTAGAATATAGATTTCCATGGCCTTTTTATAAATAGGCAAATCTGATAGGTGTGATGGAATAGTGGGCAACATTTTCTTCAAGCAATTTTATCAAAAATACTGACAAGTCTACAATTTATACTATCGATATTAAAGTAAAATTGTATATTTGCTTTAATAATTAATTTTTAATTACCTGTTTTTTTAAATGATTATCGATTCATTAAACTGGAAGATTTTAAAGTGTTTGCAAGAGAATGCCAGACAGTCCAATGTTGCTATTGGCAAGCGTGTTGGCATTAGTTCACCGGCGGTTTCAGAGCGTATAAAAAAGATGGAAGATGCCGGCATTATTCAAGGTTACAAAACATCTGTTTCGCCTTTGGATGTTGGTTATCAATTAAAGGCATTGATTACTTTACGTGCTTTTATGGGGATGCTAAAGCCATTTTTGGAAAAAGTGAAAACCTACGATGAAGTCCTAAACTGTTATAGAATCACAGGTAACGAAAATATAGTTATGGAAGTGGTTTTTAAAAACCAAAAACATTTGGAGAGCTTTATTGACCAATTAATTGTTTATGGTGAAACCAAAACCCAAATCGTGTTGTCACATGTGGTTAAATACAATGAGGTCAAGCCTTTAAAATAAAATTATCTTTAATTGAATGATTGGATGAATATTACACATAAATTAATCTAAAATTATAAGATAGTTTATTTAACCTCTATTTATTTATTAAATTGAGTTTTTGTCTAATGAGGAAGTTACTCAGTATTATTTTTTTGTTATCCATTTTTAATTTAAATGGTCAATCAATTTATTTTGAAAGAGGAAAGATTATTGATTCAGTTAAGATTAAAAACACTACAGAAACTTACACGCTTTATCTCCCCAAAACATTCAAGGAAAATCAACCTTCTGCAATCGTTTTCATTTTTGACCCTGCCGCCAGAGGAAAAATTGGAATTCAGCCCTTTATAGAATCCTCTGAAAAGTATAACTATATTTTAGTCTGTTCTAATAATTGTAAAAACGGTCCAAATGATGAAAATTTCAAGTTCATCGATAATCTATTTAAAGAGGTGCTTACTACATTTAAAATAAATCAAAACTTGATATATACTGCAGGGTTTTCGGGCGGGTCTAGGTTGGCATCTATTGTAGCCGTGATTTCCAAAAAAATTCAAGGGGTTATAGCTTGTGGTGCTGGTTTTTCTTCTAACTTATCACAAAAACCTACTTTTGAAACGTTCTCTTATGTTGGATTGGTTGGTGATTCGGACATGAATTATCAAGAAATGTTTTCTGTTAAAGACTGGTGCACAAGATTTGGCATTGACCATGAAATCTTCACTTTTGAAGGTGATCATAGATGGCCTCCATCAAGTGAAGTTTTAAAAGCTTTTGATTGGCTTGAGCTTCAAGCTTATAAAAAAGGGCTTAAACACGTTAATGAAGACATTGTTGAAGAAACCTATCAAAAGAATTATGTTCAGGCCAAATCACTTGAAAGTAGTAATCAAATTGAGCTTTCGGTCTTTGAGTATGAACGAATTTTAAGAAACTACTCAAGATACTTTAACTTGGATAGCATTAGTTCAAAAGTAAATGAACTGAAAAAAGAAAAGCAGTATAGGGCAGATGTTAAAATACGAGAGCAAATAATAAGTGAAGAAACAAAAACCACTAATATTTTTGTGCAAAAATTTAATAGTGATGTTAAAAGTGAAATACTCAAAAAGAATAATTATGAGTGGTGGAGAAGGGAATTGAATAAAATCAATTTTAAATATCTCAAGCATGAAGATTCTCGTTTCAGAAAAATGGTTGAGCGTATAAGATATTCTATTTTTGCATTATCTTTTGAAACGGCCCAAGAGTTTTTAAGGGAAAATGACATTAAAAAAGCTGTTTTTTGCCATGAATTAAACACGGAAATATATCCATCAAGACCATATACTTTTCTAAGATTATCTATGGACTATGCATTGCTTGATAATCAAGAAAGTATGTTGTTGAATTTAAAAAGAGCAATGGAAAAAGGGTTTAAAAACAAGGATTATATTTTAAAACAAAAAGAGTTTTCAAAATATATAAATGATGCAAAGTTTAAGAAAATTTTAGATTCTTTTTGATTTTATTGAATCCGCCATGGCGGATTTTTTCTGTTTTTGCCAGCGTAAAATAAAATAATATGATTGCCGTCAGGGTCAAACAAATGAGCTTCACGCCACAGCCACGGTTTATCATTTGGTAGTTCTTGAAATGCGAGACCTTTCTCTTTCAGTATTTCAACGGTTTTATCTAAATCCTCATTCTCAAAATAAAGGGTAATACCGTGACCTTTAGGAAGCTCATCTACTTTGTGAACAGAGAATGTGGAATCTCCGTCTGGGCATTCAAATCTGGCGTATTTAGGTAGTGATCTTACAATAAGCTTCAGCCCAAGTTTTTCATAAAAGGCTATTGAGATTTCAACATCCAACGACGGTATGGTAACTTGGTTTAAATTCATTTTTAAGCTTCAATTCAATTTGGATGTATGTGTTCAATAATGATTTTGGCATGAATCCGCGAGTTTTCTATAAACCATTTATGGGTTTCCATACCGCCACAAATCACGCCTGCCAAATACAATCCTTCCACATTGGTTTCCATAGTATCCGGATTGTAGTTTGGAATCATTTTATCATCATTTGATAATTCAATACCAATGTTTTTTAAAAAGTTGAAATCCGGTTGGTATCCGGTCAGCGCGACCACATAATCATTTTGAAGGGTTTTCATGCCTTCAGTGGTTTTAATGATGACACTTGTCTGGGTTATTTCAGTGATTTCAGAATTAAAATAGGCTTTGATGCTGCCTTCTTCAATGCGGTTCATGATATCAGGTCGTACCCAATATTTAACCCGTTCACCAATAGTATTGCCTCTAACAACCATAGTTACACGCCCTCCTTTTCTCCAAATTTCCAAAGCGGCATCAACAGAGGAATTACTGGCGCCCACTACAATAACATTTTGCATGGAATAAGGATGGGCCTCTTTGTAATAATGGGACACTTTTGGAAGTTCTTCCCCAGGAACGTTCAATAAATTAGGTATGTCGTAAAAACCAGTTGAAATAATGACGTTTTTTGCTGAATAATATTGCTTGTCAGTTTCTATTTTAAAAGTAGCCCCTTCCTTATCAATCTTTAAAACAGTTTCGTACAAATTGATGTTCAATTTATTAGATGTAGACACACGCCTATAATATTCCAGCGCTTCATCACGGTTTGGTTTGGGCTTATTGCTGATAAAAGGAATCTCATCAATTTCCAGTTTTTCCGAAGATGAAAAAAAGGTCATGTTTTTTGGGTAATTGTACAAGGAGTTTGTAAGCGCCCCTTTTTCTATAACCACATAATTCAAACCTAGTTTTTTACATTCTAGGGCACAAGCTATACCAATAGGTCCACCACCAACGATAACAATATCAGTTTCTGCAATCATATTTTAAGCTAATCTAAACGGGTTTAATGCGCATTCTTTGTTTTAAAAGAAAAAGCAAAAATACACATAAGCCTGCAAGAATGGTAGTGAAATACCAAGTTTTGTCAAACCCAAAACCAGCAACCATCTGTAATCCAGCATTATGACCAAAGATATGGGCGATGGAAAATGAAATGCTGTACAGCGCCATATATTCACCTTGATTTCCTTTTTTAGCTCGATCCATGGCGAAGGCATTTGAAAACGGAAACGCAATCATTTCACCAAACGTCATTAGCAGCATTCCGATTATGAGAACACCTGCCCATGAAGTTAAATTTAATATAAGAAAACTCAACCCAGTAAGGATAGCTCCAAAAAGCATTAAACCCGTTTTGGTGAATGTTGAATTTTCCAGCCATTTTATCAAAGGCATTTCAAATACAAAAATCAGAAACCCGTTCATGCCCAATAAAATCCCAATCTCAAGTTCATTTAAATGATGGGCATCTTTATAATATAAGGGCATGGTTGAAAAATACTGTAAAAACACAATACCAAATACAACCATGGCACATAAGAATATTAAGAAAGACCTATCGTGATAAGCAGATTGCGGGCTATCAACCTTAATATTATCCAATGTTTTGGATTTTTTGGGATGCAACACATTTATTAAAACCAAAGCCGCTACAATACAGGTAATACCATCAACCCAAAATAGTCCGCCATAGCTAAGCGTTGTAATGATAATGCCACCAATTGCTGGACCTGCCGAAAAACCAAGGTTAATTGCCAACCTTATGAGTGTTACAGACCGTGTTTTGTTTTCCAGCTTACTGTAAGAACTTAATGCTACAAACATGGCTGGCCTGAACATATCAGCAATGAGCATAACCAAGAATATACCAATGCAAAAGGTTGTGAAAGTGGTTAAGAATTGCAAAAAGATAAAAAGCAACCCTGTTGAGAGCAAGCTAAAAACCATGACTTTATAAAACCCGATTTTGTCGGTTAATTTACCACCAATCCAAGAGCCAACCACAGACCCTAAACCAAAAGCCGTCATAATCCAACCAACATCAGCTAGGTTAAAATGCAGACTTTTGGTTAGGTATAATGATAAAAATGGAATAACCATGGTGCCGGCCCTGTTTATTAATGTTATTAAAGCTAGCCACCACACTTCCCTAGAAAGTCCTCCAAATGTGTTAATATAATTTCGAAATAGTGTTTTCATTAGTTTGATTTGTTATTTGATTGATAAAAGGTTGAAATTAGCAATAAAAAAAGCCCAACTTTTCAGTTGGGCTTTCGCAGCGAATCATATTTTTAAACATATCACCACAACAAACTACAAGCCCAACTTCTATAACTAGAGGTCCAGTATTGTTTACAAATTGTGACGATATTGCGCATTTTTCTATTTTTTAATTAAGCAAATTTATACAAAATAATTGTAAGTTGTATTTTTGGAACAAAATAAATTTATATGAAGATAGTTTTTATTTCCATTTTCCTGTTTGTTTGCTTGTCAAACTGCAAAGATGATAAGTTGCCAATACCTGGGGAAACTGATTTTCAAAGAAGCTTGAATGCGGAGTTTAAAGATGCTTCGAAATCACCTTTAACAGAAGCAGACAGAAAGGAATTTGAAGGATTGGATTTTTTTAAATATGATTCAACATATGTGGTCCAGGCGCTTTTTACCCGAACAGAAAATGAACGACCTTTTAAAATGAAAACAACAACCGATAGACAACCGGAATACGTTAAATATGGTGTTGTTGAGTTTTTTCTTAAAGGAGAGATTTATCAACTGAACGTATACCAAGGTTTGGATTTAAAGACTGAAGATGGCTACGAAGACTATTTGTTTTTGCCATTTTTGGATGAAACAAATGGCTTGGAAAGTTATGGCGGCGGGCGTTATATTGATTTAAGAATTCCTACTGGTAATACCATAACCATTGATTTCAATTCGGCTTATAACCCATATTGTGCTTACAACCATAAATATTCTTGTCCGCTAGTGCCTAGGGAAAATTACTTAAAAACAAGGATTGAAGCAGGAGTGAAGAAGTTTAAAAATCATTAAAAACTTCTTGCCAAAAACATACCCAAGAACACAGCAAGAAAACCGATAATAAAACTTCCAATGGTGTACACCGCAAAACTTGTAAAGTCGCCGGCTTTTAAAAACACATGGTTTTCATAGGCAAAGGTTGAAAAGGTCGTGAAACCTCCACAAAAACCCGTTGCCAACAATAAGGTTTGGTTTTGTGACAATGTATTGTTTTTGGCCGCTAAACCAAGAAAAACCCCGATAAGCAAACTGCCTAAAATATTGGCTGTAAAGGTGCCAAAGGGAATACCAGATTGTGGGTTGTTAAGATATTTGCCAATGATATAACGCAGCACACTTCCAAAACCGCCACCCAAAAAAACAAGCAGTAGATTTTTCATCTAAATCGTTTTATGTGTTTTGTGAATTCAAAAATAGGATAAAAATTCAGATTCAAAAGGCTTTGCTAGTCTTTTAAAGCAATATAAATTTCTGTTTTCCAATCGGCAGGATTTGGGGAACCAGATGAGTCTACAACGTATGTTTCAAGCTTGGGGCCATTTTCATCCAATAACAAATTGTTTTCTGTGATGTATTTCATACTGGTTTTCCAAGCTTCTTGTAAATTTTTATGGTCACCCAGCAAGGTTGTTTTTAGCGTTTTAAAAGGGATTAACTGTCCTGTTAATATATCATTTTCTGTAGTGATGACGCGAGATGTTGTAGGAATGCAGCATGAAATCATGGCTGCATTGTTCTCCCTATCAAGAAAATGATAATACACAAAAGGCGAACCAGCCATAGAAATATGGTTTGCTTCAGCGTATTGTTTTACTTTTGAAAATAATTCGGCAGTTGTATTCTCCAGATCACTTATTTTACATGAGGTGGAATTGAATATATAATAGCCTCCGCTATGTTCCGTAATGCCATCAACAGTTATGGTGTAAGCGCTCATATCGGCAATGACAACACTATCAAGTTTTTCAAGACTACGTTCTAAATGGGGACCTAGTTGGGTTTCCATATTTCCTTTTAAAACAGACATCATTTTAAATGTAAACGGCAGGTTGTCAGCAGATATGCTCCAAGTGACATCCGTTAAATAATCATCGTTATCCTTAAAATTCCATTGAGCGGTTAAAGGTGGAAAATCAGCTATTTGCATATCTTGTTCAATGCTCATGTTTGGCATTGTTTGCGTGGTTTTTATCATTCCTACACCGTTAGTATCATCCCAAGAAAAAGAGCCACCAACACCGGTTGTCTGTTCAGACATGTAAATTTTCATATCCGGATTTGAATCAGTCCACGACCACCAATTTTGCCAATTTTTAAAATCGATTACATGCTTGTAAACAACAGAAGCTGGTGCATGAATGGTTCTGGTTCTGCTTACTTTAAAGGAGTTAGGTTGAACGGCTACATAAACACAAAATCCAATGATGATGATAAGGAATAAAAAAAGAAAATATTTAACCGTTTTCATGAGCTTCTTTACAATTAAAAAAGTTATAAATCAAAGGTAATCAAATTTATTCATTGTTTAATAAATCCTTATATTTGTCATACTAAAAATACATATTCAATAATAAAAATGGCTTTATTGAAATTATTCAATAAATTTTCCTTGCTGAATATGGTTTTTAAACATCAATTTCAAACAAATTAAAATATATTTAATGACACTAAAATCAGTACTAGGGTTGTCTGTAATAGCTTTATTTATGGCATCCTGTGGAAAAGACGTTTCTGATAAAACATCAGAACCCATGTCCGTAAAAGATTCTACAGACTTTAATTACAATGTTGAGCAATTTGCCGACATCAAAATTTTACGATATCAAATTCCGGGTTGGGAACGATTGACCTTAAAGGAACAAAAATTAGTTTACTACCTTACCCAAGCCGGTTTGGCTGGACGTGATATTATGTGGGACCAAAACTATCGATACAATCTCACCATTAGAAAAGCGTTGGAATCTGTTTATACAAATTACAATGGTGATAAATCTACTGACGATTGGGCCGCTTTTGAAACCTATTTAAAACGCGTTTGGTTCAGTAATGGCATTCACCACCATTATTCAAAAGATAAAATCAAGCCTGGATTTTCAGCAGACTATTTAAAGCAATTATTAGCTGATACCAATACAACATTAGAGGGAGAAGCCTTTGATGTGATATTTAATGATAAGGATGTTAAAAAAGTAAACCAAGCAAAAGGAGTTGATAATGTAGCGCTTTCGGCAGTTAACATGTATGGACCTAATGTTACCAATGATGATGTTATTGGTTTTTACAAAAACAAAATATCACCAGATCCTACTAAACCGCTCTCATTTGGGCTAAACTCCCAATTGGTTAAAGACAATGGTGTTTTAAAAGAACGTGTTTATAAATCTGGAGGATTGTACGGTTCGGCTATCGACGAGATTATTAAATGGCTTGAAAAAGCAAAAGGTGTTGCAGAAAATGACGAGCAAGCCAATGCTTTGGGACTTCTTATAGACTATTACAAAACTGGTGATCTGCAAACTTGGGATGACTACAATGTGGCTTGGTGTAAGGCTACCAAAGGCAATGTTGATTACATCAACAGTTTTATTGAAGTGTATAATGACCCATTAGGTTATACAGGTTCTTATGAGTCAATCATTCAAATCAATGATTTTGATATGTCCGAAAAAATGAAAGTGGTATCAGATAACGCGCAATGGTTTGAAGACCATTCTCCTATTATGGATGAGCACAAAAAGAAAAATGTTGTCGGCGTTACTTACAAAGTAGTCAATGTTGCAGGAGAATCTGGCGATGCCTCTCCAAGCACACCAATAGGTGTTAATTTACCAAATGCCAATTGGATTAGAGCTGCTGTGGGAAGCAAATCGGTTTCTTTAGGAAATATAATAGAATCATACAATAAAGCTGGAAATACAGATCGTCTTAAAGAATTTGTTAATGATGATGAAGAGTTTCAAATACACGAAAAATATTCTGAATTAGCAGATAAATTGCACACAGCCTTACATGAAGTTATTGGTCATGCTTCTGGGAAATTAAATCCTGGCGTGGGTGAAACCAAAGAAACTTTAAAAAATTATGCTTCAACGCTTGAAGAAGGCCGTGCAGATTTAGTAGCCTTGTATTATTTGTATGATCCTAAGCTACAAGAACTAGGTTTGGTTGATGATTGGAAACAAGTCGGTATGGCCGCTTACGATGATTATATCCGTAATGGCTTAATGACACAGTTAATTCGTTTGAATTTAGGGGATGATGTTGAGGAGGCTCACATGAGAAACAGACAATGGGTTTCTGCTTGGGCTTATGAAAAAGGCAAAGCTGATAATGTGATTGAAAAAGTAACACGTAATGGAAAAACCTATTTCAACATTACAGATTATGCAAAACTGCATGACTTGTTTGGACAGTTATTGCGTGAAACACAACGCATAAAATCTGAAGGTGATTATGCAGCGGTTGAAAAATTAGTGGAAACCTACGGTGTTAAGGTTGACCAAAAATTACATGCTGAAGTTTTAGAACGCAATAAACAGTTTACATCAGCACCTTATTCAGGTTTTGTAAATCCGGTATTGGTTCCAGAAACAAATGAGGCGGGCGATACGGTTTCATTTAAAATAACACAACCAAAAACATTTGCAGAACAAATGCTGTATTATAGTAAACACTACAATTATTTACCTGAAGTCAATTAAGGTAAAATAGATTGTAAATAAAAAAACAGAACCTAAATCAAGGTTCTGTTTTTTTATTTACACTAAACGTTAAAAGAAGAATATTAACTGCAATAAGAACGGCAATAATGATTAAAATATTCATTTTTTTTAAATTGATTAGTTAACTATCAGATGCAGAAGCTTTAAAAAGGTTGCGTGCAAAATCTAATTTATTTATAAAACAGGTCAACTTTAAAAGTTCCCACCCTACAATGAACCAATCCTAAAAAAATTATTTAAAGAAAAATTTAATAGCCCAAATAAATAAGATGAACATGATAAACGCTAAGAGCACCCATATGCTCCCAGCGTAAAAGCGTTTATGGAGTTTTAAATCTTTTCTGTAGGTATAAGCGATTACGCCCGCAAATACAACAAAAAAAATAACTGCAAAAATGATTTGACCTTTACTGAACATATGTTTATTTTTATGCAAATTTAATTAAAAGGACGAATATTTTTTTATGAAATGCCAATTAACAACAACCTTTAACCAATAGAAATTATCTCAAGGCATTTCATCTGACCAATCATTAAAAAAAAATAGAGATGAAAGATAAAATCGATGCCGTTAAGGCATTTCACAGCGCATTTAAATTAGGCCATCGCGAAACACCAAAGGCAGATTTGGGCAAAAGCAAAAACCTGCTTCGATTCAATTTGATGAAAGAGGAGAATGAAGAGTATTTAGAAGCTGCCAATAATGACGATTTGGTTGAGGTAGCTGATGCGTTGGGGGATATGTTGTATATCTTATGTGGAACCATTATAGAACATGGTATGCAACATAAAATAGAAGAGGTTTTTGATGAAATACAACGAAGCAATATGAGTAAACTAGGTGAAAACGGTGAGCCTATTTATAGAGAAGACGGAAAAGTTATGAAAGGCCCCAATTATTTTAAACCAGACATTGAAAGCATTTTGGATAATTAGTCAATTATTATTGTCATTCTGAACTTGTTTCAGAATCATATAATCATTATAAAACCAAAAAAAGAGAAGCAATTGCTTCTCTTTTTTATTTATATTGTCTAAAATCATTCAACTTTATATCGCCATCCAAACGGATCGTCACATTTATTGGTTTGGATATCGGTAATGCGTTTTTTCAAAGAACTGGCATAGGTATTCTCGAGTTCGGGTAAATCAAAATCCTCACCGTGATAACCAAATCCAGAAATCGGCGAAATAACAGCAGCCGTTCCGGCCCCGAACATTTCTTTTAGTGATCCATTTTTGGCAGCTGCAACCACTTCATGAACCGTTATTTTTCTAACTTCAACAGGAATGCCTTCAGCTTTGGCCAACTCAATAATACTTTTACGCGTAATACCATCCAAAATACGGTCACTTGTTGGGCCTGTAATCAACGTATCATTGATTCTAATAAAAATATTCATGGCACCTGCTTCCTCAATGTATTCATGGGTGTTGTCGTCGGTCCAAATCACTTGTTGGTAGCCTTTTTCAATAGCCAATTGGGTTGGGTAAAATTGACCGGCATAATTACCGCCAGCTTTTGCAAAACCAACACCGCCATTGGCAGAACGCGAATATTTTTCTTCAATTAAAACCTTAACTTTTCCAGAAAAATAGGAGCCTGAAGGCGCACAGGCAATCAAGAAGGTGTATTCATCAGCTGGAGAGGCATGAAATCCATTTCCAGAGGCAAAAACAAATGGGCGAATATATAAGGAACTACCATCTTTTTTTGGAATCCAATCGCTATCAACTTTTAGCAAGGCTTTTAAACCTTCCATAAAATAGCTTTCAGGAAGCTCTGGAATTGCCAAACGTTTTGATGAAATGTTCAAGCGTTTGCAATTGTCCAATGGTCTGAACAAAAAGATGTCATCATTAGCATCTTTATAGGCTTTCATGCCCTCAAAAACCGATTGGCCATAATGAAAAATCTTGGCCGAAGGGTCTAAAGTAATAGGGTGGTAGGGCACCACTTTTGGAGCTTCCCATTTCCCATTTTTATAATGACATTCCAGCATGTGATCTGAAAATGTTTTACCAAAACTCAGGTTTTCAAAATCAACCTCATTGATTTTTGAAGTCTTTGACTTTATTATTTCTATCTCACTAGTTAACGTATTCATAACTCATTGTCTTTATGAAGCAAATTTAAGTAAAATCATTCTCAAAAAAAGGGTACTTTTACAACAAAATGCTTAAAATCTGATTTGGAACGTAAAATTGTCATAACGGGTGATGGTTCTTCTACCATTCATATACCTGAATGGGATGAGCAATACCATTCCAAACACGGAGCAATACAGGAAGCCTATCATGTGTTCATTACGCATGGATTACATCATTTTTTGGATTCTAATGTAGATAATGAACAGCCAATGTCTATTTTGGAAATTGGCTTTGGAACCGGTCTGAATGCATTTATCACCTTATTGGAATCTGAAAAAAAAGAAATACCAATTCGTTATACAGGGGTTGAAGCATACCCAGTAAGTATGGATGAAATCAATCAGTTGAATTATTCATCGGTTTTAAAAGTAGAGGACCAAAGTAATCTTTTTAATGATTTGCATAAATCGACTTGGGAATCTGTCCAGCGGATTTCAACATATTTTTCATTAGAGAAGCAGAAGAAATTCTTTTATGACATCAATGATGATAGCAAGTATAACCTTATTTACTTTGATGCCTTTGGAGCGCGTGTTCAACCAGAACTATGGACTGAAGCTATATTTCAAAAAATGTATGATGCTTTAAAACCAAACGGTGTTTTGGTGACCTATTCGGCAAAAGGCAGTGTTCGCAGGGCCATGCAAGCGGTTGGTTTTGTGGTTGAAAAATTACCTGGACCACCTGGTAAACGTGAAATGTTAAGAGCTTTCAAATAGCTCTAAATATTCGGCATAGCCAAATGCTTCCGTACAAAAAAATCCTAAAAAATCACAAATTTTGTAATGTTAAACCTAGCATAAATCAATAGTAAATGCTCTTAGCTTTTTGTAACTTTATATAAAAATTTCTTATGAAGGTTTTGATTACAGGTGCCACGGGACTGATAGGTAAAGAGATTGTAAAACGTTGCCATAAGAACAATATTGTCGTTAATTTTCTAACAACAAGTCAATCTAAAATTTCTAGTGATAAATTGTATCAAGGGTATTATTGGAATCCCAAAATCAATCAGATTGATGCTGGATGCTTTGATGGGGTTGATACCATTATTCATCTAGCGGGCGCTACCGTTTCCAAACGATGGACGCCACGTTACAAAAAAGAAATATTGTCCAGCAGAATAAATACCACACAGCTTTTGATAAACACCTTGATTAAAAGAGATCATCAGGTGAAACATGTTATTTCGGCTAGTGCCGTAGGTATTTATCCGGATTCGCTTTCAAATTATTATGATGAAGCAAATTCTGATGGAGATCAAACCTTTTTAAGTCACGTTGTAAAACAATGGGAATCAGCTGTTGATGGCTTTTCAGCGTTGCATATAAAAATTACAAAAATACGAATCGGCTTGGTGTTATCAGATCATGGCGGTGCTTTGCCTAAAATTATTAAACCCATAAAGTTTGGTTTAGGTGCTGCCTTTGGTTCGGGTGAGCATTGGCAATCTTGGATACATATTTCAGATTTAGCTCGACTATTTATGTATGTTTTAAAGTTTCATTTGAGTGGTGTCTTTAATGCGGTAGCACCAAACCCGGTAACTAATCTAGAATTCACAAAATCCTGCGCCCAAGTTTTGGACAGGCCTCTTTTTTTACCAAATATTCCTAGGTGGTTTATGAAACTTGTGTTAGGAAATATGCACGTTTTGTTATTTTTGAGCCAGCGTGTGAGTTCGAAAAAGATAGAAGATGCTGGGTTTGAATTTAAGTTCCATCATTTAAAACCTGCCTTGGAGGATTTACTTAAATAAGTATGGCTACATTTTCAGAATTTTTAAAAGGAATAAGTTCCAATAGGCTTTATGTACTTGATAAAAACATTCCTGCTACAAGTTATGTGTCCATAGATTTATCATCTAATAACAAAGTACTCCGTAATATTGATGTGTCTTCAAGTTTGGCATTGGGAGCTTTTATAGACAAACAAATCAAAAACAAACAAGGTCTGGTTGGCTTTGGAGGATATAATGAAACACGATCTATTTATCAGCGCAGTACTCATTTTAAAGCTGAAAATGAAAGGAATATCCATTTAGGGATTGATTTATGGACAGAAGCAGGAGCATCTATTTTTACGCCTTTGGATGCAACAGTACATAGTTTTAAGAACAATACCCATTTTGGTGATTATGGTCCAACAATCATATTGAAACACAGTATGAACAATATAGTATTTTATACACTTTATGGACATTTAAGCTTACAGTCTATTACTAACCTAAAGATAGGACAGTCATTTAAGCAAGGTGATTGTATAGGAACTTTGGGCGGCAGATCAGTTAATGGTGATTATCCGCCACATTTACATTTTCAAATCATCAAGGATATCCAAGGTTTTATAGGAGATTATCTCGGTGTTTGTAATAAAAAAGATTTAGACTTTTATTTAGATAATTGCCCAAACCCTGAATTGTTGTTAAAGTTGAAAACGTAGGATTTTGTTTAAATTAGAATTATATATCAGAGTAGTTAACTTTTTTCATTAGATCTATTGATTTTAATTTTAGTTCTATTAAAGACTTAAAGTTTTGATTTGCCTTAGGAGCTAAATAGATTTCCTCAATTAAAGTATTTATGTTTGTTTTAATTCTGATTCCTTCAGGCAATAATAACAACTCCTCAGTATTTTTATAATCTAATATTGTTATTAAACGAACTTCATTTTCAAATTTAAAGTATTCCCTTTTTTCTAAAAATAGTTGAAACATATTACCTTTAAAAAAATAAGGAGCTTTTGGGTTAATATATTTTACTAGTCCTATATACTGATCTCCTTCACTATGTTCTATGCTATCAATTAAACTTCCAATTGTAGATTTAATAGCAATTGCTGAACGATAATCAGAGTATACTTTCCAAAGAGGGTATGTTTCATTTTCCTCTTTGGACCATGATGAGATATAGTGGCATTTCTTGAGTGTCCTTTCCGAAAAATTATCAACTCTCTTTAGAGGATGATTCTTTTCCAATTCACTTACTTCTCTTTTAGGTACTCGACCTTCAAATACATCGTCTTCAAATTTATCAGCTCTTGATAAATAGAGTTTGTTACTATCTAGTAGATCTAAAAATTTCCATAAATCTAAATAACGCCAAATCACAGTTTCTCGATTTGGGGTTTTAATTTCTGGATGCTCTTTGTACATTTAAAAATAAATAAATTCCATAAGACGAAATGTTTTAAATAACTATTTGTTGACAGTTCCAACAGGCATAATAACCTTGCCATATACCTCGTTCATTAATGTGGCAATACCTGTATAAATAGCAGAAGCTCCGCAAATAATACCTTCAAAGCCTGTAATTGTTTTGATGGTGGCGTTACCGGTGATATCACCTATGGCCAATAAAAAGAACAGAATGGTTAACGTGGCAAAAACAAATTGCAGTGCTTTGTTGATTTTTAAAGTGCCGATAAACATCAATCCTGTAAAGATGCCCCACATAATCAAATAGGCTACCATGCCATTAGTTGATGGTGCTGGGATTAAATCCCACTTTGGAAGCAATATCAATGCCACTAAGGTCAACCAAAAAAAACCGTAGGAAACAAATGCGGTCAAGCCAAAGCTGTTGTTTTTCTTGTATTCTAAAATCCCAGCTACAATTTGGGCAGATCCACCGTAAAAAAGCCCCATCGCTAAAATCATTGAATTCATTTCAAAAAATCCAGCATTGTGCAGGTTTAATAAAACGGTTGTCATACCAAAGGCTAAAAGGCCTAACGGACCTGGGTTTGCTAGAGCACTTTGGAGAGTTGGTTTAGTTTGTTCCATAGTTGTTTGTTATTAAAACATAGTTGATAATGTGATAAATATAATTATTTTTCGCAATTAAAATGAATAATGTAACCGATTGACCTGGATTTATATCTTTTAGTATTTCAATTAGGTTACTTGCAAGAGTAAAATGCGCAAACCAACAATGGCCAAACAAATAGATAAGGCTTTTATAATCATTTTCCCTTTAATCAGTTTTGATAAATAAGCGCCTATTTGAGCACCAACAACAATGCCCGCGGATATTGAAATAACGGTATTGGCAATAATGGGCGAATCATACACGCCATTGTAATAGTGTACAATCACACTGACGGTTGCCATAATGGCTAATATAAAATGGGAAGTTGCTGTTGCAATATGGACAGGAAATTTAAGCCATTCCGAAATAAAAGGTACATGGATGATACCACCGCCAATTCCTAGTAGAGGTGAAAAATATCCAACAAAGACACTAAAAATACCACCCTTTTTCATACTATATGAGTATTCATAAGTATGTCCGGATTTATCAGTTATTTTTTGATATGTCAACCCTTTTTGTGGTTTTAAGTGATTTTCTGATATTATTCTTTGTCCTCCTTTTAAGAAAAGATAAATACCCAAACCACATAATAAAATACCAAAAACAGTATCAAATAAGGTTCGCGAAATAAGCTTTGTTGAATAAACCCCCAATACAGAACCAGGAATGGTGCATAACGCAAAAATAATCCCCGCTTTATAGTCCACCCGTTTTGCAACCATGTAGGCTGAGCTCCCCGATATGGCATTACAGGCTACAGCAGCAATGGATATAGCGGTAATGGTTTCGGTGCTGTAGTTTGGATATAAAAACATTAAAACAGGAACCAAAATAAAGCCACCTCCAGCCCCAATTAAAGTACCAAGAGTTCCTACAATAATTCCTATACTTACTAACAATATGATTGTTTCCAAACCTGATTATGCTTTTTATAACAAAAAATCCTGATAGCTTGTATCAGGATTTCTATGTATATTACTTTTCATCAAATCTATAAGATTTTTAGTCTTCCACCAATACCCAATCTCCTTTACTGATCAAGGGTTCGGCTTGCTTGTATTTAATGGTTTTGTTTTCACCACTCATGACGTGTTTAATGGTAACCCGATCATTACGACCTATTTTTGGATGATCTCTTACAATGGTTTCAACAACCTCTGGCTGACGCTGTGTATTGCCAGCAGCTCTGCTTTGGGCTGAGCGCTCATCCATATTGGGGATTTCGTCTTTTTGGGTTTTTAACTTTTCTTGCTTTCTGGCTTTTGCTTCTTGAATGGTGTCTTGGGTTTCAGTAGGCAATTCACCTTTAAACAAGAATGAAATCACATCTTTATTTACTTGGTCTATCATGCTTTTAAACAGCTCAAACGCTTCAAACTTGTAAATTAACAAAGGATCTTTTTGCTCATGAACCGCCAATTGTACGGATTGTTTTAATTCATCCATTTTACGAAGATGGGTTTTCCAAGCATCGTCAATAATGGCTAATGTGATATTTTTTTCAAAGTCGGTAATCAACTGTTTACCTTGGGTCTCGTATGCTTTTTCAAGATCTGTGACCACTTGCAAGGTTTTGATGCCATCTGTAAACGGTACGACGATGCGTTTAAATTTATCACGTTGCGTTTCATACACATTTTTAATGACTGGATATGCCATTTCAGCATTTCTAAGCATTTTATCCTTGTAATGGTCAAATGCGGCTTTGTATATTTTTGAAGTAATCTCTTGAGCGGATAGTTTTCCAAACTCATCTTCTGAAACAGGGGATGGCATGGAGAAATAACGGATTAGCTCAAACTCGAAGTTTTTAAAATCATTAGCGCCTTTATTGGTGTCTGTAATGATTTCAGATGTATCAAAAATCATGTTGGCCAAATCCACACGAAGACGTTCTCCAAATAAAGCGTGGTGACGACGTTTGTAAACCACTTCACGTTGTGCATTCATCACGTCATCATATTCCAAGAGTCGTTTACGTACTCCAAAGTTATTTTCCTCAACTTTTTTCTGGGCGCGTTCTATGGATTTTGAAATCATGGAATGTTGAATGACTTCACCTTCCTTCAAGCCCATTCTATCCATCATTTTAGCGATACGTTCACTACCAAATAATCGCATTAAGTTATCTTCAAGAGATACATAAAACTGTGAACTTCCTGGATCTCCTTGACGACCGGCACGACCACGCAACTGTCTGTCCACACGGCGTGAATCATGGCGTTCTGTACCTACAATGGCCAAACCGCCCGCTTTTTTAACTTCCTCTGACAGCTTGATATCCGTACCACGACCTGCCATATTGGTAGCAATGGTTACCTGGCCAGACTGTCCGGCTTCCGCAACAATATCAGCTTCTTTTTTATGAAGCTTGGCATTCAATACATTATGGGGGATTTTACGGATAGTCAACATTTTTGCCAAGAGTTCACTGATTTCTACCGAGGTGGTACCAATCAAAACCGGGCGGCCTGCTTGTGACAATTGGGTGACTTCTTCAATAACGGCATTGTATTTTTCACGTTTGGTTTTGTAAACCAAATCCTCTCTATCGTCACGTGCAATAGGTCTGTTGGTAGGGATTTCAACAACATCCAATTTGTAGATTTCCCAGAATTCCCCGGCTTCGGTAACGGCTGTACCTGTCATACCAGATAGTTTTCGGTACATCCTAAAGTAATTTTGAAGCGTAATGGTCGCAAAAGTTTGCGTAGCATCTTCAATCTTTACATTCTCCTTGGCTTCAATGGCTTGGTGCAAACCATCACTATAGCGACGGCCATCCATAATACGTCCGGTTTGCTCATCAACAATCATAACCTTATTGTCAATAACCACATATTGCGTGTCCTTTTCAAATAGGGCATAGGCTTTTAACAGCTGATTAAGTGTATGGATGCGTTCTGATTTTACACCAAAATCCTTGAACAATTCTTCTTTTAAGTTGGCTTCTTCTTCTACCGGAAGGCCTTGTTTTTCAATTTTTGCAATCTCCAGACCAATTTCGGGCATGACGAAAAAGTTAGGATCATCTTTACCAGACAAGTATTCAACACCTTTATCGGTCAATTCTACTTGATTGTTTTTTTCGTCAATGACGTAATACAATTCTTCATCAACCTTAGGCATTTCCCGGTTGTTGTCTTGCATGTAGTAGTTTTCGGTTTTTTGAAGCAGTTGCTTTACGCCCTCCTCACTTAAAAACTTAATAAGCGCTTTATTTTTAGGAATACCACGATACACGCGAAGTAATTTTAATCCGCCTTCTTTGGTATCACCTTCTGAAATCAATTTTTTGGCTTCGGCCAAAACACTGGTTAAATATTTGCGTTGTACACTAACAATATCGTCAACCTTAGGCTTTAGCTCATTGAACTCATGGCGTTCGCCTTGCGGAATGGGACCAGAGATAATCAACGGTGTACGGGCATCGTCTACTAATACAGAATCCACCTCATCCACAATGGCGTAGTGGTGTGGTCTTTGTACCAAATCGTTTGGCGAATGTGCCATATTATCACGTAAGTAGTCAAACCCAAACTCATTATTGGTTCCATATGTAATATCAGCATTATAGGCTTTTTTACGGGCAGCGGAATTGGGTTGATGGTGGTCAATACAATCCACACTTAAACCATGGAATTCAAAAATAGGAGCCATCCACGCGCTATCACGTTTGGCCAGGTAATCATTCACGGTTACCAGATGCACGCCTTTGCCGGACAAGGCATTTAAATAAACAGGAAGTGTTGCGACCAAGGTTTTACCTTCACCAGTTTGCATCTCGGCAATTTTACCCTGGTGCATGGCAATACCACCAATAAGCTGTACATCGTAATGAACCATGTCCCAAGTGATGGCCTTTCCGGCAGCATCCCAGGAATTGGCCCAAATGGCATAATCGTCCTCAAGGGAGACATAGTCTTTGCTTCCTGATATTTCCCTGTCAAATGTATTGGCCTTCACCTTAATTTCGGTATTGCTAACAAAACGTTTGGCTGTTTCCTTGACCACTGCAAAGGCTTCAGGTAAAATATCGTTCAATACGCCTTCGGTTATTTCGTAGGCTTCGTCGTTAAGTTTGTCAATTTCCTGATAAATATCTTCACGTTTATCAATGTCCTCGGTGGCTTCTGCTTCTGCCAGCAATGCTTCTATTTTTTCGTCAATAGGTTTGTTGGCCTCGGCTATGGCTGCTTTAAAGGCTGCAGTTTTAGCTCTTAGTTCGTCATGAGACAAGGCTTCTAAGGCCTTTTCAAATGTTTTTATTTGATTGACAATTGGCATGATGGCTTTGACATCTTGTTTTGATTTATCGCCAACAAATACTTTAAGTACAGAATTTAAAAAACTCATGGGTAATATATATGTTATGTTATCACAGGGCTTGCACTCTGTGCGATTTATTTTATATTAATTTAAAAAGCATTCAAAGATACATTTTGTTATGCTGTTTTGTAAATATAGGGCACAAAAAAAGTCTCTTATCGAGACTTTTTAACGTTTCTTTATGCTTTATTAATATTCATCTTCATTCCAAAGGTAATCATCGTCAGTAGGGTAGTCTGACCAAATCTCTTCAATTGAATCGTATGAATCGCCTTCATCCTCAATTGATTGTAAGTTTTCTACAACTTCTAATGGCGCACCAGTTCTAATGGCGTAATCTATTAACTCGTCTTTAGTAGCAGGCCAAGGTGCATCACTTAAATAAGATGCTAATTCTAATGTCCAATACATTGTGTGTCGTTTTAATTTTTTGCAAAAATAAATTTTTAGTTTAAACAGACAAGAAAAAAATGAATTATTTAATTATTATTTTAATGAACGTATTTTTTTACACAAGTTTGCTAAAACTAAAATGGGATTAGTCCTTTTTTGGGACCCACTTAATTTCTTGTGCATGCAAATCATTTGACAACTTCCGTGCCAATACAAAAAGGTAGTCAGAAAGGCGGTTAATGTACATGAGTGTGTGCGGATCAATAGGTGATATGTCATTCAGTGCCGTGGTTAAACGCTCGGCTCTACGGCAGACACAGCGTGCTATATGACAGAATGACACCGTTTGATGCCCACCGGGCAACACAAAGTGTGTCATGGGTGGTAAGGCTTCGTTCATGGCATCCATTTCGTGTTCCAATCGTTCAATATCATCTGAAGAAATTTTGGGTATGTTTAAACGCTCTTTCCCCGATTTTAGGATTTGTTTTTCAGGGTCAGTGGCTAAAATAGCCCCAACAGTAAAAAGCCTGTCCTGTATATGAATGATGATATCTTTGTAATGTTGATCAATATCTTGGTCGCGAATTAAGCCCAAATGAGAGTTCAGTTCGTCTATCGTGCCATAACTGTCAATACGAATATGGTGTTTGGGAACACGAGTGCCGCCAAATAACGCCGTTGTACCCTTATCACCAGTCTTTGTATAGATTTTCATAAATCAAAAATTAAAGGTTAAAAGTACAAAGTTAAAAGTTAAAAGTACAAAGTTGTAAGTACGAAGTTGGAAGTTATGGATAAAAGCAGATTTGCAATTTTCAGTAATTGCTACTTGTTCAACGTATCAGAATAAATCATGCCATCAATCAACCGAATAATGCGTTTTGCCCTAGCTGCCACATCTTCTTCATGGGTTACCATGATAACTGTGTTACCGGCTTTGTGTATGTCTTCAAAAAGATTTAAAATTTCCAATGAGGTTTTTGAATCTAGATTTCCAGTTGGTTCGTCAGCCAAAATGATGGATGGATGATTCACCAATGCACGGCCAACAGCGACACGTTGGCGTTGACCACCAGAAAGTTGATTGGGCTTGTGATCCATTCGGTCTTCCAAACCAACGCTTATCAATACATCTTCGGCCCGTTTGGTACGTTCACTTTTTGAAACGCCCGCATATACCATAGGTAGAGCTACATTTTCAAGTGCAGTGGTTCTGGGTAACAGATTAAATGTTTGAAAGACAAAGCCAATCTCAGTATTTCTAATGTCAGCTAATTCGTCATCAGACATTTTACTCACATCCTTACCGTTAAGCACGTAGGTGCCAGAGGTAGCGGTGTCTAAACATCCAATGATATTCATGAGTGTGGATTTACCAGAGCCCGAAGGACCCATGATAGCCACATATTCTCCGCGGTCAATATCTAAATCGATGCCTTTTAATACATGAACGATTTCTTGTCCTAGTGTAAAGTCTCTAACAATATTTCTGATTTTTATGACATTTCCCATAAGATGCTATTCTGTGTAATTTGACGTTTTTTTTATCGTGTTGTTACACTCTAATTTTAAAATGTTCTTTGTGTTGCTCTTGCCTAAAAAACACCAATCCCCAAAAAAAGGTATCAATGGTAACGGTTACTTTAGGATGTTGCTTAATAATTTCCCAAGCTTCGGTCATTTCTTTTGACCAGTAAATATCGTCAAAAATAAAGAGGGAATCATTATGTGTTGTTGTTAAAAGTGTATTAAAATACTGTAAGGTGCTTTCTTTTTGATGATTGCCATCAAAAAAGATAAGGTCGTACGTTTTAGATTTAAACTCGGAAATGGCCGATTTGAAATCCTTATTTATTACCGAAATATTTTGATATCCCAGTTTTTCAAAATTAGCTTTTGAAAATTCGGATAGATTCGGGCAGCCTTCAACAGTTGTAATTGATGCATTGGGGTTTCCTAAATGCATAGCTTGGGTGGCAATTCCTAATGAGGTTCCCAATTCAAGGATTGGGTTGCTGTTGAAATAATGGGTGATTCTATACATAAGCTTAGCCCTTTTAAATGTTGAGCCAGCATGCTTTGCCATACTAGAAACAGACCTGTTATTGGACTTGGTTTTATGAGACCCAAAGCCTAAATCCTTAATCTTGATTTTAGATTGATTGTTCAACAGGTCTTTACGGTACGCCGCTATTGCTTTATAGGCTGGGTAGTGGGTTTTGTCATAAAGGCATTGGATTACCAAATTGTATACAAAAGGGGAATGTATCCCATGTTGATTGGTGGATTTAAAAAGGAATTTTATGTATTGAAGGATTTGGTAGAGCATTTTCTTAGTGGTTCTCGATACTAAATACTTCGTTCCTAGTGTTTCACTCGAACTGACTAGTAATAAACTTTATAAGCTGTCCCTTCGAGTGATTTCGACATGTCGGAATTGTATTAAGACGTTTTATATTAAAAATATTTTTAATCTTCCAGTTTTGACGATAATTCAAACCAGCGTTCTTCCTTGGCATCTATCTCATCTATGATAGTCTGGAGTTCCTCAGACAATTTTAAAATCTCGTCTTGCGATAGGTTTGGATTGTTAAACTTGTTTTCCAGTTCTTTTTTATCAAATGCCAACGACTTTAATTTGCTTTCAATGTTTTTGAGCTCTTTGTCTTCATTGTAGGACAGCTTATTGCTATCTGTTTTTTTCCAGGGATTCTTTTCTTTTTTATCTTCGTTTGGTTCTGAAATAATGGGTTGGCTATCGTCATACACCCTAAAGTCGGTATAGTTGCCTGGGAAATCCTCAACAACGCCATCACCTCTAAAAACAAAGAGATGGTCCACAACCTTATCCATAAAATAACGGTCATGCGATACCACGATTACACAGCCCGGAAAATCCATTAAAAAGCTTTCCAGCACGTTCAGGGTTACAATATCCAAATCGTTGGTAGGCTCATCCAAAATTAAAAAATTAGGGTTTTGAATCAATACCGTGCATAAATATAGGCGTTTGCGTTCGCCGCCACTCAATTTTTCAACAAAGTCATATTGTTTTTTTCTACTGAACAGAAACCGTTCCAGTAATTGTTGCGCACTGATTTGACGCCCTTTTTTTAATGGAATGTAATCCCCAAATTCCCTAATAACATCAATCACTTTCTGCTCAGGTTTGATAGTGATGCCGTTTTGGGTATAATAGCCAAACTTGACCGTGTCTCCTAGTACAATTTTTCCGGAATCGGGTTTGATGGTCTGTGTTATCAGGTTTAGAAAGGTTGTCTTACCGGTGCCATTTTTGCCAATAATCCCAGTGCGTTCTCCATTTTGAAAGGTATAATTAAACTTGTCAAGAATGGTTTTGTCTTGATAGGATTTAGATACGTTATGCAATTCAACAATCTTGTTTCCCAAACGCTCCATGTTTAGTTCCAGTTGCACTTGGTGGTCATTTCTGCGTTGGCTGGCGCGGTGCTTGATGTCTTGAAAATCATCTATTCTGGATTTCGATTTGGTGGTTCGTGCTTTGGGTTGGCGCCGCATCCATTCCAATTCTTTTTTAAACAGTTGCTTGGCTTTACCTGTTTCCACTTCATCACGTTCAATGCGGGCCTCCCGTTTTTCAAGGTAATAGGAATAGTTTCCTTTATAGCTGTAGAGTTCGCCTTCGTCCAATTCAATAATCTCGTTGCACACGCGCTCCAAAAAATAGCGGTCATGGGTAACCATAAACAAGGTAATGTTTTCTTTGGCAAAAAAAGCCTCCAGCCATTCAATCATTTCCAAATCCAGATGGTTGGTCGGTTCGTCAAGAATCAATAAATCGGGTTTATTGATCAAGGCATTGGCCAGCGACAAGCGTTTTTTTTGTCCACCGGACAATGTACTCACTTTCTGGTCTAGATTATCAAGCTTTAATTTGAAGAGGATTTGTTTGTACAAGGTTTCAAAATCCCAGGCCTGATGCCGTTCCATGGCTTCAAAAGCTTTTTGATAGGCTTCTGAATCCTCTGGATTTAACAGCGATTTTTCGTAATTTGAAATAACCTTTAGAATGGGGTTGTCACTGGCAAAAATGGTTTCTTCAACCGTTAAATCAGGATTCAGTTTAGGGTCCTGGGGCAAAAATGACACAGCAATGCCTTTTCTGTACGTTATGGTTCCAGAATCTGGAACATCATCACCAGCAAGGATATTTAAAATAGAGGTTTTGCCCGTACCATTTTTGGCCACAAAGGCTATTTTTTGATCTTTATGGACACTAAACGAGATGTTTTCAAATAACGAAAGCTCGCCATAAGATTTTGATATATTTTCAACAGTTAAGTAGTTCAAGATTTGTTTTTTTGCAAAGAACGTACAAATTACCAAAATTTACCACATTAGTTTTTATATTCCTACTGAAAAGCTATATTTGTCTACAAACCATATCCTTGTAATGAAACGATTAATTTTATTTATTTGTTTGGCAATTAGCATATTTTTTTCTTCATGTATCACCAATAAAGATTTAGTTTATTTACAAGATAAAGGTACGGTTGTTAATGATTCCTTAGCGTTACGTGAAACCTCAAAACCCTATCGTGTTCAAGTGAATGATATATTGAGCATTCGGGTAAAAGCTTTAGATGAAGAATTGACATCTATTTTCAATCCTGTTGAAACGCCTGCCAATACGGCTAACCAAGGTCAGTCGTCGCTTTATTTCAGTGGCTTTACGGTAGATTTACATGGCAACATCAAATTTCCTATTCTGGGCAATATTAATGTTTTGGGTTTTACCATTGATGAGATAGAAACAAAAGTGAAGAACGAGCTTTTAAAACAATACTTTAAAGACACTGCCGAACTGTTTGTAACCGTTAAATTAGCAGGATTGCGTTATACCGTTACAGGGGAAGTTGGTAGTACTGGTGTGTACACCTTATATCAAGATCGTGTTAATATTATTGAGGCTTTGGCCAATGCTGGAGATATTGGACCTACGGGTAATAGAAAAGATGTTTTGGTCATTAGGCAATATCCACAAGGGCAAAAAATTCACCATATAGATTTAACTGATAAAGTTGCTATGCAATCGCCCTATTATTACATCCAGCCAAATGATATGATATTGGTGAAGCCATTAAAACGCAAAGCCATTGGTGCTGGACAGACGGCTTTTCAAAACCTGACAACGGTTGCCTCTATTTTGTCTGTGTTGGTGTCAACTTATTTTTTAACCAAAAACCTATAATTTAAGCTATGCTAGATGAATTTGAAGTATCTGAGTCGTCATCTGCCAGTTTTGACATCAAAAAGTTTTTATTCAGGGCGTTAAGCTATTGGAAGATTTTTTTGGTGTTGTTGGTTGTTGGTTGCTTCTTGGTTTACCAAAAAAATATTAGGGAAGAGTTTTCATATCGTTTGGGTACCAAAATATCGGTTGAAGATGATAGCAATCCGTTGTTCACTTCCAATGCCAGCTTAACATTCAATTGGGGCGGTGTTACTTCAAAAATACAGACCATGATCGTAACGCTTAAATCACGTTCCCATCATGAAAAAGTGGTTGATAGATTGGAGTTTTATAAAAGCTATTTAAAACAGGGGCGTTTTAGGAAACAGGATATTTATAAAGCAGCTCCTTTTCGATTTGATCATGACTATGATTCGCCTCAATTAATCAATATTCCTATAAAAATCACCTTTTTGGATGCGGATTCGTATGAGCTCCAAGTGGAATTTTTAAATCCTACAGTACAAGTACAAAGTTACTTGACCAAAGAAATTTCAAATGTTGATGTTCCGGTAGGTGTTTTTAAAAAGCAGTTTAAATTTGGTGACTTAGTTGAGCTCCCGTTTTTAAAAGGTGTCCTAAGATTGGCAGAAAACCGCAAGGCCATTGCCGGTGATACCTATTTCCTTCAATTTAGTAATTTTGATAATGTGGTGTCCAGTTACCAAGGCAGGACGTCTGTGGCCAATACCAATAATTCACCCATACTTGATATTTCACTCATTGATAAAAATACCGAAAAAATTGTAGATTATTTAAATACGTTGGTAGCGGTTCTGAGCGAAGACCAGCTCAACAGAAAAAACCAATATGCCACAAATGCCATTGCATTTATTGATGAGCAGATTTCTAGGGTTAAAAATGAATTATCTGACAATGCAGAAGCCTTAAATGATTACCGAAAAAAGACAAAAATTTACAGTCTGGATAGTGAAAGTGAAACACTTAATGAAAAGCTGACCAAACTGGATGGCGAGAAAGAATCCATAAACAGACAGCTTAGCTACTATTCAAACCTAAAAAATTATTTATTGACCAGTAGCACCTTTACTGAGATACCTGCACCTTCCATAGCAGGAATTAGTGATGCTAATATTTTAAATAACGTCGCCAAAATAAATGACCTATCGGTTCAAAAATCCAAATTGCAATATTCAGTACGGAGTGATGCTTCTGTTTTTAATGATTTGAATCGACAGATTGAAGGGTTGAAAAACGTTTTGCAAGAAAACATCAGTTCGGCTACGAATGCCTTGAGACGAGAACTAGAAACAGTCAACAGTTCATTGAGCAAAGTAGAATCACAGTTTAGTAAACTGCCCGAGGATCAACAACAACTCATAACCATAGAGCGTCAATATTCCTTAAGTGAGCAAACCTACAATGTGTTTTTGGCAAAACGCGGAGAAGCAGAGATTATCAAGGCGTCCAATGTGTCTGATATCCTGGTTATAGATCCTGCAAAAAACACAGGTGCCACCGTATTGGGCAGAAATTTAAACATCCGTTATGTGTTTGCCTTTTTTGCTGCCTTGCTCATTCCTTTGTTGGTAGCATTTGTGTTGACATTTTTGGATAACAACATTCACAGTCCGGTTGATGTGGAGCAATTGTCAACCATACCTTTGCTGGGCGTTATTGGCAAAAATAATCTGGATGACAATTTAGTGGTTCACAGAAAGCCAAAATCTGCCGTTGCAGAATCATTTAGGGCTATTCGTTCCAATTTACAGTATTATTATAAAACCCAAGATTTAGAAGGTGCAAAAACCTTGATGGTAACGTCTTCAGTTAGTGGTGAGGGAAAAACATTTTGTTCAATCAATGTAGCAACTGTTTTTGCTTTGAGTGGTAAAAAAACCATGTTATTGGGACTGGATTTAAGAAAACCCAAGATTTTTGGTGATTTTAATATTAAAAATGATATTGGTGTGGTCAATTATTTAATAGGCCAAGAATCACTGGAAAGCGTTATTCAGCACACGCATATTGAGCATTTGGATGTGATTACATCAGGGCCAGTTCCACCAAACCCTTCGGAGCTGTTAATCAATGAACGACTAGGCCAGCTGTTAACAATCTTAAAAACGCAATACGATTATATTGTGTTGGATACGCCGCCCATAGGGTTGGTTGCTGATGCCTTGGAACTTTTGGATTATGTAGATGCCTCTCTTTATGTGATACGACAGGATTATACCAAAAAGGGGATGCTGAATTTCATCAATGAAAAATATAAAACCAAGCAAATTAAAAATATCAGTTTAATTTATAATGGTTATGACCAAAAGGCCAAATACGGATATGGCTACGGCTACGGCTACGGCTACGGATATGGCTACGGTAATTATGCCAATGGTTATCATGATGATGATAGAAAAAACAAAGGTTTTTTAAAACGTGTAAAATCCTTTTTAGGTTTTAATTCTTCTCGGTTTAAGCAATCTTGATATCTTGATTTTTTTAGAAATAATGATTTCCTAAGCGGATTAGTTATAATATCCTTGTATTTGCTGTATTTGCTGTATTTGCTGTATTTGCTGTTTTTGTAGCTTTTTGTTACATTTTGCTATATCTGTATATTTAACAGTTCCATACTGTATGTATACTGTATCTACGTAGTATCTATGCTGTATCAATTCTTTAACTGTAAATTTTTATTGCCTTTGCGTGATGGTTTTTATGAAAAGCTATCTAAAATGCTTTTATTTGTATAAGTAATTTTATTGACATCAGTATCTTGAGCAATTCATCGGAAGAATCCAATTGGCTTTACACAATTTCCCCAAAAAGGCGGGCTATCAATCTTAATTTTAAGGAGATTTGGTACTACCGTGATTTGTTGTTGTTGTTTGTAAAACGAGATGTCATTACCATGTACAAGCAAACCATTTTAGGACCTTTGTGGTACTTTATTCAACCGTTATTTACTTCGGTTATTTTTACATTGGTATTTAATAATATCGCCAATATTGAGACGGGCAACGGAATTCCTTCTTTTTTGTTCAATTTAGCAGGTATTACCTCTTGGAATTATTTTAGTAATTGTCTGAATGGCACTAGTGATACATTTAAAAAAAATCAAGGTATTTTTGGGAAAGTGTATTTTCCCAGGGTTATTATGCCAATGTCTACTGTTTTGTCAAACCTAATCAAGTTTGGTATCCAATTATTGGTTTTTGTGTGTTTCTATGTCTATTTTGTTTTTTTTACTACTACAGCATTTAACACTGCGCCAACATTGGCAATTGTTTGGCTGCCTTTGGTGGTTTTAATCATGGCCTTGTTAGGATTGGGATTTGGCATGATCATATCATCCATGACCACTAAATATCGCGACTTAAGCTTTTTGGTAGGGTTTGGTGTGCAATTATTGATGTATGGGTCTGCAGTCATGTATCCGTTAACTTTGATCCAAGACAAGGTAAATCAAGGTAGGTTGCCCAATTGGGTTGGTTCTGTTATAGAATACAACCCCATGACCAGCGTTATAGAATTATTTAGAAATATGACCTTGGGAGCAGGTTCGTTTTCCATTTCAAAACTATTATATGCATCTGCCATTGCTGTTATTGTTTTTTTATTTGGTTTAGTTGTATTTAACAAGACAGAGAAGCAATTTATAGATACGGTTTAACCATGAAAGATATCATTTTAAAAGCCGAAAATATTAGCAAACAATACCGATTGGGTTTGGTTGGCACAGGTACCCTTAGTCATGACTTAAACCGTTGGTGGCATAACATACGTGGCAAAGAAGATCCTTATTTAAAGATAGGCGAAGTCAATGACAGAAGTAAAAAGGGGACTTCAGACTATGTATGGGCGCTGCAGGATATTAATTTTGAAGTTCAGCGAGGTGAGGTTTTGGGTATTATTGGAAAGAATGGAGCCGGTAAATCAACCCTTTTGAAAATATTGTCAAGAGTTACCAGTCCCACAACGGGAAACATTAAAACCAGAGGTCGCATTGCGTCCTTGTTGGAAGTGGGGACAGGCTTTCACGGGGAAATGACTGGACGGGAAAACATTTATTTAAATGGTGCCATTTTGGGGATGACCAAAAAGGAAATTGCCTCAAAAATTGATGAGATTATTGATTTTTCGGGCTGTGAACGTTATATTGATACACCCGTAAAACGTTATAGTTCAGGAATGACGGTACGATTGGCTTTTGCAGTAGCTGCTTTTTTAGAACCCGAAATTTTGGTGATTGATGAGGTGTTGGCGGTTGGGGATGCCGAATTTCAAAAAAAGGCCATTGGCAAGATGCAGGATATTAGCAGGGGAGACGGTCGTACGGTTTTGTTTGTGAGCCATAATATGGCGGCGGTACAAAGTTTGTGTACCAGAGCAATGGTTTTAGATCAAGGGAACGTAATTTTTGAAGGCAGCGCCAATGCATCTGTTGAGTTTTACTTAAAGAATAATAAAACCGATTTTGTTTTAAAAAAAAACAATCCAGATTTTAAAGTAAATGTTAGTCAAAAAAATGTATACGCATTCGGAGAAACGTTACGCTTAGATATTGATTTTGATAATTTATCAGATTGTGAACAAGAAGTTTATATTGATTTGGCGGTGGTTAATCAAATGGAGGATTTTGTCTTACATTACAAAATGAATTTTGATAAACCCGCACTCATAATAAAAAAGAACAAATCACATATAAACATTTCAATAGAGAACCCACGATTGGTTTTGGGAGAATATACCATGATCATCTATATCCATAACAAGATGAGACAGGTGTTATTTTGGATGGAAAATTGTGCCAGGTTTCAAATTTCAAACTTAAATAACGAGTTGTTGGCAAATACCTCTCTTAAGTCGCCTATTGTTCCCAACGTAAAAATTTCAGAAAAACCCTTATCATGAAACGCATTTTATACAAGATCATCAATAAATTAGGGTATAATATTCAAAGTAAAAAGACCAAGCGTGAGGAACTGTTGAGGCCTTTAACAAAGTACAGTCATTTAAATAATTTCAACATAATCATATTGGCCCAAAACTATATTTTAAATTTAGAGAACAAGTACCGAGACTTTGAAATTAAAAACCATGAGCAGGGCTTCATGGTTAGTTTTTCAAATTTGAATATTTACATAGAAAGCTTGGAGGAATTCCATATTTTAAACGAAGTTTTCATCAATGATGATTATCATTACACAACTACAAAAAAATCCATTTTAATAGACATTGGATGTAACATTGGCATAACATCGTTATTTTTTTCAACATTTAGTTACATAGAAAAGATAATCGCTTTTGAACCCGTAACAATAACCTATGAACAAGCCAAGCTTAATTTTCAACTCAATACCAAAATATGTAAAGTAGATGCCATTAAAAATGTTGGATTAGGAAAGCACAAAAGAGAGGAAAAATTTTTATTTGACCGAAACGTAAAAGGTAACACTGGAATTAGAGGCAAACTGAGCCCTAGTTATTCTAAAAACAAATCTGCAAAAGAAATATCTGTTAATATAAATGAAGCTTCTTCAGAGATTTTAGAAATCATAAACCAAAATAGCCCATTGAAAGTGATAGTAAAAATGGATTGTGAAGGGGCGGAATATGAGATTTTAGAGAGCTTAAAGGAGACTGGTGTTATTGATGAAATTGATGTTTTGTTGATGGAATGGCATGATAAAGGAACCGAAATGATTGAAAAAATTCTTGAGGAGTCTGGTTTTGAATATTTTTCTAAACGATTTTCATCTATTTCAGGGATAATATATGCCTATAAATCTGTGAAATGAAGTTTTCGGTCTCTGTAATCATACCTGTTTATAATTGTGAAAGCTACATAGAAAAAGCTGTCATGTCTGTTTTGCAGCAACCTGATGTTATAGAAATTGTTGTTGTAAATGATGGAAGTACCGATGCAACCGAACAGATTCTCGAAGGCCTTCAAGAGACTAACCCAAAAATAAAAGTATACCACCACGAAAACAAAAGCAATAAAGGGCGTTCTGCCAGTAGAAATTTAGGGATTAAAAAAACAACCGGAAATTATATTGCCTTTATAGATGCTGATGATTTTTATTTGGAAAATAGATTTTCTAACGATAAAATTATTTTTGAATCAGATGATTCAATAGAAGGGGTTTACAATGCTATTGGGGTTCATTTTTATAGAGATGCTTCAATCTCAGAAAAAGAAAGTTTAAAGTTAACCTCTGTTAATAAAAGCATTAAATCCAATAATCTTTTTGAAGATTTGCTTTATTACAAAAACGGACACTTCTCCATAGACGGCTTAACCGTTAAAAAAAACATTTTCAATAAAGTTGGTTATTTTGATGAGTCGTTAGAGGTTGCTGAGGACACTAATCTTATTTTACGAATGTCCTTGAAATGTTGTTTGCAAGCAGGTATTATAAACCAACCTTTAGCAATGCGGGGGGTTCATCATACTAATGTTTTCAATAATGAAGAATTGTATAAAAAAAATAAGCTTAAATGTTATGAATCACTTTTGTTTTGGTGTGTGGCTAATGGGATATCCAATCATAAAATTGATACATTGTTGAATTATTTATGGACTTTAAGGTATAATCAAGAAGCAAGCTTGTTTAAGAACATATCCTATTGGATGTCTGTTTTTTTTAAAAATCCAAGGCTTTTGTTATCAAAACTTTGTATAAAATACTTTCCTTTGGTTAGGCTTAGAAAGAAACTTTTTTAATTTTAGTGTAAATAATATCTTTTATGACCTTATCACCAGTAATTCTTTTTGCCTACAACAGGCCTAATCACATTAAAAAAACGTTGGATGCATTGTCATTAAATCCAGAAGCAAAAGAGACTGAGTTATTCATTTTTTGTGATGGACCAAAATTAGAAATTAGTCCTGATGATTTAAAAAAAAATTATCAAGTTGCAGAAGTAGCAAAGAAAGAACATAGGTTTAAAAAAGTTGTTGTAACTATTCACAAAGAAAACAAAGGGCTAGCTAATTCGATAATAGACGGTGTTACTGAAATTATTAAGAAATACCATAAAGTTATAGTTCTGGAAGATGATATAGTAACTTCTATAGGTTTTCTTAGTTATATGAATGATGCTTTGACTTTTTATGAAAATGAAGATAAGGTGATGCACATTTCAGGATATATGTATCCACACAAGGAACAATTAAAAGGAACATTTTTTTATAATGTGCCTTTATGTTGGGGTTGGGCAACTTGGGAAAGGTCTTGGAAACATTTTAATAATGATGCTTTAACTTTATGGAAAGAAATCAACAATAAAAATCTTTTAGTTAATTTAGATAAGTTTGGAGAAGATTATCTAAGTAGTCAATTGGCCAATAATATATCTGGTTCATTGAATACTTGGTTCATAAAATGGCATGCATCAGTTTTGTTGAAAAATGGTTTCACACTTTTTCCCAGCAAATCTTTGGTTAATAATATTGGGTTTGATAATTCTGGCGTTCACAATGGAGTAAACAATGAATTTAACCATAACTCTTTAGCAAGTAGTATTGAGATAGAAAAAATTGATTTTGTTGAAAGCAAAAAGGGAGAAAAAATTATAAAGGATTTCTACAAAGGGATCAAACAAAAACCATTTAAAAGAAGCTTAAAAGGAAATTTAAAAAAGTTAGTCAGAAGTATTGTTTTTAAAGGTTTTCCAGAATTAAAGATCGTTTTAAAAAAAAGTATCCATAGCGACAAAATAAAAACTTATTTGGGAAAAAACACTAAAGTATATGCTCCATTTAGATTGTCAAATTCAATAATTGGAAATTATACATATATTTCAGACAATTCAGTTATTAACAATACTGTAATTGGAAAGTTTTGTTCTATCGGAGCAAACTTTATGTCTGGCAGAGGAATACATCCAACACAAGGTATATCAACCCATCCAATGTTTTACTCAACAGCAAAACAAAACGGACAAACTCTTTGTCTAAATAATAAGATTGATGAATTTAAACAGATAACAATAGGAAATGATGTATTTATCGGAATGAATGTGACGGTTTTAGATGGCGTTACTATTGGGGATGGAGCCGTTATTGGTGCTGGAGCATTAGTGTCAAAAGATATACCTCCTTATGCTATTGCCGTTGGAAACCCCATTAAAATTATTAAATACAGGTTTGATGAAAGCACTATAACCAAATTGTTAAAAATTAAATGGTGGAATTTTGATAGCGGGAATTTATATTTGATAGAAAAATATTTTTTTTCTATTGATGAGTTTATTAAAGAAGTTGAAAAAGAAAATTAATCTGACTATTTTATTTGTTAAACACAAAATTTGAGAACAACTATTTCTATAATAACGATAAACTATAACAATCTTGAAGGTTTAAAAAGTACTGTGGAAAGTGTGATAAATCAAACCTTCCAAGAGTTTGAATATATAATTATTGATGGAGGATCTACTGATGGAAGTTTTGAATATATAGAAAAAAACAAGGAATTGTTTGCATTTTGGATTAGTGAGCTTGATAGTGGTGTTTATCAAGCAATGAACAAGGGCATACAAAAAGCTTCGGGTGATTATATATTGTTTTTGAACAGCGGGGACCATTTTTATAATGACGACACTTTAGCAATCCATCAAAAGGAACTAACGGGCCAAGATCTGGTTTATTTTAACATCAAGGTCGTTGAAGCCTCAAAAACCTTCATAAAAAACTATCCAGACACCTTGTCTTTTTCTTATTTTGTGAAAGATACGCTGCCACATCCAGGCACTTTTATAAAAAAAGACCTGTTCAACAGTGTTGGGATGTTTAAGGAGGATTTTAAAATTGTATCAGATTGGAAGTTTTTTTTGGATGCCGTTTGTAAACACCAAGCCTCCTACAAGCATGTAAACAAAACCTTATCAGTGTTTTATCTGGATGGTGTAAGCTCAGATGCTACAAATGCCAGTATCATTTTCAAGGAAAAACAACAGGTGTTAAGATCAAGCTATGAGCCTTTTTTACAAGATATTGAAGACGTAATAACATATAAAGACATTTTAACAGGTTTAAAAAAATCAAGAATCATACAATGGCTGGTACGGTTAGGGTTCTTAAATAAATTTTAGATGAACACATTGGTATCCATCATAGTGCCTTGTTACAATCAGGCTCATTTTTTAGAGGAGTCCTTAACTTCTGTTTTAGCCCAAACCTATCCCCATTGGGAATGTATCATCGTAAATGATGGCAGTCCAGACAATATCGAAGTCATTGCTAAAACCTGGACCCAAAAAGATACGCGTTTTAAATACATAGCCCAATCAAATGGAGGATTGAGTCATGCTAGAAATACGGGAATTAAGGTAGCTGTAGGATCTTTGATTCTCCCTTTGGATGCTGATGATATTTTACATGAAATGTTTCTTGAAAAACTTGTTCCAGAACTGGAACAAAATGATTCATTAGCCATAGTTACTTGTTACAGTAAGTTTTTTGAGGAACATATTAAAAATGTGGTTCATAAGCTAAAACCACGAGGGACCACCTATCATGCCCTACTTTTTGAAAATTGTATCGTAGCAACGTCACTATACCGAAAATCGAGTTGGCAAGAAGTGGGAGGCTATGACGAAAGCATGAAACAGGGTTTTGAAGATTGGGAATTTTGGATTTCTTTATTGGAAAACGGAAAAACCTATAAAGTTGTTGAGGAATTTTTGTTTTTTTATAGAAAATCTAAAAAGTCTATGTTGACCGAAACGTTAGAAAAACATAGGATAGCCAATTTGGAATACGTGATTCATAAGCACAAAGACCTTTACATAAAGCATTTTGATAATACCAAGGCGTATCTTTTCTTTTTGGTTAATTTGTATAGGAGTAATGAATTAAAAGCAAAATCAACCATAGAATTCAAAATAGCCAAAATACTAAGCAAGCCTTTAAGGTTATTGGGCAAGTTTACTTCAAATAAATCATAATGATATCAGTAGTCATCAGGAATAAAAACCAAGCAGGCGCTTTGTCTTTTTTGTTGAAAAACTTAACAGAACGCTATGCCGATGACATTGATGAGGTGGTGGTAATCGATAATTTATCTACTGATGCCAGTGAACAAGTTGCCAAAACCTATGAAGCCCGATTTGAAACCATCACACAATTCTCTTATGGGGGCAGCGCCAATTTTGCGGCCAGCAAAGCCAAAAATCCTATAGTGGTCATTTTTAGTGCCCATTCCTATCCGGTGAGCCATGATTTTTTTAAGTTGATAAAGAACAAATTTGTTGAAAACCCCAATTTGGCCGGACTAAGATGTTTACATAATTCCAATGATTATAAAAATTATATAAACAATATTTCAGCAGTACAAGATCCAAACAAATCAGGATTGATTTTTTCTGGCTCAGTTTTTAACAAAAAAGTTTGGGAAAAACATCCCTTTAAAGAAGATGTTGCCACTTTTGAGGATAAAGAATGGACCGTAAGGGTTTTAAAGGCAGGTTATGATATTGATTTTGTGCCTTCAATTTTCAATTACGAAATAAATAGAACCAAAAAGCAACTATTTTTCAGATTTAAAAAAGATGTTGTTGGCAATTACCAATTATGGCATCAAGATATTGGATTAGCTAATGTATTGAAAGGGTTGGCTTTTAACCTTTGGAATGCCATTAAAAATCTATTTTTTGATGTTTGGTATGCGATATTAAGGTTCTTGTTTCTTTTAAAATTCATAAGCAATAAACCTAAAAAATTTTAACAGAAAATCTTAAGGATGCATAAAAATAATAATTTTGATTTTTTAAGATTTTTATTTGCTGTTTTAGTAGTTGTATCTCATGCGTACCCTCTATCGGGCAGTCATGAAAGTTCTCAATGGATTTATCAAATTACAAATGGTCAAATTGTTATTGCGCAAATTGGGTTAAGTGGCTTTTTTATAATAAGCGGCTATTTTATTTTTCAAAGCTTATCACGCAGCAAAAATCTTTTAGATTATTACAAAAAGAGGTTCTTAAGGCTTTTTCCAGCTTTAGCAGTTGTTCTATTAATTTGTCTAATTATTACTCCTTTTATGTACCAAGGAGAAGTGCCATTATTTAAAAACAAGGAGGTTTACACATATCTTCCATATAACTTAAGTCTGTACGGTTTTCAATCTGGTATTAAAGGGGTTTTTGATAATAATCCATATCATGCCATTAATGGTTCTTTATGGACTATAAGGCATGAGTTTACCCTATATATTGGGTTGTCAGTTTTGTTTTTTTTTAAAAATCACAAAAAGTATGTTCAATGGTTACTTCTAATGTTATTCATTACCATTAATGTTACGTTTGTGTTTTACAGAACAAGATTTGACGGGTCTTCATTTTTAGGGATGAATATTTTTGATACCCTTAATTTGGGTACTTTTTTTATTTTTGGAAGTTTTTTGGCATCAATTGAATTTGAAAAAATAAATAATAAAAAAATCTTATTGCTAATAGCTACATTGGTTTTGTTTTTATCAATTTATTTTGATTTTTACTCTTCAATGAAACATATATTATTAACAATAATAGTTTTGTTGATTGGCTTCATGCCTATTCCTTTTATGAGTAACTTTGGAAAAATTGGAGATATGTCTTACGGGATTTATATTTATAGTTTTCCAATACAGCAAACGTTAATGTATTATTTCAAAATGGACACCTTGTTTTTAATGTTTTATTCAGTTATCATCTCAATAATATTTGGATATTTTTCTTGGCACTTAATAGAGCGAAAGGCACTTAGCTATAAGAACGTGCCTGTTTTTAAAACTAAATTTAATTTTAGATCAGTAAAAAAGTAGGTCTTGTTTGACAACAATAATATTAACATATAGAAACCGGGATTTAAGCATTGTAAAAAAATGTTTGGATAGCTTATTGGTTCAAACAAGCAAAGATTTTTATGTTGTTTTGGTTGACTATGGGAGTGAAGAAACATTTAAAGAAAAACTGAAGAAATGTGTTGTCAATTATGATTTTATTAAATTAATCAGATGTGAAACTACACGTCAACTTTGGTGTAAGTCCAGAGCCATTAATATTTCACTCAAACAAATAGACACACCTTATTGCTTTGTGGGTGACGTTGATATGATTTACCACCCTAATTTTGTTGAAACATTACATAACTTAAATGACAATCAAGGAGCTACTTATTTTCAGGTTGGGTTCTTAAGTGAAACCGAATCAAAGAAAAGCAAAGCTTTTGGTGATTATGAAATTAAATTTCAGTCGAATCATGAAGCAACGGGCATGACTCTGTATGATACGGAACTGCTAAAGTCTATTAACGGTTATGACGAGTTTTACCATGGTTGGGGAAGTGAAGATACAGATGTGCATGTCCGCTTAAAAAATGCAGGATATAATGTTGATTTCCATAAAGAAAATATTTTGATTTTGCACCAATGGCATCCAAAAACCTATAGGTCAATAGAAAGTAAAGAGCCATTTCATTCGCAATTAGAACAAATTAATCATCAATATTTAGAATTTACAAGACAAACGAAAAAATGCAAAGCTAATTTAAGATTCGATTGGGGAGCTTACAATCAGTCTGATTATGACTCTTTAAATAAAGTAGATTTCAGCTGTAGCATAACCAATAAAGAAGCAGAGGTGAAATCGTTTGTTAGTAATGTTCTTTTGAGTGAAAGAAACAAAGTCATTTCAGTTTCAATAATAACAGACAAAAATTATAAGTCCATTAAACAAAAGACTAAAAAAATCTTTCAAAAAAAAACGGTGGCATTTTTAAAGATGTCAACTATCAATAATTTGCTTTTGGAATGTATAATTGATAATTTAAGAACTAACGCCTATCGATTTCAATACAATTCAAATAAACAGACAATTCATCTAATTATCAAGCTATGAGGATTCTTTTAGTAGCTATGAATTCCATTCATTTTGTTAGATGGACAGACCAACTAAAAGATTCAGGTCATGAGGTTTTTTGGTTTGATATTTTAGATGGTGGAAAAACCGATAGGTTGCCTTGGGTAAATCAAATTACGGGTTGGAAACAGAAGTATCCTTACTTTAAAGGAAGACATTTTATTAAAAAGCATTTACCGGTTTTATATAAAAAACTCGGGTTTTTAATTGAGAATAGTATAACAGTTAAATTTGAGGAAATATTGCATGAAATTAAACCCGATTTGGTCCATAGTTTTGTGCTGTATATTTCATGCACACCTATTTTGGAAGTCATGAAAAAGCATCATAACTTACCTTGGGTGTATTCTTCTTGGGGAAGCGATTTGTATTATTTTAAAAATATACCAAAATTTAAAAGAGACATTCTAAAAGTTTTGACGCATGTCAATTATTTAATCACAGATTGTAAAAGAGATATAAAAATTGCTAAGGAATTAGGATTTAATGGTAAAGTGTTGGGAACTTTTCCCGGCGGTGGTGGTTTTAATTATGATGAAGCTAATAAGTATATAAAACCAGTTTCTGAAAGACAAACAATTCTTGTTAAAGGATATCAAGGACGTTCTGGACGTGCCATAGAAATTTTAAACGCTTTAAAGTTGATTTCTGATTTGATAGAAGAATATAAAATAGTTGTTTTTGGTACAGACAAAGAAGTTGAAAATTATTTACAAGAAGAAAATATATCCAGTCTGTTAACCATAAAAAGTTTTCCAAAAAGAGATTTTTTACCTCATCAAAAGATATTAGAACTAATGGGAAATGCTCTTGTTTATATTGGCAACAGCAACTCTGATGGTATACCAAATTCATTATTAGAAGCAATTATTCAAGGGGCATTCCCCATACAATCAAATCCTGGAGGTGCTTCTGCCGAAGTCATTGAACATCATAAAAATGGTTTGCTAATTGAAGACTGTGAGAATCCCAAAGAAATAGCGCAACACATAAAGACGGCAATTTCAAATGTTGAATTATTAAAAAATGCTTTTCAAATAAACCAAAAGGAGTTGAAACCCCAATTTGAAAGAGCATTGGTTGAAAATCAAGTAAAGGAAGCTTACAATAAAGTTTTAAATAATTAATTTAATAAATATATGACAAATAAAAATGTCGTTCATTTTTTAGCAGCTTCAGACAGGGTTAATTACGGGGATTTGTTATTTCCAATTATATTTAGTAGAGTCGCAGAAAAAAAATCAGTTGATGCACAAATATATAATTATGGTATAATTAAAAGTGACCTTAGTTATTTTGGTGGTTACCCAACAAAATCTTACGGAGAATTGCATAGTAACTTGAAAAAATGGGGAGGGACCATTGTGATTGGCGGTGGTGATGTTTTTTTTGCGGGGTGGGAAACATTATATTCTTATATAAATCCTGTGTTTGTTAAATTAATGACACACAAATTTATTAGAAAGGTAAACTCTAGATTAAAAATACTCGATTATATATTGCACAAAAAAGGTGTGTTATTGCCTTTTGTGCCTGGAGTATTTGAGTTTAAAGCATCTAAAAAAATTCAAGTCGTTTATAATTCTGTTGGAGGCACATTTAACAATTACGATAATTCAAATTTTAACAAACAAGTTGTAGAAAGACTAAATTCTTCAATTCACATTTCAGTTAGGGATAATAGAACTATGGAGTCATTGAATAAATTTAATGTAAATGCAGTTTTATCACCTGATTCTGCTGTAATTATGTCAGACTTTTACTCGATGGAAGATATCAAAAAAAGAATAGTAATAGATACTGATATTATTCCAAAAAAATATTTTTTAATGCAATTTGGATTTAACAAATCTCCTGAAAACTTTAAGGAAACAGCATTGTTAATGGAGGAATTGGCTAGAAAACATGATGTGAAAATTATATTGTGCCCTATAGGTTTGGCATTAAAACACCAAGATGATATAGAATTGCAGAAAATTGAAAAGTATTCGTCTTCTTTTCAGTTTGTAATGCCAAAAAATATATATGATATTATGTGGCTTATTTCTAATTCAAAAGCATATATGGGTACAAGTCTACATGGTGCTTTAACAGCGCAAAGTTATGATGTCCCTTTTTTTTCTTTAAATAAAAAAATAAAAAAAGCAGATTCATATTTTAAAACTTGGTGTTCGGAAATTAGTGAAGGTTGTATTGATTTTAAAGATTTAAGTAGCATCGATATCAAGATAAAAAACTGGGACTCCCAAAAGGCGAGAGAGTGTTTAACAGAACAAAAGGTTTTAGTTTATAGAAATTTTGATGAAATTTTCAACAAAATAGAATTAATTGCTCAAAAATAAGTAATGGTAAAATACAATCACATGGTAAGTGTTTTTATGTTGGTTTATAACCAAGAACAATTAATTGAACAAACCATAGAATCCATTTTAAACCAAAAAACAAATTTTCCATTTAATTTAGTAATAGGTGAAGATTGTAGTATAGATAGAACTAAAGAAATCCTAGAAAAATATAAAAAAAAGCTTTCTTCACAAATAAAGATAATAACCTCAAGTCAAAACGTTGGGTTAATAAATAATTTTATTAGGACTGTAAATCAATGTGACGGGAAATATATAGCGATATGCGATGGTGACGATTTTTGGACTGACGAAAACAAATTGCAAATGCAGGTGGATTTCCTGGAAAGCAATCCAGATTATTCTATTGTTTTTACAAGAAAGCGCGATTTACTTCCAGATGGAAAAATAAGTATCTATCAAGCTGTAAGCCCCGTTGTTTCTAGTTTTTCCGACTTAGTTAAAAGAAATTACATACCTTCTGTAACGGCGCTTTTTAGGAATAAAGTACAAGGACAACTTCCTTTAAAATGGCTTAATAAATATCCTTATGGTGATTGGGTTTTGTATTTATATACTGTTAATAATGGTAGTAAAATAAAATTTATGGATACCATCACAGCAACCTATAGAAAAAACATTGGAGTTTCTGCAAAAATCAGGCAATCTGCATCTCAAGTAGTACTTGACAATTTAAATATTTTGAAGGATTTGTATAATGATAGCATATTTAAAAACAATAGGCCACTAATTAAGAAAAGCATTTTAGAGCATGAAGTTGATTATATGAAAAGGTTGAATGATGAGCGAAAATTTTTGAAAGCTTTTATTATGTTTTTTTGTTTGCTAGCCAATATTAACCCAATAAAATTAACAAGACAATATTTGTTTTCAATAAAAAAGCAGCTACTATAAAACTTATTTTTTAAAGAATCTTTACAAAGAATTTTTAAAATAAATATATTGCATAAAATATTAAATTCATGTTAAAAAAAATAGGCTTTATACCTCTCAGAAAAGGTTCCAAAGGAGTCATTAATAAAAATAAACGAAAAATGGTTGGTAGACCATTGTTTACATGGGTATTAGGTGAAGCTATTTTTTCTAATTTAGATGTGGTTTATGTCTATACTGACGATCAAGATATTATTGATTTTGTAAATAACGAATATCACTGGACAGATAAAGTTAAAGTTTTGTTCCGTAGTGTTGAAAGCGCTTCAGATACTGCTTCAACAGAATTTACTATACTTGAGTTCTGTGACAAAATAAAATATGATTTTGATGTATTTTGTTTATTGCAGGCTACTTCACCATTTACAACAAGAACTGATATTAATGCTTGTTTAGAAAAAGTTGTAGAAGATTTTGATTCGGCCTTGACGGTTGTAAATACTTATCGGTTTTTGTGGAATGAAAATGGAACACCCATAAATTATAATCCTTTAAACCGTCCAAGACGTCAGGATTTTGAAGGTTTATTAGTTGAGAATGGCGCTGTTTATACTATTACAAAAGAGGCTTTACAAAAGAGCAAGAACAGATTAGGAGATAAAATAGGTATTGTAAAAATGCCTGAAGACTCGTTGTTGGAAATAGATTCAGAAAGCGATTGGATAGCAGTGGAACAATTGCTTATTGAACGCCAAAAAAGAAACAAATGTCCAAAAAAAATCACCCATTTAGTGTTAGATGTAGATGGTGTGTTTACAGATGGTGCCATTGCTTATTCAAAAGATGGGGAACTTTCAAAGACTTTTGATATGCGAGATGGTATGGGACTTGAAATCTTACGTCAGTTTAATGTTGAGGTAATAGTGATGACTTCTGAGCAATCAGAGTTGGTAGAAAAACGTATGCAAAAGCTCAAAATTGAACATGTGTTTTTAGGTGTAAAAGATAAGTTTGCTCTTTTAAATCACATAGCTATAGAAAAAAATATTTCTTTGGATAATATGGCTTATATGGGTGACGATGTAAACGACTTAACCAATATTTGCAGTGTTGGTTGGTCTTTAGCTCCCAATAATGCAATGGATATTGTAAGGCAGCATGCAGATTTTGTGCTTTCTAAAAATTCTGGAGCAGGAGCTATTCGAGAAGCGTGTCAATTTATTTTTAATTATAATAAACGGTTTTAATAAGCCTAATACTTTTATGGATACTTACAAGCCCCCTTATGTAATTGCCGAAATTGGTTGCAACCATAAAGGAGATATGGATATTGCCAAAGAACTGATCAAAGTGGCCAAAATTTTTTGCAATGCCAATGCTGTTAAGTTCCAAAAGCGGAATAATAAGGAATTATTAACTGAAGAACAATACAATCAACCACATCCAAATCCTGCGAATTCCTATGGTAATACGTATGGGGAACATAGAGAATATTTGGAGTTTGATGTTAGTCAACATCAAGAATTAAAAACTTTTTGTGAAGATATTGGTATTGATTATTCAACATCTGTTTGGGATTTAACATCAGCCAGAGAGATTACATCTTTAAACCCGAATTTCATCAAAATACCATCGGCATGTAATAACAACGTCAAAATGCTTGAATGGTTATGTGAAAACTATCATGGTGAACTACATATTTCAACGGGCATGACTTCCAAGGATGAAATAGATGACTTGGTCAATCTTTTCAAAAAGCATAAAAGAAATAAAGATTTAGTGCTTTACAATTGTACGTCTGGATATCCTGTTCCTTTTGAATATGTTTGTCTTTTGGATATTAATTTATTAATAGAGAAGTATAAAAATGATGTAAAGCACATTGGTTTTTCTGGACATCATTTGGGAATAGCTGTTGATATTGCAGCCTATACATTAGGGGCTAATATTATTGAACGTCATTATACCTTGGATAGAACTTGGAAAGGAACCGATCATGCAGCGTCATTAGAACCCATGGGTTTGCGTAAACTTACAAGGGATTTAAATGCTGTTTATAAAGCGTTAAAATTCAAAAATCAAGATATATTGCCTATAGAGCAAGAGCAACGAAAGAAATTAAAAAACCAAAAAGCTTAAATATGTTCCTAAGTAATTCTTTACGACTTTTCTGGTGGAATGAAATCAAGATACAAGGCAAGTCTAAAGAAAATTATGGGGATCTTCTTGGGAAATATTTGGTAGAAAAAATATCAGGTAAAAAAGTGGTTTTTGCTTGGCCCAAAAAGTTTTCAATCTTTGATTGGTTTGAACCTATTTATGTAACTGTTGGTAGTATTTTGGGAAATGTCAATTATAAATGTATTGTTTGGGGAAGTGGCATCGTTTCAAGAGAGTATCCAATAAAAAAAGCAAAATTTTTAGCAGTCCGTGGTCCTCAAACAAGAAAATTTCTTTTAGATTCTGGATATAAAATTCCTGAAGTTTATGGTGATCCAGCTTTATTATTGCCAAAATATTACAATCCTATAATAAAAAAGGAATATAAAATAGGCATTGTTCCACATTACAGAGATTATAAATTAGTTAGGGCTTTATACAAGAACGAAGCCTCAATTTTGTTAATTGATTTAATGACCGATAATATTGAAGAAACTACAAATCAGTTTTTAAAATGTGAAAAAATTGTATCATCTTCATTGCACGGTATTATTGTAGCACATGCTTATGGCATTCCTGCTGTATGGGAAAAATTTTCGGATGATGTTTTTGGTGATGATATCAAATTTCAAGATTATTTTGAATCGGTTTCAATGAGTTTTTATATTCCAGAAATCAAAAATGAAACGATGACCTTTGAAGATTTTGAAAATTTGTTCAATAATAAAGAAACCCTTCCAAAACCAGAGAGGATTGATGACCTTTGTAAAGGCTTAATGGCTGTTTGTCCGTTTAAAAATTAATGTAAATGAAGAAAAAAGTATTTGTTTTATTCCCTGATGGTGTTGGTTTACGGAATTTCGCTTTTACAGATTTTAAACAAATTGGCGAGAATAAAGGATTTGATATTACATATTGGAACAATACCGTTTTTTCATTAAAAGATAATTTAGGTTTTAAAGAGTTGAAGATTGAAAACTATCAAATTCATCCGTTAACGCCATTATATTCCAGAGCCAGAAAGCATATTGAACTAAATATTTACGGGGAAAAATTCGATGATGAAGTTTATTCCACATATAAATTTCCGTTTTCATATAAAGGATTAAAAAACATATTTAAAGTATTATTTATAAAGGTTTTGATAGGGTTGTATTCCTCTGGTAAGGGGTTGGAATTTATTAGAAAAAAAATAAATAATTTAGAACGTAAAAACCCAAAATATGTTTACTGCAAAAACCAATTGGAAAAACATAAACCAGATTTAATTTTTTGTACCACTCAAAGATCGACTCAAGCCATAAGTGCGCTTTTGGTAGCTAAAGATTTAGGCATTCCTACAGTTTGTTTTGTGTATTCATGGGATAATGTGCCTAAAGCTATGCAGGTGGTTGAAACCGATTATTATTGTGTTTGGAGTGATTTAATGAAAAGAGAGATACTACAATATTATCCGTTTATAAATGATGAACAGGTTTTTGTTACCGGTACGCCACAATTTGAACCACACTATAATACAGCCTTGAAACAAACCAAGAAAGACTTTTTTAAACAATATAATTTAGATTTAAACAAAAAATATATTTGTTTTTCTGGTGATGATGAAACCACGTCTCCTTTAGATCAATATTATTTACAAGATTTAGCTAATGCTGTTAGAAGTTTGAATGCTAAAGATTATAATCTGGGTATTATTTATAGAAAATGCCCAGTAGATTTCACACCACGATATAATGCCGTTATTGAAGCTAATAAAGATATTATTACAGTTTTAGATCCTGTTTGGAGGCAAGTTGGAAACATGTGGAACGAGGTTTTGCCAATGAAAGAAGATTTTAAGATGCTTTATAATGTATGTGAGTATAGCGAATTTGTAACAAATGTATGTTCTTCAACCGTTTTTGATTTTGTAGCTCATAATAAACCCTGTATTTATTATAATTATGAACAACCACAATTGAAAAGGGGTATTCGAGATATTGGTCAGAATTACAAATATGTACATTTTAGGAGTATGCCAAGTGACAATGCTGTGGTTTTTTGCACCAATAAAAAAGATTTAAAAGATTTGGTTAAACAAATACTAGATGGGAATTTATCAAATGTTGCTGAGGGTTTAAAGTGGTTTGAAATAGTAGCAGGAAAAACACCAAAAAGGGCTTCAGAAAATATTTGGGAAACCATCGATAAGATTTTGGATTAATGAAAATAGCTTTCATCACATCAGAATATCCTCATCCCAAAATATCCCATGCGGCTGGTATAGGTACTAGTATTAAAAATTTAGCCATTACTTTAAAGAAAAAAGGTATTGGCGTTTCAGTATTTGTATACCATCAAAATGAAGATGCTGTTTTTTGCTATGAAGGCGTTGAAATTCATTTAATTAAAAAGAAAAGATATAAATTATTTACTTGGTATTTTTACAGAAAACATATTCAAAACTATGTAAATGAAGTAGTTGCTAAAAATCATATTGATGTTTTGGAAGCTCCAGACTGGACAGGAATTACAGCTTTTATGAAATTTAAAGTACCATTGGTTATTCGTTTTCATGGTAGTGATGCTTATTTCTGTAAGTTGGAAAACAGACAACAAAAGGTTAAAAATTTTTTCTTTGAAAAGCTGGCATTAAAAAGTGCATCAGCTTACATTGCACCAACAACCTTTGCAGGGGAGGAAACCAGAAAAATTTTCGGTGTACATAATGATAAAATAAGAACCATTCATTATGGTTTGCAATTGGAGAGCTTTGTAAATGAGTTTCCAGAAGTTTATAACAGAAACACCATACTTTACATTGGTACCATAATAAGGAAAAAAGGTGTTTTTGAGTTGGCTAAAATATTCAATAAAATCGTGGAAGAAAATCCAGAATCAAAACTTATTTTAATTGGTGGTGATGCACCTGATATCAAAACAGGTAATACATCTACTTATAAATTGATGGCACAAGAGTTTTCTGAAACAGCAAAAACCAATGTGGATTATTTAGGAAAGATACCTTATTCGCAAGTAAAAGAACATATTAAAAAAGCGCATGTCTGTGTATTTCCATCATTTGCAGAAACTTTAGGTATGGTAACCATAGAGTCTATGGCACTGCAAAAACCCGTAGTCAATACCAGTATTGGTTGGGCACAAGAGTTGATAGATGATGGCATCAATGGTTATTTGGTGCATCCAGCCAATATTGAGTTATATGCACAGAGGGTTTTAGAACTTTTAAATGATGAACTTTTGTGTGAAAAGATAGGTAGAGAGGCTCGAAAAAAAGTTGAAAAAACTTTTGATATTAATAAAATTGCTGACATAAACATTGCATATTATAATTCTATTTTGAAATGATTTTATTGGTGCATAATGGTATTACTGTAGATGAAGTTTGTTTAGTAACTAATAATATTACTATTGATTTCAACCCTAATGAATCCATAATTTCTGTTTTAAAAGAAGTATCGATAACTTATCCGGATGAGTTATTGGTTTGGGTAAAAAGAGATTATAAAGCTCTATTGGATTACAATGAAATAGAATCTTTTTTTTATCATAAATGTATTATGGCATCATATTCTGTTACTGGAAATTATTGTATTTCTTCTAGAATAGGTTATGTAGAACAAACGCCTTTTACTAATGTTTCTCGAGATGTAAGCTTTCCAACTTGGTTAATGAGCACAGATGTTGGTGGTATTTTTACAGAAACTTTTAATAGAATTATAGAAACAGTTTCTTCCAACAAAAATCCAGATTATTTTTTAACTTCTTTAGCCAAACACAATATGCCTTTGGGTTTGTTTTGTTATTCAAATCCAAAATTTTTAAAACAGAATGCCGAGCAAAAAACAATTGAAAGATCTTCAGTTTTGTTACTTTTTAAGTTTGTGAAACAGCATTATAAGTCTGTTTGGGTATTCAACTTATTTGTATGTTATATTCTTTTTGAAAAGCAATTGCCAGTTTTTCCTTTTTTAAATGCTTTGTTTTATAAAAGAAATAAAAAGAAAGTTTATCTCGATCCTTTGAGATTTGCATCAACTAAACCTACAATAACTAATAAAACAATAGATGTTATAATTCCAACTATTGGTAGAAAAGAGCATTTATTCAATGTCTTGAAGGATTTAGAAAAACAAACATTATTGCCAAATAATGTCATTATCATTGAACAAAATCCAGATAAAGGAAGTAAATCTGAATTAGATTATTTACAAAACCAATCATGGCCTTTTAATATTATTCACAAGTTTTTAAAAAGCACAGGTGTATGTAAAGCTCGAAATATGGCACTAAAATTTGTCGATAGTGATTGGTGTTTTTTTGCAGATGACGATATAAGAATTGAACCAAATCTTATTGAAAATATTTTTAAAACCATTGAAGTTTTAGGTGTGGAAAATTTGAATTTACTTTGCTTGCAACCTCATGAAAAACAATCATATTTTTATGTAAGCCAAACCGATATATTTGGTTCAGGTTCTAGCATCGTAAAAACGTCTTTTCTTGATAAAGTTGTTTTTGATACTAGCTTTGAATTTGGTTATGGTGAAGATTCAGATTTTGGAATGCAATTAAGAAAAGTAGGAGCTGATATTATTTTTATTCCAACAATTAGGATAACACATTTAAAAGCACCAATTGGTGGATTTAGAACCAAGCATATGACAAGATGGGAAACAGAGAGTATACAACCAAAACCATCACCAACATTAATGGTTTTTATAAAAAAGCACTATAATACCTTTCAAACAGTTGGTTATAAATATACTTTGTTTCTAAAATTCTATAAAAAGCAAAAAGTTAAAAATCCGATAGCTTATTTTAAGCTTATGCAAAAACAATGGAAACAAAGTGAATATTGGAGTGAAAAATTAATGAAGAATAATGCTTAACCTTTTTACAGATAAAACTTTTTTGACAGAAAAATATCGTCGAGATGTTTTTCCTTTATTGTTTGATTTGTACTTTTTAAATAGCGAAATCTTAGCAGACCATTATCTATTAGTTGATGATGTTTTAAAAAGTGATTTTATTATATTACCAATTGACTATGCTAAGTTTTTAAAATTTAAATTAGCTTTGAAAAAGCTTCAAAAACTATCAAAAATTCACAATAAACCTATTTGGATTTATACAGCTGGTGATTATGGTTTTACAAATTATATAAGGAATAGTTATACCTTTAGGTTAGGTGGTTTTAAGAGCAAACACACACAAAACACATTTATTCTACCATCTTTTATTAATGACCCTTATTTAGATTATTTAAAAAGCGGATTTTCAACAGTAAAAAAAGGAAATGCGCCAACTATTGGTTTTGTTGGTCATGCTCAAGATGGATTAAAAAAATATATTAGTGAATCAATTAATCATTTAAAATATAAGTTTAAAAAGGCATTTGGACTAATTATTGCTGATTTCCAATCCTTTTATCCTTCAAGTATAAAACGTAAAAAGTATTTGTCTGTATTACAAAAGAGTAGGCTCTTAAAAACCAATTTTATTTTAAGGAATAATTATAGGGATGGTGTAAAAAATGACATTGAAAGGCATCAATCAACAAAAGAATTTTATAACAATATGTTTAAAAATGCTTATACATTTTGTAGCCGTGGCGTAGGGAATTTTTCCGTTCGTTTTTATGAAACTTTGGCTGTTGGTAGAATTCCGATACTTTTGGATACAGATTGTAGATTACCGTTGGAAGGCTTAATTGATTGGAGCGAACATTGTGTTATATTAGTTGAAAGTAGCAACGTGTCTTTTGAGCAGCAAATATTAAATTTCCACAATTCAAAATCAGAAGAATCATTTGAAGCCATTCAAAAAGCTAATAGAATGCTTTGGGAGACGCATTTGAGAAGAGACATGTTTTTTTTGAAAATTCATGATCTCTTTATAAATAAAAAGATGAATCATGCATAAGCCATTTGCACTTGTTGTATGCACTTATATGCGGCCAAATCCGCTTTTAAAGTTGTTGCAATCTGTTGAAAACCAAACGTTGTATCCCAATGAGATTTTAATAATAGATGGTTCAACTAATGATGATACTAAAGCCGTTCTAAACGATAATCCATTTGAAAACTTAAAGTATTATAAAGTTGATGACCATGAAAGAGGACTTACCAAGCAACGCAATTTTGGCTTGAATCTAGTTCCAAAAGCATGTGACATCATTTGTTTTTTGGATGACGATATTGTTTTGGACACTTATTATTTTGAAAACTTAATAAAAACTTATTCAGAATATTCAGATGCCTTGGCGGTTGGCGGTTATATTACAAATGAAGTGGTATGGGAATTGTCCGATAACAAGAATAATCCATCAAAGTTTTATTATGATGGATGGATGCGTAACGAGCCATCGAGATTTAAAATTAGACGATTTTTTGGTTTGTTGCCTGATGCTGAACCAGGTTTTATGCCAACCTTTTCGCATGGGCGCTCCATTAGTTTTTTGCCTCCTTCTGGTAAAACCTATCAAGTTGAGCAACTCATGGGAGGCGTATCTTCCTATAAAATAAGCGTTTTTGATACGATGAAATTTTCTACTTATTTTGCGGGATACGGATTGTATGAAGATGCTGATTTCTCATTACGGCTAGCCAAAATGGGGAAGTTATATATCAATACAAAGGCTCAATTAGCTCACTATCATGAGGAATCTGGACGACCTAACAATTTTTTATATGGTAAAATGGTGGTTAGAAATGGTTGGTATGTTTGGCGTGTAAAATATTCCAATCCATCGTTAAAAGCCCGATTTAAGTGGCATGCTACAATCATCTTACTTACTAAAATACGACTACTAAATATAGTGACCACTACAAAACGAACAGAAGCTTTAACAGAAGGTTTAGGTCGGCTTGTTGGTTGGTTTTCCATTATCTTTAATGCGCCTAAGATAGAACGATGAAATTTTTAATCATAACACATGTGTTGCATAAAAGTCAAGGCAATCAATATTTTGCCTATGCTCCGTATGTCAATGAAATGAATGTGTGGTTAAAATATGTCGATACCGTTCACATTGTTGCGCCTCTGGTTTCAGATTCTATTTCCCAAATAGATTCGGCATATCATCATGAAACGATATCCATTTCAAAAACCCCTTCCATTGAGTTTACCTCATTTAAAAAAATAATCCGCTCTTTATTTAAGCTTCCAAAAATATGTTATACAATTTTTAAAGCCTGTAAAACTGCCGACCATATCCATTTGCGATGCCCTGGGAACATGGGTTTGTTAGGATGTTTCATTCAGATATTATTTCCAAAGAAAACAAAAACAGCCAAATATGCCGGTAATTGGGATCCTAATGCCAAACAGCCATGGAGTTATAGATTGCAAAAGTGGATATTGAGCCATACATTTTTAACCAAGAACATGCAGGTTTTGGTATATGGCCATTGGGAACACCAAACAAAGAACATCAAACCATTTTTTACGGCGAGTTATTACAATTCTGAAAAAGAAAGTGCTATAACACGGGATTATACTGGGGAATTGCGATTTGTTTTTACAGGTAGTTTGGTAAATGGTAAGCGACCGTTGTTGGCTATTCAAGTTGTTGAAGCTTTACATGATGAGGGATTAAAAGTGAGATTGGATATCTATGGTGATGGCATTTTGAGAGAAGAATTACAACAGTATGTCACCAAACACAATCTTGAACAGGTGTTTTTTTTTCATGGAAACCAATCAAAAGAAACGGTTAAAGAGGCCTTTAAAAAGGCCCACTTTGCATTGTTGCCATCAAAATCTGAAGGTTGGCCCAAAGCTATTGCAGAAGCAATGTTTTTTGGAGCCATTCCTATTTCCACCAGAATATCCTGTATACCTTTTATGCTTGATTATGGAAAGCGAGGCATTTTAATTGATGCGGATTTAAATAAAGCTGTCCTTCAAATTAAAACAGCTATAAACAATATTGAAACATTGGAATTAATGTCAAAGCATGCGTCTAATTGGTCCCAAAATTATACTTTAGATGTTTTTGAATCTGAAATTTATAAACTCTTGAAGTGACTATGAAGGTTTTGCAATTAATAGACTCATTACATGCTGGTGGTGCCGAACGGGTAGCGGTCAATTATGCAAACGCGTTATCATCTCGGATTGATGGTTCATTTCTGTGCGCTACCAGAGAGGAGGGTTTATTAAAAGAAAGTTTGTCTACGACTGTGACGTATTTGTTTTTAAAGAAAAAATCAACTTTGGATTTCAAGGCTATCAAAACACTTAACCAGTTTGTGAAGAATAATGATATCGATATCATTCATGCCCATAGCTCGTCTTTTTTTTTAGGAACTCTTATAAAAATATTGAATCCTAGAATAGTATTGGTTTGGCATGATCATTATGGCAATAGTGAGTTTTTACATGAACGTCCCAAGTTGGTTTTGAAATACTGTTCAAGATTTTTTGATAGGGTTTTATGTGTAAATACGACATTAGAAAAATGGGCAAAATTACACTTGTATGCAAAATCAATTAGTTATTTGCCAAATTTTCCTGTTAAGGATTCTACTTCGTCAAAATTAATCTTAAAGGGACAAGAAGGTAAACGGACAGTGTGTCTGGCGAACTTAAGGCCTCAAAAAGATCATTTTACATTGTTAAAAGCTTTTAAACAAATTCATCATGTAAATCCTCATTGGAGCTTGCATTTGGTTGGTAAGGATTTTAATGATGATTATTCAGACACAATAAAAGCCTATATTGTCAAACATCGTTTAGAAAATCATGTTTTTATTTATGGAAGTAGTTCAGATATCCATCATATTCTCACCCAAAGCACAATAGGGGTGTTGTCATCAAAATCAGAAGGCTTACCTTTGGCGTTGCTAGAATATGGCTTGGCAGGATTGCCTGTTATAGTGACCAATGTTGGAGATTGTAAGCAGGTTGTTTCCAATAGTGACTTGGGACAATTAATTCCATCAGAAAACAGTAATGCACTTGTTGATGCCTTTCAAGTATACATAAATGATGAAGCATTGATGCGTGAAACTGGAAAGCGGCTTCAGTTTAAGGTTACAACATCCTTTTCTGAAAACAAAATTATGGAAGAACTAATTAAAATTTATAATCAGCATTTAAAATGAAATGGCCTTTGTACTATAAACTCTTGGTTTTTCATCTGGTTTTGGGCGCAGCTATTTTTGTATTTAAACCACTTGCTACTTTATATTTTTTTTTCATAATTGCTTTTTTTAGTTATAAAATACTAATGGTTTCTAAAAAAAGAAAGTCTTTTTACGTATTGGTTGCTTGTGCCTACATAGTGGGTGTTGAAGTTTTTTTGAGGATGAACGGCGGGACTATATTTTATGAGGCCAGTAAATATTTGGTGATTGTGTTTATTTGTATGGGTCTTGTTAGTAATAGCTTTAGCAATAAATCATTGGTTTATGTATTGTATTTATTGCTTTTAATACCCGGTATTTTTGTAGCGGTTGCTGATATGGGGTTTGATACCAATATCAGAAAGGCTATCGCTTTTAATTTAAGTGGACCTGTGTGTTTGGGCATTTCGGCTATTTTTTGCTATAAGCGCACTATTAGCTTTAGACAGATACAAACTGTTTTGGATGCTTTTTTATGGCCACTAGTTAGCATGTTGGGCTATTTGTTTTTATATACACCAAATTTAGAATCTGTTATTACGGGAACAGAGTCTAATTTTGCAACATCTGGAGGGTTTGGACCCAATCAAGTAGCAACAGTTCTGGGAATCGGTATTTTTATCTTAACGGTTCGTTTTTTTATGTATAAAACCTCTTTTTTTATAAAGGTTTCTGATTTGATTTTATTGGGTTTATTTGTTTTTAGGGCTATTATTACCTTTAGTAGAGGTGGTGTACTTACAGCCTTGCTTATGATTTTGGTTTTTATAGCTCTATATTATCTAAAAGTTAACCTTAAAACAAAACTTAAATTAAAAGGGTATTTGTTGGTCTTTTTGGGGCTTATAGCCATTACATGGTTTATAAGCTCAGTAAAAACGGGAGGTTTTATAGATAAGCGCTATGCCAATCAAGATGCAGCCGGAAGAGAGAAAGACGATGTAACCACAGGTAGAACTGATTTGGTTGAATTTGAGTTTGCTGAATTTATTGACAATCCGTTTTTAGGAATAGGCGTTGGCAAAGTGAAAGAAGAACGCTTAGATGAAACAGGTGTAGTGGCTGCCTCTCATAATGAAATTAGCCGGATTTTTGCAGAACATGGACTTTTGGGGGTATTAGCATTTTTGATATTATTGATAACACCTTTGGTTTTTAGATTAAACAATAAAACAAACCTATTTTTTTACTCGTTTTACTTGTTTTGGCTGTTCACAATTAATCATTCTGCCATGCGAATAGCGGCACCAGCCTTTATTTATGGGCTTTGTTTGTTAAATATTTCATATGAAAACACTTCTGTACATAGGAAACAAATTAGTCAATAAAGGATTTACAGCATCCTCAATTGATGTACTTGGTCCTCTATTGGAAGCAGAAGGCCACAAGATGTATTATGCTTCGTCTAAATCCAATAAAATTTTAAGGTTTTTAGATATGTTCATGGCTGTACTAAAGTATAGAAATCAGATAGATTATGTATTAATTGATGTCTATAGTACCATGAATTTTTTGTATGCTTTTGGAGTAAGTCAATTGTGTAGATTTTTGAAATTGAAATATATACCGATATTACATGGTGGTAATTTGCCCAACCGATTAGATCAAAATCCAAAGATGAGTCAGTGTGTTTTTGCTCATGCCCATAACAATGTAGCACCGTCACGATACATCCAGTTTGAATTTAATAAGAGAGGATTTTCAAATGTGTTTTGTATACCAAATGCTATTCAAATCAATCAATATCCCTATCAGACTAAAGTATTTGATTCTATAAATTTGCTGTGGGTGCGGTCCTTTTCTAAAATATACAATCCGCTTTTGGCCATAAAAATTTTAAAAGTATTCAAAGACCAAAGTGTCCGTGCATCACTTTGTATGGTTGGGCCAGATAAGGACGGTTCTTTAGAAACTACAAAACAAGAAGCTAAAGCATTAGGTTTTGATGTGATCTTTACTGGGCAATTGTCAAAAGCAGAATGGACAAACTTAGCGGTTAATTACAATATATTTATCAATACTACTAATTTTGATAATATGCCTGTAAGTGTTATTGAGGCTATGGCGTTGGGATTGCCTGTAATTTCAACCAATGTTGGTGGAATGCCATTTTTAATAGCACATGAGACAGATGGTATTTTGGTTGCACCCAACTCTGAAAACGAATTTGTTAAAGCTATTAAACAATTAATAGACCATCCAAATTTCGCAAATGAATTGGCAATCAACGCCAGAAAAAAAGTTGAACAGTATGATTGGGATGTTGTTAAGCACAAGTGGTCAACACTATTGCAATAATTATGTATCTCATACCAATTTACTTAGTATCTTTATAGCCTCTCAAACATTCATTTAAAATGTCTAATAACAGTATTCACTTCAATATTTCTGAGCGTAAAGTCTTGCTTCGTATTTTTGATATTACGTTTACACTTGCTTTGTTGTACTTGGTGAGTATGATTTTTGCTTTTGATTATTTTACTATCAATAAGGAAAATTGGACATGGGTTTTTGTATTGGTTGTTTACTTGACAATCTTTGGGACCATTTTTGAATTATATGACCTGCAGAAATCCAGTAAGTTAGATAAGATTATTCCCAGTATAGTACTTACAGTTTCAGTAACGGCTTTATTTTATTTTTTAACACCGTTCTACACCCCAGTTCTGCCTGATAACCGATTGCAAATCCTATTTTTTTATTTTGCCATTCTGTTGGCCATCTTTATATGGCGTTGGTCCTACATAACGTTCATAGCGTCGCCCCGGTTTTACAAACAAGTGCTCTTGGTTGGGGAAACCACAAATATAGCATCCATTGTTCATGCGTTTAAGGATTCTGACCCTAATTATAAAATTGTTGGGTTTATAAATTGTGAGGGCGATCAACATCAGTCTGTTGAATTTTCAGGTGTTGAGCAATACAGACCTCAAGATATTCATGCAATTATTAAGGAAAAAGGCATCTCAGAAATTGTTGTGGCCAGTTATAATTCTGAAAGCATTACCTCAGAAATTTACAATGATTTAATCACCTTATTGGAATCTGGATTTCCAATAAAGGAATACACGCAAGTATATGAAGATATGACACAACGGATTCCCGTACAATTTGTTGGTAGGGATTTTTACAAATACTTTCCATTTAGTAGAAGCAACCACAACAAAATGTATTTGTTTTTTCACCGTATTTTTGATATTGTGATTTCTCTTATTGGTATTTTGATAGGATTGTTATTACTGCCATTTATCTTAATAGGTAATCTTATGGCAAACCGAGGGCCTCTTTTTTATATACAAGAACGGGTTGGAAAAAATGGTGCTCTATTTAAAATGATCAAGTACAGAACCATGATAAAAAATGCCGAAACCAATGGTGCCGTATGGGCTAAAAAAAATGATATTAGAATCACCTCTTTTGGGCGGTTTTTAAGACATACCAGATTGGATGAAATTCCTCAATTCATCAATATTTTAAAAGGTGAGATGAGCTTAATTGGTCCTAGACCAGAACGTCCTGTTTTTGTCAAGGAATTATCAAAAATATTACCTTTTTATGAAACACGGCATATTATTAAACCAGGATTAACCGGGTGGGCTCAAGTTAAAACACGCTACGGATCATCAATTGATGATAGTTTATTGAAGTTGCAGTATGATTTGTACTATATCAAGCACCGAGGTTTTTTTATGGACATCAACATTCTTATAAAAACCTTAACCACCATGTTCTATTTTAGAGGACAATAGTTTTTTGTTAAAATATCCTATTAAATAAATATATCTTATTAACAAAGCTATTAAGAATGGAATCAATCCTATGGCAAATTCTTGAATGCCAATAATCCAATGCAGTGTTAACAGGCATAGCATAATCACCAAAAACTTAAGATATTTAATAAACCAAGCTTTGACTTGTTTTCTGAACAGTTGACGTAAAACTAGGATGTTTAGCGCAAAAGCCCAAAGCAAATTGTAATTTTGATGCGTCGCTTTGTGGTCGGTTGCAAACCAAAGCAAAAGGATCATAACACCTATGATTCCGGTTAAGCTGAATAAAATGACATCCAACCAATTGGTTCTTCGTTGTTTTTTATAATCATTGTAAGTAACTAAAAGGATTATTAAACCAATTAGACCAAAAATAGCTAAAGGACTGGTTAAAAAAGTATTGTCTGCTTTAGTTTTAGTTTTTTTATAAAGTACATGGGTTTCTTTCACCAATTTTTCACCAGAATTGGAAAAAGTTGCATTTGCAAAGAATTCAAATATATATTTTGGCAAAAACATGTGTTCATAAGGTGTTGCTGTTTTATCGATGACCGAACCCAAAGCCAAATCAATACCTAGACTTCCCCATGAATTCCTGTTCAGGTTGTCTTGAATAAGGTGCCTGAATGTTTGCGCTTTTAACCCTTCAGGCGTATTGAATTGTATGTTTTCATTTGAGGTGGTTTCTAGAACATCCCTGATTTTGGTGGCACAATTATCATAAAAGAAATCGTATAAATAGAACTTGTTTTCGGGTTTTAGGTTGTTGACCAAATAGTTAAAAAGCTTTTGTTTATCATCCTGGTTTATGTTCAAAACTTGCTCCCTTACCGTTCTGTTTTGCCATTTGTAAAAATCTATAAAATCATAAAAGCGACTGCTCCCAATGGAATAATTTAATTTGCCCCTGGCAAAATTCAAGTAAAAGTGAGGTGCCTCAAAATCAAAACGGCCATAATCAAATACGGCATCCAGATTTCTGGAAGGATCTTTTATTCTGAAGGCGTTATGCCCAAAAGCATCATTTAAATCCTTTCCAGGATCAATGGTAAGAACACTGACAGTAGCGTTATGTGACAAGGTATAGGTTTGTGCCTTTGCTGTTATAACAACCAAAAGACTTAAAATGATAAGTAGTTTTTTTTGCACGAATATTGTATAAATTATCTAAAAATACTAAAATCCAATTTTAATGAAAACACATTGGAATATAAGGCCACACTTTGGTCACCTATATCGGTAAAGGCGTAATCTATCTGGATACCGTTATATTTAAAACCAACGCCAAAACTGGGCTGAAACGTCAATTGCTCGGTATTGTCAATTTGTAGTTCATTTTGGAAATTGCCAACGCCCGTGCGCAAATAAACCATATCAATATAGCCAAACTCAAACCCCAAAGCAGGATTTACACTAGCAAACGATGATGAAAAGACATCATTGTTCTGCTCAAAACGCACATTTAAGTTCAGAGCTGTTTCCAGAGTATAGTCATAATGGAAGGTCATTTTTTTTGAAATCCCAATCTGTAACTTTGGTATGGTAATCTCGGTAGTTTCGGGCAGTTCTTGGTTTTGTCCTTCTACCGCATTCTGTACTTTTGCAAATTCATCCTTGTTGATACTCCAAGCATTAAAAGTGGTGGTAATATCCCGTGCCATCACGCCAAACTTCCAGTTGTTGCTGCTTTCAAATTGAACACCTAAATCTAAACCAAACCCCCATGACGATGCAAAATTTCCAATAATGCGCCTAATCACTTTAGCGTTTACACCGTAATTAAGCCCTTCAACCGGTAGTTTTCTGGCGTATGAAAACGTGAGTCCGTAATCGGCAGTTGAGAACAGACTGATTCTGTCATAATTAATGTTTCCTTGGTCATCTATAAGTTGGGTGGTGTTTAAAATATCATCAACCGCAAAACGGATCAAAGAAATACCCACAGCACTTCTATCATCTAATGGCATAGCGTAGGCAGCATAATCATAATTGGCAATACTGGCAAAGTAACTGGAGTGCATCAAGGCCAGCTGGTTATCTTCAAGGTTCAGTAATCCGGCAGGATTCCAATACCCAGAGTTTACATCAGCGGTTTGGGCGGTAACCGCACTGCTCATTCCTAAAGCTGCGGCATCAACCCCAATATTCATAAACTCATTGGAGTATTTGCGCACGGTCTGCGAAAACACCGTTGAGGTTATAATGCAAATTAAAATGGTAATGACCCTTTTCAATTGTAAATTTTTTACAAATATGCACATAATTTATTAGCTATAAACTTGAAATAAGAACAGATATTGTTTGATACTTGTTTTATACCAAATAAACCTCAAAATGATTAATTAAATCTGTTTCTATTTCCTTTATTTTTCAGCATAAAATAAAACCATAACTATGGCTATGCTTATATTTTCTGTTTCATCTAAAGAAAATATAATTCAAATTTATTATCAATCATTTTAAAATTCATTTGGCATTAGACGGAAATTGTTTGTTATTTTTACAGTATTCAAATATCAATACATGAAGAAATATATCCCAAATACACTCACGCTCTTAAATTTATTCTGTGGAAGTATCGCCATTATTTTTGCTGTTAACAATAATTTTGTGGCGGCTTCTGTTTTTGTTTTTCTAGGAATATTTTTTGATTTTTTTGATGGTTTTTTTGCCAGAAAATTTAATGTTCAGGGTGAATTGGGTGTTCAGCTTGATTCGTTGGCTGACATGGTGACCAGTGGCGTGGTCCCTGGAATTTTTATGTTTAAACTATTGTCTTTGTCTATTCATGACCCTGGGTATCAATCCATGGCCGATGAGTGGAATGTCGTATTACATTTTGAAGGCATACCTTTTTCAATCATTCCGTTTATGGGTTTTTTTATTATATTGGCGTCTGCCTTTAGGCTTGCTAGATTTAATATTGACGAAGACCAACAAAGCTATTTTAAAGGGCTTCCTACACCCGCAAATACATTATTGATTATTTCATTGCCATTGATTATTGAATTTCAAAACAGCGATGCGATGAATGCTATTATTTTGAATCAATGGTTTTTAATTGGTTTAACACTATTGAGTTGTTATCTATTGAATTCAAACATTAAATTGTTTGCCCTGAAGTTTAAGGATTGGGGATTCAAAGCCAACGCCACACGATATGTGTTTATCATATTGTGTGTGCTGTTTTTAATTGTATTTCAGTTTGCAGCCATCCCACTCATTATTTTAGTGTATGTAAGTATGTCATTACTAGATAGTGTGCAATTAAAATAATATAGGAAGATTATATTATTGTCTAATCTTCTTTTTGCGAAGTTCAAAATTCTGACCTAAATAGACTTTTCTAACCAACTCATCATTGGCCAATTCTTCAGGAATACCGGCTTTTAAAATACTGCCTTCAAACATTAAGTAGGTTCTGTCTGTAATAGCCAAGGTTTCTTGAACGTTGTGGTCTGTTATTAAGATGCCAATATTTTTTTTGGTCAATTGGGCTACAATCCTTTGAATATCTTCAACAGCTACTGGGTCAACACCAGCAAAGGGCTCATCCAGCAAAATGAAACTAGGGTCGGTTGCTAGGGCACGTGCTATTTCTGTTCGTCTGCGTTCGCCTCCCGAAAGTAAATCACCACGGTTTTTTCTAATATGGCTCAATCCAAATTCCTCAATAAGCGATTCCATTTTTTCATGCTGCTCTTTTTTGCTCAGCTTGGTCATCTGCAGAACGCTTAAAATATTGTCTTCAATACTCAATTTTCTAAATACGGATGCTTCTTGAGCCAAATAGCCAATACCATTTTGCGCACGTTTGTACATGGGGTATTTGGTGATTTCGGTTTTATCAAGGAATATATTGCCGCCATTGGGTTTTATCAAGCCTACAATCATATAAAAGCTGGTTGTTTTTCCAGCACCATTTGGGCCAAGCAAACCTACAATCTCTCCTTGATTGACTTCAAGGGAAACGTTTTTTACAACTTTACGCCCACTGTAGGACTTCATTAAATTTTCGGCTCTTAAAATCATATGTTATATAATGAACGCTAAAAATAGTAAATTACTATAGACTATTTTAAAACAATCTTTTAATATTGGTTTAATCCTGTTGTTCCAAAGCATCCCAAAACTCATAGGCCCGACGTAAATGAGGAATTACTATGGTGCCACCCACCAAGGTAGCTATACTTAATGCTTCAACAACTTGGTCTTTGGTCAAGCCTAATTTATAACTGGTTTCCAAATGGTACTTTATACAGTCATCACAGCGCAGTACGGCAGAGGCAACAAGTCCTAAAAGTTCTTTGGTTTTGGTATCCAAAGCGCCTTCTGTATATGCATTGGTATCTAAATTGAAAATACGTTTGATGATTTTGTTATTATCAGACAGTATTTTATCGTTCATTTTTGAACGATACTCATTAAATTCGCTAACTATATCAGACATGCTTTTTTTCTCTTCGTTTTTGGTTTCTAATTACAATTCTTGAAATAAGAATACTTGCTTCATATAAGATGAGAATTGGAATGGCCACAATAACTTGACTGGCAACATCTGGTGGTGTAATAACTGCAGAAACAACCAAAACCACTATCAAGGCATATTTTCTATACGTTCTCAAAAATTCAGGGGTTACCAGACCTATTTTGGTCAAAAAGTAAATGATTATTGGTAATTCAAACACTAAGCCTGAAGCTAAAACCGAAGACCTAATGAGACCAATATAGCTACTTAAATCAAAATCATTATGGACTTCACTACTGACTTGATAGGTGCCAAGAAAGTTGATGGATAACGGGCATATCACATAATATCCAAACAGCACGCCAATAAAAAACAATAATGAAGAAACAATGATAAATCCTCTGGAATGTTTGCGTTCATTTTCATGCAAGCCTGGGCTGATAAATTTCCATAATTGATATAGTACATATGGAAACGCAATCACAAATCCGGAAGTTATAGCTGTCCAGATATGAGCAGAAAACTGTCCGGACATGGTTCTACTCTGGATTTCAAAAGGCAGTTCAGTAAAACAAAAGTTTTCCATGCCTAAGTATTTTGAAGCTTTGCACAACAATTCGTAAGTGATAAAACTTGCTTTTGAAGGCCCAAAAATCAGTACATCAAAAATAAATCCTTTAGCAATAAATGCTCCTGTAGCCGCTATGGTGATAGCTACAACCGATTTAATTAAGTGCCATCTCAATTCCTCAAGATGATCCAAGAATGACATCTCACTGATATTCTTCTTTTTCTTTGCCATTATATAATACCTTCTTTTATTAAATCGTGTAAATGAACTACGCCAGCGTATTTTCCATCTTCTTCAACCAAAAGTTGTGAAATCTCATGTGATTCCATAATGTCCATGGCATCAATGGCCATAGCATTGGCATCAATACGTTTTGGGTTTGCACTCATGATATCTTTTGCAGTAAGTGTGGAAATATTATCCACTTTACTTAACATTCTACGTAAATCACCATCCGTAATGATACCGATTATTTTGTCATTTTCAACCACTGCAGTAACACCTAGCATTTTTTCGGTGATTTCAACAATGACCTGTTTTATGGATGTATCTGCGGTGACCTGTGGTTTTTGGTTCACCGAAGACAAATCGTGAACTCTCAAGTACAATTTTTTCCCCAAGGCGCCACCGGGATGGTATTTGGCAAAATCTGTACTTGAAAAACCTCGTAATTCCAATAAACAAACGGCCAGTGCATCACCTATTACCAACTGTGCCGTTGTACTTGTGGTAGGAGCCAGGTTGTTTGGGCAAGCCTCTTTTTCTACATACGCATTCAGTACATAATCTACTTGTTGACCTAAATACGAATCCTTATTGCCCGTAATGGCAATCATTTTGTTCTTTGAACTTTTTATAAATGGCACCAACACTTTTATTTCTGGGGTATTGCCACTTTTTGAGATAAAAATAACCACATCATCTTCAAGAATAAGTCCTAAATCACCGTGAATGGCATCTGCTGCATGCATAAAAATGGCCGGTGTTCCTGTGGAATTTAAAGTTGCAACAATTTTGGTTGCAATAACAGCACTTTTTCCTATACCGGTAATGATTACGCGTCCTTTTGACTGGTATATAAGGTTTACAGCATCAGCAAAATCATCATTGACCAATTTGGATAAATTTAAAATAGCCTGACTTTCCATTTCAATGGTCTGCTTTGCCGTTTTAATAATAGAATTGTTGCTTTTCAAAATTTAATATTTTTTTTGGTTGATGCTTTTAAAGATTTTACTATCTTTAATGTTAGCCAAATTAATATTTATTTTAATTTGATTTTTCGGTTACAAAACTAACGAAAAAAACGAGGGTTCTCTAAATTCACAACTAAATTAATTGATAGTAATAGAATGTTTGGTGTGTTTTTATTTGTGTAATTTAATTTTTTAATACATTTCATGTTGACAACAAAAAGTGACTTGCATTCAGCACTAAAAAAATACTTTGGGTTTAATAAATTTATGGGTCTACAAGAAGGTGTTGTAGACAGTATCTTATCAGGAAATCACACATTCGTAATTATGCCAACTGGCGGAGGGAAATCCCTCTGTTACCAGCTTCCTGCACTCATGCAAGAAGGAACGGCCATTGTAGTATCTCCATTAATCGCTTTAATGAAAAACCAAGTGGATGCCATTCGTGGTATTTCAAATGAGGAAGGTGTAGCACATGTGTTGAATTCGTCATTAAACAAAACGGAAATTAAACGCGTAAAAGAAGACATTGTTAATGGTATTACCAAGCTGTTGTATGTAGCTCCTGAATCGCTCACAAAAGAAGAAAATGTAGACTTTTTGCGCTCAGTAAAAGTATCGTTTATGGCTATTGACGAAGCCCATTGTATTAGTGAGTGGGGACATGATTTTAGACCAGAATACAGAAACTTAAGACATATAATTTCCCGTATAGGGGATAATATTCCCATTATAGCTTTAACCGCAACGGCCACCCCAAAAGTGCAGGAAGATGTTATCAAAAACCTAGGTATTACGGGCGCCAATACGTTTAAAGCATCTTTTAACAGGCCAAATTTGTATTATGAAGTTCGCCCGAAAACCAAATCGGTTGATGCGGATATTATTCGTTTTATCAAGCAAAATCAAGGCAAATCAGGAATTGTTTATTGTTTGAGTAGAAAACGCGTTGAGGAATTGGCTCAAGTGCTACAGGTTAACGGTATCAATGCCGTGCCGTATCATGCAGGATTGGATGCCAAAACCAGAACCAGCCATCAAGACAAGTTTCTTATGGAAGATGTGGACGTAGTTGTGGCTACCATTGCCTTTGGTATGGGAATTGACAAACCAGATGTCCGATTTGTAATCCACCATGATATTCCAAAAAGTATTGAAAGCTACTATCAAGAAACGGGTAGGGCAGGACGTGATGGCGGTGAAGGTCACTGTTTGGCGTTCTATTCTTATAAGGATATTGAGAAGCTGGAAAAATTCATGTCAGGTAAACCTGTTGCCGAGCAAGAGATAGGTCAAGCGTTGTTACAAGAGGTTGTGGCGTTTGCTGAAACATCTATATCTAGACGTAAGTTCATTTTACATTATTTTGGAGAGGAATTTGATAATGAAACCGGAGAAGGTGGTGATATGGACGATAATGTGCGCTTCCCCAAAAAGCAGCATGAAGCCAAAGACGACGCCAAACTTCTAATAGAAACCATACAAAACACCAATGAAAAATATAAATCCAAGGATTTGGTGAATGTTATTGTTGGAAAAGAAAATGCCTTAATAAAATCGCACAAAACCAACGAACAGCCCTTTTTTGGAAAAGGAAGCTCCCACGACAATAAGTATTGGATGGCGTTGCTTAGACAACTTTTGGTTGCCGGATACCTTAAAAAAGACATTGAAACCTATGGTGTTATAAAATTAAATGACTCAGGTAAGGCTTTTATTAAAAACCCAACGTCTTTTATGATGACCGAGGATCATATTTTTGACAGTGACCAAGATGAAACTAATATTATAACTGCCTCAAAAGGTGGTGGTGCTTCAGCTGATGAAGTGTTGTTGGGAATGCTCAAGGATTTACGTAGAGCCAATGCCAAAAAACTTGGTGTACCGCCATTTGTTATTTTCCAGGATCCTTCATTGGAAGATATGGCTTTAAAATATCCGATGAGCATGTCCGAACTTGCCAATGTACATGGTGTAGGTGACGGAAAGGCCAAAAAATATGGAAAGGATTTTATCGAATTAATTTCAAAATATGTTGAAGAGAACGATATTATTCGTCCTGATGATTTAGTGGTAAAGACCACAGGAAGCAATTCTGCCATAAAATTATACATCATTCAAAATATTGATAGGAAATTACCACTTGATGATATAGCATCTTCAAAAGGTATGACCATGAGTGAGTTTATTAAAGAGATGGAAGCCATTGTGTATTCAGGAACCAAGCTCAATATCAATTATTGGATTGATGAAGTGCTTGATGAAGATCAACAAGAAGAAATCCATGATTATTTTATGGAATCAAAAACCGATAATATTGATACGGCCATTAAGGAATTTGATGGTGAGTATGATGATGAAGAACTGAGGCTGTATCGTATTAAATTTATCAGTGAAGTAGCCAATTAAATTCATTCCTCTATTTAAACCTTCTTACTTAGAACTTAGTTTTCTATATTTGCAACTTCAATAAAATATAGAACTATGCAAGACGGATTATACGCAAAATTCAACACCACCAAAGGTGAAATTTTAGTCGCTTTAGAATATAAAAAAACACCAGGAACAGTTGGTAATTTCGTGTCCTTGGCTGAAGGTAATTTAGAAAACGCTGTAAAACCCCAAGGGACTCCTTATTATGATGGCTTGACATTCCATAGGGTCATTCCTGATTTTATGATTCAAGGTGGTTGCCCACAAGGAACCGGAACCGGAAACCCAGGTTATCAGTTTGATGATGAATTTCATGTAGACCTCAAGCATGATGGTCCTGGCGTGTTATCCATGGCCAATGCAGGTCCGGGAACCAATGGAAGCCAATTTTTTATCACGCATGTTGCTACACCATGGTTAGATAACAATCATACCGTTTTTGGAAAAGTGGTTGAAGGACAGGATGTCGTGGATGCTATTGTTCAAGGTGATAAAATAGAACGTTTGGAAATTATTAGAGTTGGTGAAGCCGCCAAAGCCTATAATTCTGTTGAAGCCTTCAGAACGTTTGAAGGCGCTAGAGAGAAAAAGCTAGCCGAAGCCAAAAAAGCAGCCCAAGCCGAATTGGATAAGTTGGCCAAAGGTTTTGAAGAAACCAAAAGCGGATTGCGTTACCAAATTATTCAAAAAGGAACTGGTAAAAAAGCAGAAAAAGGCAATATGGTATCGGTTCATTACAAAGGACAATTAGCAGATGGAACTGTGTTTGATTCGTCTTATAAAAGAAAGCAACCCATAGATTTTCAAGTCGGCGTCGGACAAGTAATACCTGGTTGGGATGAAGGCATCATGTTGTTGCACGTTGGCGATAAAGCCCGTTTTGTCATACCAAGTGATTTAGGGTACGGCAGTAGAGGAGCTGGAGGTGTTATTCCACCAAATGCCACTTTGATATTTGATGTAGAACTTATGGATATTAAATAATTTAAAATTTATTTTAAATATTGAAGCACTTCAAATGAAGTGCTTTTTTTATATTTATACATGACAAATTCAGAACTAGAATTATTAAAATATCCTATTGGTAAATTTGATTGTCCCCAAAACATAAACAGTGGACATATTGAGGGATGGATCTCCATATTGGAACATTTTCCAAACCGATTGGAACAGTTGGTAAAAGATTTAAACGCAGAACAATTGGATACGGTTTACAGACCTGGCGGTTGGACGGTTAGACAGGTTGTTCACCATGTTTCAGACAGTCACCATCATAGTTATGCGCGTTTTAAATGGGCCTTAACAGAAGACAAGCCTGTAATTAAAGCCTATTATGAAGATCGTTGGGCCGAATTATTTGACTCAAGAACAGCACCAATAGACATGTCCATTCTGCATCTTAAAGCCATTCATTTTAAATTGGTGTATTTGCTAAAAGGCTTGTCCGATGCAGATTTAAACAAAACCTTCATACATCCTGAAACAAATAAAGAAGTGTTGTTGAAACAGAACATAGGCATATATGCTTGGCATTGTAATCATCACTATACACACATTGAAAATTTGTTAAAACGTAACCAATGGATTTAAAATGATTCGTTCCGTAAAAATTTCTGATGCTCAAAGCATCCTTGACATTTATAATCATTATGTTTTAAATACGGTTGTTACGTTTGATTTAGAGGTATTATCACTTAATGATTTTAAGGCAAAAATAAATAGTATAGTTCCACAATATCCGTTTTTGGTTTATGAGGAAAACAATGAAATTTTAGGCTATGCTTATTGCAGTAAGTTTAGACCCAAACCTGCTTATAACCAGACAGTAGAATCAACGGTTTATGTGAAACAAGGCGAGCACGGCAAGCAGATAGGCACAAGGTTATATGCTGAATTGCTTAGACTGCTAAAGTTGGATAACTATCACGTAGTACTGGGCGTATTGACCTTGCCCAATGAAAACAGTGTGAAACTTCATGAAAAATTTGGGTTTAAACAAGTGGCCCATTTAAAGGAAGTAGGCCTGAAGTTTGGAACATGGCAAGACGTTGGTATCTGGCAATTAACGCTTTAACTACTGTTTCCATTTAATGTTACAACCTATGCTTGGTTTTTGAATGGATGTGTTTTCCTTACCTGCAATCAAGCAATCCAATGCATGCCGTAAATCATGTCCGGTAACGGGAATGCCGTTTCCTGGACGAGAGTCATCCAGTTGACCTCTGTAGATTAACTTTAAACCAGAATCAAACACATATAAATCAGGTGTGCAAGCTGCGTCATACGCTTTAGCAACTGTTTGGGTTTCGTCATACAAATACGGAAAAGGATACTGCTCTTTTTCGGCATGTGTTTTCATCTTATCCGGACCGTCTTGCGGATAGTTAGCCACATCATTACTTGAAATAGCCACAAACCCTATGCCTTGTTTTGAGTAGGTATGAGCTATGTTGACCAATTCGGTATTAACGTGAATGACGAATGGACAATGGTTGCATATAAACATGACTACGGTTCCTAATTTACCTTTAATGTCATTGAGATTTAGCGTGTTTCCAGAAACGGTATCCAAAAGCGAAAAATGAGGTGCTTTTGAGCCTAAAGGAATCATGTTTGAAGGTGTATTGGCCATATTATAAAGTTTTGTGCTAAGTTCGGGATTATTTGTATTTTTAAAAAATGAACGACACCATAACTTTTGAGGATTTTACCAAAGTCGATTTGCGAGTGGGTACTATTATTGAAGTCCATGATTTTCCTGAAGCTCGACAACCAGCGTATCAACTTACAATAGATTTTGGCGATTTGGGCATTAAAAAATCATCAGCTCAAATTACTACGCTTTACAAAAAGAATGACCTATTAAACAGGCAAATTGTAGCCGTGGTTAATTTTCCTAAAAAACAAATAGCCAAATTTATGAGTGAGTGTTTGGTGTTGGGTGCTGTGAATGGGAATGATGTGATACTTTTAAACCCAGAAACCAAAGTTAAAAATGGGACTGTAGTTTCTTAACTAAGAAATAAAAAAACCGCTTTTAAGCGGTTTTTTTATTTCAAATTTCTTAAATATCATCAAAATCGATATCGGTGAAACTTTCAGGAGATTTTGCGACTTCTTCCTCAACATTTGTGTCCGTTTCGTATTCTTTTTTAAAATCTTTTTGGTGACGCTCACTGATTACTTCATCACCTTTTTCTTTGATGATATAGTCGGTCATTTCAGCTAAAATATCCTTAAACTCCTCAAAATCTTCTTTATAAATGTATATTTTATGCTTTTTATAGTGAAAAGAACCATCGTCATTAGTAAACTTTTTGCTTTCAGTGATTGTCAGGTAATAATCTTCAGCTTTTGTTGATCTTACGTCAAAGAAATATGTACGTCTTCCGGCTCTTAATACTTTAGAAAAAATATCCTCTTTCTCCATCATGTCATTTGTATTCATAGTTGTATTAAAATTAATTTGAGTTATCATTTATGTTTATCAAAAATCTAAAAAAAACCGTTACCAACCAACAAATAATTAATATTCTTTTATATTCTGTTTGTTTTCGTCGATTTTTAAAATGAAATCAGAAATAATATGAATAATCATTAATTGGAGGATTATGGCTTGCTGCTGGATGTTTCACTTGATTGCTTTAAAAACAGGTGTTTATAATAGCCATCAATTTGCAACAGGGTTTCATGGGTGCCTTCTTCTACTATCTTGCCATCATCAAGCACAATGATTTTATCCGCATTTTTAGCAGAAGAGACTCTGTGCCCAACAATAATGTTGGTTTTTCCTTTTGAAATAGTGTTGATATTTTTCAATATTTTTTCTTCTGTTTCAGTATCAACGGCAGAGAGGCAGTCATCAAACAGTAATATTTTTGGATATTTAATAAGCGCTCTTGCAATGGATATACGTTGTTTTTGTCCACCAGAGAGCGTGATGCCGCGTTCACCTAATATAGTATCATAGCCTTTATTGAACTTGGTAATATTTTTGTGCACTTGCGCTAATTTAGCTACTTGTATCACCTCCTCATCAGAGGCATCTTCTTTTCCAAATTTGATATTGTTCTTTATGGTATCAGAAAACAAAAAGGCATCTTGCGGCACATAGCCAATATGATTTCTTAAATCATTTAAATTATGCTTGTTAATTTCAATGTTGTTGATTTTAATGGAACCGCTGTCAATATCGTAGAGGCGGCCGATTAAATCCAATATTGTGGATTTTCCAGATCCGGTTTTGCCAAGAATGGCTAAAGTCTCACCATCCTTAATGGTAAAACTAATCCCTTTTAAAGCATTGATATTGGTGTCATCATACGTAAAGGATACATTATCAAACGTGATGTCTCCTGTAATGTCTGTGTGTTCTAAAACCGTGTTTTTTATTTCAGGCTCCGTTTTTAAAAATTCATTAATACGCTTTTGCGAAGCCTCTGCTTGTTGCACAATGGAGGTGACCCAACCAACCGTAGCAACCGGCCAAGTGAGCATATTGACATAAATGATGAATTCTGCAATGGTTCCTAAACTGTCTATTTGTCCATTTACATATTGCCTGCCACCAATGTAGATAACCACTAGGTTACTAATTCCAATAAGTAAAACCATTAAAGGGAAGAAAAGTGCTTGAACCTTGACCAAGTCTAATTGTTTTTGCTTGCTAGTGGCCGATAGGTCATCAAAGTTACGGGATGTTTTAGGTTCAATACCATATGCTTTGATAACAGAAATACCACTGAATGATTCTTGGGTAAAAGCAGACAATTTTGATAAATATTGTTGTACAACCGTACTGCGTTTGTGTATTTCCCTACTCAAATTATAAATAGCTATTGATAGAATGGGCAAGGGAATGATTGTGTAAAGCGTTAAAGTTGGCGCTTCATTAAACATGTAGATTAAAGCAATAACAAACAGTGTTACGGTATTGATACTGTACATAAGGGCTGGCCCTACATACATACGAACCCTGCTCACATCCTCACTTATCCGGTTCATTAAATCCCCTGTTCGGTTTTTTTTGTAAAAGTTCAAAGAGAGTTTTTGATAGTGTTCATACACTTCGTTTTTTAAGTCAAACTCAATGTAACGAGATACATTAATGATAGTCTGCCGCATTAAAAACGTAAAAAGACCGGCAATAAGCGCGGCTCCAATAATGTAGAGGATAATTTCAAAAAGTTCTGCTTGAAACGTACTGTTTCCAGACTCTAACCCATTTTTATATTTGTCAACAACCGAAAAAATCTTTTTGACATATCTAGGTGTAAAGAGCAGAAAAATTCGAGCTATGATTGTTATGATAACACCAACAATAAGATGTAATTTGTACTTTAATAAATATTTATTTAGATGCTGTAATTCTTTCATTTACAGGAGAAACGTTTATTTGTTTTATTTTGAAACAATAAGTTTACAGCACAAAGATACAGCAATAAAATCAATAAGAATGGCGGATTGGCCATGATACGTGTTAAAAATAAGCCAAAATATTTTTTGACAATAAAACACCAAATAAGGGCATGTTCTTTTTAAAATAGTATTATTTTTGCCGTGGAAAAGTTAAATTCCGTAGTCTTAAAAAAATTAAATAAAGTTCTTTGTACATATGCTAAACAGAAGACATATTAGGGTAAAAGTTATGCAGACCATTTATGCTTTCAAAGGGAATGAAAGTGACGATTTTAGTAAAAACCAGAAGTTTTTGTTGTTTAGCATTGATAATATGTACAATCTTTATCTCTTGTTGATATCCCTTTTGATTGAAGTTCAAAAAAGAGCGGAAGACCATCTCCAAAAAAAGCAACAGGCGCACTTGGCAACCAGAGAAGATAAAGACCCAAACAGAAAATTTGTAAACAATCAAGTGTTGCAACTTATCAAAGAAAACAACGCCCTAAAGTACCAACTTGAGATTCACAAAATAAACAATTGGGAACTGGACAGTGAGTATGTTGACATTATTTTTAGAGCCATTATGGGCAGCGATTTGTATAAAGATTATATGAAGACCCGTGTGTCTGATTTCAAGGAAGACAAAGAATTTATTGTTGATATTTACAAAGAGATCATTGCGCCAAACGATAAACTTTATGACTACATTGAAGATAAAAATTTAACATGGCTTGATGATTTACCTACCGTAAACACAACTATTTTAAAACTGCTCAGAAAAACAAAACCAAGTGCTTCAGACAGCCATTTTACACCAAAATTGTATAAAGATCAAGAAGATAAGCAATTTGCAATAGATTTATTTAAAAAAACCATTCTCAATAAAACGGCCCTTAATGGAGAGATTGAACAGAAAACCCAAAACTGGGATTCTGATAGAATAGCCACTGTGGATTTTGTTTTGTTGCAAATGGCTATTTGCGAGCTGCAAAATTTTTCATCAATACCCGTAAAGGTGACCATGAATGAATATCTGGAAATAGCCAAGGAATACTCTACTCCCAAAAGCAGCATATTCATAAATGGTATTTTGGACAAGCTGGTCAAGGAATATGAAGCAGATGGAAAATTGACAAAAATAGGGCGAGGATTGATGTGATTTTCTGTTAAAGAAACCTTTAAAAGTTTTTAATAGATTAAATAATTGCTATTTTTACAACCCAAATAGTAAACTGTTTATTATGAAAAAATTAATATTAGGATTAGGAGCCTTATGCTTGATAGCCTTTACATCATGTAAAGATAATGCTGCTAAAAAAGTTGATGAAAAAAATGTTGCTGTAGCTGCAGAAAGAGATGCCAACTCATCAAAATTCCCAATTCTTCAATTTGAAGAAACCGAACACGATTTTGGTGAAATTGAAGCCAGAAAACCTGTTGAAACGGTTTTTAATTACAAAAATGTCGGCGATGCCCCATTGGTTATTACCGATATTAAAAGTTCATGCGGCTGTACGGTTCCAAAAGATTGGTCAAGAGAGCCTTTGGCACCAGGAGAATCAGGAAAATTCACTGTAAGATATAATGGTAGTGGTGCTAACAAAATAACAAAAACCATAACGGTTACTGCCAATACAGAAAAAGGAAAAGAAGTGGTTAAGATCATGGCTTTTGTCAAACCAGATCCAAATACAACCAATACAACAGGACACTAAACTTAAAATATGGAAAATATGGGACAATTTTTGCCGTTTATTCTAATGTTTGTTGTGATCTATTTTTTTATGATAGCACCACAAATGAAACGCGCTAAAAAAGAAAAGAAATTTGCTGCCGAATTAAAGCGTGGTGACAAAATAGTTACCAAAAGCGGACTGCACGGTAAAATTTTAGAATTAGGTGAAAAAGATAATACCTGTATTATTGAAACCATGTCAGGAAAAATTAAGTTTGAACGTTCTGCCATTTCCATGGAAATGAGCAATGCGTTAAACGCTCCTGCCAAGGCCAAATAGTCAAACAAATACATCAAAATTTTAAAAGCTTCCAATTTTTGGAAGCTTTTTTGTTTAGCAGTTTTTGTATTTGTCATTCAATCCAATTCCAGCCAGAATCATGGGCACAATTTTTTCTAAGCGCGATGTAACGGTTGCCTCACGTTTGGCCGTGTCAATATATTCACAATAGTCCTTTTGCTTATAGGGAGGGAGTGATTTAAAACAGGAATACAGCGCCTCATTATTTTTAAACTCCTGTTTTAACGCTTCAGGAATAACTATGGTTTTGGTTTTTTCTGGTTTGATTTCCTTTCCTAGCTTTTGATTTTGGATGGCTTCTTTTATATAAGCCAGAACCGCATTTGTATTTATGTCATCAACAGATTCAAACCGCATTTGGCGAAGCCCTTTTGTTTTTTCTTGAGCGGTTACCAACAGGTTTTTCTCGTCTTTTAAAAACACGCCGTTAAAAAACCAAATACCAAAATGATGCTTAAAGGCACCCATGCCAACCACGTTTTTGCCATCAATGGTATAAACTGGCGAGTTCCATTTAATGGTCTCAACCAACTCCGTTTTTTCAATAATGGAACGTAGCAGATTGAGCCCGTCACTAAAATGATGATGCGATTCAATATAGTCGTCTACAGAGTTTATTTTTGGCATTTTTTTGAGGTTTAGTTTAACGTTATGTATTAAAATCTACTAGGTTTTCCGAAGAAAAATCAGGACTAATTTATGATGATTCCCATAGAAGCACTTTAGTGAAAAATTAATATGGTTTTACTTGGTTTTTACCACAGTATTTTGTTGCCTACAATTATTTAAATCGTTTGTATATTGAGTACCTTTTTTCGTTTCCAAATTCTAAAGTTTCTTTCACTAGCTTTTTTATTTTTAAATAATATGGTTTGGATAGATAAATTCCGTCTTTTTTGAGAACAAGAAATTCATCTTTTAAATATTCATCTCTTATTTTTTTGTCAAGATGTTCTTTGTCTTTAGAAATTTTTCGATAAACTAATAAAGAATCTTTTATGATTTTCCACTGTCCGAATTCTTTTTTATTATAATAGATATACTCTTTGTTAAAAGTCAGAAACGTATCGCTTTTTTCGTCGGATTCAATAATTAGAGGTTCTTTATTCTCGTCGGACATTTTCTCCTCAAGGGTTCTTAAGTCAATTCCTTTTTCATATTTCCATGTTCCAATAATCAGTTCAGATTTTTTCTGAGCATAACAACATAAAAATCCGAAAATAAATATTATTAGAAAGGTGTTTTTCATAGTTGTAGGCAACTATTATGATATGAAATCGTTTTTTAATGTTTAATATCAGATGTTACAAGTTCAGTACAGGTAAACTAAGGTAGCTGATTTATTTTATAAATTCAAGTTAGGCTTTTTTAGCCGTCAATTCTGCAATCTTACAAATCACCTCGGTAGCTTTAATCATACTTTCAACTGGCACATACTCATAACGCCCATGAAAGTTATGGCCACCTGCAAAAATATTGGGACAAGGCAAGCCCATATAACTGAGTTGGGAACCATCTGTTCCGCCACGAATGGCTTTTATCAAGGGTTTTATGTGGAGCTGTTTCATGGCCTCTTCGGCAATATCAACAATATGCATCACGGGTTCTACCTTTTCTTTCATGTTGTAGTATTGGTCCTTTATTTCGGTTGTAATCACTTCTCTGTCATATTGAGCATTCAGCTCTTCGGTCAATTTTTTCATAACTTCTTTTCTGGCTTCAAAATGCCCGCGATCGTGGTCCCGAATAATATATTCAAGTTGAGTTTCATCCACTTCACCTTTTATGGAACATAAATGGAAAAAGCCTTCATACCCTTCAGTGTGCTCGGGGGTTTCCATACGTGGCAATGAATTGATGAATTCTTGGGCAATGTACATGGAGTTAATCATTTTGCCTTTGGCATATCCTGGATGAACAATTTTACCTTTTACCTTAACAACGACACCTGCCGCATTAAAATTTTCATATTCCAATTCACCTATCTGGCTACCATCCATGGTATAGGCCCAGTCTGCCCCAAACTTTTTAACGTCAAACTTATGGGCACCGCGGCCAATTTCCTCATCGGGCGTAAAGCCAACACGGATGGTTCCGTGTTTAATTTCTGGATGCAGGATTAAATATTCCATAGCTGAAACGATTTCACAGATACCTGCTTTGTCATCAGCACCTAAAAGGGTGGTTCCGTCAGTAGTGATGAGGGTTTGCCCTTTGTAGAGGTGTAAATCTTCAAAATAATCAGGTGATAAAACAATGTCTTGTTCGGCATTCAGAACAATATCCTTGCCATCATAATACTCAATAATTTGCGGTTTTACATTGGTTGCCGTAAAATCTGGCGACGTGTCAAAATGTGCTATAAACCCAATGGTTGGCACCTTATGATCCACATTGCTTGGTAAAGTAGCCATGATGTATGCGTTTTCATCAATAGAAACGTCTTGCATACCAATAGTTTTGAGTTCATCAGCAAGCTTGTTGGCTAAATCCCATTGTTTTTTGGTACTTGGGGTACTTTTTGAGTTTGGATCAGATTGTGTATCTACCGTTACATAACTAACAAATCGTTTTATAATGTGGTCTTTTGAAATCATAGGAGTTTTTAGTTTTTTGTGAGTATTTGGTTAGATTTATAAGTTTACAGTAACACCAAAAATACAATTATTAATTTTTTTGTCTTTTGAATTGCCTGATTTTTTATTTAAAACTATTTTTGCACAAATTATACCTGATGTACAAATCGATAATCCGACCTATTTTATTTTGCTTTGATCCTGAACAAGTACATCATTTTACATTTTCACTGATTGCTTTCATAAACAAAATTCCAGGTGTTCCACAATTGATAAAGCGACTCTATGCTATTGAAGACAAAAGATTGGAGCGTAAAGTGTTTGGTTTGACCTTTAAAAACCCAGTAGGATTGGCGGCCGGATTTGACAAAAATGCCGTGTTATATAATGAGCTATCAAACTTTGGATTTGGGTTTATTGAAATTGGTACCGTTACACCAAAGGGACAACCAGGGAATCCTAAAAAACGATTGTTCCGTTTAAAAGATGACCAAGGCATTATCAATAGGATGGGTTTTAATAACCTAGGTGTTGAAGCGGCTATTCTACAGCTTAAAAAAAATAAAGGAAACCTTATTATTGGTGGAAATATTGGTAAAAACACCAACACCAAGCCTGAGGATTATACTAAGGATTATTTAGACTGTTTTAATGCCCTGCATCCGTACGTGGATTATTTTGTATTGAATGTTAGTTGCCCCAATGTGGATAGTCATGCCAAATTAAACGATAAGGACTATTTGGAAGAACTTATTGGTGCTGTACAAAGTGCCAATAGAACATTCAGTAAACAAAAACCGATACTTTTAAAGATAGCTCCAGACTTAAATACCCATCAGTTGGATGAAATCATTGAATTGGTAATTAAAACCAAATTGGATGGTGTAATTGCTAGCAATACCTCCGTTAACAGAAGCGAGTTAAACGTATCACAAGAGCGATTACAAGCTATTGGTAATGGCGGATTGAGTGGCCAACCTATTAAAGACAAAAGCACACAGGTTATTAAATATCTTTCAGAAAATAGCAAAAAAGCATTCCCCATTATTGGAGTAGGTGGTATTCATTCTGCAAAAGATGCTTTGGAAAAGATTCATGCTGGAGCTGATTTAATCCAAATATATACAGGCTTTATATATGAAGGACCAAAACTGGTCAAAGATATCAATAAAGCCTTGCTAAATCAAAACTAAAATCTATTTCACAAGTTTTTTTACAAGTATTGAAGTCTTATTTTTTAAAGTCATCAAATAAGTTCCAGAATTTAAACGACTGACATCAATGGGCTGATTAGTAACACTTCCATTAAGAAAAACTTGACCCATAGTATTTGAAATAGTATAAGTCATAGCTTCATCAGAATTATTGGACTTGACAAAAATCAAACCATCTGTAATAGGGTTAGGGTACGCTTTAATACTTATACTAGAGGCAGTCTTAGATACATTGGTATTTGTTGGGCTGTCCGAATACTTGCTTTTTGTAGTTTGAAAGTAGGCATACATACGAGCCAGTTGCTGTTTTGAAAAATGATCCCTGCAACCTTTCATGGAGTACGACATGATGTTGTGGGTATCTGGATGATACAACTCCCCATTGGCATCTGTTACGGTACCTGTGTATCTGCAAAAATTATTGACATTATTATAAGTTAATCCAGGATCGGCAGGCGTATCGCAAATTTGATCACCTTCAGATGAGCAATTGGAACCATCCACTAGTTCACCAGTGAGCTGATCAGCACTTATGCCATGTGTATGAATTAACGAAAAGAAATGCCCTAATTCATGTGCTAACGATGAATCATTTGTTGAACAACTATTTCGCATGATGATAGCATCAGAACGTTTTTCAATTTGTGTATAACCGCAAATGCTTTCATCAGCATCATTCTCAATATGGTCTGTAAAATAAATATTGACTACACCTGAAACATTGTGAGCGTCAAGCATAGCAGTTTCATCCTTTGAGTGAAAGTGATATAAACGGTTATCATCAATATACTCTATGTCTTCAGCCAAAACAAACGTCATCAAAGCATCAGCAAACAGCGTGTTTACATTGGCAATGGCATCTTCAAGTTCTGAAACACTTAGGCCGCCGGTTCCGTTGGATGTTCTTATAATATGGGCCTTGATTGGTATAGAACTTTTAACTACAGATGATTTTGATTGTGAACCTTTTGATGTTGAAAATGTAGCTTCGTATTTTTTTAATTCAGGTTTTAAAGCATTAAAATATTGCAATGTTTTTGCTGTTGTAATGGTACCACAACCAATTTCCTTGGGAATTTGAGAATACAGATGAGAAGAAATCGATACGAGTATCGAACAGATTATGACGTTGTATTTGATATTAAAGATTTTCATGTGGGGCGAAAAACGTTAATCAAATGTATTTGATAATCAGGCAATGAAATAAAAAAAACGGTAAGTTGCTGTTTTAATCGTTTTATAAACAAATTGAAGCTACAACCATTAAAAAATTAAATAATCAAAGGTTGTTATGTTTTCTGTTTCAATAATATTATTTTTATCATCCTATTTTTATAGTAAATGCCAAATCAAGTCAAGATCATTGAATGCCCAAGGGATGCCATGCAAGGCATCAAGGATTTTATTCCAACAAAGCAAAAAGTACAGTATATCCAGTCATTGCTTCGTGTGGGATTTGATACCATTGATTTTGGAAGTTTTGTTTCGCCCAAGGCCATTCCGCAGATGGTTGATACAGCAGAAGTTTTATCGCAACTTGATTTAAGCAAAACAACCAGTAAATTGCTTGCCATTGTAGCTAATGAACGTGGAGCAGAGGATGCCTCAAAACACAAGGCAATTGATTATTTGGGTTATCCGTTTTCTATTTCTGAGAATTTCCAAATGCGTAACACCCATAAAACCATTGCACAGTCTGTTATCACTTTGGAGCATATTTTAAACATAGCCAATAAAAGCGGTAAAGAAGTGGTTGTATATATTTCCATGGGATTTGGAAACCCTTATGGCGACCCATGGAATGTTGATATAGTAGGGCAGTGGACAGAGCGTTTAAGTGAAATGGGAGTGAGGATAGTTTCTTTAAGCGATACTATAGGAAGTTCCAATCCAGACAATATCCAGTATTTGTTTTCAAATTTAATTCCTTTGTATCCCAATATTGAATTTGGAGCTCATTTGCATACTGTGGCTAGTAGTTGGTTTGAAAAAATTGATGCGGCTTATCAGGCAGGATGTATGCGTTTTGATGGGGCTATCCAAGGATTTGGAGGTTGTCCCATGGCCAAGGATGAACTTACCGGGAATATGCCTACTGAAAAATTATTATCCTATTTTACTTCTAAAAAATGTAATGCCTTAGATGCGTTAAGTTTTGAAAGCGCTCACAATGAGGCCACCAAAATCTTTTCGGTATACCATTAATTCATGTTTATTTAAAATTATTCTAAATAAGTTTGTTTAAAATGATTTTCAGCTGTATATTTGCTGTCGAAAATTAACCTTATTTATAATTAGTCTAAATAAAAACACATGAAGACACTATCAACATTTTTAACAGTTTTAATGAGTGCAGTTGCATTTGCACAAACAGCACCAGATTCATTACAAATCAATCCCCAAAGTCAACAAAATGCGGCGCAACGGATTTTGTCTGGTAATGTAAGCAGTGGTGTCACTGTTGGTGGATATGGAGAAATTACATATAACCAACCCGAAGGCGATAATGGTACTTTGGATGTTCATAGAATGGTATTACTTTTTGGATATAAATTTAATGACAAAGTACAATTTGTCACAGAAGTTGAGTTAGAACATGTTGAAGAGGTTTATGTTGAACAAGCCTTTTTACAATATAGCCTAAACGATCATATCAATTTGCGAGGTGGTTTAATGTTAGTGCCTATGGGTATTATTAATGAATATCATGAACCAACAACATTTAATGGTGTTGATAGGCCTAATGTTGATAAAAGTATTGTACCTTCTACTTGGAGAGAAATAGGATTTGGAGTATCCGGTAGATTTAATGAAGTTTCATTAGGATATCAAGCGTATGTATTTAATGGTTTTAAATCGGTAAATTCTGATGGAAATGGAAACATTACTTCAGGTTTATTGGGTGGAAGTAATGGCTTACGCGGAGGTAGGCAAAAAGGGATTGAATCTACCGTAAACAAGCCAACATTTTCTGCCAAGTTAGATTATTATGGTTTACCAGGTTTGCGTTTAGGACTGTCTGGCTATTTTGGCCGTACACAAGCTGGAGATGATGTGGATGCAATTACTGGAGCTGATGTTGGTATTTCTATGATAGGCGTTGATGCGCGTTACGCCTATCAACGGTTTACAGCTAGAGGCCAGTTTGTTAACGCAAGTATTTCTGATACAGAGGCTTATAATAATTTAAATGGAACAAACTTGGGCAGTCAATTGCAAGGATGGTATCTAGAAGCGGCCTATAATCTGCTGCCAATAGAAAAACAACAACAACTTTTTGCCTTTGCACGGTATGAAGATTATAATACCCATGCTGGTGTAGAAGGAGGTTTAGTAAAAAACAATGCATATGACAGAAATGATTGGACCTTAGGATTAAGTTACAAAATAGCTCCTGGAGCTGTGGTGAAGGCAGATTATCAAGTTAAGGACAATGCATCTTCTGTTATGGTTCCTAACCAATTAAACTTTGGCTTGGGTGTCTGGTTTTAAAATCACACCAATATAAATACTTGTAATATCATTACAATCTCAACTATTTAAAAAAAGCTAAGATTGAATGTAGTAAAAAATGGTTGTAATGATATTACATTTTAAAATTAAAAATTTACTTTTACTCAATGGGTTTAAAAAATTTATTTTTTCTGATTTTATCATTAACATTACTTTCTTTTAGCCTTCCAAAAACTATTCAAAAGAAAGTGGATGCTGAAATTACAGAAACATTCCATATAGAAAAATTTGAATTTACCGAAGTAAACTTTCCAGTAGAAGTAACTGCAACATTACCTTCTAGCTTTGGAAGCGATCATTTTTTTAAAATTGAAAAAGAAAACAGCTTGTTAGGATATGCCTATGTGTCCAAAGCGCCTAGTAAGACCGATAATTTTGACTATTTGGTGTTGTTGGACCCCAAACTTGTAATCATTAAGACTAAAGTTTTGGTATACCGAGAAGACTATGGGGGTGAAATAGGCAGTAAACGTTGGCTCAAACAATTTATAGGTAAGACCAAAGATGATGATTTGCGGTATGGTGATAATGTTGTGGTAATATCTGGAGCAACCATTTCTGTTAAATCCTTTACTGAAGCTATCAATAATTTATTGAAGTCACTTAAAATACTACATTCAAAACAGCTCTTATAAATGCAACTCAATGGTCTCATATATACATTGCCAAAAGAACTTAAGCTACTGATCGGTGCTTTTATAATAGTGTTAAGTATTGGTTTTTATACTGGCTTATTATTTGTGGAGAAAACATCTTCAGCAAATCCACATGGTATTGAAGAACAATATTTGGGCAATGAACAAGATGAAAATGCCGAAGTTATGCGCTTTAAAAAAAGTGACAATGAAATGTTGACACTGGTTCATAATCATATCTTGTCCATGTCCGTTATTTTCTTTTTGTTGGGTCTTTTGGTGTCCATCACACAACTCCCTAAAAAAGTCAAATTGTTTTTAATGGTTGAACCATTGCTTTCAGTATTTCTAACCTTTGGAGGCTTATACTTACTCTGGAAAGGTTTTCTTTGGATGAAATACATCGTCATGTTTTCAGGACTGTTGATGACAGTGTCATTTACCCTTTCGGTAATTATTATCTTAAAACAATTGCTTAAAGAACAATATATTTGAAAGTAATACATTGTAATTGCAGCTAATGGTGAAATGGATATCCTTTATATTTCTTTTTAGTTTGTCCAATAACATTTCTGCTAAGGAATGGAAAAGTTTAAAAGCTTATCAAAACACGACACACCACAAAATACTAACACCATCTGATTGGCTTAAAACAGATAGAACCCATAATACTGCGATTTGGCAACAGGCCAACATATACAACCTGCTTAATAATCTGCCTAAAGAATACAGAAGAATACAAGAGCGAAGAGATTTTTATGAGTGGTTATATGATACATTAAATAGCCGAGGACATGAAATTGTTTGGATAGAAATGGCCCATTTTATTTCCAAAAAAATGCGTTTGCTCGAAACCTTTCCCTGTGCATTATTCATTCATAAAAAAATTGTTGTGTATGCCAATGAAGGTAGTCAAGCGGTTTTTAACAATGCATTTAAGGAATTGAAGGAGCTATTTAACTCAAAAAACGTATTAAAAGGGGATTCTGCAATTCAATGGGACCAAAAAATGTCTTATAAGGAACAATATATATGGTTGGATAGTTTGTACAAAACGATTGATTCGAAAAGTTTAAAAACCATTGAGCACATGGCAAAAGGTAAGTTTTTGTATGGTTTGGCAGTTCCAAAAGCAATTCGTTTCAAAGGTGATATATCCAATCCAAAAGACCGCTATAATTATGCTACAGGGCCACTTAGGGATTATTGTAAAGTCTTATATAAAGATTAACAGGTTTCATTTTAATCCAAATGAAAAAAATGCGTATTTTTGCACGCAATTATAACGTAATTGCATCATGACCGCACATCAAAATAAAATCTTAGGAGAAGGATTAACCTACGATGACGTACTATTAGTCCCAGCATTTTCAGAAGTTCTTCCGCGCGAAGTCAATATCCAAACAAAATTTACAAGAAACATTACCATTAATGTACCGATTATTTCGGCTGCTATGGATACGGTTACCGAAAGCAAAATGGCTATTGCCATGGCACAAGAGGGTGGTATTGGTGTGCTGCACAAAAACATGACTATTGAAGCTCAGGCTTTAAAAGTTAGAAAAGTAAAACGGGCTGAAAGCGGTATGATCATCGACCCTGTTACCTTACCATTAACAGCTACTGTTAAAGATGCAAAGCAAAATATGGCAGAGCACAGTATTGGTGGAATTCCGATTATTGATGAAGATGGAACATTAAAGGGAATTGTTACCAACCGTGATTTACGTTTTGAACATGATAAGAAACGCCCTATTGTTGAGGTAATGACAAGCAAAAACTTGGTAACAGCCGCCGTAGGGACGTCTTTAAAAGATGCCGAGATTATTCTCCAACAGCATAAAATTGAAAAACTGCTCATTGTTGATGATAATTACAAACTATCGGGCTTGATAACATTTAGGGATATTACAAAACTAAGTCAAAAGCCTAATGCCAACAAAGATGAATATGGTCGGTTACGTGTGGCGGCGGCTATTGGTGTTACAGCTGATGCAGTAGAACGTGCTGAAGCATTGGTACATGCAGGTGTTGATGCTGTGGTTATTGATACAGCTCATGGTCATACCAAGGGTGTAGTATCGGTTTTAAAAGAAATCAAATCAAAATTTCCGCAACTTGAAGTTATTGTAGGGAACATAGCCACTGCTGATGCGGCCAAATATTTAGTTGAAGCTGGAGCCGATGCTGTAAAAGTGGGTATTGGTCCAGGCTCTATCTGTACTACACGTGTTATTGCAGGTGTTGGATTTCCTCAGTTTTCAGCTGTATTGGAAGTTGCTGCAGCTATTAAAGGTACGGGTGTTCCTGTAATTGCCGATGGAGGTATTCGTTACACGGGCGATATTCCTAAAGCTATAGCTGCCGGAGCCGATAGTGTTATGTTAGGATCATTATTGGCAGGAACCAAAGAATCACCGGGAGAAACCATTATTTATGAAGGTCGAAAATTTAAATCCTATCGTGGTATGGGTTCTGTGGAAGCTATGAAACAAGGCAGTAAAGATCGTTATTTTCAGGATGTAGAAGATGATATTAAAAAATTGGTTCCAGAGGGAATTGTAGGACGTGTACCGTATAAAGGTGATTTATACGAAAGCATTCATCAGTTTATTGGTGGGCTTCGTGCCGGTATGGGTTATTGTGGCGCCAAAGACATTGCAACCTTAAAGGAAAACGGACGCTTTATAAAAATAACCGCTAGCGGAATTAATGAAAGCCATCCGCATGATGTGACCATTACCAATGAGTCTCCTAATTATTCTAGATAGTTTTGGTATTCTGAAGTGATAAAAACCATTTTGTTATAAAGTTGTTTTTACTACAACTGATTTTATTCATTTGGTTCAATATGAATCAGAACATGTCCTAAATTGGATATTTCAGATCTCAAATGGTCTTTTAACCTATGGGCAATCTCGTGTCCTTCTTTTACTGGAATTTCACCATCAACAATGGCGTGTAAGTCTACGTGATATTTCATTCCTGCCTTTCGGATAAAGCATTTTTCAGTCCCTAATATGCCATTAACTTCAATAGATTCTTTGCGAATATCTTCTAAAAGATCATCATATAAGTGCTCATCCATAATCTCACCCAAAGCAGGTCTAAAAATCAAATAGCTGTTGTACAAAATAAATCCTGAGGCAAACAAGGCCGCCCAATCATCAGCGTTTTCATAGCCTTTTCCAAATGCTATTGCTATTGAAATTCCAATAAATGCCATGACAGACGTAATAGCATCACTTCTATGATGCCAAGCATCGGCTTTAAGTGAGGAGCTATTGGTTTCCTTGCTTTTTTTGATTACAATACGAAACGAAATTTCTTTCCACAAAATGATACAGCCTAAAACAAGTAATGTCCAAGGTTTTGGTGTTTTGTGTGGTGTTTGAATGTTTAAAATGCTTTCATAAGCAATAATTGTAGCAGAAGTGACAAGAAACGCAACAACCAAAAATGTTATCAAGGGCTCAATTCTACCGTGACCGTAAGGATGGTTTTCATCAGCCGGCCGTTTGGCATATTTAAATCCCAATAAAACTATGAGTGATGCAAAAATATCGGTAGTTGATTCAATGGCATCTGCAATGAGGGCATAAGAATTACCAAAGAAACCCGCCATACCTTTAATAATTGCCAAACAGGTATTTCCTATGATGCTGAAATAAGTGGTTCGTATGGCAGTTTGTTCGTTACTCATTTTTGTTAAGCAAAGGTTTATATTTTTTTACGAAATAAAAATTCAACAAGTTCCTTTAGGGTTTTAGTCGTCTTACAACGACTTTTTTAAAGTCAATTGGATACCCTTCATACTGCAATAAAATTCTACCTTCAGTAATTGAAGGTTCAACTCCTTTGTTAACCAATTTGCCATTTAACTCTTGCGTAACAATTCCATTGCTAACCGTAACGACCATAGTGTTCCATTTTCCAATGGGTTTGCTTGCATCTTCAAAACGTTTGGAAACAACACTTCTGCCAGGCTCAGTCCTGGTCCCGTTGATTTTTAAGGTAGTATCTTGAAGCAAAATAAAATCTCCGGTTGCACCTTCCTTAATTTGGAACTGTATGCCTTTGGGCCATAACATATCTGGTGCTTCAAACGGAACCAAATACATCACACCGCTATTTTTTTTATCACTTTTTCTAATAACTGAAGGGTCAATATTCCATCTAAATGTTACGGTCAATTTAAAATTACTGAATGATTGCTCAGACATTAAATAACCTGCATTCTTGCCGTAAAGTCTAATTATATGATGTTCAACATTAAAAAGATCAGAAGCATGCTTGTGTTTACCGGATTCTACTTGGTAAGCATACCAGCCATCTAAATTTTTCTTGTTAAAAAGGTTAATAGTTGATTGGGCTTCAATCAACTGAGGAAGTATTAAAAAAATACAGACCATCATTTTCAAAGGGAAATTCATGTAAAGATTATTAGTTGAGGATAAAAGTAAGCAAAATCAATAAGAAACTAATAGGTATATACTTTAAGCCCGATGTTTTTTTAAAGCATCTCGTATGGCAATCATATGCTGTTCATCAACAACCAAAAAAGCAATGTAAAGGTTGTCGTTTAAATTATCGACATTGTGATGGTGACGGTGATTTTTCAAGTTTAATAAATTGTTTTTAAATGAATTTTATGGTGTTGTGTTAAAAGGTTAGCAGTTGTTCCAATTACTAAAATTACTGTGAATGTCCACTTTAACTTTATAAAGATTCACTCTAGGTCAACGACCATCAGAAACGTTTAAATTGATAACCTCTTTTCTTTAGCTTGGTGATGAGACTATTAAGACACAGGTATAGTTTGTCCTTTCGTAATGGACTTGTGCCAGGATGGATAAGCAGATGAAAACCATTCATGCCATGGTTTTTTTCATAGTTGAAGATACTTTTTAAAATGGTTTTACTAGAGCGATAATTGGGCATATCTGGGGTGGTGTAATCAGCATTGGATAGTGTGCCAGTTGAAAAATTAATGGTTATTTGGTTTAGTTCTTTTGCAAGAGCCACAACTTTTTTGTTGTACCACTCGTAGGGTGGCATAAAATATCGGGGAGTTACACCAAAGGTTTTCAGGGCACTAATATTTTTTGAGATATCTTGTTTTATGGTATTAGGCGATTGAAGCAAGCTATCTCGTTTTGTCCAATCACAATATAGAAGATGGTTGTTGGAATGCGCACCAACATAGTGTCCTGCGTTTATGATGCGTTTTGTTAGAGCAGTTTGTTCACGAATAAAGTCACCCGTTAGAAAAAACGAAGCCTTAACGTTCTGTTTTTTCAATACATGAAGAACATGTGGAAAGCCATCATATGTGTTGTGTCCACTAAAGCAAAGATAAATAGTCTTTTTAAGGGTGTCTGATCGAACCAAGGCGCCTTGTGCATCTACAATACCTTGGGCTTGTATAATATTAAATGGAAGAATAAGCAGAAAGAGGAGATATTTATTCATTAAGATAGGTCAAAATAAGTAATAATTCCGCAGAGCCATCCAAGGTGGGTTCATTCGTGCTATAATCCATCCAATCATCCCTATATTTGATATGTTCTGGTTGTAGCTGTAAATATTCATCTGGTTCCGAGAGTTCAATGGCAATCATTTTTTTAAGGATGGTGGACCAAATAGGGCCATCTACCAAACTCCCCTTAATTGTGTCTTTATTGATTCTCCAAAATGGCATATGCACATCCGTTGGTGTGTCGGCATGTTCTGGAATACCAGTTATCATACTCGAACCCCATGGATTGAGCCCTAATAACCAATTGACATGATCTTGCATTAGGGGCCGATATTCCTTAGAACCGGTCATGGCTTCAAAGAGCATGCATTGCGTGGCTACGGCAGCAGCAAGATTATTTGAACACCACACAAACAGTTGTCCAACACCATATGGGTTTTCATCTGCTTTCTTCTGGATACGGTCTAGGTTATGCTTGTAATAAGCAATCATCTGCTTTTTGTCTTGGTCACTTCCCACTTGCCATAGGGCATAATGCCCCATATTAACAAAAGGATACATTTCGTAGTGATTGGTTGTATCACGTTCCATCCAAGACCATGTTCCAATAATCGTGGCATAGTTACGTGCATCCTTAAGAAGGTTCTTTTTTCTTGAAATCTTATACAATTGTGCAGCGGCCCATTCCATATCATCGGCCCACGTGTTTTCCTCATAACGGTAAGGCGCTCCAAAACTGTTCCCTTGTTGATAGCCTTCCTTTTCCTGTCCCATTTTGTAAAGTTCCTTGGCCGCTTTTAAGCAGGTTTTTGCAAATGTTTCGTAACCTTTTAGGTTACTAAAAATCTCATATCCCAATGCGAGGGTTGCAGATGAGCGTCCTGCTATATTGGAAACACCCATTGCTTGGCTTTTGTATTTGGAAAGTCCTTGGGGCTTGCCCGTGGCAAAATAAACAGGTCGAAAACTGTTGGGACCCCAACCGTAATCTGCATTGTCTTCGTTTGGGAGCTTAAAACCTCTGTGATCCCTATCATCAGCAACTTGATGGTACAACTCATTGGGCTTGGGATGCAGTTTTAAAATCCATTCAAGACCCCATTTGGCTTCATCCAAAATATCGGGAAGCCCATTAGCACCTTTTAGCCCCCTATCATTAAATTCGTCCTTAAAGTGTTTAGGGTTTATTTGATAGGCCATAAGCATTCTTGCTGTTGTGTTGCTCCCAGTGATAAGATATTTTAGTTGATCGCCGGCATCATGCCAACCTCCAGTAGCATCGATTTGGGTGGAGTCTGGTCTAATGCCAAAGAAGCTTAAACCATCCTTTTGGTGACAATATGCTTTAATGTGGGGATTAAATCCACAGCGTTGAGTTCGTATAAAACCAATAACATCCTCTTGCCAGGCAGGATATGAGCCAATATTGAAGGGTTTGCTTACAATCGCAGTGTTTTGAAGTTCAAAGTAATACGTTCCTTTGTCAATTAAATCGGTAAAATCAACCATATAGTAATAAGAAAAGGGCGGCCAAGGATCTTTGCTTGGGATGGCTGCATATGTTTTTAATAGGTCGCCACTTTTGTTTTTTAAAAGCAGAATGGGAGCTGTCAAGGCTTCTTTGCTCAATATAAGAGCCTTTTTGGGCATGTTTGGAAGATATCCAGCTAAATTGACTCTAATTTCAACATCAACTTCTGCTTTCACGATACAAGAAATGCAAAACAGGATGATGAGCATGGTTATTTTAAAACCTTTTACCATATTTTATGATGATTTAATTGTATTTAAAAATAGGGAATTTGCTATTGCCTACAATGCAAGACTAAACAATATCTTTATAAACAACACCCCTATGCGGTTTTAAGGCATCTCGTATAGCAATCATATGCTGTTCATCAACTACCAAAAACACTGTGGAATGGTTGTCGTTTATATGTTCAACACCAGTAATGGTGACCGGTGATTTTTCAAGTTTAATAAATTGTTTTAAATGGATTTCATGGTGCTGTGCAATTTTGCTGGCATCAGGACCACGAAAATCCCAAATGAGTTTTAATTTACGCAAGAGATATCGGCTTTAAAATTTTAAAAAAAACAAAGATACTAAAGATGACTTACATCCGTTTGTTAAACAACTTGTAATATAGGTTTATATTGCTATTTTTGTACCAATAGTTTTAATTTATCCTTAAATGACCTTACGACATGTCACGCTCTTAGCAGCGGTTTTGCTGTTTTCAAAAGTTCAGTCGCAATCCAATTCAAAAGATGTTCTTTTTACCATTGATGACGAGCCAGTTTATGCTTCAGAATTCATTAGGGTTTACAATAAAAACTTGGATCTTGTTCAAGATGAATCCCAAAAAAATATTGATGAGTATTTAACGCTTTTCACTAATTATAAACTTAAGTTGAAAGAAGCAGAATCATTAGGTCTTCAAAATAAAACATCTTATAAAAGAGAGCTGGATAGCTATAAAAAACAACTCGCACAAAATTTTGTAACCGACACAACCATAACGGAATCCTTGGTCAAGGAAGCTTATGACAGAATTTTAAATGAAGTAAAAGTGAGCCATATATTGGTTAGGCTTCCAGAGAATGCCAGTCCACAAGATACTTTGGTGGCCTACAACAACATCATGAAATTACGTGACAGGGCAATCAAGGAAGGGTTTGATAAGGTAAGAAAGGAAGTCCATAACGGGCAAACCATTTTTGGCGAGGATTTGGGTTATTTTTCTGCCTTCAGAATGGTATATCCTTTTGAAAGTGCTGCTTACAACGCCAAAGTTGGTGAGATTTCAATGCCGTTTAGGACTCGTTTTGGGTATCACATTTTAAAGGTGTATGAAAAGCGAAAATCCCGCGGAGAAGTTACCGTTGCACATATCATGGTAGCCAATAAACAAGGTGATTCCATTTCCAATGCGGCAGAAACACGCATCAATGACATTTATAAAAAATTACAGCAAGGTGAGGATTTTGAGGCTTTGGCCAAACAGTTTTCTGAAGATCCTAGTTCTGCCAATAAAGGCGGGATGCTTTCGCCGTTTTCGGCCGGTCAATTAAGTTCACAAGTATTTGAAGAGGCTGCATTTGGTTTGAAAAACATTGGTGACATTTCAAAACCAGTCCAATCAAAATTTGGTTGGCATATCATCAAGTTATATGATAAAAAACCGGTTCAACCTTTTTTGGATATGAAACCAGAACTGGAAATGAAGGTGAAACGTGACGATAGGTCTCATTTAATTGATGATGCCTTGTTTGACAAGTTAAAATTGAAGTACCATATAACAGATAAGCAACCTGTATTAGATTATTTTGAGTCTATTTTAAATGATGACTATTTTAAAAGAACTTGGAAACTTCCTAACAATTTTGAGAAAAAGCAACCGTTGGTTACAATTGGCGAAAAGCAATTGACATTTCAGGATTTTGGGGATTATTTGGTTGACAGCCAAAGAACAGGTCAAGCTAAATCATCATTTAAAGACCTTATTTCAAAACTGTATCACGATTTTTTGTTTCAAAACTTAATGCAATATCAAGAAGACCATCTAGAATTTGAAAACAAGGATTTTGCAAATATAGTAAATGAATACCGTGATGGACTATTGTTATTTGACCTTATGGATTCAACAATATGGAATGCTTCTAAAACTGATACAACGGAAATAGAAAATTATTATAAGGCTCATAAAGACGCTTATGTTTGGCCAGATAGAATTGATGCTGTTGTGGCATCATCAACTGACCAAGATGTTTTAAAAAGCGTTGCAAAATTATTACAAAAAGGCACCGATCTTGACACGATTAAAGCTAAGTTTAATACAAACGGCAAAGTGCAGGTTATTTTTACGATGTCTGTTATGGATGCTCAAAATCAGGCATTGCCTCCCCATTTTAAATTTAAAAAAGGAATTTCAAAAATTTACAAACACAATGACTCCTATGTCATCGTTCAAGTAAAGGATATCTTTCCAAGTACGTTGAAGTCTTTTGATGAAGCCAAGGGAGCCATCATCAGTGATTATCAAACATATAAAGAAAATAAATGGATTGACGATCTACGCCATAAATATAATGTGTCCATTAATCAACAAGTTCTGGATAAAGTTAGGTCAGAATTAAACAACAAGAATTAAGTGAAATCTAGGTTATACATCATATTGTTGCTGTTAGTAGCAGTTACGTCCTGTAAATTCTTTAAGGAAACGGACGACAGGATTCGTGTGGCTCGAGTAAATGATACGTACCTATATTATGATGATATAAAAGATTTAGTGACCGAGGGTACTTCCAAGGAAGACAGTACACTGTTGGTTCAAAACTTTATTAAGCGTTGGGCAACGCAACAATTGCTGGTTGATGGTGCCAAATTAAACTTAAGCCAAAGCCAACAAGATGCGTTTGATAAACTGGTTGTGCAGTACAAAAATGATTTATATACCAAAGCATATGTTGAAGCATTGGTAGAAAGAAACATTGATAGCACGGTGACCCAAGAAGAAGCAGAAGAATATTACAACGCCAACAAGGATGTGTTTAAGTTAAATGAAGAACTTATCAAGTTTCGTTATATACATGTTAATCAAAACATCATAGATTTTAAAAACATAGAACAAAAGTTCAAACGGTTCAATAGTGAGGACAAAAAACAACTGGATTCCATATCCATTCAGTTTAAATCCTATTCATTGAATGACTCCATTTGGATCAAGGTAAGCCAAGTAATAAATAAAATTCCGGTCATAAATGCTGAAAACAAAAATGAACTGTTAAAAAAATCTAATTTTGTACAGCTCAAAGATTCATTAGGAGTATATTTGATGCAGATAAATGATGTCTTATTGCGTAACGATACAGCACCGTTGGAATACGTTAAGCCAACCATAGATCAAATTGTTATCAATAAGAGAAAATTGGAACTCATTAAAGAATTAGAAAAAGATATCACAAAGGATGCCATTAAGAACAATCAATTCGAAATTTACAATTAATTTGAAACACATATTAGCTTTAACCGTAACGTTGTTTGCAATTCACGTTACATCAGCTCAAGAGATTATCAATGATGAAGTAAAAGACACCATCAAGGCAATAGACTCTGTAAAAACCATTGCAACCCCTCAAGTAAAAGATACCACAAACACCTTTAAACCAGTAAAAGTTGATGGCGTTGCCGCCGTTGTGGGCGATTTTATCATTTTGGATTCTGATATCGATAAGGCATACCTTCAATTGCAAGCACAAGGTGTAAATACCAAAGAAATACCAAGATGCCAATTGTTTGGTAAGTTACTGGAAGATAAATTATATGCTCACCATGCAATACAGGATAGTTTGCCAGTATCAGATGCAGAAATTCGTCAAAATATAGATTATCAAATCGAGCAATTTTTGCAATCAACCAACGGTTCCATGGAGAAGCTATTGGAGATTTATAATAAGGAAGACGAAAAAAGCTTGAGAGAGGAAATGTTTGAAATCAACAAAAACAATGAATTGGCCAGAAAAATGCAGGCTAAAATAGTTGAGGATGTTGAGGTAACACCAGAGGAAGTCAGGGAGTTTTTCAATAAAATACCAAAAGACGAGCGTCCTACATTTGGAACCGAACTTAAGGTGGCACAAATTGTTGTAGAGCCAAAAGTCACCGAAGAAGAGAAGCAGCGCGTTATCAACCAGTTAAAACAATTTAAAGCCGATGTACTTGAAAACGGTGCCAGTTTTCGTTCAAAAGTAGTATTGTATTCAGATGATAAGGCATCCATAAGTACAGGTGGAAAATATACTTTGGACAGGAAAAAACCAAGAATGGTCAAGGAGTTCAGGCAAGTAGCTTTTTCACTTCAAGAAGGTGAAATATCAGAACCGTTTGAAACCGATTTTGGATATCATATTATCTATTGTGAAAAAATCAGAGGGCAAGAGTATGATATAAGACATATTTTGTTGATTCCAAAAGTGTCTGATGAGGCCATCAAAGAAGCGCGTGAGCGTATTGAAAAAATAAGACAGCGTATTGTTGATGGTGATATTTCGTTCGCAGATGCAGCACGGGAATCAAGTGATGAAAAAGAGACAAGGAATGACGGCGGACAATTGATAAATCCACAGACCCAAGATTATAATTTTGAATTGACAAAAATGGATCCAGAGTTATATTCGCAAATTCAGAACTTAAAAGACGGTGAAGTTAGTTTGGTGCAAACAGAAACGGATAGGACCGGAAAAGTTAAGTTTAAAATATTAATGGTTACAGACAGAATAGATGAGCACGTAGCCGATTATGCCCGAGATTATTTGAAAATCAAAGAACAGGCGCTTAACGAGAAAAAACTTAAAGCTATAGAAAAATGGCAAAATGATAAGATTATGGATACCTATATAAAAATAGCGGACGCCTATAAAGATTGTGATTTTGCAAGTAATTGGTTAAAAAAATAATATATGTCTGATGTAGCTGCCATTAAACAATTTGTAAAAAAATATCAAGATTTAAAAACTGAAATTGCCAAGATTATAGTTGGTCAAGATGATGTTGTAAATCAAATATTGATTTCTATTTTTTCTGGTGGTCATTCCTTGCTTATTGGTGTTCCCGGATTGGCAAAAACCTTAATGGTCAATACTATTGCACAGGCTCTTGGACTGGATTTTAAACGGATTCAATTTACACCAGATTTGATGCCCAGTGATATCCTTGGAAGTGAAATCTTAGATGAAAACAGGCATTTCCATTTTGTAAAAGGTCCTATTTTTTCCAATATTATTTTAGCAGACGAAATCAATAGAACGCCACCAAAAACGCAAGCAGCTCTATTGGAAGCCATGCAAGAGCGCGCCGTAACTGTTGCTGGCCATCATTATGAGTTGAGTTTGCCTTATTTTGTGCTAGCCACCCAAAACCCAATAGAACAAGAAGGCACGTATCCACTGCCAGAAGCTCAATTAGACCGCTTCATGTTTGCTGTAAATTTAGATTACCCTTCATTTGAAGAAGAAGTACAGGTGGTCAAATCCACAACGACTGATGATAAACAAAAAGTCAATGCATTGTTTACAGCAGATGATATTATAGAGTTTCAACATCTCATACGTCGTATCCCTGTTGCTGATAACGTCATTGAGTACGCGGTATCCATGGTAGGCAAAACAAGACCAAACAGTCAATCGGCGAGTGACTTGGTTAAAAACTATTTGGATTGGGGAGCTGGTCCTCGTGCTTCACAAAACTTAATTTTGGCTGCCAAAACGCATGCGGCCATTCACGGTAAATTTTCTCCAGACATTGAAGATGTCCAAGCCGTTGCAAGCAGCATTCTTAGGCATCGGATCATTAAAAACTACAAAGCAGAAGCTGAAGGTATAACCGACGACCAGATAATAAGGAGTTTGTTTTAAATAACTAAATCATTACGGTTGCTAAATTGGTATTTTTTTCTCAAAAAGATGAAAAAAATACAATCATACTATTTTATTATAGTTTTATTATAAATTAATATAAAGTATTGACGTATTACGTCTATTATTTTTAAAACTTTGCATTAATTTCATAAATTTGCAACACTTTTTATAAACCAAAATAAATTTAATAGAACTTATGGCATTTGACATCGACATGATTAAGGGCGTATACAGCAAAATGGCTGAACACGTTGATAAAGCTCGTGAAATAGTAGGTAAACCATTGACCCTTTCTGAAAAGATTTTGTATTCACATCTTTGGGATGGAAGTCCTACAAAAGCCTTTGTAAGAGGCAAGGATTATGTTGATTTTGCACCAGATAGGATTGCGTGTCAAGATGCTACTGCCCAAATGGCTTTATTACAATTTATGCAAGCAGGAAAACCTAAGGTAGCCGTGCCAACTACAGTACATTGTGATCATTTGATTCAAGCCAAACAAGGTGCTGCATTAGATTTGAAACGCGCCAATGAAACCAGCAATGAAGTTTTTGATTTTCTTGCTTCAGTATCAAACAAATATGGTATTGGATTTTGGAAACCAGGAGCAGGAATTATTCATCAAGTCGTATTGGAAAACTATGCGTTTCCAGGCGGTATGATGATTGGAACAGACTCTCATACGGTTAATGCCGGCGGATTAGGTATGGTGGCCATTGGTGTAGGTGGAGCAGATGCAGTTGATGTAATGGCCGGGATGGCTTGGGAATTAAAATTTCCAAAACTCATTGGGGTTAAGTTAATAGGAAAGCTTAATGGTTGGACATCAGCCAAGGATGTGATTCTTAAAGTAGCAGGTATTCTTACTGTAAAAGGAGGAACTGGTGCTATTGTTGAATATTTTGGACCTGGAGCAAAATCCATGTCCTGCACAGGAAAAGGAACCATTTGTAATATGGGCGCAGAAATAGGTGCTACCACATCAACTTTTGGATATGATGAGTCTATGGAGCGTTATTTACGCGCTACAGACAGAGCTGATGTAGCAGATGCTGCAAACAAAGTAAAAGAGTATTTAACTGCCGACCCAGAAGTATATGCCAATCCTGAGCAATATTTCGATCAAGTAATTGAATTGGATTTAGATACTTTAAAACCACATCTAAATGGTCCTTTTACTCCAGATTTAGCAACACCTGTTGGTGAGCTTGGAGAAAAAGCAAGAGCTAATGGTTGGCCTATTAAAGTGGATTGGGGATTGATAGGGTCTTGTACCAATTCTTCTTATGAAGATTTAACGCGTGCCTCTTCCATAGCTAAACAAGCTGTTGACAAAAAAATAAAACCAAAATCTGACTTTGGAATCAATCCAGGGTCTGAACAAATTAGATATACGGCAGAACGTGATGGTATTCTAAAGATTTTTGAAGATTTGGATGCCACGATATTTACCAATGCTTGTGGACCATGTATTGGTCAATGGGATAGAAGTGATGTAAAAGGTGATGAAAAAAATACCATTGTACATTCTTTTAACAGAAACTTTTCAAAACGTGCAGATGGCAATCCAAATACACATGCCTTTGTAGGATCACCGGAGATGGTTGCGGCAATCGCCATTTCGGGACGATTGGATTTTAATCCTATGACAGATACGCTTATCAATGAAGAAGGTGTTGAAGTTAAATTGGACGAGCCAAAAGGAATTGAATTACCACCAACTGGATTTGCTGTTGAAGACGCTGGTTATGTAAAACCTATGGAAGATGGTAGTGGTGTAAAAGTATCTGTTAGTCCAACATCAGAACGTTTGCAATTATTGGAGCCTTTTGAACCAATTGGATCAAAAATTGAAAGTGCTAAACTATTGATTAAAGCTTTTGGAAAATGTACTACGGATCATATTTCCATGGCTGGACCTTGGTTGCGTTTCCGCGGTCATTTGGATAATATATCAAATAACTGTTTAATTGGAGCTGTTAATGCATTCAACCAAAAAACAAATTTTGTAAAAAACCAATTAACTGGTGAATATGGTGGTGTGCCTGATGTACAACGTCAGTATAAAGCCAAAGGAATCAAAACGATTGTTGTTGGTGACCATAACTATGGAGAAGGGTCTTCAAGAGAACATGCCGCTATGGAACCAAGACATTTAGGTGTGGCAGCTGTTATTGTAAAATCATTTGCACGTATTCATGAAACTAACCTTAAAAAACAAGGTATGTTGGCCTTAACTTTCGCCAATGAAAATGATTATGATTTAATACAAGAAGACGATATGTTTAACTTTATTGATTTGAATGAATTTGCTCCAGACAAACCATTAACCCTAGAAGCAATTCATGCAGATGGAAGTAAAGATTTAATCAAGCTTAATCATACTTACAATGATGCACAAATAGCTTGGTATAATGAGGGGTCTGCTTTAAATTTAATTAAAAAGCAAAATGCATCGTAAATAGTCATTTTAGATATTAAAAAAATCCAGCTTCCAGGCTGGATTTTTTGTTTTAAGGGCAACAATAAAAACTTTTATAATTGTATTTTTACAAAAACACGTAATATGAATTCCAGAGACAACCAACTAAAAGCTTTTGATAGATTATTGACCATTATGGATGACTTGCGTGCGCAATGTCCGTGGGATAAAAAGCAAACCATGGAAACCTTGAGACATTTAACTATAGAAGAAACATATGAGCTAGGTGATGCTATTTTGGATAATGATTTAGAAGAAGTTAAAAAGGAATTGGGCGATGTTTTGTTGCACATTGTTTTCTATTCAAAAATAGGAAGTGAGACCAACGATTTTGATATTGCTGATGTGTGTAATGGTATTTGTGAAAAATTAATTAGCAGACATCCACATATCTATGGAGACGTTAAGGTTGAAAATGAAGACGATGTCAAGCGCAATTGGGAAAATTTAAAGCTAAAGGAAGGTAAAAAAAGTGTATTGGAAGGTGTTCCCAACAGTTTGCCTGCTCTGGTAAAAGCCAATAGAATTCAAGAGAAGGTAGCAGGAATTGGTTTTGATTGGGAAGAGCCCAATCAGGTCTGGGAGAAAGTCGTTGAGGAACTCAATGAGTTTAAGGCAGAAGTAGATAAAGGTAATAAGGATGCCATGGAAAGCGAGTTTGGAGATGTGTTGTTTTCAATGGTAAACTATGCTAGGTTTTTAAAAATAAATCCAGAAAATGCTCTGGAACGAACCAATAAAAAATTTTCAAAACGCTTTCAATACCTAGAAGAAAAAGCACAAGCAATAAAAAAGCCTTTAAAAGAGATGACTTTAGCTGAAATGGATGTGTTTTGGGAAGAAGCCAAAAAGATTTAATATTCTCTTCTATTAAAAGACATATAAGCCCTTAAATAAATACTATAATAACCTATAAATACTATTTCATCGACTATTTTTGATTGTTATGCAGAATTAATCTTAGTGATAGTTTAAATAACTAATTTTAGCAAAATTCCATTTTCTTGAATATTTAATGTTAGGCAAAAAATTTATATTTCTGACGCTTATTATTGCAGGACTTATTTTATGTAATAATACAAAGGCTCAAACAAGTAATGAACCACCGGTATTAACTGCCACAGGAAATAAAATGTACTGTCCGTTAAGCCAAATCAATGTGGTAACCGATTTTGATATTGTTGATCCTGATGATACTTCAATAGCGGCTGTTTATATCCAAATATCAACAGGATATGATTTAGGATATGATGTATTGACCTTAACAGGAAATCATCCAAACATTACAACATCTTGGAGTTCAATAGAAGGAAAGTTAACCTTGAAAGGATTAGGTGGGGCTCAAGCTCAATATGTTGATTTAATCGCGGCAGTAAAAGATGTTATTTTTAAAAGCACTAACCCAAATCCTACTGATAAGTCGTTTTCTTTTACCATAGGAGACGCTAATTATTTACCAACAACTGGCCATTATTATCAATATGTGCCAGCATTAGGAATTACTTGGACTGCCGCTAAAGCAGCAGCAGAGATTAGAACCTATTTCGGCTTGCAAGGTTATTTGGCTACTATAACATCACCAGAAGAAGCACAATTGTCTGGTGAACAGGCAGCTGGAGCTGGTTGGATAGGGGGGAGTGATGCACAAACAGAAGGAACATGGAAATGGGTAACGGGTCCTGAAAATGGAGATATTTTTTGGATTGGTACAGGAACAAACGGCTATGCTCCAAATAATGCTTTTTCATTTTGGAATACAAATAATTTTGAACCAAATCAAGCAGGTGATGAAGATTATGCACATGTTACAGCACCTGGAGTTGGAATTCCAGGCTCTTGGAACGATTTATCTAATACTGGGGCTACTTCTGGTGATTACCAGCCAAAGGGATATATTGTTGAATATGGGGGTATGCCTGGTGATCCAGTTCTAAATATTTCAGCTAGTACACAAATTTATGTAAATACTATTGATGATTACACAGATGCAACGAGATGTGGTCCTGGTTCAGTTACTTTACAAGCAACGTCATTATATGGAACAGTTCTGTGGTTTGATGCTCCTACTGGTGGTAACCAAGTTGGAAGTGGTTCAAGCTATATAACGCCCAATTTAAAATCAACAACAACTTACTATGCGCTGCCGTCAGCTAATGGTTGCACAGACGGTTATAGGACACCAGTTGTCGCTACAATCAATACTATTCCAACAATCCTATCAATAACTGAAAATCTGGTTTGTGAATCAGGTTCAGCTACCTTATCTGCAACAGCATCTGCAGGTGTAGTTAATTGGTATGATAGCTTGACAGGAGGAAATTTGGTTTCAACGGGAAATTCATTCACCACACCATCTTTGACAAACACAACCACCTATTATGTGGATGCTACATCAAACGGCTGTACAACAGCAAGTAAAACGGCCGTTACACTTACGGTTCAGAAAACGCCAATCCCCAGCACTGCAAATGCTACACAGCGTTTTTGTGATATTGATAATGCAACGGTTGCAGATTTACAAATAACAGGTTCAAATGTTCTTTGGTATGATTTGGCTTCAGGAGGAACCCCGTTAAATCAAACCGATCAATTGGTTACTGCAACCTATTATGCCTCACAGACTATTAATACATGCGAAAGCCCTATACGGTTACCTGTTAATGTGATAATTGATGAAACGGTTGTTCCACTAAATGCTTCGGAAATACCTGTACTGGAAGAGTGTGATGACATTTTGGATGGTGATGATACCAATGGTTTTACCACATTTGATTTAACATCTAACGAAACTGTACTTTTAAACGGAATGGCAGCTACAGATTTTTCATTTGAATATTTCACCGATGCAGCTTATAGTGATCCAATTTCAAATCCATCAGCTTTTATTAACACTGTACAAAATGGCCAAACCATTTACGTTAGGATTGTAAACAACAGCCATAATGCTTGTTACACAGATACCCAAATGGATATTAAAGTAAACGAGCTTCCTGTTATTCAATCCAGTATCGTGTTTAAAAACTGTGATGAAGATGGTGTTCCAGACGGTTTTACTGATTATAATTTAGATGAAGCCAATGATGTCCTTTCCAATAATAATTCAGCGGGTTTAACATTCTCTTACTATGCAACATATAGCAATGCTGACGCTGGTATAAATGCTATTAGTAGTATATATAATAACGCTTCAGGCAATACCGTTTTTGCAAGAGTTGAAAATGTAAATGGCTGCTACCGGATTGCCACAGTTAATTTACAGGTGTCCACTACAAAAATCCCCAATGGTTTTGTTGAGGAACTGGATACTTGTGATGATGATGATACAATAGACGGATTTCATGAGTTTGATTTAACTCAAGCTTCTAATGCGTTTATATCCCTGTTTCCTTTGGGACAAAATTTAAGTGTTCATTATTTTAGAAATTTAAGTGACGCCCAGCTGGAACAAAATGAAATTTTAAATCAATCTGCATATATAAACGAAACAAGTTTTTCACAAATCCTGTATGTACGTGTTGAAAGTGACGACAATGGCACTTGTTTTGGATTGGGACCTCATTTGCTGTTAACGGTACACCCAAGACCAGAATTTGAGGTAGATAATTCCGCCATTTATTGTTTGGATAACAATCCTATTACATTGACTACATTTAATCCTAATGGTAGCTATACCTATGAATGGGAAGATGATAACGGTCAAATTGTTAGTGATTTGCCGTATGCTGAAGTGGTTTCTGGGGGAAATTATACGGTTGTAGCCACCTCTGGTTTTGGTTGTGAGTCCTTTCCTGTGTCTTTTACTGTGGTAGAATCTGCCATTGCAAATATAGGTCTAGACGATGTTACCATTGTGGAATTATCAAATAACAACAGCATTACCATTAATAATGATAATAATAATCTTGGGATAGGAGATTATGAATTTGCTTTGGATAACATCAATGGGCCCTATCAAGATCAACCTTATTTTGATAGAGTAGGAGCCGGAAGCCATATGATTTATGTTAAAGATAAAAATCTATGTGGAATAGCTGAATTGCAAGTTTTTATCCTTGGATTCCCAAAATTTTTCACACCTAATAATGATGGCAGTAATGATACCTGGCAGATAAAAGGACTGGGTTCTGATTATGCCAATACGTCTGTTGTTAGTATCTATGATAGGTATGGAAAATTAATCAAACAGTTGAATGCAAAGAATGGAGCTTGGGATGGTACGTTTAATGGTCAAAAATTAGCTGCGTCAGATTATTGGTTTGTAGCTCAACTGGTTAAAATGACTGGCGAAGTGCGATTGTTTAGGGGGCATTTTAGCTTGGTGAGGTAATCAAAACAGGTCACTCAACGCTTTAGCAACCCCATCATTTTTATTGGTATCCGTTATCTGTTTTGCTATTTTCAAAACATGGTCGTTGGCGTTTGCAACCGCAATTCCCAATCCTACGGCTTTAAGCATTTCAATGTCATTATAATTGTCGCCAAAAGCGACAACATTATCAATTGTTATATCTGGATAACAGTGGTTTATTAATGTTTCTATAGCTGTTTTTTTCGATATGGAACGATGTGAAATTTCTATATAGGTAGGTTTTGACCTATATAGAATTATCTCATTTGAATGGTTTCCTTCAAGAAATTCATATAAAACATCAATCTCATGTTCTTCTCCCATGCACATAATTTTATGGGCCTCTTTTCCTTCTTGCTTCCAAGCTTTTAAAACCTCATGGTTGGATCTCACAATAGGTTCTACCTTTGTGTTGTAAATTTCCCTATTCGCCCAATAATCCAACGATGGTACGTACCATTCATCATGATGGTATAAACTTAAATGAATACTGGTTCCAACACATGTCTCTATTGTAGATTCTAAAACACTGTTCTTGATAACTGTACTTTCAATAACCGCATTATTATCTAAAATCAAACCCCCATTGTATGCAATTATTGGCGTGTTTGTATTACCTATTTTTTCTTGTAAATGCCGCATAGCTTTTGGCATTCTTGAAGAAATTAAGATAAAAGGAATGTGTGACAGACGGTTAATTTCTTTTATGGTTGACAGCGATAATTCCCGGTCCTTATTGAGTAAGGTACCATCTATATCACTACAAATTAAGCTCAAATTCATATTTTGTTTTTAATAAACCTGGTCGCAAAAGTAAGAAAGAATACCTTGTATTAAAATGAATAAGTAATAGTAATTGTCAGTTGTTTTATTCAAAATAATCCAAAATAGGTTTTTGTTCGTATATAAATTGATGATGGTTCTTTATAAACCGGTTAATAGCAATACAATACTTCTTATATTAAGATCACATCATTTTCTTTCCTTTTTTGGAAATGAACAATAAGTTAGTTAGGGGCTAAAATCCTACTTGTTATGTTTCATAGACCATACAAGTAGGATTTAGTTTTTTCAATGGATTAGTAGAGTTCCTTTATTTTGCTGAGTTTTGTTTTCCAAAGTTTTAATGATTCCTTGTGGCTTTTGATGTTGTTATGAACTTCTTTGACCAACGGGTTATCATCATCAACATTGGTAAAAAACTGCAGATTGTTTTCTAACTGATTGATTTGGCTCTTGACTTCATCTATTTTTTTGCGAATAAAAGACCGTTCATTATCAAGATTTTGGTTGTCATCTTCATTACTTAAGATCTCCAGTTTATTCTCAAATTTTATAAGCTCAATTTCGTTTCTGTTCATTTTTAATTTTGAGAACAGTTCATCTAGTCCCTTATTGAACTTACTTTCTATATAGCGCTTATCATTTGGAACTCTCCCAATGCTTTTCCAGTTGGAGATCAAGTCATTTATCACGGGCAGGTCTTTGTCTTTATCGCCAGACAATTTTAGGTCCTTAATGGATTCTAACAATTCATTTTTCTTGTTAAACGCTTCAATTTCAACTTTGTTAGCTGCATTTTTAGAGGCGTGGAGTTTATCAAAAAAATGATTACAGGCTGTTTTGAATTGTTTCCATATTTTATCACTGTCCTTTCTGGGAACATGGCCAATTTTTTTCCAATCACTTTGTATCTTTTTCATTAAGGCTATCGTGGTTGGAATATCTTCATTGTCTTTATTGTCTTCAGCAATTTGGATAAGCTCTAGCTTTTTTTGAAGATTTTTGTACTGTTCTTTTTTGAGACCTTTGTAAAACGCATTTTTCTTTTTGTTGAATGTTCTTACGGCATCCTTAAATTTAGACCACGTTTCTTCGTTGTCTTTTAAAGGCACTTTTCCCGCATTAAAAAATGCTTCTCTTAATGTTTCTACTTCTTTGATTTTCTTTTGCCAAGTGCTATGTGTATTGGTGTCTTCTTGACCAATAGCTTCAATTTTTGAAACAATTTCCAGTTTCTTTTCAAGGTTTTTTTCATAAACCTTATCTATTTCACTAAAGTATTTCTGACGCTTTTCATTGATGATTTTTGTAGATGCTTTAAAGCGTTCCCAAATCTCTTCTCTATGCTCTCTGGCAACCGGACCAAGCTCTTCTTTCCACATTTTGTGGAGTTCTTGCAATTCCCTGAAAGCTCTTGTTACATTGTCGTCTTTGGCCAATTCTTCGGCTCGCTCAATGATTTTTAATTTCTTTTCTAAATTATGCTTGAAATCCAAATCCCTTAAATCCCTGTTGAGATGCAAAAAGTCATAAAACATTTCAACATGGTGATGGTAACTGTTCCATGCATTATTGTATTTATCTCTTGGAATAGGGCCAGTATTTCTCCAGCGTTCCTGTAGGTCTTTAAAGTGTTTGTAGGTTGTGTTTATGTTTTCCTCAACATTAATCAAACCTTTCAACTCCTCAATAATTTCAAGCTTGTCTGCTAGATTTTGCTTAAGATTTTGCTCAATGCTTTTGTAATGCTCGTGAAGTTTGGTCTTGTACTCCTTGTAAACGGTTTTAAAACGTTTCTGTACCGGACTTGAATAATAAAAATCAATTTCATTGCCGCCATCTGATAAAAACTCTTCTTTTTTCTCTTCTAATAGCGCATTGAATTTGGTTTTGAACTCACTGTTAATTTGGTTAACGTGGTTTTTTATTGCTTGTACTTTTTCGTTTTTAACCAGTTTTTCCAACTCAATTGTAAGCGCATCCAGCGACATGGTGTCATAGTCCTTAAATGCTATGGTGTGTCTATCTTTATGACCTTCATCTTCTGCGTCCTCAGCATTGGAGTCGTCAATCTCATTCATGACTTCATCGTTATCATCTTGCTTATCAGATTGATCTTTCTTGGACTCAATTGTTTTAGTAGTTTCCGTTGAAACAACAGAAGTGTCACTAGGCGTATCTGTTATATCCTTATCTTTTGAAGATGCTGTCGTCTTGTCTTCTGTTTTTTTTGCATCTGCCTTAGGTTCCTCAACAGTCTTTTCGTCTATTTCATTAACAGGTTTTTCAGCAGTGTTTTCTAATGATGGCTCATTAGCAATTACCTGTTTCTTGACCTTACTGGTTGATGCTTTAGTTTCTTTTGTTCCATCTGCTTCTTGCAGGTTATCTAGCTCTGACATTTTATAAATGTTTTAGGTTCTTTAATCTCTTTATTGTTTAAATATAGTAACAACTGCAGTATTTACAAAAGAGAGAATGAATTTTAATGCTTAAATTATTGATTTTAAGATAAATTCCAAATACTCCAAGCTTTTTCTGCTTGAAATTTAAGCATATTAAGCCCATTTATGGTAGTGGCATGCTGCTGTTTGCCCTGTTTTAAAAAAGTAGTTTCTTCGGGATTATATATTAAATCGTATAGAATATGGTCATTGGTTATGGCTTCATAAGGAATGTTGGGACAGTCTTCAATATTTGGGAATGTTCCTAAAGGGGTACAATTGATAATAAGCAGATGCTGTTTTATAATATCTCTAGTTAATGTATCGTAAGTAAGATCAACCCCTTTTCTTGCATGTCTAGACACATATAAATGTTTGATGTTCAATTTTTTCAAACTATAGGCAACAGCTTTGCTGGCACCTCCAGTGCCCAAAATCAAGGCACTTTTATGATGTGGTTTCAAAAAAGGTTTAAGTGATTTTTTAAAACCATAGCAATCGGTATTATAACCAATAAGCTTGTTCTCTTTTGTTATTTTAATGGTATTAACGGCACCAATTTCTTCGGCTTTTTTATTGAGTTTGTCTAAAAACGGAAGAACAGCTTCCTTATATGGAATGGTTATATTCATGCCTTTTAGACCTATAGTGTTTTTAATTAGAGCGGGAAATGCGTTAATATCATCTATATCAAAGTTTTCGTATGATACATCATCAATCTGTTCGTCTTCAAACTTTTTTTTAAAATATGCTTTGGAAAACGAATATGAAATGTTTTTTCCTAAAAGCCCTAGTTTATGCATGTGATTTTCTTGTTTTTTGACCGTATATTTCAAGTGCCAGTACAATGGCAATGCCTAATACAATAAATGCAATGGCGTAATACGTTTCTGAACCTAATTCAGGAATATAGCGTTTGTAGTTAGCAATCACTTTTTCACCTCGGGAGTCAAATATAAACTGACCAGTTTCATTGAGTTTGTAAATGGTTTTTTTCCATGGCCATACTACACCCAGTGACCCAATAATGAAACCGATAATTGTTGAAATGGTTATGCTTTTATAATGCTTTAGAATATAACTCAACAAGTGGGAAAATGTGATTAATCCTGTTAATGAGCCCAATGTAAATACTAGCAGGACTTTAAGCATGCGGATGCGTTCAAAATTGTGTATAAAGCTAAAATCCCATTCAAAAATATCAAAAAACGTATCAAATAGTGCATTGACCGATTCTACCAAAAGCAACACATAATTTCCCAGTAGAATAAGAATAAAGGATCCGGAAAAGCCTGGAAGTGTCATACCGGAAACACTGATGATGCCACAGAAAAATACAAACCATAAGTTGTCATTTTCTTTTGCAGGGCTTAAAAAGCTTACACTCATGCCCAATACAATGCCGATAAACAGTGACAGATAGGTTTTATAATTCCAATCCTTAAAATCTTTGTTGATGTAGTATATGGAGCCGATAATCATTCCAAAGAAAACGCTCCAAACATACAATTCGTAGTATTTTATAAGATAATCCAGCGCCTTGGAAATACTAAAATAACTGACAATCATTCCAAAGAACAAAAGACCCAAAAAACGTCCGTTAACATATTTGTAAAAGCTTTTAAATCTCCCATTAATGAGCAATTTAAAGGCTTTGGCATTGATTTTTCGTAAGGAATAAATAAACTCTTCATAAAAACCGGCAACAAAAGCAACCACGCCGCCAGAAATACCAGGAACCTTATTGGCAGCACCCATTCCTAAACCTTTAAGGATTAGGAATATTTTATCGCTAAGAGTTCGGGTACTTTCCATTAATCTTTTTTTGAACCTAATCTTTCAAGAATAAAAATAGTAAAAAAGCCAATAATCATCAGGACAGTTGCAAATACTAAATGATTGTCTCCAGCATACGAAAATGGAGATATGCTTTTTTCTAGCAAGGGTTCTTCAATACCTTTTGAGTTGATATGCCAAGTGAGTGTTTCTTTCCAAGGCCATACTTTGTTCAATGAACCAAATATAAAACCGGTGAGAATGGCCAATGTAAGGTTGTGATAGTGTTTAAACAACCATTTCAATAAATGGCTAAAACTTAATAGTCCGATAATGGCTCCACAGGCAAATACGGCAATTTTCTTCAAATCAAAATCATGCAGCGCATCACTTAATGTTTTGTAAGCCCCTAAAATGACCAAAATAAAAGACCCGGAAATACCAGGTAAAATCATGGCACAGATGGCCAAAGCACCAGCAAAAAACAGAAATAAGTCATTGTCATTATTGGCCATTGATGATAACGTTGAAATATAATATGCTATTACTGCGCCAAGAAATAAACCTAAACAGGTAATGACATTCCATTTAGTGATTTGTTTGCCAACAAAATAGATACTAGCGATAATCAAACCAAAAAAGAAGGACCAAATCAAAACGGGGTGGTTTTCCAACAAGTATTTGGCAAGCCGCATAAAAGACACGTAGCTGACTATAATACCACTTAAAAGTGCTAGAATAAAATTACCGTTTAACTCATTCCAAAAGGCTTTGAAACCTTTGTTGAAAAGTGTTTTAAATAGACCAACATTGACATTGCTAATGGTGTTGATTAATTCTTCGTAAATACCGGAAATAAATGCAATGGTACCGCCCGAAACACCAGGAACGGCATCGGCTGCTCCCATAGCGATTCCTTTTAGTGAAATTACCACATACTCTATAAAACGTCTTTGCATAAGTTGATTTTAAATGCTAAAACCAAAGGTATACATTTTTTTATTAGAGCCTTGTTTATAGTTTGGTTTTTAGTAAGTTTTTAACTTGGGTTTTATGGCATACTTCAGGGAATAGTTCATCTAGTATAAAGGTGTATTCTGAATTGTATTTTAAGCCGTTTTTTAAGTGGAACGAGCCTTTATCGGTTTCATTTAATATAAAGTACAAACCAGCCAAGCGGTATTCCAGTTCGGCGTTTTCTGGATAAAATTCAACAGCTTGTTCAAAATTATAAACGGCTGCTTCTGGCTCGCCTAATTTTAAGAGCAAATCGCCACGCGAAATCCATGTGGACAATTCATAATTACCTAATTCCAAGGTTTTTTTGAAACCGCGTTCAGCTTCTTCATATAAATTCAAGCGCATGTTTATTTGAGCATATAATTTCCAATAAATCACATTTTGGCTATCAATATTAATGGCTTTGTTGATATAATATAAGGCTTTTTGGTAGTTTTTTCGTCTGTTGTAAAACCTGGTAATGGCAATCCAACCTTTATCCAATAATGGATCTTCATGTACGGTTTTGTAATAATATTGAACCGCTAAATCATCCTTTTTTAATTTTTCGTAACAATTGCCTATACGCAGCAAAGCAAAGGAGGTAGGGTCATCCAGTTTTAGTGTGATGCTGTAAAATTCAATGGCTTCTTCATAGCGCTTTAATTTTTCAAGTACCTTTCCTTTTTCCAGATAAGCACCTACAAAGGTATCATCTGAAATGATAGCGAAATCAAAAGCAGCCAGAGCCTTTTTATAATCTTTTAAAGTAAAATATTGCTTGCCTAATTGATGCCAAGCGACTTCACAATACGGGTTTTCATCCAGAAACAGATTAAGGTATTCAATGGCTTCGGTGTTTTGATCCAAAAAATCAAAGCAATAGATAATGTTGTAAAGTGCTGAATAATCTTCAATGTCCTCTTCCAAACACTTCATAAAGTAAGTCTTGGCGTTTTCAAATTGGTCCAGAAACAGATATTCCATGCCTATTAAAGAATAAAGGTCTACCACATCATCGGTTAATTCCAGAGCTTTTTTAAGCACATCAATAGCTTGTAAGTGTTCATCTTTTTTAGAGAGGATATTGGCTTTTTGAATATAGATTTCCTCGTTCATAGGCTCTAATTGATAGAGCTCATTTAAAAGCGAATCAGCTTGAACAAGTTTGTTTTCAAACACATAAACCTCAACCTTGAACAGTTTTAAGTTGGTTGATGTAGGATGCTGGTCTAACCCCAATTTAATAGCTTTTTTTGCTAAAGACATTTTTCCTTGATTGAGGTAATGGTGGATAATGTTTTCAAACTCTTCTGAATCAAAAAACAACACATTGTTTGTTTTTAACATGGATTCAAATTTAGTAAGAGGCAAACTATTGTTGTCGTTAGAGCTATACTCCATAAGCACGTTTGTAAGATTCTACACGAATAAATTTAAGGTTCTAATTGTTTTTTCAGGAAAAATGTGTCAAATGTTTTTAACAAAGTAATGAACAGGTTAACCTTTTATGTAGAAAAAGAGTTGTTTATGATTGATATTCAAAAGGTTATTGTATATCTATTTTATGTGAATACTATTCAAAATATCTATAATTATAGTACAGCCTTTTATGATTTCTTCTTTTGAAATGGTTAAAGGCGGCGTTATTCTGACTGCTTTTGGCTCAAATAACAGCCAAAAAAGGATCAAACCTTGCTCTTGGCATTTAAGAACAACCGTATCTACAATGTCTTTTGAGGGCAACATAATAGCCAGCATAAGGCCTTTTCCGCGTATTTCGGTAATTAACGGATGAACTAAAAGCTTTCTAAAAAGCTGCTCTTTTTCCAACGCTTGAGGCATTAAATCACTCTCAATAACTTCGTGTAAAGTAGCTAATGCCGATGCGGCAATAACAGGGTGCCCACCAAAGGTCGTGATGTGTCCTAACTTAGGATTGTCTTGAAGCAAATCCATTAATTCACCAGAAGCTGTAAATGCACCTATGGGCATACCGCCACCTAGACCTTTGCCGGTCACCAAAATATCAGGGATACAATCATAATGCTCAAAACCAAACAGTCTTCCTGTTCGACCTACTCCTGGTTGTATTTCATCTAAAATCAATAGAGCCCCGACAGCATTACAACGTTCACGAACTTTTTTTAAGTAGCCGTTTTTTGGTTCAATAAAACCCGCACCACCTTGTATGGTCTCTAAAATAACGCAGGCTGTTTTTGTGGTTATCAATGATAAATCTGCTTCATCATTAAAGGTTATAAATCGAACATCAGGAATTAAAGGTCTAAAAGCTTGCTTGCGTTCTTCATAGCCCATGACACTCATGGATCCCATCGTGTTGCCATGGTAGGCTTTGTTAGCCGCGATGATTTCGCTTCTGCCCGTTGCTCGTTTAGCCAGTTTTAAAGCACCTTCGATAGCTTCTGTCCCTGAATTCGTCAAATAGGTTTTCTCTAAAGGGTAGGGAAGATTTTTAGCTAATAGTTTGGTAAGTTCAACCGCTGGTTTTTGAATGTACTCACCATAAACCATTACGTGCATGTACTTATCCAATTGCTCTTTAATAGTTTGGATGACTTTTGGGTGGCTGTGACCTAGTGTGCATGCCGAAACGCCAGCCACAAAATCTAGATAAGCTTTTTTGTTTGAATCATAAATATACGATCCGTTGGCATGGGAAACTTCCATTGCCAACGGATGTGGAGTGGTTTGTGCTTGATATTTAAAGAAATCTTGGTTCACGTATTCTTTTTTATAATTCTATTAATTCAGGACCCCAAGCTTTAACAAAATCTGATGAATGAATATCACTTAATACAGCTCTTAAATTGTTTCCGTCATTTTCCTTTATACAATTTATCTCATATCTAGTCCATTCCTTAGTTAGTTTAATATCTTTTATGGCATAATTTGTATAATCATTACTGGCTTCTTGTAATGCAATCCTAATGAGCCCTTTGCCTTTTAGCCATATTGAAAATTTAAAATTTCCTTGTGTTTTTGCAACCTTTTGCAATAGATAACCATTTTTTGAAGCCACGCCTGATAATTCATTGGCTGTTTTAGTTTTGTCAAATGATATTGACGAGTTAGAACTAACTATAACATCTTTTTTAAACCAATCAGATGATAAAAAATCTGTATTTGATTTTAATAAATTAGTAAGTTTAGGTTCTTTTTTAGGGATATTTCTTGCCGCTCTATTAATAGTATCATTTTTACCAGCCTCTTTAATGCGTTCCATCATAGCATCATCAAAAAAGTCCTCTTGCGGCACATAATCATCCAAACCTTTTATTTTGGGTAAGACCAAGGGAGGGTCGTCTTTAAATAAATCCTCTATACTGGTCAAACGCTCTTCTTCGCGCCAGTCAAATCCTTTTAGTATTTTCTCTTTTTCGGGAAAATCAGATTCGGGATAAATTTTACCGTCAATTTGATTGATTTTTCTAACCTCCTCAATTTCTTTGTTCTCCAAAAAAATCTTAATGGTTCCAGACTTGGCTTTGTCTATACCAACCAATTCGTTTTTATCATTTCTGAAATAATAAATAGATTCGGCATTTTTAATAATATCAACCGTTTCTAAGTCATTGTCTTCATTAAATAATCCCACTAACCGTTGTCCTGAAATTTGGTTGAAACCAGCGCCAAGCGTGTCTTTGCTTATTAAAAAAGCATTTTTGAATACGATGAGGGAATCCAGTTTTTCGGTTTCAGGATTGGAAATCAAATAGATGGTATCACCTGTCATTTGATTGCCAATGTTCCACAAAATAGGCCGTCTTTTGGTAGCAAAGGCATCGGTACTTGATAACTTTGAGATATTGATAAGTTGGGTAAGCCCTTTGGCGTGGTCTACATGAACAGAATCCGCTTTGCCGCTCATATCAGATTTATAAAGGCGTACATTTCTAAAGGCTCTGGTAATGCGATTTTCTGGCTTTCCCGTAACCATCAAAGTGTCAGCATGCATATAAATGGAATCGTTTTCTTGTACAGTGATTGCCAATGCGCGTTTTGTTATGAAAACTGAATCCTTTGCTTTATAAACCTCAGCATAATGACCTTTCACAATACTGTGATTTAAGGTATCCGTTACTTTTATATGATTGGTTGCCGATGCAAAACTTTTGTTGTTATCAAAATATAAACTGTCCCCTTCAATAATTCTGTTATCATAGTTTATTTTAGCGTGTTTCATGGCATAGCCAATCTTGGCCTTGGTGTCATAATACCCTTTTTCACAATAGGTCGTACTTTCGTCTGTTGTGATGGTTGAGGGGCCATACAAATAAGCCTGACCGGTTTCTGAATAAAAGTCGAAAAAATTAGATTTGATGGTCGCATCAGGATTTACCAAAACCACATCAGTTACAAATTGGTATTTTTTTTCGTTCATGTAATACCGACCAATCTTACTGGTAATGGTTCCAGAGGTATCTTTTACAACGGTACCGCCATCTCTGTAAAAGGCTTGTTGCTTAACACGGTCGAAGTATAAGGTATCTGTTTTAATTGTTGAAGTTGGGTCGGTCAACACCACATCGCCACTAGCAAATGCCAATTGGGTTTTGCCACTATATTCAACATATTTTGAACTCATATTAATGGTATCTCCCTGTATCATTTTTACATGGCCGTAAGCTTCAATGAAATTCTCGTTGCCATAGTAGTAGGCTTTGTCACACCATACATTGATGCTTTCATGGATAATATGGATTTGTTGCGAATCGTCTCGCGTTAAGATTTTCGCACCCGGATAATTGGCTTCATCAAAATTCAAAAAACCAGAATATTCAATATCTATTTTTTTTTGTTCTTGTGCTAGCATATTGCATGTAGATAAGACAAAAAGAAGAAATAAAATGTATGTAGATTTTAATCTGTTCAAATTAGAAATGTTTGGGCAAAAATAACGATAATTATCATGCTTAAGTATAACGAATCAAAAAACGCTTCAAAATTTTTTGAAGCGTTTTTGTGAATATCAGTATATTTTGAAAACCTATTGGTGTCTAAAAATAGTTTGTTTTCTATCGGGTCCAACCGATACAATCGTGATTGGGATTTCCAGTTCTTTTTCTAAAAACGCAATATAGTCGTTCAATGCTTTTGGAAGCTGACTGGCTTCGGACATGCCTGTTAAATCTTCATTCCAACCTTTAAACTCCGTATAAATAGGTTCTACATTTTCAGGGTCAATATTATACGGGAAATGCTTAATTATGTCACCTTTATAATTGTATGCGGTACAAACTTTTAAGGTTTTAAAACCCGACAGTACATCACCTTTCATCATCATTAATTGGGTCACACCATTTACTTGGCAAGCATAACGTAAGGCTACCAAATCCAACCAACCACAACGTCTTGGTCTACCTGTGGTTGCTCCAAATTCGTTACCGACTTTACTCATGGTAGCGCCATCTTCATCAAACAACTCGGTAGGGAATGGACCTGAACCCACACGGGTTGTATAGGCTTTAAATATGCCAAACACATCACCAATTTGTCCTGGTGATACACCTAGACCGGTACAAGCTCCAGCAGCTGTTGTGTTACTGGATGTTACAAACGGGTAGGTCCCAAAATCAATATCAAGCAACGAACCTTGAGCACCTTCAGCCAAAATGGTTCTTCCTTCTTTTTGCGCTTGATAGATGTATTCTTCAGAATCAATAAAGGTTATGGATTTTAAAACCTTAACAGCTTCAAAAAATTCTTTTTCCAATTCGCACAAATCATATTGGATGTCAACATCGTAAAAAGCAATCATAGACTCATGTTTGTCTGCTAATGCTCTATAGCGTTCTTTCCAATCGTTTAATTCTAAATCACCTACACGAATGCCGTTTCTACCGGTCTTATCCATATAGGTTGGACCAATACCTTTGAGGGTTGAGCCAATTTTAGCTTTCCCTTTTGAGGCTTCACTGGCTGCATCCAATAACCGATGCGTAGGCAGGATAATATGTGCTTTGCGAGAAATTAATAGTGATTTTCTGTAATCAACATCTTGTTCCTCAAGTTTATCCAATTCTTTTTTAAATATAACCGGGTCAATGACCACACCGTTACCAACTAGATTGGTGGTGTTATCATGAAAAATCCCTGAAGGAATGGTGTGAAGCACATGTTTTCTTCCGTTAAAAACTAAAGTATGGCCTGCATTGGGGCCACCTTGAAAACGTGCAATAATATTGTATTTGGAGGTTAGTACGTCAACAATTTTTCCTTTGCCCTCGTCTCCCCATTGTAAACCTAGTAGTAAATCTACTGCCATTGTAAAAATTTAATTATTTGTTTGTTTTTCTGTTTCCGTAAAAGTAGAGTGAATGGTTATTGATTTCAATATCAAAAACCTCTTCAATTGTTTTTTTGATGGATTGTATTCGTGGGTCACAAAACTCAATGACCTCACCGGTATCAGTAAGAATCACGTGGTCATGTTGCCTATCAAAGTATGATTTCTCGTAATGTGCTTGGTTTTGTCCAAACTGGTGTTTTCTAACCAACCCACATTCCAGAAGCAATTCAATAGTATTGTAAAGTGTAGCGCGCGATACCCGATATTTTTTATTTTTCATGCTTAGATATAGCGATTCTATATCAAAGTGTTCACTTTTATTGTAAATTTCTTGAAGTATAGCGTAGCGTTCAGGAGTTTTGCGGTGCCCGTTGGTTTCTAAGAAGTTTGTAAAAACACTCTTAACAATCTCTTGGTTCTTTGTATCTGCTTTCACATTCATAAGCTCATTGCAAATTTACACTTTTTAAACTCTAGTCACTTTATCAATACCATTAATTTTTTTAAGTTTTTCTAACAATTTTTTAACAAGTGTGTTGTTCTTTACAATTACATTGATTTTACCGCTGAACAAACCATCATCACTCTCAAAACTTAAGCTTTTCATATTGACGTGCATATTGGAAGAAATCTCTTTGGTGATGTCATTGACAAGCCCCATGTGGTCAATGCCAGACACCAAGATTTGAACTAAAAATTCTTGTTGTGTGGAATCTATCCATTTGGCAGACATGATTCTATAAGCGTAATTTGATTGTAAACTAACCGCATTGGGGCAGTTTTTTTTATGAACCTTAATACCTTCTGCAACTGTTAAAAAGCCAAATACCTCATCACCCGGAATGGGGTTGCAGCAATTGGCCAATTTATAGTCCAGTTTTTCTTCTTCTTTACCAAAAACAAGAGAATCATAGTTAGCCGTGACTTCTTCTTTTTCTAAGTCTTCTTTATTGATGTTGGCCTTTCTGGTTATCTTATTTTTGATAAAACTCATCAAGGCGTTGCTTCGTTTTGAAGCAAAATCCTTTAACATGGCATTATCAATGGTACCAATGCCGACTCTGTAAAACAAGTCCAGACTGGTTTTGAGCTTGAAAAAATTGACCAACTCATTAATACTGGACTCGTTTAGCGTGATTTTAAGCTGTTTTAATTTTCGCCTCAAAATTTCCTTGCCGTCTTCACCAATGCGTTTTTTGTCCTCTTTTAAAGCCGATTTTATCTTGCTTCTAGCTCTAGCAGTTGTAGCATAATCCAACCAGTTGGCATTGGGTTTGGCACTTTCTGATGTTAAGATATCCACTTGGTCCCCACTTTGTAGCTCATGACTCAATGGTACCAGTTTTCCATTAACTTTGGCACCGCGGGTTTTCATACCGACTTCTGAGTGAATATTGAATGCGAAGTCTAAAGCCGTAGCACCTTTTGGCAAGGATTTTAGTTCGCCTTTTGGAGTAAATACAAAGATTTCCTTAGAGTATAGGTTCAGTTTAAATTGTTCAACAAAATCCACTGCATTAATATCAGGATTTTCAAGGGCTTCCTGTAATTTGTTAATCCAACTTTCCAGATTGTCCTCTTTCTCGTTGCCTTGTTTGTATTTGTAATGGGCTGCATATCCTTTTTCGGCAATTTCATTCATGCGCTCACTGCGTATTTGCACTTCAACCCATCGGCCTTTTGGCCCCATCACAGTTATATGAAGCGCTTCGTAGCCCGTTGATTTTGGTGACGAAATCCAATCGCGAAGCCTGACGGGATTGGGCCTGAAATGATCGGTAACGATGGAGTAGATTTTCCAAGCCAAGAACTTTTCGTTTTCATAATCACTTTTATAAATGATTCTAATGGCAAACTTGTCATAGACTTCATCAAAAGACACACCTTGCTTGAGCATTTTCCTTCGGATGGAGAAAATGGATTTTGGCCTTCCTTTTATGGAATAGTTTAAGTGTTCTTTATCCAAAGACGTTTGAATAACCTGACTGAATTCCTTAATATATTGATCTTGTTCCTCCTTGCTTTCCTTTATTTTATATAGAATATCATTGTAAACTTCTGGTTCAGTATATTTTAAACCTAAATCTTCTAGTTCAGTTTTAATATTGTACAAGCCAATTCTATGGGCTAGAGGTGCGTAGATATAGAGTGTTTCTGATGCAATCTTCACTTGTTTATCAGGGCGCATGGCGTCCATGGTTTGCATGTTGTGAAGTCGGTCAGCAATTTTAATGATAATAACCCGCACATCGTCATTTAGTGTAAGAAGCATTTTCCGGAAATTCTCGGCCTGTAAGGACACATCCATATCCTGTTCTTTGCTCAAAGAGGAAATCTTGGTAAGTCCATCAACGATTTTAGCCACTGTTTTACCAAAAAGGCGTTCAATATCGTCAATAGAATAATCGTCACAATCCTCAACCACATCATGCAATAAGGCAGCCGCAATAGAGGTCGCATCCAAACCTATTTCTTTGGCCACAATTCTGGCCACGGCAAGCGGATGGAAAATATAGGCTTCACCAGAGCGTCTACGTTGGTTTTTATGGCCTTCAAGCGCCACGTCAAAAGCACTTCTGATGAGTTTTTTATCTTCATCGGTAAGCGTTCTGTAACTAACCTTTAAAAGCTCTTTGTACGCTTTGGTAATGGCGGTATTTTCTTTTTCTATTTCTACGTCTGTCATGATTTAAAAATACTATAAAGAATATTAACAAGCAACACTTTAATGGTTTACTATTTAATAAAAAAAAGATTAAGAATTTAGGAAATCAACTAATAAAGAGACGGCTTTTCCCCTATGTCCAATGGTGTTTTTTAGCGATAAATCCATTTCTGCAAAGGTTTCATTATAGCCGGTAGGTTTAAATATGGGGTCATAACCAAACCCGTTTTGGCCATGCTTAGTACTAGTAATTTCGCCTTTGCACACACCTGTAAATGTCTGCGTTTTGTGGTCTATATTTAAGGCGATAACGGTCTTAAACTGAGCGTTTCTATTGGTTTGGTTTTGTAAGGCATTAAGCAATTTATTTATATTGTCTTCAGGATTGCGTTGTGGACCAGCATATCGGGCAGAATAAACGCCTGGCTCACCATTTAGGATATCCACTTCCAGCCCTGTATCATCAGCAAAACAATCATAACCGTAATGCTCCTTTATATAATTTGCTTTTTGAATGGCATTGCCTTCTATAGCGTCTTGTGTTTCGGGAATATCCTCAAGGCAACCAATATCATTCAAGCTTAATAGTTTGATATGCTTTGGAATAAGTAACTGAACTTCTTTAAGTTTATTAAGATTATTGGTGGCAAATACAAGCTGCATTTTTTTATGATAAAAGTACTTTTATTTTAATATAAATAAAAGACTTGAAACCCATTAAATATAAAACAAGCAAAACTTTTTATACTTTTAGCCTTCAATAAAAAAAATAAATATGAAATTTATAATTCCTTTTGTCTTTTCAGCTTTGTTGTTTCAAGGTCTTAATGCACAAGACAAACCATGGCAAGGTAAATTTGAACCTATTGACCGTTTAGTGGATCAACCAAATACCTATCGTGCCGCCAGTGGTGCACCCGGAAAAGATTATTGGCAACAACGTGCAGATTACAAAATCAATGTACTTTTAAATGAGCAAAATAATACTATTTCTGGAGAAGAAACCATTACGTATTATAACAATTCTCCTGACGATTTGAGCTATTTATGGATTCAGCTTGAACAGAATGTCAATAAAAAAGGAAGTGAAGACTTTGGTTCATTGAATGATTTGAAAGATGGCATCAATACACGCCAGATGCAGTTTTTAACCAGGGCGATTGATTTTCCTGCGGGATATTCCATAAAATACATAAAAGATTCCAATGGCAATGCTATCAAGTCTTTGGTTAATAATACCATGATGAAAGTGCTGCTTAACGAGCCACTTAAATCGGGTTCAACATTGAGTTTTTCAATAGGATGGTCTTATCCCATAACCGATAGGAGCATGTTTATGCTTTCACGTGAAGGCTATGAGTATTTCCCTGACGATGATAATACAGTGTATTTGATTGCGCATTGGTTTCCAAGAATGGCTGTTTATAATGACACCGAGGGTTGGCAAAACCAACAGTTTCAAAGGTTAGGTGAGTTCGCTTTGGAATTTGGTAATTATGATGTGAATATCACTGTACCGGCCGATCACGTGGTAGCTTCTACCGGAGCGTTGCAAAATCCATCAGAGGTGCTTACAAAATCAGAACAAGAGCGGTTGGCCGAAGCTAGAACATCTTTTGATAAGCCTGTTTTGATTGTTACCAAGGATGAGGCTGTGGCTAATGAAAAAGCTAAATCAACTAAACTTAAAACCTGGAAATTTAAGGCAACCAATGTGAGGGATTTTTCGTTTGCTTCCTCCCGTAAGTTTATGTGGGATGCACAGGCCGTGAAATTTTCAGATCATACCACATTGGCCATGTCTTTTTACCCAAAAGAGGGTTTGCCTGTTTGGCAGGAAGAATCAACAAAAGCAGTTGTTAATGCGTTACAGGTATATTCTGAATCTACCTTTGAATATCCATACCCAGTGGCTATTTCAGTCAACACCTCCAATATAGGTATGGAATTTCCCATGATTAGTTTTAATGGCGGTCGGCCACAAAACGGTAAGATGACGCAAAGAGCAAAAGAAGGAATGATAGGTACTATTGTTCATGAAGTAGGACATAACTGGTTTCCCATGATGATTAGTTCCGACGAGCGTAAATGGATGTGGATGGATGAAGGTTTGAATACGTTTATCCATAAACGGACCATTGCTGAACGGTATCCGGATTTTGATCAAACCACACCAGAAAGTATTGTGCCTTTTATGAGTGGTGATACCAGTATTATGAGACCTATCATGACTACTTCAGACAATGAATTGCTCAAGCAATTTGGAAACAATTTTTATATTAAACCAACCGTTGGGTTTCAAATATTAAGAAACTCGGTTGTTGGCAAAGAGCTTTTTGATCAGGCGTTTAAGGAATATTGCAACCGTTGGAAATATAAACATCCCAATCCAGGTGATTTATTTAGAACTTTGGAAGATGCTACGGCGGTGGATTTGGATTGGTTCTTTAGAGGGTGGTTTTTCACTACTGATCATGTTGATATGGATTTGTCTGATGTTAAGTGGTTTAAGGTTTATGAAGAATCTTTGAATATTGAAGACCAAAAGAAAACAACCAGAGGCAAGATTGAAGGCAATAATTCAGGAGAAAAAGCAATGGATTTTTCCAGTGGATCAGAAATTATAAAAATGAATTCTACACCAGATAGTAGTTATGGTGGATTTTTATCACGACTCAATGAGCCAGAATTGCGTAAACAACTTTCAGGGAAAAATATCTATGAAGTAACCATAAAAAATTTAGGAGGATTGGTTATGCCCGTAACCATAGAATGGGTCTTTAAGGATGGAACAACTGAAATAGACAAACTTCCAGCCCAAGTATGGCGATTAAATGAATCTGAAGTTAAAAGAACGTTTGTGAAAGATAAAGAAGTGGTTAAAGTCAATTTAGATCCTAATTTTGAATTTGCTGATACAGAAAGGAACAACAATAGTTTTCCGAAAGTAGATGAAAAATCAGATTTTGATAAGTTTAAAGAAAAGAGTTAGTATCTGGTAATAATAGGTATTTTTAGTATTGTTTTTTTTTGGTTTGAACTTTTACTTATATTTAATATCTAACCAGCCAAAAATTGATGTTAAAATTTAATTCACCATTAGAGGCTTTTCTATATTGGGAAACACAAACACCCAATGCTGTGTTTTTAAAACAGCCCGTTGATGGAAAAGTGGTTTCATATTCGTTTTCCAAGGTTGGGGAAGAAGCTCGTAAGATAGCTTTGGCCTTAAAAGAGCTTCAATTACCTGAGCAAAGCCATATAGCGTTGTTGTCAAAAAACTGTGCCCATTGGGTCATGGCAGATTTGGCTATTATGATGGCCGGTTATGTGTCGATTCCAATTTACCCTACATTACATGCAGACAGTATTCATCAAATACTTGAGCATAGCGAATCAAAAGCTATCATTATTGGAAAACTGGATAATTTTGAGTTGCAAAAATCAGGTATTCCCAATATACCAAAAATCTCTGTCAGTCTTTATGGCGTGAAAGAAAGTATGACTTGGGAGGAGTTATTAAACAATCAAAACACTTTGCAAGAGATAAAATTACCCAAACCTGATAATTTACATACCATTATTTACACGTCTGGTACAACGGGCAATCCAAAAGGCGTGATGCATACGGTTGGCAATTTTGTAGAAAGTATTTCAACACTGGCTACGTCTTTCAATCTTTCCAATCATTCAACTTTGTTTTCTTATCTGCCTTTGGCTCATGTTGCGGAACGCGTATTTATTACAGGCGGTATCATGTTAGGGTCACAGATATCATTTTCTGAATCTTTGGAAACCTTTGCCAAGGATTTAGAAAGCACCCAACCTCATGTGTTTTTTGCGGTACCTAGAATATGGACAAAATTCCAGGAGAAAATTTTAGAGAACATGCCGCAGAATAAGTTGAATGTGTTATTGAAAATTCCTCTTTTGAATACAATTATTAAAAATAAAATAAAGCAAAAATTAGGATTGAAGCATGCTAAGTATATAGCATCGGCTGCAGCGCCTCTATCGTCAAGTCTTTGTAAGTGGTATAACCGTTTAGATATTACTATTTATCAGGGATATGGCATGACAGAAGATTGTTGTGTGTCGCATTTCAACCTTCCGGGCTTTAATAAAATAGGTACGGTTGGGAGAAAACTGAATCATGTTCAAATAAAGCTGTCTCAAGAAGGCGAAATTTTAATAAAGAATAATTGCTTGATGCTTGGGTATTTTAAAGCGCCAGACATCACAGCTTCTGTTTTTGATGATGACGGCTATTTTAAAACAGGTGATATTGGCGAATATGACCATGAAGGTTTTTTAACTATTACAGGTCGTATTAAGGATCAATTTAAAACCGATAAAGGAAAATACATTTCTCCTGGGCCCATAGAGCTGGATATGTCAAAAAACACCGATATTGAACAAATATGTGTGGTAGGGACGGGTATTCCGCAGCCTATTGCATTAATCACGTTGTCTGAGTTGGGTAAATCAAAATCAAAAGCCGATTTATGTTCAGGATTAATAAATACCCTTGAACAAATCAGTCCAAATTATGAAAAGCATGAAAAAATTGAAAAGGTAGTGATCATGAAAGAGGATTGGAATGTTGATAATGGCTTGACTACGCCAACGCTAAAAGTAAAGCGCAATAGTATTGAGAAAATACTAACCTTATTACAAACAATGGTTTGAAAGCCATGATAAAATAATTTTTGAATAATGAATACCACAAAACTTCTGTGTATAGGCGATAGCTTAACCTACGGATATGAAATGGAGCCATCAAAACGTTGGACCAATTTGCTTGAAAAAAGTTTAGATATTAAGGTTTTTAACTACGGAATAAATGGAGATACTGCTTCTGGAATGTTAAGTAGATTTATGAATAAATTAATAGAGGTTAAACCAACCCATACGTTGATTTTTGGGGGTACCAATGACCTTTGGTTTGGTTTGAAGGACGAGCACATTATTTCAAATATTTATGCCATGACCAAGCAAGCGGTTTATGCTAATAGTATTCCTATTATTGGCATTCCAACACCCTCGTTTAATCTCAATGAACTCAATTTTGTTGGCGAAGATTATTCAGAATGCATCAGGAGTTTTCAGCAGATTTTAATCAATCATTGCATAAACAAAGACACACATTACATCCATTTCTCAAAAAGCATGACTCAAGATTGTTTTATGGATGATGGTATTCATTACAATGCACATGGACATCAAGTGATGGCCAGCCTTGTTCAAGATAAACTTGAAACCATCATTTAAGTATGGTTTTTAGTGTTATATTTATATGATTTTTTAAATTTTTTCACATGAAAACCACACTTTACGCCCTTATTATTTCTATTTCATTGATTGCTTGTTCAAAAGACAAAAAGGTTGAAAAGGCAAAAATGTCAGACAACAATCCTTTTAACACACAATTAAATCAACCTATTGACTATGCTAATGTTACCAGTGATGATGTTGTTGAATATGCCAATGTTGTCATTAAAAATGCAGCTTTGGATATAGAAGAAATAAAAAAAATTGGAGAACCTAATTTAGATAATACTTTTGTAGCATTTGATGATGTGCAAAACAGTCTAAGCATTGCAAATAATAATGCATTTATGCTATATTGGGCATCTACAGATTCTTTGACAAGAGCAAAAGGATTGGAGTATTCAAAAAAAATTGACTCAGTCAACACGGTCATCAATTCTGATAAGGAACTCTACAATCAGTTTGAAAAATTTTCAAATTCAACAGGATATACATCATTGCAAGGACACAGAAAACGTTTTGTTGATGACATCATAGAAAACTTTAAGCTCTCTGGAGTCAATTTGGAAAATGATAAACTTGAAGCTTTTAAAAAGTTGAAAGCTGAAATATCAGATTTGACATCTCGGTATTCTATAAACATGAATACAGCAGATGATACTTTGAAATTGGATTCTAAAGGCGCAGAAGGATTGCCAGAAACAATTAAAAACACCTATAAGGTTTCTGAAAATAATTATGAAATACCTGTTATAAATGCTACTTCTGGACCAATTATGAGCAATGCCAAAAGTGAGCAAACCAGAAAGGAGTTCTATGTCAAGTTTAATAATAGAGGTGCCAGTAAAAATTTGACTATACTGGATTCATTGATAAGTAAGCGCTATCAGTTGGCAAAAATCATGGGGTATGACACGTATGCCGCTTATAATTTAGTGCCTAAAATGGCTAAGAACCCTAAAAATGTCTGGAATTTTTTAAATGACCTTGTGGATAAATCCAAGGATAAAGCTATACATGATGTTGAAGTCCTGGATGCCATGAGGAACAAAGAGCAACATGAGGTAAGTGATAATCCCGTAAAACCGTGGAATATAAGTTACTATAACAATCAAATTTTAAAGACAAAGTATGATGTTGATGGTGAAAAGTTGCGTGAGTACTTACCTATGGATGCGTGTTTAAAAGGGATGATGGCCATTTATGAAAAATTGTTGGGATTACAGTTCAAAAAAATTGAAAATGCCTCAGTTTGGAGTCCAGATGTAGAATTGTATGATGTTTATGAAGGAGATAAACTTAAAGGACGTTTCTACTTGGATTTATATCCAAGACCTAACAAAGAATCTTGGTTTTATGGGATGAGTTTGTCCAATGGAAAAAGCACCCAAGAGGGTTATCAGATTCCTGTGAGAATGTTGTTGGGAAATTTCACAAAACCTACGAAGGACCTGCCTTCACTATTAAGTTATGGAGAATTGAACACTTTGTTTCATGAGTTTGGACATATTATGGAAGGCGTTTCATATGAAGGGGAGTATAGTTTGCAACAGAGTTCTAAACGCGATTTTGCCGAGGCCATGTCGCAAATGTTTGAAAACTGGATTAGGGACTACAGTGTTGTGAGTAGTTTTGCGAAGCATTACAAAACCGGAGAGGTTCTGCCTAAAACAATGTTTGATAACTTAAAAAATGCCAAAAACCTGTCTTCTGGTTTGGGCTTGCAACGATCTTTACGATACTGTATTTATGATATGAATTTATATGACAAGTACAATCCTGAACATCCAATAAATACAGATTCACTGTGGGTTAAAATAGATGATGAATTAGGGGTCTTGCCATTATATGTAGAAGGAACCCATCCTCAATCTTGCTGGATACACATCAACACCCATCCAGTTTATATGTATGGCTATTTGTGGAGTGAAGTTTATGCACAGGACATGTTTACAGTTTTTGAAAAAAACGGATTGGAAGATACAAAAACAGGGATAAGATACCGAAAATTAATACTGGCCAATGGCAGCCAGCATGACATTGTCAAACAAGTTGAGGAATTTTTAGGAAGACCTTCAAACAACAAAGCGTATCTAAAAAGTTTGGGATTGGAATAGCTATCTGTGGTGATAGGGTTCATTCCTTAAAATAGTGAACCCTCTATACAATTGTTCAATAAAAAATAAGCGAACCATTTGGTGCGAAAAGGTCATTTTTGAAAGGGATAGTTTTCCTTGTGCTTGTTTATATACATCTTCTGAAAAACCATAGGGGCCGCCTATAGCAAACACCAATTGTTTGATACCTGAGTTCATGTGTTTTTGTAAGTAGTTTGAAAACGCAACGGAATCCATTTGTTTGCCATTTTCATCCAATAAAATCAAAATATCAGATGTACTTATTGAACTCAAAATTAGTTCGCCTTCCTTTTGCTTTTGTTGTGCTTCGCTTAGGTTTTTGGCTTTTTTGATATCAGGAATAATTTCCAAATTAAACTTAATATAGAAGTTTAAGCGCTTTTGGTAATCATCAATTAAAGCTATAAGCGACGCATTGTCTGTTTTGCCAATGGCTAGGAGTTTTATGGTCATACCACAAAATTACAATTTGAAAATTATCAATAATGGATTTATATACCTAAATTTTATAAAATTCATAATTCTAAAATCAAATAAAGCAAATCAATTTATTATTTTAGCGTTAAATTCTCTAACTAATGATAACTAAAGAACAATTTGATAAAGAGATCGAGCTCATCATAGCAAATGCTATTCGAGAAGATGTTGGTGATGGTGATCATAGTTCACTAGCTTGTATTCCTGATGGAGCAAGGGGTAGAGCCAAACTTTTAGTAAAGGATAAAGGTATTATTGCTGGTGTTTCTTTTGCCAAAAAAGTATTTGCTTATGTTGATAAAACGTTACGTGTAGAAACACTCATAGAAGATGGTGCAGAAGTCTCTTTTGGTGATGTTGTGATGTATATTGATGGCTCGCCGCAGTCAATTTTAAAAGCTGAGCGTACTGTTTTGAATGCCATGCAGCGTATGAGTGCCATAGCAACCAAGACCAAAATGTTTGTGGATTTATTGCGGGGCACCAGAACCAAAATATTGGACACCCGAAAAACAACGCCAGGCATTAGGGCGCTTGAAAAATGGGCCGTTAAGATTGGTGGTGGTGAAAACCACAGGTTTGCCTTATATGATATGATTATGCTCAAGGATAATCATATTGATTTTGCTGGAGGCATTACCAAAGCTATAGAAATGGCCAAGCAATATCTAAAGGACACCGATAGAGATTTGGACATCATGGTTGAAGCTAGGGACCTGGCTGAAGTCAATGAGATTTTAAGAAGTGATGGTGTTTACAGAATCCTGTTGGATAATTTTGACTACGAAGACACCAAAAAGGCCGTAAAGTTAATTGGCAATAAATGTTTGATTGAATCATCGGGTAATATCAATGAAGCAACTATTAGGCATTATGCTGAGTGTGGTGTTAACTACATTTCATGTGGTGCGTTAACACACTCTGTCCACAATATGGACTTGAGCTTGAAGGCCATTAAATAGAAGATACATTATCAGTTTTTGAATTTGTTAAGGTAGTAAGTAAATTAATTTTTTAATTTAATAACTTTACCTAAAATAACAGATACAATTATTAATGACAAAGCCCATTGAAGACAAGCTAGATACCATACCCATTGTCAATTTTCTAGTCAGATTTTTAAAAAAAATAAAACTCCCTGGTCTTGAAGGGCTCTCTTTTTATGATTTAATGGAGCTTTATGTTATTGGAATAGTCAAAGGTGCTTTAACTACACGTGCCAGTGCTATTGCTTTTAGTTTTTTTATGGCATTATTTCCTTTTTTATTATTTGTACTTATTGTTATTCCTTATGTGCCCATTGACGATTTCAAAATAGAGTTTTTACAGTTCTTGAATTCATTTTTGCCACCAAATACCTCAGATTTTTTCATTCAAAACATTTTTGAGAACATCGATCAATCCCAACGAGGCGGTTTGGTTTCAACCGTTTTTTTGTTATCTATTTTTTTAATGGGAAATGGTGTCAATGCCGTGTTTTCAGGATTTGAAAACTCCTATCACCAGCAATTGTCGCGCAATGTGTTCAGGCAGTATTTATATGCTTTGGGCGTGGCATTGATTTTAGCCTTTCTTTTGATTTTTACAATTGTTGTTTTGGGATATTTTCAAATCTTCTTCATCCAAAAATTATTGGACACACTTGCCGATAAAGGCTATGAAGTACAATCGCAAAGTGTGTTTTGGTTTGATGTTGCTAAATATTTCTTCTTTGTGATTATGGTTTATTTGGCAACGGCCACTTTGTATTATTTTGGAACCAAGGAGGGTAGGTATTCCAAATTCTTTTCGGTAGGGGCCTTGTTTACCACCTTGCTTATTATTTTAACATCGTATTTGTTTGGAATTTACATTGAAAATTTTGCCCAATACAATAAACTATACGGCTCCATAGGGGCGCTCTTGATCTTATTGTTTTACCTATGGCTTAATTCCAATATTTTGCTATTGGGATATGAATTGAATGCCTCTCTGAACAAACTTAGAAAACGGGTTTAGATCATGAACTATTTTATAGATATCATACTTCCTATTCCTCTTGAAAAATTATTCACATATAGCATAACAGCATCAGAAGCTGATTTTTTGAAAGTGGGCTCACGGGTTTCGGTTCCCTTTGGGAAGTCAAAAATTTACACAGGGATTGTTTATAGAATACATACCAATGCGCCTCAAGTTTATGAGGCTAAGGACATTCATCAAATTTTGGATGAACAGCCCATAGTCAACGCAAAGCAAATACAACTTTGGGAATGGATTGCCAGTTATTACCTGTGCACCATGGGTGATGTTATGCGAGCAGCTTTGCCCAATGCATTTATTTTGGAAAGCGAAACGGTTATTATTTTAAATACCAATAAAACACTGAATGACTCTGAACTAAAGGATGATGACTTTTTGGTTTATGAAGCACTACACCATCAATCGTCTTTAAAAATTCATGATATTGCCAATATTCTTGATAAAAAAAACGTCTTACCGGTCATTAAACGATTGTTGGATAAAGATGCTGTTTTTGTTGAAGAGGAGATATATGAAAAGTATAAACCAAAACTGGTCAGATACGTCAAGCTTCACAGTCGGTTTGCTTCAGAAAAAGCACTTCAAACTTTATTGAATGATTTAAAAAGAGCACCTAAACAAAGCCAAGTGGTTTTGACCTTGTTTTCGGTTTCGGCCAAAACCAAAAAGCCGGTCAAGGTTTCAGATTTAATTGACGAAAGTGACGCATCCCATGCCATTGTAAAAACGCTCATAGACAAAAGTATTCTTGAAGAATATTACATTCAAACCGATAGGGTACAGTATTCTGGAGACGATAATGAGGTCTCAAAAGTCTTGAATGAGTTTCAGACAATAGCTTTACAAGAAATCAAGGAATCATTTAAAAACCAAAATATAGCCTTGCTTCATGGTGTCACATCGTCAGGCAAGACAGAGGTGTATGTGAAATTAATAGAAGACACCTTGGCGTTAGGAAAACAAGTGCTGTATTTATTACCTGAAATAGCATTGACAACACAATTAGTAACCCGATTGCAAAATTATTTTGGAGAACAGGTTGCCATATACCATTCAAAATATTCATCGCAAGAGCGGGTTGAGGTCTGGAACCATGTTCTTGAAAACAACTCCAAAGCGCAAATAGTATTAGGGGCCCGTTCATCTATTTTTTTACCATTTGATAATTTAGGGCTAATTATTGTGGATGAGGAACATGAACAATCCTTTAAGCAATTTGATCCCGCACCAAGATATCATGCGCGTGATACGGCTATTGTGCTTGCAAACATACACCATTCCAAAACGCTTTTAGGATCGGCAACACCAAGTTTGGAAAGCTATTTTAATGCACAACAAAACAAATATGGTTTGGTTGAAATCAATATGCGCTATAACAATGTGTTGATGCCAGACATTGAATTGGTTGATATCAAGGACAAGCATAAGCGAAAGCTTATGAAAGGCCATTTTAGCGATAGACTTATCGACGATATGACAGAGGCTTTAAGTGAAGGCCAACAAATTATATTGTTTCAAAACAGACGAGGATTTTCACCCATTGTGGAGTGCAACACCTGTGGGCATTCACCACAGTGTCCCAATTGTGATGTGAGTTTGACCTATCATCAATACAGAGACCAGTTGCGTTGTCATTATTGTGGTTATCACACGGTCATGCTAAAAAACTGCTCTGCTTGTGGCAGTGTAGAACTGGATAGCAAAGGGTTTGGTACCGAACAGATTGAGGAGGAAGTCAAAATTCTATTTCCAGATTATAAGGTGGCTCGTATGGATTTGGATACCACACGGGGAAAATATGGGTATGAAAAAATAATCACGGCTTTTGAGCAACAAGAAGTTGATATTTTGGTCGGTACCCAAATGCTGACTAAAGGGTTGGATTTTAGGAATGTAAAATTAGTAGGTGTTTTGAATGCTGATAACATGCTTAATTTTCCTGACTTTAGGGCTCATGAGCGAAGTTTCCAACTATTGCTGCAAGTATCGGGTCGAGCGGGTAGAACAGATGATAGGGGCAAAGTGTTGATTCAAACCTACAATCCATATCACACTATTTTACAGCAAGTCTCCACCAATGACTATATGGGTATGTACAAAGAGCAAATGAATGAAAGGTATAATTATAAATACCCACCTATTTACAAACAAATAAAAATCACCTTAAAACATAAGGATTATAATAAAGTAGATATGGGTTCTATTTGGTACGCTAAATCATTACGGCAGATTTTTGGTGATGCTATTTTAGGGCCAGAGTCGCCCCCAATTGGCAGGATTAGAAATCAGTTCCATAAAAACATATTGATTAAAATCCCGAAAAAACAATCGTTATCAAAAACGAAAGAAGCCGTTATTAAAGTTAATAACAGCTTCTTGAGTATAAAGGAATTTAGGTCAGTTAAGGTAATATTAAACGTCGATAACTTTTAGTGTTTTAAATTAAATATTATTTAAAGCATCAACAAGTTGGGTTTTTTTGTTCCTGCTCAAAGGAATTTCATACGCACCAACTTCAACGTTTTTACTGTTAAACCTGTCTATTTTATCCAGATTAACAATATAAGATTTGTGAATTCTTAAGAACTTGTTCTCAGGTAATTCTTTTTCAAATGATTTCATGGTAGATAAAACCACTAAGCTATTTTCTTCGGTTACTAGTTTTACATAGTCACCAAGTGCTTCAATCCATTTTATATCCTTGATGTAAACTTTACGTTTTTTAAGATTGCTCTTTACAAAGATGTGTTCACCCTCTTCTTCATTAAAGTCCATAGTCAGTTTATGCTGCTCAAGTGCTTTTTCAACTGACACATTAAAACGTTCTCTGGTAATTGGTTTGTGTAAGTAATCGGTGGCGTCATAGTTAAATGCTTTAAAAGCATATTCTGTTTTACCGGTTACAAAGATAATTTGAGGTTTGTTGTTTAAAACATCCAATAGTTCAAACCCGTTTAAAACAGGCATTTCTATATCTAGAAAGATAAGGTCAACTTGATTGTTGTTTAAACCATTTTTGGTTTCTAAAGCACTACTGTACTCTGCAATTAAGTTGAGAGCGGGGTGATTCTCTACAAGCTTTACAATAGAGAGACGCTGTATCGCTGAATCGTCTACTACTACACAGTTTAAAGTCATAACATTTATTATTTCGGTTAAGATATCGACAATATTACAAAAAATTCGGTTAAAAACCAAAAAACATCGGTAAACTGTTTATTTTAACAAAAATTTAACATTTGTAAAATGTCATAAATATGGAAGGATTATGCTTGCAATATATAAATAAATACGTTATTTTTGCACCCATTTTTAACAATAAAATAGATTTTTATGAATCATTATGAAACTGTTTTCATCTTAAATCCCGTTTTATCTGAAGACCAGATAAAGGAAACAGTAAAGAAATACGAAGATTTTCTTGTTTCTAGAGGAGCTAAGATGATATCAAAAGAAGACTGGGGCCTAAAGAAATTAGCTTACCCAATCCAAAACAAGAAAAGTGGTTTTTATCACTTATTTGAATACACTGTAGATGGCGAAGCCATTGGTGCATTAGAATTGGAATTTAGACGTGACGAGCGTTTTATGCGTTACTTAACTGTAAAACTAGACAAGCACGCTGTTGCTTGGGCAGAAAGAAGAAGAGAAAAACTTAAAGCTAAAGCGTAATTATGTCAAGTATAGAACAACAATCCAAAGGAAAAAAAGACGGGGAAATCAGGTATTTAACCCCGTTGAACATCGAAACAAACAAAACCAAAAAGTATTGTCGTTTCAAAAAGTCTGGAATTAAATATATTGATTACAAAGACCCAGATTTCTTATTGAAATTTGTGAACGAACAAGGTAAAATCTTACCAAGACGTTTAACAGGAACTTCATTAAAGTATCAAAGAAAAGTATCAGTGGCCGTAAAAAGAGCCCGTCACTTAGCATTAATGCCATACGTGGCTGATTTGTTAAAATAATAATAGCATAACTATGGAACTTATATTAAAACAAGACGTTGAAAATTTAGGATTTAAAGACGATATTGTAACAGTTAAGAACGGTTATGGTAGAAATTTTTTGATTCCTCAAGGACAGGCTATTTTAGCTACTATTTCAGCTAAAAAAGTATTGGCAGAAACATTAAAACAAAGAGCTTTTAAGGATAAAAAATTAATTGAAGATGCCAATAAATTAGCAGAAGCTATCAAAGCATTGGATATTAAAATTACCGCTAAAGCTACAGAAGGTGCTTCAGCTGGAGATAAATTATTTGGTTCTGTGACCAAAGCAGATTTAGTTGAGATTTTTGAAAAAGAAGGTATCTCTGTTGATAAAAAATATATTACAATAACCGGTGGAAACATCAAACGCTTAGGACAGTACAATGCCGTAGTACGTTTGCACAGAGAAGTGGTTTTTGATGTTCCTTTTGAAGTTATAGCACAAGCATAATTTTCAAGATAGAATTTTATAAAAGCCTCAATCCTTTATTGGAATGAGGCTTTTGGTTTTTTACTAATTAATGTTTCTCCTTTGGGGAGATTAAGAGGGCTTATGAAATATTCAAGACTTACCAAAGAGCAATTTGAAGAACTGGAAAAAGAGTTCATTAATTTTTTGGCAACCCAATCCATTACGGCAGACGAGTGGAAGAACTTAAAAGAAAACAAACCAGAACTTGCTGAAATAGAGTTGGATGTATTCAGTGATTTAATTTGGGAAGGCGCCTTGAGTGCGGCCAAGTATTTAGAACACATTTCACCAAAACAAATGCATCTGTTCAGTTTGAATGATGATAACATGCACGTTATAGCCGTAACGCTTAAAAACGACCAAGACTTGACAACCACAGAGGGTTATAATTGGTTGCGTGAAAACCTCATGGATGATCATGTGGAATTTTTGCAGGCTAAAAAGGACTATTCAGATGATAAAAATCTGGATAAATTCAAATTGATTGAGCAAGGGGCCGTTATCACAAAAGGGGATTTGTTTAAATTTTTTGATAAGCTGATTAACTAATCCTTATTCATAACGCAGCGATTCAATAGGGTCTAGTTTTGAGGCCTTAATAGCTGGCAAAGAACCAGAAATCAAGGCTACAACAAACGCAATTGAAAAGGCACTAATCATGGCCAACCAAGGCGTTGTGAAGTTAAACCCCGCAGCGGCGGATAATCCTAAACCGACAAGAAGGCCTAAAATAATTCCCAAAATACCACCTAATTGGCTTACTATAATGGTCTCAATAAAAAATTGAGAGGCAATGGTTTTACGTTTGGCGCCCAGTGCCTTTCTAACACCAATTTCACGTGTGCGTTCCGTAACACTAACAAACATGATGTTCATCAAGGCTATTGACGAACCAAAAATAGTAATGATGCTAATCACCCAGGCAGCCATATAAAGATATTCTGTTATGGAAGCAACTTTGTTAATCAAATCCTCACTGCTTTCAACAGCAAAATCGTTGTCTTCAATAGGTTTTAGTTTTCTAATGTTCCTAAAGGTATAAACCGCTTCATCCTTGGCATTGTCCAGTAATTCCTTTTTTTCTACCATAACGCTCAAGCCATAATTGATGTTGGCATTGGTAAATATAGAACGCGCTAATTTTATAGGAATGATAACACGGTAATTTTCCTTACTGTTAAAACCTGTTTTTTGGGATTCCAATGTGCCAATAACCTTAAATTTATGGCCTCTTATACTTATGGTTTGATTGATGGGGTTAAGCGTACTGAAAAATTCTTTCTCCAAATCGCTTCCTATCACACAAACATTGTTATTGTTATCAACATCAAACACATTAAACTCACGTCCTTTAGCAATTTTAAGCCCAGAGTTTTGAATAAAGTTCTCGTTTGCTCCAACAACCAAAACGTCAGGATCTGTTTTTTTGTTTTCATATTTAATTTCAGCAGAACTAGTGCCATTGAACATCAATGATATTTTGGTCAATGGGTACTTGTAGGTGTCCATAAAGTCTTTGGCCTCAGCATAGGTGATAATGGGGTTTTGCTTTTGTCTTTGGCCACCGCCATGACGCTCTATGGCAAACTCTTCACGCTGAATGTTAAAGGTGTTAGAGCCCATGGACGAGAAATTACCCGAAATGGTGTTTTCAAGGGCAGAAATAGAACTTAAAATGCCCACAAGAGCGGTTATACCAATAGCTATGATCAAGATTGTCAAAACGGTTCGCAGCAATTGACTTTTTATGGAATCAAAGGCAATCCTGATATTTTCGCGCACTAGTGAAAACATAGAGTGGTATTAATGGTTATGAGACTTTTTATGTTAGACTCGTTAAGGAGAATAAAGTTACTATAAATTTTAAAAAAGGTATTAAGTCACATTAAAAATTAAGATATTTGTGCTTTAATAGATAATTATGGCGCAAAAACCAAGTATTCCTAAAGGCACACGAGATTTTAACCCAGAACAGGTAGCAAAACGCAATTATATTTTTCAAACCATACAAAGTGTGTTTGAAACATTTGGATTTCAACCCATTGAAACACCTAGTTTTGAGAATTCTGAGACCTTAATGGGAAAATATGGTGATGAAGGGGATAGACTGATTTTTAAGATTTTGAATTCTGGAGATTATTTTGATAAGCTGAATAAATCTTTGGTTGAAGTGATAAAAGACTCTTTACATAATATTTTAATATTTATTAAAAAGACAGGTTCAGAAAACATTAACTGGTTGACTTATAAGGAAGTTTATTTAAATTTTATTCCTAATCATATTAAGTCTAATAAGAATATTCAATTAACAGAGGAAAAATTAAATTATAATCAATTAGCAGAAACCTTATGGTTTATTATCTATGATGGTTTTTTAAAAACACAGGAAAAATTAAATCAGTTCATTGATGAAGGTGATAGTAGAATAGATGATTTTGCAACAAGAGTTTTTGGTAGTTTCTATTTTAACTTTTCCTCGGTTCATGTTAGTGATTATATAACTGAAAAAGCCCTCCGTTATGATTTAACAGTCCCGTTCGCACGTTATGTGGTACAACACCAAAACGAGATTGAGTTTCCGTTTAAACGTTACCAAATGCAACCCGTTTGGCGTGCCGATAGACCCCAAAAAGGCCGGTTTAGGGAATTTTACCAATGTGATGCCGATGTAGTGGGAAGTAACTCCCTGTGGCAGGAAGTGGAGTTTGTGCAATTGTATGACGCGGTATTTTCAAAACTAAAACTGGAAGGTGTTACCATCAAAATAAACAACCGTAAGATATTGTCCGGTATTGCTGAAATCATTGGAGCTTCAGATAAATTAATTGATTTCACGGTGGCTTTGGATAAGCTGGATAAAATAGGTGAGGAGAAGGTGAAGGAAGAAATGCTTTCAAAAGGTATTTCAGAAGCAGGCATTTCAAAACTACAGCCCTTATTTAACTTGTCCGGTTCGTTTGGATCTCAAATAGAATCCTTAAAAGCAATATTATCAACTTCTAAAGAAGGCACAAAAGGTATCCAGGAATTGGAGTTTGTACATGCAGCTATTACTGAATTAGGCCTATCAACGGCAACTTTGCAACTTGACGTGACCTTGGCTCGCGGATTGAACTATTATACGGGCGCCATTTTTGAAGTTGCTGCGCCAAAAAGCGTGCAAATGGGTTCCATTGGTGGTGGAGGCCGATACGATGATTTAACCGGTATTTTTGGGCTTGATGATATGAGTGGTGTAGGCATTAGCTTTGGATTGGATAGGATTTACTTGGTCTTGGAAGAATTAGGCTTGTTTCCTGAAACCGTTACAAAATCCATTGATGTGCTGTTTATCAATTTTGGTGATAAAGAAGCTTTGTTCAGTTTAAAAGCCATTAAGGCATTGCGCGCAAATGGTATTAATGCGGAATTATATCCTGAAGCTGCCAAAATGAAAAAACAAATGACCCATGCCAATAGGCGAAACATCCCGTTTGTGGTTTTGGTTGGCGAGCAGGAGATGAATTCAAATACCTACACGCTGAAAAACATGGTTTCTGGTGAGCAGAAAACCGTGTCATTAGACGAATTAAAAAATCTTAAAAAATAAAAGCACCATAATTCAACTTATGGTGCTTTTATTTTGATTGTCTTTTTTCTACTGTATTATAACTTTTTTAGTGATGGAACCATCAATGGTTTTAAGTTCTATGATATATGTTCCAGTAACAAGGTGTTTTGTTTTTAGTTTCTGATAACTCACTTGCTCAATAGTTTTGAATTTAATTATTGATTGTCCCAAGATATTCAATAATTCAGCAGATTGTATTTGTTTTAAATTTGGATTTTGCAAAATCAAACTTGATTCTTCATTGGAATAAAAGACATTCAATAAGTCTTTGGCCTTTTCATCAGTACTTAAAGTAGTATCTTGTTTAGTGTTAAAAACAATTTCAAATCTATCGGTTATTACACCTGGATTTAAATAAACTTGGTAGTTGCTTTCCTTTAAATCGTGAATAAGGTTCAACTCTTTATCTTTAATAAAAATACTGAGGTTAGCAGGAATGTTTTCAAGCGTATCAATTTTTATGGTAGCCAATCCTTTTTTATTGATTTTCATACCTAGTGGCAAAATTTGATCATCGTTAAAATTGTTGACAGCTTGAATGATAAATTTTTTATCATTAACGGTCCAGTAAATGTCCTCAACATTGTCCTCAATTAATGGCGCATCATAACCAACATCTATGCCGTTGCTTGCATGGTTATCTATACCGGTGAGCAATTGTCTGTGATAACCTTTTGGAGAATCAAATAAAAGCTTGATTTTTTCTCTTGTGTCTCCTTTTTTTGAATTTGGTTGACTGCCTTTTATGTTTCCAATTGGTTTAATAAAAAGGGAAGGGTCACTGGCTTCGGTTTTAAATATACGTTGGCTGTTTTTAAAAGTTAAAGTGCCACCAGTATCAGCTGTAACAAAAAAGCCTTGACTTACGGGAATGTATCTTTGAGGTGTTTTGGTACCAGTTGTTCCAGTAGCATTTATTCTTGCGTCATTGGAAATAGCTTTGGTTGCTCCCATTAAGTTATATGTTCCATATCCACCTTGGTATTCTCTTAAAATATGAGTTGATGATGCAAAATGTTCCCAAAAATATAAAGCTCCATCAAAAATATCAGAGGTTGCTCTACCACCTGAACTGTTAATGTTATCTAAAATGAACTCATCAGCATCTAAGGCAGAAGCATAAGGGTTCCCAATTAAGTAATCATTTCCTGGCGATAATGTTAAGGAAATATCACCATTGTTTGGTTTGCCTTTGAAGACATAATTTTGTTCTAAAGAAATGGCACCACCTGTATTTTGAACACCTTTCATAGTGAATCCTTCGCCAGCTAATATGGTTCCGGTACTTCTAACATGTTGCCACAACGGATAGCTGTCACTGGTTTTGTTGGCATATTTCCATATCCAATAATCAGCAATGCTTATTGGTGTCACTCCCGGAGTTCCCGGGCTACCATCATAGCCAGAAGTTAAAAAGGTAATTGGCAGTGGATTAGTTGGTACAGATCCATCTTTTAATACATCTGGAAGTTTATAACTATTGTTGTTGGTTGTAGTATTGCTAATTCCAACGGGTGACGACCAATAATTGTAAGTGTATAAATCCTTTGTGCCTTGTTGGTCTCTTTGTAATGTACCTGAACTAGTTGGGTCTAAATCACTTCCCGTGGTTTGTATCAATTGTGATTCACCTTCTAAATCAATGGTGCCATTTAATTTTAAATAATGGGTTATGGTTAAACCATTACCGCAACCACAAGCTGTGTCACCATCAACCAATAAATTTCCACTGTTGATTATTAAACCTTGAACACTTCGTTCGCGTCCCAGAGAACTTTTGGTTTTTATGCTAACATCATGGTTAATTTCAACAATATTCCAATCTATAGGTGTTGTGCCATCAATAATTGATACATCATTTGGTAACGACTGAACAGAGTTGTTTAACCATGTTGCATCAGTATCCCAAGGGCCAGATGCTTGGGTTTGATATGGTAGTGGCGCCGTTTGTCTGTCAACGGTATCTAAATTTCTTAAAGCGCCTTGATGTCCATTGCCAGACATGTCATTGGTGTTTGTGTAGGTGTAAACGGACATTGGGTAATAGCCGGCTAAATCTGACCAAGGAATTGAGCTTATTTCATTTTTAGTAATGCTAGTGGGAAGAACATTACCATAAACCAGAGCCAAGGAATTATCAATGATTTCCTGGTTCATGATATATCTTAGTTGGGCTTCTGTTAATGCAGTATCCCAAACTCTTACTTCATCAATGTTACCAGCAAAGAAGTCTGTTGGTGTGTTTTTTCCCGCAGCTGCTATATAAAATGATTGTGATGTTGCTATAGGGGCAGGTAATGAAGATGCGCTTGTATCTGCTACACCGTCAATGTAAAGGGTTGCTGTTCCCGCATTATAAATTACTGACAGTTGGTGCCATTCGTTTTCTGGAATTGCAACAGACGATGTTAATGTTGCCGCACCGCCATTTAAATCAAATTCAAATTGCCCTGAACCATTGATCTTAAAGTCATAACCTTCAGTATATGTAGCATCTCTTTTAGACAAAATAGATGCATTAACAGTTCCTGTATCTCTTTTGACCCAAGCTGAAATGGTAAAAGCACTAGGATTTAGGTCTAAATTATTTTCCATATCAATATAATCCGCCACACCATCAAAATTAATAGAGCGTTCCGCTACAACCTGTGGAGCATAACCAAAAGTGATATATTTAGTGCCATCAAAATCGTAATTTGCTTCTAAATTTCCATTCCCATCAGATGTCATGACTCTATAATCTGAAGTTGGATCAAAAATTCCAGTATCAGATATGAACATTAAGTAACTACCAGGAGGACTAATATTTCTCACTGCATTTTGTGGAATTCTGACTTTACAGGAAGGAATGTCTCCTCCGTTTTCAACTACTTTCCAAATGCGTTGCATGGCAACAAAAGAAACTGGCGTACTCAAAGCAGGAGTAATACCAGCACTCATGTTTACAGATACTCCCATGGCAGCTAAATTTAAATCGGCTCCATTATCACCCCAAACCAAAAACTCTTTATTATTAAGGGTTGTTGGATTTGTGCTTATGTTTTCATTATTTGTATTGTAAATATCTGTTAATCCAATGGTTAATATTCCCTGTATTGGACCAGTTCCATCTGTGGCATTATTAATACTACTGGATTGTTTTTGATTTAATTCTGATATATCATCACGACCAATGCCAGCAATATCATAGTTAAATCCACTATTGGCAGATTGATCCCAAATAACATTTCCTGAACTATCAACATAGTCCTGGGAAGTTCCGTTGGTTCCTAATGTGATTCCGTATTTTATTGCTAAATATGATTGTATTCTATTTCGTTCCTGTGTTAAATCGGTATCGTTTTTTCGAGAAGAGTAGGTGATTATTTCTGCAATCCGAGCATCTGTAGTTGCTTCCCAGCCTTCGCTACGTCCAATCCAGTACCGCGTATTGTTTACATTGGCAAAATCGGGCACATCATTTTGAATGGTTTCAATGTTTTTTGCATTGTAATATAATTCCTGTTGTGTGACTGCGGTATTATTTCTAACATTGATTATACCGGCATTACTGTAAGTGCTTCCTGTTCCAGTTTCAGCAACTCCATAGCCAAGGCCACCACTTGTTGTACCATGGGCATAAGAAATTATCTCACCAGAAAAACGCACGGAATATGCACCTAAACCAATGCCCGTTGCATCTGTTTCGTTAGCAGCAATGTTTTCATCACCACAAAACACGTCCATACTACCAAAAGAGGAGTTTATTGTTGTATCAGGAATCAAGACAACAAATATGTCTTCTGAATAAAAACCGCCTGAACCTTGCAAAAATTCAGTAGAAGTATTATCAAATGAAAAATCAGTATCAAGAGTAAATGTAGAATAGCTATTATCAAAATCAACAACTGGATTAAAATTAATATTATAAGCAGGGTCGTCCCTATAGGTTGGTTCAACTCCCGCTACGGGTGCAGTGGCATTATATGCGTTGCTTGTTTGGTCTTGCCATGTGGTTACAGGTTGTCCATTTGTATAACCTAAACCTGCATTACCTTTTAACCATAATTCTAAGTTAGTATCTACACCTCCAGGGGCTTTAATGATAACACCTGTTCCTTGAATGTCAAAACTATAAATACTTTCATCTAAATCATCATTGGCTATAGTTAATGTTGCTGATTTTAAGCCAGTTGATGAAGGGTTAAAAGTAATGTTAAAAGTTGTGCTACTGCTTGCAGTTATAGGTGTTGTAGGTATTGTTGTAACAGTAAAATCTGAGGCGTCAACACCTGAGACTACAACATAAGGAGAGCCACTGGTTAAATTTAAATTTGTGACCGTTCCTAAATTTTCAATTGTGAAGGTGTGCACTACACTTCCAACCGTAATATCAGTATTTCCAAAATCAGTATCATCTAAAGTGGTTGGAGATGAATCGCCATTGACAATTGAATTGGAATTGCCTAAAACGTTAATTTCCTGAACAGCACTCGTACCATTTCCTTGAACAGTGAATGTATATGGGTTTTCATTGCCATCATTATTTGCAATGGTTACGGTAGCTGATCTTAATCCAATAGCACTTGGGTTGAATGTTATGGTGAAAGTTGTACTACTGCCTGTTGCTATGGATGTAGAAGGGATGCCCGTAACTGTGAAATCTGCGGCATTCGTGCCAGAAATAGCTACGTAAGGCGAACTACCTGTTAAATTAAGTGTTGCTGTGCCTGTATTTTGAATGGTAAAGGTATTGGCGTTGGTTCCGATAGTAATATCAACATTTCCAAAATCAGTATCATCACTTGCAGAAGGTGTTATATCTCCACTTACAATAGAATTCCCTGAACCAGTAATATTGATTTCTGGCATTGGAATAATTGTAGCGGTTACAGCTACATCATCTATGGCCATATCACTTCTATAATTGTTACCGGTAACACCTCTAAAACGTATTTTTATAATTTGCCCTACATATGAAGATAAATCCAAGCTCACTTGGTTATAGGCTTGACCATTTGATGTTTGAACTTGTCCCGTTTGAGACCAAAGGTTAAATGGATATGTGGATCCATTGTCTGTACTTAATTCAACATTTAAAGTACCCATGTCTGATCCATACATATGATACCAAAAAGAAAATGTGGCTGCACTTGCACTAGTTAAATCAAAACAAGGACTTATGAGGTTTCCAGTGTTATTGTTGTTTGATGAAGCCTCAGTATACATGTACCAAGTACTGCTATGTCCTGTGCTAGGCCCAGTATTACTCGATGGTGTTCCTCCACTGTCTCTAATCCAATCAAAATTATCACCTGAATCTTGTATCCAGCCCCCAATACCAGATTCAAATCCTTCAGAATAAGGAAATGTACTTACTGTTGTTGTGCATGTTTGTGAGATAGATTTATATGAAATAAAAACACACGCAATAAAACAATATAACTTAAAATTATTAATATAATGTTTCATAAGTAGTTAAGATAGTTTGGGGCTATTTAAACTAATAAACAAACATATATAAAAAATCTATGAAATGCAAAAAAAATCGATAAAATACATAAAAATAAAAACCTGAATGATTAGTTCAGGTTTTTAATTACATTAATTAATGTTTAGGGATTAATGTTTCAACGTTACTCAATTAGAACTTTTTTGGAAATTATACCTTCAGGTGCATTAAGTTTTAAGATGTACGTTCCTGAATTAAGTTTATTTGTCTTTAACTCTTGATAACTTTTTGTTTCAATTTCTTTATCAAATTTATAAACAGATTGTCCAAGGATGTTAAACAATTCTGCTGAATCAATTTCTTTTAAACTTGAATTCATTAAAATGACGCTGTTTTTTTCATTTGAATAATAAACGTTTAGCATATTGTCTTCAATATCAGATGTACTTAATGCTTTTGATTGGTTATTATTAAAGACTATTTCAAATCTGTCTAAATATTCACCTGGAGTTAAATATACTCCATAGTCACTTTCATTTAGGTCATGGTATAAACCTAATTCTGTGTCATGAAGATATATTTTGATATCATTTGGTGCATTTTCTATTTTGTCAATTGTGATAGTGTTTAAGCCACTATTTTTTGCTTTAACCCCCAGAGGTATAATAGTTTGATTATCAATAGCATCTATTCCTTGAATAACATATCGTCCGTTTTCTATCATCCAATACATATCATCTTTTTGATCATCATTGAAAGGCGCATCATATCCCCAATCATAACCTTTGCTTGTATTGGGATCTACAGTTAGCAAAAGTTGTCTGTGTAATTTGTTTGAAGAGTTAAAACCTAGTCTAAGTTTTAATCTTGAGTCAATCTTTGCAGGATAGTTATAAGATGTATTTGTGTTTTTTCCTCCAGACGATTTAGTAAAGATACTATTTGTGCCATCTTCTGGTGCGAATATACGTTGTCCATTATTGAATTTTACGGTTCCTCCAGTTTCAGCAGTAACAAAAAATCCTTGAGCCACAGGAATATAGCGGCCTGGTATTTTAGTTGGAGTGCCTCCAGTGGCCACATCAGGATCATTGGTTCCTAATGATGCGGCTGGTACACCACCTGCCAATGAATAGGTGGCATATCCGCCTTGATATTCTGCTAGTACGTGTGATCCACCTCCCCAATGCTCCCAGAAATATAGTGTACCAGTGGTTGAACCGGGACCAGCTATTGTAGAACCATTATCTAGTATAAATTGGTTTGCATCCAGTGCAGAAGGGTAAGGGTTACCAACTAAATAGTCATTGCCAGAACTAATTGTTAAATTAACATCACCATTATTGGGTTTTCCTTGAAACACATAATTTTGGTCTGTTGAAATTGAACCGGTACCTGGTCCTTTCATAGTAAATCCTTCACCTACTAATAATGTTCCTGTACTTCTTACATGCTGCCATGAAGAATAATCATCACTGAGTTTGTTGTCAAATTTCCAAATCCAGTAATCTGCAATTCCAAGAGGCGAAGCAGTTCCATTATAACCGGATGTTATAAAGTTAACTCCTGTCATGACATCTGGCAATTTATAGGAATTATTATTTGTTGTATTGTTGGAAAGTCCCACAGGAGATGACCAATAATTATATGTATAGGTATCAGCGGTTCCTTGCTGATCTCTTTGCAAAGTACCAGAACTGGTTTTGTCAAGATCACTACCAGAGGTTTGTATCAATTGTGATTCACCTTCTAAATCAATGGTGCCATCAAGTTTTAAATAGTGCGTGATTATCAATCCGTTACCTGTTTTAGAAGCGATATTTCCATTTACACGTAAAGTTCCACTATTTACTTTTAGGGCTTCTAGTTGACGCACACGACCCATATTTGAGTAGGTATCAATGTTTATATTGTGATTTGTTTCAACAATATTCCAATTTATAGGCGTTGTTCCATCAATGATAGATACATCATTAGGTAATGTTTGTACTGCATTATTCAACCAAGTGGCATCTGTCATCCAATCTCCATCTGCTTGCGATTGATATGGAAGTGGTGCCGTTTGTCTGTCAACAGTATCTAAATTTCTTAGAGCCCCTTGATGGTTGTTTCCTGATTCATCATTGGTATTTGTATAAGTGTAAATTGACATTGGGTAATAACCTGCTAAATCTGACCAAGGAATAGGTTGAACCTCATTTTTAGTGATACTTGTTGGTATGGATTTTCCATCAACTGAAGAAGACGTATTTTCTATTTCTTGGTTCATGATATAATGCAACTGAGCTTCAGAAAGAGCAGAATTCCAAATTCTTACTTCATCAATATTACCGGCAAAAAAGTCTGTAGGAGAGTTTTTTCCAGCTGCTGCTATATAAAATGATTGCGAAGTTGCTACAGGGGCAGGTAATGAAGATGCGCTTGTGTCTGCCACTCCGTCTATATAAAGTGTTGCATTTCCATTGTCATAAATAACAGCTAGTTGGTGCCATTCGTTTTCAGGGATGGACACAGATGATGTTAAGGTTGCTGCGCCACCATTTAGTGCAAATTCAAATTGCCCTGAGCCGTTGATTCTAAAATCATATCCTTCAGTATACACCGCATCCCTTTTAGACAAGATAGATGCATTAACAGATCCGGTATCTCTTTTGATCCAGGCTGAGATTGTAAAAGCAGTAGGATTTAGGTCTAAATTATCTTCCATGTCAACATAATCAACTGCTCCGTCAAAATATATAGAACGTTGTGCAATGACTTGTGGAGCATACCCAAATGTGATGTATTTAGTGCCGTCAAAATCATAGGTTGTTTCAAGGTTTCCGTTACCGTCTGGTGTTAAAACCCTGTAATCGGCGGTTGGGTCAAACACACCTGTATCAGAAATGAACATCAAATAGCTTCCCGGAGGCGAAATGTTTCTAATGGCGTTTTGTGGTATCCTAACTTTGCAGGCTGGAATATCACCACCGTTTTCAACTACTTTCCATACCCGTTGCATGCTTGTAAAAGTTACATCAGTGTTTAAGGCTGGACTTATTCCCGCACTCATGTTTACAGTGATGGTAGAGGCTGCCAAGTTTAAATCGGCTCCATTGTTTCCCCAAACTAAAAATTCTTTATCGTTGAATGACGTTGGGTTACTGGATTTATTTAAATTATTAGTATTATATATATCTGATAAACCTATGGTTAGAATACCTTCAATAGGTCCAGTTCCATCTGTGGCATTATTAATGCTACTGGATTGTTTTTGATTTAAATCTGAGGCGTCATCACGACCTATGCCGGCAATATCATAATTATAACCATTATTGGCAGATTGATCCCAAATAACATTTCCAGAACTATCCACATAATCTTGAGAAGTTCCGTTGGTTCCTAATGTGATTCCGTATTTTATTGCTAAATATGATTGTATTCTATTTCGTTCCTGTGTCAGGTCGGCATCAGATTTTTTAGAAGAATACGTAATAACCTCACAAATTCTTCCATCAAAACTTCCTTTATAAGCTTCACTTCTACCTAAAAAATATCTTGAATTGCTGACATTTGAAAATTGGGGTAGACCTACTTCTGTATTACCAACGTCATTTCCATTGTAAAAAAGGATGTTTGCAGTTGGTGTAGTTGCATCATTGTTTTTTGAATTTATAATACCCGCATTTGAGTAACTATCAGTGGTTCCAGTATGGGCTATACCATAACCCCTTGAATCAACAGGTGTACTTCCACCTGTTGGACTGGTTCCTACGGCATAAGATAATATTTCATTGTCAAATCTAACTGAATAGGCCCCAAAGCCTATACCGGTTCCATCTCTTTCATCTGTTAATGGATCTTTGTCTCCACAAAAAACATCCATACTTGATAAAGTAGAGTTAACAGTGACATCAGGGATGGTAACTAAAAATATATCTTGAGTATAAAATCCTGATGGTCCAACAAGAGTTGTTCTATTGGTATCTGTATATCCATAATCTTCCGATGCTGTGTTATAATCATTGTCAAAATCAATAACAGGATTAAAATTAACATTATAGGCAGGGTCATCTCTGTAGGTTGGCTCCAACCCAGGAGCAGGAACAGTTGCATCTGCACCATTACCCTGGTCTTGCCAGAGGCTAACCAATTGACCATCTGTGTAACTTAATCCTTCTGTACTTTTTAACCATAATTGCAAATCTGTAATAACGCCTCCTGGGGCTTTAACATCTGTTCCAGTACCTTGTATGTTAAAAGTGTATGGATTTTCATCACTATCATTATTTGCAATTGATACTGTAGCGGTTCTTAATCCTAGAGCACTAGGGTCAAAAGTAATTGCAAAGGTAGTGCTACTGCTTGCTGAAATTGTTGAAGAAGGTATTGTTGTAACCATAAAATCTGATGCATTAGCCCCAGAGATTACAACGTAAGGTGATGCACCAGTTAAGTTTAAGCTTGAAAGTGTCCCTAAATTTTGAATGGTAAAAGTATTAACATTTGTTCCGCTAGAGGCGAGTACATTTCCAAAATCTGTATCATCTGTGACGGAAGGTGTTACATCTCCGTTTAAGATTGTATTTCCTAAACCCGTAATCTCAATCTCTTGCAAGGTAGTAGTTCCAGTTCCTTTTATATCAAACGTATATGGATTTTCATCACTGTCATTATTTACAATACTGATGGTAGCGGTTCTTATACCAGATGCGCTTGGGTTAAAGGTCACATTGAAAGTTGTTGTGCTTCCAGCAGCAACAGAAGCAGCTGGGCTACTGGTTATTGTAAAATCTGAAGCATTTAATCCAGAAAATGTAATGGCACCAATTGTTAAAGCTGAAGATCCGGTATTTTCAATGGTGAATGTATTTACTACGGTTCCTAAGGTAACATTTGTATTTCCAAAATCAGTATCATCGGTTAGAGAAGGGGATGTATCTCCAGAATTAATAGAATTACTATTTCCTTGAATATCTATTTCTGGAGAGGAAGCGCATGCACCACCACCAGAAACATTAAAGTATACAGTGGTGCCAACTGAACTTGTGCCAGCACCAGAATTGGATAAAACACTACTGCCTCCAGAAGTGACGGTCACATTTGATCCTGACCCATTCCATCCATCACCGTATCTGTCATACATAACTATATAATAGTTTGAAGCATCTAATAAACAGCCTAAGTTTAATGTAGTAGAGTAGGAGTCATTACAGCAACCTGTATAACCATTTTCAATAGTTGTTAAGAGTGTTCCTGATGGATCATAAACATTTACTCTATTTTCTGATGACCAGTTTGGCCAGTTAACACTCACAATAACTTCTGAATAAGTTGGGATGATACCTGTTCCTTTAATATCAAAATTATAAGGATTTTCGTCAGAATCCCCGTTAACTATACTTACCGATGCTGTTCTCAACCCAGTGGCACTTGGATTAAAAGTGATATTAAAGGTAGTGCTTCCTGAACCAGAAACTGAAGATGAAGGTAAAGCAGTTACGGAAAAGTCCCCTGCATTAGCACCTGTTATTGAAATTGCCCCAACAGACAATGAGGTGGTTCCTACGTTTTGAATGGTAAATGTGTGTACTGTTGTGCCAGATGACACATCAACAGAACCAAAGTCGGTATCATCTGTAACAGTTGGAGTGGTGTCACCATCAACAATAGAAGTTCCATTTCCTTTGATATTTATTTCGGGTACAGATGCTATGGTGGCTGTCAAAGCCACATCATCAATAGCCATATCACTTTGGTAAGATGATCCAATTACCCCTCTAAATCTTATTTTCACAGTTTGGCCAACATAAGCTGATAAATTTATGCTTACATTACCGTATGCCTGACCATTTGATGTTTGTACTTGACCAGAATGGGACCATAATAAATTTGGATAGCTAGCCCCATTGTCTGTGCTAAGTTCTACATATAAATTTCCCATCCCGCTTCCATACATATGATACCAAAATGAAAATGTTGCTGCTGTTGCAATTGTTAAATCAAAACATGGGCTTTCAAGGTTTGCTGTGTCTCCAGCTGTTCTTGGGCTGGAAGCCTCTGTATACATATAGTATGTACTACTATGTCCAGTAGATGGGCCAGTACCACTTGATGGTGTTCCTGCACTATCTCTAGTCCAATCAAAATTATCAGTATTTGGCTGTGTCCAACCACTTGTTCCTGTCTCGAAACTTTGAGAGTAAGGAAATGAACTTATAGTTGTGCTACAGGTTTGTGAATATGTAACTTTTGATAATATTACAAATATTAATAAGATAACAAAGTTGGTGTACCTTGTGTAGGTTTGAGAGAGATTCATAAGGGCATTATTTTAATAGCAATTAAACAGTTTCAAAACTATATATAAAATCCATGAAATGCAAATAAAATCGATAAAGTGTATAATTTGATTTTAAATAATTAATTTTCAGAGTTATGTAAAAACAGCGAGATTTATTAAAATCTCGCTGTTTTTCTATAAATTAAAGTTCAACTAATATTTAATTAATTGTTTAATCAATGTGTTTTTAGACTCCAAATCAGTAATTTTAATAAAATACGCACCTTCATTTAATCTGTTTAATCCATGGTTGATATTTATTTTACTACTGTTCACAGACATATTTTGATTTAAAATATATCTTCCATTTATATCATATATTACAATATTCAATAATTTAGAATTAAAACTCAAAGGAACTGTTATAGTAATATGACTATTAAAAGGGTTAGGAGTTATACTTACATTTTTAAAGTTAAAATCACTATTATCCAAAGGCATTTGTGCAATTCCATCACAATCTTCGTCTATTGAATTACCAATAATCTCAACAGCTCCTGGGTTGATGTTGGCATCGTTGTCGTCACAGTCGTCAGTGGCCTGCGGTGTTGTTGAATATCCGGCACCTGGTGAGGCACATTGCGTCACAGAGGTTGTGCTACCGAAGAAACCATCGCTATCGTTGTCCACACCGGCGTACCAAACGGTACCTGGGTTGATGTTGGCATCGTTGTCGTCACAGTCGTCAGTGGCCTGCGGTGTTGTTGAATATCCGGCACCTGGTGAGGCACATTGCGTCACAGAGGTTGTGCTACCGAAGAAACCATCGCTATCGTTGTCCACACCGGCGTACCAAACGGTACCTGGGTTGATGTTGGCATCGTTGTCGTCACAGTCGTCAGTGGCCTGCGGTGTTGTTGAATATCCGGCACCTGGTGAGGCACATTGCGTCACGGAAGTGGTGCTACCGAAGAAACCATCGTTATCGTTGTCCACGCCTGCGTACCATACGGTACCTGGGTTGATGTTGGCATCGGTATCGTCGCAATCCGTATTATCGCTCACATAACCGCTAGGTTGTGTTGCAGCTTGTTGACTGACATTAGGATCTCCATAAGTATCATTATCGGTGTCTGCATACCATGTGCTTAAATTACTGGTTATGTTGATGGTGTAATCTTCAACTTCGCCATAGTTGAATGATCCACAGGATGAAGGTGAGGTATTGTATCTGAGAGCAACTCGCATTCTAGTTGTTCCTAATGAAGCTCCATTAGGGATAGTTATGTTTGCTGTTATAGGAGTTGTTGTAGAAGCAGTACTATTTACTACTTGTTCTCCACTATCAAGAAAATCTCCATCTTGGTTATAATCTATCCAAACACGGATGGCTTCACTATATTGTGTTCCTGTCCAAGTTTTGGTTATTGAAATTGGATAAGTAGAATTCAATACTACATCTGTTGATATAGAGGTAAAGTCTGAATAACCACCTGATCCAGCGCCAGTAGTATTGCTAATGCTTCCAAAAGTTACTTTTCCAATGTATTCATCGGCAGTACTGTTTCCATTTGCTGAACAATAGCTTACTGCTGTGGTGGTGAAGTTTTTGGAGCTAGAATACGAAGATGTTGAACTGGAACATACACTCCTTACTTGAAATTCATAATTGGTTGAAACGCTCAATCCGGTCAATGCATAGGGAGAGGTTGTAAGTCCTGGAACATCGGTCCAAGTTGAACTGCCAACTTGTCTATATCGTAAATCAAAGGTGTTTCCTGATGAAGAGTTCCATGATAGTGATGCGGAATTTGTTGTAATACTTGAGGCTGTCAAGCTTGTTGGAACAGCAGAAGCTACTGGGGTTAACAACAAATCTGGTAACACTTTGGTTTCATGATCTGCTATGGTTTGGTTGGTTAGCGTATAGGATTGGTAGCAATCGGATTCATAAATGATATCATAAGTACCAGACTTGATTGGTCTGTAATAATCTCCATGAGTAATATCTGTAAATGTATGGGAACCATAATTATCATGGCCAACAATTTTTACAGTTGCATCAATAGGATATCCTGTTGTGGCGTCTTTAACAACACCTCTAAAACCATAGGTTCCTTCGGTAAGAAAATCTAATAAAGCGTTCTTGTTATAGTACCAATAATTGGCTAATTGGCTTTCGGGTAATATTTTGGTATCAGAAAGTTCAATGGTCACTTCTTTACATTGTTTGTAAAAATTCATGTAATCTTGTCTGCCACCAAAAACCTTATACCACTCTGCACCTCTTGTTACTCCAGGACTTGGGTATAAAGAACTGTCATAATCAACCGTCATATAGGTTGTGTCACCAAATGGATCACTATCATTTTGAGCATGCGTTGTATATTCAATACCAACATATTCAAACCAATTATTATCAGGATGCAGGGCTTCGTTATAATAAGCATTATCAAAAGGATAATTGAATACTTCAGTTCCTCCATGAAAGTTGGCAGCAATTACAAAGTGATATGTATCGGCAAGATTCATGAATGCTAGGGTTTCTTTTTGGTAAGCATTTCCATCGTAATGAGCTCCAGCTACATTGTCTGGATAGTTTCTGTTTAAGTCAATACTATTAAAATTCGCTCTTCTGGAACCTGCGACGGATGTATTAGTTGCACTTCCATAATACGTTCCATCTGGGTTAGCACTTGGGTTAATCCAAATCTCAGCATTCTCTACCAAGTTTTTAATTCTGGCATAATCAGGGTCTGAAGGATTTGAGTAAACGGTTAAAATATAATTAATTAGACTCAGCATCATTGGGTAACCAGCAATTTCATCGCCATGCATTGATGAGGTCAGCAAGAGTTTTGGCTCTTGTTCATCAGTATTTACATTATCTGAAATTTTTACAAACAACAACTCTTTTCCATCATTTTCTGTGGTTGTCCCGAGACTTATTTTTTTTACTAAAGAAGGGTAATTGTTTTCAAAATCTTGCATTTGTTGCGCATATTGAGCATATGTTGGATAATTGGCAACAGGAAATGATAGTGTATTAGCTGAAGTCTTACCAATTTGATTTGTTTTTGATAAGGATGTTTTATTATCATAAATGAAAGATTCATCAACTTCATTTTCGCCTTTAGGAACTTTGTAAGTAATGTTTAAGGACTCAAAGATTCTGAATTCTTGTTCATTGGCCCAAGCAATAACTGTTTTTGTTTTTGGGTCATAATTTATGATTGACAAGTTTTTGGAATAATTTTCTAGTTCTGAAGGATTGTTTACTTTAAAAGTAAATGTTAATTCTCCTTTAGTTGCAATGTATTTTTCTGCTTTTTCTTTTTCCGTGTTTTGTGAAAAAGCAAATTGAGTAATTAAAATAACAACTAAACTTAAATAGGTAATTTTTTTCATGAGAGTGGATTTATAAGCAATTAAGGTGCCGAATATAATACAAAAAATCTATTAAATGCAAAAAAAATCGACGAAATGCATACTTTGTTGTAATTTTTATCTTAAAATTCTTTTCAGAAGAATATTTATGACTTTAAAAAAATGAATAAATGGGTGTGTTTTTTTCTCACTTTATGGCATGGTTTTGTTTTAATTTATGATATATAAAATTTAGAATTTATGGTAGCCCAAGAATTAGTTCAAAAGACTTCGAGAACAAAAAAGGAAAAATCATTTTATTGCATTAATTAGAGGCACTCCAACATATGGATTACAATAGGTTAAATGACTTGTTGGATGAAGAAACGTATTATGAGAACATGAAAAAAACAGCCTTTATTTATCGAAAAATGCTACTATTTAAAAAGTTCAAGAAAAAAGCTTATACACAATTAAAATTTTCCGCTAATATCTTACTGGTCTTAGAGTTGACAGGTATTAATTCAGGACATAAATACGATATTTACATTCAATTTACTGAATGTGAAATAACGGATATATTTTAAATGCTCACAACAATCCAATGATTTTGATTGCTTTCTTCCTTTTTGAGCATAATTTAAAATCTCAACTTTTCCCAATGTAAGTCTTTGAAACAAGGTCCTTGGGTGGCTTCGGTGAACTTGATGTCGTTGTGTCCTGCGTTCCATTCAATTAGTTGAAAATTGTTGGTTTCATCCACAATCACATCCCAGCCAATACTTCTTACATAGGGGATGCGATTGTGCATTCTGGTTACTTCTGAAAGACATTGTTCAAAAAAGGGTATTTTTTTATTGGCAAAAGTGATTTTGCTGTCAGGATGGAGTTCTGTAGTGGTCCAATCAGTATAATAGCCATATTTGGAAAGTTCTCCATTTTTAATGTCAACTGGTATTTTTATGGCTGAAATTGATTTTACATGTGTATCATTGTTTCTGCCCAATCTCAGAAATGAAGCTTTGACTTCAATGTTACCAGAGTTGTTACAAATGGAAGTTAGGCGTAAGGTGGCCACAGAACGCTCAGAAAATTCAGAGAAAAAGTTATGTTGTTTAATGAAACTTTGGAATACACCATTGCCCAAGGCTTTTATTTTATCGATCTTGAAATTTTCTCGATCGAAAAAAAACACACCACCTCCTTGTAGAGAGTTTTCAATTTTGTATACAATAGTTTGATTTTTTTTGAATAACTGTTCAATGATATGTTTTTCATCAATAGATTTGTTATTGGTGTCCCAAAACAAGTTATTGATATAATAGGCTAAATCAATTGATTTGGAGGGATTCAAGAGCAAATCGGTTATTTTATTCCTTTCACTTAGGTTATAATCCCCTGTCATTTTGGGAATCACAATCTTTCCATAGTAATTATCAGGAATCCAACCTTCTTTAAACTTACCTGCAATCGCACTGTAGACGTATAACCAAGGAGCATATTTTTTGCTGCCCAAAACCTCCTTTGCATAATCTTTTGCTGATTTAATATACTTGGTATTGGTTTTACCTCGCTCTTTTTCAATCTTTTCAAGAAGTCCCATTGCTGTTTTTCTATGTATGTCATGGTACCTAAAGTCATTCAAAGAGTTTATAGTGTTCCTTAAAGTATCTTTTAACTTTCCCATTTTTAAGTTTTGTTAGTTGATTAGTTCAGCACATAATTTCAGAATAATTTTTTTAATTGTTTTATGGATTTCCGTAAAAATTTAACATCAGAATAAAAATTAAATAATAACCAACTATAAAATCGTTCTGTAAATATCAACAGTCAAAAATGACACCCTCCCAATTGCTCATTAACTTGCCTTAGAAGCTCCAGGTATATTAACCCAGTTGGAGTTATCAAGGAAATGTTAAATCAAAAAGGAAACTAATAAGAATCGCAAATATGTGTCCTTATCATGTAATATGTAATGGGTTTTAATGTTTTACCTGTTTCTGGATGTTTGTCCAACGCACTTAAATATTCTAATTCTCAATTGTTGTTTTTTCCATACCATAAATTTTCAGTTCCACCTTCATTAAAAAATTTCGTATCACAGTTTGGTGTGATTTTTTTAAAGTTTTTTATGCAATCGCTATTATATAGTTTGAGTTGTCTCAAATTGTATTTTTTTGCATCAAAGCTTACTTCTAAATAATGATCATCTTGCCAAACCATCCAACGCTGCCTGTTTATCGACTGAAAAACTACAAATCCAATGAGCAAGAAACCACAAACAATTAAAGTGATTTTATGCTCCTTGAGAAAATTACGAAACTTGGATTTCTTGTTAGATACATTGATTTCTATATCATTTTTCTAAATCATTTAGTGAATTAAAATCCTTAAAACTGTCATATCCTAAATATCGACACAGTCCAACGATAACTTTATATTGTTTAATATTGATATCAACTTCATCATCCATTAGTTTTTCAGCTTCATTTTTGTAATCACGAAAACTACGCTCTCCTAATAAAAACCCTTCTTCTGTAAGGATGTAATTAGATAAATCTTCAGCAATGCTCACTAAGGAAAGCTTCTTTTCCCCCAGTTTTTTTCGAATTGACTCTCCTTTTTTAAAGGCTTCTATTATTAGTCTTTTATGCATTAAAATCTTGTTTGATTACTGCTTTAATTTAGTCATTTTCTCTGGTTTATTTAAGGAATAATTTTTCCAAAAACTTTCCAGAACTCTTCCATTACATTTCCTTGTTGGCCATTGAATTCTTAGTTCATTTGTTTCAGAATTAACAACCATATTATCTGTAATATGATTTATGATTATTGATTCTAAACAGGAGTGGCAATGTAGAGTTGTCTAGTCTCTGGGAAGTAATTAAACTTCTCTACAGCTGTCCTCCATACTTCACAAAAAGAGAGACGTCTCTACAGATTTAAGCAGGTGTTGCAATGCACCAAAAGTATCCGAATAAACTCGGCCTGCAACACTATTGTCCAATTTAAAATAATAAACAAAATGAAAAAAATAGTTTTAATTATAATTACTGTTTTCCTTAATATCGCTTTACATTCATGTACGCCTCAAGGAATTTCAGTTAATATACCGGTGGCCACAGATGATGGTAACTGTTGCGGTGATGGAGGAGATATACCACCTCCACATCCTCCTACAACTGGTGGATAATAATATCTCTAAGAAATAAAAATAGTTAGTATTTTAGAGGAATGAAAATAGCCTTAATTTCATTCCTCTTTTTTATTGTTAAAACTGATTTTTGCTACGCAAACATTAACAGAAGTTATCAGGTAAAAGATAGTTTGTCATATTATTATCAAGTGGCCAATAATCCTAAGAACAGTTCCAACTTATCGGATGCGTTTAGATTTTTTAATTTAAAGAAAAAAGAGAGTTTAAAGGCTAATGATACCTTATCAATAATTTACTTTTTAAGACAAATAGCGATCATACAGTATAAACTTGGTGATTATCATGGAAGTGAGGTTTCGGTTGTCGAAACACTTAAATATTTGTCAAAAGATAAAGAATCCCCCAGTATTAATGAACATAAGGTAGGTTTATATAATCAGTTGGGCCGTATTTATATGGAACTATCAGATTATGAAACTGCGATCAAGAATTTTGATACAGCTTTGTCATTTACCGACAATGAAAGCGAAATAAATATAATTAATAATAATAAGGCATTAATTTACATTTCTCAAAACAAATATGAATTGGCTGAAGAGGAATTTTTAAAAGTTTATAGAAATAGTTTTAACAAGAATGATATAAGGCAAACTTCCAGAGCCATTGATAACTTAGGGTTTATAGAATCTAAATTGAATAGGCCAAAAGCATTGGAGAATATGCTTCTTGCCTTGCAAATAAGGAAAACTAATAATGATTATGAAGGTATGTACGCTAGTTACAAACACTTAATGGAATATTATAAGGACAGGGATGATTTTAAATCTTCAAAGTATTATGGTGATAAATCGTATAATATTGCTAAGTCAATAAATAGTGCTTCATTTTTACAAGATGCTCTTTCTCGTTTAGTGGATATTGGGGATAGCACTCATTTCTTGGAATATAAAAAAATAACTGACAGTATTTTTAAGGCAAGACAAGTACAAGAGAATAAATATGCCAAGATCAAATATGATTATACCGAAAAGGAACATAAATTGCAAATTGCTGAACTGGAAAGAGAGAAACAGAAAAATTTAAAATTATTTTATTTGTCTCTAGGAGGTCTAATAACATTGGCTTTTATTTTCACAATGATATTTCTAAAATCCAAGCACAAAAAAGACAAAATCCAGCAAGTCTACAACACAGAGGTTCGCATATCAAAAAAAGTACATGACGAAGTGGCTAATGATGTCTACAATATCATGACCAAGTTGGAACAAAATAAAAAAGTGGCTAACGATGTTTTGGACGATTTAGAGGGGATTTACAACAAGACAAGAGATATTTCCAAGGAGAACAATATTATTGATATTCACGAAGACTATGGAAACCATTTAAAAGATTTACTGCTGAGTTACAAATCTGATAAGGTAAACATCATAACCAGGGATATTGATAAAATAAATTGGAATCAACTTCATGAAACAAAGAAGTTTGCTTTATACAGGGTCTTGCAAGAACTTATGACCAATATGCGGAAACACAGTAAAGCAACACTAGTTGTTCTCAAGTTTAATCAAGAAAATCGCAAAATTTCAGTTTCCTACAAGGATAATGGTATTGGTTGCAACTTGGTCAAGAACAATGGGCTCCATAATACGGAAAACCGTATGGAATCTGTAAAAGGAACCATTACTTTTGATTCTAAGGCAAATGAAGGCTTTAGTGCCCATATAATTGTTTAATCATGTTTACAAAAACCTTAATAGCTGAAGATATGCAGGATATCAACAAAGGTATCCATGCCGCTCTTTGTGAATTGGGTATTAAAGAAATCCATCAGGTGCAATATTGTGATGATGCTTACCTTAAAATTAAAAAAGCAGAGTTGGATGGAGTGCCATATGAATTGTTGATAACTGATCTTTCCTTTAAGAGAGATTGGAGAGAACAAAAGATTAGATCAGGCGAGGAGCTCATTAGAACCATTAGAAATGAATTCCCTGAAATGAAGATAATAGCTTATTCCATTGAGGACAGGATACAAAAGGTTCGATCATTAATTACAAGTTATGGAATAAACGGATATGTGTGCAAGACCAGAAGAGGTCTTGTTGAACTGACCAATGCTATTTCCAGTGTGTTTGAAAACATACCGTATTTATCTCCAGAAGTTTCTCATGCACTAAATCCAACAAATGATTTAGAAATCAATGATTATGATATTCTATTGCTTGAACAACTGTCAAAAGGACTTTCCCAGGACGATATTAGCCTGTATTTTTCAAAAAACAATATTAAGCCCAGTAGTTTGAGCTCCATTGAAAAGAGGCTAAATAAACTACGTATAGATTTTAAGGCCAATAATGCTATTCATTTGGTTGCAACAGCTAAAGATTTAGGGCTTATTTAAAGTTTGTCCACTTTACGGAAAACAGTAAAAATTTTTCACAAACTTCTTGTAATCTTGTTAAGCTATTAATTAGTTAAATCTTAGGGAGATTTATTCTGAACTCTGCATCGTTCTGGTGCAGAGTTTTTTGCTTTACGATAAGCCGTAAGGGTACTTTTTAATTTAAAAGTATGTTTGTTTGTAATTTAAATTTAAGACCCATGAAACGATCAATTTTTATACCATACATTTTTGCTGCTTTTAATTTCAGTTGTTCATCAACTAAAACACTAAAATTTTATCAAAAACCAGATGATATAGTAAAAACAGAATCTTTAAAACAATTTTTAAATAACAATAAAAGCCCAAAAGTTGTTTTAAGAATACCCCAAACAAGTTACTCAGTAACAGAAACTGATAAAAAAGACCTTCAATCTGAAAACTTTGATTATTTATATAATGCTATAGAAAACCAATTGCTTGCAAGTGGATTTATTGTTAAAGATAGACAACTTTTTAATCAAATAATCGCTAATGATGGAAATAATATTAATTATCAAAAATTAAAAGAAAAATCTGATACAGATCTGATTATTGAGTTAACAAAATTAGATTCTCAGGTATTATATCAAACTAATAAATATTATGATAAAAATAATAATGAAAAGGTTGAGAAATATGGTAACAGAAAGAAATACGGGGCATCTGTAGAGTTTAAATTAGTTTTAATTAATTCAAATGAATTTGCAGGGGTTTATAGGTTTAATTATACCCCATGTGTAGATGGTTGTGTGATTTCTAAATCTTACAAGGACATTAAGAAAGAATTAAAACTCTTCAAAAAGAATGGCACAAAACCTTATGAAGGTGTTGAAAAAGATGTTCTTGAAGATTTTATTAAAAGTGCTACTATTAAACTTGTAAAAGAAATGAGAAAATAAAAATGTTGCTTTATTAAGATTTATAATAAAATGAAAATTATATCAAGCCGAAAGAGGCTTGATTTTGGCTTTGATTTATAAAAAACGGTTTAGAGAAAACCAAACCGCTGTTTTTAAATACTTTATGTTTTGTAGCGAGAGCGGGGCACGATCCCGCGACCTCCGGGTTATGAAAATCTACAATTGAACATCAAAACAACACAAAACAATTGAAAATGAATTAGTTATGAGTTTTTAAATATCGATTAAAATCAATTAATATCGATTAAAATCAATAAATGTTGTACCTATGTTGTACCCACTTTTTTGTATATTTAGAAATAATACAAAAAGTATGGCAACAGTTCAGACAGTTTTAAGGAAAAAAGGGAATTCTCAAAATTTATACCCCATTACAATTCGGATAACTAAGGACAGAAAAACTTCATTTATTTCTACGGGTCAATATATTGCTCAAAAATTTTGGGATGACCAAAATAAGAAGGTTAAGAAGTCTCATCCTAATGCTTCAAGAATAAATCGTTTGATATTGAAAAAACTTGCTGAGGCAAATGATAAGTTATTGGATGCAGAAATCAGTGAAGATTTTATTTCAGCATCTCAGGTAAGTGAAAGTGTTAAAGGAAAGAATAAAATTGATTTTTTTAGTTTAGCAGATTTACATCTTGAAAATTTAAAGAGTGCTGAAAAACACTCGCAGTACCTAACGCAGAAGGGGAGGATTGCTAAGTTTAAAAATTTTGTTGGTAAGGATAAGCTACACTTTAAGGAAATAACAATTTTCCTATTAAAAAATTTTGAAGGTTATATTCTTAATCAAGAGAAAAGAAAACCAAGGACAGCTGTAAACTACATGATATTAATTCGTAAAATCTATAATCTTGCTATTTCTGAAGGTTTGGCAGAGCATAATAATTATCCATTTGGAAAAGGAAAGATTCAAATTCGAATTCCAGAATCAGACAAAGTAGGTTTATCCATAGAAGAGGTAAAAATGCTAGAAAACGCTAAAGATTTAACTGTTGCACAGCAGAATGCCGTTAATGTTTGGCTGATTAGTTTTTATTTTGCAGGGATAAGGGTAAGTGATGTTTTACAATTAAAAAAGTCTGACTTTAATGACGGTAGGCTATTGTATAGGATGAATAAAAATCAAAAAGTAGTCTCTTTAAAAGTGCCCGAAAAGGCCGAGACTTTACTAAAACTTTATAATGATGGGCCTAGTCTTGCCAATAATGACTTAATTTTTTCATATTTAAGAGGAACGAACTTCAATGATTCTAAGGAGTTATTAACTAGGATAAAGACAGTAACAAGAACTCTTAATAGAAGGTTAGAATTGGTGGCTAAAAAATTGAAAATTGATAAGAAGTTAAGTATGCACATAGCGCGACATAGTTTTGGAAATATTTCTGGAGATAAAATTCCAATTCAAATGTTGCAAAAGTTATATCGCCATTCATCTATTACAACTACGATTGCCTATCAGTCTAGTTTTATGAAAAAAGATACGGATGATGCTTTAGATAGGGTAATTAACTTTTAATAAGGCGGTGAAGGTTGAAATTTACTTTTTTATACTTTCAGTTCTTTAAATTTATGGAGAATTCACAGGACAAATGTACATACAAAGTATTAACAGTATGTTGTGAATTGCTTTCAGTTCTTTAAATTTATGGAGAATTCACAGGTAAATCAATGAACTCTTGAACGGCTTTTTTGTTGTGAATTGCTTTCAGTTCTTTAAATTTATGGAGAATTCACAGGTTAACGGTGAAGATAGACGTAGAGGGCTTAGTTGTGAATTGCTTTCAGTTCTTTAAATTTATGGAGAATTCACAGGGAATATAAACCAATATTAAAGACCAAACGCGTTGTGAATTGCTTTCAGTTCTTTAAATTTATGGAGAATTCACAGGACATCAGTGGCTGTTACAAATTTATTGGTGTTGTGAATTGCTTTCAGTTCTTTAAATTTATGGAGAATTCACAGGTCTTGAAGTTTACATTAAATAATTAAGATAGTTGTGAATTGCTTTCAGTTCTTTAAATTTATGGAGAATTCACAGGGCCACATGTTTTTAATGACGATTACACCAGGTTGTGAATTGCTTTCAGTTCTTTAAATTTATGGAGAATTCACAGGAGGCGTTGCTTTTAAGCTTTGTGGCTGTAGTTGTGAATTGCTTTCAGTTCTTTAAATTTATGGAGAATTCACAGGGAAAATCAAGATCCTTAATTGATCAAATAAGTTGTGAATTGCTTTCAGTTCTTTAAATTTATGGAGAATTCACAGGTTTGCCCATGTACCAAAATGACCAGACCCCGTTGTGAATTGCTTTCAGTTCTTTAAATTTATGGAGAATTCACAGGCAAGGCCTTGGTAAGACACTCCAGTCCATTGTTGTGAATTGCTTTCAGTTCTTTAAATTTATGGAGAATTCACAGGTATGACCCTTTTTTGAGTGACGAATGGAATGTTGTGAATTGCTTTCAGTTCTTTAAATTTATGGAGAATTCACAGGAATCAAATCGTAACAAATCAGTTGTGAATTGCTTTCAGTTCTTTAAATTTATGGAGAATTCACAGGTAAATAAAGATGGTGATTTGGTCATGTTTAGTTGTGAATTGCTTTCAGTTCTTTAAATTTATGGAGAATTCACAGGTTAATGGTAGTTTTGATATTTTTATACTTAGTTGTGAATTGCTTTCAGTTCTTTAAATTTATGGAGAATTCACAGGTATCCGTCCAATGCTATAGGGTACCTCAATTTGTTGTGAATTGCTTTCAGTTCTTTAAATTTATGGAGAATTCACAGGGTAAAGGTATTTTTGATAATAAAACCCTAGTTGTGAATTGCTTTCAGTTCTTTAAATTTATGGAGAATTCACAGGTTGATTTACCACGTTTGGAAAGTTGCACATGTTGTGAATTGCTTTCAGTTCTTTAAATTTATGGAGAATTCACAGGATATGCTTGAATCAGAAAAAAGTAAGCTAGGTTGTGAATTGCTTTCAGTTCTTTAAATTTATGGAGAATTCACAAGTGAAAGAAGTGGTCAATGCTTTAAATTCATGTTGTGAATTGCTTTCAGTTCTTTAAATTTATGGAGAATTCACAGGAGATTGTAAAAAAGGCAAATTGCCAAGCCTGTTGTGAATTGCTTTCAGTTCTTTAAATTTATGGAGAATTCACAGGCGAAATCACAAGAAAGGCACAATGCCACAGGTTGTGAATTGCTTTCAGTTCTTTAAATTTATGGAGAATTCACAGGCTGCGGCTGACTTTACAAGTCCATCAGCAGGTTGTGAATTGCTTTCAGTTCTTTAAATTTATGGAGAATTCACAGGTTTGCTAGAAGCCTTGATTTTTGAGGAACAGTTGTGAATTGCTTTCAGTTCTTTAAATTTATGGAGAATTCACAGGAAGTGCTGGTATCTATATATGGAAACGATTGTTGTGAATTGCTTTCAGTTCTTTAAATTTATGGAGAATTCACAGGTCATCAGCCGTAAGGCTCTGTATTTTATCAGTTGTGAATTGCTTTCAGTTCTTTAAATTTATGGAGAATTCACAGGAGAAGTATCAGACATAGTTGATACCAAGTTGTTGTGAATTGCTTTCAGTTCTTTAAATTTATGGAGAATTCACAGGAAAAAAGTAGAGGAGATCGTTAAGGCACAAGTTGTGAATTGCTTTCAGTTCTTTAAATTTATGGAGAATTCACAGGGATGGTGATGTATTGCCTGAACTTAATACTGTTGTGAATTGCTTTCAGTTCTTTAAATTTATGGAGAATTCACAGGGTGTTTCAAAAGGTGTCAATATTTTAATTGTTGTGAATTGCTTTCAGTTCTTTAAATTTATGGAGAATTCACAGGAGTCCTTGACTGTTTAAGCACATCTAAGGTGTTGTGAATTGCTTTCAGTTCTTTAAATTTATGGAGAATTCACAGGGAAGGCAAGTTCTCTAAAAACTCATCTATAGTTGTGAATTGCTTTCAGTTCTTTAAATTTATGGAGAATTCACAGGCGTGGGCATAATACCAAACGTCTATCACTAGTTGTGAATTGCTTTCAGTTCTTTAAATTTATGGAGAATTCACAGGAAAAGCAGACCAAGGCCTACATGGTCTATAGTTGTGAATTGCTTTCAGTTCTTTAAATTTATGGAGAATTCACAGGTCTGTTGGTGATGTAGATGATAGCCCTGTTGTTGTGAATTGCTTTCAGTTCTTTAAATTTATGGAGAATTCACAGGGGAACTACACTTTTTAAAGGATGCTATTTTGTTGTGAATTGCTTTCAGTTCTTTAAATTTATGGAGAATTCACAGGCACCTTGTTGATAAGCACTTTTAGGCATAAGTTGTGAATTGCTTTCAGTTCTTTAAATTTATGGAGAATTCACAGGCAATAAGTAGTAAAGTAGAAAGATTATGCAGTTGTGAATTGCTTTCAGTTCTTTAAATTTATGGAGAATTCACAGGATATAGAATTTTTAAACTATATGATATCATGTTGTGAATTGCTTTCAGTTCTTTAAATTTATGGAGAATTCACAGGTTTGGTTGAAGTGTGCCATATTCGGCAAAAGTTGTGAATTGCTTTCAGTTCTTTAAATTTATGGAGAATTCACAGGCTTCATTTTTATGTTGCTCTTTCCACTGTAGTTGTGAATTGCTTTCAGTTCTTTAAATTTATGGAGAATTCACAGGTCAGCATGGGAAACACCTTCTGCATTTGTTGTTGTGAATTGCTTTCAGTTCTTTAAATTTATGGAGAATTCACAGGAGTAACCGTAGACGCGGACGTTGAGTTCAAGTTGTGAATTGCTTTCAGTTCTTTAAATTTATGGAGAATTCACAGGCGGCTATTAAAACAATGGTAGGGCTTGACGGTTGTGAATTGCTTTCAGTTCTTTAAATTTATGGAGAATTCACAGGATACTTGTTGTAAAAGACTGGTATCCTGTTTTTTAAAAAATCTGTTAGAATGCACTAAATCCATTAACCTTTGGATTTTCTAATTTACTTACCTTGATTTTTTAAATGCAATTGCTTTATGTGATGCTGAAATAAATTCAGCATCACGAAATTCTAAAAAAGCTCCAATTGTTGGCTTGGTGTTTCGGGATCTATCTCTTTTTGTCCATGAAAAAGTTCAATCATTCCAAATTGCCTATCTGTAATCTGCAAAATACCTATTTTCCCTTTTTTGGGCAAAGTTCTTTTTGTACGCTTTACATGCACATCGGTGTTTTCCCTACTGGCGCAAAACCGCATATAGATACTAAACTGAAACATGGCAAAGCCATCGTCCAGTAAGTTTTTACGAAACTTTGTAGCTACTTTTCTTTCGGTAGCGGTTTCAGTTGGCAAATCAAAAAACACAAGTATCCACATACTTCTGTATTGGTTTAAGCGAGAAAAACGATTTTCGTTCATATCTTCTTCCCATTTATGGAAAGCCTGGGTATAAAATTTTACGCCTGCTTCCTTCAAAACAGTCATATAAACTGGCTGTTGTGCGGCTCATTGCGTTCATGAGCGGACTTAGCTTATCATCCAATAATACATCCATTGCCGGAATGGTCAACAATACAGACTTTAGGTTGGTGGTCATTTCTTCGACAGATCCCAAGTTATCTTCTACCATATCATACACTACGGCATCTACAAAAGGCCTGTAAGGTTCCATCACATCATCGGCCAAACAAAAGGCATTGTATTTATTGCTATGGAAAATCCCAACAGATGGCAACAGCCCACTGCTTACCAATGCCCTGGCTGCAACAGCACGCAAAATGGCATAGCCGTAATTTAACAAGTTGTTAGGTGGTATACCTTTTTGGTTACGACTGAATTCTGGTACTTGTTCTTTAAATAAATGCTGGAAATAATACGCTGCTGCCAAAGCTTCTTCATTATTAAAATCGCCACTTTTCACGTCTTTGGCATATCGTTTTAAACGCAAGGCATTTTTACCTCTTTGTAAAAAATGGGTGGCCTGATTGTCTATTTTGGCCGTTACTGTTTGTTGCCACAATTGCTTTTTTAAAGGCACACTGGCATTAAGTTGATGGCGTATGCGTTCACTCTGTTCGCTATGCCCTACCAGTGGTTGCAAAAACCCGTTGGGCAAATGTTGTCTATCGCAGGTAATCACCGCTGTTTTGTTTTGCACCAGTTTCATCAACAAGCCATTGGTAATGGTAATCTGGGGGTCTTCCAACACCACATAACCCAAATCTTCAATAGCAATGGTTTTTTCTCCTTTATCTTCCTCCGGAAAATTAACTACGAGTTGCTCATTTCGAGTACTTAAATAGGCTGGACTACCAAAGAAAAGAGTGCGTTTTATCATATTGTCCTCTTTTTAATATTCCCCAACACTTACAATATCACCAAGGTGGTTAAGGCGAACTTTTAAAATTCCATTAATCCCAGACAAACCTTCACGCTTCCAAGCAACATTTTTTGTATTCGAATTATTTTCGACATCAGTTTCTAAATGATGTCGAAAGAAATAATCCTTAATTGTGAACTTTTGCACCCGAAACAAATTTGGGCTTATTTGCTTTTTATTTTTCGGATCAAGTAAATCAATATCCTTAATATCAAATCCTACCTCCTCATTTGGGAATATGAAATATTCGTTTTGCTTCATGGAAAACAAAAATTCCCACCCTAAATGTTTATTAAAAGTTTTGTCTATAATTGGCAATTCTTGATTTATGCGTTCTACTGCTTCATAGAATGAAACTACATTTTCTTGTAGGTTTCCTTTTTCATCTCTATAAATTGCTACGTGGTGGTTATTCCCTGTACTTACATAATCCACAGGGATTTTGTGTCTTTCATTATCAAAAATAAAATTACCGAGATGGTCTTTTTTGTAATGCAAAGGTTCGGCATTTTTCACTCCCGAAATGGTAACTCGCTTAATGGAAATTCCATTTTCTTCGTTGAGCCAAATGGGGTTTTTATCTAAATCGGAGAAGGCTTTTTTAGGGTCGTTACCAAAGTCTTTTAAACGTTTTTTCAAAATCCTTTTTACGCCCTCGTCCAATATTTTTTCAATTGTTTTTAAATCTTTGAAATTTTCGGGTGTAACATCCTTTCGGATGGAAAAATCCTCTTCCAACCAAACCAATTTTACTTTTTCAGGCAAAACTTCTGTTTTACTTTCATTCAGATATATAGGGTTTTTAGTCAAGATATTTTTCCCTCCAAAAGCTTTTTTCGGGTCATTGTTGTTTTCTTCCAATCGTTGTAACAACAATTTCTTATAAAGCGGATTGGCTACTTTTTGAATGATTTCCTTATCGAATTTTGTCCCCACTTTTTCTTCTTTACTGGTGTAATAGTGATACTTTCCGTAAACGGTTTCTTTGTGCAGCTGTCCCCTTGGCGTGAGTTCAACTTTAACCTTTTCCCCTTTTCCCCATTTGGTTTTGTTCTTGTTTTTGGTAACTACTTTATTTTTCGCTTTATGCGAAACAAATACGTTTTCCAAATGCTCTTTGGCTATTTGGCGGAAATTTGGCAATGGTTTTTTAAACAATCTTTTTTTACTGCCATTACTATTTTCCACCAATTCGGTTTCTTTTTTTTCAATGGCAATTATGTTTCCGTGCAGTTTGTGGTTTTCGTCCTTTCTGGCATTCAAATAGTTTAGGTATTGAATGTGATTATGTTTGGTAAAAGCGACCGTAAGCGCATCCATAGCGTGGTGACGATGGTCGTTTCGTTTAGTCCAATCGGTAATTACTTCTACTTGCTTGCCAAACTTACGTTCTTGTATTTCTGTAAGCCCCAACATCCTGTATTTAGGCAAATTGAGTTCTTTCATAACGTTGATTAAATCCCAATCTTCACGCAAACGGTCCGTAATACTTCCAGAAGTGGAAACAACCGAAGGTGTAATTTCAAACAACATACTTTTTGCTTTTTTGGCAATGTACTGACTATCCCGCAAATCTCTTTCGGCAAAACCTTCACCTATTTCGCTTTCCCGTTTTTGCAACTTTTGGAATTTGGCTTTGCTGATACCTTCTTCTTGTTTGTCTTTACCCCAACTTTTGTTCAGCACAGTAATTCTGTTTAAGTATTCTTCAAGTTTTTCGCTTCCATATTCGCTTTCAATATAATCTATGGCAGTTCTATTGCCCTTTTTTAAATTTTCCTCTCTGTAACAAATTGTTTTATTGGAAAAACTGTCATCAAAGGCTTTGGATTGCGGAATGATATGCTCAATATCAATTTCTTTGGTAAACAATTTTCCTCTCGGGATATACTTGTTCGTATATAAATCTTTGTAACCGTTGTTTTTCAGTTCTTCGTAAAGTTTATAGCGAATAATGTCGTTTCTGGTTGGATTGGCAACGCCATATTCGTTTTGCAAGAGTTTTACGATTTTCTCGTGCCGTGTTTTGGCTGTGTTGATATTGGTGGTCATTTCAGCACGTTCTTTGGCATTTTTCTTTAACTCACGAGCAAGTTCAATGCGGATTTCATCAAATTTGAAGTTCGGGTCTTTTGTTCTTTCGGTATCAATGAGCGTGTTTACCACATTCACCATTTGGTTCAGGATTTTCTCCACCACCGGATTGCGCAAACTGTTCTTTTTGAGCAATGCCAAGTGGGGTTTTAAATCCCGGTATTTGAGTTCATCTTTGGAAAGTGAATGTTTGGAATGACGATAACCCGCCAATTCGCTGGCATCAGAATATTTATGTTCTTTAATGAACGGGTAAATTTTGCGTATTGCTTTAGTGGAAAGATTTCCGTAGTCATCTTGAAAAGCAACATTTACCAAAACCTTAGAGTGTTCGGGCTTGAAACCAAATTTGGTACACAACTGTTTTTTTAGACCAATGTTGTCGTTTCCATAGATTAAGATATCATCTTCATTGAATTTTTTGCTGTCGTCTTCAACAGAATACAACAAATGCCACAGTTGATAAGCGGCTTGTTTTTCAAAGGCTTTTCCATCCAAATCCGCATCAAAATCCAATATTTCGATATTGATTTCCAAAGTCTCGAAAATCTGTTTTACCATCTCTTTGATTTCTGAAGCGGGAACGTTCAAGTCGTCCAATTCTACTTCATCTTTAGTGGATTTTGCTTTCAGCAAGTCTTTTACATCATAGCCTTCTATTTCCAAAATTTTAAAATAGGCTTCATATAAGGCTTTATTGGTATGGTTGCCTTCCAACTGCGAATAGTTGATTTCCCATTCTGTGGGTTTATGACCGAGCAGTTTTATGATGTCATTGGCCTTTAGTTTGCCTTTTAGATTGAGTTCTTCAAAAAGGAGTTCTTTGGTTTCAAGGTCAAATTCAAAAATCTCTTCTTCGCCTTCAAAAAGTGTGGTTTGGCTATTGTTTTTAACGATTCGTTTTCGGCTTCCTTTTTTTCGTACCAAAACATTGTTCAGGTTCTGCCAAATCTTAAACTCCTGAAACAAAGGCGAAGATTTTGGCGCAACTCTACGACCTATGGTTTTCTTTTTGCCGTCAATAAGTTTTTCTTCGCTTTCAAACTCGCAAAAACTGATGAGTCCTTTTTGTGACTTTAGTTTTCGTTGGTAGAAAATAACAATATCCCGGATTTCTTCTTTCAGTTCTTCCGTCAATTCAGAATGAAATCTGGCTTGCGTTTCCCATATCGCTTCAAACTCGTCCAAATAATCCTGACGGTAAAACACTTGGTTTTTTAAGCGTGTATGTGAATTTTGTTGTAATTGCTTGTATAGATATTGCCCAACGGTTTCTTTGTTGAAATAGAGTTCCTTGCTTCTGTCGGAAATAGCTCCGAGATAACCACTTGATTTATTTAAATCGTTGTTGATTTCAGTTAATACAAAAGCGACTTCTTCCTTTGGCAGTTGCTTAGAAATAGCATCACTTCTCCATTTATAAGCTTGTAATTTCTTTTGCTGCCTTTTGTTGAATTTAATTGTTTTTTCAGTTTTTAGGCTATCTTCCAAATCTTTTATTTCGGCAACATTGAATTTGCACGTTATCCAAAACAAGGCAGAAGTTGCCCGCTGTCCTTTGCCTTGCAATTCTTTGTAAAATTCATCAGTAAAAATTTCAGAATAAAATTGCTTTTGAAAGTTCCAAACCGTATCAAATTCAGCTTGTAAATCGGAACGGTAAAAATCAGGAAGCATTGTTTTTCCTTTTTGCAAAAACTGAAAAGCCAATTGACCGGGCGTTATGTTTTCTTCATACAAACGCTTTGCAATTCCCATTCCATCAACAGCTTGTCCATCTTCCTCGTTTTTTGTTTTTCGGCTGCTCTTGTAACCTCGTTTTTTATTAATCGCCAAAAGTACACGAGTCAATTCGTGTTTTTCTATTTTTTCGTTCACAGCTTTTGTTCGCAAATGCCATGTTTCAAAAGTTGTGTTTTTTCCATTTTCCGTTAAAATAATATCATCAGAAATTAAATTAGATTTTTTTAAAACCTCAATCAAGTTTTCTCTGCGCTGTTTGTAACGGTCAAGATTGCGTCTTGCTCCGCGTTTTAATGTTCTATCTGCATTGGTGGTTAATGGTTTCCCTTTTTCAAAATTGGTCTGTTCATCTGTAGTTAATGGATTAACCCGAACACCAATCTTTTCAATAGATGAGAGTTCTTTTTCATTTTCACCCTCTTTAATATATGCAAAACCAATACTGGTTGTTCCCAAATCCAGTCCTAAAATTCGTTTCATTTCCTTTATTTATTAAATAATTTAAAAATCAAAAATTACAAACAACTGCCAAAAGATATTTACGGAAACCCGTATTTCAACTTTAAGTTATTTTATTATATTTGTATCACTGAAAGCAATTCACAATAAGGATTATTCCGTTGTGAAAACATTTAGCGCCTCGACTATCTTCGGGGCTTTTTTATGTGTACTTCCATATGAATCAATTTGAAACCTATACTTTCATTAAAATCAATTGATTTTAAATATATTCTTTTATTTTTAAATAAGAAAAATCTTCCAAAAATATTTGACAGATAGACGTTCAGGCACAATTGTTTTTTACCCAAAAGAGACATTTTGTCAACCAATATTCAACCAATATCGAGTTCCTTTCAATGCACCTGTTTTCATTAGCGCTTTCTTATCTACCAAATCCTTTAAGTCACGGGTGGCTGTTGATGCTGATGTCTTTGCAATTCTTATGTAGTTTTCAGCACTTAAACCTCCTACAAAACCTTGGGGTCCCGCTGCGAATAATCTATTTACAACTTTTAATTGTCGCTCATTTATTTGGTTTGCGTAACGATCTAAAAACTTTGCTTTCTCTATTATAAAATCAATTAGCGAAATGGTTTCTTCTTGTGCATTTAAAATGGTTCTTCCAAAATAGCTCAACCAGTCAGTAATATCACAGGTTTTATTATTTTTCTCCAAAGCATCGTAATAGGACTTTTTATTGGCTTCAATGGTTTTAGATAAAGAAATTAAGGCAGCTTGACCAATACTAAGCGATATGGACTTTTCAGCCAATGCACGAGAAATCCGTCCATTGCCATCTTCAAAGGGATGTATGCTTACAAAATAAAGATGCGTGATACCTGCTTTTGCCATGGGCAATAATGTAGTCTCTTGTAAATGACAACTATTAAACCAAGTTATAAATTGTTCCATTTCATTTTGCATGGCACGAGATGGAGGTGCTTCAAAATGAACGGAAGGTTTATCTAACCGTCCAGAAACTACCTGCATGGCGTCTTCATGTGTTCGATATTTACCAACATCAGTTAAGTCACGTCTACCATTGGTTAGCATCTTGTGCCAATCAAACAATTGTTCATGCGTTAAGGGTTTTTGATAATTGCGATATAAATCGACCATCATTTCAGAAATGCCATACTCTGCCGGAGCTATCTTTCTGTTATCAACATGTAATCCCAGATTTTTTTTAATGGAAGACTGGATGCTATCTCTATCTAAATACTCTCCCTCTATTTCTGATGTTTTTAAAGCTTCACTAGAAAGCATCTCAATAATAAGATGCTCTTTTTCATTATCACCAACATGCTTAAAAGCGCCCGAAACCGTGCCACTGTTTTTAGAGAATTGTATTTCCAGTGCTTTTAATTCATTTTCATTATAGGAGAAGTTTGGCCATTCTTTGGATTGCCAATTCCAAATCTTACGTTCCATGAGCTATATTTTAGAGTTTTATAGCTCAAATATAACATTTTTATGAGCTATATAGTGATTTTATTTAGCTCAAAATCATTTATTTTGGTTATTACTCTTTCGGCAGTTCAAGTTTCTTACACACTTCCTTTAACAATTCACCCGGGTCTTCATCAACAGCAAGAGCAATCAAGTAAAGTTCATTTACTTTTAATTGTGTTTTAGAATTATTTGAAAGTTCACTTAATCGTGTTTTACTAATACCTGTTTTTCGAGAAACATCTGATCTATTAATAGATTTTTTAGCAAAATAAAGTCCTAATTCAGTCATGTTTTTGTCCTGTTTTGTGTACATAAATTTAATCTTTAAGATAAATTATTCCGATATTCTAAACTTAAATTTGTTATTTTATCATAATATATGTACATTAGTTCTTATTATAAGAAATAAATATCTGATTATATAAACTTTTATAACCTTAAACTATCAAAATGATGATTCAAAAGGCTAGTACAAATGGGGAACAGGTCATAAATAGGCTCCTGGCTCTTCTTGAGGTAAAGTACATTTACAAGTCAAACATTGAATTTGAAGATTACAGCAAATCCCTTTTGATTGTTATTTTAGAAGATAATTGTACTTCATTAACCAAAGAGTTATCGTCAATGGTCGCTAAAATATTTCAGAACGAAACTGATTTTCTATATCGGATATTTTCCTGTGAATATGCACAGCAACAATTAAATACAGGCAATTTGTTTTTTGTAAATGGTTGTACCTGGGATAACGTCATTTACCATAATCAAGATGTAGAATTGGACAGTTTTTATGAATACCAGATATCCGAAAAAACAATTGCCAACATACAATCCGCTTTTGAAAAGGAACATGATAAAATTGAGGCATTTTTAGACGGCGCTACATTTTTTATCGAAAAAAACAATCTGTCCCATGCGGCGTACATGTTGCACCAATATATTGAACTGTGGTTTCGGTATGCAGCTCTTCTTATTATGGGCAAGGAACGCAAAAGCCATAGCATAAAGGAGCTTCAAATGTATATAACAGCATTTTCACCAGTACTTAGTAATCTTTTTAGCAGTGAAGTAGAGGAGGAGCAAAGTCTTTTAAAAATTTTGGATGATGCGTATATAACTACCCGCTATGATAACAACTACCATATTAATTTGGAACAAATCCATAAAATATTAGAGAAGGCTAATGAGATTGCATCTATTATTACCGCTTTATCTAAAGCTAAAATAGAGGCTTGCAAAATGCCATCAGTTCAACCAAGGGAAATAAGTACCTCTAATACTGAATCTAATTCCACAAATGACAAAGAGATATTTAAATTCATTAAATCGCTATCAAAAAAGGATTTTTCGGCTTTAAAACCATATCCCTATAAAGAAGGATATTATACGATTGGATTAGTTGCCGAAGGCTATTTGGATCTTTCATTTATGATTTCAAATCTGTTGAAGGTCTGTATACTTGCCATGGAAGTAGAATACTTTCCAACCCGCTCTATCCCTGAACCGGAACATAATATTAGGGAAGTTTTGGGATACATCTTGGATATGATACCCCATAACGAAATGGAGCTATTGGATGTCATTAGGGATTTAGCTTTAGAACCAGAAACAATAGCTGATGAAAGAAAAAAATAAACATAAAAACAGATTAAAGACAATAAAAAGACACATTAAAAACTTCCCTGGAGTAAGCATGGAACCCTATGGTAACAGGACCAGAAAGACCATCGGGTTCGAGGTTTTTGATAATGAAGACATCACCAGCAGTATTTCCGCACTCTTGGAAGTGTGTTATTTTGCACTTGATGGGAATGGCACTTTCGTTTATCCCAAGCATAGCAATAAAACCCCGATAAACAGTGTGACCAAGGTATTGGAAATGGTCATCGACCTCTTGCCACATGACCAAATGTTCTGCTTGGACAAGATCACCGAAATTATTTCCGAAGGAGAAGATAAAAAAAGTTAACACTAAAACTTCATTGGCTATGAGTGCAAAAAAGAAAGAGCTCAATAAATTAATAAAATCAGCAAAGTGTCGATTAGTAACCTTGAACCCCTCAAATGTACAGAAGGATAAATTTAGAGCCTCATTTTTACAGTTCGATGGTTACCTGGATTTATTTATAACCATTGAATCCTTGATAAACGTTTGTATCATGGCAAGTCATATTGATTCCTCTAACGTAACAGATGATAATGGTATTGATATTAGAAAAACGTTGGAATTGGCAAATAAACTATTGCCGTTTGATGAAGGTGAGTTTTTGGATGATGTAAATGCTATATTGAAGCAGATGTATTAAGAAAGTGATATATCATTATCTTTTATTCGTTTATTGTCCTCCGTAACACATTTCCTTATACCATATGTTTTATATAAAATCTTTATAAAGCTTTCATTAATTTTACAAAAAAATCAAATTGGGAGTTTTAACAAGAAGAAGCATTAGCATTGCCAAGCAATACCTTATAAGTGTTTTATTGATTGTTTTGGCATCATTGATATCATACTCTTTCAAAGAGTTCATTGGATATCGAGTGGTGGCATTGGTGTTGCTTTTGGTCGTATCTATATCAGCTATATTATTTGATATTCTGCCTGTACTAATAGCTGCACTTTTAAGTGCCATCATATTAAATTTCTTTTTTATCCCACCTACATTCACACTTCATATAGACACGGCAGAGGATGTTCTTATGTTTAGCATGTATTTTGTGGTAGCCATTATCAATGCCGTTCTAACTTTTAAGATAAGGCAGTATGAACGCAAAAAACAAAATGAATTGGAAAGCAATAAAACCATACAGCTTTACAATACTATTTTAAATTCATTGTCCCACGAATTGAGAACACCCATAGCCGCAATTATTGGTGCCATAGATACCATTACAGATAATGAAACCAAACTATCAAAAGAAAACAAGTCAGAGCTTTATAAGGAAATAGAGGTAGCATCAAACCGTTTGAACCGTCAAGTTGAAAATCTATTGAGCATGAGCCGTTTAGAGGCAGGTACAATCAAGATAACCTATGATTGGTTTGACATCAACGAACTTGTCTTCAACTGTATTAAAGAGTATGTAAAGAACCCAACGGGACATATCATAAGCTTCTCCCCGGACGAAGAACTGCCATTAATGAAAACGGACGGAGGCCTAATAGAGACCATGCTCCATAACCTCTTGCACAATGCCATACAGCATACACCGCCAGCAACAGTCATAACTATTGTGGCAACTACAGCGTCCAACCATTTGGTCTTAAAGGTATCCGATACAGGTCTTGGGTTTCCTGAAAAAGAAAAAGAGCGTTTATTCTACAAATTCTACAAACTGAACAATGCCACAACGGGAGGCACTGGACTAGGCCTATCGATTGTGAAAGGGTTCACTGAGGTATTGAATGGTTCTATTGAATTAAAGAACCTAAAACCCAAGGGAGCACAATTCAGGATAACAATCCCTGTTGAGACATCTTCCATAAAAGCCACTGACAATGAATAAAGCGCAGATACTGATCATAGATGACGAGCCCCAAATTAGAAAATTGCTACAGATCAACCTGGAAAGTAATGATTATAGAGTCGTACAGGCTTCCAACGCAAAAGAAGGGGTTGCCTTGTCGGCAAGCTATTTGCCAGATGCCATATTGTTGGATATTGGCCTTCCCGATAGAAATGGTCATGACGTTCTAAAGGGATTACGTGAATGGTACAATAAGCCAATTATCATATTGTCTGTGCAGGATAATGAAGCTGACATTATAAAAGCTCTTGATAATGGGGCAACAGATTATTTGACCAAACCGTTTAGAACGGGAGAATTGCTGGCACGACTGCGTTCAGCTATAAGAAGAAGTCAGAATATTGAATCTAATGCTGTAATTGTCTGTGACGATCTTGAAATAGATTTGGTCGCCAGGACCGTAAAAAAACTTAATCAAGTTATTAAGCTCACTTCAACAGAATATAATTTATTGGCATTATTTGCTAAAAATGAGGGTAAAGTGTTAACGCATCAATACATCTTAAAAGAAATATGGGGCTATGGGTATCAAACAGAAACCCAATATTTAAGGGTTTTTGTAGGAACATTAAGAAAAAAGATTGAAGACAATCCAAACAATCCCAATTATATTATTACAGAAAGCGGCGTTGGTTACAGATTTCAATAATCTTTATTTAATTTTTACGTTCATCATATTTCTTTTATCTTATGTTTATGGTAATTGACTTAACTTTAACATGAAAAACCCAATAACACAACTGTTATACTATGCATCTTTTTGGCATCATAATTCTTACAGGGATAATCATACTTCTGGTCTATGCCTCAATTAAAGATGTGTTGAGCAGAAAAAACAATGGTCCCAAGTGATTGTATGCATTTATTTACTGTAATCCTGGTTGATGTAAAATCGATTCTCCCATAAATTATATTAAACAAGCATAATCATACAGATTCCCATTCAAGTTAAGCAATGCATCTTTGCAATTAAAATCACACTTCACTTTCTTTATAAAATCTTTATAGGTCGAAACATAACCTTTATATTCTAAACACCCCATTGGCTTTAACTTTGCAGATTGAATATTATCGGATGTTTGTTTACTGTAACAAAAACCTTAACAGTGTCAATATGAGCTTTATTATTGTTTGACCCATGCCCAGTTTTTTTATTCTTCAGCTTGATGTCAAATTCATCAATAATAGTGATTGAATTAAATAAAATTGTTTATGAAAGACTCAAAAAAAACTTTAATGGTAAATAATGACATTGTTAACGCTATCATACGGATTTGTTTTGATGCCAACGACTTTAAGCATCAAAAAACAACTCTTCAAAATGAGAATATTAAAAAAGTGATTTGCCCTGATGAAGATATTGATGAGTCAATAGACAAAATTTTAAGTTCGACTAGCAACAAAGAGCTAATTAGAAATGTGGACAATGCAGTAATTCACGTTGAAGGCCTTATTGCGTTTTATAAGGCTGTACAAATCGACATAAAGGACAAATCCAATATAATATCTGTGCTTTACAGGCTCGAATCAAAATTATGGAATCTAAAGAAAGACATCCAAAAAAATTAAAACCAAATAATTATCAAATTATTTAAAAGATAAACCAGAACCAATCAATTATGGAACAGAAAAAAAACAGGTCTTCAAAACGATTGTTTATATTGAGTCTAACCGCTATAGGAGTAGTGTTTGGTGATATTGGCACCAGCCCACTTTATGCTGTCAGGGAATGCTTTTTTGGAGAGTTTGGAGTAGATCCAACCGAACTAAACATCATGGGAGCGCTTTCCTTGATCTTTTGGGCACTGATTTTGGTCATAAGCATAAAATACCTGATTATAATCTTACGAGCGGACAATGATGGTGAGGGCGGTATCTTGGCATTGATGGAGTTGGTTATCCATAAAAAAAAGAACAAAAGACGATTTGTTATCCTTGCCATGGGACTATTTGGTGCCGCTTTGCTTTATGGTGACGGTATGATAACCCCGGCCATATCGGTTTTAAGTGCGGTTGAAGGGCTCAAAATTGTCACACCTCTTTTTGAGCCATATGTCATAATGATAACCCTCGTCATTTTGTTAGGTCTATTTCTATTTCAAAAAAGAGGCACCAAAGGTGTAGGGATCGTTTTTGGCCCATTGATACTGTTATGGTTCATAACAATAGCCCTATTGGGAGTAAACTCAATTTTAAAGACTCCTGGAATACTTTGGGCAATAAATCCTTATTACGCCTTTGAGTTTTTCAAGCTGCACCATTTTCATGGCATCTTTATTCTAGGAGCGGTTTTCTTGGTGGTCACGGGAGGAGAGGCTTTGTATGCTGACATAGGCCATTTTGGCAAGAAACCGATCCGTTTGGGGTGGTTCTCTGTTGTATTACCCTGTCTGGTAATGAACTATTTTGGCCAAGGGGCTTTAATGTTGAGAAGTCCTGAACTGGCACTGAACCCTTTCTACCATTTGGCTCCTTCTTGGGGACTGATACCTTTGGTCATAATAGCCACAATAGCATCCGTAATAGCCTCCCAAGCGGTTATAACAGGGGCGTACAGTCTTACTCTGCAAGCACTTCAACTGGGCTTTTTGCCTAGGCTTACGGTTACGCATACATCAGAAAATGAAGAAGGGCAAATATATATGCCACAGGTTAACTGGATTCTTTTTATAGGGACCATCAGCTTAGTCCTTTTGTTCAAATCCTCTGGTAATTTGGCAGCAGCCTATGGGGTAGCAGTTACAACTACCATGGTCATTACAACCCTTTTGGCATTCATTGCCATGAGGAAACTCTGGCATTGGAGATTTTCAATAGCCATAGCCATAACATTAATATTGTTGGTCATTGATTTTTCCTTCTTTTTTGCAAATATTGACAAAATACCGGATGGTGGGTGGTTCCCATTGGTCATCGCTGGTTCCATTTACCTCATTATGACCACTTGGTACAAAGGAAGAAGGATTTTAAATGTCCAGCTTACCAAAATTATGGAACCAATTGACAGCTTTATAAAAAAAATAAATGAAGAAGACATCCAAAGAGTTTCTGGAACCGCTATTTATTTTACCAGAACTTTTGACAGGGTACCAACCGCCTTGATACATAATTTAAAACATAATAAGGTCATTCATGAGCAGATTATTGTACTGTCCGTACAATTTAAATCTACCCCACGCATCCCAATGGAAAAAAGGCTCACTTTATCAAATCTTGGTGCAGGCTTTTATTCTGCACAAATAAATTATGGATTTATGGACAGGACCAATATACCCCAAGCTATAGACCTTATTAAGAATAAGGGCGTTAAGATCGAAACGTCACAGTTGTCATACTTTTTGGGAAGGGAGACACTTATCGTTAACGGCAAGATGGGAATGCCAGTATGGAGGGAAACTATTTTCGCCATTCTTTCAAGAAATGCACAACGTGCCACTCGTTATTTTAAATTACCAGCAGAAAAAGTTTTTGAAGTAGGCACCAATATCGAAATATAGTTACATATCCATATGAGATTTTAAAGAATTATTTCGGTAATACATTAAGAATAAAAAAACCTGTTAAGGACAACAGGTTTTTTTAATATTCAATTACTTTTCAACTGATCTTTTATCTCTTTTGACCATTTATTAATTAATTGAAGCTGCCCATTTAATTGAAAGTCTTTTTCGACATTGAAAAACTCTAATTTAATTTCCGGTTTACTTTTGTTGTTAGGAATTAACATTAGTTCCAATCTATCGATTAATTTAATTGTAGCACTCTTGTTTTTAATGGTTCTACTAATTTCAACTACTTTACAACTCTGTATTTCTGATAAGTAGATTAACTGTTCCCTCGGAATATCATCGTAGTCTTTCTTAAATAATAAGACATTTTTGTTTTTGTCCATTCCTATTATCAAGTTGTTACAAAGTTCATATTGGTTAATTTGACAATCTTGCTGTTTGGCAATATCCATTAGCGATTTTATTGTCTTTTCTTCTCTTTTTTTTCTGCCTCTTGATATCAGAAAAAAAGGCAGCAAACAAATTGCTGCAAGAACAACCCCTATAATTGTGGTTCCTATATCCATTTCAAATTTTTTCTAAAGTTTATAAACAAGTAATTAAGGCTCTATACGATACAAAGCCGGTAGATTCAAATCAATTGTACTTCGATTGAAGACACATCATGAAAAAAAAATTACCAGAAATAATGGAAAGGGAAAATGATATCAGTGTTCCCGTATTGTATTGGAAAATGTAATGAAAAGTAAGCATACCGTTTAATTTCCAACTTAAAGAACTGTTCGGGCCTCCTGTTCAACCCAAAGGGGGGATAAAACGAATCTTTAAAGCTTAAAGTTGGAAGGCTATCTGGAGTTTTGATCAAACTTTCCTGCTGCGGAATATTGCAAAAAAGAATGGTTGAGGCAGAGGAAAAACATCTGTTTTGTTCAGAGGTCTGATCATCTTTAAAATCATAATTTATTGGTAAATCAATGACAAAACCGCTTGCGATTAAGCAATACATGGTCGTCAAAATAATTCTACCTAAAATCTTGATTTTATTTTTCACAAATCAAATATAACCTTATTTTCAATTATTATATATGTGTTCATTTGATTGTTTTGCACATCGTTTTAAAAGCGTCATGGGACATGTTGAACAGAATGATTAGAACACCTAAATCGTAAATTCAGGAACTATTTGGAGTAATAATTATTAATGGAAGGATAGGATTTTAAAAAACTTGATTTTACAAATTTCTAAAGAAGTGGTGGTTTATTAAATACCTTTATTATTAGAACATTCATTTTTTTTATGTAAATCTGTTTGCTTACTTTTCGTTTTCTTAAAAAGTACTTTTCTTATGTTGGTTTGGGGATTATTTTTATTGGGAATACTTGTTTTTTTAGCTTTGGATTTAGGGATTTTTAACAAGAACCCCCATATAATCAGCGTTAAAGAAGCTTCTATCTGGACAAGTGTTTGGGTCTTTTTGTCTTTTTTGTTCTCGGGTGTTGTTTTTTGGCTTTACAGAAGTGGAAACATTGATAATGTAGACGTCTTGACCCCCACGGATGCCTCAGTTAAGTATATTACAGGGTATTTGATCGAATTGTCTTTAAGTATCGACAATATTTTTGTGATTGCGGTTATTTTCAGTTCGTTCAACATTCCACAGAAATATCAACATCGGATTTTGTTTTGGGGAATTTTGGGCGCTATTGTTTTTAGGGCATTAATGATATTTTTTGGTGTGGTATTGATTAAAAAATTTAGTTTCACCACCTATATATTTGGCGCTTTCCTACTATTTACTGCCTTTAAAATGCTGTTTTCAAAGGAAGAAAAATTCAATCCAAAAAAATCTTTTGTTTATAGGAATTTAAGAAAAGTTATACCCATAACAAGTCACATTGAGGGGCAAAAGTTCTTTGTGCGATTACGGCATATTACCGCCGCTACCCCATTGCTTATTGCTTTAATCGTTATTGAGTTTACGGATATCCTATTTGCACTCGATAGTGTACCGGCTATATTGGCCATAACCTCTGACCCCTTTTTAGTTTTCAGCTCCAATATTTTTGCTATTTTGGGCTTACGCTCTATGTATTTTTTTCTGGCAAACATGCTGGGTCGTTTTAGCTTTTTAAAATATAGCCTGGTTGCCATTTTATGCTTTGTTGGCATTAAATTGATTTTGGTGCACCATTATAAGTTTCCTGAGTGGGTATCTTTGGGTTTCATAGCTTTGTCTTTAGCAATTGGAATTATTATTTCTTTGAAAAAAACGGTTTTAAAAGAAAATTAATATTTGATTAGATTACTACGATTTATTCAATCAAAGTAAAAAATTAAATATCAAAAAAGTGGCAATCAATATAGTTACCACCAGAGAAATCACAAAAAACACGATTGCCCAATTAGGATAGATCTTAGCTTTGTTAATTTTATTATTAAATCGACTTTCAAAGCCCTCAATAGCTTTTATGTGAGATGCCATTTGTTTCTGGTGTTCCTCGATAATGGATTTATACACCGATACATCCATCTTGATCTTGGTGTCCTTTAATCGGTCATTGATGTTGTCCAGTTTCTCGACCCCATTCTTAAAGTCATTGATCTCATTGACCAAAAGAGCTGTCAGTTCCTCAAGTTTTGTCATGATTGTTATGTTTAATTTAATATCCTATTCCCATTCCTCTATCGACGGCCCTTTTAATGATGAACTTGGTGATCTTTAGGGCCAGGTTTGGCGTTAGGTCAACCGTTTTTCCTGCCAGTTTGATACTTACATTGTTGTCCCTTAAAATACTTCTCCCATGGATCATGGACATCTCCTTTCCGATGTTGCCCATGGACATGTTCCGATGCACCTCGCTCCCTTTCAGGTTATGGCCATCGAACCCAAACCGAAAGCCCTGCAGTTTGTTCTGTTTGTTGATCGTTGGAATGACCTTGACCCCATTGGCCTCCATCGCCTTTACATAGGCGCCAAAGGATTTGGGCTTGAACTGTCCCATGGTCAGGTCATGCCTTCGCTTGATCTCAGTCCGGATTTCCCTTAGGTTGAATTCCTTTTCAAATTGGATCTGCTTGACGGTGGTAAGTCCCATATGCTCCGCCGTTCTCTCCGCTGCCAGCTGGCTGCGCTTGCCTATAAAACTGTCTTTATAGGCCACGCCCCTAAAATCGATCCGGTTGGCATACAAATGGATGTGCTTATGCTCTTTGTCCCGGTGCACAAAGGCTATGGCCTGCCGTTCCCCAAGTTTCATTTCATGCATAAAGCGTTTGGTAATGGCATGCAGTTCATCTTTATCCAAATGCCTGCCATCTTCTATGGTTGGGCTTATCACAAATGACAGGGTGTTTTTTGTACAGTTATGGTTTTGGTCCTGGAGCATCTTGAACTCTTTGGTGATCTCTGCAGGTGAGTCGCCATGCAGAAATTCCTTGAGAACGATTTCCGAATCCTTTTCCTGGTTCCATCCATAGGACATGGAAGCTCTGGTATGCGATATGCTTTTCCCCTTGCCGATCATTGTTGGAATCTCTTTAGATGTGCTTTTATTTCATCTGCCAAGTCATGGACTGTTTGCATGAGCTTGGGGTTCCGTTTTTTGAACATGTTCCCAATGGACTTGAAATTGTTATGGTACTTGATGAGCATTTTATAAAGCTGAATATGTTCATCCGTGAAACGTTCCGTGATCTCCTGTTCAAAAAGACTGCGCCGAATGTATTCGCTCAGGGTGAGACCGCTCCGTTTGGCCTTTACCTTAAGGAGCTTCTTTTCATAGATGGAACATCTAAACTTAACGAGATCCCCTCTCCCCTTAAACACTCTTTTTTCTCTGCGACCTTCGGGAGCAGACGAGATTGTGGCCACAGCCACACATCTCGAATTCCTGCCCAGGACCATGCTCTTTTCCGAAGAATTCATTTCCAGATCCAGGTCCATGGCGTCCGAATGCTTAAGCGCATCGGCAGGAATCTTTAGTACCTGGTTCCGTTCATTGAGGGTTTCAAAATCATATTTGCTTTCTTTGTTCATGACAGATCATATCGTTTATGTCTTTATGGTTTTTATAGCTGCTGCTTCGATCTTTTACATGATTGTAATTATCCATCAGATACTTTGTTGCTTGTTGTCCAGCCT
>NZ_BMNR01000002.1:213233-213931 GCF_014646655.1 Yeosuana aromativorans | reverse complement strand
AAACTTAACGAGATCCCCTCTCCCCTTAAACACTCTTTTTTCTCTGCGACCTTCGGGAGCAGACGAGATTGTGGCCACAGCCACACATCTCGAATTCCTGCCCAAGACCATGCTATTTTCCGAAGAACTCATTTCCAGGTCCAGGTCCATAGCGTCCGAATGCTTAAGTGCATCGGCAGGAATCTTTAGTATCTGTTTCCGTTCATTGAGGGTTTCAAAATCATATTTGCTTTCTTTGTTCATGACAGATCATATCGTTTAGGTCTTTATGGTTTTTATAGCTGCTGCTTCGGTCTTTTACATGATTGTAATTATCCATCAGATACTTTGTTGCTTGTTGTCCAGCGCTATCATTATCCAAATAGAGATGGACTGATTCATATTTACCTATATGCGTTTCAATATCCTTTATAAATGCAATGGAATTCAAAACAATGATATCAGAAGCCTTTATTTCAGTGCCATCTAAAGTGGCCAGTGACAGCAGATCAAACATACCCTCCAATATGGTCAATTGCTTGCTGCTGTTTTGGATATGGGTATAGGATTTAGGGCTGCTACCGTTCTTGAAAAGCTTGTTCCGCAGTTCCCAGCCTCCCTTAATGTTCTCCAGTCCAATGGCAAAAAACCGGTTGTCCTTATACTGGTACCAAACCTCTTTGCAATACCGTTTGGCCACTGTTATCGGAATGTACCGG
>NZ_BMNR01000002.1:0-213223 GCF_014646655.1 Yeosuana aromativorans | reverse complement strand
CAGTGCCATCTAAAGTGGCCAGTGACAGCAGATCAAACATACCCTCGAGTATGATCAGTTGACTCTTGTTATATTGGAGGTAGGTATAGGATTTAGGGCTGCTACCGTTCTTGAAAAGCTTGTTCCGCAGTTCCCAGCCTCCCTTAATGTTCTCCAGTCCAATGGCAAAAAAACGGTTGTCCTTATACTGATACCAAACCTCTTTGCAATACCGTTTGGCCACTGTTATCGGAATGTACCGTAAGCTCAGATATTCAACCAAGGCTGGGTGCATGATGTCCCGGACTTTTACAATGTCTATTTTTGTTTCTTTTTTATTGAAAATTGGTCGCTGCTTAATTGGTCTGATTGCCATGCCAGCATCCAAGAATTCCAAAGTTTCCTCGATCGAACATTTTAAGACCCGGCTTACCAGATCGATCACGTTCCCCCCAACACCCTCACCATGGTCATACCATCGGTTCTTTCTCTTGGACACCTTCAAAGAGGCTTGTGTTTCTGACCTGAAAGGACTCAGGAACCAAGCGTCTTGTTCCGTTTCCCTTTTGGGAAAGTGCCCCAGTTTTTCCAGTGCCTCTGTCACTGGAAAATTACGGGCTGTTTCACAATTTATTTTTCTTTTCATTGGCCAATGTGTTTTTATGTGTTTTTTTGATGTTTTGATGATTTCATCCGTTAAGCCCCATAAACAGTGCGTTTTCTCAGTCATCAATGTGTCATCGTTTCATCATTCTCGGTTTTTATAAGTACTATCTTGTCATCATTATTTTTTTTGATGACAAAATGATGAACACATGATGACGGCCTTGCCCCAACAAATACAGTGGGTTCCTCAACCTGTCATCAAATCATCAAAATTCTGGGTCAAAAAAGATTTTTCAACCGTGAAGTAGCGCCCTTTGGCATCGACGAGATTGATGTCGCCGTCCGACCAGATGACGAATTTCCGGTAGCTGTTTGAGTTGCCCTGGTTGCCCAGTTTCCAATCTCTTTTGAGCATGCGCCTAAGCTGTGTCAGATCCGTTTTCACCCTGGTCTTATTAAGGGCCATTACGGCGTCCATGGGACAAAAGTCCACAGAGACCAAATCAAATTTTTCAATGACCCCCATGAGAATACTCGCCAGTTCCTTTTCGACCCGGTTGCGATTGTTCTGCACCAGCCTTCTCAAGGCCTTGGTCCTGATCTGCTGGGGCGTAAACCACATACGGGTCTGATGCCTTGAATTTAGTTTTCGCTTTGACAGATAATACAGAAAGGCAGGTACCTCCTCAATTAATTTCTCTAGAAAATTGATCTGCTCCTCTTCCAAGACGGGCACTTTTATCACCCAGAACCGGGTCTCGTTGGCATCTATCTTTATAAAGCTATCCTCATTGTTGCTGCACAAGATGAACTTTCCAAAGAACTCCACCTCTCGCTTGTCCTTGCCCTTGGCCTCCAGTTTGTTGATGTTGGTGGTGCTCAGGTACTTGATCCGCTCCGTGAGCTCTTCCTTGTTGAACAGTACCTCGTCAATACAGATCAGCAGCTTGTTTGCCCAGTCTGCATTGAACTGGCTGCTGAAGCTGTCGTTGGTCAGATAGGTCAGGTTGTTCTCGAAGATCGCCTTGAGCCATTTCAGGAAGGTGCTCTTTCCCGTGGAGCGTTCCATGGAGACCAAGCAAAGGATCGGCAATACCTGGATGGGTTTGGTATAAAGTAATTGCAGGTAGTCCAGTCCCAGTTCGTATTGCTTTCCAAAAATGTGCCTGACAAACTTAAGTGACAGTGATGTGCCCCCTTCTTTGGGCATTTTGCCCAACGGGGAATAGATATTGTAGAATCCCAGGTATTCCTGTTTAAAATCAATATGGTTGGGGATACAGGTAAACCCATCGTATTTGGGAACCTTGCTCAAATGGTCCTTGCCATGGTCCTGTTTGATGGTCTCCATGTTCCAGTGCACAAGGATCTCGTTAAAATGGCCTGCAATGGTCGGGGCCTTGACACGTTTGTAATAGGACGTGCCCACACGTATGTATGGTGTCTGTTTCATAAGAATGGTTTTAGCGCCTTAATTGGATTAAGGTGTCATTGTGGTTAAATGAAATTGTTACCGATGTGCTCTATGGCGCATGGCATGGGACAAGGCCTCGGCCTCAATGTCCTGTTGTGATTTGCGCTTGTTCTGGAGCAGCCAGTCCACGAGTTTCCTCTTCTCGAAAAAGAGCATCTTGCCGTTGGGCTTGGAGTGCGGGATCTTTCCCGAGGCTGTCAGTTTATATAGGTAGCTCCTGGATATACCTGTATAGTCACAGGCTTCGTCGAAGGTCAGTACCTCTTTGCTGCCAATCAGTAGTTTTTCCAAACGATCCAATCGTTCAAGGATTAATAAAGTGTCCATTTTTATTGTTTTTTAGGTTAATAAAATGAACAAAAGCGCTTTTGTTTTCCCTTATGGGATCATGGAAATAAAGGTATAGAACATTGCTGTTGAAAGAGGAAAGGATTTCAAATAGTTATCCACAAATATTTAATAGACAATAGATTAAATCAATTTATATCAAGTTTTATGACCATTAAAACTTGATTATTTTCTTTGACTTTTTATGAACTCAAATGGTATCAATCTTAATGAACAGAAAAGGAACGTTTCCGGGTTGTTTTAGAGTTGTTAACAATTGAGACAAAAGATTTTTAGAAAAGTTTGGATTTGAAAACGCATAAAACCAATTATTAGAATAGTATGTGGTTGAGAAATATAAAATATTATTTGAGTCAGTAAAATGTAAGATTTATTATATTAGTGCTATATTGGGGATATAGACAATTTTTTATATTTAATTGTTGCCATAAATACAAAAAAAAACGAATGACATTACTATCATCTTGGCTTGGAGTCGATTCTAGAAAGCCATCTTCAATTTACATCTTGAGTGACAGTCGGATATCTTGGGGAAACAAGGTAAATTTTGATTATGGAAAAAAGGTGTTTGGATGTAACAACTCACCAGACATTTTTGGTTATTGCGGAGATGTACTTTTTCCTTCGATAGTTTTGAACCAAATAATCAATATTGCAGACCACGGTTTGCTCTTTAAAGAAAATGCAACTTGTGAAGAAAAATCACAAGCGGTAATAAATAAGTTAATCCAGTCATTTAAAAATTATCCTAATGAGGTTAACGGAATAACAGCAAATTCGTTAGAAATAATTCATTGCAGTAGATATGACAAATTCAATTTCTATTGCAAAAAAATAAAATGGGAAAAATCAACTAATAAGTGGTCAGGAGAAACAATTGAACTTGGGGAACATTCTGATAAACTATTTGTTGTAGGTTCTGGATCATCTGAATTTCTAACCAAATATGAAAAATATTGGGAAAGTGAAAGTAAAAAAACAAGTCGGGCATTATTTCATTGTTTTACAGATACTTTAATTGACATTGAAAATAAATATTGTGGAGGAGCACCTCAATTAGTAGGCCTGTATCGAATTGGGAATGCAAGACATTATGGAATTATATATAAGGGAAAAAGATATTTCCAAGGAGTTCAAATCGATAATTTAACTAACTTTGACAATATCCAATGGAGAAATGAATTAATGGAGATATGTGATGGGAATTCAATGAAAATAAAAGAAAAGGCTCAAAGGCAACCAAATCCTTTAAGAGTATAAAGAAGCAAATCCCCAAACCGCTCTAAATTGAATTTTAAAGAAAAGCGGTGTTAGGTTCTGTCGGTGCGACTTGATGGACATCTGTCAAGTCCGCCTATTGGGGTAAAGTACTAATGGCAAGCCGTGTAAAAATAATTGCTTTGTTCTAGCCTACTAGCGAAAATACTCGAGGATTTTCTTTTTGGGCTGTATTTGCCAATTTAGGTGCTTAAACACGCAGCTAATTTTATAGAATCATGTTATTAGCAATAAAAAAACCAATCATAGCTAATGAAAATAACTCAATTCACAATTAATGAATTAGTGCCATATATAAATGGAGATGAAAATCTTCCAAGACGAAGTGGACCTCAATTAATAGCTCTTTTTAATAAGTTTGGAGCAAGAGATGTCTATGACGAAATGGGACTTCCTGATATTGGGAAAAAAAATGGTCATCGTCCATCAAGAAAAGAATACACAAGAAACAGAATTGAAAGTTTATCTAATACAACTGAACTTAGAGAACTACTACAAAACGTTTTTGATGAACTTGAAAACAAAGCTGATTCTGTTGATAATCTAAATGAAATACTCAATCCTGAAGGTTTTAGTGTTCTATTGAAAAACGGACAATTAATATTGCAAGGAGGAGTAATTATCAAAAGTAAACCTGTTGTTAATGAGGCACATTTTCAAGATATCCAAAACAGAATCTTAAATGTTCTAAATGAAGCTAAAGTATCAATTAGGGTTGTAATGGCCTGGTTCACGAATGATTTATTATTTGATAAATTAGTTGAGAAATATAATCAAGGAATAGATGTTAAAGTTGCTATTTATGATGACGGAATTAACAAAAAACATGGGATTGATATTTCAAAAGTTCCCCATGATTTAATAAAACGAGGTGTGCGTGGTGGATTAATGCATGACAAATTTTGTGTAGTTGACAATCAAATTGTTTTAACAGGTTCTTACAATTGGACTAATAATGCAGAATTTAGAAATGATGAAAATATTACTATTGAGAAGGACCCAGAACAAGCGACAAGATTTTCTCAGGAATATGTAAGGTTAACAAAATGAATTACTATTACCAACAAGCCGTATAAATTGATAGATTTAGCTGAACCAAAGTTAGTTGCTCATTTGCTAGCTTCTTTTTTTTCTTCGGAAAACCCATGCACACAAATACGCAACTTTCCAAGATATTCAAAACCGTTGTGTATCATGCAAATGACTGCAAAATTCGAAAATCGACACCAAAATTTTTATCAAATCAATATTCACCCAATCGTATCTAATTCCAATTTCGGAATCAAATTAGCTGCCTCTTTCATTTTCTTGTCTATTATTTTGGCATAAATCTCTGTGGTTCTAATTTCTTTATGTCCTAACCTTTTAGAAACCGTGTAAATATCCGCACCATTTTCCAACAATAAAACAGCATTTGTATGTCTAGCGGAATGAAATGTAATGTGTTTAGTAATTCCTGCCAACATGCACCAACGTAACAATTGAAGATTCATATGAGCACTATAACGAAGCCCTTTAAATACTCGCTCTTTATGATCTTTTCTTTCACCCAAAAGTTCCCTAGCCTGTTGGGAAATGTACAAATACTCCACACCATCGGTTTTCTTTTGTTGAAATACAACTCTAAATACATGGTTCCCGGAATCATCAATACCTTCCTCACGTACTTCTGACCATTTTAGCTTATTAACGTCAGACCATCTAATCCCAGTTAATGCTGAAAAAAGAAAGGCTCGTTTTAACAAAGGTATTGAACAGTCAGTTTGAGATAACTTTTGTAGTTCCTCCGATGTAAGATATTCTCTGGTAGATTCTCCCATGGAAAATCCTTTAACCTTCTTCATCAGATTTTCTTTTAAATAACCTTCATCAAATGCAGCATTCAAACAAGCCTTGAATTTATTAAAGTAGGTGTGCTTGGTATTTTGTGAAAGCTTCTTTTGACTCTTCGTAACTGCAACGTTATCAAGGTATTTTCTATATCCCTTAATGAATTCTACATCAACATCATTAAAAGTAATATGAGCAGGACAATACTGTTCTAAATGCTTTTGTGCAGCATCCCAATTATCATAATTGCCTTTCGTTTGGTAACGCTCTTCTTTCTTTTGTTCGTAAAAGGTTAAAAGAGTTGTTTTGCCTTTATGATTGTTTTGGATTTTGAACTTTCCTTGATAAATTTCTGCTTGCCGTATGGCTAGGATTTGTTCAGCAAGTTCGAGCTGTTCTTTATTCTTTTTCTTTTCGTCAGCAGTATTAGGAACCTGTATTAAATAGAGTTGGAGGTATTCGTAATCTCTAAGGTGTTTAATTTTTCCATTAGCTAATGTCTGGATACCATTATAATACTCAATGTATAAACTCAGTTTTCCTGTTTTTAATTTTTTCTTTCTTAGGTGGACTTTTATCATTGCGACACATTTTTTTGTGTCTCGTCATATTTGAGACACACGTGAGACACAATAAAAGTACGAAAATAGTTATGTCAACAGAAAACAAGATTTTAAAATTTATTAACAATCATTTGATTTACAATCATTTAATAATAAATGAAATTAAATAAAATTAAAATCTATTTCCCGATGCAGAAATTTGCAAATATGTTTCCTAACAAATCGTCATTGGTAATCTCACCTGTGATTTCCCCAAAGTGATATAATGCTTGTCGAATATCAATGGCCATTAAATCGCCGGACAAATCTGTTTCAAGACCATATTTCACCTTTTGAATATCATCAAAAGCTTTTAACAAAGCGTCATAGTGTCTTGAATTTGTAATGATAGTTTCATTATTTCTTAAAGCGCCTGTATTGATTAAATTGAGGAGTGTATTGGTTAATTCCTCCACACCAAAACCTGTTTTAGCTGACAATAGCTGGATATCCGGAATATCCATTTGCATTTTTTCAATCTGCTTGTCGTCAATTTGGTCGACCTTATTGGCAAGAATAATAAGTGGTTTTTGTGGGTATTTGTTTTTAATCTTCTCAAGTTCAACCTTAAATTGAGACCCCATGGATTGGAATTGGGTACTATCAAACAAATAAATAATTACTTGGGCCTGTTCAATTTTCTCAAAGGTCTTTTTTATACCAATACTCTCAACAACATCCTTGGTTTCTCGTATTCCCGCTGTATCAATAAACCGAAACCCTATCCCGCCTATTGAAATTTCATCTTCAATAGTATCCCTGGTAGTTCCTGCTATTTCTGAAACAATGGCACGTTCCTCATTCAACAGGGCATTTAACAAGGTGGATTTACCAACATTAGGCTCTCCAACAATAGCAACGGGAATGCCGTTTTTAATCACATTACCAACAGCAAAGGAATCTATCAATCGCTTTAAAACAAAGGTAATCCGTTCTATTAATGCCTTGAATTGGCTTCTATCGGCAAACTCAACATCTTCTTCAGCAAAATCAAGTTCCAGTTCAATAAGTGATGCAAAATTTAAGAGTTCTTCACGAAGTTTTGCTATTTCAGAAGAAAACCCACCACGCATTTGCTGCATGGCTATTTGGTGCGAGGCCTCATTATCACTGTTTATTAAATCGGCCACCGCTTCTGCTTGGCTTAAATCGAGCTTTCCGTTCAAGAATGCCCTTAATGTAAATTCCCCCGCCGTTGCCATTCTACAGCCATTTCTTAAAAACAACTGAATGATTTCTTGTTGAATGTAATGGGAGCCATGACACGATATCTCAACAACATCTTCACCTGTATAGGAATTGGGATTCTTAAAGACAGACACCAAAACTTCGTCAATGGTTTTGTTTCCATCAACAATATGACCTAAATGTATGGTATGTGTTTTTTGTTTGGATAAAGATTTTCCAGAAACCGATTTAAACTGTTTTTCAGCAATGGTTATGGCATCCTTGCCTGATAATCTTATAACAGCTATGGCACCAACTCCTGATGGTGTTGCCAAAGCCACTATGGTATCTTGATATATCATACAGCAAAAATACTAAAATTGAATGCTATTGATTGAATTGTACGAATAAAAGGATTTAATTAAGATACACCCCGTCATCCTTTAAAGTAATCAACTTCTGCTTGTATAAAGTTCCAATGGCTTTCTTGAAGTTCTTTTTGCTCATTTGAAGCTGCTCCCTAATCGCTTCGGGGTCCGATTTATCTGTGAGGTTAAGGTAGCCGCCATTATCATTAAGCTCTTTCATGATCAGATCTGCATTGGGCTCAATATTTCTGTATCCTATTTGTCCCAGCGCAATATCCAATTTGTTACCGGGACGAATTTTTTTGACAATTCCTTTCAGTTTGTCACCAATACTTAAATCCTTAAAAATAGCATCTTTATAAATCAACCCGGAATGAACTTTATTGACTATCACGTTCATACCAATTTCAGAAGGATGCGACACAATCAAATCTACCTCATCAAACTCCTTAACAGTCAGTTCTTTATTATCTAAAAACTGATTGGTTTTACTGGATGCCACTAACCTATCGGTCTTTTCATCTAAATAGCAATACACCAAATACCAACCACCTGGTTTCATTTTAAAAGCTTGCTCTTTAAACGGACAAAACAGTTCCTTTACCAATCCCCAATCCAAAAAGGCACCATAATCAGTAACTTGATTACAACGTAAAACCGCAAAATCATTGCGCTCTACATAGGGTTTATCTGTAGTTGCAACGGGTCTTTCTTCGTTGTCTAAATAGACAAATACATCAATTTTATCCCAAATCTTAAAGTTTTCCGGAACATATCTATTTGGCAATAACACCTCATTCCCTTCTTCATCAGCAATGTATAACCCTTGAGGGGTTTCACGTATAATCTCTAATGTATTGGTTTCTCCTAAATGTATCATTTTGCAAAGGTAGTGATATTAGTTTTTGGAAAATAAAAAAGCGTTACCATTTGTAACGCCTTTAAATTTTATGTTTAAACACTGTTCAATAAACAGATTCTTTTTTAAAATGCTTTGTTAACATGTAATAAACAACAACTCTGTATTTGTTTCGGTTGGACTTTCCATAAGTTTCCATTACTGAATCAATGGCTTTATCTAATTCTGGCCCGTCATTTAATCCCAATTTTTTAATCAAGAAATTGTTTTTTACGGTAGCTAATTCAGAATCATCAGAACTTGAAACCGTTTCTGAATCAGCATTATAAATTGATGGCCCACAACCTATTGTTACTTTTGTTAATAAATCCATATCTGCATGGACTCCAAATTTGTCTTTTAAATCTGCAGCATATTTTTCAATAAGTTCTTCTCTTTTGTTCATTGTTTTATATTTAGTGATTAAAGAATTAAGCTTAAATATAACTCATTTTATTTTTATTGACAGACTATCAATCAATGAATTAACTTTTATTTAATATACTCAAAATAGGATAATAACACCTCATCATTTATGGTTCTTGGGGTGAAAACCTCTAGCAGCTTTGGTTCTTCAGATTCTGAATAAAACGCTTGCAGTTTGTTTTTTAGCTGTCGTTCCGTCTTAGCACTCGCATATTCAAAACCATACATATTGCTCAAATGTTTTGCATTTAAGTTGTGTTTGGTTTCAAAGAAATAATCAAAATTATCCGTGTTTTTCTGTCCTGGCAAAATTCTAAAAATTCCGCCGCCTTGGTTATTGATTACAATAATCCTAAAATTGTTTGGAATGTAATTATTCCACAAACCATTACTATCGTACAAAAAACTCAAATCACCCGTAATGAAGACCGTTGGCTTATTGCTTATGGCGGCACAACCAACTGCTGTACTGGTACAGCCATCTATTCCACTGGTGCCTCTGTTACAGAAAACCTCCAATGTCTTGTTTATGCTGAACAATTGTGTATATCGAATGGCAGAACTATTACCAACTTGCAAAATGGAGTTATCAGGAATGGATTTTAAAATCACATCAAAAACCTTAAAATCTGAATATGGAATCGCTTTAAGATAGCTTTCATGCTTTTCCAATCGCTTTTTTCTAACAAGTGACCAATCATCTTTGTAGTTACTCTTTACATAATGGGTTATTTTTGGCAGTACTGTTTCAAAAAAATGATTAGGTGTGGTTTCAACATGCATACTTAAACAAAAAAATGTATCGTTGGCTCTTTTTTTGTCTATATGCCAATGGTGTTTAGGTTGAAATTTTCTTAATAATGCTTTTATCTTTTTGGACACTATCAAACCTCCAAATGTTAAAAGAACATCGGGTTGCAGTTGCTTTTGTTCGTCTTCAGAAAGCGGCGCTATCATTTGATCTATACTGGGGAAAAAACTATCTTCATGAAGGTTTGAGGTTGTTTCGGTAAACACAATAACACTGTCGTCCTTAGCAATTTCATCCAACCAGCGTTGCTCAATTTGGTTTGGTGCGTTAACCCCTACCAATATCATTTTTTTTGAATATGAATTCCAATATTCCAAACACTCCTGCAAGGTGTACGAATCTATTTGCTTGGGTTTGATTACGACCTCTGATGCTTTAGGCTCAACAGTCAGCTTATCAACTGTTTCATAAAGCGGCTCGTCAAAAGGAATATTGACATGTACGGGTCCACTTTGCATTAAAGCGTTATTGATGGCCGTATTGATTTCAAATTCATTATGCGACTGGATATCCTTTTGAAACCCTAAAAAGCGTTCCAATTTATCCTCCAGATTCTTCATAATTGGCAACTCCTCATTTTCAGGGATGTTTTTTTCATCCTTTAAATCCAATTTGAGATTTGCCGAATACAAAATATGGTTTTCAAACACAAATTTTTGATTAATGGTCTGCCCATCACCAATATCAATCAAATGCTTGGGTCTATCTGCCGACATCACGATTAAAGGGATATCGCTATAAAAAGCTTCAGAAATGGCCGGATAATAATTGAGCAAAGCACTGCCTGAAGTGCACACCAATGCCACTGGATGTTTTAATTGCTGCGCTATTCCCAATGCAAAAAAAGCAGCACTACGCTCATCAACAATACTATAGCACTTAAAAAAATCATCATTGGTAAACCCCAATGTTAATGGTGCATTCCTACTTCCTGGAGAGATGACAATATGTTGTATGTTTTTTGCTTTGCACAGTTGAATAACCGTTTGTGCAAGCGGGATTTTTGGGTATATCATTGATTGTATTTATTGTAACAAAAATAAGAAATAGGGATTACATAAACCTATTACAAAATACTTTTAATAACCTTTGATTTTGAGACGGTTTCCTCCCATTCCTTTTCAGCATTGGATATTTTAGTAATGCCACCGCCCACATAAATCAAGGCTTTGTGGTCTTTAATCTGCATACAACGCAAATTCACGTACAATTGTGTGCTTTTTTTGGTAATAGCGTAGGCTCTATTTTCAATATTTCGCTTGCTAGCTCTGGGATGACGTTTTGTTTCTAAGTTCAACTCACCCAAATATCCTGTATAAAATTCCCGGTTGTAGTGTTCGTTTTTCATTATAAATGCTTTCGCCGCTTTTTTGGGAAATCCACATACCGCAGGTGTTGGATGAAGAGCATGAATAAGCGCTTTAAAATTAAATTCCTCTTGTTTGAGCCTGGCTGAAATGATGGTTTTTAAGTGCAGTAAATTACCAGCTTTAACCGTTTCAACATCAGATGTTTGTATATCTTGTACAAAAGGCTTTAAACCATTGACGATAAAATCCGTTACTATTTGTTGTTCTTCTTTTTCCTTGTCCTCCCAAGCAACATTAATACTCCCGTTATATTCCTGTGTACCGGCCAAAGACATCATAGAAAATTGGTTACCTTCTATTTTCATTAAGGTTTCTGGTGTGGCACCTAACCAAAGTCCTATTTTTGGGTGATACCAACAGTACACAAATGCAAGTGGATATGTATCCAACAACTTCTTAAAAGTTTGAACCACATTAAATTTTGTAAGCACAACTGTTTCTTTTCTTGATAAAACCACCTTTTTAAACGTTTGGTTTGCTATGGCTTGAATTCCTTTTTCAACGAGATTGATGTGGTTTTGTTTGTTCTTTTCAGCTAATGAAATTTCATTGTGTCTTGCTTGAATACCAAGATTTGAATAAGACATATCTAGACTATCGGCCTGTTCAAAAGGTATTAAAATACTTTTGTTGGCAGTGTCAAAAGGAGCAAATACAAAACCTGATTCACTGTAATCATCAATATAATGAACCGTATCATCTGTTTGCAATAACGCTTTAACTTCTGTGGAATTTGGCTTTCTGTAAGCCACAAAAGGTAATTGATTAGTATGCTGTTTTTGAATGGTTTCAAAAAACATGTCTGAAGTAATCAAATCTATTTATTTTTAGGTAATGAAATGGTTGACAATCTGCAAACGGAAACCAAATTGCCATGATCATCAGTTACTTTAATGTCCAATAATTGGGTTGTTCTTCCCTTGTGTAAAAACGTAGCCTTGGCATAAACAAACCCTTCAGTAACACTTTTTAAATGATTGGCCGTAATTTCGATACCTCGAACAAAAAATTTTTCTGTATCTAAAAAAATATGCGACGCAAAACTACCAACACTTTCTGCCAAAGCAGCTGTGGCACCACCATGAAGCACACCATCGGGCTGATAAACTCTTGAATTAACGGGCATTCTGGCTATCAAAAAGTCATTGCCATAATCAATCATTTCAATATTTAAGGTTTCCATCAAGGTTCCTTTAAAAACCAAATTTGCTTCAGCTAAAACAGCTTCCTTAGATAATTGCATAGAAATAATGTATTTTTAAAGTCGATTGTAAAAGTACAAAACCAAAGCTTAAAATGAATTCAACTGAAAAAGAAATATCGTTTCAAGTTACCAATACCTATTCAACATTAAATACATTAACCAGCAGCACAAAATATATTTGGTTTGTATGTCATGGCATGGGGCATTTAAGCCGGTATTTCTTAAAATACTTTGATGCGTTGAACCCGGAAGAGCACTATATCATCTCCCCACAAGCTCCCAGTAAATATTATATTAAACCCGATTTTAAACATGTTGGTGCTAGTTGGCTTACCAAAGAAAAAACCACATCTGAAACTGAAAATATAATGCGATATTTTGATGCCGTTTTTAAAGCTGAACCAGTACCAAAATATTGCAAACTAATTGTTTTAGGGTACTCACAAGGTGTTTCGGTTGCTATGCGCTACGTGGCAAAACGGCAATTAGCATGCTATCGCCTCATTATTATGTCAGGCGGAATTCCCAAGGAATTAACCCCAAATGATTTTGCTTTTTTAAAAGAAAAGACCAAGGTTTCAATGATTTATGGAACGGATGATGAATATTTAAATGACGAGCGAATTGCTTATGAAAAGAAAAAGGTATTGGAATTATTTGGTGAAACGGTACAGATTATCCCGTTTAAAGGAAAACATGAAGTAAATAAAGACATCATCAACACAATTGGCAACTCATGAAAGCACCAACCCTAGAAAATGAACGCGTTAAACTATCACTGCTCGATCTGAGCAATTACAAGCATCTGATTCCTATTGCGTCACAAAAAGACTTAATTCAATACTCTCCGAGCGATATTTCAACCCCTGAAAAACTAAAGGATTATGTTGCAAAAGCCGTTGATGGCTATTACCATAAAACCACCATTCCATTCATCATTTTTGACAAAACTAAAAACGCTTATGCAGGCAGTTCGCGATATATGAATATGAACTGGAATTATAAAGTTTTGGAAATAGGTTCCACTTGGATTGGCAGGGAATTTCAAGGAACTGGTTTAAATAAACAGGTGAAGTTTTTAATGTTAGAATATGCATTTGAAACCTTAAACTTTGAAAAGGTAGAATTTAGAGTTGATGAACGTAATATTCGATCCAGAAAAGCAGTTGAAAAAATTGGTGCAACTCTAGAAGGCATTCTTCGCAAAAATGTATACTTAAAAGATGGTTTTAAACGTAATACGTGCTGCTATGGCATTTTAAAAGAGGAATGGAATACTATAAAAACAACTAATTTTTAGCAACTCATTTTTTAATTTAAAGCTTGTTTTAAAGCCTCTTCCAGAAGAGGTTCCATTACTAAATACCCTTCTTTGTTTGGATGCACCGTATCAATTCCTAATTCTTTTTTTAAACCATTAGATGCATCTACCATAGCCGAAAAGTAATCCACGTAAAATATATTGTTAGCCAAAGCATATGATTTTAAAAAATGGTTAAGTTCAATGACCTTTTCAGTAGGAATTATACTTGGTCTCCAAGAAAAAGAATTAGCCGGAAGTAACGAGCATAATATGACTTGTATATGATTTGCCTTAGCCAGTTCAACCATTGATTTAATATTACCAAAAGTCATTTCCAAAGAAATTGGTCCGGTGTTTTGGGCTATATCATTTATGCCAGCTAAAATAACTACGACAGATGGATTTAAATCAATAACATCTTGTCTAAACCGTACCAACATTTGTGGTGTGGTTTGCCCACTAATACCTCTGTTGATATATGGTTTCCCCTCAAAAAACTCTGGGTGATACTTCAACCAGCCCTCAGTAATTGAATTGCCCATAAAAACCACTCTATTTGATTTAATACTTGAATTCATTATGTCTGCATTTGCCTTTTGAAATCTGTTCAAATTTGCCCAATCTTGAGCAAATAAATTATGATCAAGAAAAAACAACATACTGCTCAACAAAAACAATTTAAAATATGTCATAAAAATTAATCTTTTTTCTATTTATAAAAATTACAGCTAATTATAAAAAATCCCAATGACAAGCATTAGGATTTTCTTTTTGCAAACAAAACTATTTTTTAATGGCCGCCAGCTATTTTCTCATCAAAGCTAATGCCTTGTGCTTTTAAAATGCCCTTAACTCGCCATGCATAAAAAGCTAAATACGCAAAACAAACCACGCCAACAATGTAACTGGCATGAATACCAATACTTTCGGACACCAAGCCTTGCAACACACTGATAATACCACCACCCATAATCATCATAATTAAAAAACTACTTCCTTGGCTTGTATTATTACCCAAACCACTAACAGCCAATGTGAAAATACAAGGCCATAAGGTACTACAAAACAGCCCAACACTAGTAAAAGCATAGACACTGACCATGCCGTCATTTGACATTCCAACGGCTAAAGCCAGAATTCCTAAAAGCGAAAATATCAATAACATGCGGGCTGGGTTTCCTTTACTGGCAATATCAGCAGCTATCAAAACCAAAATCACTAAGGCATAAATATAAAAAGGTGTTAAATCATGTTTTGCAATTGCATTGACCGCTAAAAAGACTCCAAAGGCTAGATAGGGTGCTACAAAACGTAATATTTTACGAAGATTGATATCACCTGTAAAAGCTTCAACAGCACCTGTCCAACGACCAATCATTAAACTGGCCCAATACAACGAAATATAGGGTGCTATATCTGAAATAGCGAAACCTAAATTGTGTTCCATATACGCCGGTAAATTACTGGCTGTTGACACTTCTACACCTACATATACAAAAATACCTATCATACCTAAAACCAATTGTGGATATTTTAGCGCTGATGATCTGGCTTTCTCTTTGGTGCTATCCTCCTCCTCTACAATCATTTTGGGTTTATCTGGTAAGGATGAAAATTTTAATAAGACGGCAACAAGCAAAAAGGCTAAACCAAGAACCAGATAAGGAACCTTTACACTTTCAATACTCATATTTGCAGCGGCACCTGCAAGTGGCGTTCCAAAAATGGCAAAACTCACAATAAGAGGCCCAATGGTTGTTCCAAAATTATTGATGCCTCCGGCCATGGTTAAACGTTGCGAACCGGTTGCAACAGGACCAAGTGCTATTGCCAAAGGATTTGCCACCGTTTGCTGAAGCGAAAATCCTAAAGCCACAATAAACAGTCCAGAAAGCATTAAAGCAAAGGAACCTGTGTTTGCCGCTGGATAAAACAACAACGTTCCTAAGGCTGAAATTCCAAGCCCTAATACAAGTCCGTTTTTATAACCTATTGTATTGACGATATCCTTTTTAATTAAAATTGAAATGCCCATGTAAATAAGCGAACCAACTGTATACGCAATATAAAATGCGAAAGAGACCAATTGGCTTTCTCCTTGGGTCAAATCAAATGCTTTTTTAAATACAGGAATAAGAATATCATTGCTTGCAGCAACAAATCCCCAAAAAAAGAAAACAGTAGCCAGTGGAATGAATTGTCCCCATCTGGTTGGTGAATTATCAGTACTCATAAGATACGTTAAGTTTTAGTTTGATTAGAATTGATTTTAAGGTGATAAAAATAACTATATTATTATCAAATCAGGTATAAAAATGATCTGAAATTGTACAATTACTTACAATCATTATCAGATTTAATCTTTTTAAAAATTTCTAAAACATGATGAATATACCTTAAATGAATTAGCTTATAAGGTTTTATGAAAAAGTATTCCAAATATTTAAAACAATATTATTTGTAAGTATTTTTTTAAACATTTATTTTTACTTAGATAAAATTTTTACAATTTATGAGACAAATCATTACCAGTTTAGTTATTGTGTTTTGTTTTCTTAAAGCAAATTCCCAAATAACCAAAGGATTTGAGCCTACCTGGATAAACAAAGTCAGTTTTTCAAAATCTGAAATTAATAAAAATGATGTCTCAGCTGGCACTCATGTTTTACTTCTTGACAATCAAATTAACATTCCTGAACAAAAAAGCTACCATAGAGTTACAACCAAAGTAATAGATAATGTAGGCATTCAAAAGGCTTCAACCATTAATATCAGTTATGATCCTAGTTATCAAAAATTGCAATTTCATAAAATAAATATCATAAGAAATAACCAGGTTATTGATAAATTAAACATTTCTGACATCCAAGTAATGAGGCGTGAATTAAATGCCGAAAACTACTTATATGATGGTTCTTTATCAGCTGTAATGAATATTTCTGACGTAAGAACAGAAGATATTATAGATTACTCCTACTCCATTATTGGTTTTAATCCTATTCATAAAAATATTTTTTCTAATTATTTCTATTTAAATGACATAGAATCAACTGGAAAAATAAACATTACGTTGTTATCCAAAAACAAACTAAACTATAAATCATTTAACACGTCTCTTGAACCCACTATCTCTAGAGACAATGGTCTATACAGATACAATTGGATGAATATAGACACTAAAAAAACAGATTATGAAGACTACACGCCCGCTTGGAAATTACTTTACGAATCTGTTTCTGTTAGTGAGTTTAAATCTTGGGAAGATGTAGTGAATTGGGGATTGGATGTATTTAAAACAAGTGGGGAAATTGATCCAGAACTACAAGCAAAAATTGATAAAATTAACTCTAAATATGAAACCCAAGGAGAAAAAATAAAATCAACTTTAGATTTCGTTCAAAATGAAATTAGGTATTTAGGATTAGAGTCTGGCATTGGAAACTACAAACCATTTTCTCCTAATAAGGTTTTTAAACAACGCTTTGGAGATTGTAAAGACAAAAGTTTATTAATGGCCACCATGCTTAACAAAATGGATATTGAAGCATACCCCATGCTTGTTAACACGTCATTAAAGCAAACTATTAAAGACTTGTTACCCTCTCCCATTTTTTTTGATCATTGCGTTGTAAAGGTTATAAATAATGGAAGTGCTTATTGGTATGACCCAACAATAACAAATCAAGGAGGCGAATATGACAGTACTGATTTTCCTGATTATTCTTTTGGTTTAGTACTAAAAAAAGATAACGATTCTTTTGATGAAATAGAGCCGTATTCAGAAAATAAAATTGAAACTCTTGAAGAATTTACAATTGATACAATTGGCAAGGGAGCAACATTGAAAGTTACTACCACATACCATGAAGGTGAAGCCGATAACATGCGTAATTATTTTAAACTCAACAGCATTAACTCCATTAAAAAAGAATATGAGGATTTTTATTCAAAAACATATTACAATGTAACGGCTTTAAATCCACCACGTTTTGAGGACAAGTTGCGTTTGAACATTTTTAAAGTATATGAAGAATATAAATTAGATAGCATTTGGCAACCCATGCCAGAAAAAGAAAACTATATTTCAGCAACCTTTATTGCAAACAGTCTATTAAATACTCTATATGTACCCAATAAAAATGAAAGAAATACAGATTTATCTCTATTATACCCTATAATTAGAGAACATCATATTAAAATTAACTTACCCAGGGATTGGGGAATTGAAAATGATAAGCTATTTGTAAGTTCACCAGGTTTTTATTACGAATGGGAAGTAGATTATGATAAACCAAATAAAATTATAAATCTTAATTATTATTTAAAAACACAAAAAGATCATATAAATAAGGAAGAATATAAACAGTACATTCAAGACATTAAAAAAGTAGATCAAAGTAGTGCTTATCTTATTTATATTCCTAAAAGTTATACACAATCAAATTTTACAACTAGCAATACCAATATTTTAGGAGGCTTATTCATCATTTTTAAAATTGCACTAATATTTGGTGGTTTTGTTGCTTTAGCATTATTTCTGTTTTGGTATTTTGGAAATAAAAAAACCGTATGACAATTAACTAACCAACTTTTTTATGATTGCCTTGGTTGGCAGTACCGCTTTTGTATGCTCTATACTTGGGCCAGCCACCCAAACCGTCTTGTAGGTCGCTTTGGTTGCGGCATTTTTGGTGGCATTCATACCAATTGAAAACCGAATCATCTTAACCCACTTTTTAAGTTTTTTGTTTTTGTTTAAAACCTTCTCTAACCACGTGGCTTTGGTTCCTATCTTTTGGACATAGGGAGTATTAATAACAGTACAAGGCGTACCTGAGATTCGTTCAGTCACAACAATATCTTGAGCGCCATAATCTACACAGGCTTGTTTATATTCGTCAGTAACATTGGCTTCAACAGATGCTATAAAAGGACTTCCTACTGATACGCCTGCAGCTCCATAACCCAACATTTTGTCAATATCTGCTTTGCAACCCACACCTCCAGCCGAAATGATTGGGATGTTACAATTAGAAACCAGCTCTGTTATTAATTCTTTAGGGCTTATATTACCTCTGTGCCCGCCCGCTTGGTTATTAACAGCTATAACGGCATCAGCACCCAAATGCTCTACTTTTTGAGCAAATTTTAAATCCACCACATCACAAAACACTTTGATTCCCGCTTTGTGTGCCTGTTTAATGGTTTCTTCTGGACTTCCTAAAGATGTTATGATAAAATCACAACCTTCCTCACAAATGACATCCAACTGACCTTTATACTTTACATTTGATTTGTTGACAATCAAATTAAATCCATAAGCCCCACCTTCTATCTTAGCTGCTTTCAATTCCTTAAGAGCAGCTCTTAACTCTTCCAAGGTCCTATAATTCAATGCAGGAATACAACCCGCAATACCGCCTTTCATGGCTTCTTTCACCATATCCGTATTGGATACTAAAAACATAGGTGCTTGAATAATGGGATATTTAATATTCAGAATTTCAGATAGTTTGCCTGTCATGTTTATTTTATTAAGAAGAACAAATATAACAAATATTATGCGCGCATAACATTTAGTGGTCACATAAAAAAACGCAACCATTTCTGATTGCGCCTTTTTACAGTTATTAAAAAATTTATTTCACTTCTTTCAAAGTCTATCCTTCGGCTTCGCTCAGGACAGGCTACTTGACTTCTTCGAAGTCTACGTCTTCAACATCGCTGGATTCTCCTTGACCATTTTGACTGGCGTCTGGTCCTGGTTGAGCATCTCCTCCTGCTTGCTGAGCTTCAGCTTGCGCTTTGTACATTTCTTCTGAAGCCACTTTCCATGCCTCATTAATTTTCTCTAAAGCTGGCTCAATAACGGCAACATCTTTTGTTTCATAAGCTTTTTTAAGCTCTTCCAAAGCTTCTTCAATCGGTTTCTTTTTATCGTCAGATAATTTATCACCAAATTCTTTAAGCTGGCTTTCAGTTTGGAAAATCATCGCATCAGCTGCATTTAGTTTTTCGGCCTTTTCCTTAGCTTTTTTGTCAGCTTCAGCATTGGCTTCAGCTTCAGCTTTCATTTTTTTAATTTCCTCTTCTGTCAAACCTGAAGATGCTTCAATACGAATATCTTGTGTTTTATTTGTTGCTTTATCAGTCGCAGTCACATGTATGATACCATTGGCATCAATGTCAAACGTTACTTCAATTTGAGGTGTTCCGCGTCTTGCTGGTGGTATACCATCTAAGTGGAAACGACCAATGGTTTTATTGTCTGCGGCCATAGCGCGCTCTCCTTGTAACACATGTATTTCAACAGACGGCTGATTGTCTGCAGCTGTTGAGAATATCTGTGATTTTTTGGTTGGGATGGTTGTATTGGCTTCTATAAGCTTGGTCATTACGTTACCCATGGTTTCAATACCAAGTGATAAAGGTGTCACATCTAAAAGCAATACATCTTTAACATCTCCTGTTAGTACACCACCTTGAATTCCGGCTCCAATGGCAACCACTTCATCTGGATTTACACCTTTGCTTGGTGCTTTTCCAAAGAATTTTTCAACGGCAGCTTGAACAGCAGGGATACGTGTTGAACCACCCACCAAAATTATTTCATCAATATCGCTTTTGGATACTTTTGCCGCTTTTAAAGCTGATTCGCAAGGTGCAATGGTACGTTTAACCAAATCATCGATCAACTGTTCAAATTTAGCTCTTGTCAACGTGCGCACCAAGTGTTTTGGCCCACTGGCAGTTGCTGTGATATATGGTAAGTTGATTTCTGTTTGTGTAGAAGACGACAATTCAATTTTTGCCTTTTCAGCAGCTTCTTTTAAACGTTGTAAAGACATCGGGTCTTTACGCAAATCCATATCTTCTTCTGCTTTGAACTCGTCGGCTAACCAATTGATGATTTTTTCATCCACATCATCACCACCTAAGTGGGTATCACCATCAGTAGATAATACTTCAAATACACCGTCACCTAATTCAAGGATAGATACATCATGTGTACCACCACCAAAGTCAAATACCACTATTTTTTGGTCTTTTCCTTTTTTATCCAATCCATAAGCTAAAGCCGCAGCTGTAGGTTCGTTGATAATTCTCCTTACTTTTAATCCTGCAATTTCTCCGGCCTCTTTAGTTGCTTGACGTTGTGAATCATTAAAGTAAGCAGGTACTGTAATAACCGCTTCACTTACGGTGGTTCCTAAATAATCTTCGGCTGTTTTCTTCATTTTTTGAAGAATCATAGCTGACAATTCTTGTGGTGTATACAAACGACCGTCAATATCAACTCTTGGTGTATCATTATCACCTTTCACCACTTTGTAAGGCACACGCTCTGCTTCATTTTTAGATTCTGAATATTTATTCCCCATAAAACGCTTAATTGAAGAAACCGTTTTTGTGGGGTTTGTAACTGCCTGACGTTTAGCTGGATCACCAACTTTTATTTCGCCTCCTTCTACAAAAGCAATGACTGAGGGCGTGGTTCGCTTACCTTCTGCGTTTGGGATTACAACAGGCTCATTACCTTCCATCACTGAAACGCAAGAGTTGGTTGTTCCTAAATCAATTCCAATAATTTTACTCATAATATGTTTACTTTATAAATTCTGTTGAATGTTCGTTTTCAAATTCATGGAGTTAAAGTCAATGATTATGCCAACAAAAAAAATACTGACATGATGTCATTTAATTCTCAACTAAATTGAGAATCTTTTGAGAATTTTAGATTTTAGCTTTGCTTTGATTTCAATTTAATTGCACTATAAATCTCTATATTTGTCAAAATTTGTAAAGTTTTTTATGGAATGTATTTCAGTTTTTGATATGCTAAAAATTGGCATTGGCCCTTCAAGTTCACATACTTTAGGCCCTTGGCGCGCTGCCGAACGGTGGATTAAAGAATTGAAAACGGCCAATCTGTTTGATAAAGTTGAAAAAATAAAAGTGGATTTATATGGTTCGTTATCACTAACAGGGAAAGGACATGCCACAGATTTAGCCATCATGCTTGGCTTAAGTGGTGCTGACCCTGAAATGATTCCTGTAGATGACATTAAAACTATAATTGATTCCATTAAACATAACAAAAAGCTTGTATTCAATAATGAAACCCCTCTGGAATTCAACCCAGATTCAGATTTAGTTTTTAATAAAAAATTCCTTCCTTTTCATGCCAATGGTTTGGTGTTTACCGCAACAGTTAATGGAAAAAACAAAAAATCAACGTTCTATTCCATTGGTGGCGGATTTGTGGTTAAAGAAGAACGTAAAAATGCCAAGAAAAATATAGAAATTTTTAAGACATTTCCATATCCCATAAAATTAGGAACAGAACTTTTGGCATATTGCAGTGATCTAAACATGTCTGTTTCAGAGGTAGTTTTGGAAAACGAAAAATCCCTACGAACTGAAGATGCTATCAATTTTGAACTATACCGCATTTGGAATACCATGCTGGAATGCATGTACATTGGCTGCCATACAGAAGGCAACCTCCCTGGAGGATTACATGTTAGACGGCGTGCCAATGATATCCTAAAAAACCTAAAAGGAGATTTACCTTATAACAATCCTCAAGAGTGGCTTGAAACCATACGCCAAACCGAAGTTAAGTTCAGACAGATATTAAAATGGGTCAGTTGTTTTGCACTTAGCGTTAATGAAGTCAATGCGTCTTTGGGACGTGTAGTTACCGCTCCTACTAATGGAAGTGCAGGTGTTATTCCTGCTGTTTTAATGTATTATTTGGTTATTGAAAACCATGATGCCAATTTTGAGCATATCAAAAAGTTTTTACTGGTTGCTGGAGAGATTGGTAGTCTTTTTAAGAAAGGTGCAACTATTTCTGCCGCAATGGGTGGCTGCCAGGCAGAAATTGGTGTGTCTTCAGCCATGGCAGCTGGTGCCTTAACGGAATTACTTGGCGGAACGCCGGAACAGGTTTTAATGGCTGCTGAAATTGCCATGGAACATCATTTGGGCCTTACCTGCGACCCTATTGGTGGATTGGTTCAAGTTCCTTGTATAGAACGCAATTCCATGGGAGCCATCAAAGCGATAAACGCTGCAGAATTAGCACTTGAAACCAATCCCGAAAACATTAAAGTACCTATTGACAAAGTGATTGCAACCATGTGGGAAACGGCCAAGGATATGAACTCCAAATACAAGGAAACCTCTCAAGGAGGCTTGGCTGTTGGCGTCAATTTGTCGGATTGTTAGTGATTTTTATTTATTCCCAAATTAATAATCATTTTGGGTCACAGCCTTCTTTTCTTCTAGTATCAATTAAATAAATGATTTTCCATGTGCCATCATCATTAAACAATTGAAACGAATTCACACCACAGTGACTGAATGTGTCGTTATACCAAAACTCATAAGGTGTCCACACATTGGCCATGGTTCCATCAACCTGAATGCTATAATCCAAAAGCCGCTCATCCCATTTTTGGTCACTGGTTCTGTTTGCTATGGCTTCAATAAGTTTCTCAGGCTCTTCAGTAACCAGCATGTTTTCACCTTCTTTATTTGTGAACGTTGTTTGTAGTATCATGTTATCCATCATGACAGATTTCATCAAGGTAGTATCGCCTTTATGGAACCCTTCAAAAAATGTGTCTATGGTTGCTTTTATGTTTTTGTTTTCATCTTCTTGTGCATACAAGGCAGAAGTCAAAACAATACATATATAAGTGATAATTCTGGCCATACTTTTTGCTTTTAAAACTAATTTAAACTTTATTTTGCGCTTCGCATTGAGTTAAAGAAAAGTTTAACACTATTTCTGGCTTTATAATATTTATTACTTTTACATGAAATAATAAACAAACTATGTCTACAGCTAAAAAAGAGTACAAACGAATTACCGTAAAAACCTTGGTTGATATGAAAGCCAATGGTGAAAAAATATCCATGTTGACAGCCTATGATTATTCCATGGCCAAAATTGTGGATGGCGCCGGTATAGACGTTATTTTAGTTGGCGATTCGGCCAGTAATGTCATGGCTGGCCATGAAACCACTTTACCTATTACTCTAGATCAAATGATTTACCATGCGTCATCTGTGATTCGTGCTGTTGAAAGAGCTCTTGTTGTTGTGGATTTACCTTTTGGGAGTTATCAAAGTGACCCTAAAGAAGCCTTGCGCTCTGCCATTAGAATCATGAAAGAAAGTGGTGGACATGCCGTAAAAATGGAAGGCGGTAAAGAAATCAAGGAATCCATCAAACGTATTTTAAATGCAGGAATTCCGGTGATGGGCCATTTAGGATTAACACCACAATCCATTTATAAATTTGGAACTTATACGGTCCGGGCAAAAGAAGATGAAGAGGCAGCAAAATTAATTGATGATGCTAAAATGTTAGAGCGTGTAGGGTGTTTTGGAATTGTACTTGAAAAAATACCTGCAAAGTTGGCACAACAGGTAGCAGAAAGCGTGAGCATTCCCGTGATAGGTATTGGTGCTGGAAATGGTGTTGACGGACAGGTTTTGGTGCTTCATGACATGTTGGGCATTACCCATGAGTTCAACCCCAGGTTTTTAAGGCGTTACATGAGTTTATATGAAGAAATGACCAATGCTATTTCACAGTACGTAACCGATGTAAAAAGCAGTGATTTTCCAAATGATAATGAACAATACTAGTGTCAAAAATTTTATCAAACAAAGATAATCTTCAGCTTCTCTATGAAGACAACCACATCATAGTTGTCAACAAACGTGCAGGCGATATTGTTCAAGGTGATAAGACGGGCGACAAACCTTTAAGCGAGGTTGTGAAAGAATATATTGCTGAAAAATACAACAAACCGGGAAACGTGTATTTAGGTGTTGTCCACAGGCTTGACAGGCCAACCACAGGCTTGGTTATTTTTGCAAAAACCAGCAAAGTATTACCAAGGCTAAACGCTTTATTTGTTTCAAAAGACATTAACAAAACATATTGGGCCATTGTAAAGAATAGACCAGAAAAAGGTAAAGACACCTTGGTGGATTGGTTAAAAAAGAATCCTAAAAACAATAAATCCTACGCATATAAAAAGGAGGTTGCCAATAGTAAAAAAGCCATTCTTCATTACAACCTATTAAAAGAAATGAAAACCTATTTTTTGCTTGAAGTTACCTTGGAAACCGGGAGGCACCATCAAATCAGGTCACAATTATCAAACATTGGCTGCCCCATTAAAGGTGATTTAAAATATGGTTTTGACCGAAGCAATGATGACGCCAGTATTCATTTACACGCCAGACATATCGCCTTTATCCATCCGGTAAAAAATGAACCGATTGAAATCACAGCTCCCTTACCAAAAGACCCAATTTGGGACGCTTGCTCATGATATTTTTTGTAGATTTATAGTATTTACATCACCTATGATTTCAAAGCTAGTCAGTACACAAAAAGCCTATTTCTTAACCGGAGAAACCAAATCTTTAGTCTTCAGAAAAAATATGTTATTGCGTTTAAAATCTGAACTTATTAAACAGGAACAAGCCATCATTGATGCATTGTACGCCGATTTTAAAAAACCCGTTTTTGAATCGGTTTTATCCGAAACGGGTATTGTACTTGCTGAGCTCAATTTGACCTTGAAAAAATTAAAGTCTTGGAGTAAACCAAAACGGATTAGGCCGTCTTTTTTGAATTTCCCTTCTACCGACAAAATATATTATGAACCCTATGGAACAATCTTGGTCATTGCTCCTTGGAACTATCCATACCAATTATCATTATTACCGGTTATTGGTGCTATTGCAGCTGGCAACACTGTGGTTTTAAAACCGAGTGAACTGGCATCAAACACAGCTAAAATAATTGAAACAATAATCAGGAATGTTTTTAAGGAAGAACATGTTGCGGTTGTACAAGGTGATGCAACCATAGCACAGGAATTATTGAAGCAAAAATGGGACTACATTTTCTTTACGGGCAGTGTAAATGTTGGTAAAATTGTAGCCAAATCTGCTGCCGAACACCTTACACCTACAACCTTGGAACTTGGTGGCAAAAACCCTTGTATCATTGATGAAATTGCCAATATTAAATTGGCTGCCAAACGCATTGTTTGGGGTAAATTTTTAAATGCAGGACAAACGTGTATTGCCCCAGATTATATAATTATTCATAAATCTGTCAAACAACACTTTATTGAAGTGCTTCGCAAAGAGATAGAAGTCTCTTATTCAAGGCGTCCAGAAGAATCCCATGATTTTGCACGAATTATAAACTTAAAAAATTATGAGCGTTTGGTCAATATGTTGAAAAATGAATCCATCTCAATTGGTGGCGAAACCAATAAAGATAATCTTTACGTGGGGCCTACTGTTATTGATGAGCCTAGTTTAGACAGTGACCTGATGAGAGAGGAAATTTTTGGTCCTATTTTACCTGTTTTGAGTTATCAAAATGAAGCGGAAATTAAAGATATTATTAATCAATACAACAAACCGTTATCACTATATATTTTTAGCACCAACAAATCATTTACAAAAAAAATAATCACCAATTTTTCTTTTGGTGGGGGTACAATAAATGATACCTTGATTCACTTTGCAAACCCTAGATTACCTTTTGGTGGCGTTGGTTCCAGTGGTATTGGAGCGTATCATGGAAAACAAACTTTTTTAACATTTTCGCATAAAAAACCCGTGGTAAAACGAGGTAATTGGATAGATGTCCCTTTGCGATACGCACCATATAAAGGTAAAATTAAGCTAATAAAATTCTTCTTAAAGTACTTTTAATTTTTTTCATAGGGATATTCTATGATTAACTGCACACCTTCATTGGGATTTGAAATAATTTTTGATGTAGCATGGATTAAAGCAGCCCTACTCTTCATGTTCAATAATCCCGAACCCTGTTCTACTTCTTCTAAATTAAACCCTTTACCATCATCTTTTGCAGAAATAATCAATTTGTCTTGCTGATAGTTTAATGTGATATGCAGGTTTTTGGCTTCGGAATATTTGACTGAATTGGACAAAAATTCCTGAATAATCCTGAACAGTATGATCTCATGCTTCCTATTGGTAAACTCCATTTTTTCTCCAATGATTTCAAGCTCTGCCGAAGTAAATTTCAACTTCTTAAGTCGATTCAACTCGTTGGTAATTGATTTTTCAAAACCAATATTCAAGACTACCTCATTGTTTAACGATTTTGAAAGCGCCCTCACCTCTTTCAAGCTTTCTTTGAGCGCTTCTGAGGTATCCTTAAATTTCTCCTTAACATCATCAGTTACCTGCATTTTCAAGATACTCAACTGCATACTGGCAAATGCCAATAATTGCCCCACATTATCATGAAGTTCCCAACCTATGTTCTTTAAGGTTTGCTCTTGGGTCTCAGTTTGTGCTTGTGCTATCTCTTCTTCAAAAGCCTGTTGCTGCTTTATTTTATCAATCAACAAATTATTTTTTCGCTTTAAAAACACAACAAAAAATATAATGACCAATGAAGTGACTATAACCAACACGGCTATCATGTAAATCAGTAAATATCTTTCGGATGCCGTACTGGCTATTTTTTCTGTGGTCTGCACCATATCAAAGCAAATGTAAAAGTTGAGTACATAAATATATTGGCAGAGAGATAAATAAACCTTCTTAATTTAATATAATCCCAGTCCCTCTGATAAACTGAAACTTCATAACTCGTATAGTTATCATAAAAAACTATAGGTGTTATAATTAACCACCAAATAAAAATGGCAAAACTTATGTAAAAATTTATTGATTTATAAAAAGTCAAAATTTCATCACTTCTCAATATTTCAATAAAATAAAAAACCGTACACAAAAACACAATAATTGCACCTAAAATACTTATGATTGGAAAATAACTTGTGAAAAAAGCTTTCCAATTCAATAGTATATAGCCAACTGAAAAACTCAAAAATCCGTAACTAGTGTATTTTATTACTTTTTTAAAAGATTGATTTTTAATAACTTTACGATAATAAAAAGCAAAAAACATAATAGCCCCTATTCTCCAAAATAATGTAGACCACCAGTAATTTTTTTCTATTAGGGTACCCATGAGAAAGCCCAGCAATTTATCTGGGTACACTAGCCAAGTATACATGTTTGTAAAATCACCAACAATTACATAAACCAAAAAATAAATAAAGTATTTTGCTGTAGAATATTTATACCTATTAAATAAAAACAACCCTGTTAAAGCAGCCATGGCCTCAAAACAATGGGTTAATAAACTGTAGTTATTTAGTAAAAAATCTTGCATTAATTCATTGTGGATAACCATCACCACTTCCACTACCATCGTTTAACGGGTTTACTGGTAAATCACTAGTTGGTGGTGGCAACATGATATCCATAATACTTGCTTCTGATACCGATTTCTTACCCGTTGGAACTATGAACATAGTTGTATAATCCGCTTTTCCATTTGGTGCATTTCCGGGATAAACACCCAAATATACGCGTATTCCAGTCATATCATAGCCCAAACTGTCTGATTGGTTTTTAGCGTATGCTAAATAATTTTCAATATCTGATAAAGACCATGAGGAAGAACGATCATCAACTTTTCCTGCGGCAGAATCAACCGCTTTTTTCCTTGTTTTGGTCCAATTATAATTTAATTCCTTGGCTTCAGCTGGTGTAATAAGCCCCTTTGGTTTAACTATTTTATCATTATAATTCTCGGGGAGTCTCGGACAAAAAAAATAGGTTGCCAAAGCCCCAATGATAATTCCAATTAAAACATAACTCGCTTTTTTCATACTAGGCATTTATTTATTGCTAAAAATAACAAAAAAGTTTAGACAATAGTTTCAAAAACCAAACTTAAGAAGGAAATCCCAGCATCCCGCCCATTCCTACCGTAAATAGCCAACACCCATAAATAGCATGCTCAATTGACACCAAAACCGTAGATTTTGTTTTGCTGTATGTATAAGCAAATAACAAGCCTCCTAAAAAAGTAAGCACAAGTACCAACGTATTCTTAAAGAAAATATGACCGAGAGAAAAAACCACGGCATTCAAAAATTGCAACTGGCTCTTTTTTGTAAAGAATGCTTCATAACGCTTAAAGAAAAACGTTCTGTAAATCAATTCCTGGGGGTATACTGAAAACACACTATAAATAAATAAAACAAACAGCCACAACGTTGGTTTGTCTGCCACTACCCTAAAAAGCGCTGAAGCATCTGTAAAATAGACATAACCCATTGTTACCAGAACTATAATAACAAACTTTAGAAAGGTTTCTTTCCAAAAGGATTTCCAATTTAGATTTGACGCCAATTTGAATTTGCATCTTTCTATTTTTAAAAGCACATAAATGATATACCAAAATCCTAAAAAACCAATTGCTAGTTTTATCCATACCGAAAATGTAATGGCAAAACTTATTGGCAACAAAATAAAAACAATGAACAATTCTATGAGTTTGTAATTAACAGATTTCATATCAAATATTTATGGCCGTTGTATGTTTCACCTCATTGATTACAAACATACTGTGCGTACTGCCAATGTGATCAATATTGGTCAGTTTATTGACCATGAATTCCCTAAAGGATTCCATATCGGTTACCATAACTTTTAATAAATAATCATAATCCCCACTAATATGGTAACATTCCATTACTTCGCTCAAAGTGGCCACTTCTCTCTCAAATTTCACCACGTAATCCTGGGCATGTTGAATAAGTTTAATATGACAAAATGCAACAAATGCTTTGTCAACTTTTTCTTTTTTAACTAAAGCAACATATTTATCAATTATTCCTTCTTTTTCAAGCTTTTTAATACGCTCATAAACCGCCGTTACCGAAAGATGCAGTTTATTGGACAACTCCTTATTGGTCTGTTTACAATCCTGCTGTAAATATGTCAATAATTGCCTATCAATAGAGTCTAATATCATAACAGAAAATTTTTCATCAATCATTCATTAAATCAACTAACAAATTGTTATTTATCACCAAATATAATAATTTATAGTTTTATTATCTAAATAACACCATATTCATTGTTTTTTAATCTAAAAAATAAGAAATTTGATAGAATCAAAAAACTAAATTTTATGTCATTCAAACCCGCAAACAACATACAGGATTTACAATATTTTGGTGAATTTGGAGGTGTCAATCCTTCTATATCAGATTCCTCCACATACACCTTTCTCTCAGCAAAAACCATGTTTGACACCTTTGAAGGAAATGCCGATGGTTGTTATTTATATTCCAGGCATTCCTCCCCTTCCAATTTATATTTGGGAGAAGCCTTGGCCGCCATGGAAGGCACAGAAACTGCTAATGTTACGGCATCAGGAATGGGAGCCATTACACCCGTGTTATTGCAACTTTGCCAATCTGGTGATCATATTGTAAGTAGCCGCACCATTTATGGGGGAACGTACGCCTTTTTAAAGAATTTCATTCCTAGAATGAATATAAAAACCTCGTTTGTCGATATAACAAACCCCAAAGCTGTTGAGGCAGCTATCAATAAAAACACCAAAGTAATTTATTGCGAATCGGTTAGTAATCCGCTTTTGGAGGTTGCCGACATTCCTGCTTTAGCTAAAATTGCTAAAAAACACAACCTTAAACTGATCATTGACAATACCTTTTCACCGCTTTCCATTTCGCCTGCTATTTTAGGTGCTGACGTGGTTATTCATAGTTTAACAAAATTCATCAATGGATCCAGTGACACGGTTGGCGGTGTGGTTTGTGGCACACAGGAATTCATTAATGATTTGCGCAATGTTAACAATGGTGCTTGCATGCTGCTGGGCGCCACCATGGATAGCTTGAGAGCCGCTTCGGTATTGAAAAACTTAAGAACGCTTCATATCCGAATGAAGCAACACAGCAAAAATGCGTTATTTCTTGCTGAAAAATTTGAGGCTGATGGTCTTAAAACGGTTTATCCTGGTCTAAAATCGCACCCATCCCATGAGTTGTTTAAAAGCATGATGCACCCAGATTATGGTTTTGGAGGCATGCTTACCATTGATGTAGGTTCACTTGACAAAGCCAATGAACTTATGGAACTTATGCAGAATAACAATCTTGGTTATTTGGCAGTAAGCCTTGGGTTTTACAAAACCTTATTTAGTGCGCCTGGAACATCAACATCCAGTGAAATTCCTGAAGACGAACAAAAAGAAATGGGTTTGAGTGATGGATTGATACGCTTTTCCATAGGATTGGATGATGATATTGAGAGAACCTACAAGATGATGCGACAATGTATGGAGCAACTTAATATTTTAACTGCATAAACTTTTTTAATTTGATATTGATAAAACCCAAAAGCTAACTTTTGGGTTTTTGCTTTGTAATTTTTAATCTAAAAGCGTAACATTACAATCCAAAATAAAAAGCATGCAACATAAAAACGATAATCTAGACATAGATATTGATGATATTATTTTACACGACAACAAATCCCTTCGCTTTTGGGAAGCCTTAATCCCAATTATTGTTTTAATCATTTTACTGGCATATAACGTTTATATTTATTCTGATGAAGCCACTAGCGGCCCCAATCAGTTCGCATTGATTTTTGCGGGCGTAGTTGCTGCCATTATTGGCTTTTCAAAAAACATACGTTACAACGATATGCTTGAGGCTGTGGTTGACAACGTAAAATCGACTGGCTCTGCCATTTTTATATTGTTAATGGTTGGTGCCTTGGCTGGCACATGGCTGATTAGCGGTATTATACCAACCATGATTTTTTACGGATTAAAAATATTAAACCCTACCTTCTTTCTAGCAGCTGCCTTGCTTATTTGTTGCATCATTTCATTGGCCACAGGAAGCTCATGGACTACAACAGCCACTATTGGAATTGCCTTAATGGGCATTGGAAAAGCCTTGGAATTACCGCCTGGCATGATTGCCGGTGCCGTATTGTCTGGAGCCTACTTTGGTGATAAAATGTCACCTTTAAGCGATACCACCAACCTAGCTCCCGCCATGGCTGGAACAGATGTTTTTACACATGTTAAATACATGGCTTACACCACAGTTCCCACCATAACCATAACATTGATACTATTTCTTATTTTGGGATTTCAACATGAAAGTGTTGACTTACAAGATAATTCGGCATTGGTAAGCAGCATACAAAACACCTTTAATGTCAACCCCTTGCTGTTTATTGTGCCACTTGTTGTAATCATCATGATTGTTAAAAAAGCAAAGCCATTGACCGCTTTGTTTGTAGGAACGATTTTAGCCGGAATTTTTGCGGTTATTTTTCAACCGGAAATTGTGATGAAAATTGCTGGAAGTGACACCTTTAATTTTGATTCGGCTTATAAAGGCGTTATGAACGCCATGACTACCGATGTCTATATTCCCTCGGGAAATAAAATACTGGATGAAAATGAATTATTTTCATCAGGAGGCATGGGCGGTATGTTATCCACTATTTGGTTGATATTGTGCGCCATGTTTTTTGGTGGCATCATGCAAGAAATTGGTGCCTTGCAAAAAATAAGCGATAGCTTGCTAAAAGTAGCCAAATCCACTTTTGGATTGTTTGCCAGCACAACGTTTACGTGTATTTTCTTTAACGGAACTGCCAGCGATCAATACCTCGCCATAGTAGTACCAGGGAAAATGTATCAAAAAGCTTTTAATGACCGTGGTTTAGCGCCAGAAAACCTTAGTAGAACCCTAGAAGATTCTGGAACCGTAACGTCCATTTTGTTCCCTTGGAACACAGGTGGTGCCTATCAGTCCAAAACATTGGGTGTTGGAACAGGTGAATATGTTTGGTACGCCTTTTTCAATTTGATCAGTCCCATAATGACCTTGATATTCGCTTATTTCAACATTAAAATAAGAAAGCTGACATCCAAATAAATTTCTATTTCTTTAGCTGATTTTTTTCAATAATAAAATTCTATTATGCCATAAGAATTTAAAATTTTTTTCAAGTTGAATTTTTACGATGCATATTATATTTGCCGTCAGAAAATTTTAACAATTAAAAATAAAAACACATGGCATTTGTAGGAAAAAAATTTCCAAATTTAAACGTTGACGCAATGAACGATATGGGCGATACTTTTAAAGTAAACGTTCTAGAAGAAGCTATCAACAACAAGAAAAAAGTAATCCTTTTTTGGTATCCTAAAGATTTTACCTTTGTTTGTCCAACTGAATTGCATGCTTTTCAAGCAGCTTTAGGTGAGTTTGACAAAAGAAACACAATTGTAATTGGTGCCTCTTGTGACACGCCAGAAGTCCATTTTGCTTGGTTAAATACTCCAAAAAACAATGGTGGCATTGAAGGTGTAACCTACCCTATCCTAGCTGATTCCAACAGAAATCTTGCTTCTGCATTAGGTATTTTAGACATCACCAATGAACAATACAATGAAGAAACCGGTTTATATACTGTAGAAGGTGACAACGTAACCTATAGAGCTACTTACATTATTGATGAAAACGGTATTGTACAACACGAAGGCATCAACAACATGCCAATTGGTAGAAATGTAAATGAGTTCATCCGTATCATTGATGCTTTGACACATGTTCAAGAAAAAGGCGAAGTGTGCCCTGCAAACTGGGAAGACGGTAAAAACGCTATGAAAGCAGATAGACATTCTACTGCAGAGTATTTATCAGCACAATTAAATTAACAAATATGCTTCAAGAATTAGAACAAGATAACTTACAAGATATCATTGCAAACAATGACACCGTAGTTGTTCAATACTCAGCTACCTGGTGTGGCAACTGCAGAATCATGAAGCCAAAAGTAAAAAAACTGGCTTCAGAGAATGATGCTATCACATTTGTTATTGCTGATGCTGAACAATTTCCAGAATCCAGAAAGCTGGCTACGGTTGACAATTTACCAACCTTTGCTGCTTTTAAAAATGGAGCTTTTGTCAATCAGGTGCAAACCAATAAGTTTGATGTTTTAAAAGATCTAGTAAATGAAGTTACCAGTAATTAAACATTTAACACAGTTTATAGAGGACAACGATGAGGATTTTATTGTTGAAACCATTGAGACTTTAGAAAACCTTACTGAAGTACCTTCGTTAAAAGATGAAGAACTGGATGTTATTGGAGAATTGATATCCAATATGTATGGTGCTTTAGAAGTTAACAAAATGGTTAAGGATGGTACGCCTAAAAAAGAGGCCTTAAACCAATTTATGTCAAGGGTTTTAGGCTCTATTGACAAATAGAAAGTAATACTTTGTTACATTGATAATAAAAAAGGGCTTCAACATGTTGAAGCCCTTTTTGTTTAATATATCCAAATGATTTATGCTAAATCAAAGCGATCGGCATTCATCACTTTTACCCAAGCATTTACAAAGTCCTTAACAAACTTTTCTTTGTTATCATCTTGTGCATACACTTCGGCGTAGGCCCTTAAAATAGAGTTCGATCCAAAAACCAAATCCATTCTGGTCGCGGTCCATTTGGCTTTTCCTGTTTTACGGTCACAAATTTCGTAAATACCATTTTGGGTAGGTTTCCAGTAATTGGCCATGTCGGTTAGATTTACAAAAAAGTCATTGGTTAACGCCCCTTCATTGTTCGTTAAAACACCATGTTTTGTACCGCCATGATTGGTTCCCATCACACGCATACCGCCTACCAAAACAGTCATTTCAGGCGCAGTTAATCCCATCAACTGGGTACGGTCTAACATTAATTCCTCTGGGGTTACCACATAATCTTTCTTCAACCAATTTCTGTAACCATCTGCCAGAGGTTCTAATGGTTCAAATGATTCCGCATCGGTCATGTCGGCTGTTGCATCGCCACGTCCAGGTGCAAATGGTACTTTTATGTTCATACCCGCATTTTGAATGGCTTTTTCCAACCCAACATTACCTGCCAAAACAATGGTATCAGCAATACTAATACCAAATTCAGCTGCAATGGGCTCTAAAACTGAAAGCACATGGGCTAAACGTTTTGGCTCATTTCCTTCCCAATCTTTTTGGGGTGCCAAACGTATTCTTGCACCATTGGCACCTCCTCTGTAGTCAGACCCTCTAAAGGTACGGGCACTGTCCCAAGCAGTAGAAACCATGTCTGCAATAGAAAGTCCTGAAGCCGCTATTTTAGCTTTTACTGCCTCTACATTGTAATCTTTTTTGCCTTTTGGAATAGGGTCTTGCCAGATTAAATCTTCTTGAGGCACATCAGGCCCATAATATCTATCTTTTGGGCCCATATCACGATGCGTTAATTTAAACCAAGCACGGGCAAAAGCATCAGAAAATGCCTCAAAATCATTTTTGAACTTCAATGAGATTTCTCGATACGTAGGATCAACTTTCATAGCCATATCAGCATCGGTCATAATAGGATTCTGAGGAGTTTTCATATCTTCTACATCAACGGGCATATCTTCTTTGTTGATGCTTACTGGTTCCCATTGCCAAGCTCCTGCAGGACTTTTACGTGATTCCCACTCATGATTGAACAACATTTCAAAATAGCCATTATCCCATTTTGTAGGATGTTTTGTCCAGGCACCTTCCAATCCGCTGGTTACCGTATCACGCCCTTTACCGGTTCTTGTAGGGTTGGACCATCCAAATCCTTGCTCTTCAACTGGAGCAGCCTCAGGTGCAGGCCCTAAAATACTGGCATCTCCGTTTCCATGTGTTTTTCCAACGGTGTGTCCACCAGCCGTTAGAGCAACCGTTTCCTCATCATTCATGGCCATTCGCTTAAATGTTTCCCTAACCTGTGCGGCCGTTTTCATAGGGTCAGGATTACCGTTGACACCTTCAGGATTTACATAAATCAATCCCATTTGCACAGCTGCCAAAGGATTTTCCATAGTAGATGGCTTGGAAACATCCTCATAACGATTGTCACTTGGTGCTAACCATTCTTTTTCTGCGCCCCAATACGTGTCTTTTTCTGGCCCCCAAATATCCTCTCTTCCAAAGGCAAAACCAAAGGTTTTGAACCCCATGCTTTCATAGGCAATATTTCCAGCCAAAATAATCAAGTCTGCCCAACTGACTTTATTCCCATATTTTTTCTTAATAGGCCAAAGCAATCGTCTGGCTTTATCCAAACTTACATTGTCTGGCCAAGAATTCAATGGTGCAAAACGTTGGTTTCCGGTTCCACCACCACCACGGCCATCAGCAATCCTATACGAGCCTGCTGCATGCCAAGCCATACGTATCATCAATCCTCCATAGTGACCCCAATCTGCAGGCCACCAATCTTGGCTATCCGTCATTAAATCATGCAAATCCTTCTTAAGTGCTTCAACATCTAATTTTTTTAATTCTTCACGATAATTGAAATCTTTCTCCAAAGGATTTGTCTTGGTGTCATGTTGGTGCAAAATGTCCAGATTTAGCGTGTTTGGCCACCAATCGGTTACCGATTTTTCAGTAATGGTGTTACCGCCATGCATAACAGGGCATTTTCCTTGTTTTGAACTGTTCATATTCTTAAATATTTAGTTATAATTGAGTAAATCTTGTCATCCTTAAAGTTATGAATAACTAGTTAAATAAAAGACCTAATCGATTTTAAAATATTATCTTAAAATTGATAAAATTTATTAGCAAGGTCAACCCAATAAGAAGTAGCAATTGAATTCCGGATCAGCACTCTGCTTTTTAAAATGGTCTCCCATCAAACATCAAAGATGTTTTATGTCTATCTGATTAAGAATATTTTAACAATTTCATTCAAAAAAACCATCTGTGACATTTATCAAAATTATTAAATATTAGTAATTTTACGGTTTAGTATAAATTATAATTATGGCAACAGTAACACTTAAAGGCAACACCATTGAAACATCTGGAAACCTCCCAAAAATTGGCAGTAAAGCACCAGATTTTAAGCTAACCGCTACAGACTTATCAACCAGGACCTTAAATGATTTCAAGGGGCATCAATTAGTGCTCAATATCTTCCCAAGTATTGATACAGGTACCTGTGCACAATCTGTTAGACAGTTTAACAAAGAAGCCAGTGAGCTTAAAAACACGAAGGTATTGTGCATTTCTAAAGACTTACCTTTTGCGCACAGCCGTTTTTGTGGGGCTGAAGGGTTGAACAATGTAGTGAGTTTATCTGATTACAAAAATGGTAGTTTTGGCAAAACCTATGGTGTAGATTTTATTACCGGACCATTGGAAAGTTTATTGTCCAGATCTGTTGTTGTAATTGATGAACATGGTATTATTACCCACACAGAGCAAGTGAGCGAAACCGTTAATGAACCCGATTATTCTGCAGCTTTAAAGGCTCTCAAATAATACAAGAAAACATATTTTAATGGGCCAGAAGAAATCCTTTATTGTAAACAGATTAAAGAGTATAGGGTTTGCTTTTAAGGGCGCTATGTTTCTTTTAAAAACCGAAGCCAGCATTCAAGTTCAATTTGTTATTGCTGTAGTTTTAACCGGTTTGGGTTTTTATTTTAAGATTTCCACTGTTGAATGGCTATTTCAAATATTAGCCATCGGATTGGTTATTAGCATTGAAAGCATCAATACGGCCATTGAAGCAATAGCTGATTTTATCCACCCAGAAAATCATAAAAAAATTGGCTTGATAAAAGACATTGCCGCTGGCGCCGTTTTTATAGCTGCGTTTTTTGCCAGTATTGTTGGTTTGATTATTTATGTCCCTAAAATTTTCCAACTATAACATCACTTTTTTTCGTATTACAAACAGTGACACATTTGGCAAACAACCTTGTATTGAACTATCGTTTTGCAATTTTTTAAAATAAAGTTTCGTTAATGGTAGTAATTTGTATTTTTGTTTAAAATAACAGCGCATTAATGGCGAAGACCAAAACCAAAACTAAAAAACCTTCTAAACCCAAATTTAAATTCAAAAGCTTTAAGCTATCCAATCAGCAAAAGCTAATTTTGGGTAGCTTTTTAGTTATTTTTGGCATTATATTATGCATTGCCTTTATCTCATTTTTCTTTACTGGAGATGCTGACCAAAGCACCTTATCTGAATTTGCCTCGCGCAAAACAAAAGCAGATAATTGGTTGAATAAATCTGGGGCTTGGCTAAGTGATTTTTTTATACAACGAGGGTTTGGTGTGTCTTCATTTATATTTTCTGGATTGGTTTTTCTATCTGGCATTTATGTCCTTTTGGATTCCAGTAGAGCAAAACTCAGAAAGCATTGGTTTTGGGGCATTATAAGCATTATTTGGTTATCCGTTCTTTTTGGTTTTTTTACCAATTACAATGATGCACTTGGTGGTACGGTCGGTTTTGAAATCAATAGTTTTTTACAGGATTATTTGGGCATAATAGGAACCTCACTGCTGTTATTGTTCACATTGATAACATTTCTTGCCATTCGATTTAAAGTTACAACAGAGAGTTTTGCAAGATTATTCAAATCAGCAAAAAAAGATTTTAAAGATGAGTTCAACTATGAGGATGATAATTTCAACGTTTCTTTAGACAACGATTTATCTCTTGAGGCGGAAGCAATAAAATCAGCTTATGAAATACCTTTAGAGGAAGATACCATTGAAACTAAACATTCAGTCAAGGACACAAAAAAAGAGACGGCCTCAAAAACTGATGATACTGATTTAGAGATGATTGTTGAAAAAGCCGAGGAAGAACTTTCGGAAACGGATAATCTAGCTAATAAACTTGTTGAAGACTATGGTCAATTTGACCCAACTTTAGAGCTGGGGAATTACCAATTTCCGCATTTAGATCTCTTAAAGAAATATGATTCTGAAGGCATCACAATCAATCAAGAGGAATTAGAAACCAATAAAAACAGGATTGTTGAAACCCTGAACAATTATAATATTGGTATAGCTAGCATTAAAGCAACCATTGGACCAACCGTGACGCTCTATGAAATAGTTCCGAATGCTGGTGTGAGAATTTCAAAAATCAAAAATCTGGAAGATGATATTGCCTTATCGCTTTCGGCATTGGGTATCCGTATTATTGCTCCTATACCAGGAAAAGGAACCATTGGTATTGAAGTGCCCAACACCAACGCCACCATAGTATCCATGCGCTCAGTCATTGCGTCCAAAAAGTTTCAAAATTCTGAGATGCAATTGCCAATTGCTTTAGGTAAAACCATTAGTAACGAAACCTTTGTGGTTGATCTTGCCAAAATGCCCCACTTGCTTATGGCCGGTGCAACAGGGCAAGGTAAATCAGTCGGATTGAATGCCGTTTTAACATCGTTGCTTTATAAAAAACATCCAGCCGAGGTTAAGTTTGTTTTGGTGGATCCCAAAAAAGTGGAACTAACACTGTTCAATAAAATTGAACGCCATTATTTAGCTAAGCTGCCTGATAGTGAGGATGCTATCATAACAGACAACAATAAGGTCATCAATACACTAAACTCATTGTGTATTGAAATGGACAACCGGTATGAGCTCCTTAAAAATGCTTTATGCCGAAACATTGCCGAATACAATGTGAAATTTAAAGCCCGGAAATTAAACCCAAATGAGGGGCATCAATTCTTGCCTTACATTGTCTTGGTAATTGATGAGTTTGCCGATTTAATCATGACCGCAGGCAAGGAAGTAGAAACACCCATTGCACGTTTGGCTCAGCTTGCCCGTGCCATTGGTATCCATTTAATCATTGCTACCCAACGCCCATCGGTTAACGTTATTACGGGAATTATTAAGGCCAATTTCCCGGCGCGTATAGCGTTTAGGGTAACGTCAAAAATAGACTCCAGAACGATTTTGGACGGTTCTGGTGCCGATCAGCTTATTGGTCGTGGTGATATGCTCTTTACCCAAGGAAATGATTTAATACGCGTACAATGTGCCTTTGTTGACACACCAGAAATTGAAAAAATAACTGAGTTTATCGGTTCACAAAAAGCCTATCCTGAAGCTTTTATTTTACCAGAGTACATTGGCGAAGAAAGCGGCACAAGTCTTGATATAGATATATCAGACAGGGATAAACTATTTAGGGAAGCCGCTGAAGTAATCGTTACCGCACAACAAGGTTCTGCATCACTTTTGCAACGCAAACTTAAATTGGGTTATAACCGAGCTGGAAGATTGATTGACCAACTGGAAGCTGCTGGCATTGTTGGTCCTTTTGAAGGTAGTAAAGCCAGACAAGTTTTAGTACCCGATTTAACAGCATTGGATAAACTTTTAGAAAACGAAAATTCATAAAATAATTAAAGATTGAACATGAAGCATTTAATAGTAGTATTTTTTGTGTTGTTGAACATAAACAGTTTTGCACAAAAAAGTGGAAAAGCCTTATTAAAGGAAGTCTCTGATAAAGTAAATAGTTACGACAATATTTCTATTGACTTTAAATATGTCCTTGAAAACACAGCAGAAAACATCAAACAAGAAACACGTGGCGATGTTGTTTTAGAAGGTGACAAATACAAACTTAACATTCTTGGTGTAACACGTTTATTTGACGGAAAAACACTCTATAACATAAGCCCAGAGGATGAAGAAGTGACCGTGTCAACCGCACATGATGACGATGATGACATTGTGGCGCCCAGTAAAATGCTGTCGTTTTATGAAAATGGATATACCAGCAAAATGGATATCATACAAGATGTAAAAGGTCGGAAAATTCAATATGTTAAACTTATCCCTATCGATTCAAATTCTGATATAAAATATATCTTGCTTGGTATTGATTCTCAAACAAAACACATTTATAATTTAATCCAAATAGGAAAAAACGGTACCAAAACAACATTGACTGTTAATTCATTCAAAACAAATGAGCCGTTATCAAAAACCTTATTTAACTTTGATGCTACTAAATACAAAGATTACTATATCAACAAACTAGATTAGGTAGCACTTGAAAATACTGGACCGATACATATTAACCTCCTACCTTAAAACGTTTATCAGCGTGTTTTTAATTCTCATGCTGATTTTTGTATTACAGACCATTTGGCTTTACATACGCGAATTGGCAGGTAAGGATTTGGATATGGGTGTAATTTTTAAGTTTTTGATTTACTTCATGCCAAAGCTTATTCCTTTGGTATTACCATTGACCATTCTTTTGGCATCCATCATGGTATTTGGGGATTTTGCTGAAAATTATGAGTTTGCCGCCATGAAATCCACAGGAATCTCATTAATGAGAGCTATGTCTGGATTAGGTGTTTTTATTGTTATCTTAGGTATTACTACGTTTTTCTTTTCCAATAACGTTATTCCATGGGCAGAATACAATTCGTTTAATCTTCGTAAAAATATAGCCAAGCGAAAACCGGCAATGATTTTGGCAAAAGACCAGTTTAATGACATTACCGGTACGCCATACAATATTAAATTTTCCGATAAGAGTGGTGATAAAGGCCAGTATTTAAAAAATGTTATCATTCATATCAAAGGAAGTGATGGCCGAACCAATGCAACGACCATAAAATCAAAATCTGGAGAACTTATCAGTTCTGAAGAATCAAACGTTTTAAAACTTGTCCTTTTTGATGGTAATTATTATAGTGATTTGAAACCTAAAAGTTACAAGGACCGAGATAAAGTCCCTTTTGCAAAAAGCAAGTTTGAAAAATATACCATCAATATTGATTTGTCTTTTCTGAACAATGAGGATGATTTAGATGATAAGAGTGTCACTAATAAATACAATATGTTAAACGTTAGCGATCTGGATTATACACTTGATTCATTATCGCAACAAAACCACAAAGAATTTGAGGAGTTTTCCAATAGAATGTACCAGCGTACTATAACGCCATCAATAAACAAGGCCATAACAACGTCTCCCAAAAAAGAAGTTGAGCAAAAAAACGATTCTATTTATGCCGGTAACATTCTTGACCTTTTTGACACAAAAAAGAAAACGCAAATATTAAATATTGCCCTTAATACTGTCAAAAGCACCAGTTTAGATGTTGACAGAAGAAAGAATGCCTTTAAAATTTCAAGAATAACATTCAACAAGCACATCATAGCTTTGCATGAAAAATTGGCGCTTGGATTTGCATGTATCATTCTGTTTTTTGTGGGTGCACCATTAGGTGCCCTAATCAGAAAAGGTGGTATAGGACTGCCAATGGTTGTAGCCATATTATTGTTTTTGACCTATCACTTCATAGGAATATTTGCTACAAATAGCGCCAAAAGTGGTGGTTTAAATCCTATTATTGCCACTTGGTTTTCTACATTGGTCATGTTTCCGTTAAGTATATTTTTAACAAAAAGAGCTACTGAAGACAGAGGTTTATTTGAATTTGGAAACTTTATCGAGCCTTTAAAAAAGTTACTCAACATTAAAGACGATGAAAGTCTGGACTATAAGTTTTTGTTGTCTTTCACCAATGAGAGATTAATGGACGTTGTAAACAATTATGATTCATTAGGCTATGATGAAGGAAGCCGATATGAAGCCATCAAAATATTAAATTCACGGGATATCTCTTTGGATGAACTCAGGCAACAAGGCATTGACATAAACAGAACATTTGATGATGCCACTAAACTAAGTAATGACTACCTAGAACATTCAAAATTTGCGATAGTTTTGTATTGGATTGGTGCTGTTATATTAATTCTGTTTTTTATTTTCAGAAACAATAAGCTACCGTCATTAGCTTCAGCATCCATACAATTAAGTATCATTTCACTGTTTTTATTTGTTGTTTACACAATCAAATCTTACGTAAACATAAGAGGCTTTTATGCAACCATCAACAAAAAAAGCAGAACCCCACATATCATTATTCAACTCATTGGATTACCATTTTACTTCCTTAATTATTTCCTTTTGAAAAGGAAGATTAAAGACGATTTAAAACAAAATTGTTTAGATAGTTTAAAATAAGCAATATCTTTGCGCCATGATTATAGAAATGAAAACACCTTCAAAACCAACTGAATTTAAGCTAGATACCATTCATGACGCCATTGACGATATAAGAAATGGTAAGGTCATTATTGTAGTAGATGATGAAAACAGGGAGAATGAAGGCGATTTTGTAGCAGCTGCTGATAAAGTGACACCACAAATGATAAACTTCATGGCTACCCACGGTAGAGGCCTTATTTGTGCACCGCTTACAGAAAACAGATGTAATGAGCTGGAGTTGAACATGATGGTGAGAAACAACACAGACCACATGGAAACCGCATTTACGGTGTCCGTTGATTTGCGTGGAAATGGTGTTACAACTGGCATATCAGCCAGTGATAGGGCAAAAACCATAAAAGCACTTATCAACCCCGATACCAAACCGTTTGAATTGGCGAAACCAGGACATGTGTTTCCATTGGTTGCCAAAGAAGGAGGCGTGTTGAGACGAACTGGACATACAGAAGCCGCCATTGATTTTGCCAGATTAGCAGGCTTAAAACCAGCTGGTGTTATTGTTGAAATCATGAATGAAGATGGAAGTATGGCGCGTTTGCCACAGCTTATTGAAGTAGCCAAAAAATTAAATCTTAAAATTGTTTCCATTGAAGATTTAGTGGCCTATAGAATGCAGCACGACTCGTTAATTGATAAAAAAGAGGATTTTCAAATAGAGACCCGTTTTGGTAGTTTTAGGTTAAGAGCCTATCAGCAAACAACCAATAACCAAATACATATAGCACTCACTAAAGGACAATGGAAAGACAATGAGCCTGTTCTTACCAGAATAAACTCCACATTGGTCAATAATGATATCCTTGGAACGCTAACCAATAATGTTGATAAGCAACTGGATGATATGTTCAAGGTCATCAATGATGAAGGCAAAGGGGCTATTATCTTTATTAACCAAGAAGTGCAATCCATGAACATCTTAAAACGTTTGGAATTTTTAAAGAACAATCAAAAGCCCAACAAAGTAGCAAAAGCGCCACGAGTTGATATGGACAGTAGGGATTTTGGTATTGGCGCTCAAATATTGCACGATTTAAATATCCATAAACTGCGCATTATTTCAAACTCCGAACAAACCAAACGGGTTGGATTGATTGGTTATGGCTTGGAGATTGTTGAGTATGTAGCCTATTAATTTATGATTACCTTTTTGGATGATTTTTTATTGCCTGAATATATGTTGAGCAAATAAAATCCAGCATTTAGATTGCTGACATCTAAAGTCTTCATTTTTTTTGTCTGACTCAATATACGCTTTCCAAAAACATCATAAAGTTCAACCTTATCAATAACAGATGACGTGGAAATAGTAATTTGTGAATGAGCAGGATTTGGAAAAACCTTTACATCAGAAATTTCATGTTCTGAATTACTTAAAGCACTTAACTGATACACCCTTACATAATCAATCACCATGGAACTTTGAGTGAATGCTGGATCAATGGTCCCGGCTACACCACCCATAGCAACATTCAACAAAATGTACTGATCTTTATCAAAAGGCCATGTATTGGCATCTTTAACGGTCGGGTTGTATGTATAGTATATGACGCCGTCCAGCAAAAATGAAATTTGGTCAGGTGACCAATTCATGGAATACACATGAAAATTATTTTGGATATCAGAAGCCACAACGCCGCCTTTGTTATAAGTATTTCCATTTGAAGATGGCGTATGCAGGGCGCTTTGCACAAAATTAATATCTTGCCCCGGGAAAATACCGTGTTCCATAATGTCTATTTCACCACAATATGGCCAATTGGTTGTTCCGTAGGTTGCATCCCAATAACCACCATTTTCATTGATGTTTTTACCTAGGGTCCAAATGGCAGGCCAAGTTCCAGATTCTATCGGCAATTTGGCTCTAACATCAATCCGTCCGTAGGTAAATGCAAACTTTGAATTTAGTCGTGCCGAAGTATATTGTTTTGTAACGCTTTGATCTGTAAACGATTCTTTCTTGGCTACAATATTCAAGAATCCACCACTTACAAACGAATTATCAATTCTATTGCTGTAGTGCTGTTCTTCTCCGTTGTACCAACCGCCACCAGCAGGCAACTGGGTTTGGTGAAACCAATTGGTGGAATTCACAGGATTGGTTCCGGCAGTATCAAATTCATCTGACCATACTAAATTATCATAAACAACATCTACTTGAGCTATGCAAAATTGGTTAAAAGATAAAACGAAAACGAAAGTGGTAAGAATATAAAACTGCCTCATAGTTAAGTATTGATTTTTATATTTTAATAGAATTTAACAATAATACATTAATAATCTGAAACCTTATAAAAATCAACCTATACAAAAACCATACAGCTTCTGTAAAAGCTCAAAGCTAGCTCAAAACTGAACGAATGATGTTAACCATTTTTCTAGCTCTTTCTTTTGTTTCTCCTTCTGTCCAGGACAGTTTAATTAAACAAGACAAATTTCTTCCTATGAAATAATCAGACTTTTCAAAAGTTTTGGTTTCCAAATATTTCAGCCCATTTCTAACATCCTCATGAATGGGGTACAATGTTTTAATATTTTTTAAGTGCTCCCATTTACGGACATAGTGCCAATTGTTGTCATAGTAATGAAAGCATCCGTCAATTCCTTGTTCTTTAAAAGCAACTGATACTTTTCGGGTTGCTTCCAAATCTGGTAAAAAGAAGTTTAAAAATGAATAATTTTCCTCACCGCCTTCTGGAACAGTTCTAAACACAACTTCGGGTATTTCTGATAATGCCTCCCTTAAAATGGTGTAATGTTTCTTTTGAATGGCTATGAACTCGTTTAAGCGCCTAACTTGTGCCAATCCTACCGCTGCATTAAGTTCTGAAATCCTGAAATTATATCCCAAAAACGGATGGGTTTCTGCTCCCCTATCAGTTCCTACATGGTCATGACCATGGTCTGAAAAATGATCAGCATTTTGGGCAAACTTTGAATTGTTAGTAATAACGGCACCACCTTCACCACAAGTAATAGTTTTAACAAAATCAAAGGAAAAACTGCCCACATCGCCGTAACTGCCCAAGGCTTTTCCTTGGTAAGTTCCACCAATAGCTTGGCAGGCATCTTCTACCAAAACAAGATGATGTGCATCACAAATAGCTTTCAATGCTTGCAAGTTGGCCATACTACCACACATATGAACTGGCATAATAGCTTTAGTCTTTGGGGAAATGGCATTTTTTACTGAATCTATGTCCAGGGTTAATGTATCATCAATATCCACTAAAACAGGAATGGCACCTAACATCATAACGGCCTCAAAACTGGCTACAAACGTAAAACATGGCATAATCACTTCATCACCAGCGCCAACACCTGCAATAGCCAATGATACCGAAACAGCGGCCGTACCACTGCTTAACAATTGGGCGTGTTTAACTTGAAACTGGTTTTGAATTTCGGTTTCCAATTCCTTGGATTTCCAATGGCCTTTCCGCATGCCATCAAAGCCATAGCGCATCAAAACGCCACTGTTTAAAACATCATTCACCTCTTTGCGTTCGTTATCTCCAAATAATTCAAATCCTGGCATATACTCCTTTTTTAATTTAATTCAATAATCGTTTCGTCTAATGGTTTTCTCACCTTTTTAAAATCGGCAAACATATCATCTTCAGCTCTGTAGCCTACCGGCAGCAATAAAACGGATTTTAATCCTTTTTCTTTTAAATTCAGAATGTCATCATATTTTTCTGGTATAAAGCCTTCCATAGGACAAGAATCAATTTCTTCAATAGCACAAACCGTCATTAGATTACCCAATGCAATGTAAGCTTGGTTCAAGGACCATTGCTGCTGTTCTTCTATAGTCATTTTTTGAATCATTTTTATCAAATCATTTCTGTATGGCTTTAGAATTTCATCAGGTGTATTTCTGGTGGTTTTGATATTATTGTAATAATCAACCACATCTAAATCCGATATATTATCCTGAATACAAATCACCAACAATTGTGATGCATCTGCTACCTGTTTTTGGTTATATGAATAAGGAACCAATGCAGATTTTAAGTCCTCATTGCTCACAACAATCAAACTCAAGGTTTGAAGCCCAAAAGACGTTGCTGTAAGATTAAAAGCTTGTTTTAAGGTATCTATTTTATCTTGTGGCAGCTTTTTGTTTCTATCAAATTTTTTGGTGGCATAGCGCCATTCCAATTGTTCTATAATATCACTCATTATGTAATCATTTTAAAAAAACCATAGTTTAATGGCCATTCCCATTACCATTATTATCAAAAATATTTTCACAATTCCATCGCCTTTATTTATGGACCATCGGCTGGTAAACCACCCGCCAACCGCTTGTCCGGAAGCTAAGGTTAATCCAGCCCCCCAGTCCAATTTCAAGTTAATTCCAAACATAAAAAGTGCAACTATGGAATACGTAAAGATAACCAGCACTTTAATGACATTGGATTTGATTAAGGTTAAATGATTTATGGAGGATAAAGCCAACAGAATAAATAAACCAGCTCCTGCTTGAATAAAACCTCCATATATACCAATAAAGAAAAATACGATGATGCTGTATTTTAAATACTTTCCTGTAATTCTATCTGCTAATTCATTAAAATTCTGTTTGGGCCTAAAAACCATGAAACCCACAACGGTAATCATGACGATGGCTAAAATTTTATTAAATAATTCACCCCTAATATCTATAGCCAATTTAGCTCCTATAACAGCCCCAACAGTTGCCGATATTGATAAATAAAAAGGGAAAGGCGATTTACCGATTGCCCCTTTGCTTTTGTATCCTGCAATGTTGAAAAACGTTTGAATCAATACAGCTATCCTATTGGTTCCATTAGCAATATTTGAAGGCAATCCAACAAAGATCAAGACAGGAAGTGTAAGCAAAGAACCGCCACCACTCATGGTATTAATAATTCCCACCAAAATACCTACAGCAACTAAAAGCAGATAGTAATACCAATGTTCCATAGAACAAAAATAGGGTCTAAAAACGAATTAGAATGAATAAAACAAAAAAAAGAAAAAAGGTTTTTTAGATAGGAAAAAGGTTTCTATATTTGCAACCGCATTTGGAGAAATGGCAGAGTGGTCGAATGCGGCAGTCTTGAAAACTGTTGAGGGTCACACCTCCGGGGGTTCGAATCCCTCTTTCTCCGCTAAAAACAAACCCTAACAATTGAAAATCAATTAGTTAGGGTTTTTATTTTGTCAATATCCCCACATAATCCCCACTATATTTTATTATAAAAAAGCATAAAAAAACCGTTACAAATTAATGCAACGGTCATTTAACCATTTAATTAGGATCACTTTTAAGATGCCGTACCACTACCTAAATAAACGCTATTTGAAACTTGAGAACCATCTTCAGATACAAATGCCATAAAAAGCTCTACAATATCTCCTGTATAGGAGTTTGGAATTGTAACAGTTTGTGTTTGTATAGTTCTAACTGCACCATTAAGAATAGAAATTGATTCTTTCTTACTTGGGTTATAAACTAGTACCATAGCTTTGTCTGTTACATTAGCATTAGCTTCTGTCGAATTATCATCCCAATTAAAAGTTACTTGTCCTGGGGTTGCTAAATTGGTTGTACCATTTAAAACTCCAGATAAAGAACCTCTACTTAATAGAGCTAAAGAATAGTCAATCGTGAAGTTAGGAGCTATACCTCCTACTGCATTATTTAACACATAAGACATTGCTGCATTAAATGCTGTTTTTTTAACAGCAAAAGACTTATAACCGATTTTAATAAAATCGCTTGTAGCCTGCAAATACTCCAATGTAATAGTAAATTTATTACGCTGATTTACTTGTCCCTCTGTTCGAGGATTAGCCACACTCGTCGGCTTAATTCTGATGTAATCAATACCTTTCCAACTTCCACCAATCACATTTCCTACTTTTCCTGATAATCCTCCTAGGATTCCTTGACCAATTTTTCCCATAACATATATAACAATTTTTAATTAATATTCATTCGGACTTGGTACGGACTTTATATAGATAAAACAACTCGATGCTTTATAATATTAAACGAAAAATAAGTCCTTTTGTTCGTTTATTTTGTCTCTTTCTCCTCCTTTGCCGTTGTTTACATCTGTTTACTTTGTTTTAAAACATATTTGAATATATGAGGTTTTTAGTTTTTCAAACTTTGAAAGAGCCTCTGTAAGTTGTAATTGCTTTTGATTTATAGAACATACTACTTTAATGTATTTTTCAATTTCAATTTTTCTTGAAAATGCGTTTTTTAGAGTGTTTCTACAATCATCTATTGATATAAAAGGAATAACACTTCCTTTTAAATAATAAGCATAAAAACCACCTATTTGAAGCATCATAGATAAATGAAAAAGGGTGTGTTTTTCTTTTTTGGTTGATGTTAGGACCACAAAACAGTTAGGACAAGGATCTGGGAGCGGTTTCCCGCTGTTAAGACCTTTGTTTAGTATAAAAAAATGATGATGCGAATAAGTTTTTCCGATTTGGTGTGTTTTCATTTCAAAAGTTGACATAGCTATCCAATTTAAATTGCTTCGCTACGCTTCGCGCCATAAATTTTTTAAAAGAAAAGAAAAAAAGAAAGCCGATTTTTAGGTGGCGTGGATAAGGCTGTCAAGGTTTTTGGATAAAAGTTTTTTTAAATAAAAATGTATCAATAAAAACTAAAGACTTCTGAAAAAAAAGTTTTATTCAAAACCCGTAGGGCTTGACCTTTATAGCTTTGTGCGGTGGGCTAAGGAAGCCTCTTATATTTGCTATCTTTTTTTATTTTTTTCTTATCGTTTGTCTTTCTATTAAATCTAAAATTGCTTGTTTTTGAAAATAAACACGGTTTCCAATATGAACTCGATTTATAATACCATAATTAGCCCATTGATGAATAGTTACTAAACTTACTTTTAAATAATCGGCAGTTTCTTGTCTTGTTAATAAGCCTTCGTCTTTTGTAGAACTAATTTGTTTTAAATAAGCTTCCATTTTCAAAAGGAGTTTATCAGCTACTTTTTCTGCTAATTCGTCAACTGTTACTTCTTGGATTTGAATTGTTTTTGTTATCATTTTAAGTTGTATTTAATATTACCTAAAGATATTATTTCGCAGGTAATCTAGCCGAGCGAGCCGGCTGCGAGTTGAGCAAGGGTGCTGGGGTAAATAGCCCGTTGCATTTTTCTGCAAAAGGGCGTACCACAGCAACGGTTTACCGCAAGGGTGGCGGATTTTTTGATTCTAATATTGTAACAGGAAGATTTTTATTGGTAGTACAAAATAATCATGTTTAGGCAAGTGCAAGGAATGAAGGAGGTAATGGAAGGTTTGGATGTAGTTTTCATTTAAGGTTTGGCGTTATATTCATTTGTGCAAGAACTTTAAGGATTTAAGTATTTTGAGCGAAAGACAAATTATTATGTAATAAAAGCCAAACTGTAATGTAAAAACTATAAAGCGTGGGATGGAATTACCGACTGAATGAGTTGCTCTTGTGTGCTGCTTGCGAAATAGGATAATCCGCAGTATTCATTGAAGTTCTATTTGTCTTTAGAAGCTACCATTTAAATGGAATACTAAAGTATCCTTGATTTTACTGCGGTTATCTTATTTGCAAACTTGGGAAGTTCAAAAAATGTGACACCCGTAAACCCAAACTTAATAATTCAATTTTTCTAGAATAAATAGAGTTTAAAAAAATACTAAATATCAAATTTATACAAAAGTCATTTGGGTTTTGCCCGAAGCGACCCGCAGGCTCGCATAACATTAAGTAGCGGTTGTACCCAATAAAAAAAACTCGCGTAGCGAAACCTTATTGGGTTTGGGTACAAAAGTAGCTACGGGTGAGGAAGGAGAGAATGTGTGCAATAAAACAAATGAATAGTGCCAACGAGGACGTGCTGCCGCAGTGGTACTATTTATGGTATATGCAAGCCCTTTGAATTTAAAACTATTATGATTTTGGGGATTGATACACGACTTACGCAATGAGGTAAAATTGATAATTGGCTTGCAGATATGTTTTATGTAACTAAATGGAACGACTGACGAACACCTTATTACCTGCACGAATGCTTGTATTAGTACTGCTGCTTCTTTTGGAAACTGATTAAAAAAAATTAAATGAAATAGATATCTTTAATATTTCCTCTAAATTCTGTATAAGACTGTCTCATTTCATCAAGAATTTTATTTAATTTATTAGTTAAATTATCCTTATATATCATTGCTTCCCACCCGGAGAGACTCTCTGGTACCATTAAATAATGTAGACTACCAATACCTGATGAATAATTGTCCATTAGGAATTGTGAAAGTTGACCGAGCGATTCAAGAAAAGGACCGTGTGTATCTTTAAGATTTGGATTAACAAAAACTCCTGTTGTTTGAGAAGCAAGAGTTATGTAAGGATCAATAATGTTGTGGTGTAAATCAATGCAGTTAAATGGCCCCCCTGCGTATAGACTTTCGAATATATTTCTTAAGACACTCTCGTTTAATATTTTATTAAACTTTTTGAACAGCTTGTGATCAAAAGTTATAACATTTGAAACAGGAATATTTTTAAATTCTTTTTTTAATATTTTATACAGCTTTTCACGATCATCATCTCCCAAATACTTTATATTTTTTCCAAGACTATCAAGAGATACAATTTGCTTCTTATTATCGTAAGACAAGCCAGCGGATTTATATTTTTTTTTAACTTTCTTTATGTCCTCTTGACTCCAACTAAAAGTGTTTAAGATTAAGAATCGTAGGTCAGTATAAACACCATCTTTAAAATCATTATTTGTCAAATACTTGTCTATTGTGCTATTAATTTTTCCAAAATCATTTTGAGAGGTTATTTGATATGCAACTTTTGTATTATCGTCTCCCAAATCAATTGCCTTATAGTTATATTTTATGATATCTAAATCTACAAGATTAAGGTTCTCCTTGTGATAAAATATATTTAATAATTTCGCGCAAAACCCTTGTGATAATTTATTTACATCATAAAGACCAACGTCATTACTTACCTTAATTTCTAAATGAAACCTAATCAAGTAATCTTTAATCTTTTCAGCAATTTTAACAGTCTTCATAATTTAAAGTATAAATAGGGTAATCCCGTGAATAGTTAGTAAAAAAGGTTAATAAATTATTTTAACCTTGATACTTATAATAATACCTTTTTAAAACATAATTATAATTTTCCTCTCCTATTAATTTACGTTTTTTATTTATGTATTCATACGCAGATAAAAACCCATAGTATTCAATACGTGACTGAAGATTATACTTAAATAGAAATTCATCAACTAATACTTTGAATTCTTTTATAGCGTTCCTATAACTTTCTAAGTCTTCTCTAAATTCTGAAGTAAAACAATTATCAAAGCAAAGACTAAAGAGCTTGATTTTTTTTGATTGATATTCTTTATTATTCATAATATTTAATATACCTAGTAAATGACTGCATAATTGTTTAATACCACCACCATATATAATTTTACCCTCAAAGTTTTGGACAGTTTTGTTTAGAAAAAAAATAAAATCTTGAGCTAATTCTTGATTTCTATATTTATCTAATTTATAATATTTATCAACAAATTCTATATTATCATTATCTACTATTTCAAAAGCCTTTACCTCATACAATTCTATTGTGTTTGACTCCACATTCTCCATCATAAAATCTATTTTGGCATCTGAAGTAAAAACAGGCATTGGAAATTCAAATTTGCTGTTTCTGTTTTGAATTCCTGAGAAAATGTTGTATGCAAATGCTTGAGAACTTTTAAAACTACCTGCCCGTTTATGGTATTTAAAATCTGATTGAGGAATAGTAATAAAATTTTCTTCTCTATTGATTAATTCTATTCCATTGGCTTTAGTTAAATATGACTTATGTACATTTTTGTATCCCTTGATTACAAATTGTTTAATCTCGTCTTGATAGTTCATTTTGATAATACTTAAAAAAAACATTAATTATTCTCAAGAAACCATTCATATAATAAAGGCTTCATTGATTTGTCTTCGAAAGTTTCCTTTTGATAGTTCAACACAAAATCTCGAGGAATTTCGATTCCATAATAAGTATTAGGAAGTCCACATTCTTCTTCGGTCAATTGGTACTCAGGATCATTTATTCTTGCAAAATCCACAATTGTATCATCTTTGAAATTGAAACTATGAGTAATAATAGAATAATGTGCAGTGTTCCTTTCCACAAAACCAGTAAAATACTTATAGTCTTCATCCAAAATACTTAATGCTTTAGCTGAGTAATGACATTGATAATGAATATGCTCATAACCCTTTTGAACGAATTCGTTAAACACAATTTCACTTGGCAGAATAGAGTTATATGATTCGATGGTAGATATTTCAGCTAGATTGTTTCTAATCCAATCATTGAATTCATTTTTATTTAAAATAAATATTTCACGATAGAATGGGGCTCCTTCGTCAAGACATAATTCGTAAAAATCAATTTCCTCTATATTCATATTTTAGACCTGTTAAGATAGTTCTATTGTTACCTTTTTATATATTAACTATTTAACATTAACAACTCCCTATCAGTACCTCTAATGTATTCCCATTCGTTGGTGTGATATTTGTTTGCTACATCCGATATTGAAGGAATTTTATAATAGGCAAATAAAGACTTATCAATATGTTTTATGTCTATTTGTTTAGTGTGGTTTGAAACCGCATACAACAATAAAATATCCTTTACTTGTTCAATAGATAATTCTGCTTTTGGAAGTTGTGCATAGGATGTTCCTGTTAAGGGTTCAATTATCCCAAACGACTGTAATGTTTTAAGAAATGCTCTTGTGGACCTTTTGATTATTTCAGAATCACCAAAGGATTCCACCATTCTTTTAGTTATTGCCGTAGAGCTTATTTCTTGAGAATCATCAAATATTTTAGAATATAATGTTGAAAACTGTCTTAAAATTTCATAATCAATTATAAACTTTGATAGAAGTACTGGCTTCATATATTCAAAGCTTTTTTCTTTACAAAGTCTAATTAGAATATTGTCATTAATAATTGAAGTTGTTTCTTGAAAATTGAAAATAAATGTTCTGAATAAAACTGTTCTTGTTTTTCTTCTTCCATCCTTTCCTGTTAATTCAACTGCAATATTATCATATTTTTCATAGTATTCTTGTGGTTTATGACCTGCTTCAACTAATTGCAATGATTTATATATCCATTCTGCTTTTAATGGCCTATCGTATCCTATCATTTTTTTACTGTAATAAAGGGAACAACAATCTCTTCAAGACTGATGCCTCCGTGATTAATTTCAATTTTATCTTTTTGAGTAAACATTGTTCTTCCTTTCGGTAACACTATTTTTTTATTTTTCACAAATGGAATATCAATCTTTTCGAACTCTGTTAATTCTGATGCTTCTTCTGGAATAATGACTGCTCTTTTAGCAAAATCATCTATTAAATACTTTTGTAATTTTTCACCATTTCCTTTAGCTATAACCGAACCGTGATCTGAGCAAAAGTATATTGCAAAATCATTTTCTAACAATGTTTTAATTGCTTGCTTTACATTAGATTTTTCTAAATATTGTTTACAGTTATTAAAGTAAATAGTCTTTGTGTTTTCGTTGGCAGGAAACAAGGTGCTGTGGCATAAATCATCAAAGAAATTAAATAAAATACTTACCATATCATAACCCAATAAAGTATCATCATTTATTACATCTTCTTCTACAAAATACTTTGTTTGATTACCTTTAAAAAACTCTGCAAATGCTTTAGATTCGTCTTTTCTTCCTGGGTTTTTTACTTCATAAACATTTGATGAACCGTGAAATATGGCTGTTCTGCATATAGACGTTACCGAAGGTAACAATGTAAACAGATATTGTTCTGCAAAGTTTAGGTTTAAGTCCTTTAAATATTCTTTTAATAGTTGCCATTCAGCAATGCCCATACAATCAAAACATAATAGAGCAGCTTTACTTTCCTTTTTATTTTTTATGTATGGTATAATTTTATCAATTGATAGTGGTTTAGAAGCTGTTGAAGCGAAAGCCACTTGTTCAAAGGTTTTTGTGTCTATTAATTCTTTAGATACCTCATCAATACTTGTAATATCCTCTAAAAAAGCTTCATCATTTTGTATGTAAGATTGATATATTAATTTACCCCAATTTTCTGCCATGTTAATTACATTTGGGATTGTTTTTTCTGTTGCTAATAATTCTTTTACTGAAGTCTTAATCTCATATAGAACTTTTAAACTATCATCGTTTTTTGCATTTACTAAAATCTCTTTGATATTGGATTGAGATAATACTATATGTGGATTATGACTAAATACATAATTACAAATAGAAACAATTGTATCACTATCTAATCCCTTTAAAACAGAAACATCTCCATTTAAAGGTAAGTTTGAATACTCAAAACTTTTATGCTCAAAATATGGCTTTAAAAACTGTGGAATACTTGGTTTAGTTGTTATGTAAGTTATTTGCTCATTATTGTTAGCTGACAACAACATTTCAGAACTTTTATCAGAATATATAACTTCTATGCTTTTCTTGCTTAAATAGTCTTTGAATACTTGAGACGATAGCACACCAATGGTATCAGAAATAATCTTGGGTGATTTCTCTGTAAAACTTAATGCTGTTGCTATGCGTTGTTGCCATCCCATTAACTAATACCCTCAACCATTATTTTAGCAGCTTCTACAAAATCATTTATTTCAGAAGTATTTTCTATTATGCTGTTATCTAATCGTTCTGAAAGTGAAATAATATCCTTGAAACGTTTGTTTTTATAACAAACTTCAAAACCAAACAATAATGCTTCTTTTCTGACACTTTTTATTTTAGTTTTTTCTGTATTACTTTTTAAAAGTAAACTTTCAAATTCCCGCATTAAGACCTTCTCCCTTTTCAAAACGATAGAACTATGTTCTTCTTCTGATACAGGTCTTCTGTAATTATTATTTTCTTTTATAAAATTGTCTTCCAACAAAGTTAATAATTCAGGAACCTCATCATCTTGAATATTTGCTAATTGAGTAAATTCAGTAAGTATATCTGAAAATGATTTTGGATTATTTAAAAACCCATATAACCAAATTAAAGCTGATTTTTCATCTGAAATAAATAAACTTATTACTCCACTTTTAATCTGATCAATACCGTTAAGTTTTTCTTTTTTCTTATATTCTAAATATGAATTAATTTGATTTGAATTAAACCAGAAACCATCCTCATTAATAAAGTTATTTGAAAGCATATTATAAAACACATTTGCATCCATTAAGATTTCATATCCGTTTTTTAAATAATAAGAAATATACTTTGAAAACAACATCTTTTCAGTTCTCTCAATTGAATGCTTAACTGGTAGAGAGTTAAGAAATTCATTGATAAAATTAACCTCTAACCCTTCTCCATTATTTGATTTAAACTGTTTTATAAAATTAGCAGATGGTTTATATAGATGTAGTATTAAGTCGTTTGAAACAGCATTAGGTGCTACATTTATCACAAAACTTTTACCTTTATTTTTAAGAATAGATGTGTGTGAAAGAATAAATCCAGATTTATTAATAGAACTTTGAATAATATTCCAAATTGAAGATTTAGAACTATGAAATTCTAATGTTAACCAACGTTCTGGTTTCAAAACTCTAAACAATTCAGATAGTGAACCTAATATCAAGTCCCCATATTCGTCAATTTCTTTATTTTGGTTTTTATTGATAATAGCTTCTTCTTTAGTATTAGTTAAAAATTTTAGCCAGCATTCATATAGAAAATTTAGTTCAGAATACATTAAGTTAGCACCAAATGGTGGATCGACAAATATAAAATCAATTGAATTTGAAGGAATATTACTTAAATCAGTTGCTGATTGTGTTGACACAATTACATTTTCCTTTTTGAATAATGATTTATTTATATTGTTAATTTTACTAATTCTATTTTCAAATTGTTCCATTACTGGTACTTCAAAATATAAAGAAGGAACATACCAATTACCACTTATTGTACTTATATAACCACCACCACCGTGAAAATAATTAGAAACGTGTAAAATTGCTTTTTTGGATGCTCTTAAAAGCAAACTATTGAAAGTTATTAATAATTTGTTTTTTATATCAACATTAGACACTGTATTAATTTCATTAAACAAATGGGAAAGAACTATCAACGTTCTTTTCTCAAAAAGGTGATGAACATTTTCAATTGATAAAGACTTTTTCAATCTTTTTATTTCATCACCATCAGGAATGGCATCCGTAGGATACCAAAATGGTATTTTATAATTGTTAGCAGCTTCAATTAAATTAATGTCATTTTCATCTGGAACTTTTTTATATCTTTTACCTGCATATGTATATACTATTTCAACAGGTTTATTTTTCAACAATTCTATTTCTTTATTTAAACCAAAATCAAAACGTTTTGTAAACACTTTTTTAGAATCTTTCTTATTAATAATGGCGTTACAAGATTTACAAGAGTATTCATCCATTAATTTTCCATCTTTATGATTTGCGGCATAATCCCAAAGATTATATTCAGTATCGCAAATTGGACACCTAAAAATTTGAGAGTATAACACCGAATTAATGAATCCTTTATTGTTGTTTTTATGGATTGTATAGAATAAGTAATCTGTTTTTTCTTTTACTTTATTAATTATTTCAACACCTGTGTTTTGAAAATCAAATGGATCTGCTGACGAACTATAATTATGAGTCAAAAAGGATGCTATGGGTGATAAATCACATAAAATAGCATTACGCTTTGATTTGTGAGCAGCAATACCTGACATACCACTACCAGAAAACACATCAAGAATAATGTCTCCCGGTTTTGTATAATGCTCAATGTATTGTTTAATCGCATTGAAAGGTGATTTAGTGTGATAGGAATGAGCATTAGACAACGCATCATTTTTTCTTGTGTCTAAATCATCTATGTAAGGTGTTCTATTATAATTATCATTGGTCTCATCATACTTGGTCCCATTCTTTTCAATAAACTCTTCAATATATGGATTAGGGCAAGCTGTATAAAAAGGTGGATTGGATAGATTGATAATATCTTCATCTTCGCCTAAAGGAAAACCTTCAATCTTTTTTAGTTCTGGCAGTCTTTTTCTTAAATCTTCTTTATAATCCATCTATTATTCTTCTATTTTAATTCTAATTTCTTCGCCTTTATTTTCTTTCTTAATTCTTTCAGCCAAATTATAAAAAGCTTCTTCCATTTGCCTAATGGTTACCAAATCGTTATTGCCAAAAATGGACTTAATGACATCAGCTTTTTTCAAGCTTACTATTTTAATATTTACAAACAATTTGTTGATTGCCTGTACTAAATTTTCATCAATGCTATTTGGTAGTTCTTGTTTGTCAATAATACCTTGAATGAGTTGTTTTTGACTGTCTGAAAGCTTAACTAATTTTAATTGTTCTTTGTTTTTTATAACCTCTGCCACTGTGGTTTTACAATACTCATTGTAAATAGTTTTAATATCATTGTCTATATTCTTAATCACTTCATTAATATTACCATAGTTACGAGGTACTTTCATAAACATAGAGATATTATCGAATGGATTTCTATATAATTCTTCAATATCTACATTAGTAGCTTTATTTGATGTTAAATTCTGCCATTCGACTAATTTCTGAAATAGTTTTGCTTCTACATTACAATCTAATTCTGCTAATAATCGGGCCGCTTTTAATTCAGTATTACTATTTATGTTATCTAATTTATCCCAATGCACTTTGTTACCAATGGTATTTTGAAGTGCTGGATAATAGAAGTCTTTAACATATATGTTTTTAAAAGCTTCTAACTTACCTACTAATGGAAATCTATATTGCAATTGGCTAAACTTACTGAAATCTGAAACAATTATATTTGTTTCATCGTAATGTTGGGTTAACGCATCTAATACTTCTTTCGCCTTATCATAGTTTTGATTAGCTTTTACAATTTCAATTGCTTCTTTCATATAACTAATACCACTATGTATATTTTTGTTATACTCTGTAATGGCATCTTTAAGATTTGAAAGTGTTGACAAGGCTAAAGATACATCAGCTAATTTTGAGCTTAATTTAAATATGTCATTAAATTTTGCGTGGTTATTTATGTCTAAAACAGACCAATCAATAACCTCAATTTTTTTACGCACTTCTTTTACATCATCACTATTTAAATGTAGTTGAGTACGATTGTCTAATTGACTTATTAGCGCATCTACTGCACCTATATCTGAAAGTATATCTCTTACTTTGTTTTTGTATTCCACAAAGGCATCGTTTCTGCTTTTTTCTGTAAGTATAGCAGCTCCATTTAAACCTAATGCGTTTAAGAGATTTTGAGCAAAATCATAAGACAGTTCATCTTTTTTAATAACATATACAATATTCTCAAATTGACTTATGTTTCTGAATTTTTCTCTAACATTAGTTATATCTATTTCATCACCACCTCTTGCTTTAAGGGCTATTTTGCCCAATGTAGTAAGCACTAATAATAAGAAGTGCGTGATTTCAGGTTCAACACCATAAGGTGCTTGACCCAGTTCTTTTACCAATTCTTTTTCAATATCAACAACCTTTCCTTTTTTAGCATCTACTGTAGTTAATATTATTTGTGTGAATTTATTAGCTGATACGTCCGGGTCCCCATTTGTATTTAATAAATTAAGAGAGGACATAAAGTTTTTAGCTCTATGGCTCATTGCCCTAAAATCACCTTTTACAACTTCATCTGCTATCAATGATAATGTATGTGTAATATTCGAGGATGATAAGTTTTCAGCATATTTAGGATGTTCAGGAAATTGCTGATTAAAACAATCGTCAAATGCTTTACCTTTTAATTCTTTAACAATTTCTGATAGGTTATTATACTCTTTGCCTAAAATAGATTTAATTGAAATAGCCTCATCATTCAAAGTTGTTTGAGACAAATTAGTTACCCATTTGGCAATTCTATATTTTATACCAGGCACAATAATACCCGCAGGATTTCTATAACCATTAATTGTATCTTCTAACTTTTTACTCATTGCAGCTACTAAAATATTCTTGTCTTTCAAAGACTTTATTGCCACAATTCGTTTTATTAATTCTAAATTTTCCTGTTTACCAAAATCTAATTTGATATTGATTTGATTCCCAGTATATTTAATAGGTGCTTGTTTGCTATATGGAGAAATGAAATTAATAACATAGTCCGCTGATTCAATACTACTTACTTCTTGTCCTTTTCTCTGGAAAATCACAAAACCTTTTCTAAAGGATTTTACAGAAAGCCAAGGTGCTTCACTTTCAAAGACGTTTGGTATGTTTTTAAAATTGGTTAAGTCGAGTACTTCTTGAATTTGTTCAAATAGTATTTCCTCTTGCTTGCTTTCATCACCACCAACGGCTACAATTTCATTTTCAATTCTTTCTTCTGGGTCTTTACCATCAATAGCAGGATCGAACTTAAAGTAGTCGTTACCTGTAGCTTCATCACGTACAATTTTTAAATAAAAACCATCCGTAGCTTCTCTAATTTTTTTAACTATCAATGACACTTGCATAAAAGCCTCAAAAGCTTTGTTTTCAGGTATTATCATTAATCGTTCAGCCAATTCTTTAGCTGTAGCTCCATTTTCACCTTTACTCCACAACGAATAGATTGCTAAACCTTTGATAATTTTAATAGCATTTTCCTGTAGTTTATTTTCAAGGTTACCAACTATTTTGTCTTTTACAATATTTACAACTTTTACCAAATCATAAACACCTTCTAAATTTCTATTATTTGGGTTATTGGCTAAAATATCATAGATACGGTCGAATGTAAAAAAGTAAGGAAATGGTTTACCTATAACATATTTAAGTTCTGTTTGTGCAAATTGTATAATACCTCGTTTTTCAAAATAAGGCAATTCGTGAAATAGGTCTAATAGAAACGGTGTAAACGGAAACAACTCTATATATTCTTCCTGTTTGTTACCTACATCTTCAATTTTTTCTATATAAGGTTTTAGTTTTTGCTCTATCTCTAATTTTTGTTCTGTTGTTTTAGCTACAATTCTTTGCGCAATTACTTGTTTAGCAGCTTCACGACGAATTATTATATTTTGGAAACGTTGGCTTATTCTATCCTCATCGGCAGCAATGTTTTTTAATTTAGGACTTGAATAAATATCCTCTTGCATAGAGGTTACTAATAGCATATCATTAGCTTGACATACTTGAGCCACAACTCTTAAAAACTGGAAATCTCTTTTTATTTGATAAGCTTCTTTTGATTGAATAAAATCTGAAACTTCATCAACAACTACCAACAAGCCTTTAGAGGCATCAGTTTCTTTTAATTTATCAATAATAGAAACTAAATGATCTTTGATGTTAAGTGTTTTCCCATCTTCATATTTAGGGATTTCAATATTATAATCTCTTTTAATCTGCTTTTCTAATTCTTTAAAAAAGAAATAAGAAAGGTCAACATTAACAGGTTGTAACTCAAACTGAACAGAAAAGAATTTACGACTTACCTTTTCTGCTTTAGCACGAACTTTAGAGTTTTTTACTAATTTTCTTTTTTCTGGGTGCGCTATAATGCTAATTAAGAAACCAATTAAATGGGATTTACCGCTTCCATAGTTACCTATGATTTTAACAGCCTTATGATTTGGTTGATCTAAATTATCAAAGAAATCTATTACCTGTTGTTCTAAACCTTCAGTAATAATGTAACTTGATATTAATTCATCTTGAAAATCTGATTCTTTTAAATCGGTATCAATATCAACTACATCTTTTATTATTGTATAATTGAATAGATTACCAATAGCATTTTTGTCTAAATCTTTCTTCTCAACTTTAGTATAATCTGTTGGACCTTCTGAAACGATACTTTTATAATTCTCCTCTACATCGTCAATCTTTGTAATAAGGATGTCATTAATATCTTTGTCATAGTAATCATCAGAACCTACTTGTCCGTAAGACACTCTATTACTAAATAAATTTTCTTCCTCTAAAAAAAGTACACAATGTTTGTTGCGTGCATTATACTTAAATGCTCCAACAGGAGAGATGTTCATAAATGCTTTATCGTATAGAATACTTGCATTTGTTAAGATTAATTTGTCTGGTTTAGACAGGAACCATTCCTTTATTTTTTGACCTATGTCGTGAATAGGCTGGTCTGCTTTTTCAATTTCCTCATATAAATCAGCCAATTCAGCACCTACATTTATTTCTTTAAAACCTAAATCTGTTAGATATTTAGTTATGTTATTTTTTTTACTGCTGTCTTTACCAATTACTGCCCAAAGTTTGAACCTCAAGCTTTCAGATAATGATAAATATGTGTCTATGTGTTTTGATTGATTAGCCATTGAAAATTGTTTGATTCAAAACGTTAAAAGTAAAAATATATTAATGATATATAGTAAGTGAATTTAGGAAAGTTAGGAAAATTTTGACTCATGATACTAACCTATTTCTTCAGCATAAAATAACCTTTTAAAGGATTATAGTATAAATTTTTTGTTTGTTTTAATTAACTAATAAAACTATATTAATGTTATTACAACTTTTAATAGTTTAGGGAGAGTTTAAAGATATTAATTATTTATATATTCTTACACTTTTATTTATTCCTATTTCTATTATTCCCTTTATTTATGTTTACAGAGATTTCCGCTTTGTGAAATAAAAAAGAGGATATAACGTGTCAATCAGCTGTAAACGATAATTACCATTGTTGTAAACAATATTTTGTTTCATATCATTGTAATCAAGATAGTATTGCATGATTTTTTTATTAATAGGCGTTTTAGAATAATTCTTTTTCAACTTAATTAAGCCTTCATTGTAAGCTTCATTTTTAAGTCTTGATGCTGTGGCAGTAGACATATTAAAAAGTTGCATAACACCATTAACAGAAACAGGAGCGTATTGTTTTTTATAGTTAAATTTAGGAGACAAAAAATGATAGGTACTTCCCTTTAATTGTACGCTTTTTTGTTTCTTAACTTTTCTCCAAAAATCTTTATGAAGATAACCATAAATTACTGCTCCTGTAACTGCTTTGATTTTATAGTAATTATTAAAGTCTATTTGAAATGCTTGTCTTCTGATCCAGTTGTTTTCTTTTCTAATTCTATCAAATGACTTGAATACATAAAACTGTGTTTTTTGATTGTAAACTATCCAGCCTATTTCCATTAAAAAATTGATGTATTTATTTAAGGTTTTACGACTGTTGATTTCTTCTACTAATTGAATAAATTGTAAGGCTTCATTATTTAATTGTGCTTTACCACCTGGGTACATTAACTTTAGTAATAAAAAGAATTTTAATTCTTTTGAATAGTTATTGCTTTGTGCATCAATAAACATTTCTATTGGCACACTGATATGTTTAGCGACTGCTATTTTTTTTAACAGAATAGTGATTGTCTATTATGCTATGAATATCAGAAAGTTTATAATACAATTTCCCTTTAATCTGTGAATAAGGCAATATCCCTTCTTCTCTCCAGTTTGAAGCTGTTTTAGAACTAATTTTAAACAGTTGCAAAATATCTGCATTATCTAAAATCACATATTTGGGGTCTTGAATATTTTTAAGTTTGCTTTGTTTAATTAAAAACTCTAAACGCTCTAGAATCTTATTTAAACTATCATTAATTGGATGCGCGAATGCTGTCATAATTATTGTTTTTTGTTATTAATACTAATTAAAGCTTCTTCCAATTCGGCACGCTTATATCTTATTAAATTACCTAATCTATAAGGTTTTAATACTCCTTTTTTATTCCAATCGGTTAGGGTTACTAATGATACTTTGAGGATAGTCGCTACTTCTTGTCTGGTTAGATATTCGGCAGGTTTAATGGGTTGGAAATTTTGAGCAATTACACTTAATTCTGCTCTTACATCATTGATGATGTCTTCTTTTAATTGGGTTGGTGTAATACCGAAAACTTGTGTGATTTTACCTTGTTCCATCGTGATACGTGTTTATGTTCGACGATGTAAAAGTAAATTAGAAGTGTTTAAGTAAACGTACCGAAAGGTACTCGAACGGTATTAGTTAACCTCTTTTTTATGTGGTATATTAAAACTTGCTTTATTGAAGTTTCTCTCGGTTTCCTGAGCCTTTTCAGTAGATGTGTTAAGATATTTACAAAGTGTGCTTTCTGTAGTTTTAACATCAAAAACATTATAAACTTGCTTTGCAAATTGGGTATAATTTATCTCTCCGTTTTGGCGTCTAGGAGCATTTATAAATTCTAAATCAGCAAGCACACCCATAATATACCCTAAATGAGCAGCCCTTGAATCCCAACTAATTTTTAAGTCATTTATAGTTTGTTCATTGTTTTTATGATTTACAATAGCTTCTTCAAGTTCATATAAATCATTAAGAAAAGTATTTCCAATATTGAACAAGGAAAACGGAAGTAAACTTACAAGCTTAAATCTATAAGTTGAATATAATCTTAATTCATCATCAAAAGGCACTTTTGAAACGTCAATATTTCCATCTTTAATGAAACTATGATTTTCTTTCAAAAAATTGTTATATGCTTGAGATAAGGAAACAGATATAAAATACTCATCAAATTTAGAATAGTACCTCGATTTTTCGTCGTCAATATAAAAATCGTTTTTTAATAAGCTTAAGTTTACTTTAAGTGCCTTGATCGTGAAAGTCACAAAATTTTCCAGATCATTATACTCAGTTTTTGAAAACTCTAAATATATTTCACTTTTTGCCTTAAAGTATAACTCATAGATGGTTGAAAGTATATTCTTTATTAAACTTTGAATTTTTACAACATCAAATTCATATAAAGATTTATTTTTATAAATAACTGGTGTGTATTCTTGTGAAATATCAAACTTATCATCGTCAATATCTATCAAGAACTCTAGATAATAGTTTTGGGAAAGAGCTTTTAAAAATTTGGCAGTGGATTTCAAATAATATAGTTTATAAATTAGCTCACTTCTCTAATATTAGGTATTGAAAAATCTTTGGAATTAAACTTTCTTAAAGTTTCTTGCCCCTTTTCAGAATCTAAATTCAAGTATTTTTCTAATGTATTATTTGTCGTATCAGCTTCAAAAGTGCCTAAAACCATATTAGCAAATTGAGAATAATTAATTTCTCCATCCTTTTTTAACGGTGGTTCAATATAACCTAAATGCGCAAGGTTTGAGATTATAAAACCTAATTGTGAAGGTTTACCTATCCATTTAATTTTTAAGGTATCATTTTGATTTAAATGTTCAGTTGAAACCGTGTTAATAATTCTTTTATTTTCTAAAAAAGTTATTATTTTTTCAGCTTCCAACATTGCGGCATAGCAAAAAAAATCAATTTGTATATCTAATATGTAATGTTGTTCTTTATGAGTATTAAACAAATGACCACTGTAATAAGTTTTAAGTACAGCGGTTAAATCTTCATTTGAAAATTTAGGGAAAGTTGACAAATCAACGTTATACTTTACTAACCATTTATCTAAAATATTCTTATTAGTATATCTTAATGGTGTTTTGTTAATTTTATCAATTGCAAAATTTATATAGTCATCTTTTTTCTCTGAAGGCAACAGTAATAGGTTTTCCATTATTTCAGATTCAAGATATGGCGTGTAATGTGTTATTGAAGTATCATATAATAAAGAAAAACAGGTCCTCTTTACTACGCCTTCATCACTTATTGCATTACAAAATGCTTCAAGATATTTATTATTCATATTAATCTGGATAGATTTGAAAAAATAAAACTAATAAAAATAAACTTACATATTTTAAAAATACGCTTAACATAAATTTAGATAAGTGAGACATATCACTTAATAACTTTCATTTTTAGCTTTTCAATATTATTTTTTTTATTCTGTTTTAACCAATAATCTTGAAGTGTTTTTGCATTCTCTTTAGGAGTTATTTTTATGTATTTTAAGAATTGTGCCTCTGTTTGATGCCCTGTAATAGCCATAATAACCATATTAGGTAGTTTACCATATAAGTTAGAAGCGAAGCTTCTACGACATATGTGAGAGGTTACTAACTTATGCATAGGATATGTTCCTTTCTCTTTTCTTTTGGTTAGAGGGTTAATCATACTTCCTTCAATTTCTTGCGTAAATCCTGCTTCCTCACAAACATCTTTAATATGTAAATTAAACTTTTGGTCTGATATTTTTCTTGGGAATCCATTATGTTTTTCAAGTATTTCTTTTACTTGTGGATGCATAGGTATAACTACGTTTTGTCCAGTTTTTTGAGTTTCAATTTCAATAAAACCTTCTTTTATATTTGTTGCTTTCAATCTTAAAAAATCTGATATTCTTAATCCGGTTCTCAAACCTATTATAAACAAATCTCTTGCGTTTTCTAAACGCTCAACACCTTTGTAATCGTGATTGTATATTTTATTGATTTCAGAATCTTTTAAATAGATGCTATCGGCTTTTACTTTAGGCGCAAAGAATTTAGGATGATTAATATGTTCGTGAACTGGTAGGCCTTGAAGTTTTGCATCTCTGGCCATTGTTTTGATAGTGCCAATATAATTACCTACTGTACCTAAATTAATTTTTTGCTCTTGGGTTAAGTAGTTTACAAACCTATCATAAAAGGTTAAGTTTAAATCTGTGAATTTTAGCTTTGTTTTAAACTTTTTTTCATACTCAATTATTTTATTCTTGGTTGTTGTGTACTTTGTAATTGTGCCAGAACTTACAGGCTTATTTTTACCCTTAATAATTCTTGAAGGAGCTAACTCAATAAACCGCTCTACAAATGGAAGAAAAAATACTTGGTCGATTGCATCATCATTTACAGGTCTATTAAAATGATTAGCTATTTTAGTTTTAAGCCAATCTCTATCAATATAAACGCCTTTAGAATTATCTGAATTAAATTCAGTAATTATAAAGTTTTCGAGTTCAAATAAATGTTGGTTTACTTCGTCTTTGTAAGCTGCATCATTAGTATTTTTAACTTTTTGCTTTGCTTGACTCCAATGATTAGGTAGTACCTTTAAATCTGTTGAAGCTGTGTAGTCAAATTTTCTTCCGTTTTTAAAACGTAGTAGGACATTAGAATATCCTTTTGTACCTTTTACAAGGTAATTAATAGTAGCCATAATGTGATAATATCTTAAAAGTGAGCAATATAAAGATACAAAATTATCCCCACATTATCCCCACAATTACTATATTTATACATTATTTGCTTAATTAAATTTTGATTCCAAAAACAGTAAAACCCTTTATATATAAGGGTTTTTAGAGGTTTTAGACAAGTATGTGATATATGGAAAAAGGGCTGGTGGGTTCCTCTTTCTCCGCAAAAAACCCCGTAAACTAGATTTACGGGGTTTTAAATTTTTAATTATTAATGGTCTAAAAAAGACTTCTCTTAATTCAATTGCCTTAAAAAATTTGAGTATTGAGGATTGTTTGGAAACAACTGGACCAATTTCATGAGTATATTTTTTGCCTTTTCATTCTGCTTTGTATTTGCGTAATGAAATGCCAAAGCATACAATAGGCTTTCATTATTGGCATCAATCTTCAGGCCATTAATCAAGGCTTTCTCAGCTAGATCAGGTTGGTTGGTTTTATCATATAACAAACTTAAGTTATAGTAAACCCTAACATTATCGGGCATGATCTTGCTGGCTTTTTGCAATAGTGGTATCGCTTCTTCATGACGCCCTTGTTCAGCAAACAACAATGCCAACGAATAATATGTTGGCCCGAATTCAGGTTCTTGCTCAATGATGGTTTTAAAAGCAGCTTCGGCCTTATCAAAATTGCCATTATTGTAATATAAGTTGGCTAGATTAAATCGTGCTTGGTTGTTTATGTTATCAATCTTCAGTGCTTTTTCGTAACTTTCTATGGCATGTTGAATATTTCCTTTTTTCAAATAGTAATCCCCTTCCTTAATTTGGCCTCCCGGAAAATCTGAATTGATATCCAAATAAGTAAAAAACTCTTTTTTTACCCGTTGATAAGCTGTCTTGTATTGTTCAGGAATTTGGTCTTCTCTTAAGCTTCCCAATCCATAAAAAGCTTTCACCCTTACGGTACGCTTTGGATCCTCGAGCAATGGTAATAGGTTATTGGCATAATCCGATGTATTATCCTGTGACAAAACATCTACACTGGTTCCCCTGACCAAAGCCGATTCATCATATAATAGACCAAGAAGCGTTTCTGTTTTACCGGCCGAATTATAATGTGATAGGGCCTTGACTGCAGAGGCACGAACCATCTCCGGCTGTTTGTGGTCGTTAATAAGATCCAGTAACAAGACATCTCCTTTAGGATCTCCAACAATACCGGGGACCAGTTTATCAGAAAAATGTGTGGAATCAACGGCTCCATATAGCTTTTGAAATGCTTCCCAAGCCCATTTATCATCTTTTTTATGGCATCCGGCACAAGCGTTGGGCGTACCGTATTTTAAACTCAAATCTGGCCGAGGCACCCTAAAGCTATGGTCGCGTCTAAAATCAACCCCCATATAGTATTTTCCGGGCATGTGGCAATTGATGCACATGGCGCCTTCGGTTCCCATTTTATGGAAATGGTGCTCAGGTGTATCAAACTTTTGAGGAAGGTGGCACTGGGCGCATAACGCATTGCCTTCAAATTTTAGCTTTAGTGAATGCGTGTTATGGCAATTGTTGCAGGCCACATTGTTGCGGTACATTTTACTTTGAATAAAAGACCCATACACGTAATCCTCATCTGAAATTTGCCCGTCTGGATAATAAATTGGGGTTTCTATCAATTGCGGAAAATAATGGTCCAATAAAGTACCTTCAAAATTAAAATTCGCTGAAAACTGCTCACGGCGCATATGGCATCGGGCACATTGGTCAACCAAATCCCTTGGGCTGGTTTTCATGGTCATGTGCATGGTTCCTGAATCCTGGTAAGCATCCCCCAAACGCTTTACATCTTCCACATGCTGTTTGCCGGGCCCATGGCACGCTTCACAATTCACATTGATTAGCGCATATTTGGTATTGTAGGTGTCGGTTTTTTGGTCATAGTTTTCCCGCACATTTGTGGAATGGCAATCGGAACACATATTGTTCCAGTTTAAACCGCCTCTGGACCAATGCAACCACTCTGAATGTACTACTTTAAAATCCGGGTACAAATCAAACCATCGCTTTTTAACGGTGTCCCAAGCCGTTCTTAAACACTGATAATGTCCATTGGGGAACTTCACAATGTATTGCTGAAGGGGCCTCACCCCAAACGTGTAAATAATCTTGTAATCATGGTTTTTGCCATCAGGCCCTTCAGTATTGACATAAAAATCTTGTCCTTGTTTAAAAAATCGGGAAGTGACACCTTGGCTTTTAAATACATTGTTGTTAAAATCGCCCAAAACTGATAGGCTGTCGGCAATTTGCATGGCTTTGTCATGATCTGAACCATGCCATTCATCAAACTCCTTGGCATGACATTCCTTGCAATTTTTATCTCCTAAAAAATTACCGTCTGGAATAATTTTATCTGATATAAAGGCATTTTCTTTGGTAATATTTTCATAGGTAACATCCTTCTTACAGGAAAAAAAAACCATGAGGGATGCAAAAACCAAGGATGTTGTTCTAATACGTCCCCAAATGTATTTCTTGTATTTAGAAAAATTCAAATTATTTACAAAATAGAAGTTCAAAATAAGTGCTAAAAATACTTTAAAAAAAAGTGTTATTAAAATATCTTTTTACTATTCTTTTCATTTTTTGAAAATGATGTTTTATTTACTCAAAAAGACAACATCCTGTCACTACATACGTTTCGGATATTAAATAAAATAGGCCTATTTTTGCATAAACCCTTGAATACATGTATGCATTTGAAAATTTTATAACGGTCACTCCTGAAGATTTGGATGAACTAAACCATGTTAATAATGTCAGGTATGTACAATGGGTGCAGGATGTGGCCAAACAACATTGGCAAAACGATGCTTCCAAAGCTGTTTTAGAAAACTATTTTTGGGTGATGCTAAACCATTACATTGAATATAAAAATCCTGCCGTATTGGGAGATACCCTCAAACTCAAAACCTATATTTCCGATTACAAAGCAGCTACTTGCACACGCGTTGTGGAAATAAGTCATAATGACCTATTGGTAGCCAAGTCCCAAACCACTTGGTGCCTTATGAGTGCACAAACGAAACGACCTGCCAGAATTACCAAAGAGATAACCGATTTATTTGCATGATTACCATAGAAAAAACAATCAATATTAAAAGCTAACATTTATATTTGTTGCATGAAGCGAATCTTTTATTACATTCTTATATTTTCAATTGTATTGCTTTGGAGCTCCTGCAGAAAGGATTTTCAATTTTCGCCAAGTACAGGCAGTTTGGAATTTTCAAAAGATACCGTGTATTTGGATACGGTTTTTACCAATATTGGTTCCAGTACCTATAACTTAAAGGTTTATAACAGAAGTAATGAAGATATTGTCATTCCAACTGTCAAGTTGGGTTTAGGAGAAACATCGGCTTACCGTTTGAATATTGATGGCGTTTCAGGAAAAACCTTTGGCAACGTACAAATTTTGGCAAAGGACAGTTTATATATTTTTGTGGAAACAACGGTTGATATCAATAATTTTACAAATTCCAATACCTTTTTATACACTGACCAAATTGAGTTTGACTCCAATAGCAACCTTCAAAAGGTAGAGCTGGTTACACTTGTTAACGATGCGGTTTTTATCTATCCAAACAGAGATAACGAGACCAAGGTTATTGAAACCTTAACGCTAAACATTGGTGGCGAAGCAGTGGAAACCGATTTACAAGGGCGCGAACTACAGCCCGATGAATTGACTTTTACCAATGAAAAACCCTACGTGATTTATGGTTTTGCAGCCGTGCCAAGCGGAGAAACATTAACCATTGATCCTGGTGCACGCATCCATTTTCACAATAATTCCGGGTTATTGGTTTCAGAAGGCGCTTCCATTCATATCAATGGTAATTACAGCACAGATCAAGATGCTTTGGAAAATGAAGTCATTTTAGAAGGTGACCGTTTAGAACCTGATTTCTCTGATGTTCCCGGACAATGGAGCGCTATCTGGTTGCTGGATGGTAGCCTAAATAACACCATCAATTACACCACCATAAAAAATGCTACGGTAGGTTTATTATGTGATGGTAATCCCAATGAATCCAACAGCAAACTTCATATCACCAATTCGCAAATATTCAACTCCAGTGCCTTTGGTATTTTGGGAAGAAACACATCCATTACTGGAGAAAATGTGGTGATTAACAATTCTGGGCAATCCTCATTTGCCGGAACATTAGGTGGTGCCTACAATTTTACACATTGCACATTGGCCAATTATTGGAACAATGGTTTTAGGCAATTCCCTTCAGTTCTATTGAACAATTTTGTTGTTGACCAGGATAATAATGCTATTTTGGCCGACTTAACCGAAGCTAATTTCAACAACTGCATCATTTACGGTAATGATAACCCTGAGATTTTATTGGATGAAATTGAGGATGCTTCCGTAAGTTTTAATTTTAAGTTCACCAATTGCTTAATACGGTTTGAAGACAGCAATAACAATTTTACGGGCGCTAACTATGATCTGAATGACACTGCCCATTACGAAGGTAATCTCTTTAACCAAGATCCTGATTTTCTGGATACTAGTTTAAACCAATTGATTATTGGTGAGGCCTCAGCTGCCAACGGTCAAGGAAATTCAATCTATGCCAACCAAGTACCCTTTGATATTTTAAATGTTGACCGAACCGCTTCACCAGATTTAGGGGCTTACCAACATATTACGTTTCCAGAAAACAATTAACATCACTTCGAGTGGATTTGTGAAACTATAGTGAACAAATTTGTATCGAGAAGTGGTCATATAAAAATACTTACAACTGCGTATGGGTTTTTTAAACTTAAAACCCTAACTTCGTTTACTTTTGCTGAACTTGTTTCAGTAATGGCTGATATAAACAATTAAAACTAACTTATGAAAAACATTGTTTTACTTTTGATTTTTACAATCATATTTTCTTCTTGTCAAGAGAATAAAAAGAAAACTGATGTTACTGACGATTTTGAGAAATCTTATAAAGAACAAAAAGATTCTGAATCATTGCCAGATTATACTGAACACTTTGACTCGACAAATAATTTATATTCCAATTACAAATATAAAGTAGCATTCGATGCACCAAATCATTGGTCTTCTGACACAGGAGTTTCAGAACACACAATTTTTAGGACTTTTCAGCAAGATTCAGCTATTTCATTTGCTATTAATGTTATCGAATTAAAAATGGACGAAAACGAAAAAGCACCAGACATTTGGGAAATGTATCAAATTCAAAAAGTAAAAATGGATTACACATATAAGGTTTTAATCCCAAAACAATTCAACTCTAAAGTTGAAGATTTTCGAGCAAGTAAAACATATATAAAGAATAAAACTACATTGAAAAGACAATTTAAATATTTAGTACGTGAATTAGACTTAGAGTATTATAATACTTCAATAGTTTATCAAACTTTAATTGATAATCTATCATATACATTTAGTCTTGATGTTCCGACTATGTTTTATGATCAAAATCCAAGTTTTTATGATAATCTAATAAGAAATGTTTCATTTCTTTATGGTAAAGATAATGTGAATAACTACTTGAATAAAAAAGAAAATTAATATGGACAATAGACAACTTGCAAACGAAATCAACTCGTTAAAAGAAACAATAGAATCTCTAATTATTGAAATTCAATATTTGCGAAATGACTTGGAAACAACAAGTAAAGAAAATGAAGGATTGAAATTCAGAATGTCTGAATTGGAATCAGCACTTGACCGAAATTAATAACTGTTGCTAACATCAGTTATAGATTAATTGCTTCTGGCTTTTTCTCAAAATACCACACACAAAACCGTCAAACGAAACTCCTTTTGCGTTAGGGATTGAAGCCAGTTACCATGTAACGCGTAAAGCCCGACCTAATTTTGAAAAAATTAGGTAACGCCCAAAAACAAAAAACCCTGCTTTGAACAGGATTTTTTTTATCAACCTAAACTGGTTTCAGGTTCTAATTATATGTTTTGTGTGATGCTGAAATAAATTCAGTATGACCATAAGTTTATACAAACAACGGTTTGCCTTTCATCATGGCATTTACTTTGGTTTTTACAGCATCTAAAACCGCTTCATCTTCAAAATTCATGATTACCTCATCAATCAAGTCCACAATACCGGCCATATCAGCTTCTTTTAGTCCTCTGGTAGTGATTGCTGCCGTTCCCACACGGATACCGGAGGTTACAAACGGCGATTTATCATCAAACGGCACCATATTTTTGTTCACGGTAATATCGGCTTTTACCAAGGCTTGCTCAGCATCTTTACCAGATACGTTTTTATTGCGCAAATCAATTAACATCATGTGGTTGTCGGTTCCACCAGAAATGATATGATAGCCTTTACCCACGAATGCTTGTGCCATGGCATCGGCATTTTTCTTGACTTGTAAAATGTAATGCAAAAAGTCATCGGTCAACGCTTCACCAAAGGCAATAGCTTTGGCAGCGATAATATGCTCTAATGGGCCACCTTGGTTTCCTGGAAAAACCGCTGAGTCCAGCAATGCAGACATCTTTTTAAGACTGCCATTTTTTAAGGTCTGTCCAAAGGGATTATCAAAATCCTTGCCCATCATAATCATACCGCCACGAGGTCCGCGTAAGGTTTTGTGTGTGGTCGTGGTCACAATATGGCAATGTGGTAGCGGGTCATTTAAAATGCCTTTGGCAATCAATCCAGCTGGATGTGATATATCGGCCAATAAAATGGCTCCAACGCTATCAGCAATTTCCCTGAATCTTTTAAAGTCAATATCCCTTGAATAAGCCGAAGCGCCCGCAATAATCAACTTGGGCTGCTCCTTGGTAGCTATCTCCTGAATTTTATCATAATTCAACACACCTGTCTCCTGCTCTACGCCATAAAACACCGGATTGTACAACTTACCTGAAAAGTTAACCGGAGAACCATGGGTTAAATGCCCACCGTGCGATAAGTCAAATCCCAATATTTTATCACCTGGTGTTAAACACGCATGGTAAACAGCAGTGTTAGCTTGACTTCCAGAGTGTGGTTGTACGTTAACATATTCGGCCCCAAACAAGGTTTTTGCTCTATCAATAGCAATTTGCTCTACTTCATCAACCACTTCGCAACCGCCATAATATCGTTTTCCTGGATAGCCTTCTGCATATTTGTTGGTCAGTACAGAGCCTGCAGCTTCCATAACCTGGTTGCTAACAAAATTCTCTGATGCAATCAGTTCAATACCATGTAGTTGTCTTTCTTTTTCTGCTTGAATGAGTTCAAAAATTTGTTCGTCGCGTTGCATATTTTTATAAAATCAAGTTAAATATTCGGCAAAAATAGCAAATAGATTAGTTAAATACATCAAAAAACATATATTTACCCTGAAGTTTTTAACTGTTTTATCAACGGTTGAAAGAAACCTAATTTTTACCTGTTTTATTCCATTAAAATAAAAAAAATGTGTAGGTTTGAATAGAATTCAATAAAACGATAAACAAATAATTTATGCCCATATTTGCTAACAATCCAGATAGAAAATCGTGGTTGCACGTTGATAAACATTCTGATTTCCCCATTCAGAACATTCCCTTTGGTGTGTTTTTAACGCGTGATGACATTATCACCATCGGAACCCGTATTGGTGATACGGCCATTGATCTTGGGGCATTGCACCAATTAGGCTATTTTGATGGCATTCCATTGACTGATGATATTTTCCTGCAGGACACTTTAAACGATTTTATTGCGGATGGCAGAAAAACATGGCGGGCCGTAAGGAATAGGATTGCCCATATTTTTGATTCAGAAAACACTTCTCTAAAAGACAATAAAAAGCATAAGGAAATCGTCCTGTTCAGACTGGATGAAATAGAAATGCAATTGCCTGTTCAGATTGGAGACTATACCGATTTTTACTCAAGTATTGAACACGCCACCAATGTAGGCACTATGTTTAGGGATCCAGATAATGCATTGTTACCAAACTGGTTGCATATTCCGGTTGGTTACCACGGCAGGAGTTCTTCTATTATACCTTCTGGAATACCAGTACACAGACCACAAGGTCAAACCTTTTCTGAAGGTGCTAAGGAACCTGTATTTGGGCCTTCAAAAGCTGTAGATTTTGAATTGGAAATGGCCTTTATCACAACCGATGCCAATGATTTAGGGGAACCCATTCCCGTAGATGAAGCCGAAGAATATATTTTTGGATTGGTATTGTTCAATGATTGGAGTGCGCGTGACATTCAAAAATGGGAATATGTGCCTTTAGGGCCTTTTCTATCAAAGAATTTTGCATCCTCCATCTCTCCATGGATTGTGACCTTGGATGCACTGGAACCCTATCGTGTGGAAAGTCCTAAACCCATCAAACCACAATTGCCTTACTTGCAGTACAAAGGCAAAAAGAGTTTTGACATCCATTTAGAAGTGGCTATACAACCACAAGGAGCTAAAGAAACCGTGGTCACAAAATCAAATTTTAAATACATGTATTGGAACATGTCCCAACAGCTGGCGCACCATACCGTAAATGGTTGTCCGGTGAATTCGGGCGATATGATGGGCAGTGGCACCATCTCCGGTCCTACACCAGACTCGTACGGCTCTATGCTGGAACTGACCTGGCGTGGCGAGAAACCACTTAAAATGAAAGATGGTACAGAACGCAAGTTCATCAACGACAATGATACTGTAATTATGCGAGGCCATTGTGAGAAAGATGGTACCAGAATAGGCTTTGGTGAAGTTTCTACCAAATTATTGCCTGTTTTTAAGAAGAAATAAATAATTTTGCATTGATATCAAAAACCCTCAAAGATTTAATTTGAGGGTTTTTTTATATTTTGGCACCAAAATTGGATTTACAAACAAAACCCCTAAATGCAAGCTTATGAAACGAGCGCTACTCATTACAATACTATTGACTACCCTGTTATCGTGCAGTACCAGAAAGCAGGTTGAAAAATCCATTAATTCCGGAAATTATGATAAGGCCATTTCGGATGCCTTAGATAAACTGGAAACGAATAAAAGCAAGAAAAGCAAGGAAGATTACATTGTCATGTTAAAAGACGCTTACCTAAAAGCAGTAGACAGAGATTTAAATTCCATAAAATTTCTTGAAAAAGACAACAATCCTGAACACTATCAAGATATTTTTGAAACCTTTAGAGCATTGAACAACAGGCAAGAAGCCATCAAACCATTGATGCCCTTACAAGTTAATGGCAAGACTATTAATTTTAAATTCAATGACTATAGTGATGCCTTAATAACTTACAGAAATAAAACCTCAGATTACTTATATGAAAAAGGACTTGCTCTTTTAGATTCTGAATCAAAAGCTGACATCAGACAAGCCTATGATATCTACAGTTACATTGAATCCATCAATCCTAACTACGAAAAAACAAGGGAATTTATGGATGAAGCGCATGCCAGAGGCACCAATTATGTGATGGTTGATATAGAAAACCAAACCAATCAAATCATTCCAAGACGATTGGAGGATGATTTACTGAACTTTGACACTTATGGTTTAAACCAATTCTGGACCGTATATCATGCCAATCCTGATGCCAATATTCATTATGATTACGCCATGAAACTACAGTTAAAACGCATCAACATTTCTCCTGAGCAAATCAAGGAAAAGCAAATAGTACGCGAGCGAAACATAGTGGATGGCTGGGAATACAAACTGGGCAGAAAAGGTAATGTGATGAAAGATAGTCTTGGAAATGACATCAAAATAGACAAAATAGTAAATGTAAAGGCTCGCTATTCAGAATTTACACAGGTAAAATCCACTGAAATTCTAGGCGATGTGGTTTATGTGGACCTAAAAACCAATCAATTGGTAGATACGTTTCCCATTAGTAGTGGGTATACGTTTCAAAACATTTTTGCAGCCTACAAAGGCGATAAACGAGCCTTGACCAAGGATGATATCAATTTGCTGAACAACCGAAGAATCCCGTTTCCATCCAATGAGCAAATGGTATATGATACCGGTGAGGATTTAAAAGCAAAGCTTAAAAACATTATTCGAAAATTTAGAACATAAACAAAAAACCTCCCAAAATATTTTGGGAGGTTTTTTTAGGCAGGTATTTAATGTTCTTTACTTCTTCTCTATCCACCAAGCCCAAAGCACAAAAAGCCACATCAAATTGGCAGACCATGCTACTGCGTTTATGGATGGCGGCGGTGGCCCAAAGACATTTAGGAAATGAACGATCAAAAACACCATAACCAAAGACCAAAAAGCAATCTTTCGTTTTGTACCAACAGTTTTAATGTATAAATAAATACCTAAAAGGAACAATCCTGTTTCAAGAACAATTTCAATAATTGGTATATTCCACAATCCCAGTCCAACTTTCAAGTCGCTAAACGGAGACAGCGGTAAATCTGCGCGGTGTACTATAAAATCCAGAACCCAATGGCTTAATACCAACATTCCAAGCAAAATAGATCCTTTCTTGTTTTTGGTGAACCCAAAATAAACAAGCGCAAATAAAATTCCCCAAACAATAGCCATCATCAGACTATGGGAATAGGGATAATCTGTAAAATTAAGCGGCGTTAAAACGGTATTACCAACATCAATTTTAAAGGTTTCAAGTCCTGTTAAAACAAAAATTGGCCACAATAAATCTAAAAATTGAGCCGCTACAAACATGATTGCCAATGATGGCAACTTGTCAATTTTTTTGGCTCCAAAAGCAAGTCCATAATGTCCGATAAACATATTAGATGAATTTTAAATTATAAAAACGAAGTTAATTGTTTTTAATAATTTTATCAACTTTAAAAAAAAGCAAATCGCATACATTCAAGTAATTTTTTGAAATCAAATTAAAGGAATGTCTTTAAATCCAAATCATTAATGGCTCCATGAGATGCGTGGGCTACCACATTTTTATTAGCCAAAATAATAAGTTGGGGTGATTCGTGCTGCACGTTAAAAGTATTTTGAATTTCATTGGAAATATCCCTGTAAGACAATAAGTCAAGATAATATAAATCCAATGCATCGTCAGATAAATTAAAATCGTTTTCAAATTGTTTTTTGACCATTCTGCTAATCCCACAACGGGTGGAATGTTTAAAAATCACTTGTGGCTTGATTAATGATTTTTTTGTAATCTCATCCAATTGCCTTACGCTTGTCAATGCCTTCCAAGGCAACTCCCTTTGCTCTTGTGCTTCAGATGAACTGTTAAATAACTTGTCAAATAATCCCATAAATTGTAACTTTTTTCTCTTAGGTCGTAATCCTTTTCAAATCTTACAAACTGACGAAAAGTCGCGCCAATAGTGATTTTAGCTGACTTTTTGTCTTATAAATTGCAATGGTAAGGTTGTTGACTTTATTAAAATGTAAAGAAAACAATAAATACTATGAACTTAAATAATTATACAATAAAATCGCAAGAAGCCATCCAGCAAGCGCAACAAATTGCTCAAGGTTTCTCACATCAACAAATAGAAAACGAGCACATTTTTAAAGCGCTCTTTGATGTTGATGAGAATGTGCTTCCATTCATTTTAAAAAAATTGAATGTAAACGTCATCATCTTGCAACAAACACTTGACAAACAATTGGAAAGTTTGCCAAAAGTATCCGGTGGTGATATCATGTTGTCTCGTGAAGCAGGAAAAACGCTTAATGAAGCATCCATTGTTGCAAAAAAAATGAAAGACGATTTTGTATCGGTTGAGCATTTAATTCTGGCCATATTCAAATCAAACAGTAAAATAGCCCAAATGCTCAAAGATCAAGGTGTTACCGAAAAAACCTTGCAAGCTGCCATTGATGAATTGCGTAAAGGTGAAAACGTAACCTCCCAAAGCCAAGAGGAAACGTACAACGCCCTTAATAAATATGCCAAAAACCTCAACCAACTTGCCAAAGACGGTAAACTGGACCCTGTTATTGGTCGTGATGAGGAAATAAGACGTATTCTTCAAATCTTATCCCGCAGAACCAAAAACAACCCCATTTTAGTGGGTGAACCCGGTACTGGTAAAACAGCCATAGCCGAAGGATTGGCGCACAGAATTGTAGATGGTGATGTTCCAGAAAACTTAAAGGATAAGCAAATTTTCGCCTTAGATATGGGTGCTTTAATAGCTGGTGCTAAATACAAAGGTGAATTTGAGGAACGTTTAAAAGCTGTCATTAAAGAAGTTACCACCAGCGAAGGTGATATTGTACTGTTTATTGATGAAATCCACACTCTTGTTGGTGCAGGTGGTGGTCAAGGCGCTATGGATGCCGCCAATATTTTAAAACCAGCACTTGCCAGAGGCGAGTTACGAGCCATTGGCGCGACCACGTTGGATGAATATCAAAAGTATTTTGAAAAAGATAAAGCGCTTGAACGTCGTTTCCAAAAAGTAATGGTTTATGAGCCTGATACCGAAAGTGCCATTTCCATACTACGAGGAATTAAGGAAAAATATGAAACACATCACAAAGTCCGTATAAAAGATGAGGCCATTATTGGTGCCGTAGAATTATCACAACGCTACATAACCAATAGATTCCTTCCAGATAAGGCTATTGACTTAATGGATGAGGCCGCTTCAAAATTGCGTATGGAAATCAATTCCAAACCAGAAGAACTGGATGTCTTGGACAGAAAAATTATGCAGTTGGAAATTGAAATAGAAGCCATTAAACGTGAAAAAGACGAGACAAAACTTAAAGCATTACGTTCAGATTTAGCTAATATCAAGGAAGAACGCAACGACATTTATGCCAAATGGAAAAGTGAAAAAGAAGTGGTTGACAATATCCAAAACACAAAACAAGATATTGAAAACTATAAATTGGAAGCTGAACGTGCTGAACGAGATGGCGATTACGGTAAAGTAGCCGAATTACGCTATGGCAAAATAAAAGAAGCCCAAGAACAATTGGAAAAATTGCAAAAAGAATTGCAAGAAAACCAATCAGGCAATTCGCTTATCAAAGAGGAAGTCACTTATGATGATATTGCCGAAGTAGTTGCCAAGTGGACCGGTATTCCTGTGGTTAAGATGCTGCAAAGCGAACGTGAAAAATTACTGAAATTGGAAGATGAACTCCACAAACGGGTCATTGGCCAAGAGGAAGCCATTGTAGCTGTGAGTGATGCCGTAAGACGTAGCAGAGCAGGGTTGCAAAATCCGCAAAAACCAATAGGAACCTTTCTGTTTTTAGGAACCACAGGTGTGGGTAAAACGGAGTTAGCCAAAGCCTTAGCCGAATATTTGTTTGATGACGAAAACGCCATGACCAGAATTGACATGAGTGAATATCAAGAACGTCATGCCGTGAGCAGATTGGTTGGTGCACCTCCAGGATATATTGGCTATGAAGAAGGCGGACAATTAACAGAAGCCGTTAGGAGAAAACCATATTCAGTAATTCTTTTGGATGAAATTGAAAAAGCACATCCCGATACCTTTAACATACTCTTGCAAGTCCTTGACGAAGGACGCTTGACAGACAATAAAGGTCGTGTGGCAGATTTTAAAAACTGTATTATCATCATGACATCTAATTTAGGAAGCCAAATGATCCAAGAGCGATTTGAATCCACCAAAGATATCGATTCAGCCATTGAAGCTGCTAAAATTGATGTTCTAGGTCTTTTAAAGAAAACCATAAGACCTGAGTTTTTAAATAGAATTGATGATACTATCATGTTCACCCCTTTAACACAAGGCAATATTATTGATATCGTTGGCTTGCAAATAAAAGGAATTACAAAAATGATTGCCAAACAAGGAATTACTTTTGATGCCACTCCAGAAGCAATAGCTTATTTAGCCAAAAAGGGATATAATCCGGAATACGGTGCCAGACCCGTTAAACGAGTGATACAAAAAGAAGTTTTAAATCAATTGAGTAAAGAAATTTTAGCTGGAACGATTAATACAGACAGCGTCATTTTATTGGACGCTTTTGATGATAAATTGGTCTTTAGAAATCAAGTCGACTTAATTTCAAATGAAGTTTAACAAACTATTCGACAAACTGTAACAATCACAAAAAATAACAGTCTTATATTTGGTTGGTTAGTTAAAAGCAATGTAAATCAGTTATTTAACAGAATAACAATGATGAGCATTGCTTTTTTTGTTAATTTTTATCTAAAATATTTCTGGCTAAACAATAAAAATTACTTTTTTCCATTATCTATTATAAATTAATTTATTAAATTTGATTCGTCGATTAAATCATCCATTTCATCGATGAATTAATCGTCATTTCCCTCTCAAATCTATTATTTATTAACAAATTAACCCTATAAACGACCTACTTAAATGGATATTTACTCTTTTTTAGACTTAACACTTTTAGATGCATCTGCTACGGAGCGTGATATTGTTTCACTTTGCAATGAAGCGCTTACCAACAATTACAAATCTGTTTGCATAAACAGTTGTTATGTATTGTTAGCAAATCAATTATTGCGTAAAACACCTGTTAAAATATGCTCTGTTGTTGGGTTTCCGCTTGGAGCCATGTCAACAGCAGCTAAAGTGTTTGAGGCTAAAAAAGCTATTGAAGATGGTGCTGATGAGATTGAAATGGTGATTAATATTGGGCTTTTAAAAAGCAGAAACTACATGGCGCTTTTAAAGGATATTATTGATGTAAAATTAGCTATTGGCAAAAAGCCTTTAAAAGTGATTATAGAAATCAACAAATTATCCAAAAATGAGGTCATTAAGGCCTGTGAAATTTGCCTTGATGCCAAAGCCGATTATATTAAAACATGCACAGGAATAGGCACCAAAGGAAGCACTCTGACTTCTGTAAAGATTATTAAAAAAACCATCAAAGACCAAGCTAAAATAGCAGCTTCTGGTAATATCAACGATATTGAAACGGCCAAAAAATACATAGAACTAGGTGTTGAAAGTATAGGCACAAATCCTGAAATAAAAAAATCAAAAGCAAAAATAGTATCAAAGGTCTATTAAAAAGCCCGTTGCACAATTCGTTATAAAAACCAATAAAATTTAATGCTTTTAATAAGAATGGATTCATTCTTATTAAAAGCATTGTTGTATCTTTATATGATGTTTTATTTTAATTTTTTTCTTTATAATGACTATCAACACGTATATTGACCACACCCTTTTAAAACCCACCGCAACAGAACAAGATATCATCAAACTATGTGAAGAAGCCATCGCTTATGAGTTCTTCTCCGTATGTGTAAATAGCTGTTATGTTCCCTTAGCTTATCAACAATTAAAACACTCAAAAATTAAAGTCTGTAGTGTTATAGGGTTTCCGTTAGGAGCCATGTCCACACTTGCAAAAGTATCTGAAACCCAAACGGCGCTTCAAGAAGGTGCTGACGAAATTGATATGGTTATGAATGTTGGCTTTCTGAAAAGCCAGGATTTTGATAAGGTCAAAAACGACATTGAATCAGTGAAAAAAATAATGCCCCATAATACTCTGAAAGTCATTTTGGAAACCTGCTATCTTGAAGACCACGAAATCATAAAAGCCAGCGAACTTGCCATAGAGGCCGGAGCTGATTTTATTAAAACATCAACAGGATTTGGGTCCAGAGGCGCCAATATTCATGACATTGAATTAATGAAAAATGCCACCAAAGGCACTCCTGTTAAAATTAAAGCCTCAGGTGGCATTAGAGATACGCAGACCGCTTTAGAATACATAAACCTTGGCGTTGAGCGCTTAGGAACCTCTTCAGGAATTGCCATACTTAATGGCGAAACATCTAATTCTAATTATTAATTACCAAACCACAAAAAACATGAGTGTACATATAGAAGCCAAAAAGGGAGAGATTGCTGAAACCGTTTTATTACCAGGTGATCCTTTAAGAGCAAAATGGATAGCTGAAACTTTTTTTGAAAACCCTATTTGTTTCAACAAAATACGAGGCATGCTAGGATTCACGGGGACTTACAAAGGCAAACCTATTTCCGTTATGGGAACCGGCATGGGTGTCCCTAGCATTTCCATCTATGCACATGAGCTCATTACTGAATACGGAGTTAAAAATTTAATTCGGGTAGGCAGTGCTGGCTCTTACCAAACCGAAATAAAGATCAGGGATATTGTACTGGCTATGGCTGCTTCATCCAATTCTGGTATCAATGAATTGCGTTTTGGCGGTGCTGATTTTGCTCCTACAGCCAGTTTTGAGTTGTTTCAAAAAGCAGTTGAAACGGCTAAAACCAAAAATATCAAAATAAAAGCTGGTAATATTTTCACTTCGGATGAGTTTTATGCAGACGATTTTGAATCCTATAAAAAATGGTCAAAATTTGGTGTACTGTGCGTGGAAATGGAAACAGCAGGATTGTACACCATTGCTGCCAAACACAATGTGAACGCCCTCTCCATTTTAACAATTTCAGATTCCTTGGTGACTGGAGAACGAACAACAAGTGCTGAACGTGAAACAACATTTAAGGGCATGATTGAAATTGCCTTGGAATTGGCCTAATCTATCAATTGAAACCTGATTGGATTTCCAGAAAACTTTTGTGCCAATACATCCAAAGCAGATTCTTTTAACTGTAATACTCTAGGATAGCCACCTGTGGTTTGGCAATCTTTCATCAACACGATAAGCTTTCCAGCAGGTGTTAATTGTACGGTTCCTGGAAGCACCAATGAGGTAATAATGGGTTTTAGTGTATTGTCTAGTGTTTCCACCAATTGGTATGCCATTCTGCTATTGTACTTTGAAATAGCGAACTCTTTTGAAAACAACACTTTTTTTTGCTGTTTTGAAAGGTGATGGAATTCAGGTCCTTCAAACACTTCTACTATATTAGTATTCAAATACGAATCGTCAATTTTTAAAGAAGCATTTTTGATTTTAAAAGCCACACTTTCTGAAATTGGCAATCTATCATTTTTATCAAGCTTATGCTTAGTTGTAATGCCTTTATACATACTAAAACTATTCATGACGGTTTCAGTTTTAAAACCTTCAGAAACTGCTAAATAACACCTAAATCCGTGACGCAATTTTCCAAAAGACAATACATCTCCAGTCTTTACCGCAATAGCTGTGTTGTTAAGTATTGATTGACTATTCAAAGTTGGACTCATATCTGCTCCTGATAAACAGATGTTGGTGTTGCAGTGAAATTTAAGAACGGGACCGGTCATGGTAATTTCCATAACCGAAGCATGTAAATCATTTCCTAGTAAGCTATTGGCCAATGCAGCAGCATACATATCCATGACTCCCGAATACGGCACACCGTAATGTTGAAATCCTGCACGGCCTAAATCCTGAATGGTATCATAAAATCCCGCTTTTACAACCTCAACCATCAATCACCTCGCTTTCCATTTGATAAACACCAGCCTCTACTAATATTTTAACATGATTATATTCTTCTAAAGTAATGGGGTTAAAAATAATCTGGTCACCAGGATTTGCAAAACAAGGCTCTTCTTTTGTCACGTCAAAAAAAGAAATAGGAGTGTTCCCTATAACGTTCCATCCGCCGGGACTTTCGTTAGGGTAAACACCTGTTTGTTGCCCGCCAATTGCAACAGTACCTTTTTCAATGGTTAACCTTGGTGTTTGTTTTCTGTCAACATGCAAGCGCTCATCAAGTCCTCCCAAATACAAAAAGCCTGGTAAAAACCCAATAAAATAAACGGTGTAAACAGCTTGTGAATGAATCTTGATTATGTCCTTTTTGGACAACTTTTTTTCTTCTGAAATGGCATCTAAATCTATTCCAAAACAATCGTCATAACACACCGGGATTTTCCATAAAACTGACATCCTGTCATTATTTTTTTTGGATAATTCATATATGTTTTTTAATATTTTTACCTCATTTTCAAAATTCCTACAAATTGAATTATAAGTTATTAATAACGAGTTATATGCTGATTTTATTTCAACAATTGATTTAACATTTTTTTCTTTAATAGCTGTTTTAAAACCAATAATATCTTTTAATATTTGCTCATTAATTACAGATGGCCATTCCACCAAAATTGACCGTTCTCCAAAAGGTTTATATGTAAGTTCAAAACCCATGAATTAGTATATTTGGATATGGTTGTCTTCCAGCCTTTTTTTTAGTTTTTTAATCAAATCAACTGCTTTGGGATTATCACCGTGAACACAAAATGTGTCTGCTTTTAAATCTATTTCCAAGCCATTAACTGTTTTAACTTTTTGGGATGTTATAATTCTGTAAACATGCTCAAACATAACTTCGGAATCTGTTATTAGTGCATGACTGTTCTGCCTGGAAACCAAGGTGCCATCATCATTATAATTTCTATCGGCAAACGCCTCATACAAAATAGGGATATTATTTTCAATTGCTATTTTTTCTATAACAGATCCATATGGGACGTACAACGAAATAGACCTTGCATAACTTTTCATGACCTCAACTATCACAGTAGCTATATTACTATCAATGGCGGCCATATTATAGAGTGCGCCATGAGGTTTTACATGATGCAAACCAACCTGTTCTTCAGTTAAAACCTTCATTAAACCATCAATCTGATGCTTGAGGGATGTATACAACGCCGCATAACTTATATCCATAGGTTGTCGTCCAAAATTATCTTTGTCAGGAAACGATGGATGCGCCCCTATTTTAATCCGATGTGTTTTAGCCATTTTAACAACTGTTCGCATGGTATCTAAATCACCAGCATGACCGCCACAAGCAATATTGCAGGATGAGATATATGGCATCAGTTGGGATTCATTGTTGATACCCTCGCCCACATCGGCATTGATGTCAATTCTTATGGGTTGCATTAAAAGATGTTTAAATTAAAAACTTTATTAAGTGTGGCCAAAGACAACAAAACACTTATACCTAAAATAATAAATGCAAGCAAATTTTGCTTTATGGAATTTTTATAAATCCCAAAAATGGATTCCTGATTCATAACCCAAATCAAAAACCCTGCAATTACAGGTAATAAAATACCATTGGCTACTTGGGCAAATTTTATGATATCAATAGGTTTGATTCCTAGCGATGAAAACAAAATACCTAAAAACAAGATAAACATCCATACACTTCTGAATTTTTTTGATTTCATATCTGATTTCCACCCCAAACAACCGCTAGCTACATAAGCCGCTGCCAAAGGTGCTGTAATGGCACTGGTAATTCCAGCTGCGAATAAGCCAATTGACAGAAAATATTTTGCAAAACTCCCAAACAAGGGCTCTAACCCTTTTGCAAGATCAATTGCATTACTGATATCTTTGGCTTGTATTGAAGCCGAGGAAACTATAATACACATTGAAACCAATCCTCCTAAAACAATAGCTGTAACCGCATCTTTTCTGGCAAATCTTAAATCACTTTCATCATACCATTTTTCTTTTACAAGTGAAGCGTGTAAAAATAAATTGTATGGAACAACCGTAGTGCCTATAAGACCAATAACGCTCAATAAACTGTCTTTTGGGAATTTTGGAATAAACATCCCTTTTAAAATAGCAAAAATATCTGGTTTGGTAATAACGGCAGTAACCAAAAATGAAAAACTCATTAGTATAACCATGGACACCAAGACCTTTTCGAGAATTTTATAATTACCAATATACAACAATAAGAAAGCTAAAAATCCGATGCAAATACTTAACATGTGAATTGAAAAGCCTCCAAAAATGATTTGCGGATTTCCAACCAAAGTCTCCAAACCCAAAACACCACCGGTAATATTACCAGCTTCATAAGCTGCATTGCCCAAAACTATGGCAGAAAAAATCAATATTATGGCTAGTATCTTAAAAACCGGATTCTTTATTTCAGTTTTTATAAGCTCTGCCAGACCTTTTTGGGATATGATACCCAATCTGGCTGACATTTCCTGCAAAACAACCGTAGCTATAATGGATAAGGTCATGGCCCAAAGCAATGAATAACCAAAATTAACGCCTGCCAGCGTGCAAACAGTCACAGTACCTGGACCAATAAAAGCGGCGGCAACCAATGTCCCTGGCCCTATGTTTTTAAACCAGTTTTTTATCATATTCAAAGATTATATATCTCATTTACTATACTTAAAAGGGATTTAGTTCTTAAAATGACCTTAACTTCCCATAACTTAATAGTTTCCAATTTTTAAAAGTTATTAACAGTTTACTATTAAAAAAAAATAATCAAAAACTTATATTGTTGTTATTTTAGTTTAATGAATTTATATAAAATTATGTTTTAGGTTTTATGTGATTTTGTTAATTTTTTATTTAATTAAATTCTAAAAAAAAATTATTAACATTTTGATTTACAGTTACTTAAAAATAATATGAAAATTATTTTCTACATTTGAAAAAACATTAATAATGGGCAGTAAAAAAATTAATCTTAAGATATCAATTTTATCTGATATTACATTTAAAAGTAAAATATCTGATAATCCTAAAAATCTAACTTATCTAGAAATAATAATTCTATTGTTAAACATTTACTTTCTTTTTTTCTAATAATAAAATTAAAAAGAGATTTTTAAATAGCAGAAATGACAATTTATCCCAACCACCCGTCTCTATCCAAACTTCTGTATTGAATGGCTTCACTAATATGTGAACCATTCACGTCTTCAACACCTTCTAAATCAGCAATTGTTCTGGCTACTTTTAAAATCCTGTCGTAGGCTCTGGCAGACAGGTTTAGACGTTCCATGGCTGTTTTTAACAATTGCTTAGAGGCTTCATCCAACACACAATACTTACGGATTTGCTTACTACTCATTTGAGCATTATAATGTACGGTATCGGATTCTGCAAAACGCTTGGTTTGTATGGCACGTGCTTTGGTAACCCGTTTGCGTATTTCAACAGAGCTTTCACCTTTCCTGTCATCCGATAATTTCTCAAACGGCACAGGCGTGACTTCTATATGAATATCGATTCTGTCCAACAACGGCCCGGAAATCTTGCTTAAATAGCGTTGCATCTCCGCAGGACTTGACGTCACAGGTGCATCAGGGTCATTAAAATAACCACCCGGACTAGGGTTCATACTAGCCACCAACATAAACGACGATGGATAGGTTACCGTGAATTTAGCTCTTGAAATGGTCACTTCCCTGTCTTCTAAAGGCTGACGTAACACCTCCAAAACACTGCGCTTAAATTCGGGCAATTCATCCAAAAATAAAACTCCATTATGTGATAAGGATATTTCGCCTGGTTGCGGAAACGCTCCGCCTCCTACCAAGGCTACATCGCTAATTGTGTGATGTGGACTCCTAAACGGACGTTGCGCCATCAAACCCGTATGTTCTTTAACGCGTCCAACTACCGAATGGATTTTCGTGGTTTCCAACGCCTCATGAAGCGTCATGGGCGGCAAAATACTGGGTAGGCGTTTGGCCAACATGGTTTTTCCTGCACCTGGTGGCCCTATTAAGATAATATTATGCCCTCCGGCTGCTGCGATTTCCATACAACGTTTAATACCTTCTTGTCCTTTTACATCCGCAAAATCATGTTCAGGAAACTCTAGTTTTTTATAAAATTCCTCTCTGGTATTGATAATAGTCTGCTCAAGCGCTTCGCCTTTATCAAAATAATCAATAACCTGTTTGATGTTATCCACACCATATACTTCCAGATTATCAACAATGGCAGCTTCCTTAGCATTTTGACTAGGTAGAATAAACTTTTTAAATCCTTCCTCTCTCGCTTTAACAGCAATGGGCAACGCCCCTTTTATGGGTTGCAAACTACCGTCCAAAGACAATTCGCCCATGATGATGTATTCGTCCAGATTATCAGATTGTATTTGATTTGAGGCCGCTAAAACACCAACCGCCAAAGTCAAATCGTAAGCACTGCCCTCCTTTCTTAAATCGGCCGGTGCCATATTGATGGTAATCTTTTTTCCTGGAATTTTATAACCGTTGTTTTGCAGAGCCGCAGCAATGCGGTAATTACTTTCCTTAATGGCATTATCTGGCAATCCGACTAAATGATATCCTATTCCGGAATCAACATTCACCTCAACGGTAATGGTAGTAGCCTCCACACCAAAAACAGCGCTTCCAAATACTTTTTTAAGCATACAGTTTCTTTAGAATTTAAAAATAAGAAAAGTATGATAAAATCAAGAAATTAAAGTTGACTAATAAAGTTTAAGGCTCTGTGTTCGTTATAATACACGTTACTTTTATCAGCAAAACCAACATGTCCGCCGTATTTTGGCATTTCCAAAAACACATTTGGGTTTTGTTTGGCTTCCTTAACCGGATAACAGTCATGTGACAAAAACGAATCGTTTAGTGCATTGATGATAAGCGTTGGGATTTTTATCTGAGGTAAAAACTGCAAACAACTACATTGCTTGTAATAATCTGAGCCACTTTTAAAACCGTGGGCTTTTGCCGTATAGACATTATCAAAATCATACAAGGTTTTTATGGAGTTAAGAGTTTCAAAACTTAATCTGTCCGGAAATCGTTGCTGCTTGGTTTTTAATCTATCAACCAAATGTTTTTTAAATCTATCGTGATACAATCTATTCTCAAAAGTGTGTAATTTACCAGCGGAACCTTGCAAGGAACATGGTACAGAAACAGCAACGACCGCTTTGATTTGTTCAGGAACACGGTCACGTTCCCCTAAATATTTCAACACCATGTTGCCGCCAAGGCTAACGCCTTTTATAAAAACATCATTATATGTTTCTTTATTGATTACGTGATTGATCACTACTTCTAAATCTTCTGTAGCACCTGAATGATAGGATCTGTATTTTAGATTATCCATTCCGCTACAACCTCTAAAATTCACACAAACAGCATCAATTTGATTGTTGTTGAACAGTTTGGCTGTGCCTGTCATATACGGTCGTTGGGCATTACCCTCTAAACCGTGAAGCAAAATGATGACTTTATTGGTTTTTTCTTCTGAAAAACTCCAATCCAAATCCAGAAAATCACCGTCTGGCAAGGTAATGCGTTCGCGTTCTTGAAGTACATCCTTTACTTGCCTAACCAACCCCGAGTAAATGGTTGATATGTGTCCGTTCCTAAATAAAAATGGTGCTTTATAATAACTCTCTAAAACAGGCATATAACTACACTTCTAAAGTAGTAAACTGAAATGTTGTACCATCAAACAGTCCTTTATCACTTAATTTCAATGACGGAATGACCAATAACGCCATAAACGACAAGGTCATATAAGGGGCATGCAAATTGCTACCCAATTGCTTGGCCATTGTATCTAATTCGGCGTACTGTTTTCCAACGGTTTCTCCATCTTGGTCACTTATAATACCTGCAACGGGAAGTGGCAACACTTTTTCTTCTGAATTGGATATAGCACAAATACCGCCTTTGTTTTCTATAATGAGGTTGACAGCCTTACAAATAGCTTCATCACTCACACCAACGGCAATGATATTATGCGAATCGTGCCCAACCGACGAAGCAATAGCACCTTCTTTTAATCCAAAATTCTTGATAAAGGCTATGGCTGGTTTTTGGTTTTGGTAGCGATTAACAACGGTCATTTTTAATACATCATTTTCAACACTTGAAATGATATTTCCGTTTTCCATCAAAGCGTCTTCAATTAACTCATTGGTCACCAATTGGCCTTCGAGTGCTTCAATAACTCGTATTTTTTTTGTTGAAGATTCAAATCTGAAATCTGAAACCGTCTTTTTATTGGCATTAAAATTATTTAAACGTTCAAATTCCACCGGTTTAATTAATGTTTGACCGTTATTAAAAACCAAGTCCCCATTAATATAGGTTTGAAGCGTTTTAAAATCCACTAAATCCTCAACGACTATGCAATCGGCGACATCGCCTTCATTCAGCAAACCAACTTTCAGGTTATAATGTTTCACAGGATTGATACATGCCGCTTGCAAAACCTTAAAAACATCGATGCCCTTGGCAACCGCTCTGGCACATAATGTATTGATATGACCCAACAACAGATCATCTGGATGTTTATCATCACTACAAAACATCATATTTTCAAAATGTTCGGGCAACAAATCAATTAAAGCCTCAAAATTTTTGGCAGCACTCCCCTCTCTAATCAAAACCTTCATGCCTTTTTGGAGTTTTTCCAAGCCTTCTTCAAACGTAAAACATTCATGGTCTGTTGAAATACCAGCGTTTATGTATTTGGTTAAATCGTCTCCCCGTAATCCCGGAGCATGGCCATCAACGGTTTTTTTATAGTGTTTGGCCCAAGCTATTTTTTTCAAGACCTCTTTATCATCAAACAAAACGCCGGGATAATTCATCATTTCGGTCAGATAGGTAATATCTGGGTTTTGAAGTAATTTTTGAATGTCCTTGGAATCAATTACAGCGCCCGCCGATTCAAAACTGGTCGCCGGCACACAGGATGGCGCTCCAAAATTAAACTTAAAAGGTGCTTTCTTGCCGTTTTCAATCATAAATTCAACACCCTCCACACCCAATACATTGGCTATTTCATGTGGATCAGACACCGTAGCAACTGTTCCGTGCCTAACAGCCAAACGGGCGAACTCACTGGGAACCAACATAGAACTTTCTATATGGATATGGGCATCAATAAAACCAGGTAAAATATAGTTATTTACATTATGCTTTTTTTCAATAATAGATGTGATTTTACCATGTTCAATAGCGACTTCGCCTTTGAAAATGCGTTTATTTAATATGTCAACTATTTGGCCTTGTAATATCATCCTCTCTGTCTTTCAGACATCTCTCCAAAGGAAAGAATCTATATTAATTCAATTTTTAAAATCTGTTCTGTGTTGTCGGTCACCTTAAACCGGTCATCAGCCCGTTTTCCAATCACCCAAACAATCGCCTCACCAGACGTCAACAACCAGATGTTTTCTTTTTCAATTAAAGATAGCTTTTCGTCTTTTAAATACTTGCTCAATTTCTTTTTTCCGTTCATACCCAACGGATAAAAGATATCGCCTTCTAGCCATTTTCTAACGGACAATGGATACTTTAAAAGTGCTTTATCTACATAGAGAATGTTTGGATTTATGGTTGACATAGTATCCACCTCACTAAAATGCAGCACACCTAATGGGATTTGAATATTGGTATCGTTTTCGGCAATTGAAATTGATTGGGAATCGTCATCAGCTGTTAAATCGGTCAATATCAAATACTCTCTGTCTTTCAATAAGCGGTGGGTTGGTGAAAACACTTGTTTCCCTGATTGGGCATCCAATAAATTAACCACATCATGCCATTCGGTAAATCCAAAATCCTTTAAAAATTCATGAAGATAAGCTTTAGGATTTTTTAATGCTTTGAATTCTGATATTTTAAACTTCAATGTGTTGACATCGATATTAACAATGGCGCATTTTAAAACTGCATTTAGGGCATCGTCAACAATATCGGCCGAATCATTTAAATTATTAACAGTAGTCTGAAAATTTTGCAGCAACTGTGGATTGATTTCCTTTAGGATTGGAATCACATCATGGCGCAGTTTATTTCGCAAATATTTGGTTGAGGCATTACTGCTATCGTTCCGCCAAGTAAGCTTATGTTGGTTCGCATAATCTTCAATGGCTTGTCTGGGAAACTGCAAAAGCGGCCTTACAATAGAGGCATTGACCTCTGGAATGCCCGTTAAACCATCCAGCCCGGTTCCTCGTGATAAATTGATTAAAAATGTTTCTAGATTATCATCCGCATGGTGGGCCGTTAAAATATAATCGAATTTTAATTGCTCTTTCAGTTCTTGAAACCAATGGTAACGCAAATCCCTAGCAGCCATTTGAATGGACATTTTAAACTCTTGGGCATAGGAAGTAGTATCAAAACTTTCAATAAAAACTTCTAAATCCAAATCGTCAGCCAATTGCAGAACAAAATCCTCATCGGCATCACTTTCTTCACCTCTTAAATTAAAATTACAATGCGCCAAGGCAATATTCAGCTTTAATTTATGGCATAAATGGGTCAATACCACGCTGTCCAATCCGCCTGAAATGGCAATCAACAGCTTTCCTTGCTTTAAAAACGGAAGCTTGTTGTTGATGTGATGTTGAAACTGCGCAATCATGTTTCAAATATACAACTTACAATATTCAAATTCATATCAAGTTGTTAATATAAAATGACATAAATCATGGATTATGCATCCAAAAATGAGTATCTTAAAGGAGTGAATTTTAAATTCCAATATTATGTGCACTTTAGACAAACTCAATGACAAGGCCACCAAAACCGCGTTTGATAAACGTGTTATTACGGCCACACAACATTTACATACGTATGTTAAACATAGATTGTACATTGCAGAATCTACACGCATTATCCCAAAAAACATGTATACATCAAACGGTATTATTGATGATGCCATTGCTCAGTTTTATGAAAACGGATATGATATAGACAGTGATGTTTCCACTATTAAACTCAAGCTCTTTAAACTGGTTGACACCAACTTGGACAATCTATTCAAAACAGAGGCTTTTCACCAAAATACGGTGAGCACCAATTCTATTTTAGAAGAAGAATTGGACGATTTGGAAGAACAATACACCATGGATGCGGATTGGGATTTTGTGATGAATGAAGAACTAAATGATATTTCCTATAAACAAGACCACAAGCACAAACATTTGTTTTTATATGATGATAATGACAGTTCTGTCTTGTCTGCTTTGGATATTGAAGATGTTGCAGCCCACAAGTCTAAAAAAATCCTCGGCAGTCTTTACACCTGGTTACCGCTAAATGTCTCTAGTGTCATTGATTTGTTGGTTTTTGGCAAATTAAACTTTGAGGAGATTTCAAAAGTGAAATCCATAGAAAAAAAGCGTGTTGAATTTATTTATGAGGAGGTTAAAAGGCAGTTTAAAGATCATTTGGATTAGCCTTCCAAAACCTCGCGCATGGCTTTAGCCTTAACCAAACACTCTTCATATTCTTTGAGTGGGTCGCTCTTTGCGGTAATGGCGCCACCAACTGAATAAGACACGTATTGTTTGGTCTGGTTGTATAAAATACTGCGGATAACCACATTGAAATCAAAATCGCCATCTGGGGAAAAATAGCCAACCGCCCCAGAATACAGGCCTCGTTTGGTTTCTTCCAATTCCTCGATGATTTTCATGGCCGAAATTTTTGGAGCGCCCGTCATACTTCCCATAGGAAAGGTACTTTTTATCACATCAACAGGATGTACTTTTTTATCAATTTTGGAAGTTACGGTAGAGATCATTTGGTGTACTTGGTCAAAGGTGTACACCTTGCACAACTCCTCAACATGCACACTGCCTTTAATGGCCGTTTTTGAGAGGTCATTGCGCATTAAATCAAGAATCATAATGTTCTCACTGCGTTCCTTTTCGTCTTGCGATAATTCTAATTTCAATTGAGCGTCTTCAACCGGGTCTGCTGACCGTTTAGCAGTTCCCTTGATGGGTTGCGAAATAATGGTTTGGCCGTGTTTCATTAAATAACGCTCGGGAGAGGACGATAACAAATACAAATCCAAACATTTTAAAAACGTGGCAAAGGGCGGTTTAGAAATCTCATTAAGTTTAAAATAGGTCTCCAACGGATTGATTTCGGTATCTTCGGCATAAAACTCCTGACAAAAATTGGCTTCATAAATATCGCCTCGGTGAATGTGGAACAACATGTTTTTTACCTTTTCAAAATAATCGTCCTTGTGAATACGAAGTTTTATTTTAATGTTGTTTGGCAGATTGCCACGTCGTTCCTCCTCGCAATGACTGATAGCCTTTAAATCATTTTTTATGTCGCCTTTAAACGCCTTTAGATAGCGTATTTCAACCTTATTCCCTTTTATTAAAAACAGTTTTTTGGGTTGAAAAAAATACAACTCCGGAAACTGTAAGCCATCAAAATTATGGGATTCCAAAGCTTCCACATCATTTTTCAAATCATAGGACAAATATCCAAAAATCCAGTCCTTTGCTGTGCTTTGATAGGCTTTAAGGGTATTGAAAGCGCCAATAGCTTGGGTTTGAATACTTGTAAGACTATCTACAGCCAAAACAGCATCGTAACTGGAATAGGTTTGCTGGTAGTTATTGGAATCCAACCAAACCACATCATCAAATTGTTGGCTCCAAACCAACAACTGATACTTAAATAATTCCGGATTATCAATTTTATGAATTTGCTTTGTTCTCAATAAGAATATTTATTGTGTAAAGTTAGTTAGAATCCTTAAAAAATTACAAATTTTGTATTTTAGTTTAAACGATATCCATGAAGTATACACTACAAAACAACAAGCTTAAAATAGCCGTCAATGAGGTAGGCGCCGAACTGTGCGAGATTTCATCCGTTCAAAATGTGAATGAATTTATGTGGGATGCCAACCCTGATGTTTGGGCAAACCATGCACCTAACCTATTTCCCATTATTGGGGCGTTAAAAAATGATTCTTTTATTTTTGAAGGAGACACCTACAACCTTGTCAAGCATGGTTTTATAAGGTATAATGAGGATATCAAATTACTCGAGCAAACCAAGGATAGCTTGATTTTTAAGCTTAAATACAATGAATCGACCCTAAAATCATATCCGTTTAAATTTGAATTTCTAATTACCTACAAACTCACGGACAACAGAATTGAAATCACCCATACCGTTACAAATATAGATACAAAAACCATGTATTTTTCGGTTGGCGGTCATCCGGCATTTGCCTGTCCTGTTTATGGCAATGAGTTTTATGATGATTATTTTTTAGAGTTTGAACATATTGAAAATTCCGAACGGCATCTAATCAATATGGGGAACGGATTGATTTCATCAAACACACAACCAGTTTTTCATCATTCCAATAGAATACGTTTAACCCATGATTTATTTCAAAAAGATGCTCTTGTGTTCAAGGATTTAACTTCTAGAAAAGTGACTTTAAAAAGTGATACCTATGGCGCCATTCTGACCGTAAGCTTTAACGATTTTCCGTATTTGGGCATTTGGGCAAAACCTACGGGCGACTATGTTTGTATTGAGCCTTGGTTAGGTATTGCAGACCACGAAAACACTAATCAAGACCTAAAAACCAAAGAGGGTATCTTGTCGTTACCAGCAAACGAAACGTTTAGTGCTGCCTACAGTATTGAAATTCACAACAATCATCTCATTTAGATAACAATATTAGCCGTAACTTTGCCAGCTAAATAGCAAACCGTGACCTTCAACGATTTAAATTTAAACACACCCTTATACAATGCCCTGGATGACTTAGGGTTTACCACGCCCACTCCTATTCAGGCTGAGGCTTTCAATGTGGTGGCCTCTGGAAAAGACATGGTTGGGATAGCACAAACCGGTACTGGTAAAACCTATGCTTACATGCTGCCTATTCTTAAAAATCTACCGTTTTCAACACAGGAAACACCGCGCATTTTAATATTGGTACCAACACGGGAACTCGTGGTGCAAGTAGTTGACGACATAGAAAAGCTGGCTAAATATATCAATGTGCGTGTACAGGGTGTTTACGGTGGCACCAATATCAATACCCAAAAACAAGCCATCGCCGAAGGACTGGATATTTTGGTGGCAACACCTGGCAGATTATACGATTTGGCTTTAAGCCGTGTGCTTCAGCTAAAATCCATTCAACGGTTGGTGATAGATGAAGTTGATGTCATGCTGGATTTAGGCTTTAGGCACCAACTGATCAATATTTTTGACATCCTACCGGAACGTCGACAAAACATCATGTTTTCGGCAACCATGACGCATGATGTGGATGTATTGATTTCGGACTTTTTTAAAAGCCCCGAGCGCGTATCCATTGCCGTATCGGGAACGCCTTTGGAAAACATTTCCCAACAAGGTTATAACGTTCCTAATTTTTATACCAAAGTCAATTTACTGATCCATCTCCTGAAAGATGACAATACCTTTAACAAGGTCTTGGTCTTTATAAGTACCAAAAAATGGGCGGATATGGTGTTTGAAAAACTGGAAGCGATATTTCCTGATGACTCTTGCGTCATCCATTCCAACAAAACACAAAATTACAGACTGCGCAGTATTGAGCAATTCCGAAATGGTATAAACCGTATTTTAGTGGCTACTGATATCATGGCACGTGGATTGGACATTGACAACGTATCGCATGTGATTAATTTTGATACGCCTGAGTATCCTGAAAACTACATGCACCGTATTGGTAGAACGGGCCGTGCCGAACGAGAAGGCTGTTCTATTTTGTTTTCTACCGAAGCAGAACTTGAATTTGTGAAACAGATTGAAACACTAATGGGCATGACCATACCTGTTATGGAATTTCCTGAAACTGTTGCTATAGCTGATCAGTTGATTGAAGAAGAACGTCCACAAATAAAAGAACGCCACAACCCCGCAAAAAAAGATGAAACTGTTGGTCCAGCTTTCCACGAGAAAAAAGCCAAAAACCAAAAGGAAAATTTAGGTGGGTCATACAAATTTAAAATTGCCAAAAAGTATAAAAAGCCAAAAACACGGGGAGACAAAAATTACAATAAACGGAAAAAGTAGTAGTAGTAGTAGTTTAAAGAGTTACGCTTATTTACTCTGTATATCTGCCAGTTATGGTTTAAAAACCTACAAACCAAGTAAGTCTAATGACCGCAAGGGTTATAATCCTTTTTAAAAGTTCCTCCGTAATCGCTTGTTAAAAGCTTTTACTTGTAATTATTTTTCTGAAGCACGTTTTAAGTCTTCCAAATTCAATCGAATTCCCTTGTCTAAATTTCTTTGAAAATAGTTTTTAAATAGTTCAGGAAAAATACCTTGTAGACTTTCTTCAACTTTAACAACGGTAGTATTGTTTTCAAGCATAAAAAACCAATTATGGACGGCACTTGCACCAATGGTTTTTCCTGTCCAGCCCAATTTATTTTTTGGTTCAACCGTGTGAAGTTGTGACGTAAAAGATAGTCCGCCTGCTTTCCATTTAAAGATAGCGCCTTCTTTAAGATCCTCTTGTAAATTTGACTCCGTAACTTCTGATTGCCACGAAGGCCAGTCGTTAATGGATACCAGTATTTGCCAAACTTTATCTATTGGTGCTTTAATTTCAATTTTACCCGAAGATTTAACAGGAGCATTTTCGTTGATGGAAATATTCATGTTAATTATACCTTTATTCTATTAAAAACTTCAATTCCTCGCTGGTCTTACTTGGTACGAATTCAGTAATTTCATAATCGGCCAATTCATTTATCTTGAAAGGGTCTTTCTCAATAATTTTTTCCAATTCCAATTTACTGCTAGCTTTAGACAAAATTATGCCTCCTGTCCTCGGGATTTTTCTTCCTGAAACCAGAAAGTTTTCTAATTCATATTGCTCATTCAAGAAATCAATATGTTCATTTAAATATTGGTCAATTTTGTCGAGTTGTGTTTTGTACGTTAGGTTAATAATGAACATTTTTTACTGTTTTTAAAATTATTGTTTATTGCTTTTCTTTTATAATACTGAAAGGTCTTAATTCATCCAAAAAAGGTTTTTTCCACTTTTGATGTTCCTACTTTCAATGATTGCCTGTTTAAAATCTTCTAATGGATAAGTTCCCGAAACTTCCATTTTAAAGTCTTGGTTCATAAGCTCTTGGATGATATTATTCCATATTTTTTTGATTTCTGTTTTTGATTTGCCATTCATCCATCCATCAATTCCAAATCCTTTGATGGTTAAGTTTTTAAAGATTATATCTGAATTGTGATATGTTACATTTTGGTCGCTATATAAGCCATAGTGTATTATTTTACTATTGGGAGAGATTGTTTTAATAATTGTTGAAGCTAAATCTCCTCCTACAGCATCCAAAAAGCTGGCAATTCTTTCTGTTTTTCCAAGTTCTCGAATTTGTTTTTCTATTATGTCATCATCAGAAATTAAAACCATGTTTGCACCAAGACTTAATAATGCTTCCTTTTGCTCAAAATCCCGAACAATAGCCATGGTTTTTACTCTCTTATTTTTGGCGAATTGGATGATGAGTTTGCTTACCGCTGAACTTGCTGCCGAAAGCACAACCCATTCATTCTCTTTAGCATTTGACTCCTCTAAAAGAGCCCAGGCAGTCAATGGATTTAAAGATAATTGAGCAGCTTTTTCAATTGAAAAGTTTTTCGGTAAAAGAATGATTTTATCCTTGGGGATATTGGCAAATTCAGCCCAAATATTTTTATGTCTAAATGCAACAATTGCGTTGCTTGGAAAATTTTCATCTCCACCATTGTCCACTATAATGCCCGTTCCCTCAAAACCAGCAATTTGAGGAAATTCGGGCTTCACTCGATACTGTTTTTCAATAAACATAAAATCGGCTGGATTAATGGGGCTTGCAAGCACTTTTACTTTAACTTCATTACTATGTAACTCTGGGATGTTTTGCTCTCCCGATTTTAAAACTTTTAAGGCGTCACCTTTTTCCTCAAAAAACAATACTTTCATTGTGTGTGTAATCAATTACTTTTATAATAGTTCAATTAATTCTTTTTCACCATTCGTCAAATAGTAGGCAACGAATTTCATTGGCTTTGTCTTTGAGTAGTTATCAAAGTGAATCACTGGAGTTAGAGCAGGTTCGTAAAATGTATCTCCTGGATTCAAAATTTTCGGTTTTTCTCCTTCAATCTGAACCAGGCAAGTTCCTGAAACAATTTGGCCAACAATTGGGCAAGGATGTTGATGATATGGCGCCTTTTGACCGGGCTGAAACTCAATTTCTACAATTTTAACTGAAGAAACCTCTCTTTTTCCAATATTGACACTTGATAATTCATTTCTTTTAACTAAGGTTTGTGCTTTTGTTTCCATAATCGAAATGATTAACAATATTGCTAGTACAATTTTTGTTTTCATAACTATCTTTTTTATGGAAGCAAAATTATTTTTTTAAGAGCACTTTTTCATTGATATATGTTAAGTGTTTTATCCTACTCAATGATTCGGGTTTTATACCCAAATAAGATGCAATATGGTACTGGGGTACTAATTGTTCAATTTGAGGAAAAAGTGTTAAAAGAAATTTGTACCTATCGTTAGCTGAATCCATTAATAAAGAAGCCTCTCTTTTACATTTTCTAATAAAAAGAACATCTGAAACGTACTTTCCGAATTTATAATATTCTGTATTTAATTTAAGCAACTTGTTGTAATCAGAAAGATTTATAATATAGATTTCTGATTCAGATAAAGCCTGAATATTTCCAACCGATGGAGTTTGAGTCAGGAAGCTTGTGTAAGAACTTACCAATGAATCTGGTAAGTAAAAATCAATATTGAATTCATTACCATCCTTTAAAATATAAGAGCGGAGTACTCCTGCTTTTATAAACCCAATGAATGAACAGGTTTCTCCCTCTTTAATCAGAAAATCTTTCTTCTTAAGTTTTATTCGTATTAATGTTTTTTCTAGGGCGAAATAAAGTTCTTCATCAAGTCCAATCTTGTCAATTAATATATTCTTAAATGATTTCAATGTTAAAATGTTTACGATAATTATGAATTTTTAATAGTTTACATCAAACTATACTGAAACACATTCAGCACATATAAACGAAGTTAGTTTTTATTTATAAGAAAATCAACACACTATAACTAAGACCTGCTAAAACTTATCAACACCAAAAACCTTTCCTGAATTAAAAACCAGTGTAAAGCCATCCATTAAGAATATAGCATTACGAATACGTTTTCCCTTATATTTTTAGCATAAACAAGGCTTAACTTTTAAGGATTTTTACGTGTATTTTATGGCATTAAACGGAAAGAAACCCTTAAATTTGTTTAGCTATAGCTTATAATTTCAGTTATATGAATGACAGTTCAAAACTCATCAAAAAAGCGCGTCTGCTCTTAGATATTTCATCGCTTTTAATGGTTTCTGGTGCCAATACCATTCGGGTCAATTTAAGTATTGACCGGTTTGCCTCGGTCTTAAATGTAAAAGCGTCCAGCTTTATCAGCCATAAAACCATTGTGATGACCTTATATGACAAGGAAACGCATACCAGTTGCACCCGGGTAAAAAACATTCCGCCCTACATTATTAATTTTTCGTTTATCTCAGCCATCAGTAAAGCCAGTTGGAATGCCATTAGCGAGAATTGGACCTTGGAACAAATTTCTGATGAGATTGAACGCATTAAAACCCTGAAACGTTATCCACGATGGTTGGTTCTTGTGGCGGTAAGTTTGGCAGGCGCCGGATTTTGCAACATTTTTAAAGGTGATTACCTGAATATGTTAGTGGCTTTTATAAGTACCTTTTTAGGGCTTTATGTATTCCAGGAAACCCACAAGCTAAAATACAATCTGTACATTCGCATATTTTTGGGGTCGTTTGTGGCATCAACTGCTGCATCGTTTGGCATTCTGTATGGCATAGGCTCTAACCCGCCAACAGCCTTGGCTACTTCCATTTTGTTTTTAGTGCCCGGTGTGCCGTTAATCAATTCCTTTACCGATTTACTGGACAACAATATCATCAATGGTATGGTACGCTTTACAACTGGTCTAATGATAGTGTTGGCTATGGCAATTGGTTTGTTTTTAGCAATGTATATTTTTCAATTGAATTAAGATGTTAGAAGTTATATTAAAATTATTGGAAGTATCGTTTTGGTCTGGTGTGGCTGCCGTTGGGTTTGGACTATTGTTTAATATTCCAAAAAATTCTGTGCTCACGGTTTTTATGTTAGGTGCCGGTGCCGGTTTTATTAAATTTTTACTGATCCATTTTAACGTACATGTGGTTTTGAGCAGTTTTGTAGCAGCCTTTTTTGTGGGTCTGGTATGTATTCCCATGGCCCATAAAATACACCAACCGCCCGTGGTGTTTTCAATACCACCGGTTATTCCCATGATTCCAGGGTATTTTGCTTACGAAACGGTTCTGTCCATTATGGATTTCATTTTTATGGAAGAAAATCCCGTAAAACGCGTCTCGTTGATTGACTCTATTTTCACCAACGGATTTACCATGTTTTTTATTTTGATATCGCTAACCGTAGGCGTAGCGCTGCCCATGCTGTTGTTGAATAAAAAAACCGTAAAACGCCTGGGACATTAAGGTGTTTCTTATGAAAATTTTAAGACCTTTGTATCTTACATATTTATAAATTAGCACAAACTTTTTGTATGAAATATTTATTCACCTGCGCGTTGTTGTTTTTGTTGTTAATCCCTTGTACTACCAACGCTTCAGACGATTGGGGTGCGACCGGTCACCGTACTGTTGGACGAATAGCCGAGCAGTATTTAAAAGGCCATGCTAAACGCAAAATTAAGAAATTACTTCATGGAGAATCACTAGCGCTTGTTTCAACCTATGCCGATGAAATAAAATCAGATAAGCGTTACGACAAATTTTATACCTGGCACTATATCAATATGCCTTTGGATGTTGATTATGATCCGTCTAAACAAAACCCTGATGGCGATTTGGTTTCTGGCATCAACTATTGTAAAACAATCATTTCAGACAAAAACGCATCAGATGATGACAAAATATTCTATCTAAAATTATTGGTACACTTAATAGGCGATTTACACCAGCCTTTGCATGTTGGTCTTTCGGAAGATAGAGGTGGTAATGACTTCAAAGTACAATGGTTTTATAAAGACACCAATTTACACAGTGTTTGGGACAATAAAATGATTGACGATTATGGCATGAGTTACACCGAACTTGCCAAAAACGCAGAAAAATTAAGCAAGGAAGAGGTTAAAAACATTCAGGAAGGCACTGTTATAAATTGGGTAAATGATACACATAAATTGACTAGACAAGTATATGCCAATGTTACAGCTAATGACAATTTACGCTATCAATACTCTTATGAATACATGGGCATCGTTCGTGATCAATTACAAAAAGGAGGTATCAGGCTGGCTAAAGTGTTGAATGACTTATTCTAAAAAAAAGGCTTGATATAATCAAACCTTTTCAACATAACTGATTTGTTTTTTTGATGATGTAATGTTGTTCACTGGGCAATCTATTTTTCTTGAGTATTTTGTTCCTTAACCATACTTCTCAAGATTAGCATTCCTATTCTGGAAATTATAAAAACAAGGCTGCCAAAAACAGTGGTTAAAAAAGATACTTTTAACCCACCTGCTATCATGGCTGTACTTATTTTATCAAAACTTTCAATAGCGTCAAAAGCACCTATTAGCCCTATCATAGAACCAAGAAAGCCTAAAACCAATCCCAATAAACTGGTATCACCAACTAATCGAAGCATTTTTTTTAATGCTTCAGGATTGTCTTTTAATCTTAAAAACCCTTTGGTTAAAAACCCTAACGACAACAATAAAGTTATGAGTATGAGGGTCATAAAAAAGGGACCTCCTTCATTAAACCGTTTTGATAATTCGCTAAAAAAACCTGGATTCTGTAAAATTACTATTGCTATCATAATATCTAAATTTATGGATTTATAGCACAAACTTAAGCTTGAAATCCGTGTGCTTTTTTAAAATGCGACGGATAACCTTTTTAAGTCCTTAAATAACCGTAATGTTAAAAACGGCATTAAATTGGTCATTCGTCTACAAAAATTAATTTCACTATAAAATTACAGTAATATTGTCTTATTTTTAAGGATATGCTTATCAGAAAACACATTATAAAATTCACCTCGCGGGTTTTAATGCACATGGTATTTTGGGTAGGTGTCCTATTGTTTTACCTCTACTTTTTTGGTGTTGGGTCAGAAAATTTTAATTATGTGCTCTCGTTTTCACTCTTTTTAATGCCCATCACCATTATTACAACCTACGTTTCAATTTACATCTTAATCCCCAATTATTTAGTAAAAAAACGATATGCTCTTTTTGTGCTTTACAGTATTTACACGTTAGTTATATCATCGTATTTAATCGTGCTTTCTATTTTTTACGGATTGATTTATCTATCCCATTTTGAAACCGGGAATATGGCACCCATTAGTAAAAACATGATTTTTATTATGATTGCCGTATATCTTGTCACCATTGTGGTTAGTGCCTTTAAATTGTTAACGATCAATTTGAAACACGCCGAAAAAACCAGTAAACTGGAAACCAAGGTTTTAGAAACTCAGCTCAAACTAAAAGAGCAAGAACTTCAGTATTTAAAGATGCAAATCCATCCACATTTCCTATTTAACACGTTAAATACACTTTATGGATTTGCTTTAAAAAAAGCAGACGAAACGCCTGAAATGATTGTAAAACTATCCAATCTTCTGGATTATCTGTTGTACCAAATTGATAAACCCTTTGTTTCTGTTGAAGAAGAGATAAATCATATAAAAGACTATATTGATTTGGAACAAATTCGCTTTAACGATTCGTTGAACATTACCTTTCAAACCTTTGGTAATTGTACCCATTTTAAAATTGCTCCCATGCTGTTACTGCCGTTTGTGGAAAATAGTTTTAAACATGGTTCCTTAAAAAATAATGTGCTAACAATCAATATACAGCTCACCTGTTATGAGAACTCGCTTGAGTTTAAAATTGAAAACACCATAATGCAAGAAGATTCAGAAAATAAAGGTATTGGTTTGACCAACATAAAAAAACGCTTAAATTTATTATACAAAGACAATTATACACTTGATATCCATACCAAAAACAACCTCTTTAAAGTAACCCTTAAACTATTTAACACGTGAAGAAACACAAACCCATAGCCTGTTTAGTTGTTGATGACGAAGCCATAGCCAGGGATGTTTTGGTGACACATTTATCAAAAATAAAAAATATTGAGATTGTTGCACAATGCAAAAATGCCTTAGAAGCCTTCAACTATATTAGCAACCATGAAATAGACTTGGTTTTTTTAGATATTAACATGCCCGAGATATCGGGGATTTCCTTTGCCAAATCCATTAACAAACAGGTAAAGATTATTTTTACAACGGCCTATCGGGATTATGCCGTTGAGGGATTTGAATTAAAAGCAGTTGACTATTTGCTTAAACCCATTACGTTTGAACGTCTGCTTCAAGCTATCAATACCTACTTTGAAGTCTACAACGATTCCCAAAAACAAGTTGGTACAACAATAGAAAAAAACAACTTTATTTTTGTCAGGGCCGATAGGAAAATGATCAAGATAGAATTTGATGACATTATTTATATTGAAAGTTTTAGTGATTACTTAAAACTGCACTTAAATGATACAACCATTGTTACCCGAGAGACCATAAGCACCATTGAAGCAAGACTGCCCTCAAATGGATTTATACGAATTCACCGTTCGTTTATTGTATCACTAAAACACATCACGTCGTTCACCAATGAATATGTAACGGTTGACAATAAATCCTTGACCATTAGCAGAAGTTACAAAAAAGAGGTTTTAAACCAATTGGAACAATACTAAAAAGCAACCGGAATGGTTGCTTTTTAGTATTGTTTTGTAAGCATTATTATTTTTTTATAATCTTTTTGATTGCTCTCCCTTGGGCAGATTCTAGATTGAGTAAATAAAGACCACTTTTAAGGGCATTGATGGCTAGCTCGTTTTTCCCAGAAAAAAGTGCCCCTTTTCTTATAAATTGACCAAACATATTGGATAAAGTATAATTAGCCTCTATTGGAAGGTCTATATAAAACCTATCATTTGCCGGATTGGGATGTATCATTACCTGAGACAGATCAAACTCATTGGAACCCAGAGTACAATTTAAGGAAAAAGTACTTCCGATGTCTCTTTGCCATTGCGGACTGGACTTACCTCCTGCCACTACTAAATCATCGACTTGAATACAGAGGTTGGCACCATTATTTTGTGCCCACATCCAAGTTAGAGTATCGTTATGGCCATTACTAATATCTAAAGATGTCAACTGATTACCATTGCAATAAAACTGATTAAGAAATTGAAGCATGCTTACATCTGCTGTAGTAAAATTATTGAGCCCAATATCTAAATCTACAAGTTGTAAATAGTCACTATAATTTAAAGATGATGTACCAATATTGTAAACCCACAAAGAGGTTAATGCTGTTTTATTTGTTGGCAATATTAAATTATTGGAAAGTAAGGTGTTATTACCACATTCAAAATAATTCAAAAGACTATTGTTTGAAACATCTAAACTTGAAAGGTTATTGTTCCAACAACCAAAGTTAACGAGTTGTGTGTTGGTGGAAACATTTAAAGTATTTAAGTTATTATATGCACAATATAACGTTTCCAAATTTGGGAAATAAGATAGGTTCAAAGAGCCTATAGGATTATCACTACAATCTAAATAAGTTAAATTTGTATAGTTACTGTTAGCAATTGTAAACGTATTGATGCCACTGTTATAACATCTAATTTCAGACAAAGCAGTGTTTCCAGAGATATCTAAAGTAGGAAATGAATTATCATAACAAACCAGCAAATCAAGATTGGGTGATTGCGAGATATCCAAACCAGAGACACCAGAATTTTGACAATATAGTGTAATCAAATTCGTGTTCATAGACAAATCCAAAGTCCCCAAGTTATTACTGCCATTATTAGAGCATGCCAAATAAGTTAACAAGGGATAAGAGCTTACATCTAAACCGGTCAAATTATTGTTACCACAGCTTAAATAACTAAGTAAGTTGTTATTTGGTAATGTTAAACTGGTAATATCACAATTAAAACATCTTAGTTCTGTCAGTGCTATGTTGTTGAAAACATTTAATGTTTGCAGTAAATTATTACTGCTACAATTTAAAGTTTTAAGTGCTGCAAAGTCTTCAATTCCTATCATTGATTGAATTCCTAATCCTGATATATCAAGATTTTCAACCGTATTAATATTGGATGTCGTGACATAATGATTACCTGCAATACCATCACCCATACTGTTAGCTTCTAGATAAGCCTCAAAATTAAGATCTTCAATATAGGTTTGTGTGTAGTTTGCAAAACTCAACAGGGCAAGGATCAATGTAAGTAATTTTGTTTTCATAATATGTTAATTGGTTAGTTAATAACATAACATGAACAGGAAAGTCATACGCTTTTGAAAAGAAATGCTCTTTAAACTCGAGGCTTTTTGAATAAAGAAATTCAAAAAATAAATTTCTTACTAACTAAAATAAATAAAAAAAATAATATATACAACTGAAAAACAGATAGTTAATAATTTTTTAAAAAAATCTATAAAAAAAGCAACCGTAATGGTTGCTTTTTTAGTATTGTGGGATTCCTGCTTTTACAGGAATTAATTAAACATGTAATGCTCTATCATCAGTCGCTGCCAAGGCCGCCTCTTTAATAGCTTCGGTAAATGTTGGATGCGCATGTGACATTCTGGATATATCTTCAGCAGAAGCTCTGTATTCCATTGCCACGACAGCTTCAGCAATCATATCGGCAGCACGGGCACCAATCATGTGAACGCCTAATATTTCGTCGGTTTTCTTGTCGGCCAATATTTTTACAAAACCGTCAATGTCCATACTAGCCCTGCTTCTTCCTAGAGCACGCATAGGAAAAGACCCAACTTTGTACTCTACTTTGGCGTCTTTTAATTGTTCTTCTGTTTGTCCAACACTCGCTACTTCTGGCCAAGTGTAAACCACACCCGGAATTAAATTGTAATCAATATGTGGTTTTTGTCCAGCCAACGTTTCGGCAACAAATACACCTTCTTCTTCAGCTTTATGGGCCAACATAGCACCTTTAACCACATCGCCAATGGCATAAATATTTTTAGCCGATGTTTGTAAATGATCATTCACCTCTATTTGTCCACGTTCAGTTAATTTCACGCCTGCGGCTTCGGCATTCAATCCATCTGTATAAGGTTTTCGTCCTACTGACACCAAACAATAATCGCCTTTAAACTCTACTTCATCACCTTTTTTATTGTCCGCTTTCACAATGACTTCCTTGCCTTTTCGCTCTACAGATTTTACTTTATGGGACACATTGATATTGAATTTTTGTTTTTTCAACACTTTATTCAATTCCTTTGACAACCCAGAATCCATAGTTGGAATAATCCTATCCATATATTCAATCACGGTCACCTCAGCGCCCAAACGTTTGTAAACTTGCCCCAGTTCCAAACCAATTACACCACCACCAATTACAATAAGGTGTTTGGGTATTTCTGTTAGTTTTAAAGCTTCTGTAGACGTAATAACGCGCTCTTTGTCTAATTTGATGAATGGCAAGCTAGCAGGTTTACTACCTGTAGCTATAATGGTGTTTTTAGCTTCAATTTCAGTAGTTTCTTTCCCTTTTATGGTAATATGGGTAGCGTCTTTAAAACTTCCTAGACCTTCATATACATCAATCTTGTTTTTCTTCATCAAGAAATCAATACCACCCGTAGTTTGATCTACAACCGCCTGCTTACGGGCAATCATTTGTTTTAAATTCACCTTGACCTCTCCTGGGATATCAATACCGTGTTCCTCAAAATGCTTGATGGCATCTTCGTAATGGTGTGACGAGTCCAACAAGGCTTTACTAGGAATACATCCTACGTTTAAACAAGTACCTCCAAGTGTGCTATATTTTTCTATTATGGCCGTTTTCATGCCCAATTGCGCGCAACGAATCGCTGCCACATATCCTCCAGGACCAGAGCCAATAACGGCTACATCATATGAATTCATAAAATCTAAGTGTTTAAAAAAAATGAAAAACAAAAGTACAAATGTTTTCAAGGCAAGGCAATAAAAAACAAATTTTAATACATTTAACCACAACATGTATTGCAATCATTAAAAACCTAAAATTTATAAAAGATTGACTGTTTAAAATTATGTAGTTTTGTGTTCATGCAAAAAAACATCAACATACAAAATAAAAAGGCCAGGTTTCTATATGAATTATTGGACACCTATACGGCTGGTATTGTACTGACCGGAACCGAAATTAAATCGATTCGGAACAGTAAAGCCTCCATTGCTGAAAGTTTTTGTGAATTTAATGACCAAGGCGAATTGTTTGTCATTAACATGACCATTGAGGAATATGCCTATGGCACCTATTATAACCATAGACCTAAAGCCGATCGCAAGTTGCTTTTAAACAAAAAAGAACTTAAAAAACTACAAAAGGAAGTTCAAAATACTGGACTAACCATTGTTCCCTTAAAATTATTCATCAACGAAAAAGGCTATGCAAAACTGAATATTGCACTAGCCAAAGGGAAAAAACTTTATGATAAACGCGAAACCATTAAAGACCGCGACAATAAACGCAATCTTGATAGAATTAAAAAAATATATAAATAAAACCTGCATCTTTTTAGTGACCAAATTTTGATATTGGCCAATTTTTCTTCAGAAATTAAACAACAAATTACCATGAGATATTTTCTAAAACCATTAGCTTACATTTTTGCGTTTATTTTTATTTCCTGTGGAAGTGCCCAAACAACACCCGTGCAAATCCAAAGCGCACCAGCAGTGAGTTTTCATGTCAATTTGCTGGATCGGTCTAATGACACCTTTAAAGTTCAAGTAACACCACCGGCACTAACTGCCGAGAATAATATTTTTCAGTTTGCATCAACAGCTCCTGGAACCTATGAAACCATGGATATCGGTCGTTACGTATCTGGTTTTAAAGCCTATGATACTTATGGAAACGAACTGGAAATCCAGAAAATTTCAACCAATCAATACCAACTAACAACTCCCGAAAAAATTGCCAAAATAGAGTATCAAGTAGCTGAAACATGGGATACGCCCGTAACCGAAAACAAAATTTATTTAATGTGCGGTTCATCTATTGAAGACACCAATACCCTGATAAATGGCCAGGCTGTTTTTGGTTATTTTAAAGGAAAACAAGACAGTCCCATTAAAATAAAAATAGACCGCCCAAAAGATTGGCGAATAGGTACGGCCTTGAAAAAATCTGAAGACGGGTATTATTTAGCGAAAGATTATGACCAAGTTGTGGATTCTCCCATTCTTTTAGGAAATTTAACCAAAGCATCCATGGATGTGCAAGGCACCGAGATTGACATCTATACCTATTCTGAAACAGGAAAAATAACATCGGACCAAATTTTAAATTCCATGAAAGACATGTTGCTTGCAGCCAGTGGGTTTTTAAATGGTCTTCCTGTGAAGCATTATACATTTTTGTTTCATTTTGAGGACACAACAGCAGGTGCTTGGGAACATTCGTATAGTTCGGAATACGTATATAGGGAAACCGATTGGGAACATCTCAAAAATAATGTTTTAGAAGTGGCTGCCCATGAGTTTTTCCATGTGGTCACACCATTAAACATCCATAGTGAAATTATTGACCACTTTAATTTTGTCACTCCAGTTCCTTCAGACCACCTATGGCTCTACGAAGGTACCACGGAATGGGCTGCCCATATGATGTTGATGCGTTCCGGACAAAAATCAATGGATGACTATTTTAAAACTTTGAAGCAGAAAGTTTATATCAGCACGAACTTGTATAGCCCAGATATAAGTTTGGTGCAATTATCAAAAACATCATACACCCCAATAGGCCACAAAATCTATAACAATATCTATATGAAAGGTGCTTTGGTTGCCGGCCTTTTGGACATCAAATTAATTGAATTATCCAACGGAAGTGTTGGTTTAATTGACGTCATCAAGAGGTTGGCCAAAGAATATGGTCCAAACAAACCCTTTGATGATGCTACCTTTTTTGATACGTTTACCAAGGAGACTTATCCAGAAATCAGAACATTCTTTGACGATTATGTTATAGGTTCAAAACCATTGCCTCTAAAAACATATTATGAAAAAATAGGGGTTAATTACGATGAAGAAAACAACAAATTTTCCCTTGAAAAATACCCAACGGACACTCAACTGAAATTACGCAATAAGTGGATGCATCCCATTGATATTTTTCAGCTTGATTTATTAAATTCAAAAACAGAAGATCAGTTTGAAGAAAAAGTATCAACTTTAGATAACACCATCAAAACTTTATACGGTGTGATTTCGGGAGAAAAAGGCGTGGAACGAAACTGGAAACTGTTTAAATATTTGTTCGCTCCAGGAGCCAAACTTATTCCAACAGGTAAAAATGAAAAAGACGAATTGAAAGCGCGTTATTTAAAACCTGAGGATTATATAAAAAATTCCAACGACTGGCTAGTCGATAATGGCTTTTTTGAAAAAGAAATCCATAGAACGGTTGATACTTTTGGTAATATGGCCCATGTGTTCAGCACTTATGAATCCTTTAGAAGTGAGACAGACAAGTATCCTTTTATGAGAGGTATTAATAGCATTCAATTATTATATGATGGGACACGCTGGTGGATTATTAATGTTTACTGGGCCCAAGAGAGCAAAGACCAACTTATACCCAGCGAGTATTTAACCAATGATTAAACCATTATGAAAACACCATCTCTTTGTTTCGTTCTTTGGGTAATGCTTAGTTTTATATCATGCAACAAAAAAACCAATACAAACATGATAGACAGTTGGAAACAAGAAATCTTGGACACAGAGCTGAGATTTTCTAATATGGCTCAAAAAGAAGGCATGAACACCGCTTTTTTAGCATTTGTAGCAGACAATGGTGTACTCTTGAGAAATGACAAGCTCATCAAAGGCAAGGAAAGTATCAAGTCATATATGAAGAACAGTACTTCAAAAGGTCTGTCTTGGAAACCCGACTTTGTGGACGTTTCCAATTCTGGAGATTTGGGCTACACGTATGGCAAATACACTTACAGGTATCAAGATTCTTTAGGAAATGATGTAACTAGTAAAGGCATATTCCATACCGTTTGGAAACGGCAACCAGATGGTTCTTGGAAATTTGTTTGGGACTAATTTTTGTCCTCTAACAAAGGTACAAACCGAAATTCCCCAAACTCGTGCTGCTCAAACTCTTTCTCATCCTTTCTTATAAAAAGGGTCATAACCTGTACATCATTACCAACGGGGATAACCAACCTACCGCCTATTTTTAATTGATTTAATAAGGGCTTTGGCACAAAAGGCGCACCGGCGGTGACAATAATGCCATCAAAAGGAGCTTCCTCAGGTAAGCCTTTATAACCATCTCCAAAAACAAGCTTTTTAGCTCTGTAGCCTAATTTTGGTAAAAAGTTGATCGTTTTTTTAAATAATTCTAATTGTCTCTCAATACTGAAAACTTTGGCACCCAATTCACACAAAACGGCAGTTTGGTAACCACTTCCTGTTCCAATTTCAAGAATTTTATCTCCTTTTTTAACGTTCAGTAATTCCGTTTGGAATGCAACCGTGTAGGGTTGTGAAATAGTTTGGTCTGCCGCAATGGGAAACGCTTTATCTTGATAAGCATGGTCTAAAAAACCAGAATCCATAAACAAATGCCTGGGTACATTGCCAATGGCCTTTAAAACGTTTTCATCCTGTATCCCTTTGGTTTTTATTATATTAACCAACTGCTGCCGTAATCCTTTATGCTTAAAAGTATCTTTCAATTGTCGTCATCATTTTCAAGTCTAAAATTAGTCAAACATTTTAGCTAAAAGCAACTAAATTCAGATTAATTTTTCATAAATAATCAATAAAAAATTAGGATCATATTATGAAAATCATGCATTAAATATATTATTTTTGTTGAAAACCTAAAGAAAATGCTAAAAGCTGGTGTACTAGGTGCAGGCCACCTTGGAAAAATTCACTTAAGACTTCTCAAACAATCTGATAAATACGAACTCGTAGGATTTTATGATGCCGATACCGCAAACGGCAAAAAAGTGGAAGCTGAATTTGGTTATAAATTCTTTGATAGTATTGATGATTTAATCAATGCCGTTGATATGGTGGATATTGTAACGCCAACACTATCACATCACGATTGTGCTTTGAAGGCTATTGCCAAAGGGAAACATATTTTTATTGAAAAACCGATAACCAATACGGTAGAAGAAGCTGAAGAAATAAGGTCTATATTGGCCGCCAATCATGTAAAAGGCCAAGTGGGTCATGTAGAGCGTTTCAATCCTGCCTTTATAGCAGTAAAAAATGATATCCACTCGCCCATGTTTATTGAAACCCATCGCTTGGCTGAATTTAATCCAAGAGGCACCGATGTACCTGTAGTATTGGATTTGATGATTCATGACATTGACATCATTTTAAGCGTGGTAAAATCAAAGGTTAAACACATTTCGGCCAGTGGCGTAGCTGTTATTAGTGATACACCAGATATTGCCAATGCCCGCATTGAATTTGAAAACGGCTGTGTAGCCAATTTGACGGCTAGCAGGATTTCGTTAAAAAATATGCGCAAAACCCGATTCTTTCAAAAAGACGCTTATATATCAGTAGATTTCTTGGAAAAAAAATGCGAAGTGGTCAAAATGAAAGACGCTCCTGAACAACCTGGTGATTTTGATATGGTACTTCAAAACGCAGAAGGCGTAAAAAAACAGATTTATTTTGATAACCCTAGCATTCCTAGCAATAATGCTATTTTAGACGAGCTAGAATCTTTTGCCGATGCAATTAACAACAATACAAAACCAGTCGTAACGCTGCATGATGGTACCGAAGCCCTGCGCGTTGCCACTCAAATAATAAATTGTTTTAACACTAAAGTATAATCATGAAAAATGTTGCAGTTATTGGGGCCGGCACCATGGGAAATGGTATTGCACATACATTTGCTCAAAGCGGATTTAGAGTCCAACTCATAGACATCAATGACAGTGCCCTAAAAAAAGGCATGGATACCATTACCAAAAATTTAGATAGGATGCTTGGTAAAGGTACCATTACTGAAGAGCAAAAATCAGAAACCCTATCAAACATCACAACTTTTACCAATATTACCGAAGGGGTTGAATATGCTAGTTTGGTGGTTGAGGCGGCAACTGAGAATATCGATTTAAAACTTAACATTTTCAAACAACTGGATGAAGCTTGCCCTGAAGGAACCATTTTAGCAAGCAACACCTCTTCTATTTCCATTACGCAAATTGCATCGGTGACCTCAAGACCAGACCATGTAATCGGGATGCACTTTATGAATCCCGTTCCCATTATGAAACTGGTTGAAATTATAAGAGGGTACAATACCAGTGATGAAGTCACTAAATTAATAATGGATTTATCCAAAACGTTGGGTAAAATTCCTGTTGAAGTCAATGATTATCCAGGATTTGTAGCCAACCGCATCCTTATGCCTATGCTCAATGAATCCATTGAAACACTGTACAATGGCGTGGCAGGTGTTCATGAAATTGATACAGTCATGAAACTAGGTATGGCACATCCTATGGGACCTTTACAATTAGCGGATTTTATAGGCTTGGATGTCTGTCTGTCCATTTTAAATGTTATGTATGATGGCTTTAAAAACCCTAAATACGCCCCTTGCCCGTTATTGGTCAACATGGTACGCGCCGGTAAATTAGGTGTCAAATCTGGCGAAGGCTTTTATGATTATTCCGAAAGTAAAAAAGCAGAGAAAATTGCAAAACAGTTTTTGTAATATTATAATAATGTCATTGCGAGACTTTTGAAAAAAGTTGTGGCAATCTCTTTACCTTAAAAAGATTACCACGTCGTTTCACTCCTCGTAATGACAAAAAAACTATGGCCAAAATAATTCCTTTTAGAGCGGTAAGACCTACCAGAGCAATTGTCGGTTTGGTTGCATCGCGTTCCTATCAAAGTTACACCATTGAAGAACGCGAAGCCCGCATGGAATATAACCCATACACCTTTCTACATATTGTCAATCCTGGTTACAAATATGATCAGGTAATCACTGGAGAAGAACGCTACAAACTGGTAAAAAACAGATATTTGGAATTTAAGGAGGATCATGTATTTATTCAAGATGACAAACCTTCGTTTTACGTTTACAAAATTGTGAATCGTCATCATCAAACGTTTAATGGTATTATTGCAGCCACCAGTGCAGAAGACTACGAAAAGGACATCATTAAAAAACATGAAGACACAATCGAGTCTCGTGAAAAAACCTTTAAAAACTATTTAAAGACCGTAGGATTTAATGCTGAACCGGTTTTGTTAACCTATCCAGATAATAGCACTATTGCATCCATTATAGAAGAAACTCAAAAAAAGCATGCTGAATATGAATTTACCATGACTTACAAAGACACGCATTATCTCTGGAAAGTTGATGATGAAGCGGTCATTAAAACCATTCAGGATGAGTTCAAAAAAATGGATACCATTTATATTGCTGATGGGCATCACAGGTCGGCATCTTCATATTTGTTATATCAAGAGGAAAAAGCAAACAACCCAAACCATAACGGAACAGAATCATACAACTTCTTTATGTCGTATCTAATTCCAGAATCCGATTTGGTAATCCACGAATTTAACAGATTGGTTAAAGACCTCAATGGCTTGACCAAAGAAGAATTTTTAGTGAAGTTGGATGCTGATTTCAGAATACAAAATAGAGGCAACACACCCTACACGCCAACCAAGCAACATCATTTCAGCATGTATTTGGATGGTGATTTTTATTCGTTATATTTAAGAAAGAACACCTATGATTTTAAAACCTCGTTAGATGCTTTGGATGCCCAAATATTATACAAAACCATTTTAAAACCTATTTTAGGCATTAATGATTTACGCAATGATAATCGTATTTCGTATTCGCATACCCACGGCAGTATAGAAATGGTAAACATAAAAGGCAGTGTAGATAGTGGCGAATTTAAAATAGGATTTGGTATGTGCGCTGTAACCATAGAACAAATGAAACAAATTGCCAATGATGGCCTAAAAATGCCTCCTAAAAGCACGTATATTTTACCCAAACTAAGAAGTGGAATTACCATTTATGAATTTTAAAACCATGTCAATAAAAGAAAATCTTCAAAACATACTATCAACGATACCCGAACATGTCACACTTGTGGCCGTTTCAAAAACCAAACCTGTCTCTGATATTATGGAAGCCTACAACGCAGGACAACGCATTTTTGGTGAAAACAAGATTCAGGAAATGGTTGAAAAATTTGAAGCCTTGCCTAAAGATATTGAATGGCACATGATAGGGCATGTTCAAACAAACAAGGTAAAATATATGGCACCCTTTGTGTCTTTGATACATGGTGTGGACAATTTTAAATTATTGAAAGAAATCAACAAACAAGCCAAAAAGCACAATAGGATTATTGACTGTTTACTTCAAATAAAAATTGCTGAAGAAGATTCCAAATTTGGAATGGCTCCAGGTGATGCCAAAACATTATTGCAATCGAAAGCGCTTTCCGAATTAAAACACATCCGAATAACCGGTCTTATGGGCATGGCAACGTTTACCGATGACGAAAATAAGATAAAGACCGAGTTCAATCTTTTAAAACAGACTTTTGACTCCTTAAAACCATTGGAAATTTTTAACTTTAACCCTAAAATTATTTCCATGGGAATGAGTGGTGATTATACATTGGCCATAGCATGTGGCAGTACCATGATTCGTGTAGGAAGTAGTATTTTTGGAAGCAGAAATTACAATTAAGTTTTTAAAAGAACCGTTACTCATTAATTAAAGCAAAATGTCTAGGCTTAAAAAAGTCTTACGATATCATATCACAAATAAACGAATTACCATTTTTTGTACGCAATACTGGACATAGAAACCACTGGGGGAAAATATAATGAAGAAGGCATAACAGAAATTGCAATCTATAAATATGACGGTCATCAAGTAGTTGACCAGTTTATCAGCCTTATAAACCCAGAACGAGACATACAACCCTTTGTTGTCAATCTTACCGGTATAAACAGTAATATGTTACGCAATGCCCCCAAGTTTTACGAAGTGGCCAAACGCATTGTTGAAATTACAGAAGATTGCATTTTAGTAGCCCACAATGCCCAATTTGATTACCGTATTTTAGTGACCGAATTTAGACGTTTGGGTTATGAGTTTACACGCGAAACGCTTTGCACCGTCGAGTTATCAAAAAACCTAATTCCAAACCAAGCCTCGTATAGCTTGGGTAAATTGGTTCGCTCTTTAGGGATTCCAGTGACTGATAGACATCGCGCTTCTGGTGACGCCCTAGCAACGGTTAAATTATTTAAAATGCTCTTGGATAAGGATTCCTCAAAGCAAATAATCCAAGAATCCATTCGATTAAACCCAAAACGCCAACTAGAACCCAGACATATTGATATTATAGAGGATTTGCCTTCCGTTACAGGTGTTTATTACATTCACAAAGCTGATGGGGAAATCATTTACATTGGCAAAAGCAATAACATAAAAAAGCGCATCAATCAGCACTTTACAAGCACCAATCATAAATCCAAAAAAATCCAATTACATGCAACTGCTGTTACCTATGAAGCTACCGGAAGTGAGTTGGTTGCTTTACTAAAAGAAAGTGAAGAAATTAAACGTAACAAACCCATTTACAACCGAGCTTTAAGACGTACTATTTTCACACATGCCTTATATAGTTTTGTGGATGATCAAAATTACATCAACTTAAAGATTGACAAGGTGGATGGCAGAAAAAAACCCATCACAACATTCAGCAATCGGGACAGCGCCAAGAGTTTCATGACCAAGACGGTTGAAGAATACAACCTATGCCAAAAACTAACGGGCATTTACAAAACAAAAAGCAGTTGCTTTAAATATGATATCAAGGAATGCCATGGTGCTTGCATAGGTGAGGAAACTCCTGAACTGTACAACAAACGTGTGGAGTCTTTCATCAATAAAAACAGCTATAAAAACAAGAACATGGTTATTATTGATAAAGGACGGGAAATTGATGAACGTAGTGCCATATACATAGAAAATGGCGTGTTTAAAGGGGTTGGTTTTTTTAACTTGAATTATCAAATAAACAATATTGATGTATTGGAATCCATTATCACGCCCATGCAAAATAACAGGGATACCCAACACATCATTCAAAATTATATGAGAAAGAATAAGCGATTGAAAGTGATACAATTTGATAAAAAGAGTTAATATTTCAATCTTTTCTTATTTTTACTAAATGATCAAGCCCGATAAAAGGAACTGGAAAGCAAGACTTCATGAAATTATTTATGAGGCCGACACGCCTGCTGGAAAATTGTTTGATATTATATTGCTTATTGCAATACTTGCCAGTATTGTTTTGGTCATGCTTGAAAGTGTAAAAACCATCGATTCAAAGTATCATGATATTTTAAACATTGGGGAATGGATAATTACCATTCTTTTTAGTGTGGAATATATAGCTAGGATAGTTACAGTAAAAAAGCCAATAAAATATATTACAAGTTTTTATGGCGTTATTGATTTACTGTCCACCATTCCAAAATATGTGTCCATTTTATTTGCGGGGTCGCATGCTTTGGTCGCATTAAGAGCGCTTCGTTTATTGCGCATCTTTAGAATCTTGAAATTAGCTCGCTATTTGGGCGCTTCCAATAATTTAGTATCAGCCTTAAAGGCCAGTCGAGCTAAAATTTTTGTGTTTTTATTTGCCGTTCTTATTATGTCCATTATTTTCGGAACTATTATGTACATGGTTGAGGGAGAAGAAAATGGTTTTACTAATATTCCTAAAAGCGTCTATTGGTGTATTGTTACACTTACAACTGTTGGCTTTGGCGATATTGCTCCACAAACACCACTGGGACAGCTTATAGCCACTTTTATAATGATTTTAGGTTACGGTATCATCGCCGTTCCAACAGGTATCGTGTCAGCGGAATACACCCATCAAAGCAAACCAAAACCAGTTTCAGAAAACGACTTGGTGAATCTTAACACCCAAGCTTGCCCGAGTTGTTCTTCTGAGAAGCACAAAGATAATGCTCAATTTTGCTATAATTGTGGCCATAAACTAAACCATGGGTAACTATCTTATTTCTATTGTAGGTCCAACAGCCATAGGCAAAACAGCCTTAAGCATCAAGCTTGCCCAACATTTTAAAACTGAGATTATTTCGGCAGATTCCCGACAATTTTTTAAGGAGATGTCTATTGGAACTGCAGCGCCATCAACAGATGAATTAAACGCCGCAAGACATCATTGCATCCATCATAAATCCATACAAGACAATTATAATGTTGGTGCTTTTGAAAGAGAAGCCTTGCAAACCTTACAAACACTTTTTAAAACGCACAATGTAGTTATCATGGTTGGTGGCTCTGGGTTATATGTGGATGCTGTTACCAAGGGCTTGGATGATTTTCCAGATGTAGACCCCAATATTAGGGAACAATTAAATATCGATTTAGAAACCAAAGGCCTTCCGTTTTTACAAGAACAACTCAAAACGCTTGATGTTAAAAGTTATCATACTATAGCTATTGACAATCCACATCGCGTGATTCGTGCCCTTGAAATTTGCTTGGGCAGTGGGAAACCCTATTCATCCTTTTTAAACAAAAACAAAACAAAACGTCCCTTTACAACCATTACCATTGGTTTAACAGCAGATAGGGAAACCATTTACAATCGCATTAACCAACGTGTGGATATCATGATGGCTAATGGTTTACTGGATGAAGTCAAAACCTTATATCCCCACAAGTCATTGAATGCCCTAAACACGGTTGGCTATAAAGAACTGTTCAATTATTTGGATGGTACTTGGACACTGGATTTTGCTGTTTCTGAAATAAAAAAGAACACGCGCCGCTTTGCCAAACGCCAGATGACCTGGTTTAGAAAAGACAAAAGCATCTTGTGGTTTGATTATCAAACATCCTTGGAACCTTTAATTTCTAAGTTAAACAAGATGATGTTACAACTTTAAATTTCGGTCAGCGGATTATTTTTACCACATATTTTTAATTATTTTTGAATCTGAAACCTGAAATATAATCCATGTTAGATTTTCTATTTACCAGCGATGCCATTATGGCGCTACTTACCCTAACTTTTTTAGAAATAATTTTAGGGATAGACAACATTGTTTTTATTTCAATTGCTGCTAATAAATTACCCGAAAACCAACGTGGTAAAGCAACAAATATTGGTTTGTTGCTGGCTATGGTACAACGTCTTATCCTTTTGTTCTTTGTATCATTTTTGGTAGGATTAAAAGACCCCTTTTACACTATTGAAACAAGTTGGTTACATATAGCCATTAGTTGGCAAGCCATCATTCTGTTTGGTGGTGGCTTGTTCCTCATCTATAAAAGCACCTCTGAAATCCACGAAAAAGTGGAATCACCCAAACATGATGAAAAAGAATTGAAAGGGAAAAAGATAAAATCGTTGTCACAAGCTATTATGCAAATTTTAATCATTGATTTTATCTTCTCTATCGATTCCATATTAACAGCTGTTGGAATGACCAACGGACTGCACCCCAACCACAATTATAACTTGGTTTTAATGATGATAGCCGTGGTTATTTCCATTGTTATCATGATTGGGTTTGCCAATCCTATCAGAAAGTTTATTGATGCGCACCCAAGTATGCAGTTATTAGGTTTGGCTTTTTTAATACTGATTGGTTTTATGTTGATTACCGAAGCTGCTCATTTATCACATACCAAACTATTTGGAAATGTGGTGGGTGCCATACCTAAAGGCTATTTATATTTTGCCATAGCCTTCTCATTGTTTGTTGAGTTTTTAAGTTTCAGAATTGAAAAAAACAAAAAAAATTAAAAAAGAGCATAGCAAACCGCTTAAAACGATTTAATCCATTCTATTTTATTTAATCTAGAACTTTCTGGATTGTAACCTTTTGAAATTGAGACAAAACCCTTGTTTTCAAGAGGCCATGGTATATTCTTTTCCATAACATTCAAAATTAAAATTTAGCTTTTTATTATTATGTTATACAAAGTACTGTAACAATTTTAAAAACTAGTCGTCTGTATAATATAAAACAAAACCATTAAACTATAAAATCATGAAAACAGTAAACAATTATCAATTACCTGAGTTTCCAAATACTTCAAAAAGTAATTATTGGAATACCAAAAGACGTTACAGATAAGTAACCATAAAATAACCATCATCAATCAAAAAACGAACATTATGACAACATTAATCATTAACAATTCAAAAGAAAACTTAAAACATAGAAACTTAATTCATATAGGATTTAGTAAAAGACTACACCATTCCAGTTGGGACAAACTTCAACCTAATTTTCATTTAGCATGATATCAATAATCATAACGCTAGTAGATTTAATAATGAAAGTTATTGAAGTGCTTTTATTTTAAAATAACCAAACCAAAATCAAAAATAACATATCATGGACCAATCGGGAATGGACAAAAAAATTGAGAAAAAAACCTGGAGCCAGAAAAAAATCTTAACATTAGCGGGAATCGTGTTTGTACTGGTTCTCTCGTCTTTTGGCTTACAGGTATTTAATAAAAAAATATACAAAGTTGATGCCTCAAAAATTTCAGTAAAAAAGGCTTTTGAAGGCGATTTTCAGGATGTTATCTTAATTGATGGAGATGTAGAGCCCATCGATTTAGTTTTAGTCAATACTCTGGAAGGCGGCACCGTAGAAGAGGTTTTTATTGAAAACGGCGTGTATGTAGAAAAAGGTACACCCCTATTGCGTTTAAGCAATCCGTCGGCCACCTTAGGTTATATGAACCAAGAAACAGCCATTGTAGAACAAATCAATAATCTAAGGAGTTTAAAACTGTCTTTGGAAAAAGATCAACGGGATTTGAAAGAATCGTTAATTGATAGCGAAAACAGTCTGGCCGAGGTAGAGCGCAATTATAAAGTAGATTCTGTTTTATATTCAAAAGATATCATTGCCAGAAACGATTTTATTGAACGACAGGAATCCTACAGGTACTTTAAGAACAAACGCGACTTTATGAAAACCAACGTTGTAAAAAGTTCGCAGGATAATTTGGTGCAAATTGATCAGATTAACACCTCCATCTCATTGATGCAGCGCAATTTAAATTTAATTCGCGAAAACATTGAAAAACTGTTGGTAAGAGCACCTGTTTCGGGCATGCTGTCCAGTTTTGATCCAGATATCGGGGAATCCTATAACAAAAACCAAACGGTTGCTAAAATTGATGTGCAATCAGGGTTTAAGGTTAAAGGACTTGTAGACGAATATTATTTAAGCTCAGTGAAACCTGGGCAACTTGCCAATTTTTCATTTAATGGCAACCTTATTAAACTGGAAGTAAAAAAAGTATTTCCAGAGGTAAAGAACAGAAAATTTGAAATAGAATTGGTCTTTGAAAATGACGTGCCTAAAGACATTACAATAGGCCAATCGGTTCAAGTAAGGTTAGAACTTTCAAAATCCAAGAAATCAATCATGATCCCTAGGGGCAACTACTTCCAAGCCTCTGGCGGGCAATATGTCTTTGTCTTGGATGGAAACGGCGAAGCCCATAAACGCTATATAAAATTAGGGAATCAAAACCCAAGCTATTACCAAGTTCTTGAAGGGCTTAATGCTGGTGATGAGTTTATTTCATCCTCTTATGATGACTTTAAAAACTACGAATCAATCAAAATTAATCAATAAAAAAACGAACAGATGATCAAATTAAAAAATCTAACAAAAGTTTACAGAACGGAAGAACTGGAATCAACTGCTTTAAACCAAGTGTCTTTTGAAATCAATCCAGGCGAGTTTGTATCTATCATGGGACCTTCCGGATGTGGAAAATCTACCTTGTTGAATGTTTTAGGCCTATTGGACAAACCAGAAAGCGGAAGCTATGAATTCCTAGGAACGGAAATCGCACAATACAATGAAAAGCAACGGTCTGACCTACGAAAAAAAAACATTGGATTTATTTTTCAGAACTTCAACCTTATTGAAGAGTTAACTGTTTTTGAAAACATTGAATTACCGCTCATTTATAATAAAATAAATAGTTCAGAAAGAAAAAAGAGAGTTGATGAAATCATTCAAAAAATCGGAATCTCCCATCGCTCCAATCATTATCCGCAACAATTATCAGGTGGTCAACAACAACGTGTTGCCGTTGCAAGGGCGCTTGTCACCAATCCTTCCTTGATATTGGCCGATGAGCCAACGGGAAATTTAGATACATCACATGGTAATGAGGTTATGGATTTATTGTGCAAGCTCAATGAGTCAGGCACAACCATTGTTATGGTAACGCACTCTGCTCATGATGCCAGTTTCTCTAACAGAACCATTAATTTATTGGATGGGAAAATAGTTTCTGAAAAAGAAAGTAAATTAAGTCAAGCTGCTGTTTAAATTAAAAACGTAAAACCATGTTTGAAAATTATTTAAAAGTAGCACTGAGAAGCTTAAATAAAAACAGGATTTATGCTTTTATAAATATCCTAGGATTAGCTTTAGGATTGGCCGTATCCATACTCGTTTTTTTATTTATAAAAGACGAAACTAGTTATGAAAAGCATTGGGATGGCTATGAACGCATATACAGAACCGGTATAAAAGCCGATATGATGGGCCAAAAAATGGACGCACCGGTTTCCTGTAGTCCAATGGCCAATACCTTTAGAACAGAATTTACCGATGTGGAATCTGCTACCAGAATACAAGCTGGAAGACAGGAAATACTCATGCGGCATGACCAAACAAAGGTTTATATTCAACATATTGCCCAAGCAGACAGTTCATTTTTCAAAGTCTTTAATTATGAGTTCGTTCATGGTGACCCAAAAACCGCTTTAAAAGAATCCAATTCCATTGTATTGACTGAAGAGTCCAAACAAAAACTATTTGGAGATAAAAGTGCCATGGGAGAAGTGGTTAATTATGATAACAGACGAGACCTGATCGTGACCGGAATTGTTAAAGAACCAAAAGGACATGCGCATTTTGATTTTGATTTGTTTGTATCAGATAATGATGTTAGAAATATTTGGATAAATAACAGTTGGACTACCTATGTAAAACTGAAAGAAGGAGCTGATTACAATGCATTTGAAACCCAAATGAAAAACAACTTCATGAAAAAAATTGAGCCCGATGTGGAACGTTTTTTAAAAGTTAGTGTGGATGAATTCTTGAAACAAGGAAACGCCTTTGAATATCAGCTTATGCCCATAAAAGATATTCATTTATATTCCCATAAAGACTTTGAAATTCAACAAAACGGGAATATCATGTACATCTATGTGTTTTTAGGTATTGCCATTTTAGTGCTTATCATTGCGGGTATTAATTTCATGAACTTATCAACAGCACGCTCTGGAAAACGTGCCAAGGAAGTGGGTGTTAGAAAAGTATCGGGAGCATCCAGAAAGATGTTGATCACACAATTTTTAGTTGAATCCATTATCCAAAGTTTTATTGCCTTGTTGATAGCTTACATTCTTGTAAAATTGTTATTGCCTGGATTTAACAATGTATTGGAAACCAATATTACACTATTTAATGACTCTTTTTCACAGACATTAATTTTTTCAATCATCGTGACATTGTTTTATGGGCTGTTTGCAGGAAGTTATCCAGCATTTTTCTTGTCATCATTCAAGCCCATTTCTGTTTTAAAGGGAGATTTTAGCAAATCAAAAAATGGAGCTTTTTTAAGAAAAGCGTTGGTTGTTACCCAATTTACAGCTTCAATCATTTTAATTATCGGGATGATCATTATTTTTAAACAAATTGATTTTTTACATCACAAAGATCTTGGTTTTAAAGGTGACAATGTTATTATAGTTCCCATACAAACAGATCAAATGGCCAATAATTTTAGAGATTACAAAAGTATCTTCTTAAAAAACAGCCATGTTGAAAGTATTTCAAGGGCTTCGTTTTTCCCTGGCGACCTCCCCAATCAAAACATGTATACCTTAGAAGGAAGTCAAGATCAATTGCCGCTTTGGAATATGGCTGTGGATTATGATTTTTTTGAAACCATGGGCATAAAACTTGCCGAAGGACGGTTTTTTAATAGAGAACAAGATTCAGATTCCATTCCAACCTTTATAGTAAATGAAACTGCTGTCAATAATTTGAACATAAAAAACCCATTGGAAAAACGACTAGGTACTTTTATCAATAACAATGGTGATATTCAATATGGAAAAATTGTTGGTGTTGTAAAAGATTTTCATATTGAAGGATTTAATCAACCCATTCGACCAATGGTCATGCGGATAAGCAATTATACTTGGTTTACAGCTTTTAAGATTTCACCAGAAAATGCTAACTCTACCATTAGTTTTATTGAGGATGAATGGAACAAATTAGAACCAACCCATCCGTTTAGATATACATTTTTAGATAAAAAGTTTGGAGCGTTGTTACGGCAGCAAGAAAATTTTGGAACCATGTTTTTATTTTTAACCATACTGGCCATTATTATTTCTGCTATGGGATTATACGGATTGGCATCCTTTACGGCTGAACAGAGAACGAAAGAAATTGGAATACGAAAAGTTCTGGGAGCATCGGTTTCACAAATTATGAACATGCTAACAAAAGACTTTATTAAATTGGTGCTTATTGCTAATATTTTTGCTTGGCCTATTACATTTTTATTGGCAAAAAACTGGTTGTCAAACTTTTCATATCAAATTGACATGCCTATTTTACCTTATGTGTTTGCAACGTTATTGGCGCTTATTATTGCCATGCTTACGGTGAGCACACAAGCGTATTTGGCAGCCAATTCAAATCCGGTTAATTCTTTGAAATATGAATAAAACTAAAATTTTATCATTTCTAATCCTGATAATTTTGCTTGCTTCTTGCAAGCAAAATTATCATAATAGCCAAACAAACAAATCAGGACTCTATAGTGGAACTTTTTCTTACGGAAATTTTACTGATAATATTATTTTTGAAGTTGAAAAAGATTCTTCAAATTACCATGTATTTTTTACCAGTTTAGAACAAAATGCTAATAGAATTCCATTACAAAAAATCAGTGTTGTTGGAGATTCAATAAATTTTAAACTTCAAAGTGATTATTACACCTACACATTTAAAAACAAATGGGTTGATAATAATGAAAAACTGCAAGGTTCTTTGACCGTTGACACTGTTAGTGTTAATTATTCTTTAGAGAAGGAATTAAAAAATGGCCAGGCCCTTAAAAGCGAAGACATCACTTTTAAATCAAATAATTTAGGTTTAAATGGAACTATTTGGTACCCGCAAAAAAGTAATGGAAATGCATTAGTTATAGTAACTTCATCTGGAAATGCAGACAGAAGTTCTTCTAGAGCTGAAGCAATTATGTTTGCCAAAAAAGGTTACACAACATTTCATTATGACAAACGGGGAACCGGAAATTCTGAAGGTGATTGGACATCTTCAACTATTGATGAATTAGTTTCTGACGATATCAATGCCATTGAATATTTTTCAAATAAAACCCATGTCCCTCTTTCCAATATTGGCATCAAAGGAAGTAGCCAAGGAGCTTCAAAAGTTCCTTATATATTGGATAAATTACCAGATCTTAATTATGGCATTGCAGTAAGTTGTCCTGGTGTTACATTATTGGAAAGTGACTTAAATTACTGGAAAAATTTAAATTCTAATGAAATTGGAAACGACATAGACGACGCTGCTAATTTGCAAAGAGATATTTATAGGTTTATTGCTGGCACACTTTCAAAAACTGATTTAGAGAAACATGTTAAAAGCAAAAAAGAAAAGGTCTGGTTTAAAAATATTTGGATTCCAAATTTAGATGAAGTAAAAACCGACAAGAAATTATTGTACTCACCTATTCCTTATTTTGAAAAGGTGAAACAACCTATACTAATTGTTCAAGGCACAAAGGATGAAATTATTCCAATAGAAAGTTCTCAAATTATAACCGAAGCACTTAAAAAAGCTAACAATGATAAATTTGAAGTACATTTTCTGAAAGGTGCTTCACATGCTATGAATAATGTTGGCGAAAGTGATTTTCCTTATTGGTCTAAACTTCATTCTGACTATATTGGGACTTTGACAAATTGGATGACATCAATTATTATCAAATAAAAAAAATTAAACCTAAAACTAAAACAAAGTAATCTGCCCTTCGCCATTCAAACCAGTATCATCTGATTTTGAATCGTTATTAGAGTCACTTGATGTTGGTGTATCTGTGTTTTCATCAGAGGCAACCGTTTCTTCGTCAACAACTTCTATTTCATCGGCATGTACTTCCTCGGGGGCTTCATAAGGCAATGGATCCAACAAGTTTATTTGTTTTACTTTATCGGTTGTCAATTGATTTCCAAGGGCTTTAATACCTTTAATAGCTATAAATTCCTCTAGATTAACCTCTAAATTATCTTTTTGGTCTTTGCCGCGTTCTTTAGAAAACACCACTTCTGCAATCGGTATCCAATCTGTTGTAACGATTTCCAATTGTGACTTTGGGTGTTCTGAAATAAATACTTCCTCCTTGTTTTCGTTTTCTATCAAAAAGCGTTTTACAAAATAACGCTCTTTGTCACCATCATAATAAATGGACGAAATTGGTTTTTTAGGAATCCATTTTTCCAACACAATCATATCGTCTTCAAAATGCGTGGTAAGTTCAGGTAAAATAGTTTTTACAGTACCCGATTGGGTGATGATGAGCAATCTGTCTTCTCCCCTAAACTCACCCAACAACTCACCTCTTCCGTCAACATTCAACCGTTGTACGGTATCATCAAACCATATCTTGCGTGGCTTTAATGTAGAAATTCCCTTTTCTTTGAGCTCTACCCGCTTGATTGGATATTTGGTAACTAAGTTTCCTTTTGAATTTCGTCCTTTGATTAAGATTTCGGCAAAATCAATATCCCATTTCAATTTTTTGATACTTCCTACCTGTCTTAACAGAATGGTGACCACTTCGGCTTCTCCATTGGGATTTGCAGAAAAATAAAGCACTGTCGATCCCTTTGTGCCATTGGTCAAATCATATTCTTTATCGCGGGTGATGCTGGTCACTGCAAAGCGTTTGATATACGATGGCCCTTTGGTTCCATCTCTATAAATCATGTTATATATGGTACGGCTATCTTTTTTGTCAAAAACCTCAACATGAATGATGTCTTTTCCTATGAAGGTTTTTGTGTCCACCTTGGTAATCATCATTTTACCTTCTTTGGTAAACACAATGATGTCATCTATATCACTGCAATCACATACATACTCATCCTTACGCAGTGAGGTGCCAATAAAACCTTCTTGTTTATTGACATACAATTTGGTGTTTCGAATAACGACCTTGGTAACATCAACATCATCAAAAGCCCTGATTTCAGTTTTACGTTCACGGCCTGCCCCATAGTCCTTTTTCAAACGGGTAAAATACGCAATGGCGTAATCAATCAGATTGTCAAGATGGTGTTTAACCTCAGCTATCTGATCTTCTAAAGCCTGAATTTTTTGTTGGGCTTTATCAATATCGAATTTTGAAATACGCTTGATTCGTATTTCGGTCAAACGCTCGATATCTTCCTGCGTTATGGCTCGTTTTAAATGCTTAATATGTGGTTTAAGTCCTTTATCAATGGCTTGAATAACGCCTTCCCAGGTTTCTTCTTCTTCAATATCCCGATAAATCCTGTTCTCAATAAATATGCGTTCCAAAGATGCAAAATGCCATTGGGCTTCAAACTCATCCAATTTGATTTCCAGATCGCTTTTTAGGAGCTGAACGGTGTTATCAGTTGAACGCCTCAACATTTCAGAAACGCCGACAAACAAGGGCTTGTTATCTTCAATTACACAGCCCAAAGGCGAAATAGAAACTTCACAATTGGTAAATGCATACAGTGCATCAATGGTTTTATCTGGTGAAATTCCCGAAGGCAAATGCACCAAAATCTCAACCTCGGCAGCTGTATTATCTTCTATTTTCTTGATCTTGATTTTGCCTTTATCATTGGCCTTTAAGATAGAATCAATAAGCGTTGTAGTATTGGTACCATAAGGTATTTCGGTAATCACCAAGGTGTTTTTATCCAATTGGGATACTTTGGCCCGAACGCGTACTCTACCACCGCGAAGTCCATCTTTATAATCGCTGACATCAATGATACCAGCCGTTGGAAAATCCGGATATAATTTAAAACTCTTTCCTTTGAGGTGTTTTATCGAGGCATCGATGAGCTCAATAAAATTATGTGGCAAAATCTTGGTTGACAATCCAACTGCTATCCCTTCTCCACCTTGTGCCAAAAGCAAGGGGAACATCACCGGAAGATTGACCGGTTCTTTTCTTCGGCCATCATACGATGCCTGCCATTCGGTTATTTTAGGATTGTAAACAACATCCAAGGCAAACTTTGATAAGCGCGCCTCAATATATCGTGAGGCAGCTGCACTGTCTCCTGTTAAAATATTACCCCAGTTACCTTGGGTATCAATGAGCAAATCCTTTTGGCCAATTTGCACCATGGCGTCGGCTATACTGGCATCACCATGTGGATGGTATTGCATGGTATGACCTACAATATTGGCTACCTTGTTATAACGACCATCATCTAAATCCTTCATAGAGTGCATGATACGCCTTTGAACTGGTTTAAAACCATCCTCAATAGCAGGTACAGCACGTTCTAATATCACATAAGACGCATAATCTAGAAACCAATCTTTGTACATGCCAGAAATTCTGGTAATGGTATCTTGGTTTTCGCCTTGCGGATGTATTAAATCGTCGTTTTCTTCAATCATTAATTAGGCTGTTTTACTCTTAATGTATAACGAGTTTTTAGGAGTTGCTTTTTGTGCGTTTCGTCTTAAATGATAATCTAAGACTGCACTTACATAAGGGTGTTTTTTAGGTTTGTTTTCTTGATATAACATGACTGTACTAATTAAGTTTCTTCAACAATATCTAACTCAACTTTAAGGTTGTTAATAATAAATTCTTGCCTGTCTGGTGTATTTTTACCCATATAAAACTCCAATAGTTCCTCAATGGATAATTGACTGTCTAACATAACAGGATCCAAGCGGATACTCTCACCAATAAAATTTTTAAATTCATCTGGCGATATTTCACCAAGTCCTTTGAAACGTGTTATTTCTGGTTTGGGTTTTAATTTTTCAATGGCATCCCTGCGTTCTTGTTCTGAGTAGCAATAAATGGTTTCCTTTTTATTTCGTACCCTAAACAACGGCGTTTGCAAAATATACAAATGGCCTTCTTTGATCAGTTCAGGGAAAAATTGCAAGAAAAACGTAATCAACAATAGTCTAATGTGCATACCATCCACATCGGCATCGGTAGCTATCACAATGTTATTATAACGCAAATCTTCTATGGATTCTTCTATATTTAAGGCTGCTTGAAGCAAATTGAACTCTTCATTTTCATACACAATTTTTTTGCTCAATCCGTATGAATTCAAAGGTTTTCCCTTTAAACTAAAAACCGCTTGGGTATTGACATCGCGTGATTTTGTAATACTTCCGGAAGCCGAATCCCCTTCGGTAATAAACAGGGTGGTCTCTAAATTGCGTTCGTTTTTAATATCGCCAAAATGCACACGGCAATCCCGCAGTTTCTTGTTGTGAAGGCTTGCTTTTTTAGCACGGTCTTTAGCCAGTTTCCTGATACCCGAAAGTTCTTTACGCTCATGTTCTGCCTGTAAAATTTTACGTTGTATTTTTTCGGCAGTTTCCGGGTTTTTATGCAAATAGTTATCCAGATGTGTTTTTACAAAATCATTGATGTAGGTTCTTACGGTTGGCAAATCGCCACCCATATCGGTAGAGCCCAATTTGGTTTTGGTCTGACTCTCAAACACGGGTTCCATTACTTTTATGGCCATAGCAGACACCACCGATTTTCTGATATCCGCTGCTTCATAGTTTTTACCATAAAACTCTCTTATCGTTTTTACCAAAGCTTCTCGGTAAGCCGATAAATGCGTACCACCTTGGGTGGTGTTTTGCCCATTTACAAACGAATGGTATTCCTCGCTATATTGTGTTTTGCTATGTGTTAAAGCAACTTCTATATCATCACCTCTTAAATGGATGATTGGATACAGCATATCTGATTCACTGATGTTTTCAGACAGCAAATCCTTAAGGCCGTTTTCACTGAAATACTTTTCACCATTAAAAACTATGGTCAACCCCGTATTAAGATATACGTAGTTTTTAAGCATTCTGATGACATACTCGCTCCTGTACTTGTAATTCTTGAAAATAGTCTCATCTGGAATAAACGAAACTTTTGTTCCTTTTCTTCTGGAAGTGTCGTCCAAGATATCCTGAATGGTTAAGTTTCCTTGTTCAAATTCTGCAGATGCCGATTTATTGTCCCTAGTAGATTCAACCCTAAAAAAGGAAGATAAGGCATTAACCGCTTTGGTTCCAACCCCATTCAGTCCAACGGATTTCTTAAACGCTTTGGAATCGTACTTTCCGCCCGTATTCATCTTGGACACCACATCTACCACTTTCCCTAACGGAATACCACGCCCGTAATCCCTAACGGTCACTTTGTTGCCTTGAATGGACACCTCAATGGTCTTTCCGGCACCCATGACGTACTCATCAATGGAGTTGTCCAACACTTCCTTTAGGAGAATATAAATACCATCATCTGGAGAAGAGCCATCACCCAACTTACCAATATACATTCCTGGACGCATACGGATATGTTCTTTCCAGTCAAGCGAGCGTATATTGTCTTCAGTATAATTGGACTGTTCAGCCATAGATTTTGAGCACAATTTTTAAGATTGGTTGCTAATATAATATATCATGATAAAAAATGAAACTGCCATCACACAAAATAATCAACAATACCAAAAATATCTTGTTGAGAAGCCAGATTCAAGCATTTTTTTACCCAAATATAAGGGTCATTTTTTCCTGTTTAAAGATACTAATGATATTCCAATTATGACAGCAAATGCACCTAATAATTGTAACCATGTCAACTTTTCATTTAAAAAGATGGCTGCCAAAATTATGGTGGAAATGGGACCCACAGCTGCTATGACAGCAAAATTTGAGGAACTAATCATTTTTATGGATGCCGATACCAAAAATGATGGAATAACCGTAGCAAATATGGCAATTAAAAATCCTAGCAAATAGACTTGCCAAGGATAATTCAGTATATCAAACGTATTGGCAATTCCGTAATGGACAAACACACAAATACACGATACAATCATGACGTAGGCCGTAAATTTAAGAACCCCAAATTTTGGAATGAGCCAACCACTACCCGATATATAGACCGCATAGGTGATGGCACACAACAAAATAAACAAGCCGCCCAAATACGTATCACTGCCCGAGATGACGACTTCATTCCAAAACGCAATGATAATACCCACATAGGTCAATACAATGGCATAGATCTGATTCCTTGAAACAGGCTGCTTTAAAAATACCTTATTGAAAAAAATCACTATGGTTGGGTACAAAAACAAGATGATGCGTTCCAAGCTGGCCTTGATATAAACCAAACCCACAAAGTCAAAATAACTGGACAGGTAATACCCCACAAAACCCAAGATGAACACCCAAGCATAATCCTTTTTCACTAACGCAACTCCTTGGTTTCTAGGTTTTGAAAAGATAGCTATACCCAAATAAAAAGGAAACGAAAACAGCATTCTGAGCAAGAGTACACTTACCGCATCAATTTGGTATTGATAGGCCAATTTGACCATGACTGCTTTTGAAGAAAACAGAATGATTCCCAAAAGGCCCAAAACAATGCCATACACAAAAGACTTGGTAGATGCCATAAGACTAAAATAAAATCGGATGACCTAACAATGAGGCGAAAGTTTGAGAAATTACGACGTCCAAGATTTGAATTCTAAAAATCCAGACCACATTGCTTACACATTAAACAGGAAGTGCATCACATCGCCATCCTTTACAATGTAGTTTTTTCCTTCCACACGCATTTTTCCGGCTTCTTTTACTTTGGCTTCACTGCCATAAGCCACGTAATCATCATAAGCAATGACCTCAGCCCTGATAAATCCTTTTTCAAAATCGGTATGGATAACACCAGCAGCTTGGGGAGCAGTAGCTCCAACATCAATGGTCCAAGCCCGGACTTCCTTAACACCAGCCGTAAAATAGGTTTGCTGTTTTAATAATTTATAAGCCGCACGGATCAGCTTAGCTGAACCGGCTTCATCCAATCCTATGTCCTGAAGAAACATCTGGCGCTCTTCATAATCATCCAATTCATTGATATCAGCTTCGGTAGCAACGGCCAAGAACAATACCTCAGCATTTTCATCCTTAACGGCCTCTTTTACCTTGTCTACATAAGCATTTCCTGAAACGGCTGATGCTTCATCAACATTACAGATATACATCACTGGCTTATCGGTGATAAACTGTGATGGTTTTACAAAATCAGTGTAATCATCTTCGCTAAACTCCAAGGTTCTAACAGACTTACCTGCTTCCAAACCTGCTTTTATTTTTAACAGTACCGCTTCTTCTTTTTGGGCGTCTTTATTACCGGTTTTGGCGGCACGCTTTACTTTATCCAGTTTTTTGTCAACGGTTTCCAAATCCTTCAGTTGCAGTTCCATGTCAATGGTTTCCTTGTCTCGAATGGGATTAACTTTACCATCAACATGCACAATATTATCATTATCAAAGCAACGCAAAACATGTAAAATGGCATCGGTTTCCCTTATGTTAGCCAAAAACTGATTGCCCAAACCTTCGCCTTTGCTGGCACCTTTTACCAATCCGGCAATGTCAACAATCTCAACGGTTGCAGGTTGCACCCTCACAGGTTTTACCAGTTCTTCCAATTTTTCCAAGCGCTTATCTGGCACGTTTACCACCCCAATATTGGGTTCTATGGTACAAAACGGAAAGTTGGCACTTTGCGCTTTGGCATTGGACAAACAATTGAACAAGGTTGATTTTCCAACATTTGGCAATCCTACAATTCCTGCTTTCATAATTTTGATAATTTTTGCGAGTGCAAATGTAGTTAATTCCTCTTTTATTTAAAGTAAAACGGCATGATAACTATTATTTTATATTTGTAACATTCTTGAGCGTTATTCGTCCGTTTAGTGAAGACCATCATTATGAAAAAAACCGTTGCACTACTTTGCATGCTATTGGCCACCACAGTTGTTTGTGCTCAAAACATTACGGCCAGGCTCGTTGACAAAAACACTGAAAAACCCATTCCGTTTGCAGCCATCAAAACTGGCGAATACAATGGCGTTATCTCAAATGAAGAAGGCTATTTTACCATTCAAGCCACGGCCCAAAACCAAACGGTGACCATTTCCTGCTTGGGCTACACAAATAAAACGCTAAGCGTTCAGGACATAACGGATTTACATTTTATCATTCCGCTAGACGAAGCCATCAACCAACTCAGTACGGTTTATATCAGCAACAAAAAACCCAATGCCGATTCCATCATTGCCAGGGCACGCCGAAACCTATCTAAAAACTACCAAACCAACTTATACAAACACGATATATTTTCTAGGGAAACTGCTTATATGGATTTTGACAAACTGGATTTTAACATTGAAAAATCATCACACGTCAAAAAAGGAAACCTAAAGCTGGCCAATAGCAGTCTAGATTCACTGTCAAAAGCCATTATCAATAGTAAAACCAAGCATTTTAAGGATTTTAAAGGCGTATTGTATGTAGGTGACTCATCACAAACAAAACTAAGCGTTCAAAAAGCCACCGAGCTGCTGGACCAAAAAAACAATCTGTCCATTGACGAGGTTCAAAACCGAACCGAGCGTGTGATATTGAAATATTTGGACACCACGCTAACCTATAAACTAAAAACAGGTCTGTTTAAGATTGAGGATTCCTTATCGCTTAAGGAAAAAGACAAACAAGAGCCTAAAAAGAACGAGTACGAAATTAATGATTTAAAAGGGCAAGCCACCGAACTTTTAAAGCGCTCACAATTTTATGACAACAGCATGCTCTTAAAACTGCTGGATGCCAATTTATACACCTACCGCTTTGTGGATGTTTCCAGCTTTAATAACGAGCTGATTTACATCATCAACTATGCACCCAGGCGGTCAAAGGCCAAATACACCGGCACGCTTTACATAACCAATGACACCTACGCCATCACACGGGTGAACTTTAAATTTGCCGAGGGCAAACGTGGCGAGAAGTTTAATTTAAAATTGCTGTTGGGTGTTAAGTATGTTGAAAACAGACGGCAAGGCACTGTTATTTTTCAAAAGGACAGCCTAAACATATACCAGCCACAATACATCAAACTTGAGGAAGGCCGTTATTTTTATGTGAGTCGCCCCCTGAAATTTATTGAAAACAGCCCCGAAAAGAACAAGACCAGTTTTGACTTTACTATTGAGGGCAACATCATGACCAAACAGGAACTGTTGCTGACCGCTCATAGCAATATAAGCCAAACGGATTTTAAAACATTGACCGAAGCCAAAACCGTGCCTTATATGACGCTACATAGTTATGATGCCACTATTTGGAAAGACAACCAAACACTGGAACCGTTAGAGGAAATGAAAGAGTTTAAGGGTGGCGATTGAGTTTTTGATGAAAGAATTAAGATTACAGTTTTCAGCTTAATCCTTTAGTGCCTCATTCAATAATTTGATGCCTTCCATCGTTTCTAATGTCAAGTCTTTTATAGTAATCTCCGTCTCTCTCTTTGCTTTATTAAACTTAAAATTTAAAGGAGGTAATTCCATAATTGTCTTTAACAAAGTAGCTAAACTTTCTAATGAGTTTTCAGAACTAATAAGCAAGCTTTTTGCAGATTCTTTAATACCTTCCACCTCATTAGTATTAAAACTTTTAGCTATAAGAAGTACATTAGAATATGATGAGCCTACTTTTCTAAAATTCTCGGAGAAAATTGGCAACTCATTTTTAATCCGGTTGTTAAAATCTAACAATTCTGATGCCAATAAATTAATAATTATTTTTTGCTTAGAAAGTTTCAATCGTTGGTCCTTGATATTATTAACCACGTTCATTTCCTTTGATCTGCTTTCCATTTTTATAGTCCAATCATTCATTGACTCACTCATTGAATTTAGGGAAGTTGTAACCAAGTTTAAATGTGATTCAGCAACCTCTACTGAGTTAAAAATGTCTAACTCGATAATTCTCTCATCAAAATTTTCTACTTCAGCAATTAAATTTGTAATATGAGAATATTTATCCTCTACAATTTCGGACAAACCTCTGCTATCAGCATTTTTAGTGATATCTTTATTTGACAGTTTATCATAAATCAATTTTGTTAATTGAATTCTAAACAAAGATTCAAATTTTGTTGTCGAAGAAAATTCGTGATAGAGAACACCCTTATCGCCCAACTCATTCTTGAATTGATTAATTTTTTTCAATTCTTCTGGGTTGATTTTTGTTATATCAGTTGGCGGAGCAGTTTTAAAATAGATCAATTGTTCTTTTTCATTATTTTTTAACGCTCTATTAATCTCTTCTACGGTTCCAGATTTATCCCTTTTTGTGGGAGTACCAAGTTTAAGCCAAACAAGACCAACCAAAATATCATATTGACTTTCAATTTGATTGTTGATTACCTCTTGAGCATCAGAACCAATTTGAGTATAAGTATCAGTCTTCCAATTTAAAAGTTTTAAAACATAGGAATTTTGTTCTCCCATCGTTTTATTAATATCCTCAACGACTAGTTTTACAGAATCTAGCTCATCAACAATATCACTAGGGCAGGATACAAAAAGCTTTATTTCTTTTATTTGTTTCATTTCTGATTAAGCTTAACTAATAATAGAAAAAATCAAATTAACTATTCTTTCCGTTAAGCTAATTTAATCCAAATCCTACAAAGTTAAAACCCAAGTTATTAACAGTTATAAACAAACCAACCCTGTCAGTTCGAGTGATTTTCTTTAGAAAATCGTATCGAGAACTAGGTGCGTTAACCTGCCATACGCTTTAGGTGTTGTTGTGGGCCGTTTTTTTCTCACACACAATCATCCAATGTTTTTCATTTGGATTTTCTTCTGGTTCATTGATTTCTTTCGCCTCAATAATATGGTAATTACCAAACGCTGCTTGAATGGAGGCTTCGTCATAAAAGTAAAGGGTCAGTCCTTGAGGCGAATGGAAAGTATTTTTATCCAGCTCTTCTCCCAAGCCAAATCGCTTATCGTTTGTAGATAATGCCACAAAAACCATGATGCCATTAGGCTTTAATTGTGCATAACAATCTGCAATTAGTTTTTTTCTGTCGGCCGCATTCAAAAGGTGAATGAGCGAGTAACAGTAGATTGATTGATATTGGTTTGTATCAAAGGGCATCTCTGTAACAGAGCCGTGGTGAATGGTTACAGCACTGCCAAAATAGTTTCTGGCTCTTTCTATGGCCGTTTTGGATATTTCAATGCCGGTAACATCAAATCCTTCATCGTAAAACACCTTGGCATTTCTACCATAACCAAATCCTGGAATCAATAAATTTTTAATATTGTGTTTCTGCAAGAAAGCAAGTACGTTCCTTGCATTGTCAGTAGGGTTCTCTCCCCACATGCGTTCATTGCTTTTATAAACGGATTCCCAAAATTCAGGCATAATTAGAGCTTTATTTATGATGAAGACATGTCAAGTATTGATGACAGTTTCTCAAATTTTTTAATGCTTTATATCAGACAAGCTAATTTAATCCAAATCCTACAAATCTAGAAATCAAGTTGTAAGGAGTTATAAACAAACAAAACTCAGTCAGTTCGAGTGATTTTCAATGGAAAATTGTATCGAGAACTAGGCGCGCTACCCCACTTCTTGATACAAATTTGTGCCGTTTTACGTCACAAATCCACTAGAAGTGACAAATCACCAATCTATGTTAGAATCAATACATTGAATAAGACTGTTTGCCAAACTTTCTTGTTCTCGTATTGAGGGATGTCCGGGCGTTCCTTTAAAAGGTACAATGCAGGTGTAAATATTCTCATCCTTTAAATTAGCTACCGCTGTTTTTACAAAGTCAATCCATTTTGAGCCTTCTTTGGTAATATCCATATTCCCAAGCATGCATATGATATTTGCTTCTGGATATTGTTTCCGTATGTTGGCCACAAATTGCTGATAGGCGTTTATAAAATAGTCATCACTAGGCAATTGACCTCCAAAGTTCTTCTTAAATTCTTCTCTTTCAGGCATATTGACTAACCACGAATCGTTCTGAAGTAGATTAATCACAACAATATCGGGTTTATACAATGAAAAATCCCATGTGCTTGTAGAATCTGCAGGATTCAATCTATCGTAGATGTCCGGCATGATTAACGGAAACCAACTAATGGTTATACCAATGCCGCTTTTACAGATACATTGGTATTTGGCATCATAGTGTCTTGCGGTAATTGCCGAATAGCTTAAATAGTTATTGGTATAGGTGCTATCTGGGGAATCTCCACCAGAATAATCTTCAACAGCGTAACCTGCCGTTATGGAGTTTCCGTAAAATTCTATTTGCCTTTTTTTAGGTGCTGGTTTTGGCAATAATTTTGCTCCCTTTTGAATTTCAAACCCATAAAAAGTAGTTGTACCTCTATCCCACTCGGTCCTTTTAAAAATCTCAACCGAATGGTTCCCTTCGGGCAACCGTGACGCCAATTGATAATATGTTTTGGTAGTATCTGGTCTTAACAGAACCGCACTATCATTGTCAATGATGACATTGTAATAATTATTTCCAGTTTCATCTTTTAACAAGGCCTTGATTGACTGCCCCTGAAAATTCATCTTGATTGACGTTCCTGACCAATATAAATTCACTCCATCAACTCCAGTAGAATCTATCCGTCCCCAATAGTCAATTTCAGGATTTGAATACTGCACCAAAAGATTTTTTTCACCTGAACAACCAAGTATTAATAAAACGGACAGAAAAACTATTAGTTTGGGTATTTTTTCAATGATTTTAAGCATGTATTGTATACATTTGGGATTACTAGACAAAGGTGGTTAGTTTTAAAAACAATTCAATTTTTTATAGCTTGATTTGCGAAGTTAATCTATATCACCAAAAATTAAAAATTGGAGTATAAACAATTATAAAAAACAAATCCCAAGCCAAAGGCTCGGGATGATTATTGATTATCAATTATTAGTTAGCCTTTGTTAATTGTCAACAACAAGCTGTCTAAACGCTCTAAAGTAGATGTCAATCCATCTTTCATACCCATGTTGATAACGGCCTCTAAATCGGCAAGTGAGTTGTAGGTTACTATCGTTTCAACTATGGCGTTATGTCCTTTATCGGTAAAGGTTACGTTCCATTTGGCACGCGGAAGCTCAGGGTTTATTTCTCCTTTGTCATTACTAAACGCATCTAAGGCTATGTAGTAATCTATGGGCTTGATGGTAAGGTATTCTGTTAACCCCCAGTATTCGGTTCCGTTGGGTTCTACCATTGCGTAATGCCAGTGACCACCTTCGCTAAAATCCATTGATTTGGTTTTGGTGGTCAACGGTTGAGGTGCAAACCATTGGTCAAGCAGTTCGCTTTTGGTGTAACAATCCCATACCAATTGGCGGTTGGCTGCAAATTCCCGTGTAATGGTCAAGGTGTTTTTTTCTTTATCTACCAAGAAATCAAATTGAAGATTATGTTTCATTTTATTAGCTTTTTAAGGTTGATAATAATGTGTCCAACTCGTTTATGGTTGCGGTAAATCCTTCTTTGAAGCCCATTTCTATCATTTTCTCCATACGTTCAAGCGAATCGTTTTTGATGGTGATACTTACTTTTGTGGTGCCGTTTTGTTCACTAAAACTTAAGTCCCATTCAGAACCGGGTAAGTCAAGATTTTCGTCTTTGTCCGCAAACGCATTATACATTTTGAAATTGGTTTTTGGATTGATGGAAATATACTTCTGAACCGACCAATGCTGTTGTCCTTCTGGACTTACCATAGCATAAAATCGGCGTCCTCCTACTTCAAAATCCATAACTTTTGTTTTAGAAAGAAAAGGCTTTGGAGCCCACCACTGGTCAAGGATTTCTGGGGTTGTCCAAGCGCTCCAAACCAAATCAAGGTTGGCCGCAAATTCCTTGATTACATTAACAGTCCTAGTTTCCTTGTTTACAGTAAAGTCGAATGATAATGCTGTTTTCATGTTGGTCCTTTTTAATGATTGTTTTTTTTAAAAAATTCTTTCATAGAAATATTTATGATATGATTCCAACCTTGTTCAAAGTTATGAATGGCAAAGTCAGGAACATCTGCAGGAAATGTAGTTATACCCGAATGAGTTAATTTCAATCGTGTGTTTTCGTTCTCATTAAAAAGCTCAAAGGTAACGTAAGAAATCCCCGGGCAACCTTCATATTTCCATGAATAGGTAAGTTTGTTTTCGGGAACAACTTCAGTTATTTCACATAAATGCTTCCATTGTTTTCCACCCTCTTTTCCTCCCATAAACTCAAACTTAAATCCCACAACAGCTTTAAATTCGGTAAGGTCAAAATACCATTGTTTCATCATTTCCTTTTCAGTAATGGCTCGCCATACCAATGGTCTATCTGCATTAAAAACACGCTCAACAATTACATTTTGTTGGTTCACATGTTGTCTCAGATAATTTTCTAATTTTTCTATATTTTGTTTTAAGCCTTCATCTGCTTTATGTGCTTTAACGACGGTTTCTAGCATTTCTGAGGTATCAAATACCATAGACCAATTCAATAAGGTGTTTTGCCCGTTGCTTTCAAATTGAATGGTTGTAATAAAATGCGGATTGAAGTGTTCAAACACAATTTTTTTTAACGGAATGATTTCCTTGAACACACTCTTATTGGGGTAGTTAGTGCCGTCAGGCCCATGCATGGTCAAAATCCATTCACCTCCTTCTTGAAAGTCCATCTTATGAATGGTATTGGCAAACCCATTGGGTCCCCACCAATTTGCTATATGGTTTGGATTGGTCCACACCTCCCAGGCCAGTTCAATGGGAGCGCTCAAAGTTTTTGAGATTCTAAGTTCTCTATTGCCTGATTTATTCATTGTTTTTTGTCTTTTTGAAGTTTAGCTAAATACGTATCAAGTTGATCAAAACGGCTTTCCCAGATTTGTCTATACTGTTCCAACCATTGGTCGATTTCCTTCATTTTATCAATTTCCAGTTGATAATAAATTTCGCGTCCCTGTTGTTCTTGCTTGAGCAGATCACATTCAGACAAGATTCTTAAATGTTTGGATACGGCTTGACGGGTGATATCAAAATTTTCTGCAATTGCATTGGGCGTCATGGCTTGCACGGCTATCAATGCTATGATGGAGCGTCTGGTTGGGTCTGCAATGGCTTGAAAGATATCTCTTCGCATCGTTTTTGCTTTTATGAAACTGATTGATTGCAAATATATATGCAACTATTTGGTTTCGCAAATTTTTTAACATTTTTTTTGGTGAAAAGGAATCAAATAAAAAACCCCAAGCGAGTCGCTTAGGGTTTTGTTCATTTATATATAACTGTTTTAATACGTAATCAATTTGGCCTTTCTAATGGAGTCTTTCTGTACTTCGGTCCATTTGTAATTGCCTTCATAAATCCCTTTCATTTCCCAATCGCCATAAGTTGGGCCAGGCAATACAATAAACTCTTTACCAAATTTTTCCTTTAAACTTTGTGCTGCGCTGTTTCTTTCGGCAGTGGACTTGTTATCAAACACATTTGAAAAGTCTGAAAGTGTATCCCCGAGCAGCATGACAATGGTATTATCTTTTGAAACCGTTTGCCTTCTCTCCTCTTTTCCGCTGGTTTTATCCCTAAACAAAATGTGTTGTTTGTCAACATTAGGAAATCCAAGATTCTTAAGGTGCTCCATGGTTAAATCTTCTTGAATTTTAGAAATATTGGATATGTAAAACACCTGCACACCTTTGGATTCAGCATAGTTTAAAAATTCCAATGATCCTGGTATGGGCTTGGCTTTTTGTAACTGTTCCCATTCTACCCATGTATCATGGGAATACTCCACATTGTCCGTTATCAATTTTGCCTCATAAGGACTGTTGTCAAAAATAGTCTCGTCAATATCCGTCACAATGGCCAGTGGTTTGCCCGTATTATTGCCTTCTGAAAGCACCTTGTCCAATTGAAATTTGGCTACATTGAAGGCTTGATAACATAAGGCTTTATACTCGGCTGCATGCTGAACCCACAAAACAGATTGTACCGAATACTCTCGCTTTGCTATGCTATTACTTGATGGTTGTGTGCTTTGGCTGGTTTGTTCGGGCATCGTTGTTCGGCATCCAAAAAAGAGGAGCAAACAGAAAACCATATAACTATTTTTAATTTTAAACTGTTTCATAAAATACCTATTGTTATCGATGGGCAAGGTAAAGCAAATCCTAAAAATTTAAAACATAAATTTTAAACAGTTGTAAACAAAAAACCCCAGCTTTTGGCTCGGGATTTTATCTTAAATCATAAATTATCTGAATTTGGAATACAGAAACAATTATTCCTCATGAAATATTATTTATTTAGTGGCCCGTGACAACCTATCATTAATGGATTTCCCAAGTCCGTAATCCGGAAATACCTCGGCTACAATCATATCTAAATGCAAGGTGTCTAAGTTATGAAGTGTACTGTACAGCTTGGACGCTGCCTCTTTTAAATCTCCCGATTTAGACAAAACCTCCAAGATTTCAACACTTGGCAACGGCTTGGGTTCAGAAAATCGTATAACGCCTATTTTCTTGTTTTTATACTCTTGAATAAACAACTCGACGTCTTCAACCAAATAGGTTTTTGTTTTGGGGGCATAATGCCGTTCCAACATTCCCGGAGCATCTGGCGCAATGTCCTTCTTGTTTTTAATTTTAACCGTTCCAATAACGTCTATGATATCTTCCAATGAAATGGAGCCGAGTCTATAAAGTACAGGTTCATTATCTTCAAATCCTATAATGGTTGACTCTATACCATTTTTGCAAGTGCCACCTTCAAGCACCATAGAAATACTGTTCTTAAAATAACGCTCTACATGTGATGCCTTTGTTGGGCTTATACAACCAAACGGATTGGCACTTGGTGCCGCCAAAGGAAATGATAATTCTTGTAACAACTGTAACGTAACGGGGTGATTGGGCATGCGAATAGCGACCGTATCTTTTCCTGCAGTTATTAAATCTGGTATGCTTGGGCTTTTTTTCAAAACCAAGGTTAAAGAACCTGGCCAAAAAGCCCTGGCCAATTGTCGCGCCTTTTCTGGGAAATCACTTACCAGTTCTTCAGCTTTTTCCAGAGAATGAACGTGAACAATTAAAGGGTTAAATAACGGGCGCTGTTTAATCTCAAAAATTTTATGAATGGCCTTTTCACTGTAAATATTACCGGCCAAACCATAAACGGTTTCTGTTGGTATGGCAACTACATCTTCATTATTTAATATTGTAACGGCCTTGTTGATATCTTTGGAAACGATTGTCATATTTTTTTAACCTAAAACAAAAAACCCCGAGCAAGACACTCAGGATTAATTATTAATTAAAATTTTAAAATTAACCTTCTGGATGCATAAAACGCTGTTTAGCCAACAGTTGTTCTTCGGTTTCCACATGGTCTTCATCTGGCACACAACAATCTACTGGGCAAACTGCGGCACATTGTGGCTCATCGTGAAAGCCTTTGCATTCGGTACATTTATCTGGTACAATATAATATACTTCATCACTTATTGGCTCTTGGGCCTCATCGGCATCTACTTCTTTTCCATCAGTTAAAACCACTTTCCCTTTTAAACTGGTACCATCGTTGTAGCGCCAGTCATCAGCAGCTTCATATATTGCGGTATTTGGGCACTCCGGTTCGCAAGCACCACAATTTATACATTCGTCAGTTATAATAATTGCCATAGCGTTTTCTTTTTCTAAATTTGCAAGTGCTAAATTAAAGCCAAAACCATTCATAACCAAATGCAGAATGAATTTACCGCAAAGAATTAACGCTTTTGTAAAATTAGGGGAGTTTTTAAGTCAATTTTCCAACGAAATCATCCAAAAAAAAGAAACAGTTGAACACAATGCGATGTTTTTTGAGGGTTTTAAACACCAATTAAAATTAGCAGAAGAAAACAACGGGTGGTTCACCAAAGAAAATATGGCCTATGCCATAAATGGATGGGCCAACTCATTGACACCTGAAAACCTCAATAAATGGCTGTCTGAATATAATATGGAGATAGCGGCTCCCAAAAATGTAGCCATTATTATGGCGGGAAACATTCCTTTGGTTGGGTTTCACGATTTTCTTTCGGTATTGATCAGTGGCCATCATGCTTTGGTCAAACAATCTTCAAATGACAAGCACCTACTACCCTATTTGGCTAAATATCTGGAATTTGTAGAGCCTAAATTTAAAGGGACCATTACTTTCACGGATGATAAATTGGACGGTTTTGATGCGGTGATAGCCACCGGCAGCAATAATACGGCACGCTACTTTGAATATTACTTTAAGGGCAAGCCATCCATAATAAGAAATAACCGCAATTCTGTTGCCGTTTTATCGGGCAAGGAATCCCTTGAAGAACTTCAAGCACTTTCTGAAGATATTTTTAGATATTACGGATTGGGTTGCAGAAATGTATCAAAACTGTTTGTCCCCAAAAACTATAATTTTGAGTTATTTTTCAATGCCATGTACCATTGGCATCCTATTATTGAAAAAACAAAGTATGCCAATAATTATGATTACAACAAAGCTGTGTACTTAATGAGTGAATTTGACATGCTGGAAAATGGTTTTTTAATGATTAAAGAGGATGAAAGTTACGCTTCACCTATTGCTACGGTATTTTATGAATATTACGACACCGCCGAACAATTAAAGGAAAAACTATATAGTCAAAAAGACGCTATTCAATGTATTGTTTCCAACGGATTTATTGAAAATGAAATTGCTTTTGGGCACACACAAAAACCACAACTTTGGGATTATGCGGATGATGTGGATTCTATTGAATTTTTATTAACGATTTGACTAAAAAATTATGGAATTTATAACATAAATTCTTCAATTTATTAGCAACTTTGCATCTCTAAATTCTTATAAAAAACATGAAAAAACATAACTTTAGTGCCGGACCCAGTATTTTACCCCAAGAAGTTTTACTAAAGGCTTCCCATGCCGTTATAGATTTCAATAACGAAGGATTATCCTTATTGGAAATATCACACAGAAGCAAGTCTTTTGTTGATGTTATGGAAAAAGCCAGAGCATTGGTACTGGAACTTTTAGGATTAGAAGGTAAAGGCTATAAAGCGTTGTTTTTACAAGGTGGTGCCAGCACCCAATTTTTAATGGTGGCCATGAACCTCTTGGAAAAAAGAGCAGGTTATTTAAATACAGGTACTTGGAGTGCCAAAGCCATTAAAGAAGCCAAGCTTTTAGATGATATTTACGAAGTGGCATCGTCAAAAGAAGCCAACTATAATTATATTCCAAAAGGATATGATATTCCTGAAGATTATGACTATTTCCACTGTACCTCAAACAATACCATTTTTGGAACACAAATGAAATCGTTTCCAGATTCTCCAATTCCAATGGTATGCGATATGAGTAGTGATATTTTTTCACGTGAATTGGATTTTTCAAAATTTGGGTTAATATATGCCGGTGCCCAAAAAAATATGGGCCCTGCCGGAACAACCTTGGTCGTTGTAAAAGAAGATATTTTAGGTAAAGTATCCCGTAAAATTCCATCCATGATGGATTATAAATTGCACATTGGCGCAGGTAGTATGTACAATACGCCTCCTGTTTTTGCGGTTTACACCTCAATGTTAACCCTTGAGTGGATAAAAGGTTTAGGCGGTATCAAAGCTATCCAAGAGCTTAATGAAAAGAAAGCATCGCTTATGTATTCTGAAATAGATTTAAACCCATTATTCAAAGGGTTTTCAACCAAAGAAGACCGATCCATGATGAATGCAACGTTCACCCTTCAAAATGACAACTTAAAAGACACGTTTGAAACCATGCTTAAAGAAGCAGGAATCAGTGGTCTTAATGGCCATAGAAGTGTTGGTGGTTACAGAGCATCTATGTACAACGCTTTGCCTATTGAAAGTGTAAAAACACTGGTAGAGGTTATGAGTGAATTGGAAAGTAAAGCTTAATTAAAAGCCTAAACCGTCATTCCGAACGAAGTGAAGGAATCTCGTTAATAGATTGCCACGTCATACTTCCTCGCAATGACAAAAAAATGAAATTAATTTTAAGTTGAATTGTTAATTGTTCATTGAACTTTTAACTTTTAACTTTAAACTTTAAACTTTAAAAATGAAAGTATTAGCAAACGACGGTATTTCACAAAGTGGTATTGATGCACTTGAAAAAGGAGGTTTTGAAGTCATCACAACAACGGTAGCACAAGACCAATTGATAAACTATATCAACGAAAAAAACATCAGTGTGTTATTGGTTCGTAGTGCAACAACGGTTCGTAAAGACCTTATTGATGCGTGCCCAAGCATTAAAATCATTGGGCGTGGTGGTGTTGGTATGGACAACATTGATGTTGATTATGCCAAGAGCAAAGGTATCCACGTGATCAATACACCAGCGTCATCATCTCATTCTGTAGCCGAATTGGTTTTTGGTCATTTTTACGGATTAGCACGGTTTTTTACACCAATCAAACAGAAACATGCCACTTGAAGGCGATTCTAATTTTAAAGGACTTAAAAAAGCCTATGCAAAAGGCGTTGAACTAAAAGGGAAAACCTTAGGTGTTTTAGGATTTGGACGTATTGGACAAGCTACAGCAAAAGTGGCTTTGGGAGCAGGTATGAAAGTCGTTGCCTTTGACCCTTTTATTGAAAAGGCTAATTTACAATTGGACTTTTTTGATGGGCAAAGTGTGAATTTTGAAATCAAGACCATTTCTAAAGAAGATGTTTTAAAACAAGCAGATTTTTTAACCCTGCACGTTCCAGCACAAAAAGACTACGTTATTGATGAGGCCGAATTTAAACTTATGAAAGACGGTGTTATTCTTGCCAATGCAGCTCGTGGTGGTGTTGTTAATGAAGTAGCGCTTGTAAAAGCTATTGAAAGTGGTAAAGTTGCCGGCGCAGCTTTGGATGTTTTTGAAAACGAACCCAAACCAGAAATGCAGTTATTGATGAATTCAGCATTGTCATTAACACCTCATACCGGTGCGGCCACCAATGAAGCGCAAGATAGAATTGGTACTGAATTAGCTGAACAAATCATCAGCATTTTAGGATAACCTTTTCTTAACACATATAACAGTTTATTAAAAACTTCTGGCAGCAATGTTAGAAGTTTTTTTTGTATTTTGAAGCCTTATTAATACAAACAGTAACATTATGTCAGGAATATTAGATATACTAAACAGTGATCTAGGAAAAACCATTGTTAGCGGTGTCGCCAATCAAACCAACCAACCCAAAGAAAAGACCCAAGATGTGTTAACCATGGCCATGCCACTTTTAATGGCAGCCATGAAACGCAATGCCTCAACACCACAAGGTGCAGAAGGTTTAATGAACGCTTTAAACACCTCCCATGACGGAAGTATTTTAGATAGTCTGGGGGATTTGTTCAACGGTGGTGTGGATTCCAATGTTTTAAATGATGGCGAAAAAATATTGGGTCATGTGCTGGGTTCAAAACAGCAACATGTTCAAAATGCTTTAAGTCAAAAATCTGGAATTGATGCTGGATCAGTGGCTCAAATATTAAAAGTGGCAGCGCCAATCATCATGGGGTATTTAGGAAAACAAGCAAAACAAAAAAAGGTTAACAGTTCTAATGGTATGGAAAGTCTTTTAGGTGGTTTGCTCAGCGGAAATTCAGCTAATCAAGAACACAGTTTCTTAGAATCCATACTGGATGCAGATGGCGATGGCAGTGTGATTGATGATGTTGCAGGTATGGTTTTAGGTGGCTCCAAAAAGAAAGGTGGCCTAGGAGGATTGCTTGGCGGTATGTTTGGAGGCAAATAACACAATCATTACTATGAATTTTAAAACGTCAATTATTTTAATTGGCGTTTTTTTTTGTTAAAGTATCGTAAAAGCACGCATTTAAAAGAGTATTTTTTCGTAAATTAAGATTACTAATTAAATGCTATGAAAACATCTATTTATATACTACTTGTTCTTGGTTTGCTTATTGGTTGCAATTCATCAAAAACAATTATTTCAACAAAAGCTACACAAGAGAAAAACAATGTTGTAGCCAATGATACCGTGAAAATTGAAAATGATGATTTAGAATATGAGATTATCATCATTGAACCCGGTTTTAACTCTTGGTTGGCCAGCACGGCAAAACCTGAAGGCTATTATTCGCAAGGCTATTTAGAAACCAAAAACATTATTTACGTCAATGAATGGAACAATAGGGTTCTGCAACCGCAACTGTATGACCCTAATCTATACGAAATGCAAATAGATTACCAACAAGGCATTGATTACGGTTATGAGGTTAATTACAAACTCTACAATTATTTTATCTATTTTCAATTAAAATACAAGCAACAATTAGCTGGTTTCGTTCCCAGAATATAATTTCTTTGTGTATTTTTGCATGAAACCGCCTTGGTGAAGACGTTTAAAGAACATTGGGAAATAAAACACAACTGGCAGCTTATTTTTCCGTTTTTAGGAATCTTGGCAATCATTTATTCTTCCATAAAGTTAGCGCGTGTATTTCTTGAAGATGTGCATATTTCTTTAACGGCATTAACCACCCTTCTTCTTTCAGTAATACTGCTTAAATTCTTTTTGTTTCTGTTTAAAAAATTACAACCAAAATGGAAACCCAAGTATAAATGGGAAATGATAACCATTTTTATTGTATTTGCTGTCACGGGAACCTCATCTGTTTATGTTTCAAGACCACTTATGACCATTATTGGAATTACTAAAGAAACCTTAAATCCCATTCTATATTGGACATTATATAGTATTTTTGGGCTTGTTTTTTATCAAATATTACTGGTTTCAATAGGTTGGCTCTTTGGTCAATTTGATTTTTTTTGGAAGTTTGAAAAAAAGATGCTCAGCAAATTGGGCTTAAAACGCTTTTTTAAAGAATGAAGAAAACATCGTTTCTAAATAAAATAATAGCTTTTTTGCTAGCCATTTCGCTATTGCAACCTTATGAGCATAAGTTTGCGCACCTGTTTACACACCATAAGGATGATGTTTGTCTTGGTATTTTTAAAAAACCTCATTTACATGAAATAAACAAGAATTGCGATTTTTATAAATTCAAAATCGCCGTTCCGCAAACCTCACCTCCAGATTCCCAATTACATGTTTTCATTCCGCAGGAAAACCAAATACAGATTGTTTCGCATTATTCTTTTATAAATCAGCATCAACCGCTTCATTTCTCGCTTCGTGCACCACCATATTTAGTTTAATATTCGATTAAAAAAATCTGAATCTTTTCAGTATCAATCAATTATTAAATTAAAAAACACATGAAGCAATTTTCAACAATCGTGCTATTACTGGCATCAACTTTTATATTTTCACAAAACACACTACAAGGAACTGTCACCGATAACGACACCAAAGAAGGCATAGCATTTGCCAACGTTTATTTTCCAGATCTTGAAAAAGGCATTAGCACCAGTGACGACGGATCATTTACAATAGAAAACTTACCTAATGGAGACTACAAAATTATAGTTTCCTACCTTGGTTATGAAACACAATCCTTGAACATTACAATCCCAACCAAAGACCCTTTAAAAATTATGATGATTCCTTCGGCTCTTGAAATGGAAGAAGTAATTGTGTCCACTCCTTTTCATAAACTCCAGAGTGAAAATGTCATGAAAGTGGAACGACAAACGGTTAGTGAATTACAACAAAAAGGCGCTGTAAACTTATCAGAAGGTATTACAAATATTCCTGGTGTAGAAAGCGTTACAACGGGCTTAAGCATAGGAAAACCCGTTATCCGTGGGTTAAGTTATAACAGGGTTTTGGTTTACACGCAAGGTGTTCGGTTGGAAAATCAACAGTTTGGTGATGAGCATGGCCTAGGTATCAACGATTCAGGTATAGAAAGCGTTGAAGTTATTAAGGGACCCGCTTCATTACTTTATGGTAGTGATGCACTTGGTGGCGTGTTATACTTAAATCCAGAAAAATTTGCAAGCATCAATACCTCAGACGGTGATTTTGGTGGAAAATACTATAGCAATACGCTTGGGTATAGTACCAATGCCGGATACAAATCATCAGGAGACCATTGGCAGTTTTTATTTAGAGGAAATCTTGCAGAACATTCCGATTACAACACCAAAGACTACCGGGTAACCAATTCCCGTTTTAGAGAACAAGATTTTAAAGCAGGTATAGGTTATCTTGGAACCCATTTTAAAACTGAGTTTAGATATAACTTAAACGTTTTAAAACCAGGACTTACAGAAGCCATAGGCATCCAATCCAAACGCAGAAGCCCTATGCTAGGGTTTCAAGAAATATACAATCATGTGTTTAGCTCAAAATCCAGTGTCTTTTTTAACAATTCCAGTTTAGATGTCAACTTGGGCTATATTTATAACGACAGAAAGGAATTCAGTGAAGACCTAGGCTATAATGAAGCTGGGTTGCATTTAAAACTAAAAACCTTTAATTACGATATAAAATATAATTTGCCTAAACTAGGTAAGTTTGAAACTATTCTGGGCTTACAAGGAATGGACCAAACCAATGGCAACTATGGAGAGGAATTTTTAATTCCGAATGCAAGGGTAAATGACATCGGGTTTTTAGCGGTTTCTCATATTCATTTTGAAAAGGCCGATGTGCAACTTGGCGCACGGTTTGACAACAGAAATGTGAATGACACTGACTCGGGTGAAAAAAGACAGTTTAACAGCTTTAACGGAGCGGCCGGTATTAAAACCGATATTGCTAAAAATATAACCGCTCGAGTCAATTTAGCATCTGGTTTTAGAGCCCCCAATTTAGCTGAATTAACAGTTGACGGGGTGCATGAAGGGACCAATCGTTACGAAAAAGGAAATATCGACTTAAAAATTGAACAAAATTTCCAAACAGATATAGCATTGGAATATAAAAATGAACACATTGAATTTTATGCCAACGGATTCTATAATAAAATCAATGACTATATTTTTATAGCACCTAACGGACAGATTATTGATGGTAATGATGTGTATGTATATTCACAAAACAATGCCAATCTTTATGGTGGTGAAGTTGGATTCCACTTACATCCACACCCATTGGATTGGTTACATATTGAGTCCAGTTTTGAAACAGTTACCGGTAAACTAACAAATGATAATTATTTACCGTTAATCCCTGCAAATTCCATAACCAATACCTTACGTGTTGAGTTTGATAAAAACTGGTTTAAAAATGGCTATGCTTTTGTATCATTAAAAAGTACGTTTGACCAAAACAACACTGGTGCTTTTGAAACAGCAACAAGCGGGTATAATTTGTTAAGCGCTGGCTTAGGAGGTAGCATTAAGTTGTTTAATAAAGAAGCAATTCTATCTATTTCTGGAACCAATTTAACCGATAAGACCTATATCAATCATTTGTCCCGTTTTAAAACAGAAGGGATTTATAATATGGGCCGCAATATAACTTTTGGAGTTACCTATAAATTGTAAAAACCAAAAAGCGCAGTAGATTTTTATACTGCGCTTTTTAATTTATTTTTTTCTTGCTAAAACATATGTATAGAGCCACATCAAGGTAAACGACGGGACTAAATCAACACCTGGCAGGGCTTCTTCAACAAAATTGATAACCGCTGCCACTTTACCAGACTTCCCTTTGTAAAGCTTGGTCATAAGCCAGGCTGATATGGGAGCCCAAATGATATCTGAAAATTCACCAATACCAGGAATTATGAACGACACACATCCTATGGCATCCAACAAAATACCTAAAGCTAGTTTTTTGTATTTGTTCATTTTAGAAATATATGAGTTGTTTTAAATACGTGCTCGATTACTTCCCTATTAATTTTAAAAACTCGTTGCGGGTCTCTATTTTTTCAAACTGTCCCCTAAATCCTGAAGTTGTAGTCACCGAGTTTTGTTTTTGAACGCCGCGCATCATCATACACATGTGTGCTGCTTCAATAACCACGGCAACACCTTGGGGTTTTAAGGTATCATTGATACAATCCAGAATTTGCTCGGTTAACCGCTCTTGAACCTGTAATCGTCTAGCAAATACATCTACCACTCTGGGCAACTTACTAAGGCCAACAATATGCCCATTGGGGATATAAGCTATGTGGGCCTTGCCAAAAAAAGGTAACATATGGTGTTCGCATAACGAGTACAGCTCAATATCCTTGACCAGTACCATTTCGTTATACGATTCCTTAAACATGGCACTTTTTAGTATTTCAACAGGGTCTTGATGATACCCTTGTGTTAAAAACTGCATGGCTTTTGCAGCGCGTTCAGGAGTTTTCAACAGGCCATCGCGTGACACATTTTCACCTAAATCCTCAATAATGCTTTTATAGCGGTTTTTAACATCATCTGTCACTTGAATATTGTATTCCTCAAACTTTTTGTATGGCATCTTAGTTGGTTTGTTTCTTTAGTTTATTGGTAAACGTTTCCTTTAACTTTTTTATTTTGGGATTGATGATAAACTGGCAATACGGTTGGTCTTTATTCAAGTTGTAATAATCCTGATGATAATCTTCAGCATTGTAAAACGTTTCCAACTTTACCACTTCTGTGGTTATGGGATTTTTAAAGACTTGTTCTTGTTCTAAAAAACGTATAAAATCCAATGCTTCGTCTCTTTGGTAATCATCGCTGAAAAAAATTGCAGACCGATATTGTGTACCCACATCATTCCCTTGTCGGTTTAAAGTTGTTGGATCATGTGTGGCAAAGAATATTTCCAATAATTCTTTATAGGATATCCTTGCCTGATCGTAAAATATTTGAATGGCTTCTGCGTGTCCTGTGCGTCCTGTACAAATTTCTCTGTAAGCCGGATTTTTTATGTGCCCGCCCGTGTATCCTGAAACAACGCGTTCCACACCTTCCAGTCTGTTAAAAACGGCTTCAGTACACCAAAAACAGCCACCTGCAAATGTAGCTACTTGTAAATTTTGTTCCATAAGGTATAAAGTTAATCAAATTTTAGTTCATCAAAAGGTTATAAACCTTACATCAAATAGGATTTTAACTTTAAATTATGATAAAAAAATACTAACAAAACTAATTTTGCAATCTAGGAACCCATTAAACCAATATTGGGTTTTTATCATCAATCAAATCAAACTAAATCAATGAGAATTTTCATTCTAATTTTCTTTTTAATTATTTCAAACTTCTATAGTTACTCACAAGATAAAAAAATCTATCACATTCACAGAGCTACTAAAGCGCCTAAAATTGATGGTGTTTTAGACGATGGCGCTTGGAAAAATTGTGAAGAGGCAAAAGATTTTACAGAATTTAGACCAAAAATGGGCATTAAGGATAGTACCGAAATCAAAACCATAGTTAAAGTTACATACGACGACAATGCTATTTATTTTGGGGCCTATTTGCATGATGACCCTTCAAAAATCATGCGGCAATTGACAACTAGGGACAATTTTGGGCAATCGGATTTTTTTGGAATAATCATCAACCCTAATAATGACGCCCAAAACGATACGGAGTTTTTTGTGTTCAGTTCAGGCACACAAGCCGATGCCATTTCAAACCCAAGCAACGGAGAGGATTTTGGCTGGAATGCCGTTTGGGAAAGCAAAGTCAACATGGTTAAAGATGGCTGGATTGTTGAAGTAAAAATTCCATACAGTACGCTTAGGTTTTCAAATCAAGATGTACAAACTTGGGGACTACAATTCCACAGGCATTTTAGGCGTGACCGTTCGCAATACACATGGAATCCTATTGATAGGACAAAAGGTTACTCTGGCCTGTACCATGGGCAATTAGAACCTATTGAAAACATAAAACCTCCCATAAGGCTCAGTTTTTACCCATTTACCTCAGGATTGGTCAATACTTATGATGGAAAAACTGAAACCGATTTAAACTTTGGTCTGGATGTTAAATATGGAATTACAGAAAACTTTACTTTAGATGCCACGTTGATACCTGATTTCAGTCAGGCTGGTTTTGATAATTTAGAACTTAATTTGGGCCCTTTTGAGCAAACCTATTCTGAACAGCGCCAATTTTTTACAGAAGGCGTGAATTTATTCAATAAAGGGGATTTGTTTTTTTCAAGACGCATTGGAAGTAGTCCAACTGGTGATGTTGAATTAAACACCAATGAAGTAATCAAAAACTATCCAAATGCCGTCAAAGTACTAAATGCCATCAAAGTATCTGGTAGAACCAAAAATGGTCTGGGCATTGGGGTTTTTAATGCTATTACAGAAAAAACAAAAGCGATTGTAAGAGACACTATTTCTGGTGAAACCAGGGAAGAAACGGTAGAGCCCATCGCCAATTATAATATTCTGGTTCTGGATCAACAATTCAACAAAAATTCTTCGGTTAGCCTAATCAACACCAATGTAACCAGAAACGGGAATTTTAGGGATGCCAATGTTACCGGATTGGTCTTTGATCTTTCAAACAAAAGAAATACCTACAACTTGTACGGTGAAGCCAAAATGAGCAATGTTCATATAATGGATAGTAGTTCTAATGGATACAGCTCATTTTTCATGGCCAGAAAATCACATGGCAATTTCAGGTACAGTTTTGACCACAGATATGCTGATACCAAATATGATATTAATGATTTAGGCTTATTACAGCGAAATAATTACAACAATTTTGGAATTGACCTGTCTTACCAAATATTTGAACCAATAAAAAAATTAAACAAATACTATATAGGCACTTACGTTAACTATACAAGACTTGCAAAGCCAGGTGTTTATACCGGAAGCAGTTTTGGTTTTAACTATAATGCCGAAACAAAAACCCTTCACAACTTTGGGGGAAACTTAAATTTTCAAGTTGGCAAACAATATGACTATTTTGAACCCAGAACAGAAGGCCGCTTTTTCATTTATGAAAACAGACTAAATTCAAACATTTGGTTTTCATCAAACTATAATAAAGTATTCGCTTTTGATGCAAGTATAGGTGGTGCCACATTTTTTGAAAAAAATAGGAATACTGATGAACTTTGGTTTGAATTAAGCCCTAGAGTACGGTTTAATGACAAATTATTGATAACGTTTTCTTTTAGTTACAGTAAGGATTTCAATGATAGAGGTTACGCAGCTAAACTTAATGATGACATTATTTTTGGAGAACGGGATAGAAAGACACAAGTAAACAGCCTATCTGCAAATTATACATTCAACTCGTTTCATGGTATATCATTAACCTTCAGGAATTATTGGTCTACCGTAAACTACAAAAACAGCTTGTTTACCTTACAAGATAATGGCCGGTTAAATTCAAACTCTGGTTACCAAATTAATGATTTGGAAGATAACCCCAATATCAATTACAATACCTGGAATCTGGATTTAAACTACTCTTGGCAATTTGCACCTGGCAGCTTTATAACAGCATTGTACAGAAATCAATTATTCAATATGGACAGTGCTTCCATGGATTCATATGGTGGCAGTTTAAAAACCTTATTTAATCAACCCATTAAAAATACGCTATCGTTGCGCATTCAGTATTTTATAGATTATGTCAATCTCAAAAACACATTCAAGAATAATAACAATTCATAATTGTGCATGATACATTAAAGTAGTAAATTCACACATTATATTTATTGTTTATGATTCAAGCAACAAACATACATAAATACTACGACGCACTGCACGTTTTAAAAGGCGTTGATATTCATGTAAAAAAAAGTGAGATTGTATCTATTGTTGGGGCCTCTGGAGCTGGAAAAACAACCTTGTTACAAATATTGGGAACACTTGATAAAGCTTCAAAAAAGGATACTTTTGATTTAAGTATAAATGGTGTTGACATCAATTCGCTGAATGAAAAAGGACTGGCAAAATTCAGAAACGAACATATTGGTTTCATTTTTCAGTTTCACCAACTACTTCCTGAATTTACAGCTATAGAAAATGTTTGTCTTCCAGCATTCATAAAAGGCATTAAAAAGCTTGATGCTGAAAAACGAGCCAAAGAACTTTTGGATTTTTTAGGACTCTCCCATCGTCAACATCACAAACCCAACGAATTATCGGGTGGAGAACAGCAACGTGTTGCCGTTGCCAGAGCCTTGATTAATAACCCTGATTTGATTTTTGCTGATGAACCTTCTGGTAATCTGGATAGCGAATCTGCAGAAAACTTACATAACCTGTTTTTTAAACTTCGTGATGAATTTGGTCAAACTTTTGTCATTGTTACCCATAATGAAGAATTGGCCAATATGGCTGACCGTAAATTGACCATGGTTGATGGGAAAATCTTAAGATGATACTAAAGGTGAATTACAAAAGCCATCAACAAACCTAAAACAATCAACACGCTAAAGCCAATTATTAACGGTTTTCTAATAGACGTATTTCCAAAAGAAAGTCCATATATCATTTTCAACAGATTGTTACTAGTAACAGCATTCAAAACAGCTGTCGCCAAGACAGCATTATCAATATTCCATTTACTTTGAAATAGGTTTAATATAAAAGGGTCAATATCGGTAACACCTACAATAAACGATAGTGCATTAATACCAGCTGTGCCATAATTGTTATTCACCATTCCAGTGATTAATCCAAACAAAATAAACAAGCCAGCAAACACCAAGGCCGTTTTAAACTCCAAAGGATTGCTATTAGAATTAATACTAATTGATTTGGATGGTTCTGTTACTATGCCAGTGTGAAATTTATAGCTGTAAATAGCAATGGCAATAGTAACTACAATAAACACTAAAAATGGAGGGATAAGTTGAAACGCAATACTTTTGTTAAAAATAAAAGCCAATAAAAATATGCGTAAATACATCATTGTTGTGGCCAAAATAATAGCGGTAGCTACCTTATTGCTTTCATTAAATTCGTTGCTTTTTCGGGCCAATATAATGGTGGTTGCCGTACTGCTATAAAGCCCTCCTAAAATACCAGTAAGTATAATTCCAGAGTTTGGAAACACAAATTTTTTAAGAATATAACTCACATAAGAAATGCATGACACCACCACGATGGCCAACCAAAATTTATAAGGGGATATATTGATGTCATTAGATATAGATGTATCGGGTAATAATGGCAATACCACACCCGCCACAGCCAAGAATTTGGCAAGGGTTATAAATTCGTCATTATCAAATTTTCTAGACAATTTAAATAATGTTTCTTTCATTTCGGTAATCACCAAAACCACAACTATGATTAAAATAACCAACCAATTGGGTTGTGTGTAAATTAAAGGCGCCAAACAATACGTAATTAGTGCAATAACTAAGGAAGTCATTCCAAATCTATTGTGAATGTGCATTTTTTGGTAGTAATAGATTGCCAATAAAACACCTATAACAACTGCTCCAAAAAGAAATGGAACGAGGTTTTTAGGGTCTAATACATATAAAATATAGCCCAAAATACCAATAAGCGTAAAGGTTCTGTCCGTTCCAAATAAACTCTCTTCGGTTTCATCAAGATGATGCCGACGTTGCTCCATGCCAATAAGAAGTGAAAACAAGGTGACCAGTAAAAATTTAATACTGTCTGCAGGAATAAAATCCAATATTTCAGAAACGTGTTGCATAACCTGTAAGAATATATCTAATATACAAAATTAGACTGTTTTTGTTTTTATTATATCTCACAAAAAGAATAAGAAATGTAACTTTGAATTTTAAATTGAACCATTTGAACCAAAGAGAACTCAAAGAATTTCTAGACTCTAAAGTAACGCAATACAACCATCCCCGGTTTATTGAAAGCGATCCCATACAAGTCCCCCATCAATTCAATAAAAAAAAAGACATTGAAATTGCTGGCTTTTTAACAGCTACCATAGCTTGGGGAAATAGAAAAAGCATCATTAATAATGCACATAGGATGATGGAATTATTAGATCAGTCACCTTATGATTTTATCACAAACCATACCTCATCAGATTTAGAAAAATTGGAAGGTTTTGTCCACAGAACTTTTAATGGCGATGACTTAATACAGTTTGTTAAATCGCTTCAGCATATCTATGAAAACCACGGTGGATTGGAAAATATATTTACCAAATACACTAACGGAACATCCGTACAACCTACCATATCCCAGTTTAAGTCGCACTTTTTTGAAATTGACCATTTACAAAGAACGCAAAAACATATTAGTGATCCGCTAAAAAATTCAGCCGCAAAACACATCAATATGTTTTTAAGGTGGATGGTAAGACGGGATAACGCAGGTGTGGATTTTGGTATTTGGAAAAGCCTCACTCCTGCCCAATTGTCTTGTCCTTTGGATGTGCATTCTGGTAATGTAGCGCGTAAACTAGGCTTACTTAAACGTAAACAAAATGACGCCAAAGCCCTTTTGGAATTAGATAATTCCTTAAGGCAATTAGACCCAATTGACCCTGTAAAATATGATTACGCTTTATTTGGATTGGGGGTTTTTGAAGGTTTTTAACAATTGTATTCTTTATATTTATATCTAAATTAATTAAAGTATCATGAAAAAAATTTTATTAATCGTATTCTGCATTTCAGTTTATAGCGTAAATTCTCAAAACATTAAGATTCCTGCTGACACTTCAGTTGTCACGACTCATACTGTAACCATAAAAAATCAGCTTATTTCATACAAAGCCATTGCGGGCACACAACCCGTCTGGAATGAAAAAGGCGAACCAATTGCCACTTTATTTTACACCTATTATGAACGTGATAAAGTCGACAAAAAAAATAGACCACTTATCTTTTCTTTTAATGGTGGACCCGGTTCTGCCTCAGCATGGATGCATATTGCCTATACAGGCCCAAAGGTATTAAACATTGATCCAGAAGGCTATCCCATTCAACCATATGGTGTTGAAGACAATCCAAATTCTATTTTAGATGTAGCTGATATAGTCTATATAGACCCAGTAAATACTGGATATTCAAGAATGATTGCTGATAAAGATGGAAAACTACCAGACAGAAGTACATTTTTCGGGATTAATTCTGATATTAAATACTTAGCCGGATGGATGAATACGTTTGTTTCAAGAGTAAACAGATGGCAATCCCCAAAATACATTATTGGCGAAAGTTATGGTGGCACACGCGTAATGGGATTGGCCAATGAATTGCAAAGTAGCCAATGGATGTATTTGAATGGTGTGATTATGGTGTCTCCCGCCGATTATAAACTCTACAACACAAATCAACCCGTTTACTCTGCTTTAAGCCTACCCTATTTTACGGCAACAGCATGGTACCATAAAGTATTACCGCCAGCTTTACAGAACCAAGATTTATTGGATATTTTGCCCGAAGTTGAGGATTATGCCATACAAAAATTGATGCCCGCATTGGCGCAAGGTGGTTTTATTTCTGATGACGAAAAACAACAAGTTGCAAAACAAGTGGCCTATTACTCAGGCCTCAGTGAAACTTCCGTTTTACAGAACAACTTAAATGTACCCAATAGCTTTTTTTGGAAGGATTTGTTACGAAACAAAACTGGGCAAACCGTTGGAAGATTGGATTCCAGATATTTAGGCATTGACAAAACCGAGGCAGGAGACAATCCGGATTTCAATCCTGAATTAACAGCTTGGCTACATGCGTTTACCCCAGCCATCAATTACTATATCAGTGAGCAACTTAACTTTAAAACTGATATAAAATATAATATGTTTGGCGATGTTCATCCTTGGGACAACAGAAATGACAATACCAGAGATGACCTTAGGAAAGCTATGGCACAAAACCCCTATTTAAAAGTGCTAATCCAATCTGGATATTATGATGGAGCTTGCACCTATTTTGGAGCAAAATATACTATGCATCAAGTAGATCCCAGTGGAAAAATGAAAGATCGATTTACTTTTAAAGGATACAGAAGTGGTCATATGATGTATTTGCGCAAGGAAGACCTGCATACCGCCACTGACGATATCCGCGAGTTTATCATTAGTTCGTCATCAAAAGGAAACCCTGCAAAATATTAAATAAAAAAGCCTGGTAAGTTTACCAGGCTTTTTTATGTATCATTAAAATCACTTATCCTTTCAACCAAGCTTCACGCAATGCAATCTCTGCCGGTGTAGCATTTGGTTTTTCTTTTAACACCTTGCCCGTGGTGTAAGATTGCGTTGTTGTTGTTTTTATGGTAATTTCTTTGCCATTTCTATCCAACTTGACTTCTATATCTTCACCTGGTTTCCACATAAACACTCCTTGAAAAATCTGATTGGCGTTTTGTAGTGTTACGGTAGTTCCATTGATCTCTTTGATAATATCATTAGGCTGAACACCTTGGTCCTTCCAAAAACTGTTTTCTAACACTTGATCTGTAAAAAACACAATGCCTTTTTGTCCGTCACCAGAAACAATTAAATCAGTACCATTTTGAATATAGTTAGTCTTGGCCTTCCCATCAGCAATTTCCAAACCTACTTTATCAAAAAATGTATTGTAATCTATTGGTGTTGTTCCTACTACATGGGTATTTAGGAATGCCCCCACCGATGGATATGTCATAGCCGTAATTTCATCAATCAATTTATCATCCTCAAATGGTTTGTCTACACCATATTTTTTTGATAGCTCTTTCATTAAAGATAAAATACCGCGTTGCCCATGGCTTTCTTCTCGTAATATGATATCTAAACACATACCGATTAATGCTCCTTTTTGATAAACGTTAATATATTGGTCTTTATAAGGTTGGCTTATAACGTTTTCACTCATTTTTGTAAAACTCATGGTATCATCCATTTGTAATGAATACTGGATTTTATCCATGATTTTATCATAGAACTCATCCTCTGAAACCAATCCTTGGTTTACCTGAAACAACGTGGCAAAATACTCGGTAACACCCTCATACATCCAAAGATGTTTTGAGAATGTTGGGTTGTTATAATCAAAATAATGGACATCTTCAGAATGCACACTTAGTGGTGTTACAATATGAAAAAATTCATGAGACACCACATCTATCATACCTTTGGCAAGTTCATCTTGGCTTTCATCTTCTGGCATGACCACCATGGTAGATTTATGATGCTCTAAAGCTCCAAAACCTTTTGGTGAGGTTTCACTACCATCAGACAGATATAAAAATATATCATAGCGTGGCGTAGAGTTGATGTCACCTAAAAAAGCCTTTTGGGCTTTCATCATTTTAAACATGGTTGGTTTAAGGGACTCAGCCGAATGTTTGTTGTTGGGAGAATATACACTTAACACAATTTTGATATCGCCCACCTGAAATTCTTCAACAGTAAACTTTCCATACATCATGGGGTTATCGGTAATATCAAAATATCGCGGCGCAAAATAACTGCTTGTAGCCGTCTTTCCATCGGTACTGGTTGTGAAACTAGTTTGTTGCAAGGCCGAAGAGCGCTTAAAATCTGAAGGTGCCGTGACCTCTAATTTATATTGATTATTTTTCAATGAATCAAAATACCCAATAAATCCATGAAGGTTGAGTACATACTCATTTGGCTCAATATCTGTGCCTGATGGCGAAAAGGGCTGTTCCTTGCCTATGCCTCCTTCTTGTTCAATATCAAACGTATCGTTCACCAAGTAAGTTATTTTATCCAATTGCTTGGCATTTGAAATAATCCAAGTATTGACATCAGATTTAACTACGGACAGTTCGTTTCCTTTGTAATCAAATGCCTTGAAATCGTCCACATATTTACCAAAATTACTGATGGCATAGGTTCCTTGAACGACTTTGGGTAAACGATAGGTAACGGATTCAACCGTAAACCTACCTGGATCAATGGTTACCGGTACTTTATCGTTTTGCACTTGGGTTAAATCAATTTGTGAATCAATGGGCGTTGCCTGAGCTAAATCATTTCCACTGTTTTTTGTTGTTCCACAGCTAGCCAACAATATGGCGGCTGCAAATACCAATAAAAGTTGTCTCTTCATGTATTGTATTTTTTTGTCTTCGTTTTAAGGACGCTAAAAGTAAGATTATGTTACTGGTAAATTTCTTAAGTTTATGTTAATATTCGTTTATTGATTGTGATGCCATACTTTTTGTTTTCAACCCACATTCCCTAAAAACATCATAAGACACCAAACAAAGCTTACTCTTTTTATGTTTTTTTCAACATAAACTATGATTAAAAATGAAAAAAAATATGTAGGTTTGAAAAATCTAAAAAAGGCATGCAGTTTAAACACCCAGAACTTCTTTACGCTTTATTTTTACTGCTAATACCAATCATTGTTCATTTATTCCAGTTTAGAAAATTCCAGAAAGAAGATTTTACAAATGTTGCCTTTTTAAAAGCAGTAACCTTACAAACACGCAAGAGTTCCCAATTAAAAAAATGGTTGACCCTTTTGACCAGAATGCTACTTTTTGCATGTATAATCATAGCTTTTGCACAACCGTTTTCAACAAAACAACTTGCATTAAACACAAAAGCAGAAACAGTTATTTATTTGGATAACTCGTATAGTATGCAAGCTAAAGGTAGTCAAGGTGAACTATTGAAACGTGCCGTACAAGATATTATCAGTAATGTTCCAGAAGATAAAACCATTTCACTGCTAACCAATGATGACATTTTTAAGAACACTACCCTTAAAGCAATTAAAAATAATCTTTTACAACTTGACTACTCCTCCAAACATTTAAGCTATCATGCGGCCTTATTGAAATGCAAAAAGCTTTTTAAACAGAGTAGTAACTTGAGAAATATTGTGTTTATTTCAGATTTTCAGCAACAAGAATCTGATTTTAAACCAGATGAAGATCCGCTTTATGAAATTTATGCCGTAAAACTAAACCCTGTTAACAATCACAATATTGATATTGATTCGGCTTATATTTCAAAAACCAATGGCAGTTCACTGGAACTCAAGGTCGTTTTAAAAAACCAAGGTGATTTTATTGACAATCTTCCGGTTTCATTGTTTAATAATGACCAATTAATAGCTAAAACATCGGTGGCATTCAACAAGGATACCACTACATCCTTTACATTGCCTTCAGGCCAAATTATCAATGGCAAACTATCGATTGACTCTCCAGACTTGCAGTATGACAATAGTTTATTTTTTAATGTAAACAATACATCAAAAATCAATGTGTTGGCTATAAACAATGCCAATGATTCCTTTTTGAAACGTATTTACACAACAGATGAGTTCAATTATACAGCAACAACAATCAATACACTGGATTACAACATTATAAACCAACAAAATCTGATTGTTTTAAACGAACTTAATACCATTCCGAACACCTTGGTAGGCGTTTTAAACGCGTTTACCAAACAAGGAGGCATTTTAATCATAATACCAAGCAACACTATTTCTTCAGATTCGTACAATACATTGCTTAAAAATTATACTATAAGTTTTGGTGATTTTATGGATCATGAAAAACAGATAACGACTATCAATTTTTCAAATCCATTATATTCAAACGGCGTATTTGAGAAACGTGTTACCAACTTTCAATATCCAAACGTTAAATCGTTTTATAATATATCCAATAACGGAAATGATGTCCTTCTATTTGAAGACAATAAACCGTTTTTATTGAAAAGCAACCAAGCTTTTGTGTTTACCGCGTCCTTAAATGAAGCTAATTCAAACTTCATAAATTCGCCTTTAATTGTACCAACCTTATACAATATTGGTAAAATGAGTTTAAAATTTCCTGAATTGTATTACAGCATTGGAAAAGAAAACACATATGATGTTTCCGTCCAGTTGCACCAAGATGATATTTTGTCACTTGAAAACAAGACGGTCAATATGATTCCGCAGCAACAATATTTTAACAACAAAGTGGTGATTCATACGTATGATGAACCGTCAACTGCCGGTATTTATACCATTAAAGATAATAATAAAAGCATTCAAAACATAAGTTATAATTATGCCAGACATGAAAGCAACTTAGTTTACCAAGATATTTCAAACCTAAAAAACATCCATTTGAGCAATTCAATCACAGACATTTTTAATACGCTAAAAAGTGACTCAAAAGTTAATGAGCTATGGAAATGGTTTGCTATTTTTGCATTAGCGTTCTTGATTATTGAAATGCTCATATTAAAATATTTTAAATGAACATACTTATTAAATCTGCTACCATCATAGATCCTAAAAGTGAGTTTCATAACACAACTCAGGACATTTTAGTTGAGAAAGGCATTATTTCACAAATTGGACAGCATTTAAAAAATCCAAAGAAATATCAAGAAATCACGTTTGAGAACCTGCACATATCACAAGGTTGGTTTGATAGCAGTGTCTGTTTTGGCGAACCTGGTTTTGAAGAACGCGAGACCATTAAAAACGGACTGAAAACAGCAGCTGTTTCGGGCTTTACGACTGTTGCCATGAATGCCAATACACATCCTGTTATTGATTCCAATTCTGATATTGCCTTTGTACAATCAAAAGCACAAAACCATTCGGTAACACTATTGGCTATTGGTGCCCTGACCAGAGAATCTAAAGGCGAGGATCTTGCTGAGCTTTATGACATGAAAAATGCAGGCGCTATTGCATTTTATGATTATAAAAAGCCCATTGCCAATCCCAACCTTATGAAATTGGCACTGCAATACACCAGTAACTTTGATGGATTGGTATGTTCATTTCCTCAAGACAACAAAATTACGGGCTTGGGTGTCATGAACGAAAACATAACCAGTACATCATTAGGTTTAAAGGGGAATCCTAACCTATCGGAAGAACTGCAAGTTTCAAGGGATTTGTTTTTATTAGAATATACCCAGGGAAAACTGCATATACCTACAATTTCAACAGCAGGTTCTGTTTCATTAATACGTGAGGCCAAAAAGAAAAAGCTGGACGTTACCTGTAGTGTTGCCATCCATAATTTATTTTTTACAGACGACATAATAACCGATTTCAATACGGCGTATAAAGTATTGCCGCCACTTAGAACACAAGAAGATGTAGATGCCTTGATTGAAGGTGTAAAAGATGGCACAATCGATATGGTAACCAGTGACCACAACCCAATTGATATAGAACTAAAAAAGGTTGAATTTGACCATGCCGCCTATGGAACCATTGGTCTGGAAAGTGCTTTTGGAGCCTTGCAATCGCTCTTTACTCTCAAGAAAACCATTGATATTTTAACCAAAGGAAAAGCGCGGTTTGGTATTGAACAATCTACCATCAATATTGGTAACGCATTGAATGTCACACTTTTTAATCCAGATATCAAATATACCTTTTCTACAAAAGACATTATTTCTAAATCAAAAAATGCTATTTTTGAAAATCAGGCTCTAAAAGGAAAAGCATACGGCATTATTTCAAATGGCCAATTGTTTTTAAATTAAACATTATGAATGCACAAGAGATTGAAGAAGGAAAAGGAATTGCCATAATTAGTTATCTTTCAATTATTGGTACTATTGTCGCCTATTTTTTGAATAATGATAAGAAAAATGCTTATTCAAGCTTTCACATAAGACAGTCTTTAGGACTATGGATCATGTTTCCTATATTGGGTTTTATAACAAGTGCTTTTGATAGTTGGTTTGCAACCCTTGGTTTTTATATGTTTTTTGGTGTGCTCTTTATCTATGGTTTTGTTAATGCAATAGCTGGAAAACAGCAATCTGTTCCACTTGTTGGTGATTTTTTTCAAAGAATATTTGCTAATATTGGTCACTAAATGGTAAACCAATCCCTGTCTTTACACCATATTATTCGAGAATCCAGTTTAACTGAAAACGCTCCATTACTTATCATGCTGCACGGCTATGGCAGTGATGAAAACGATTTGTTTTCGTTTGCAAACGAATTGCCTAAAGAACTTTTCATTATTTCAGTAAGAGCTCCCTATCCGTTACAGCCTTTTGGAAATGCTTGGTATGCCATCAATTTTGATGCTATACAGGGAAAATGGAGCGATGATGACCAGGCCAAACAATCCAGGGATTTAATAGCCACATTTATTGACGAAACAACACAAACATATCCTGTAAACAAACATAATATAACCCTTTTAGGGTTTAGCCAAGGTACCATATTAAGTTATGCAGTAGCACTCACCTATCCTGAAAAAGTCAAAAACATCATTGCTTTAAGTGGGTACATCAATAAAAATATCTTGCCAAAAGATATTGAACGCAAAGACTATTCGCATCTTGATTTTTACTGTTCCCATGGTAGTGTAGACCAAGTAATCCCAGTAGAATGGGCCAGGCAAACACCACCTTTTTTAAGCAGTCTGCATATCAAACACCAATATTCCGAGTTTCCTGTTGGCCATGGTGTAGCTCCTCAAAACTTTTATGAGTTTAGAGATTGGTTATTAAAAAAAATCAAATAGTTTTTATCATATTGCCTTTCAAACATATTGAAAACCATGAAATCTCCGGCAATGACACTAAATGAAAAATTATATTTGTCAGGACTTATGTCTGATTTTGAAAAAGCTATAAAAAAGAATAGAAAAGAGGATGCAGTAGGCATCTTACTTCAAATTGATATCGAAAGGATTAAAGGTTCTGAGATTGTAGAAACCATACTAAATAACAAAAAAAAATATGGTTTTTAGCTTTAAAGCAATAAAATGAAATCAATTCTATAAATTTCAGATTTCATTACACGATGTAGTAGCACCTCAAAATTTTTATGAGCTTATAGATTGGCTTTCAAAACGAATCCAATAAAAACAAGTTTTAACAAGGTTTTCTGATTTTACTTTTTTTATAACAAACGAACTTCATTAACTTGTGTGACATCGTTTTAATAGTTTAGATTGTGTTTAAATCAATCCTGTTGAAACATATACCGTATTAAGTTTAAAAGATTGAATATAGAAAATGGATGTATCTGAACAATTATTAAAAATTCTAACTGATGAAGGTGTCAAACATATTTTTGGTGTTGCTGGCGATGCTTTAAATCCTCTGGTTTCAGCAATTGCAAAGCAAAAAGAAGTGAAATGGATAAAAATGAAGCATGAAGGAAATGCCTCATTTGCTGCTTTTGCACAAGGAGAACTCAACGGAAATATTGGCGTATGTGCCAGTACAGTTGGGCCAGGTGCTTTGCATTTGGTCAATGGTTTTTACAATGCAAAAAAAGAACGCTCTCCTGTTTTAGCAATTACAGGTCAAGTTCCCATAGAATACATAGGAACCAATTATCATCAAGAAGTTGATTTAACCAAAGTGTTTGATGATATTTGTGAATATCAAGCTATTATTCGTTCTCCTGAAGAAGCCCCAAGAATCATATTAAGGGCATTGCGTATTGCCATAAATCATAAATGTGTTTGTAGAATTGAACTACCAGCTGACATTGCGGCTATGCCAGCAAAAAACACCGATTTTATCCATCGCGTTTTTCGCTCTCAATCAAGTCTAGCACCAGATGAAGATAGTTTAAAAAAAGCAGTGAAATTAATAGACGAAGCGAATAAAATAGGCATTTTAGCTGGTGCAGGATGCCGTTCTGCAAGAGAGGAGGTATTAAAATTTGCTCAAAAAGTAAACGCTCCTATTACCCATACAGTGCGTGCATCGGATATTTTTGACCATAGTAGCAAAAATGTTGTTGGCCTCACGGGACTGATAGGAAATCCGTCAGGCTATGAAGCAGTAATGGAATGTGATTTGTTAATTATGTTAGGAACTGATTTTCCGTATTCCCATTTCCTTCCAGATACAACCAAAACCATTCAAGTGGATATTCGCTCAGAGAATATTGGTAATCGTACCCCAGTAACACTTGGCGTGCATTCTGACATCAAGCATTTCATGAATTATGTTAATGACAAATGCCTCCCTAAAAAAGATAGCACTTGGACTAAAAAACTTAATGATGAATTTAAAGAATGGTTAGAACACAACTGCAAGATATCTGATGCCGAGAAAGATTTTAAAGTGACACATCCTCAAGTAGTAGCAAGGGAAATAAGTGATATAGCTGCAGATGATGCCATTTTTGTAATTGACACTGGTACGTCCGCCATTTGGTCAAGCAACTTTATGAATTTTCATTCGGATAGGAGAATCATCGGATCATTCAATCATGGCTCTATGGCTGTAGGGCTTCCTGCTGCCATTGGCGCCCAAATACAATTTCCCAATAGAGAAGTTTGGGCCATTGTTGGAGATGGTGCATTTAATATGTCACTACATGATTTTTCAACTGCTGTAGAATACAAGTTACCCATTAAAATTGTGATACTAAACAACGCTGAACTTGGCTTTGTAAAAATTGAAATGGAAGAAGCTGGATTGGCTCCAAATTATGACGCTCTGAAAGTTGAAAATTTTGATTTTGCCCAATATGCAAAATTAGTTGGCGGAGATGGGGTAAACGTATCAAAAAACAATGAAATCATATCAGCTGTTGAACAAGCCGAAAAATCTAAAACTCCTTTTATCCTCAACGCACATGTCACGGGAGGAGAATTGTCTTTGCCCCCTAGCATTGATTTTAAACAAGCTAAAAATTTTGGTATATCAAAAATAAAGGAGCTTATTGAAGCCGCTAAAGGAGATAAAACACAATGGGAAAGCATCAAAAATGAAATCAAGGCCTATATTGACAAGGAGTTCTAATTTTTGAAAACACAACACAATAAAATGCTGTGATTTGCAAAATATGCAAATTTAATGTTGAACAAAAAAATCCAGCAATTTGCTGGATTTTTATTCTTTTTTAAAATCGGTTAACTATTAACCACTAACCTAAATCCTTCTCCATGAATGTTTAGGATTTCTACCTTTTCATCCAATTTTAAATACTTACGTAATTTGGCAATGTACACATCCATACTACGTGATGTAAAGTAATTGTCATCTCTCCAAATTTTTGTCAATGCCAATTGGCGTGGCATCAAGTCATTTTCATGCAATGCCAACAAGCGTAACAATTCATTTTCCTTTGGTGATAATTTGACTGGTTCACCACCTTTGTAACGTAAAAACCGAAGTTTTGAATTTAAATCAAAATCACCAATCTTAAATTCAAATTGTTTGCTATCCGAAATGGTTTCGGTGGCCTTGCGCTGCATAATGGCTTTTATCTTCATTAACAATACCTCACTGTCAAACGGCTTGTTTAGATAATCATCGGCACCAACTTTGTAGCCTTTCAGTACATCTTCTTTCATGGCTTTGGCTGTTAGGAACACAATGGGAACATCTTTGTTTTTTTCCCGTATTTCCTTGGCTAGGGTAAAACCGTCCTTATAAGGCATCATGACATCCAAGATGCATAAATCAAAATCGTCTTTTTTGAACTTTTCAAAACCTTCCATACCGTTTTTGGCATGTACCACATCGTAATCATTCATCACTAAATAGTCTTTCAATACAGTTCCAAAATTGGGATCGTCTTCAACCAGTAAAATTTTCTTGTTTTGTTCTTCCATAGTTATGTTATTAGTGGAAGCTTGATGATAAATGTGCTTCCTTTATCTTTTTCACTTTCAACTTTAATATGACCTTGATGGTCATCTACTATTCGTTTTACATACGCCAAACCAAGACCGTGGCCTTTAACGTTATGTATATTTCCAGTGTGTTCTCTATAAAATTTCTCGAACACTCGTTTTTGGGCGGCTTTGCTCATACCGCTACCGTGGTCCTTAATTTTTAATATAATGTTGGTTCCTATATTCTCTGTATACACTTCTATCTGAGGTGCTTCTGGAGAATATTTGATAGCATTATCAAGTATATTGACTATTACATTTGTAAAATGAGTTTCATTGGCCAAAACTGACGACTTTTCTGCCTCCAAAAACGTCTTTATAGAACCTTTTCTGTCTTCTACAATAAGCTCTACATGGGTAATGGCTTCTTCAATTAAGTCGTGCAACTTGACCCTATCCTTACTGATGTTCAGCTCATTCTTTTCCAGTTTTGATATCCTCAATACATTTTCCACTTGTGCGTGCATCCGTTTGTTTTCTTCCTTAATCATACCCAAATAACGCAATACTTTATCCTTATCATCAATAATCTTGGGGTTTCTTATGGCATCAAGTGCTAAATTTATCGTAGCAATTGGTGTTTTAAATTCATGCGTCATGTTATTGATAAAATCTGTTTTTATCTGCGATATTTTACGCTGTTTCACCAATTGGTACAAGGCACTTGAATAGGCTATAATGATGATGGATGTAAAAATAACCGATAATAGTATCATGCCTATTATTGATGACAGAATGAACTTATTGTCATCAGGAAAATTTACCAAAAGCTTATAATTGGTTTGGTTATTCTCATCATAAAAAATGGGAACGCTAAAGGTGGTCTCTTCATTTTTTTCAAAGTCCTCACTACGAACCTTGGTGGCCAACCCGTTGCTGTAAATGGCAAATTGGTAATCTATATCAATATTATCTTCCTTCAGTTTTTTTGACAATAAATCTGAGATTTGCTTTTCAGAAACACGCTTATAAACCGGCAACCGTTTTGAAAGTGCCTTAAAACTCTTTTCAAAACTGTTTTGCTGGGCTTCAGATAAATACCCATGAATAAGGTTCACAATTGGCGCATTGTCTACGTCCTTATCTGAAATGTCCACATTATTGTAAATCTCAGCTTTTGAATTTCCAATAATATTTTTAATTGTTAAACTATCTAAACCAATGTCAAAGAGCGATGAAGATAACTTATAGTTTTCTTCTAAAATACCACTTTTATAAATAAGTGTTTCTTTTGTATTGTTGTTTTGCTGGTAAATAAACAATTGTGAAACCGCTACAGAATCCAATTGTTTATTGGCATTAACTAAATTTTGATACTTTTTAAAGTATGTGTCCAATTCTTTTTTCTCAATGGCGTTGGATACATAACTCAATGTTTTTTTTACATTAAACGTAAATCGTTCTCTTTCGTTCTTAACGGAATCCTTAATATAATATGCTTGAACAAATATGATTCCTACCAGAGACATGCTCATTAATAGAACCAATAACACAAAAATTCTCTTGCTCATCATTCAAAATTAACATTTTAACATTTAGTGCTCTTGGGTTTTAACCTTACATTAACAAAAATGTTAAAATTTAAGGTTTATTGTTGATTATTAAGAATTTGCTGATGGATTTTAAGCACTTGCTGTTTGGTTTTTTCAAGCTCAGAGTTATCAATAACAAAATCAGACAACTTAATTTTTTGCTCATCACTCCATTGGTTTTTCATGATGGCTTCAATTTTTTCTACCGTTGTGTTATCACGTTTTAACAGGCGCTCAATTTTTAGTTCCTTAGGTGCCGTTACCGTTATTAGCACATCACATTGCTTATACGTGCCATTTTCAAATAAAATGGCCGCTTCCTTAATCACATAAGGCGCATGCTGTTTTAAAAGCCATTTTTTAAAATGCTTGGCCACCTGTGGATGAACAATGGCATTCATTTTATCAAGATAGTTTTTATCATGAAAAATAATATTGGCAATAAATTGCTTGTTCAAGTGTCCATCTGTATAAGCGTCCTTTCCAAATAACTCAATGAGTTTGCGTTTCAAGACTTTTGATGTCTGCATTAGTTTTTTGGCCTCATCATCGGCAATATACACAGGAATCCCCAAAGCATTAAATGCTTTTGCCACGGTTGTCTTACCGCTTCCTATGCCACCTGTGAGACCAACTATAATCATTCTTCAATAATAAATTCAATGTGCTGTTGATTAATCTTTGCTGTTTTAACCTTGTCGGTAATTTTGATAAGCTCTGGCAATAAAAAAGATTGATTATTTGAAACATGGTTGAAGTCACAAATAACCTTAAAGTCTTTAGCTGAAATATCACTATAGCTTTTTAAACTGGTATAGTAAACAACATTAATCTCTTTAGGAAAGTATTTTACCTTTATGTCTTTTGGAACATTGATAATGTTAATGGGCACCTTTAGGGTTCCTTCTGTAAAACGTTCTACTCGGCCTTTGATATTAACTTGGTTTTTTGAATATATAACACCTTTGTTGTCACTTGGCTTTTTTAATTGTACAAGTCTTGAAATATCCGAATTTACATTGTTCAGAACAATACTGTCAGTCTTCACAAGTTCAATTTTTGAAACCAAAGCCTTTGGTCCTATTACATCAATGGAATCTGGCTCAATCTTATACGGATTAATCATATCATATCCCGGTTTGAAATTGATTGCGACCTGACCAATAACGGGCACTGTTTTAACCAAATTAGTGTCATATTTAAAATGCAATTCATTCGGTGATACATTAATCAATGTCACTTGGCTACCAAAATATTCATCACTATGCGAAAAAACAGTTGCTTTGTCCCAGACAAAATAGCTCATTTTTTTCACAACATCCTTTTTAAAGTCTATTGTGAGTTCTGGATTAGAAATGTAGTATTTAAGCCAGTTAAATCCATACGCTTTTAGGGTAATATTTATAGTAGCGTTGGAATCTTTTAAAATCACATATTCTTGTGGGACATTGACCTTTTTTATCTTAAAAGGAATTGTATTTGTATATTCTTTTGACAGTTTTGAAAAAATCAAAATTATCAATGACATCAATAGAAATAAAAAAAACATGTTTATTTTTTTATTTCTGATACTGGTTAGAATCTGGGATTTTAATTTCTTTATCATTATAATTTAAAAAATAACTCCGGAAACAAGGTTTCTGGTTCATTTTTGGAATATTGCAACAATATCGTTGATTTTAAAAAACCGTAACCATATCCAAAAAACTGGACGCCAATAGCCAATATTGAGAGTAAAGCCACACTAACATTTTTAACACTCCACAAGGCTATCAAAAATGCCAGTATAAAATACAATATATATACCAATAATAACCAATGTATGCTGACAAAATACAAACATACAGCCAGCAAAAAACCCAAACAAAATACTGTGGGAAACCAATATGTGATTTTTTTGGTGGTAGGATGCCAATGATTTAAAATGGGCCTTACCATGCCAAACTTGTTGACTTGCTTATAAAATTTGCTCCAAGATATGCGGCGTTTGTGAAACACATAAGCTTCAGGTATTAATTTGGTTTTAAAGCCTAATTTCCAGAGCCGTATGGATAAATCAGGATCTTCACCCGGATGAATAGTTCCAAAACCATGAGATGCTTCAAAGGCCTTTTTGGAAATTCCCATATTAAAACTTCTAGGCTGAAATTGGTCAACACTATTTTTGTTTCCACGAATGCCACCTGTTGTAATGAATGATGTCATGGAAAAGTTTATGGCTTTCTGAAGATTTGAAAACGATTCATGTGCGGCATCTGGCCCGCCATAACAATCTACATACTCGAGTTTTAAGCTTTTGGAAACTTCCTGTAAATAATTTGAAGGCAAAATACAATCAGAATCCAAGATGATAAAATAATTGCCCTTGGCATGTTTCATTCCAAAATTTCTGGAATCGCCAGGACCAGAATTTTTTTTAAAGAAGTAGGAAATATTCAAAGAAGATTTAAACCCTTCAACCACGTCTTTTGATGGTATTGTTGAACCATCTTCAACAATAACGATTTCATAGTTTTCATCTGTTTTCATCTCAGTAAAGCTTTGCAAAAGCTCGTGTATTTCGTCTGGACGATTATAAACAGGGATAATAAATGAAAACTGTAATTGCATAACACAAATGTAAATAATACTACAATAAAAATGTCTTTAAAATCAACAAACTCGCTATTCTGAATTTTCATATGCTGAATTTATTTCAGTATTTCAGAATCTCAACAATAATCACTTTTTGGGATTTGAATCTGAAACAAGTTCAGATTGACGAAAACAAAAAAGCCACCGTTTTATGGGTGGCTATTTTTCTTACTTACGTAAAAATTTATTCCTTCATAAATGTCTCCATAACCGCATCACTGACTCCCATATTGCTAAAACCACCATCATTGTATAGGTTTTGCAAGGTCACACGTTTTGTTAGGTCACTAAATAGTGTAACAGTGTAATTGGCACAATCCATTGCTGTGGCATTACCAAGAGGCGACATTTTATCGGCGTAGGCAATAAATCCATCAAATCCTTTTACTCCACTTCCTGCTGTTGTAGGTGTTGGTGATTGCGAAATAGTGTTGACACGTACTTTTTTGTCTCTTCCAAAGAAATATCCAAAACTACGGGCAATACTTTCTAAATAGGCTTTATTATCGGCCATATCATTATAATCTGGAAAGACACGTTGCGCTGCCATATAGGTTAAGGCCACAATACTGCCCCATTCATTCATGGCATCTGCTTTATAAAGCGTTTGCATCACTTTATGAAAGGACATGGCAGACACATCTGTTCCTTTTTGTGTCCATTCATAATTTTGGTCTGTATAGTGTTTTCCTTTTCTAACGTTAATGGACATGCCAATAGAATGCAATACAAAATCAATTTTACCTCCAAGGATTTCCATGGATTTAGCAACTAAATTTTCTAAATCTTCAACAGAAGTAGCATCGGCAGGAATGATTTGTGATCCTGTTTTTTCTGCCAACTCGTTGATTTGCCCCATACGCATGGCTACCGGCGCGTTTGTTAATACAAATTGACCACCTTCTTCATGAACACGTTCTGCTGTTTTCCATGCAATTGAATTGGAGTCTAATGCTCCAAAGATGATTCCCTTCTTTCCTTTTAGTAAATTGTATGACATCCTTTTTAGTTTATATGTGATTCTTTTATTTGTAATTAGTGCTCAAAGATACTAATTAATTCAGTAATTCTTTTGCATGTGCAATGGCCGAAGATGACATTTCAACACCACCCAACATTTGGGCTATTTCCACAATCCGTTCATCATGGTTCAGTTTAACCAAATTGGTTCTGGTAACCTCATCCACATCTTCTTTAAACACTTTAAAATGCGTATGTCCCTTGGCTGCAATCTGCGGTAAATGGGTAATTGAAATAACTTGCATGGTTTTACTCATAGATAACATGATATCGCCCATTTTATTGGATATTTCGCCCGAAACACCTGAATCAATTTCGTCAAAAATAATGGTTGGCAATTGAATATAGTTTGAAAGCACCGACTTAATGGCCAACATAATCCTGGACAATTCTCCACCTGAAGCCGCTTTTTTCAATTCGTTGAATTGTCCGCCTTTATTAGCTGTAAATAAAAAGGAAAGTTCATCCTTACCATTGGCAAAAAAACCATCACCAAACAATACATCTATTTTAAATTGTGCATTTGGCATCCCTAAACTACCCAAAATGGTTTCTAGTTGCAACACCAATTTTGGAATGGCTTGCTTTCTGTTGTCATGAATGCTTTTCGAAATTGAATTAAGTTGTTTGGTCTTATTGTCAATATCATTGTTTTTTTGCTGAATGGCTGTATCCAGATTTTCTGTAACCGAAATTTTTTCTTCCAACTCATTTTTGATAGCAATCAATTCTGTAACATCATGCGCTGTATGCTTTTGTAATAGATTATTGATTTGCAACAATTTTGAATGCACTGCTTCCAATCTATTTGGGTTGGCTTCAAGCGTGTCTTGTAAAGCGTCTATTTCCCTAAAAACATCATCCATTTCAATGAGACTGCTTTCTATTCTATTGAATAAATCTTCATATCTTGACGAATAGCCTTTTAGCTTTTGGAAATTGCCTTTTAATGTGTTCAATAAAGACAATACACCTATTTGTTCATCATTCAACAATTGATAGGATTCGGAAAGCTTTTCTTGAATGGCTTCCACATTGCTCAACGTTTCATACTCTTCTTCAAGTTGCTCAAGTTCTCCCTCTACCAGTTGTGCTTCGGTCAGCTCCTGCAATAAAAACGAGTTATAATCATGTTCCTTAATGGCTTCGGCTTGAAAATTAAGCAGTTCCTTGAGCTCTTTTTTAAGTGTTTTATACTGTTTTAATTCCTGTTTATAATCTTGCAAAAGCGTTTCGTTTTTTGCCAAGGCATCAATAACCTCAAACTGAAAATCATCACTCACCAACTGAAGCGTTTGATGTTGCGAATGGACATCAATCAAGCGTTCACCTAAAACCTGAAGACTATTTAAATTAACGGGCGAGTCATTTACAAAAGCTCTTGATTTCCCAGAAGGTAAAATCTCACGTCGTATGATGGTCTGCGGTTCATAATCGAAATCCTCGGCTTTAAAAAGTCCTTCCAGATTATAATTTGACACATCAAAAACAGCTTCAATAATACACTTTTGATCGGTATCTTTTAAACTGCTTAAATCGGCACGCTTTCCCAAAATCAACGATAAACCACCCAATAGGATTGATTTTCCTGCTCCAGTTTCTCCCGTAATAATTGATAATCCGCTGTTAAAATTAACCTGAAGATTATCTATCAAGGCGTAATTCTGTATGGATAATGATGTTAACAATGTTTGGTAATGAGTTTAAAATTATAAAACTAAAGATAGGAGAGTTTTAATTTCAATGCAACTTAAAACTTAATATTTCGCCATTTACTTGCGTAGGTAGGTGCTACTTTTTGCAAGGTCTCTTTTACACTGGCTATATTCACACTGGGACCGTCACTGAACACTTGTTCTATCTCATCGGCTTTTGCATCAAAAAAAGTACGCAACAAAAACGAGTTGGGACGGCGACTGTTCATGGCTTCAAATTCTTTCAATGCTGAGGCAATGTTTTCCTTTCCTTGCTTAGGATTATCACTCATTACATCCAATCCATTTCTGTGATAGGTATACATAACATCCCGAAATTCCTTAAACGTTGGGGATAATACATTATCAATTAAAGCAAATCTGCTTTGCAGACCGTCCTCTACTTTCCAGCCTTTATAATTTTGTTGTTGTGAATAGTTTGCAATTATTTGAGCTTGTTTATAATAGGCATCTCCGCCATTTTTAGCAAATGAATCTGCATCTAAAGCTAATATCATATATACATGAAAGGCTAAAACCGATATTAGATTGGATTCAAATTGGGTTAGACTGAAATTCAAATTTTGAAATTCTAAATACCGAAACGTAAAATCTTTATCATTAAAGTTATAAAGCGGTGTGCTATAGGAAGATCCATAAACTGGTCTAGATGATTGTACCTGAATAGTGCCTTGAAATACTTCGCCACTATAATCATTAATGTTAATGACCATACTGCAATTAATCCGTTCTTGGGGCAAAAACGTTTTATTGGTCCATTTGGTGTTGTTAACAAATTCTGTTAACTGTTTTTGAAGCGTCTTAAAAATGGGCAGGTTTTCATCACCTGTTTGTTGGGCATTGACCACCACATTACAATTAAGTTCCTGTGAAAAACCAAAAAATCCAACAGACAGAAAAAGTATAAATAAGATATTACGCATGAATTTGTTTTATGATTTCATCCAATAAATCCTTGGCAACTTCGGCTTTGGTTTTTAATTGAAATTCGTTAACGCTTCCTTTATCGTCAATAAACGTGACTTTATTGGTGTCAGTTTTAAAACCGGCACCTGAATCATTTAACGAATTTAAAACAATTAAATTTAAATTCTTAGCTTTTAATTTAGCTTTTGAGTTTTCCAATTCATTATTAGTTTCTAAAGCAAACCCAACCAAAAACTGATGGGTTTTAATGGCGCCCAAAGATGCTAAAATATCTTTGGTTTTCTCTAATTCCAAAGTTAACGTATTATCAGCCTTTTTTATTTTTTGCAAAGCAACTTGCTTTGGTTTAAAGTCGGCCACAGCCGCTGAAAGAATGGCTACGTCTGCTGTTTCAAAATGTTGATGAACCGCATCATACATGTCTTGCGCGGATTCAACGGGAATAAACTTAATTAGACTATGGGAAACCGTTTGATGTGTTGGCCCTGATATCAAGACCACATTGGCGCCCAAACTAGCGGATACTTTTGCAATTTCAAAGCCCATTTTACCACTGGAATGATTCCCTATAAACCTTACAGGATCAATGGCTTCGTAGGTTGGCCCAGCTGTGATAAGTATTTTTTTTCCTTTAAGCGGTAGTTTGTCTAAAATATCATGCTCAATAAACGACACAATATCTTCAGGTTCGGCCATTCTTCCTTCGCCTACCAAACCACTTGCCAATTCTCCACTGGTTGCGGGAATCATAATGTTTCCAAAGCTCTTTAAAACACTAAAAGACCGCATTGTGCTGGGATGCTTGTACATGTCCAAATCCATTGCTGGTGCATAATAAACAGGACATTTTGCTGATAGGTAAGTTGCCAACAATAAATTATCACAAACGCCATTTGCCATTTTTGACAAGGTATTGGCTGTTGCCGGAGCAATTAAAAAGAAATCAGCCCAAAGACCCAAATCCACATGGCTGTTCCATACAGCATTATCATCCTCTTCAGAAGTAAAAGACGAATAGACTGGATTTTTGGATAGCGTTGATAAGGTTAAAGGCGTTACAAAGTCTTTTGAAGCAGGTGTCATGACAACTTTTACATTGGCACCAGCTTTGACAAAAAGCCTGACTAATGAAGCCGTTTTATAAGCGGCAATACCGGCACTGATGCCTAAAAGTATATTTTTGCCGCTTAATATTGACATGGCGAAATTATTCCTGAGAGTCTTCCTCAGTATTTCTGTAATAAATTTTGTCGGTTAGCCACTCTTGAACGGCTAATGCATGAGGTTTTGGTAATTTTTCGTAAAATTTAGATACCTCAATTTGCTCTTTGTTTTCAAAAATTTCCTCAAGACTGTCATTGTAAGTAGCAAACTCTTCTAACTTGTCAATCAATTCTTTTTTGATTTCTGAGTTAATTTGCTCAGCACGTTTAGAAATAATTGAAATGGCCTCATAGATATTTTCTGTCGGCTCATCAATTTGGTTTCTGTCATACGTTACGGTATTAACAGGAGCAGTGGTCTTTTTTAAATCTATCTTCATTATGTATTAGCTTTAGTGCTGTAATTTTTTAATTGTTCTTTTATGTTTACCAGCATATCATTTACCTGATCCATGTATTTTGAATCTGCAAATGATTTTATAAATGTTTCTGCATTTAACTCAGCAGCATGTAATCGTTTTTGTTTCTTGTACTCCACACTATTGATGGCCAATTTATAAGATGCATCTAATTTATAAAACAAGGCATCTTCACGCAATGTAGAACCCGGAAAGTCAAAAATAAAATTATCAAACGATTTTATAGACGCTTCGTAATCTGAGATTCTATCATATTGCTTCGCTATTTCAAAAGCCTTTTTTTCCAATTTATAATCCAATTCCTTAACAAGCTTGTTGGCTTCTGGAAGGTATTCTGACTCTGGGTATAAATTGATAAATTCCTGTAATTTTTCAATGGCCTTTTTGGTTTCGGTTTGATCCTTTGAGTATACCGGAGACAACATGTAATTACTTTTGGCCGCTAAAAAACTGGCTTCATCAACTTTTTCACTTTTAGGATAACTGGATGCAAATCGCTCAAACTGATAACCAGCCACATAATAATCCTTCATTTTATAGAATGTCTGTGAGTATAAGTACATCAATTTTTCTGCTTGCGGCTTACCTCTGTAATCCGGAACTATTTGGGCAAAAAGCTTATTGGCCTTTTCAAATTTACCACTATCGTACAGTTCTTGTCCTAACTTAAACTTAGTGGCGGTATCTTCAGATTTTAAGGCTTTTTGATACTCACTACATGAACTAAATAAGCCAAGTACTAATACTATGTATATAAATTTCTTCATAAATAAAAAACAGGACGCAAAATTAAGCTATTATTATGGAATTTAAAAATATAATTTTAACGCTAAAATAAACCTTGAGATATAGCTTTTATAGGGTTTAAGTTATATTTAACTTTTTAATGGTTCTATACTGTCAAAAAGCTTGTGGTCTAAAACCATTTTACCATCATCATTGTAATAATAGGCTTTTACAAATGTGTGATCCAAACAAATTTCATTAAGAAAATAAGAATGCATTTGATGGACTTCCTGATTAAAAGATTCATCATAATAACTTATCATGATTATTAATTCGCCATGCTGATTAATTAAATCTTCTTTAGAAAATTCAAACAAAGGGCTTTCCTTATCAATTTCATGTACAATTGTCCATGTGGTTGGCAAATAATTTATGGTATCCCTTTCTAAATCAAGCGCATAAAATTCATTAACATAATCACCATTAGAACTGACTTTTGAAAGCGCCAGCGTGACTGAAATTTTAGGATAAATCATGGTGCTTCTCCTGTTGTTGACAAGCCTGAACATGATGGCATTTTGATTATTAAATGCTCTTAAAACCAAATGTTTACTGAACCTGACAGATGCTTTGGGTTTAGAAAAACGACCATATAACAAACCTGTTATAAAAGCAAACAGCAATAACCCAGTAAATGCTTCAAATGAAGATACAATGCCACTTGCTATACCGTGCGGTGCCATAAACCCATAACCCAAAGTTGTAAATGTTTGGGTTGAAAAGAAAAAGGCATTCAAAAAATCATTTAAAATATCTCCTGTAGTTGGAATAATTTGTTCAATTCCAATAACTAGATAGATGACTGCAAAAACAGCATTGATAAGAAACCCTCCTAAAAAGGTCAATACAAAAAAATGAATCCAAGAAATATGTACTAAATAGTGATAGGCTTCTGAAAACCTGCGGGGCTTATTTAGATGCTCAAGATTAAAAGACCCATCTGAATTCATCATCCGTTTAGCATGCGCTGAAGATGAGTTTCCCAATCCAGGATCTTTTATCTTTTTTCCCAATTTAAAAGTTCGCTACGTAGTTTTTTATCTTTTCTTTTAGCTTATCTGAAGCTGGCACCAATGGCAACCTAACAGTATCTTGACATAAGTTTAAAGCTTCAAAAACCGCTTTGATTCCAGCTGGGTTGTTCTCCTCAAAAATGTAACCAATAACATCCATTAACTTAAAATGTATTTTGTAGGATTCTTTGTTTTCACCTTTCAAGCCTAATCTAATCATATTTGAAAACTCTTTTGGAAAAGCTTGTCCTATTACAGAAATCACACCAGCACCACCAGCCAAGACAATACCCAAAGCCAGGTCATCATCTCCTGAAATAATCAAGAAATCGTCTGGTTTGTCTTTTAGCAATTTTAAATATTGAGCCACATTGTTTCCGGCTTCTTTTACTCCTATGATATTTTTAAAATCATTTGCCAACCGCAAGGTAGTTTCGGGTTCCATGTTTTTAGACGTTCGCCCTGGAACGTTATACAAAATAACATCAATTGGGCAAGCTTCAGAAACCGCTTTGAAATGCTGATAAAGCCCTTCTTGGGAAGGCTTGCTGTAATATGGTGAAACGGATAAAATTGCATCAAAAATACTCAAATCAGTAGCGTTGATTTCTTCAATAACCTGTGCAGTATTGTTTCCTCCAATACCCAAAACCATGGGTACTCTTCCTTTGTTTGCTTTAGCAATGGTAGCTATAATATCCTTTTTTTCTTGCCTCGTTATTGTCACACTTTCACCTGTTGTACCACTTACAACAAGATAATCCACTCCATTATTTACATTGAAATTTACAATGTTTGCCAAAGCATCATGGTCCACACTTAAGTCTGTTTTAAAAGGCGTTACCAATGCGACTCCTGTTCCTAGGAATTTACTGTTCATTTTTAATTTTATTTAGTATAGTTAAGTATTTAATGAGTTCATCCTTAAATACGTTGAATTCTGATATATTTGATTTTATAATTAAATCATTTAAACGCTCATCGATCTGTAAAATACCGATTTTAAACTTGGCTTTTGATAAGGCCGTTAACAATTTCAACTCTAATTGATCCTTTGCATAATAACTTATCAAGGCGTCAAATTTAGTGTCTAAAAAAGATTGCAATTCTACATCCTTGATTGTGCCTCTCCAACCAAAATCTTTTGGGTCAAAACACATATCCCATGAATTATGGTCTTCTTTTTTGCCATTAGAAAACGCAATGACTTTAAGATTTTTTGGACGAATATTTAAGTCTGAAGCCAGAGACCTGAACAGCTCAAAATCATCAATTTCATCAATATGCATAATAACACCAAGACTTTCAATTTTGCTGTTGTTGACATCAACATTGCGGATTGATACGAGTTTGTTTAGGCGCTTTATATTAGATTTTTCCTTAAAACCCTTTAAAATCATTTACTTTTTACTTTCCGCAAAGGTAACAAAAGTACTTTCAAATTATTTATTTTATACAAGAGCTTTACAGATTTGGCTTTTTTGTTATAATTTTTTCTTTTTGGATTGAAAATTGAAGAAATCTCATGATTTAAAAATATAAGAAAAGAAACTTTCTGACCCTTTTTTATTAAAGTGGGCCAAAAATTTAAGGATTAATTAAACCTATATATGTGCTTTTAGCTAGGAGAAAAAATAAATATTACTGGCTATAAAAATGGATTTAGACCAAAACGTTTTCTGATCCTCTTATAACTTCCCTGATTTCTTGTTTTTTAAACAATTTATTATAAGCAACTATATAGTTAAACAAGAAAAACAATCCTACAACATGCAGTATTCTTTCCAACATTAAAAAGCTCCAGTTATAAACATAATAATGGTTTACATAATCCAATAAATCAGAACATGCAAAACTAAAAGCCATCAGAAGAAAAACAATGGACATTTTGCTCTCAGAATTTAAATACACACCAAAAGAGATAAAAAGCAAAATAATCAAAGAGACACTTTTTAATCCAAAAATAAAAACCTCAGCACCATCTGGCACGATAACCCTTAAAATACTGCAAGTAGTATACAAAAAGTACAGATTAATAAGAAAAACCACTATTAAATAGTATGCAATTATCTTATTGAACTCCATAATCCTAAATTTTTGGGACACAAAAATGATTAGGCATAGGTAACTTAAAAAATACAAAACATTTGAAGCATTTAAAAACATATCATTGGCAAAGAACAATGATGCTGAATCTCCAAAAAAGAAATATATCAAACACAAAACAAATGGAATTTTAATGCTGTTTCTTTTAATGAAAAAGAACAGTAAAAAGCTGGGGACAAACAACATCTTTGTAGATTGCAAAAACAAGGCATTCTCACTGACAGCGCCTATTACATTTACTCCAACTAAGAGAAGCAAAACTCCAACAAAAACTTTATTAAAGCTTACATTTAAAAGACTTTTCATGACACATATTCATAAGTAGGTTGATCAAATTTAATAAAAAAAATGTTTTACTCGATATACTTATTGTTTTTATCGATGAAATGCATTCGATTACATTTTTTAAAAAATTTGAAATAGAGTTAAGAAATGTTAATTGGCTTTATTCGACCAAATAGCGACAAACTAAACACAAATATTATGAAAAAACATTTTCCTTTGGTTTTAAGAATAGTAGTAGCTTTCATATTGCTTCAAACGCTACGGTTTAAATTTACTGGACATCCAGACAGCGTATACATTTTTACAAAGGCAGGACTGGAGCCTGTTGGACGAATAGGAATAGGGATATTGGAACTTATTGCAAGTATCTTGTTGCTCATTCCAAAAACAATTTGGGCCGGTGCGTTATTAACTTTAGGCATTATTGGAGGCGCCATCTTTATGCACCTCACCCTTATTGGAATTGAAGTAAATCATGATGGGGGCACTTTATTTATTACCGCATGGGTAACATTTATACTATCTGCAATTATACTTTACTTGCACAGAAAAAGCATTCCGTTTTTTAGACGTGTTTTTAATTCTTAGGCAGTCAGCCAACAAATTGATTGACTTCCTCATTACTCAATTTAGTTTGCTTACAAAAGAAATAAAATGCCAATATGGTTAATGTTGTTGAAATGAAATTAAGCAGGTTTTGTTGTGCCACATACATGTAAGCAACGCCAATAACTTCAGAAAAAACTATTGATAAAGACCCTAAAAACATAAACAAGGACTTCTTGTTATCTTTATAGAAATAAGCTAATAATGATGCTGACAATAACAGCAACATGCTAACATTATAAATTATTTCCACAAAATATTCATTTGTCATGGAAACATAAGGATTTACAATGACTTGCAACACATAGGCTATATAAACATTTAAACCTATCAAGACAATTAAATGCAACTTAAAGTTTTTGATGATTTCCAAAAAAGAAAGTGATTTTAATACTTTAACCAACAGTGTTAAATAGGCTAGAATGTAAAGTCCATTTCCTATATAATAATACAATTCATAGGGAATATGGTCAACAATCAAAACCATAAGATCTGAAATAGAATACGCCAATAAAAAAACAATGAAAAGTACTTGTTTTTTATGATCACCTATAAAATAAGTAATAGTAATAAGCGGAAGAATAAGCGCATCAAAAACTGTAGCCAAATAATGATGGTTACTAAACTGAGAGACAATAAATGCCAAATAAACCAATAAGATGATTCCTACCAATACTTTCGACTTATTCATGAACATGAATTAATAGTTATTGGACAAATATAATAAAAAAATGTAATTAAACGATAAATAATTGCTTTTTGTCGATATATTTTTTTATTTTTTTATTTTTTGTAAGAATTCATACTCATTTATGATGGAGATTTTTAACTGTTCTGCCTTCTGTTTTTTACTAGGCCCCATATTATCGCCAGCTACAATAAAACTTGTTTTTGATGAAATGGAACTGCTTACTTTTCCGCCATTATCTTCTATAAGTTTTTTGAGTTCATCTCTTGAAACAGTCTCAAACACACCAGAAATCACTATAGATTCTCCTTTAAGGATATCTGTTTGCCCTTTAAGCTGCTCTTCAGAAATCTCCAACTGAACCCCAAAATATCTCAATCGATTGATGATTTTCATGTTTTCTTCTGAACCAAAAAACTCATGGACACTTTCGGCTATTTTAATGCCTATTTCATCCACATTGACCAAATCGTCTACAGTTGCATTGACAATAGCGTCAATATTTTTATAATGCTTTGCTAACTTTTTGGCTACGGTTTCACCAACGTAACGTATTCCTAATGCATATAAAACTCGCTCAAAAGGAATTTGTTTGGATAGTTCAATTCCCTTTATCAAATTATCAGCACTCTTATCTGCCATGCGTTCCAAAGGAACAACTTGCTCCTTGGTCAATTCATATAAATCTGAATAATTGCCAATAAGACCTGCATTGACCAATAAAGTTACTGTTTCGCCGCCAAGGCCTTCAATATCCATAGCCTTACGTGAAATATAGTGCTGGATGCGTCCAATGATTTGAGGTTTACATCCATTGTAGTTCGGACAATAATGCTGTGCCTCCCCTTCTTGCCTCACCAATTCTGTATGGCATTCCGGACAATGGGTGATGTATTCTGTGGGCAGAGAATCTACGGGACGCTTTGTTAAATCTACAGCTATGATCTTAGGGATGATTTCGCCGCCTTTCTCAACAAATACCTCATCACCTATGCGAATATCCAATTTTTCAATTTGATCGGCATTGTGTAATGAAGCTCGCTTTACAGTTGTTCCAGCTAACTCAACGGGTTCAAGATTGGCCACGGGTGTAATGGCACCCGTTCTGCCAACTTGATATGAAATGCTATTAAGCCGGGTTGAAACTTGCTCTGCCTTAAACTTATACGCAATAGCCCATCGTGGTGATTTGGCAGTATATCCCAGTTCTTCTTGTTGCTGCAAACTGTTCACTTTTACAACTACACCATCTGTCTCAAATGGTAACTCATGCCGGTGCAGGCCCCAATGGTTAATATAGTCAAAAACACCTTCCAAGGAATTGACCAATTTTGCGGCACTTGGCACTTTAAAGCCCCAAGCTCTGGCTTTTTCCAAACTTTCAAACTGCGTATCCACTCCAAGGTTAGTACCTATTAAATTATAGAGCAAACAATCCAACGGGCGTTTGGCCACTTCGGTACTGTCCTGCAGTTTCAAGCTACCTGATGCTGTATTTCTGGGATTTCGGTATGGTTCCTCCCCTATCTCAATCCGCTCTTCGTTCATTTTATTAAATCCTTCAAAAGGCAAGACAATTTCACCCCTGATATCAAATTTTGGTGGAAAATCGCCCTTTAGTTTCAAAGGAACCGATTTGATGGTTTTTACGTTGGCGGTAACATTATCACCTTGAAACCCATCTCCTCTGGTCAATGCCCTAACCATCAAGCCATTTTCATAAGTTATACTAATGGATGCACCATCATATTTCAGTTCGCAGGTATATTGAACATCCCCTTCAATAATTTTTTTAATGCGGGCCTCCCAATCTTTTAAATCGTCTTTTGAATATGAATTATCCAAGGAATACATGCGATATTCATGTGGAATGGTTTCAAAATTTTTGGTTATTTCTCCTCCCACTCGCTGTGTAGGCGAATTGGCATCGAAAAACTCTGGGTGTTTGGTTTCCAGTTCCTGAAGTTCTTTAAGTTTTACATCAAACTCAAAATCCGAAATAGTTGGGTTATCAAGCACGTAATAGTTGTAATTATGCTGATTTAGTTCCTCTCTAAGTTTTTGTATTTGCTCTTGAACTGTCATGTGGTTTTTGTTCCTTTAATCATTCTATCCTTTTTGAAAACATCTTGTTTTAATTCAATATCTGAAAAATGATATTCGTATAATAACTGTGTCATTGGGGTTCCAAGATACTCATTGATTTCAAAATATAAATTACCGTTTTGGGATAATTTATCAACAGCATATTGCACTATGGCTTTATAAAATACAAGTGGATCATCGTCTTCAACAAACAATGCTAAATGTGGTTCATACATCAAAACATTATCCTTCATTTGTGATTTTTCCTGTTTTCGAACGTAAGGCGGATTGGAAACAATAATGTCAAATTCCAATTCCTTAAATGCTAAATCCCAAGTTTTTGGGTTGAGTATATCGGCTTGGATAAATTCAATTTCAACATGATTTAATTCAGCATTTTGTTTAGCAACACAAATGGCATCTTCACTAACATCTAACGCATAAACTTTGGCTTGGGGCAACTTTTTTGCCAAGGAAACTGCTATACAGCCACTCCCCGTTCCAATATCCAAAACGCGAAGCTGTTTGTTGCTATTTCCATGACAATTGATTATCCAATCTATCAATTCCTCAGTTTCTGGCCTTGGTATTAACACACTCGGACTTACTTTAAATGATAATCCGAAAAATTCTGTTTCTCCTAATATATATTGTATAGGGATATGTTTTTTTAAAGAATCTAACGCTTTTAGAATTGAGATTTGCTCTTCCTTTGCGAAAGACAATTCTGGCTTTATGGCAAGATCCAACCGCTTCACCCCCAAATATGATTGCAGGAGCATATAAAAGAAATTATCAATCTCTTCTCTGTCATATAATCCATATAACTCATTTCGGAATAATTCCCTTGTGTCTTTTAGCTTCATAAATCTTTAATCATCCAAACTCCACATGAAAAATGACCCGTATTACCTAATGCGCCATCTAAATGCTTAAAACCAAAGGATTCGTAAATATGAATGGCCGCTTTAAGCTGTGAAGCCGATTCTAAGTAACATTGCTTGTAACCCAAACCCTTTGCGGTTTCAATGCATTTTTCAAATAGTAGTTTGCCGTACCCTTTTCCTCTGATTTTAGGCGAAAAATACATTTTCTGGATTTCACACACATCCCCTTCAAAATCCTTAAGCGGTTTAACGCCTCCGCCACCTAGCACTTCCCCATTAACATCAATCACATAATAAACCTCATTGTTATTTTGATAGGACTCATACATGCGGGGTGTTTCCTCATCTTCATAGGCCGTGCCTTTTAATGGGATTTTAAATTCATGAAAGCAGGCTCTTATTACTTGTTCTATCTGAGCATTGTCTTGAGGTTGAATTTCTCTTACAGCGATATTGTTTATCCCCATTTTTTAATCTTATTTTTGTGCTGTGAATATACATGAAAAATACATAAACAGATGTATACAAATTGCCAAAAATGGATTGGGAACCACACGCCCCAACCCTATGGTAGGATGTGTTATTGTTCATAATAATAGTATTATAGGAGAAGGATTTACCAGTAAATATGGCGGCAACCATGCCGAAGTCAATGCCATTCAGTCTGTTAAAAACAAATCGCTTTTAAAACAAGCAACATTGTATGTTACACTTGAACCTTGCAGCCATTATGGAAAAACACCACCGTGTAGTGATTTAATTATTGCCAATAAAATACCAAAAGTTGTTATTGGTTGTATTGATGACAATAAATTAGTTGCCGGCAAAGGTATTGAAAAACTTATCAATGCTGGGTGCCATGTTACTGTTGGGGTTTTAGAGGAAGCCTGCAAAACACACCATAAACGGTTTTTTACGTTTCACAACAAAAAACGACCCTACATTATTTTAAAATGGGCAGAAACCAAGGATGGATTTATAGCTCCAATAGCCAAAAACGAACAAAAACCGGTTTGGATAACCAATGAATACTCAAGGCAATTAGTACACAAATGGCGTGCCGAGGAGCAAGCTATTTTGGTGGGAGCCAATACGGTTTTACAGGACAATCCCAGCTTAACAGTAAGGGATTGGAGTGGAGAAAACCCTGTCAGAATTGTAATTGATAGAGACCAAAATATATCAAAATCCTACGATATATACAATTCTGAAGCTGAAACAATAACTAAAAACGATATAGACTTTACAAAACAACGCGCTTCTCAAATTTGTGCTATTTTGTTTAAGAATGAAATAACATCGGTTATTATTGAAGGTGGCGCCAAAACACTTCAAGATTTTATTGATGAAAATCTATGGGACGAAGCTAGGGTTTTTACAGGAAATAAGCTGTTTAAACAAGGCGTGAATGCACCAAGTTTTTCAGGACGATTGGATCATGAAATCTGTATTAATGAGGATGTTTTAAAAATATACTACAATGATTAAAAATTTGGTTTTTGATTTTGGAAACGTATTTCTAAATATTGATATTGATGGCGCTATACAAAACACTCTCAATGTCTTAAAACTTAAGGAGTTTCCTGAAGACATGATTGCCGTTAACAGCCTATATGAACAGGGGTTGATTGCAACCAATGAATTTATTGATTTTTATGCTGATAATTTCAATCATCTTTCAAAGGAAAACATTATTGATACCTGGAATTTTATGCTGAAGGATTTTCCTCCGCACCGTCTGGATTTTTTGAAAAATCTTAAAAAATCGTCTCAATACAAACTCTTCTTGTTGAGCAATACCAATGAGCTCCATATAGATTGGGTAAAGAAACACATAGCTTTTTATGAAGATTTTAAAAATTGCTTTCATGAATTTTATCTGTCCCATGAAATCAAATTAAGAAAACCAAATGACGATGTTTTTAAGTTTGTTTTGAATGAAAACAACATACAACCAGAAAACACACTATTTATTGATGACAACTCAGATAACACCAATGCGGCGAAAAAGTCAGGTTATCAAGTATGGAACATAAATCCTGAAAATGAAGATGTTACGACACTTTTTAATACAAAAAAGGACTTATTTTAAACCTATTGATTGAAAAGGACACATATAAAACCATTGATAAACCTTCCGAGGAAGTCCTGTTCAAAGACAAAAACAGTAGATTTTTTGGCTATGCCTTTCCGGTTTCAAACGAAGACGATGTTAAAACCCATTTAGCAGAACTAAAAAAAACGCATCATGCCGCTCGGCACTGGTGTTATGCCTACCAATTAGGGACTGAAGACATGCAATTTAGGGCCAATGATGATGGCGAACCCAATAACTCGGCAGGCATGCCCATTTACGGGCAAATACAATCCTTCGAGGTTACCAATATTTTAATTGTTGTGGTACGCTATTTTGGAGGTGTAAAGTTGGGCGTTGGTGGATTAATTAACGCCTATAAAACGGCCGCTCAATTGGCTTTAGAGCACACAACCATTATAGAAAAAACCATCAATAATAAATACCGCATCTCATTTGATTACAAAAATATGAACAAGGTCATGCGTATTATTAAGGAAAAAAACTTAAACATTATTGACCAAAAAATGGAATTGGATTGTGAAATAATAATTTCCGTTAGAAAAAAAGAGGCCAATATGGTTTTTGAAATCTTTAATAATGTATTTGAAATTAATATAGAATCAATATAAATTAAGCATCAATCACATCCAAAATATACTTTGGTGCTCTCATAGGCCTATTGGTTTTCATATCAATAAAGGCTAAAACAACAGTTGCGGTTGTAATAATTTGACCCATTTCATCCGTGATTTCATAGTCAAATTCTATCTTAGCAGAAGGCCTATTTTTTAGTTGAGTTTTTACATTAATTACATCATCATAATGGGCTGGCTTTTTAAAGTTTAGCGTCATGGAAATCACAGGAAGCATAATGCCCTCTTCTTCCATTTTTTTATAGGACACTCCCATTTTTCGCAACCACTCAATTCTACCCATTTCTAGATATAGAGCATAATTCCCGTGATGCACTACGCCCATCTGGTCAGTTTCACCATACCTCACTCTTATTTGAATTTCATCGAATTTCATAGACCTATTTAAATATTTTTTCGTAGATTCGGCTACGGATTAAACATGCGAAAATTTTTCTTAAAATTCAATAGGAAATGATTTTTTTTTTAAGAATTTTGTTCACATATTTGTCAAGCAAAAGGGGGATGAGAATTAGCTTCTCTGTTATTCAACTAACTAACAAACCATAAATTTAAATTAATGAGTATAACTGCGGAATCGGTATGGAATAATTGTCTTGAATTTATAAAAGATAATATTCAACCGCAAGCCTATAAAACTTGGTTTGAACCCATCAAAGCAGTTAAACTTGCTGATAGCGCTCTTAGCATTCAAGTACCCAGCAAATTCTTCTACGAATGGCTTGAAGAACATTACGTAAAAATACTTAAAGTATCACTTACAAAAGAATTAGGAGAAAACGCCAAACTGGTATACATTATAAAAATGGAAAATACCTATGGCAACAAACAACCCTTTACTGAAAGGATTCCAAGTTCTAACAGATCATCTGTTAAAGCGCAAGATGTTGATATTCCTTTAAACAATAAAAATCCAGAATTACGTAATCCATTTGTAATTCCAGGTATTAGAAACGTAAAAATTGAATCTCAGCTAAACCCAAACTATAGTTTTGAAAATTTCCTTGAGGGCGATTCAAATCGTTTAGCTCGTAGCGCAGGACTTGCTGTAGCAAACAAACCTGGAGGAACATCATTCAATCCGTTATTGATTTTTGGAGGTGTTGGTCTAGGAAAAACCCATTTGGCTCACGCTATTGGTGTTGACATCAAAGATAAATATCCTGAGAAAACCGTTTTATACATTTCTGCTGAAAAGTTTACACAGCAATATATAGACTCCGTTAAGAAAAATAATAGAAACGACTTTATTCATTTCTATCAAATTATCGACGTTCTTATTATTGATGATGTTCAGTTTTTATCTGGAAAATCTGGAACCCAAGACGTATTTTTCCATATTTTCAACCATTTACATCAAAATGGCAAACAGGTTATCCTAACCAGTGACAAAGCACCTGTGGATATGCAGGATATCGAGCAACGCTTGTTATCCCGTTTTAAATGGGGACTTTCAGCTGAACTGCAAAATCCAGATTTTGAAACCAGAGTCTCTATCTTAAAAAACAAATTGTATCGTGATGGTGTTGAAATGCCCGATGATATCATTGAATTTGTTGCGAAAAATATCAAAACAAATGTACGTGAATTAGAAGGCGCCATTATTTCTTTAATCGCACAGTCCTCATTCAATAAAAAAGAGATAACTATTGATCTTGCCAGACAAATTGTTGAAAAATTTGTAAAAAATACCAAGCGGGAAGTTTCTATAGATTATATACAAAAAGTGGTGTCGGATTATTTCCAAATGGATATTGATACCCTCCAGTCTAAAACCAGAAAGCGCCATATTGTTCAAGCCAGGCAACTAGCCATGTTTTTTGCAAAAAAATTCACAAAAGCATCATTGGCAAGCATTGGTTCTCAAATTGGCAAAAGAGATCATGCCACTGTACTTCATGCCTGCAAAACTGTAGACAACTTATCTTCAACTGATAAACAATTCAGAAAATATGTTGAGGATATCAGTAAAAAGCTATCTGTATAAACCAATACCAAATGACTAAAATTTTAATGGTTTGCCTGGGGAATATTTGCCGTTCTCCTTTGGCAGAAGGCATTTTAAAATCCAAACTACCAAAAGAACATTTCATAATTGACTCTGCCGGGACAGCCAACTACCATGTTGGAAGCTCTCCTGACAGGCGGTCTGTAGCAGTGGCCAAAAAGTACGGTATAGATATTTCAAGCCTAAAAGGCAGACAATTTTGCTCAAAGGATTTTGATGATTTTGATTTCATTTATGTTATGGATGAATCCAATTACAAGCATGTTATATCATTGGCAAGATCTGAAGAAGACAAAGAAAAGGTAGCGTTGATTTTAAACGAAGTATATCCAAACCAAAACTATGATGTCCCAGATCCCTATTACGGTGGCGAACATGGTTTTGAAAACGTTTTTAAAATGCTTGATGAAGCTTGTTCCATTATTGCTGATAAATTGTCTTAGCATTTTTTACTGCTAAAAATTTAGTATTTTTAATTCTTAATTTTCAACAGAAATAGCGTTTATGGATTCTGAAAAAGGAAATCTTTACCTTATACCAACTACTTTAGGAGACAACGAGCCTTTGGAAGTATTACCAATATCTGTTAAAAAAACCATTGAGCAGGTAAATTTTTACATTGTAGAAAACGAAAAGACAGCCAGACGATTTATAAAAAAAGTAAGTTCCGGGAAATCACAATCCGCATTACAGCTTTTCCCTTTAAACAAATTTACCCACACAAGCATACTTCCTGAATATCTAGAACCTTGCTTAAATGGCACCCATGTGGGATTATTATCTGATGCCGGATGCCCCGGTATTGCAGATCCTGGCGCTGATATTGTTAGATTAGCTCATCAAAAAGGCATTAAGGTAGTGCCTCTTGTTGGCCCTTCATCTATTTTAATGGCCATGATGAGTTCTGGAATGAACGGACAAAGCTTTACGTTCAATGGCTATTTACCTATTGACAAAAACGAACGCAAAAATGAGATTAAACGCTTGGAACGTTTGTCATTTGAGCAAAACCAATCCCAAATTTTTATTGAAACACCCTATAGAAACAATAAAATGCTGGAAGAATTAAGCAACACCTTAGCAGCAAATACGCTTATATGTGTGGCATGTGACATTACATTGTCTACCGAGTTTATAAAAACCAAAACGGCCAGTGAATGGAAAAAAAATATTGTAGACCTACATAAGAGACCTACAATATTTATAATCCATAAAATATAATTATTGTTTTAAACAGAGGTTGCCTTGGCTTTCTGATTTGGCTTTAAGAAAGAGGTGTCATAACCAGAGAATTTTTTCATGTAGTACTCAATGGTTGTTCCGTAAGCATCAGCAAAATTATCTACACCATAACTCCTTAAATAGTGTTTCACACTACCTGGACCAGCCAAATGGGCAGCTGCTAAAATACCAGACTCTGTAATGGTTATTCCATTTATTTTCTTACCCACAAAACGTTTGATATCGCGTCTTAAAATCCACTTGTTACGTTCTGCATTGGCAATAAAAGCTTTTTCCTGAAGTTCTGGGTTGTTTAGAAATTCTTCAAAATCATGTATTCCCAATAATCTTAGCGTTCCTTTTCCAAATTGATATTTACCCAAATAACCTAAACTATTAATGGTAAAATAATCTCCTCTTGATTCTTTAAACGCCAAAGCCTCCTTAAATCCTACAAAAGATTTCCCTAAATACGGTGAATATGCTTTGTTTGAGTTCAATAATGCTAGGTCTCTATCGTTAGATCCTGCATCTTGGCTTACTGTATAGTTCAATACTAAGCCAGCTGTTGAATATTTACTTGAATCTATCGTTTTGTCAGATGAAAACGATGCGTACAATAAAATACATATTGTAAGTACTACTAAATAACTTGCAATATTTTTTTTCATAAGCTTTAAATTTCTTCGGTATATTTTACAAAAAATATGCCTGAAAATTTGAGCGTGCAAAATTACACATTTTTTTAATTAATTCAAAATTACTCGTTTATGTGCTATTTTTAATAGTAGAACAGATGAAAAACACATCTGTTTTTACTAAATTCTAGGGCGGGAAAAGGAACTTTTATAACATTAAAAACACTAAAAACTGACTTCAAAATATGCGACTCTGTTTTAATATTATTCAAATTTACATCAAAACTTAAATAGAACTGCCTATGCCTGTCATAATTTGTTAACAACTGATTGTCAATATCTTTAGTGCCGCTCAACATCCCGTCAGCCCCATAACCAAAGGCAATGTTTAGCCATTTTGGAATTTTACTTTGTTTAAAGAACGCATGAAGGTTAGCACTCAACCAATACGTTTGCCCGTTATAATCCTTCAATAACTGTTCCGTAAAGTTTTGTCCTAGCTTATCCGGACTCTGCAAGGCATATCTGGTTTGATGAAACGAGAACTTTAAAGCAATTCGTTGTTCATTCCATAGCAATTCTTGACCAATATACAACCCAGTGCCAGTTCCGTTTGCCAGAATGTCACCCCAAGAAAAGCCCCATTCTTTTGAAAATCCATCGAAAATTTCAACCGTTGTTAAAAATGCAAATCCTAATGTGGCACCATAAATCAATTGGTCCTTTTTGCTAACGCCGCTCCAATTTAAAACATCAGCTCCTACTCTTCCCAATTGATAAGATGAAAAAACGTGTCCAAACTTATCCATCTGCAGCCACTCATTATTATCGTTTATAGTGTGAAACTGAGACTTTTCATAATCAGCATACCACAATTGGTTCAATCCAATAAGGGTCAATCCAGCTAACGAGGTCTCCGATATAACAACAGCATTTCTCCTAGAAGTGTTTAAGGAATCACTTGGTTTTAAAAAAGAATTGAGTTTAGATTGTGAAAAGGCAAGGTTTGATATTAAAATTAAAAGCAAACCATATTTGAGCCTCACTAACAAATCTATTTATTTATGCCATGGGATGATAAATATCGTTGATAGGCTCTTGCATTAGCATTATGCTGGGATAATGTTTTGGCAAACTTATGATATCCTAATTTGTTGGGATCGGCAGCAAAATATAAATAGGAATGCTTTTCATAGTTTAAAACCGCATCAATAGCCGACACATCTGGCATAGCTATCAAACCAGGAGGCAAACCGGCATATTTATAGGTATTATATGGTGAATCAATTTCCTTATGAACATTTAATACACGTCTGATAACCGTGTTCTTATATTTTGGCAATTGATAAGCCGCATATTTAATAGTGGGATCTGCCTGCAATGGAATGCCTATTTTCAATCTATTGATATATACACCAGCTATCTTTGGCTGTTCATCAGCTTGTTTGGATTCTTCATAAACAATTGATGCCAGTGCGATAACCTGTGATGGAGACAGCCCCAAAGCTTTGGCTTTTTCAATTCTTGATTCGGTCCAAAAACGGTTATATTCCTTAAGCATTCTTTCCCTAAACTGCTCTGCAGATGTATTCCAAAAGAACTCATAACTGTTGGGAATGTACATTCCCAAAGCGGTAGCCTTATTAAAACCGTGCTTGTTTAAAAATGAATCATCCAACATGGCTTTTACCAATGATAAACTATCTGCCTCAATCTGCGAGCCAATACGCCCAGCAAGTTTTTGTATAGTTTCTTGATTATTAAAGGAAAGTCTTATAGGCACATTTCTGCTTCTAATAGAATTGATAATATCATTATTATTCATTCCTTTTTTTATGATGTACCTGCCCGCTTTTACATTATTGACATATTTTTTCTGCTCGGCCAATGCATCAAACTTGTCAATGTCCTTCAACAACGGAACTAGTTGCTCCCTAACATCTTTATAGGTTGCATTGGTTGGCACATAAATATAAGCTGTGCTATTATTAAAGGCTGTGTTGGGCTTGAGCATAACACTGTATACATAGTAAGCAAAATATGATGCCACAACCAACCCTAAAAGTGCTATGGTAATTATTATTTTCTTTAAATACATTTAATTATTTAAAAGCTGATATATATATTCGTTTTTAAAGGCACCATTGACGTAGTTCCAATCCTTTTTTAATCCGATTTTGACAAATCCCTGACCTTCAAATAGCTTTATACTGGCTTGGTTACCTTCAGAAACATTGCAATATAATTGGTGCAAGTCAAGATGATTGAAACTGTAATTGATCAATAGCTGAAGGGCTTCTCGCCCATAACCCATCTGCCTTTTTTCATGGTCTCTCACTAAAATACCAACACCTGCCCTAGCATTTTTAAAATCAAAATCAAACAAATCTATCATTCCCAATGCTTCATTTTCATAACTGGAAATAACCAAACGCAACTGTTTCACTTCAAAAATATCTTTTTGGGACTGCTCCAAATACTGCCTGATCAAAAATTTTGAATATGGTACTAAAGTATTGCTCAGTTCCCAAATGGATTCATCATTTTCAATGGTATGGATAAACTCCAAATCTTCTGGCTCAAGTGCCCGTAAATAAATATGTTCTCCTTTTAATGTAATCATATGGAGCCTTTAAAAACAAATGTGGCTGGCCCAATTAAACAAACATTGGTATATAAATCGCCTTTTTTTGCAAATGACACCTTAAGCTCGCCGCCTTGTGTTTGTAAAGTGACAAGGTTTTGATTGGTTTCTCCTAAAAAATTCATGGCTATTGCCACGGCTGTCACACCTGTGCCACAGGAAAAGGTTTCTCCTTCAACACCTCGCTCATAAGTCCTAACCGCAAACGTGGCATCTGAAATCTTTTTCACAAAGTTCACATTACTGCCAGCCTCATTATAAGGAGATCCATATCGTATGTTGGCCCCTTTTGTTTGTATGTCAAAATCCTCAATGTGGTCTTCAAATTGCACATGATGTGGTGAACCCGTGTTTAAAAACACATGAGTATCATATTTATCAACCGTATTCACATCTTGCATTTGCAATGTAACTATATTGTCATTTATGGTTGCATAGTGCGGGCCGTCAATGGCTTCAAATGTTGCTTTGTCTGTAATAATTCCTAACTGCTTTGCAAAGGCTACCAAACAACGCCCACCATTACCACACATGGAACTCTCATTACCATCGGCATTGTAATAGACCATTTTAAAATCCAGACTCTTGTGGTTTTCCAATAAAATCAATCCATCGGCACCTATTCCAAATCGTCTATCACACAAAAAGGCAATATGCTTGGTATTGCTTTTGTCAAATGTTTGCTGACGATTGTCTATCATCACAAAATCATTTCCCGTTCCTTGGTATTTATAAAATGTCTGTTCCATAATCAGGCACAAATATATAAATATTAAACCGTTTTTTTAGGTGTTAAATGGGCGTTAAAATTGGCGTTAAAAATCGTTAAAAGAAAATATGACATTCAATAAATATTTAATTTTAATCGTTATTTAATTAAAAACACAATCTTAAAACATATACAAATGAAAAAAATCTTAACCTTAGTATTGGCCTCTGCTCTGGGTGGTATATTAACGCTTGGTGCCTACAAGTTATTTTTAAATGACAACAAAAGTATAGTTTTATCTTCTGCGGAATCAAATCCTACATTTCTTCCGGCAAGTAATGTAAGTAATGTAAAAACCCCGTATGAAGCACCCGACTTAACGGTAGCTGCCGAAAACAGCATTAACACTGTTGTGCATGTTAAAAACCTTTCAGTAAGCACTGGGCAAATGACTATTGAGGATTTGTTTTTAGGTAGAAGTCCGCAACGCGCCCAAATAGGTACAGGCTCTGGAGTGATTATTACTGCTGATGGTTATATTATTACCAATAACCATGTTATCGAGAATTCACAGGAATTATCGGTTACTTTAAACAACAATAAAACCTACGATGCCAAAATTATTGGTTCTGATCCAAAAACCGATATAGCGCTTATAAAAATTGATGCAGATGAAGACTTGCCATATGCAACTTTTGGGGACTCTGATAACGCTAAAATTGGAGAATGGGTATTGGCCGTTGGAAATCCGTTTAACCTAACATCAACTGTTACGGCGGGTATCATAAGTGCTAAATCAAGAAGTTTAGACCCAACAGGTGAGCATATTCAATCATTCATTCAAACTGATGCCGCAGTGAATCCTGGTAACTCTGGTGGTGCTTTAGTAAATACAAAAGGTGAATTGATTGGAATCAACACAGCCATAACTTCACAAACAGGTTCTTATATAGGCTATTCTTTTGCCGTTCCAAGTAACATTGCTAGAAAAGTGATTGAAGATATTATGGAGTATGGAAACGTGCAAAATGGTGTTCTTGGTGTTACTGGCGGTGCTCTTAATAGTGATTTTGCTGAGAAAATTGGAATTACAGATACCGAAGGTTTTTATGTACAGAGTGTGATGGAAGACTCTGGTGCTGAAAAAGCCGGTATTCAAAACGGTGATATCATTAAGGAAATTGATGGCTTGAAAATTTCTAAATTTTCAGATTTAAAAGGTCATTTAAGTACCAAACGCCCTGATGATGTTGTGACAGTGAAATTGCTGAGAGATGGCAGTCCAAAAACAGTATCTGTCAAATTAATGAAGAATACCACAATTACCCTACCCATGGTTGGTCAAGTTAAAAATGCCAAACCAGCCGATTTGAAAAAATATAATGTTTCAAACGGAATAAAAATTGTTCAATTAGATGCCAAATATGCTGAATATTGGATGAACAATGGCATTGAAGAAGGCGCTATCATAACAGCCATTAATGATGAGAAAATTAAAACCGTGGATGACGCCCAAAATATTATAAAAAACAGATCTCCTTATGAGCCTTTAAGAATAGAACTGATAAACAAAAACGGCGAAAAAGAACGCTATAATTTTAGATAACAACTGTAAATACATTAATTGATTTAACCCTCTTTTGAGTAAAAACAAAGAGGGTTATTTTTTTGGCTAAATGCTTTACGAAAACGTTTGAAATATAGTATTTTTGCGAAAATTTATAAAAACAAACTAAACATTTCACCATGAGTTTTAACAAAACCTATGAAAAGGAATTGGTCTTTCAGGCAGATAGACGACGAGCAACCGTAGAATTTATTAAAATAGTAAGTGATCTTTGGTATGACAAATCCATTGAATTGGTGCTTTTTAGAAATCAATTGATTGACAGAAACGTAAGCCAAATATTAAACTTGCACGAATATGCAGGTAAATTTGTTCAAAAACCTATTTCAATTTTTGATTCCGTAGAAATTGCCCAAGCCATTAAAACTTTAGATATCCCGCCAGCCAAGCTAGATATTGGCAAGCTGACGTATGAGTTTCATTTAGAAAGTGATAAATACACTAATGCCACAGCTTTTGTATCAAAAAAATTAAAAGATGCCGGAAAAAACAGTGGTATCCAACCCAAAGATGTGGTCTTGTATGGCTTTGGTAGAATTGGCCGTTTGGTGGCTCGTGAGCTTATGGCCAGAACCGGTAAAGGAACCCAATTGCGTTTAAGAGCTATTGTGACCCGTGGTGTTATAGATGAAATTACGCTTGAAAAAAGAGCAGCCCTTTTGCGCAATGACTCTGTTCATGGTGATTTCTCTGGAACAGTATCAGTTGATATTGAAAACCAAGCTTTAATTATTAATGGCACAACAGTCCATATCATTTCGGCCAATCAGCCTGAGGATATCGATTATACAGTATATCATATCAAAAAAGCCTTGGTTATTGATAATACTGGTGCTTTTAGGGACAAGGATGCGTTAAGTAGGCATCTCAAATCAAAAGGTGTTGACAAAGTGTTATTAACTGCTCCTGGCAAAGGTGTTCCCAATATTGTTCATGGCGTCAATCACTTAGAGCATGATCCAGATAAAATCAATATCTTCTCTGCTGCATCTTGTACAACAAATGCCATTACCCCTATTTTAAAAGCCGTTGAAGATTCTTTTGGTGTAAAAAGCGGCCATTTAGAAACCATTCATGCCTATACAAACGACCAAAATTTAGTTGATAACTTCCATAAAAAATACCGCCGTGGCCGTGCCGCTGCCTTAAATATGGTCATAACCGAAACCGGTGCTGGAAGTGCCGTCGCAAAAGCGCTACCTACCCTGGAAGGCAAATTAACATCAAACGCCATAAGAGTGCCCGTGCCCAATGGGTCATTAGCTATTCTCAATTTAGAGTTGGAAACAGCTACATCTGTTTCTGGCATGAATACAATTATAAAAAAATATGCCCTTGAAGGTGATTTGGTTGAACAAATAAAATACGAATTAAGTGACGAACTGGTTTCCTCGGATATTATTGGAAGTTCAGCTCCCGCCATTTATGACAGCAAGGCCACCATTGTAAGACCTGATGGTAAAAATGTTGTCCTATATATTTGGTATGATAATGAATATGGTTACAGCCATCAAGTTATTAGGCTTGCAAAATATATTTCAAAAGTTAGGCGTTATACCTATTATTAATATTGAAACATCCAAATTTTTGTTTGTTCCGTATATAATTCAGCCTCACATAGTGAGGCTTTTTGTTAAAATTTAATCATATTACTTGACAATATTTTATAACTTCGTAAATCATATTTAATCTAATTAAACCAATTCTATCATGAATCACATGAAATCATTAGCCGCTATATTGTTTTTTTCACTAGTTACCCTTAGCGCTTTTGCACAAACAGATCAAGAAGAAGAATCACTTTCACTAGATAGTGGCAGCATTGACAACCAATTTGAGTACGTTATTCAAAAATCAAGTAGTTGGAGAGATGAACGCGGCCAAACCTACAAAGTTACCAAACGTAATTGGCTGGATGAATTAAAAGCCCATACATTGGACTCTTTAAAAGCTGTTCATAAAGAATTACTGGAAACACAAAAAGTGGTTAGTGATCAATCAAAAGAAATAACAGATTTAAAAAACAATCTTGCCAATACCCAAAATGATTTAGACAAAACTAACAAAGAGAAAGACAGTATGTCATTGTTTGGATTGCAAATGAGTAAAAGTGGCTACAATGGGTTAATGTGGACTATTATAGCTGCCTTATTGGCTTTGTTCTTGTTATTTGTCTATAAGTTTAACAATAGTAATGTAGTGACCAAAGAAGCCAAACGGGCCCTTTCTGAAATGGAAGAAGAATTTGAAGAACACCGTAAAACTGCTTTGGAACGCGAACAAAAAGTAAGACGCCAATTACAAGATGAAATCAACAAGCAAAAAACAACCAAAGGCAGTAGTAAGTAATCTTTAAAATAAAACCACACTTATTTAAAATCCGTAACTAAACCTTACGGATTTTTTTATTGGCCTTTTTAGCGATTCTAAACAAAAATATAAATTTAACAGAGCCTTTAACGTTATCTTTTCACCGCTTTAACACTAGGTGATAAATTCAAGTTAAACCGCTTTTAAAATTCTTTCAAGCCTTCATTTTAAAGTACTTTTAAATAAATAAATTATTAATTTAAAATCTTTAAAAATGGAAAAATTAAGCAAAAAACGCGTTGCTATCCTTGCAACCAACGGATTTGAAGAAAGTGAATTAAGCGAACCAAAAAAAGCTTTAGAACAAGCTGGTGCTCACGTTGACATTGTTTCTGAAAATGAAGGCACCATTAAATCATGGGCCAACGGTAATTGGGGCAAATCGTATGATGTAAATACCACTTTAGACCATGTTACCCAAGACCATTATGATGCTTTAATGCTTCCAGGCGGTGTAATCAATCCTGATACACTTAGAAAAAATAAAAAGGCCGTATCATTTGTACGATCATTTTTTGAAAATGGAAAACCCATTGCGGCAATTTGCCATGGCCCATCATTATTGATTGAAGCAGATGTACTTAAAGGCCGTAAAGTGACCTCTTATAATTCCATAAAAAAAGATATTGAAAATGCTGGAGCCCATTGGCTTGATGAAGCAGTTGTTGTAGACCAAGGGCTTATCACCAGTAGAAATCCACAAGATATTGAAGCCTTTAATGCCAAGTTAATTGAAGAAATTTATGAAGACAAGTATGCTGTGCATATGGCATAATGAAATCAATAATCATATTATATAAAGCGCGAATGTAACAATTCGCGCTTTTTCAAAAAAAACATTTATATTGAATTTTTAAAAAAAATATACTATTTTTAGTTCCAAACATGTAATAAGCACATAATTAATCCATTACAAAGTAAAAAAAGTCCCATTTCAAATCATTTACTCAATCTAAAATAATAATGGTTTTTTTTTAGACAATTAAACAACATTTGAAATATGGACACTCAACCAACCGAAAATCTAATTACAGAAACATTTCCTTTTAGAAAACTATCAAAGGTTTCGTTTATTAAAGGGGTCATTTCAATACTTTTTGGATTAGCTCTTCTTTTTCTAGTTAAAACAGATTTTAAAAATAAAGATGTTTTTTTAACCATTGTAAAAATGGCTTCTGCATTAGGGTTTTTATTCATGGGAATAAAATCAGTTTGGAGAGGTTATAAAAACGAATACAGCTTTAGCGCTAAAGACATATTTGATCCTACCAGGGAAATATACATAAAGAATTTACTAGGGCAACGGTCTTCTGATTCGCAACAACTAGCAAAAGAATACGCCAATATTTTTAGAAGTAAAAATTTTAGTTTTTCCAGTAATGAAAAAGGAACTGTTAAAGACTGGCAGTTTATTTTCTACAAGCTTGTTTCAAAAAAAGGATTGTCAGATATATTTGAGTATGTACCGTATCCAATTACCAATTTTATTTCAAACCAATCGAGGCCTGTTTCATTAATTGGCTTTTTCTTGTTTATTCTAATGGTATTTGGTTTTATTGCATATTTAGAAATCATTAGTTTCAGTATGGTTTGGGTCAATCTTTTTATTCTTATTGGCTTGCTAACCTTATGGAGACCTTCTAAAATAGATTCTGTAATTAGCAAGAATTCTAAAAATGAAATAAGAAATAGAATTTTGTTTTTTATCACATTCTATTTAATAACTATTTTTTTGTTCAAACCATACAACGGAACCATTAACGTTGCCTTATTGACATCTATCCTTGTTTTAGCAGTAGTCATTATTTATACGTCTTTGGTATCATTCAAACTCATAGAAAACACGTTTTCTAACCGTAAGGAAATTGATGTTCAAGTATCTGATATAGATTTAACCACACATCGCGTTGCAACTCAGCCAAATAATATTGAACAACAATTTGATAATATCATTAAGAGAAAAACAGGATGGTATTTTAAAAGCTCAACAGAAAAAACAGGTGGTTTGCTAGCAGGTGACCAAGTCCATAAAGGCCATTTTAATTTTGAATATGTTTATGAAACAAATCCAAAATTAATTTCAACCACTTATGACAAAAAAATTGAAAATAAACTTTCAAACATTCATAAAACTGGAACCATTCTTATTTGTTTAGGTTTGATTATTTTTTTTATGGGTATTATTAAAGTGCCTAGTTTATATAACGAAGCATTAATTCATGATACCAATGAATTACTGATCGCTTATGCCCCTAAAATTCTTATAAGTCTCTTTTTAATCTTGTTTGGTACCGCCATATACTTTTTTGGAAACCGATTGGTTTATGAAATATTTTTATTTTTTAATACCGAAATTTTCTTTTCTTCGGATCTCATTCTTTTTAAAGCCTATGGAAATTATGATGAGTACGAGCATAAAACTGGAGGCATGAAAAGAAAGGATACATTTACAGATTTTACACCCGATATTGAGGTTTGCAAAGTGACAAGTAGCATATTCGTACATCCTTATTTGGTCAGTTCTAAAATCAAAAGTATCCCAAGGTTTGTTGTAAATATTGAAAAGAATGATGAATTAATGAATTCAATTATAAATGAATTTAAACACAACCTAACACCTTACCTTATGAACTTACAAAGTGGCAATTATGGAGACCCAGAATTAAAAGAAGGTTCTGATAATTTATTAAATGAATAGCACTAAAAGTCTACCATAACTCAAATAAAAAACAATTACAGAAGTTTTCAAAATCATAAGAACTCTTAAACTATTCAATTATCTTTGCATGTCTTAAAACAAACCAATGCGAATCGATATCATTACCGTATTACCAGAACTGCTTAAAAGCCCTTTTGAAGCGTCTATTTTAAAACGTGCCATTGAAGCTAATTTGGTTGAAATCCATTTTCATAACTTACGTGATTACACGACCGACAATTACAAATCAGTTGATGATACTCAATTTGGCGGAGGTGCTGGCATGGTCATGATGATAGAACCCATTGACAAATGTATTTCTGCCTTAAAAGCAGAACGCCATTATGACGAGGTGATTTACATGACACCTGATGGCGAAACCTTAAAACAAGGTATTGCCAATCAAATATCACTCAAGGAAAACATCATTATTTTATGCGGACATTATAAGGGCGTTGACCAACGGGTACGGGACCATTATATAACCAAGGAAATCTCTATTGGCGATTATGTGTTGTCCGGTGGCGAATTGGCTGCTGCTGTATTGTGCGATGCCGTGATACGTTTAATACCAGGTGTTTTAGGCAATGAGACCTCTGCCCTAACGGATTCGTTTCAGGATAATTTATTGGCGCCACCCATTTATACCAAACCGCGCGAGTACAAAGGCATGAAAGTGCCTGAATTGTTGTTTAGCGGTAATTTACCTGAAATTGAAAAATGGCGCGAAGAGCAGGCCTACTTAAGAACAAAAGAACGACGTCCCGATTTATTGGATGAGTAAGTGTTAAGGATAGCAGCGGCATCCTTTTGTGAACACAAAAGATATAGCGGATAGCCTGGCCTTTTTGCATAGCAAAAGGAAACACCAAAAATTTAAAAAATATTAATTGTTCATTTGCATTTATTAATTATCTTTGCACCCAATTTCGGGTTAACCTCTGGCGAAAATCGTGAATGTTGTTCTGAATCAACCATTTAATTTTTAAAGATATGGAATCTTTAGTAAAATTTGTACAAGACGAGTTTGTAGCAAAAAAAGACTTTCCAGAGTTTGGAGCTGGAGACACAATTACCGTTTACTATGAAATTAGAGAAGGCGAAAAAGTGCGTACTCAGTTTTTTAGAGGTGTAGTCATTCAAAGAAGAGGATCAGGATCTACTGAGACTTTTACCATTAGAAAAATGTCTGGAACCATTGGTGTAGAGCGTATCTTCCCAATCAACCTTCCTGCTTTACAAAAAATCGAGGTCAACAAAAGAGGTAAAGTGCGTAGAGCGCGTATATTCTACTTTAGAGATCTTACCGGTAAAAAAGCAAGAATCAAAGAAAGCAGACATTAATAAAACGTATTACTGCTCTTGCAGAAGCATTAAAGCCTTGAATTATCAAGGCTTTTTTTATGAACATTTGTTAATAAGTATGGTTTATAAAAAGTTGATATCTAATACCTTAAAAAATTTGCTTTTTTGGTTTCTTAAACTATCTTAGCTTAAGAATTTAATAACAGCTAAATGTTGTTTTCATTTCAAAAGTGAATTAATATTAAATTCTATATGAAGTAACGTTCTTTATACTAATTGTTTTTTGAGGTTTGGATGTGCCACGTGTAAGCGTGTGTGAGCAAAGAACCAAGATACTGTAAAAAGTCCCAGATGCGCAAGTAGATGGCAACTAGTGCGGTTGAAAGCTTTGAAAGTTGGCAGGAGCGAAAGTAAATGCCAGACTAAAAGCAATGCAGTACGTAAGCCCAACGTGAAAACGAAAGGTAAACAATCGGCATCAAGAAAAACAATTAAAACTGAAGCATTTTGGTAATAGGTCAATGCATATTGAAAATTACATCACAAAATGTTTCATTGAAATGATGGAACTTGAATCGAAAAGATTTGTGCGAAAGCGTAAATTGATTTTAGTAGCAATACTAAATAGATCACGGGAAATTGTTTCAAAGAAAGCCATGTCAGAGTAGATTAAGTTCTACAGTGATATGGCTTTTGTTTTTTTATGAATTTCCTACTCTTTTCTTGCCTAATTTGTTTTTAATATTTGAATTTTTGTTTTTTTATAAAATATCCTGTTTTATTGTAGTTCATTTGGTCAATAACCTCTGTTTAAAAGTCAAATTTTGTATATTCGCAGAGCAAAAAAATAATCGATTATTTTACTGATTTTCTCATAGTATATTAATTAAACAGAGAGACAACAATGTCAAAAATTATTTACACATTAACAGACGAAGCACCTGCTTTGGCAACTCATTCACTTTTACCTATAATACGAGCATTCACAAAATCTTCAGGAATCACCATTGAAACCAAAAATATTTCTTTGGCCGGCAGAATTTTATCCAATTTTCCCGACCTCTTATCTGAAGGCCAAAAAGTATCGGATGACTTGGCTGAATTAGCTGAACTTGCTAAAAAACCAGACACCAATATTATAAAACTGCCAAATATAAGTGCCTCAATCCCTCAATTAAAAGATGCTATAGAGGAATTGCAAGCAAAAGGTTATGCGTTACCCGACTACCCTGACACTCCCAGCAATGATGAAGAAAAAGCTATAAAAGCAGCGTATGATAAGGTAAAGGGAAGTGCCGTAAACCCTGTTTTAAGAGAAGGGAACTCTGATAGACGCGCACCTAAAGCCATTAAAAATTACGCCAGAAAAAATCCACACAGCATGGGAGCTTGGAGCAAAGACTCTAAATCTCATGTTGCTACCATGACTGAAGGCGATTTTGCACACAATGAAAAATCCCTGACACTTAAAGCAGCTACAACTGTATCAATAGAACATTATGACACTAACGGTCACAAAACCGTTTTAAAAGACAACATATCTATTCTAAAAGACGAGATCATAGATGCTACGGTAATGAGCAAAAAAGCTTTAATCAAGTTTTTAAAAGAGCAAGTTGCCGATGCCAAGGCCAAAAACGTTTTGTTTTCACTGCATCTAAAAGCGACCATGATGAAAGTGTCTGACCCCATCATGTTTGGTTACGCTGTTAAAGTATTCTTTGCATCCGTTTTTGAAAAACATGAAGCAGTATTAAAAAGTTTACACGTAGATCCAAACAATGGCTTTGGTAATTTATTATCAAAAATCCAGGAACTGCCTGAAGTTAAACGAGAAGAAATTGAAGCTGATATTGAATTAGCACTTAAAAATGGTCCTGCTTTGGCCATGGTCAATAGCGAAAAAGGAATCACCAATTTAAATGTCCCAAGTGATGTGATTGTAGATGCCTCCATGCCAGCAATGATTCGTAACTCTGGTCAGATGTGGAATGCGCGAGGAAAGGCTCAAGACACAAAAGCCGTTATTCCAGACAGTAGTTATGCTGGAATCTATCAAGCAACCATTGATTTTTGCAAAAAGAATGGTGCTTTTGACCCTACCACCATGGGAACTGTACCTAATGTAGGTTTGATGGCACAAAAGGCCGAGGAATATGGCTCTCATGATAAAACATTTGAAATCCAATCGGATGGTGTTGTCAAAGTTGTTGACGCATCTGGAAAAGTTTTGATGGAACACACGGTTGAAGCTGGTGACATTTGGAGAATGTGTCAAGTAAAAGATGCCCCTATTCAAGACTGGATAAAATTAGCGGTAAGTAGAGCGAGAGCCACTAACACACCTGCTGTTTTTTGGTTGGACAGCAAACGAGCCCATGATAAAGAATTAATTAAAAAAGTAAACAAGTATTTACCTAATCATGATACTACTGGGTTGGACATCAAAATTCTATCACCCATCGAAGCAACTACTTACACTTGCCAAAGACTTAAAGACGGTAAAGACACCATTTCAGTTTCAGGAAATGTTTTAAGGGATTATCTAACAGACTTATTCCCTATTTTGGAAGTTGGAACCAGTGCAAAAATGTTATCGATCGTTCCATTAATGAATGGTGGTGGTTTGTTTGAAACAGGCGCAGGTGGATCTGCTCCCAAACACGTAGAACAGTTTTTGCATGAAGGCCACTTACGTTGGGATTCCCTTGGAGAGTTTTTAGCATTGGCTGTATCCCTAGAGTTTTTAAGTGAAAAACAGCATAACAAAAAAGCGCTGGTTTTAGCAGACACCTTAGATGAAGCTACAGATAAATTCCTTGACAATAAAAAATCGCCATCTCGTGTTGTTGGAGAATTGGACAATAGAGGAAGCCATTTTTATCTGGCTATGTATTGGGCACAGGCTTTGGCTTCACAAAATGAAAATACTGAATTGAAAAATCATTTTTCTGAAATCTCTAAAGCTTTGGTTGACAATGAAGCGAAAATTATAAAAGAGTTAAATGACGCCCAAGGTTCTCCTGTTGATATTGGCGGCTATTATATACCCAATGAAAAACTGGTAAATGCCAGTATGCGCCCCAGTAAAACATTTAATACCATACTGAGCAAGATTGCTTAAATTAAATAAAGTTAATATTAAAAGCTCCTTTTTTTAGGGGCTTTTTTAATATTTTTATAAAAAATTGCCTTTTATGAAATACATTTTGGCTTGCTGCCTTTTAGGGTTTTGTCTAAATGTTTCTATGACGCTTGCGCAAGAAAAGTTTACAATCAGTGGTGTTGTTTCTGATCAAAATAATAACGAAACCCTTATTGGTGTCAATATTTTATTTCCAGAACTTAACACAGGTACTGTAACCAATGAATATGGCTTTTATTCCATAACAATTCCCAAAGGCAACTATAAAATCATTGTAAGTTATTTGGGGTATACCAATATCTCCAAAACCATTAATCTGTCAACTAATTTAAAGCAGGATTTTCAGTTGGAAGAAACCCTGGAAAATCTGGATGAAGTTGTAATTACCAAGAACATAGAGGAAATAAATATTTCAAAACCTCAAATGAGTGTGAATGTACTATCTGCAAATACCATAAAACAAATTCCGGTAGTATTGGGAGAAGCCGATGTTATAAAAGCAATCACATTGCTTCCGGGCGTTTCAAATGCCGGAGAAAATTCATCAGGTTTTAACGTTCGCGGGGGCGCAGCGGATCAAAATTTAATATTGTTGGATGAGGCGACAATTTATAACTCATCACATTTGTTTGGTCTATTTTCTGTTTTTAATCCAGATGCTATTAAGGATTTAAAATTATACAAAGGCGGCATTCCTGCCCGTTATGGAGGGCGGGTCTCATCCGTTTTGGATATTTATCAAAAGGAAGGGAATAGTAATGAATTTCATGCCAACGGAGGCATTGGACTTGTGGCAAGCAGGCTTTTGGCTGAAGGTCCCATTAAAAAAAATACGGGTTCCTTTCTTTTTGGAGGCAGGTCATCTTATGCGCATTTGTTTTTGCCATTGTTTAACAGTGATAACGTTGCTTATTTTTACGACTTAAACACCAAATTAAGTTATAAAATAAACAGTAAAAATAACATGTATCTGTCTGGCTATTTTGGTCGCGATGTATTTAGTATTGCTGATAGTTTTGAAAACACGTATGGAAATTCGGTCATTAATCTAAGGTGGAACCACCTATTTTCAAACAAATTATTCTCCAATCTTTCATTGATTTATTCGGATTACTATTACGGACTCAAACTTAATTTTGTTGAGTTCAATTGGAATTCTGGCATTCAAAATTTTAATGTGAAGTATGATTTTAAGGATTATTTAAATGATAAATTTAAACTGTATTATGGACTGAACAGTATTTATTACAAGTTTAATCCAGGCAAAATAGAACCTTCATCTGAAACTTCAGGCATCAACCCTTATAAACTTACTGATAAATTTGCTTTTGAAAATGACTTATATGTTGATATAGAACATCAACTGTCTGATAAAATACAGCTTTCATACGGTTTGCGCTTAAGTTCCTTTTTACGCTTGGGGCAATCAGAACTAAATACCTACAGCAACAATCAAGCGGTTAATTTCAATGAGGAACTTCAAATTTATGAAAAGGCAGAACCAACGGGAGTGGAAACTTTTAAAAAGAGTCATGTTATTAAGTCGTTTTACAATCTTGAGCCACGTTTTTCCATAGCTTATCAAGTAAGTGACCATTCGTCAATAAAAGCCAGTTACAATAGATTAAGTCAATATTCACACTTGTTATCCAATACCAGTTCACCAACACCATTAGATGTTTGGACACCCAGTGGCAAGTACATAAAACCACAACTTTTAGATCAAATTGCAATTGGCTATTATAAAAATTTCGACAAAAACAGCTATTCCTTAGAAATTGAAAGTTTTTTTAAAACCATACAAAACAGGATTGATTATATTGATGGAGCCGATTTAATTGCCAATGATGCCATTGAACAAGTTATTTTAAACGGCAAAGCAAGGGCATATGGTTTGGAATTGCTATTAAGAAAAAACCAAGGACGGTTTAACGGATGGCTTGCCTATACCCTATCAAAATCAGAACAGCAAACAAAAGGTAGAACACCCTCTGAACTTGGTATCAATAACGGCAATTGGTACAATACCCCATATGACAAAACCCACGATATTTCTGTTACAGGACAGTATACATTCAATGATAAATGGGAACTGAACTCTAATTTTATCTTTCAAACAGGACAACCAACTAGCTTTCCTGTCAGTCAATATGAATATAATGGTGTAACCATAGCTAATTTTAATAGCAGAAACGCTAGCAGGCTTCCATCCTATCATCGCTTGGATTTGTCTATGAAATACACACCAAAACCCAATAAAAATCATGGCTATCAAAGTTACTGGGTGTTTAGTATCTACAACGCCTACAATAGGAAAAATGCTAGTTCAATAACATTTAGGCAGAACAGAAACACAAGAAATAACGAGGCCATTAGGCTATCGATATTTGGAATAATTCCTTCTTTTTCATATAATTTTAAATTTTAGAATGAAAAAAGTCGCATATTTAATATTACTCTCCATACTCATAATATCTTGTGAAGATGTTATAGATGTCAAAACCCCTACTGAAAAACCAAGACTAGTTATTGATGCATCCATAAATTGGTTTAAAGGAACTACAGGTAACGAACAAGACATTAAACTTACACTCACAGCGCCTTATTTTAACAATTCGGTACCACCTGCAAATGGGGCACAAGTTTTAGTAGTTGATTCAAATAATCAAGTATTTAATTTTATTGAAGACGGCCAAACCGGTATTTATACAAACAATAATTTTATTCCTGTAATAGATGAAACGTATACATTAACCATTATCTATAAAAACGAAACCTATACAGCAACCGAAACACTAAAATCTGTGGCCAGTATTGATTATGTAGACCAAAATGACAATGGTGGCTTTTCTGGAAATGAAACAGAGTTAAAAGCCTTCTATAAAGACCCTGCAGATGAGAAAAATTATTATTTCTTTGAATTTATTAGTGATATTCCCGTAATACCAAGTTTGGAAGTCTATAAAGACGAGTTTACCAATGGTAATGAAATGTTTGGTTTTTACACCGAAGAGGATTTGACTACTGGAGACATTGTTACAATTCGCAATTATGGTATTTCCGAACAATTTTATAATTATATGTTTGTTTTGTTACAGCAAAATAGCCAAGAAGGTGGTGGTCCTTTTGAAACACAACCTGCCACTGTTCGTGGTAATTGCATTAATCAGACTAATCCGGAGAATTATCCGCTAGGTTACTTTAGACTTTCTCAAGTTGATGAATATATTTATACCACCAAATAAACCTTTATAACACAAGCAAAAAAACGTATTTTTGAAATATGGATTTTATAAAAACCACCGAACAAGATTCCTATTACAATCATCTAGAACAGATGAGCATTAAGGAATTATTGGTTAATATAAACACCGAAGACAAAACGGTACCTAGTGCCGTAGAAAAAGCACTACCTCAAATTGAAAAACTGATTGAAGCAGCAGTTGCCCAGCTTAAAAAAGGAGGTCGATTATTTTATATAGGAGCTGGAACCAGTGGCAGATTAGGGATTTTAGATGCCTCTGAATGCCCACCAACCTTTGGAGTTCCTCACGAATTGGTCATTGGAATCATAGCTGGTGGTGATAAAGCCATTAGAAAAGCAGTTGAATTTGCAGAGGATTCCACAACCCTTGGCTGGGAAGACCTAAAATCACAAAACATTAATACAAATGATATAGTTGTTGGCATTGCTGCATCAGGAACAACCCCATATGTTATTGGTGCTTTAAAAGCCTGTAATGAACATAATATTACAACAGGCTGTATTACGTGCAATCATAATAGTCCGTTATCAAGAACCGCAAAATTTCCAATTGAAGTTATTGTTGGACCAGAAGTCGTTACCGGAAGTTCAAGAATGAAAGCTGGAACAGCACAAAAATTAGTGCTCAATATGATAACAACAACAACCATGATCCAATTAGGCCATGTAAAAGGTAATAAAATGGTAGATATGCAATTGAGTAATAATAAACTGGTAGATAGAGGTACAAAAATGATTATGAATGAACTTAATATATCACAAAAAGAAGCCAGTGAATTACTTAAAACTTTTAAAAATGTACGCTTAGCAATTAAAAACTACAAAGATGGAAACAAATAAAACAGATAAAAAAGTACTAGTACAAGGTATCAAAACACTAATATTTGCAATAATGACCCTTTTTTTAGGGCCTATGTTTTTAAATGTTGCCTTTAGCAATAAAGAAAAACCACTTTATATTCCAATATTGATTGTTGGTTGCTTGATTTCTGCAATGGCAGTATTTTTAATTTTTAAAGGAATAAAAACAATTATTAACAGCATGTTCAACAATAAACCTTAATTAAGAGCACTTGGTTTAGGCGTTGTTGGGTTATAACCAAAATCTGCATCATTTACTGTTATTCTCAAGCCTTCCATAATATAGTTAATAATGGCATAATGATGAATTGTGTGGCTATTAGCTTGGGCAAATAGAGCCCCTAACGTATAATTAATCTCAATCTTTCCCATACCCAAATCATCCACAACAGTCACACTCTTATCAAAATCATAATTGATTAGCATAAGTTTATCTTTTATGTGATTACAATACTGTAAAGCAGCATAACAATTTGATTCAACTAATAAATCCCGCTTTCGCAAGGTTAAATCAACCCTGTTTTCTGAATTTAAGTTTAAGATACAGTTATAAAAATCTAAAATATGTCGGATATGTGAACCAATACTGGATTTATATGGTGGAATAGTAGCATCACTTAATAATTCATCATTTAAAAGCGATAATATAAAATCGGTCCGATTGAGTGTTTTTAAAGTAGATTGTAAAATTTTATTCATGTAGGCCAATTTAACTAAAATAAATGGATTTAAAATAATAAATACATTAGTCTAACAAGAAACAATACCTTACAATAAGACAAAAAAAATCCCGACTCTAAAAAGAATCGGGATTCAAGAAAGGCAACGACCTACTCTCCCACAAATGCAGTACCATCGGCGCTAACGGGCTTAACTTCTCTGTTCGGAAAGGTAAGAGGTGAGCCCCGTCGC
>NZ_BMNR01000001.1:626571-819817 GCF_014646655.1 Yeosuana aromativorans | reverse complement strand
CGGCACCTTCAAGCGCTTGCAAGAGCAGGGACATGAAGTGCACGTGGGCTATCAGACATCAGGGAACATAGCGGTGGCAGATGATGAGGCACTGCGCTTTGCAAGCTTTGTTTGTGATTACAATGAAAAATTTGGAATCGACAACAAAGAGGCGCAATCAATCTTCAAAAAGGCCAAGACATTCCTCAAGAACAAGAAATCCAGCGAAATTGATATTCCAGAGGTTAGGTATATCAAAGGACTGATCAGGAAAGGAGAGGCAAAATCAACCTGCCATTATATAGGTGTTCCAGACAGTCAAATCCATTTTATGGAATTGCCGTTTTATGAGACCGGTAGCATTGAAAAGAAACCGTTGGCAGAAAAGGACATACAAATAACAATGGACCTGATAGAGAAGATCAAGCCCCATCAGATATATGCGGCCGGTGATTTGGCCGATCCCCACGGAACCCATAAGGTGTGCCTTGATGCTGTTCTTGAAGCTGTGAAAAAGCTAAAGCCCAAAAAGTTCATGGACGATTGTTGGCTGTGGCTCTACCGGGGTGCATGGCAGGAATGGGGCATTGATGAGATTGAGATGGCCGTTCCGATGGGACCGGACCAGGTACTTGAAAAGCGCAAGGGCATTTTTAAGCACCAGTCGCAAAAGGATGGGGTTGTTTTCCAAGGCTCGGACAGCAGGGAGTTCTGGCAGCGGGCCGAGGACCGCAACAGGGAGACCGCCGAGCTGTACGACCAATTGGGACTGTCACATTATGCGGCTATGGAGGCCTTTGTGAGATGGGAGTATTAATAATCTAATTTTAAAAATAAATTAAACAATCAAGTTATCATGAAAACTTCCAATCGAATAGTATCAGTAGACATTTTTAGGGGATTGACGGTAGCCGCCATGATTTTGGTCAATAATCCAGGATCATGGGGACATGTTTATTCACCACTATTGCATGCAGAATGGCATGGATTGACACCAACAGATTTGATTTTTCCTTTTTTTCTGTTCATTGTTGGGATGTCAATTACATTGGCATATACTAGGAGAAAGAAAGAGGGTATTGACAGTGCTGTATATAAAAAAATAGTGTCCAGAACCTGTAAGCTGATAATCTTGGGACTTATATTGGCTGCTTTTACGGTGCACTTTCCTTTTGTAAAAACGTTTTCTGATTTGAGATTGCCAGGCGTTTTGCAAAGAATAGGTCTTGTGTTTTTTGTGGCTTCGATCCTATTTTTAAATATCAATTGGAAAGGATTGTTAGTTATTTTTATTGGCATTTTGATTGGATATTGGTATGTGATGACCCAAATTCCTGTTAATGGAGGATTGCCGATGCTGACTGAGGAATCTAATTTGGCCACGGTGATTGATACAAACATTTTGACAAGATCCCATATGTGGAAAGTCTATGATCCTGAAGGGATACTAAGTACGGTTCCTGCCATTGCAACGTCTATCTTTGGAATGTTGTTTGGAAAGGTGCTCATAAACAACCATAAATCATCAAATGAAAAACTTGTTTTTTTTGTTGTTATAGGAACAGTGGCCTTGATTTTAGGATATATCTTTAGCCTTAATTTTCCATTGAACAAGTCTTTATGGACCAGTAGTTTTGTTTTGGTAACTGGTGGTTGGGCCTGTTTAATATATGCTCTGATTTTTTATATGACAGATGTTCTAAAAAAAGATAAGTGGGGCGTGCCAGCAATTATTTTTGGGTCTAATGCCATAACCGTTTTCTTTTTATCGGGATTGATTGGGAGGTTATTTGGTATGATTGAAATAAAAGATAATGTCTCTGTCCATAGCTTTCTGTATAATAATTTGTCATCCATTATAACCAATTTAAAATTGAGCTCACTTATTTATGCTATGGGCGTCATTGCGTTTTATTATTTAGTGGCATTAATTCTTTATAAAAGGAAGATTTTTATAAAGGTTTAGTTACTAAAAAGGAAGTCATGTGAATTGTTAAAAATAAAATTTATACCTATTCTGTTATTCTTATAATAAGGTGGTCCTTGGTTCGAGCCCAGGTGGGACCACATTGAGGGATTTTAAAGCCTTGTAAACATTTAGTTAACAAGGCTTTTTTAGTTTTTATTGATAAATTAAAATATTAAATAGAAAAATGTTGATATGGTATAAAATCATCAGATTTAATGATTTTTTTCTATTAAAACTATCTTAAAGCGCTATGAATATGGACTTAAAAAAGTAATTTTGTTACATTAACATTTAAATAAACACTATGAAGCGTATTTTAACTTATACAATAGTCATGTTTATGGCATTTATTGGAAAATTACATGCACAATCAATCAATTTTGATGCACCTCTTCCTATTGATCAAACCATAAAAAAGGGTGTATTGCCCAATGGGATGACCTATTACATCAAGAGTACCGATGTGGTCAAGGGCGCCGCTTCATATTACATCATACAAAACGTGGGCTCTATCCTTGAAAACGAGGACCAGCGGGGCCTGGCGCATTTTTTGGAGCACATGGCATTCAATGGCACCAAGCATTTTCCCGGAAAGGGCATTTTGAACACCCTACAAAAGCACGGCGCCGTGTTTGGAAAGGATATCAATGCCTACACATCCTTTGACGAAACGGTCTACAACCTTGACAATATACCAACAAAAGACGGCCTGGTCGATACCTGCTTGACGGTCCTAAAGGACTGGTCAAACTACCTATTGCTGACCGATTCAGAGATCGATGCGGAACGGGGCGTCATAAAAGAAGAATGGCGTACACGCCAAAATGGTCCCATGCGCTTGTTCGAAAAGTCACTGCCCATTACGTTCAACCATTCAAAATATGCCGATAGAATGCCAATAGGCTTAATGTCCGTTGTTGAAGGTTTTGATTACAAGGCCCTCCGTGATTTTTACCATGACTGGTACAGGACAGATCTACAGGCCATTGCCATTATTGGCGATGTTGATGTGGATGACATTGAGAAAAAGATCAAGGAGATGTTTTCTGAAATCCCAGCAGTAGAGTCCCCAAGGACCAGGACCATTGTTGACATTCCAGAGAACCAGGACATGCTCTACAGTTTGGGGCTGGACCCTGAAGTCTCAACTGCCTCCATTAGTTTCGGGATACGTCATAAAAAATCTTTGGAGCCAGAGACGGTTGCTGATTTAAAAGATCAGTTATTGCGATCCATGGCAACCAATATGCTGTCCGCAAGGATTTCAGAACAGGCCCAAAAGCCAGAAGCGCCATTTTTGGCGGCACGGATAGGGTACGGTTCATTGTCAAGAACATCCAATGTGTTTGGGATAACAATTTACCCAAAAGAAAACAAACAGGCAGAAGCTTTTAAGGCCGTGATGCTAGAAGTGGAACGCGCCGTGAAATATGGGTTCACCCAATCTGAGATTGACAGGAGCATTGCCCAAATGAAAAGTTCCTATGAAAATCAAATCGCGAAAAGAGACGACATGAGCCATGGGCGCATAGAGCGCGCCATTCAAGACAACTATCTGGATAATAAAACAATGACAGATATTGATAAGGAATATCAAATCGCGCAACAACTATTTGTTGGGTTTACAACAGAAGAGCTCCACAAAACCATAAAAGACCTATATACCCAAAACAACAGGTACATAAACGTTACAGGTGTAGAAGGGCGGGACAATCTATCCGAGGAAGAAGCAAAACAGATTTTGGATAGTGTTGAAAACAGCCAGACCATTGAGCCCTACACAGAATCATTAAAAGGAAAAACACTGGTTTCTGGTCTTGATATTAAAGCAGGGGCAATTGATGAAACCATACCTAATGCCGATACGGGATCCACAACGTTTGTATTGAGCAATGGCATAAAAGTGCACTATAAATTTGTTGACAAGGAAAAGGACAAGGTATCTTTAAAAGGCATTAGCTATGGGGGAACATCCCTTTTATCTGACGAAGAATTACCGTCCGCAAATTTAGTTGGCAGCTTGATCCAAATGTCCGGTCTGGGAGATTTCAATGCAACAGATTTAAAAAAGGTCTTGGCGGGAAAGACCGCCAATGTGCGAATAGGTTTGGATGATATCAATGAAAATCTTTCAGGCTCATCAAATACCAAAGATGTCGAGACCATGTTACAAATGGTATATCTGTATTTTGTAAAACCACGGTTTGATGAGCAGGCTTACAAGGTTCTGGAAAGCAACATAGACAATTACATCGTAAGAAGGAGCAAGGACGTTGATGAAAAAATGAGGGACAGCCTTACGGTGACTTTATATGGCAAGGACAATCCCAGAAAGCATATATTTGACCAAAAGTATGCCTCTGAAATAGCATTTGATAAAATAAAGACCGTTTACAATGACCGTTTTGCCGATGCTTCAGATTTTGAGTTTTTCATTGTTGGGGACGTCAGTAAGGACCAATTGAAACCGCTCTTGGAAACTTACCTGGCCAGTATTCCAACAAAAAACACCCATGAAACATTTAAGCAAAACAACCCAGAATGGGTTTCAAGCACTATTGACAAGGACATCTATCTAACAATGGAAGACCCCAAGGCCAGTGTGAACATTGCCTATAAAAAAGAGATGCCCTATACAATTGAACAAGCTATCTATACAGATGCACTGGGCGATATTTTGCAGTTGCGGGTTTTAGAGACCGTTAGGGAATCAGAGGGCGGAGCCTACAGCCCAAGGGCCTATGCGCAATTCTTTAGAGAGCCAAAGCCACAGGCATATGTGTCCTTTAGTTTTGATTGCAACCCCGATTTAGTTGACAAACTGGTCAATATCGTAAAAGCGGAACTACAAAAGATAGCTGACGGCAATATTAATGACGACGACCTTAACAAAACAAAAACAAATTTCATAAAAGAGCGCCAGCAATCAAGGGACAAGAACGATTATGATATGCAGTTGCTTACAACGTTTTTCAGGTATGGTGAGAATATTGATGACGCCAAGAACTTTGAGGATATCGTGAACAGCATGACAAAAGGGGATATCCAGGAAATGGCAAAACAAGTGCTTGATGGTAGGGGAAAATCTTTTGAGATTGTATTCAAACCAGAACAAAAAAATTAAAGCAAGCGAATAGGAAAACATGAAAAAAATAATTTTAGTAGCTGTTTTTTTTACGATTTGGCTAGGTCATGCCCAGATTTTAAAGCCCGTCAAATGGGCGACCTCAGTGGAGAAGGTCTCTGGCACGGAGTACAACCTTGTTTCGAGGGCCACCATAGAAGCAGGCTGGCACCTATACTCACAGGACGTTCCCGAGGACGGCCCCATCCCGACGGCGTTCACCTATGACGACGGCGGTGGAAACATAAAGGTATTGGGCAACACAGAGGAGGGCGAGGGCCACACCATCGACGACCCCATCTTCCAGATGAAGATCAAATATTTTGAAAAAAGTGCGGTCTTCAGGCAAAAGATAGAGACCACAAAAGATGTGACAGCGGTCAACGGGACTGTTGAGTTCATGGTCTGTGACGACTCCCGTTGCCTGCCGCCAACGGAGGTGGAACTGAAGTTCGACCTGGCTGGCTCAGGTGCATCAACGGCACAAACGGCCCCATCCAATGGAACGGACAAGGAAAGCCCAGTTGACTCGGGCAAGACCAAGGAGCCGAGCCAGAACAAGGGACTGTGGTCCATATTTTTCATAGCCTTTCTATCGGGCTTTGCGGCGTTGCTCACGCCCTGCGTGTTCCCCATGATCCCCATGACGGTGAGCTTTTTCACCAAGCAGAGCAAGAACAGGGCCGCGGGCATCAAGAACGCCATTATTTATGGCATCAGCATCATAGTCATCTATGTGCTGTTGGGAACGGCCGTAACGGGTGTTTTTGGGGCGGATGCCCTGAACGCACTGGCCACCAACGTGTGGTTCAACATTGTTTTCTTCTTGCTGTTGGTCATCTTTGCGGTGTCCTTTTTGGGCGCCTTTGAGATCATGTTACCCAACAAGTGGGCCAACAAGGTCGACAGGCAGGCCGACAGGGGCGGATTGATAGGCATTTTCTTTATGGCCCTGGCCCTGGCCATTGTGTCGTTTTCCTGTACGGGCCCCATTGTGGGCACGTTGTTGGTGGAGGCGGCATCCAAGGGCGGCCTGGCCCCCATAATAGGGATGTTGGGCTTTTCGCTGGCCATAGCGTTGCCGTTCGCACTGTTCGCCGCTTTCCCGGGGTGGTTGAACTCCTTGCCCAGATCGGGGGGTTGGCTCAACACGGTCAAAGTCGTGCTGGGCTTTTTGGAACTGGCCCTAGCCTTTAAGTTTTTGTCGCAGGCAGATCTGGTATTGCAAACGCATCTATTGGAACGGGAAGTGTTCCTGGCCATTTGGATCGCCATATTCGGGACCTTGGCGTTTTATCTCTTTGGAAAGATCCAGTTGCCTCACGATTCTCCACTGACACATATTTCGGTTGGAAGGCTTGGGCTTGGCCTCATTGTATTGTCATTCACAATTTACATGGTCCCAGGTCTATGGGGAGCGCCATTGAACTTGATCAGTGCGTTTCCACCACCACAGGACTACAGCGAGTCGCCCTATGGCGTTGGCTTTTCAAAAATAGGGGGAAGCGAATTGGCAAGCAACCACGACGATCTGCCGGAAGGAGCCCATTTACTGGCTCCACATGATATTTTGGCGTTCAATGATTACGATAAGGGCCTGGCCTTCGCAAAACAAGTCGGCAAGCCGGTGATGCTGGACTTTACGGGATGGGCCTGCGTGAACTGCAGGAAGATGGAGCAGAACGTATGGCCCAAGCCAGAGATCCTGGACATCTTAAAGAACAAGGTGGTCCTTGTTTCTCTCTATGTGGATGACAAGCGCAAGCTGGAAGAAGGTGATGTAGTAGAATCTAAATTAAATCCCGGAAAACAGCTAAAGTACATTGGGCAAAAATGGAGCGAGCTGCAGACCATCAGGTACAAGGCCAACTCGCAACCGTTCTATGTGCTTATGGGACATGACGGGGAAAACCTTATAGACCCTATAGCGTATACACCGGATTCTAATGATTTTCATGCTTGGCTGGTTGAAGGAATAAATAATTTCAAAAAGCAGTAGTACAAAAGTGTATTTTGTAAACATTTAAGGCTATAAATAGTTAAATGATGATGGCTAATCAAACCAAAGATAAAATAAGTCTTGAAACATATTTTCAGTATTTCAGGGAGAACATTGTTGGGTTGGATCAGGAGTTTGAGTCTCCTTACGGAAGAAAAAAGGTCATCTATGCCGATTGGACCGCCAGTGGCAGGTTGTACAGGCCCATAGAGGAAAAGCTTTTAAATGAAATAGGCCCTTTTGTGGCCAACACGCACACCGAAACATCCATAACGGGCAGTGTGATGACGCACGCCTATCACGATGCAAGGACCATCATAAAAAAACATGTCAATGCCTCAAAGGACGATGTGCTCATAACAGTTGGGACTGGAATGACAGGCGCCATTAACAAGTTCCAGCGCATCTTGGGCATCAAGCTCAACGAGAACCTTAAGGACCATACGGATATTCCAGAAGATAAACGGCCTGTTATTTTTGTCTCGCACATGGAGCACCATTCCAACCAGACCTCTTGGCTGGAGACCATTGCAAGGGTCAAGGTCATTCCATCTAACAATAACGGTTTGCCCTGTTTGGAAAGCCTGGAGGATTTATTAAAGGAACATAGCCATATACCAATAAAAATTGCGGCCATAACGGGCTGTTCCAACGTAACGGGAATCAGGACCAATTACCATGATATTGCCAAGATCATGCACCAAAACAATGGGCTGTGCTTCGTGGACTTTGCCTGTTCGGCGCCCTATGTGGACATCGATATGCACCCAGATGATGAAGAGCAATATTTGGATGCCATCACGTTCTCACCACATAAGTTTCTTGGAGGACCGGGATCATCGGGCGTTTTGGTGTTCAACAAAAAGCTTTACAAGAACTTGGTTCCTGACAACCCGGGAGGGGGAACGGTCTCTTACACCAACCCATGGGGAGACCATGACTATATTGATGACATTGAGACCAGGGAAGATGGTGGCACACCGGGCTTTTTACAGGCCATCAGGATAGCGCTGTCCATCAAGCTCAAGGAACAAATGGGGGTCAAGAACATTCTGGGTCGGGAACATGAACTCAATGCCATCATTTTCAAAAGGCTTTCCAAGATTGGGAACCTCAAGATATTGGCCCCGGAGCACACCGATAGGCTGGGCGTATTTTCTTTCTATATAGACAATGCACACTATAATCTAGTGGTAAAATTGTTGAACGATCGTTTTGGGATACAGACCCGGGGCGGATGCTCATGTGCCGGCACCTATGGACATTATCTGTTGCACGTGGACCAACTGACCTCAAAGGCCATCGAACAAAAGATATTGGAGGGCTGTCTGATGGAGCGCCCGGGATGGGTCAGGATGTCCATCCACCCAACCATGACCAATGCAGAGATTGAGTTCATTTGCGATGCTATTGAAGAGGTCGCTAAAAACGTCGTTGATTGGCAGAAGGACTATGCTTACAACCCAATGAAAAACGAGTTTGTGCATAAAGGCAATAGCTCCATAGAAAAGGAAATTACTAAGAATTGGTTTAAGCTTTAAATCCGTAATTTTTTATTTATATCTTTAAATTAAAGATCTTTCAAAACGTAATTAATTACCTTGTAACATAATGTTGTGACTTATTGAGTTCTTTATGCAGATATTTTTAACCATACAAAATGCGTTTAATTTTTTAAAAATGTATTGTTTTTAAAGGATTTAGATTATATTAGAGACTTAACACGCTGTAATAATTGGTTAAGTTGTTATGTATAAAAATTTTATCTTTGTTGCTTTTTTCTTGTTACCGGTTTTCTATCTATTCGCACAAGAAAGACCGCCTATTGAAATCTATTCTCCAAAGACATATAATGCGGAGAACCAAAATTGGGGTATTTCACAATCCAAAGAAAAGGATATATATGTAGCTAATAATAAGGGACTACTTGAATTTAACGGGTCCAATTGGAAATTGTATCCATCTCCAAATGAGACAATTATCAGATCAGTCAATGTGATTGATGACTTAATTTTTACGGGTTGTTACAGAGAGTTCGGTTTTTGGAAAAAAAATGAATTCGGAAACTTAAACTACACCTCACTGTCCCAAAAACTCAACATTCCGTTTTTAGATGATGAAGAAATTTGGAACATTATCTCAATAGATGAATGGATTTTGTTTCAGTCCTTAAAACGAATTTATATCTACAACACCAAGCAAGAAACCTATTCTATAATTGAATCAAACACGACTCTGTACAAGATTTTTAAGGTAAACAATACAATTTATTTTCAAAGAACTAAAGATGGAATTTATAAAATTGAAAATGGCAAATCTATCTTGGTATCCAATGATATTGCGGTAAGGGAAAACTTATTGGTTAACATGTTTGAATTAAATGGTAATATCTTAATTGAAACAGAAGATAATGGTTTTTTTATGCTTGAAGATGGACTTTTGAAGAAATGGGACGTTCCTGCAAATGAGATCATAGAAAAAACAAGTGTTTATAGAAGTTTAAAATTAAGAGATGGCAGTTTTATATTGGGCACTATTTCAGATGGTATCATTCATCTTTTGCCTGATGGCACTATTGATTACCAATTAAACCAAAATAATGGTTTGGGAAATAACACGGTTCAATCTGTTTTTGAAGATGTTGACAACAATATTTGGCTGGGTCTTAATAACGGAATCAATTGTATTAATGTTACGTCTCCTTTTCGTGTATATAAAAATGAAGATGGTAAAATTGGTACGGTATACGCTTCAATTATTTATCATAATAATTTGTATTTAGGAACCAATCAAGGCTTGTTTTTTAAACCATTAGGATCAACAAGCGATTTTAAATTTGTTGGGGGAACACAAGGACAGGTATGGAGCTTATTTAAATATGATGACACATTGTTCTGCGGCCATAACGTAGGCACTTTTATTGTAAAGAATGATGTTGCTGAACGTATATCTGACATTGAGGGCACCTGGAACATTATCCCTATTGAAGAGAATAAAAACCAACTGTTACAAGGAAATTATGACGGGCTGTATGTTTTAGAAAAGCAAAATGACAGTTGGCATCTGAAAAATAAAATACAAGGATTTGATATTTCAAGTAAATTTTTTGAAAAAATTGGCAATAATATACTTGTGAGCCATGAGTACAAAGGAGTCTTTAAAATTGAAATTGACAATGATTTAACTAAAGCTGTAAAAGTTGTAAAAGACACCTCTGTTGAAAAAGCGCTGACCTCAAGCCTTATTAAATATCATAATGACATTTACTACGCCTACAAAAAGGGTGTTTTTAAGTATAATACAGAAAAGCAAATATTTACCAAAGACACACTACTGAGCAATTTAATCAAAAATGAGGAATACTCCTCTGGCAAATTGGTGTATGATAAAGAAACCAATAAACTTTGGAGTTTTTCGGCCAAAGATTTAAATTATATAGCACCTGGAAAATTGAGTAATATCCCCAAGGTGAATAAAATATCCTATCCTGAAGCGCTTCCTAAGGGTTTAACAGGGTATGAGAATATAACACATTTAAACAACCAGGTTTTCTTGATAGGGACCGCTTCGGGATATATACTAATTGATTTAGATAAAATTCAAGATAAATCGTTTAACGTAAACATTAATTCAATAACCGTAAGTGACTTAAATTCAAACTATCAAGATGTTAGTTTATTTGAAACAAACACTTTTAAAAACAATTATAACAATATTGATTTCACTTTTAGTGTGGCGGAATTTGACAAGTATTTAGATACCGAATACCAATATCAATTGGCTGGAATTGATAACCATTGGAGTACTTGGTCCAAAAATGCTTCGGTCTCTTTTAAGTATTTGCCTTATGGAGATTATGTGTTTAATGTAAGAGCTAAAACAGGAAATAAAATCTCGAACAACATTGCCACGTACAGTTTTAATATAAAAAGACCTTGGTTACTGTCAAATGCCATGATAACAGTTTATATCTTTTTGTTCTGGCTGTTTTCATTGATTATTCATAACATTTACAAACGATATTATAAAAAACAACGCGAAAAATTGCTACTAAAAACAAAGCAAGAATTAGAGTTAAAGGAATTGGAAAACCAAAAGCAACTCATGAAGTTCAATAATGACAAATTGCGTCAAGACATTGAAAATAAAAACCGTGAGCTAGGCATTGCAACCATGAGCTTGATAAAAAAGAATGAATTTTTAAACAACATTAAGAAAGAGATTAAATCACAAGACAATGTTAAAAACTTGAAAAACGTAGTCAAAATAATTGATCAAAATCTTAACAATACAGACGACTGGAATTTATTTGAAGAGGCCTTCAATAATGCAGATAAAGATTTTTTAAAGAAGGTCAAAACCCTACATCCTTCTCTTACATCAAATGATTTGCGTTTATGTGCTTACCTTAGGTTAAACCTCTCTTCAAAAGAGATTGCACCATTACTAAACATCTCAAGCAGAAGTGTTGAAGTGAAACGTTACAGATTACGTAAAAAGATGGGATTGCCCCATGATTCAAGCTTAACCGATTATATCTTGGAAATCTAGTTACACTACAAACTGGGTTTTTACCCATACATTACCACAACATTATGGGTTTTTGTTAAATTTTAGCAAAAACAAACTTCGCAATAAACGCAGACTATTATTAACGTTTTGTTAACAATGGAGGTTTTTTTTGTCATGTATGTTTTTTGTTTAGGTAAAAAATATGGATTCTTTAATATGAGTAAGTATTTTTATCAAAACTCAAAAAACTAATTTCATATGAGACACACTCTCTTTAAACTTCTGGCTTTATTTTTCATTGCATACAGTAGTGCGCAGAATGTTAATGTAACCGGAACCATTCAGGACGAAAGTGGAATACCAATCCCTGGAGTTAATGTTTTAGTAAAAAATACCACAAAAGGATCAGTCTCTGATTTTGATGGTAATTTTGCTATCAATGATGTTGAAAAAGGCTCAACACTTACATTTAGTTACATAGGCTATGTAACCAAAGAAATTATTGTAAATGACAACTCAAAACTAACAATCACTCTTCAAGAGGATATTGCTAAGCTTGATGAGGTTGTAGTGATTGGTTATGGAACCCAAACTAAAAAGGAAATTACCGGAGCAGTATCGGTAGTGGGTTCAGAAACAATAGAGGCCCTTAAGCCTACACGAATTGAGCAGGCTTTGCAAGGGCAAGTTGCCGGGGTTAACATTACCTCACAGTCTGGTTCGCCAGGTGGAGCGTCAACCATCAGTATTAGGGGTGTATCCACCAATGGTGATAGTAGACCGTTAATTTTGGTTGATGGTAATGTTATTGAAGACCTTAGTGTTTTAAACCCTAGTGACATTGAAAGTATTAACATCCTTAAAGATGCCACTGCTGGTATTTATGGTGTTAGAGCTGCTAATGGTGTTATTTTAATTACAACCAAAACTGGGCGTAAAGAAATGCCTTTAACGGTTGAATACAATACTTATGCAGGTTTTCAACAAACCACACGAGAAATCCCAGTATTAAATGCTACGGAATATGCTGTATTGGTAAACGAGGCTTATGCCGCAGGAGGCAGCACGCCACCTTATACAGATTTAACAACCTTAGGCAAAGGAACAGATTGGCAAAAAAAGGTGTTTCAAAATGCGCCTATTTACAATCACAATATCACATTTAAAGGAGGAGGTGAAAAGTCTTCCTATTCATACAGTACATCCTTTTTAACTCAAGATGGTATTGTTGGAGGGAATAAATCAAACTTTAACAGGTTTACCAATAATGCAAGTTATAATTTAGACTTTTTAGATCATTTCAAATTGACATCAGGTCTAACATTAATGCGAACAGATAAAAAGAATCTTAATGAAAATGCATTGGGCTCTGTTCTTTTCAACGCATTGAATATGGCTCCAACATTTACAGTTAAAGATGCTGATGGAAACTATACAATTGCTGAAGGTCTGGGTAATGAGGTTATCAACCCAATTGCGCAAACAGCCAATACCTATGATAGAACGAAAGTGTTCAGGTTAAGTGGAAATGCAGGGTTGTCATATAATTTTCTTGACCACTTTACAGCTCAATCCAATATTCAGTTTAATTACTCACAAGTATCCCACAAAATATTCAGCCCTATTGTAAATTATGGTAGTGGTAAAGTATTTAATAAGGATAGAAGTGAAATTTTTGATGGATTGGATTACTACAGGGATTACACCTTTGACGCAACCCTTAGCTATGCCAACAAAATAAACGATATCCATAACATCAATGTGCTTTTAGGAACATCAGTTTATAAAACTACTGGGTTGTTTACTGGTGTGAGAGGTTACGATATACGAGACAATAGAGTTGAAAATGCCTCAATAGAAAATGCTCAAGATATAGAAAACATTAATGTTGGCAGAGGGTATGATCCAAGATTTGACACTAGATTATTATCTTATTTTGCTAGAGCACAATATGACTATAAAGGAAAATATCTTATTTCTGGAGTTGTAAGACGTGATGGATCATCATCATTCGGGCCAAAATATAAATTTGGGTATTTCCCTTCAGGATCTATTGGTTGGGTTGCATCTGATGAAAATTTCTTGGCCGACAGTAAGTTCCTAAACTTTTTAAAATTCAGAGCATCTTATGGTGTTTTAGGTAATGATAGAATTCCAGCATTTGGATATGTATCATTATTAGACGGGGAAGGTACGTATGTGTTTAATGACCAGTTGGTCTATGGAAAAGCAATAGGACGAGTAGCAAACCCTGAAATTCGTTGGGAAAAGCAAAAAACTTTTGATGTTGGTGCAGATATTAGAATTTTAAACAATAAAGTAGATATTACTGCAGACTACTTTAAAAAACGTACCGAAGATTTATTGGTTGTTCCTCAGGTTTCTGGAATTTTGGGAATTGGAGCTCCAGGCGCATCGCCACCTGTTGTGAATGCGGGTACTGTAGAGAACAGCGGGCTTGAATTTGCCATTGGGTATACTGAAAACTTAAGCGACAACTTTAAATTAAGTGTTAAGTACAACGTAACCACTTTGAAAAATGAGGTTATTTCTGTAAGTGGTGAAGGAGATTATATAGCTGGAGGATCATTTGGAGTAGGTCAAGACCCTCCATCACGTATGGAAGCGGGTTATCCAATAGGATACTTTAGAGGATACAAAACAGATGGTGTATTTCAAACCCAAGCTGATGTTGATGCTTATCCAACTATTACTGATAGAGTACAAGCGGGAGACTTGAAGTTTGTTGATTTGAATAACGACGGTGTTATTGATGATAATGACAAAACCAATTTAGGAAACCCACTGCCTGCTGCAACCATGGGTCTTAATTTGTCATTGGATTATAAAAACTTTGATTTTGTAGCCTATGCTTTTGCATCTGTAGGAAATGAGATTGTACGTAATTATGAACGTAACCAAGACTTGACCAACAAAAGTATTTATTACTTAGATCGTTGGACAGGAGTGGGAACCAGCAACACATCACCTAGAGTGACTACAGGAGCTAATTCCAATACCTTGTTTTCAGATTTTTATGTTGAAGATGGCTCATTTGTCAGACTACAAAATGTACAGTTAGGATACACATTTTCTGAAAATGCATTTAAAAACTCAAAAATCAGTAAATTAAGATTATATGTATCTGCCAGTAATTTGGTAACCCTAACAAAATATAGAGGTTATGATCCAACGGCGTCATCTGGCGCACCTATTGGAGGCGGTATTGATCAAGGGTTTTACCCTAGCCCAAAGACATTTCTCTTAGGAGCTAACTTAAAATTTTAATTCAGGATTGATTATGAAAAATTTAAAACTTATAAATATATTCTTCGCTATGTTACTCGTGGTTTCTTGTAGCGATAGTTTTGTAGATGTAAAGTCACAGGATCAAAATTCTGATGATTACTTTAATTCAGAAGCTGACTATCAAGATGCATTAGTTGCAGCTTATGATGGATTACAATCTACTTACGTAAATGTCATGTTGGGTGAAATTGCATCAGATAACACATTGTGTGGTGGTGAAAGTGCAACTGACGTTCCTGGTTTTCAGGAAATAGACGACATGAGACATACTCCAAACAATTCCAACTTAAGAGATATCTGGAGCTGGATGTACGGTGGTGTTAATAGAGCTAATTTTATTTTGGAATTTCAAGATAAAACAGATTTTCCAAATAAAAACAATGTAATTGCTCAAGCAAAATTTTTAAGAGCCTATTACTATTTTGAATTGGTAAAATGGTTTGGAGATGTGCCTTTAGCGGTTGACAAAAGAATCCAATTTGGAGACCAATTCACCATTGATAGAACCCCTAAAGCAGAGGTTTATGCACAAATTGAACAAGATTTGATTTATGCTGCAGCCAACTTGCCTTACACACAATCAGAAAAAGGAAGAGTGACCAAAGGTGCCGCACAAGCATTATTGGGAAAAGCGTATTTGTATCAAGATAAGTTTGCTGAAGCAGCCACTGTATTGGAAGATGTTATCAATAATGGCCCGTATGATTTAGTGACTGAAACTAGAACAGTAGAAGGGTTGGAAATATTCCCAATTTTTGAGAATGATGATGAAAACAATATAGAGTCTGTTTTTGAAGTACAATATACCGATAAAGAAGGTGCCGGTTTTGGTTGCTTACAATGTAGTGAAGGTAACGTAGCCGTTGGATTTAATGGTATAAGAAACTATACTGGACCTGTATTTGAATCTGGATTTAGCTTTAATGTGCCTACACAAGAAGTAGTTGATGAGTTTGAAGATGGTGACGATGTTAGAAAAAACACCGCTATTTTAGACATTGATGCTTGGGCAAGTGCAACCGGAGCAACTTTTTCTACAGGATATGAGCATACAGGGTATTACAACAGAAAATACATCGCTCGTAAAGGAGACCTTAATACAGGTGATGCCAACCTTACAAACCCTAATAATTACAGAGCAATTCGTTTTGCCGATGTATTATTAATGGCAGCTGAAGCTTTAAATAGAGGCGGCATTAGTGACACTAGAGCACAGACTTATTTGAACAGGGTAAGAAGACGTGCTTTTGGAGATACCGCACATGATGTTAATTTCACTGGTAGCAATTTAACAAATGCTATTTATCACGAACGTCGTGTAGAACTAGTAGGAGAAGGACACCGATTCTTTGATTTGGTTAGAACCGGAAGAGCAGCACAAGAAATCGATGGATTTCAAGCTGGTAAAAATGAAGTATTCCCTATTCCTTTGATTGAAATACAATTAGCTGGAAATAGATGGGAACAAAATCCTGGATACTAAAAACAAAAAATTTAAAACTATGAGAACATTAAAATATCTATTAGGCTACTGCTTGGTACTATTGGTCTTTGCAAATTGCACCAATGATAATGATAATTTCGATTATTTATCTACCGCCGTAGCCCCATCAAATATATCGGCCTTGTTTCAGGTTACCCAAGATAATACCGGGCTTGTTACTATTACGCCAAATGCCACAAGTGCTGTGTCTTATAACATTACCTTAGGTGATGATACCGCAGAACCAGTTATTGTAAAACAAGGTGAAAGTATTGACCATACGTATGCTGAGGGTAGCTATACCGTAACCGTTGAAGCTGTTGGTTTAACAGGTTTAAAAAGTGTCGTAACTCAAGATTTAGTAGTGTCTTTTAAAGCGCCAGAAAATTTAGTGGTAACTATTGAAAATGATGCTGCTATATCCAAAAAGGTTAACGTGACTGCTACGGCTGACTTTGGTCTGTCTTATGACGTGTATTTTGGAGAACCAGGAAACGACACCCCTGTGTCAGCAAATATTGGTGAAACAGCTTCTTACATTTACCAAGCACCAGGAATTTATACTATTAGAGTTGTTGCTAAAAGTGCTGCTATAGCCACAACAGAATATACTACCGATTTTGAAGTGACTGAAATTTTACAGCCTATTGCTTCAGCTCCAACGCCACCAACACGTGTTGATACCGATGTGATTTCAATTTACTCAAGTAGGTATACTGACGTTCCTGGTACAAACTTTTTTCCAGATTGGGGTCAAGGAGGACAAGGAAGTAGTTGGGCTACATTTGATTTGAACGGAGACGAGATGTTACAATACATTAATTTAAGTTATCAAGGGATTGCTTTAGCTGACGGGACAACTGTTGATGTATCAAGCATGGATTACCTTCACTTGGATGTTTGGACAGCAGATGTTTCAACAATAGAAACCTCATTGATTAATGGGCCATCAGCTTCAACAGAAAAACCTGTTGTGAGCGATTTAACCGCAGGAGAATGGACTAGTATTGACATTCCTATTTCTGCTTACACAGACCAAGGACTTACAGTAAATGAAATTTACCAATTGAAGTTTGTTGGTGCGCCATGGGCTGCCGGAACCGTGTTTATCGATAATATTTATTTCTGGAAAGAACCACAAATTGCAACAGCTCCTGATGTAGCAGCACCAAACCCAACATATGGCGCAGGTAATGTCATGTCTATTTATAGTGATGCTTACACATCTGTAGGAATAAGCGAACTTAATCCTGGTTGGGGACAAACCACGACTTTAACAGAAGTAAGTGTTGGTAGTAACAATATGTGGTTGTATGAATCTTTGAACTACACGGGTATTGTAACAGATTACGCTAATCCAACAGATTTGTCGGGAATGGACTTTGTACATTTTGATTACTTTACACCAGACGCCGCAGAACTGGGTCTTAAATTAGTCAATACGGTTGCAGGAACAGAAGGCATCAATTTTGTGGGAGATGTAGTAAAGGGAACCTGGGTAAGTGTAACCATTCCGTTAAGTGATTATGCCTTGGATAGATCTGCTATAACACAATTGTTATTTGATACCAATGGTGGAAGTGCCAAAGTATATATTGATAACCTTTATTTTTACTCTGAAACAAGCAGTACTCAGCCAACCGTTGAAGCTCCGGTTCCAACAATAGGTTCAGCAGACGTAGTTTCAATTTATAGTGATTCTTACACAGGGGTTCCATTGAGTGAAGTTAACCCAAATTGGGGCCAAACAACGACTCTTTCTGAGGTGAACATTGGTGGGAATAATATCTGGAAATATGATGCTCTTAACTATACTGGTATCGTAACAGATTATGCTAATCCAACAGACCTTTCAGGAATGACTTATGTACATTTTGATTACTTTACGCCAGACGCAACAGAACTTGGATTAAAATTAGTCAAAGCAGTTCCAAACATTCCTACTGAAGAAGACGTTAAATTCCTTCCAATGGTTACACAAGGCACTTGGGTTAGCGTGACGTTAGTTTTAGACACCTATGCCATAGACAGATCACAAGTAACACAGTTGCTTTTTGACACTAACGGCGGAAGCGCAACGGTTTATATTGATAACTTATATTTTCATAAATAGAAAAAACGAAACATATGAAAACATTTAAATATTTTTTAATAAGTCTTTTAGGCTTGATAGCAGTAACAGGTTGTCAAAAAGATGACTATGCTGTTGGAGACTTAATAGCTCCCTCAAACATTCAGGTAACAGTTGATATTGTTGGGGCAGATGCCACAAACCCCAATGGAGACGGTAGTGGTGAAGTTAATTTTATGGCTTCAGCAGATAATGCTATTTCCTATCAATATGTTTATAATGGTGAAATCAGACCCGCACCAGCCGGAATGCAAAGCTATAGTTTTGGAACATTAGGTTTAAATACCTACGCGGTAACGGTTATTGCTTTTGGTAGAGGTGGTATTTCTTCCAGTAAAACGGTTGAAGTAGAGGTGTTATCAACATATTCGCCTCCAGCAGATTTATTAACCATGCTTACAGCCGATAGCTCGAGAACATGGAAAATTGCTGCTGATGTCAATCAACATTTTGGGTTAGGTCCAATTGGAGGAGATCCATTCCAATATTATGGGGCCGCACCAGGAGACAAAGCCGCTACTGGCATGTATGATGACAGATACACCTTTAACATTGATGGCACCTTTACACATGACACCGGGGCCGATGGCTTTGTGTTTGGAAGAAAAGGACTAATTGATGAATTAGGAGGATCTGGTGGTACTGCCAATGGAGATGATATTGAGCAATATCCGTATGCATCCTATACTGCAAGCTGGTCGTTATCTGCTCCTGGAGGAGTAGAAACTATTAGTTTATCTGGACTTGGCTTTATTGGCTATTATATAGGAGGAAACCATAAATACGTCATATTCAGTCGCTCTGCCAACGAAATGGTTTTAAAATCAGCTGATGGCAATGGAACTTTTGACTGGTGGTTCAGATTAATTCCAGAATAAGACCTTTTTTATAAAAACAGAAACAACCAATTAATTGTTGTTAGGTTGTTTCTGTTTTTTTTAGTTAATTTATTAAAAATCAGCTAAAAAGATCTAATTTTTCAATAAACAGTTATATGTATTGATTATTGAAGGATTAAATCAAATAAAGATCAAACCTTGATCAACAACAACAAGACATTTTGAAATATTTTACTTGTATGCAAACCTCAGGTATGTTTAAACAAAATACAGTAAAGGGTTACTAAACATTTATGAATGACTAACTTAAACTAAATAAAACTATGAAAAACAATTTTATAAGATTAGCACTTTTCTTGTTTACTCTAGGAGTCTTTGCTCAAGCCAGTAAGGTATCTGTTGTGAATGATGATGAAGGAATGAAATTACAAGTAAACGGAAAGGATTTTATGATCAATGGCATGAACTGGGATTATATTCCTATTGGAACAAATACAGTTAATGCTAATTTTTGGAAAAACCCGGATGATATCATTAAAGCTGGGCTGGATTCAGATATGTCACTCTTAAAGAATATGGGTGTTAATGTCATTCGCCAGTATACTGGTGTTCCTGCAAAATGGATTAAATATATTTATGAAAATTATGGTATTTATACTGTTCTTAACGATCCTTTTGGCCGTTATGGGCTCACATTAGATGGTGTTTGGACGCCTGTTACAATTTACTCTGAGCCACGTACGCAAAAGGAGCTTTTATCAGAAATAGACAATATGGTAAAAGAATACAAAAACACTCCGGGTCTTTTATTGTACTTGATAGGTAACGAAAACAACTATGGCCTTTTTTGGGCAGGTGCTGAAACTGAGGATTTTCCTGATAGTGATGAAGAAAAGAAGTTTATTGGTGAACATCGAGGAAGACCTATGTATAAATTGATGAACGAAGCTGCCAAAAGAATGAAAGCTTTGGATTCATCTCATCCAGTTGCAATCTGTAACGGGGATGTACTGTTCATAGATATTATTGCAGAAGAATGTAAAGATGTTGATATATATGGGGTAAACTCATATCGTGGTGTTTCTTTCACAGATTTATTTCAGGTTGTCAAGGAGAAACTTGATAAACCTGTTATGTTCACTGAGTTTGGAGCTGATGCATTTAATGCTATTGATAACAAAGAAGATCAAAAAATGCAAGCCTATTATGATTTAGGAAACTGGAAAGAAATCTATGAAAATGCAGCAGGTATAGGAAAAGCCAATAACTCAATAGGAGGATTCACCTTTCAGTTTAGTGATGGTTGGTGGAAATATGGTTTTAATGATCGTAAAAATGCAGACATACATGATAATGATGCATCTTGGAGTAATGGAGGCTATCAAATAGATTATAAAGCAGGCGAAAACAATATGAACGAAGAGTGGTTTGGCATTTGTGCTAAAGGGCCAACCAATTCCAGAGGACTGTATGATTTATACCCACGCGCTGCCTATTATGCCTTAAAAGAAGCGCATAAATTAAACCCCTATGAAGATGGAGTAAATATTGACTTTATTGACAATTATTTTTCAAACATCAATTTAATGGATGCCGTTTTAAAGGCTCGTGGTGATAAAGCAGCTTTAAATTCTGAGGGTAATGATAAAATTCAAGTCAGTAATTTAAGAGCTGAGTTTACTACATATAACACGGGAGGGAGTTTAATTACAACACCTGATGAAGCTGATCCAAATGCAAATGTGTATCCCAATAAACTAGGGTTTGACCACATGCAATCTTACTATGTTGGTTTTGAAGGAAATCCTTCAGCTAATATGAGGGCCAATGTTAACTTTAATATCTTGGGGCATGTTGCAGAAAACCCTATTGATGAAATTTTTTATGAAAATAGAGGTCGTCCTCAAACTGTAAATACTCCTGATGGTACTGTTGATATATCCGATCCTAATAGGGTTCAAGTATATAGCGCAGAGTATGAATGGAATGCCAAAGATTTTGACTTAAGAGGGTTTTACAGAACAGGCCATTATCATTGGGGATATGAAGGCGATTTGTTTGGTTTGTATCCTGAAGCTAATTATGGTCCCAATCTAGATATTTATAATGGTGAGATATCAGGTTTTGAAATTGACGGTAAAAAGAGCTTGAACGGATTAAAAGCAGCCTTTGGACCTCAATTGTGGTGGGGAGCAAACCCAGCAGTTCTTTTAAAATATAGCACTAAATTAGGAAAATACGATGTAACGGGTATTTACCATGAAGATTTAGAACAAAGACAACAAGCTGTTACATCAGGAGCAATTCCTTTTCCAAAAACACGCAGGGCAACTTTGTCCATAGAAAGGGATTTTGGAAGTTTTGGAATTCAACTTGGTGGTATTTGGGCAGGAGATCCTTTAAACGGAAGAACATTTCAGGTTGTTGACGGAGGTACTTCTGGCAACTACATCATCAAAGAAGATAAAATATCCTCAAAAGACAATTGGGGAGGTAAAGCAAAAATAACCTATCAAAAGGGCAAGTTTAATTGGTATGCCCAAGCAGCAGCACAAGGCTTGGTTGCCAATGGAGGTGCCGATCAAACACAAACCTTTGCTGGTTGGAGATTAAAAGATACCGGAAGTGGTAACCAAACCAACTTTTTAACAGGTTTCGCCCTCACATTCGGCAATTTTCAAGTAGCACCAAACTTTTTATGGCAAAAACCGCTTGTAGCCGCTATGCCAAATGATGTGCAAGCTCCTGGCAGATTAAGAAATATTCAGGATGATCCATTTGCCGTTCGGGCAAACAGGCAAACAACAGCAGGAGAACTTTTATTGACCTATGATCCTACTCCAGGCACTTGGTTTTATGAATGGGATAATGATAGAGCTGAAGACGCAAAGTTAGCAATGAATTTTGGTTTTGTTTTTAATCACTATCCAACAACCCAAGATGCCGCTATCGGATTTTTGAGCAATCGTACCTCATTTGCTTTTCCAAACTCTGCACCTGCTCATGATTTGTGGGAAGCGAACTCTCGTATCGTTTCTAAGATAAGCCCAGATTTGGGATTGATTGCCAATCTTTACTTTGGTAATGCCCAAGCCAATGGTAGTGACAGCAGATTAATTGAAAGGTTTGGAGGTGACATTAGATTAATTTACAATAAAGTCAAAATAGTGCATTCCTTCAAAATTAATGATTGGGGGCCTTTTGACTATCACCGTGATTTCAACTTAACCTTTCCTGTACAGTTGATGTTGGACATATCAACATCGGTAGGTAAACCAAATTGGTTTATTTTACCTGGCACACGCATTGGAATTAGAGGAACTTGGCGTTCACTGAACCAATATTCTCCTAGATATCTTCCTAACCAAACAGCCAGCGAGTTTGCTACAGCTCCTATTTTGAGCCCCGTTGGATTTGACGATGGAAATGAATGGGAAATAAGAACGTACATACATATCAATATTGGGAAATAATTAAAAAAAAGAACATGGAAACTAGAAAATATATTTACATAAAAATCATATTCCTATTTGGGGTGATTTTAACGACTTCGATTAGTTGTCAAAGAGATATTTCAGACGATGCGGTATTAGCGGGTTTCTCAAAAAACGGAGATGTTTTTATTGATGGTTTTAGCTCAGGACTTGACTATTATCCATTTGGGGATTCTTATTTTAAAGCGTTTTCAGTAGATACTGAGACCAAATATGATGGCTCTGCCGCAATGCGTTTTGATATACCTAATGTGGGAGATCCAGACGGAGCTTATGCGGGCGCTATTTTCCGTACAGCCACCGGAAGAGATTTATCAGGATATGACGCTTTAACCTTTTGGGCAAAAGGCACTCAAGGCGGAACCATAAATGAAATTGGTTTTGGCCAAGATTTTGGTGAGAATAAATACCAAGTAAGCACAAGCTTTCAGTTAACAACCAATTGGAGACAATACATTATTCCCATACCAGACGCTTCAAAGTTAACACAAGAAACAGGTATGTTTTGGTATGCAGAAGGACCAGAAGATGGCAAAGGTTATTCATTTTGGATTGATGACTTAAAATTTGAAAAGTTGGGAACTTTGGCCCATCCAATGCCATCAATTTTAAATGGAGCTGATGTAAGTCAACAGACATTTATTGGTTCGGCCACTAAATTAACGGGGCTTACCCAAACATTTAACACGGCTTCAGGTCATAATCAAACGGTTTCAGCAGCTCCTGGCTATTTTGCTTTTACGTCTTCTAATCCAAGTGTTGCAACAGTTAATGAACTAGGAGAGGTTTCGGTAGTTGGCACAGGTACAACAGTGATAACAGCAACATTAGGAGGTGTTGATGCCAGGGGTTCATTAACATTAGAGTCCTTAGGTAATTTTACAGCTGCACCTACACCTACCCAAGACCCTAGCAATGTAATCTCTATTTTTAGTGATGCATATACCAACCAGCCAGTAGAATATTACAACGGTTATTGGGCGCCATACCAAACAACTCAAGGGCAAAATGATATTACAATCAATAATGACAATATCATTAAATACTCTCAATTAAACTTTGTAGGTATCCAATTTACAAAACCCACTATTGATATTTCTCAGATGACCAATTTTCATGTGGATATTCAGGTAGTAGGAACAATTGACCCAACTGATTATATCATTGTTAGGTTGGCAGATATTGGCCCTGACAATACTTTTGGGACAGGTGATGATTCATCAGGTGAAGTTAAATTAACAAGTGCCAATTTAAATGCTAATAGTTGGACCAGTATTGATATTCCATTGGCGAGTTTGACTACCTTAACAGGTAAATCCAATTTGGCACAAGTGGTGTTTGTTTCTGATGCCACCATAACAGATATTTATGTAGATAACATATATTTCTATGAAGTGCCAACAACACCCCCAACAGCGGCACCTAGTCCTACAGTTCCTGCAGGAAATGTGATATCAATTTTTAGTGATGCCTACACCAATGTTGCTGGTTCAGATTTAAACCCAAATTGGGGACAAGCAACCGTTGTAACACAAGTGCCTATTGAAGGAAACAATACCCTAAAATATGCTGGATTAAACTATCAAGGACTTCAATTGGGCAGTAGCCAAGATGTGTCAGGAATGACCTATCTGCACTTGGATTATTACTCGGCAAATTCAACGGCTTTAAATGCATATTTAATAAGCACGGGCCCTGTAGAAAAGGCTAAAGCGCTTTCTGTGCCAACGGCATCAGGCTGGGTAAGCTTAGAAATTCCATTGACAGATTTCAATCCGGTAAACTTGGCTGATATTATTCAATTTAAATTTGATGGTAATGGAGATATTTATTTGGACAACATTTATTTCCATAATTAAAAAGAAGGTATTTCATAAAATAAAACCAGCGATATGACAAATCAGTTTAAAATAAAATCAGAAACAAATAAGCGCACAAAATCAGGATCATTTATATGGCTTTTAGCAAGATGCTTATTTGTAATCATGCTGCCTCTTGTGATTTTTAATTGTTCAACCAGTGAGACACAGAAAGTCACAAATCTTACAAACTTGGTGATGCAGGATGAATTCAGTACAGACGGAGCTCCAGACCCAGCTATTTGGGACTATAATATTGGAACAGGTGACAACGGATGGGGTAACAGTGAGCTGCAATATTATACAGACCGCCCAGAAAATATAAAAGTTGAGAACGGAATGCTAAAGATAACAGCTCAAAAAGAGTCATTCATGGGGTCGCAGTATACTTCGGCAAGAATTTTGACCAAAGGATTGTTTGACCAAAAATATGGCCGTTTTGAAGCGCGTATCAAATTACCCTGGGGACAGGGAATTTGGCCAGCTTTTTGGCTGTTGGGGGCTAATTCAGATGAAGTTTCTTGGCCACAATGCGGAGAAATTGACATCATGGAGTACCGCGGACAAGAACCAACAACTGTTCAAGGTACCGTACATGGGCCCGGTTACTCAGGTGGTCAATCTATTTTCAAAAGCTATAGTTTACAAAATGACCGATTTGATACAGATTTTCATGTGTTTGGTATTGAATGGGGAGAAAACTATATAAACTTTTATGTTGATGATGTATTATACAACCAAATTACACCTGAAGATGTAACTGGAGAATGGGTGTATGACCATCCGTTTTATATCATTTTGAATGTAGCTGTTGGAGGTGGTTTTGTGGGTTCACCAAATAGTGAAACATCTTTTCCACAAACCATGTTGGTGGATTATGTAAGAGTTTATAAATAAAATACATCACATAATGTTAGGGTTGGTTTTTCATCAAGCCAACCTTTTTCTTAAAATCAAACCGGACAATACTGTCAAGGAAAATGTAATAGAACAGATGAAAATAAGAGTCAAGGATATTCTTTTTAAATCAAGTCTGGCACTGTTGATACTTTTATCAACGAATTGCACAAAGACCAAAAGTAATGAATCACCAATTCAAAATCTTAAAAAGCCTATGGATGTGTCCAATATGAAAAGTCAGGTATTCACTACAGCTCACAACACAAATTTAAGATTGTCTTTAACAGACCCTATTCAATTCACTGATTTCAAACAGCCAAAAGAGACAGACGCGTCCATTGTAGTGGACCCGAGCAAGCATTTCCAAACGTTTTTAGGGATTGGAGGCGCGTTAACAGATGCTTCAGCAGAAACCTTCTACAAGCTTCCAGAGGAAAAGCAAGACGCGTTTATTAAGGCTTACTTTAGTGTTGACAAGGGAATAGGCTATTCACTGGCCAGAACCCATATTCACAGTTGTGATTTTTCAAGCGAGAGCTACACTTACATAGATGAAGGCGATGCCGATTTGAAGACCTTTAACATTGCTCATGATAAGCAATATCGCATTCCCTTCATAAAAAAAGCCATTGCCACAGCAGGAAAATTGACCATGTACGTAAGCCCATGGAGCCCGCCCGCCTTTATGAAGACAAACAATGATATGCTGCACGGCGGAAAGCTCAAGCCAGAATTTTTTCAGCCATGGGCCAGTTATTACGCTAAGTTTATCAAGGCATATGAAAAAGAGGGAATACCTATTTGGGGACTCACGGTTCAAAACGAGCCTATGGCCGTGCAACGTTGGGAGTCTTGCATTTACACAGCAGAGGATGAGCGCGATTTCGTTAAAAACTATCTTGGGCCAACTTTGGAAAAAGAAGGTTTGGGAGATAAAAACATTATTGTTTGGGATCATAACAGAGACTTGATGTTCCAAAGAGCCAATGTTATTTTGAACGATCCAGAAGTGGCAAAATATGTTTGGGGCACCGGATTTCATTGGTATGAAGACTGGAAGGACGGTATCCCCATGTACGATGCCGTTAAGCGCGTTCAAGAAGCGTATCCTGACAAACATTTGATTTTTACAGAAGGGTGCAATGAAGCTTATGATTTGAGTAGAATAGAAAACGAAGACCCCAAATTGGCCGAGCGTTACGGAAAATCGATGATTCATGATTTCAATAACGGAACCGTGGCATGGACAGATTGGAACATACTTTTGGACCAAACTGGTGGACCAAACCATGTAGGCAATCTCTGTTTCTCGCCCGTTCATGGGAACACTCAAACGGGAGAGCTAACATTCACAGATTCCTACTATTATATCGGTCATTTCTCAAAATTTATCCGTCCAGGAGCCAAAAGAATAAGTAGCGCATCCAGCACAAACAGTCTGTTAACAACGGCATTTGAAAATGAAGATGGCAGCCTGGTTATTGTGGTAATGAACATTGGCGAAAACCAATTAAGTTACAGTTTGACCGTGCAAACCCAAACAGCTCAGCTAAAACTCTTACCGCATTCAATACAAAGTATTGTGCTAAAAAGCAATGAACAAGATGGTAAATAAGGACATAAAAGACCCAAGTATTAAGGTAAAAATGAACAAGTCATATACTATCTTAATTAGTTTAATAGTGGCGCTGGGCGGCTTTTTATTGGGATTTGACAGTGCCGTTATTTCTGGGGCCGTTAAGGGTATCACCATTTATTTTGAAATGACCCCAACCATGGTTGGGTTTTCGGTAGGCTGTGTTGTCTTTGGCGCCATGGCCGGAAACTTGCTGGCAGGTCCCATGAGTGACTGGTTAGGAAGAAAAAAAGTGTTGATTATCGTAGCGGCATTATTCAGTATTTCAGCAATATGGTCTGCTTTGGCAACAGGTTATGCGGAATTTATCATTGCCAGAATGATTGGTGGCATAGGCATTGGTGGCGCTATTTTGATAGCCCCAATTTATATTGCCGAAATAGCCCCACCTAAGTTAAGGGGCACCCTTGTGTCTTTCAATCAGTTGAATATTGTAATAGGCATTTCGGTGGCCTATTTTTCAAATTACTTTTTGGTTGACATTGGAACGGATAGCTGGCGGTGGATGTTGGGAGTTGAGGCCATTCCGGCCATCATATATTTTATCTCGCTTTTTACGGTGCCCAAAAGCCCCAGATGGCTCATTCTTAAGTTGAACAACATAGCTTTGGCACGAAAAATTTTAATGAAAATAGGTGGTGAAGCGTATGCCGAAATCACCATACAGGAAATTCAGCGTGGTATTGCAAAGAAAGAAACAAAGGGCAAGCTCAAAGATTTGTTGAGCAGTAAATATGCAACCATTATGATAATTGCGCTGGGCATTGCTTTTTTCCAACAAATAACAGGAATCAACGCCATCTTTTATTATGCGCCAACCATATTTGAACAAGCGGGCGGCAGTACGGATTCGTCTTTTCTTCAAGCCATTGTTGTAGGGCTCACAAATTTGGTGTTTACACTGGTTGCCATTTGGCTTATAGACAGATTGGGAAGAAAGCCATTATTACTTATTGGAACTACCTGTATGACCATTGCATTGTTGATGGCAACCTTTGCTTTTAACAATGCCACCTATGATTTTAATGAGAAGACACTTGAAAAAGTCAATAACACTGAAATCAAGATGGCATTGCAGGATTTAAAAGGCAGGTCATTTGAGAGCCAATCCTTATTGTTCAAGGAATTAAAACTGCTATTGACCCCTAAAGACGCGTTGGAGTTTGAACGAAATGAAATCAAAAACTTCATTCAGATAAATGACACCTTGGTCTTGATGGCTATTTTGCTGTACGTGGCTTCTTTTGCAATCTCGCTGGGCCCTGTTATGTGGACGCTCATTTCTGAAGTGTTTCCAAGCAAGATAAAAGGGATTGCCATATCGGTTGTGGGGTTCTTTAATTCGCTGGTAAGCTTTTCAGTAACCCAGGTGTTTCCCTGGGAACTGTCCCGTTTAGGGCCAACAACCACATTTGCCATATATGCGCTGCTTTCAATGTGCGCGGTTTTATTTGTATATAAGTTTGTCATAGAAACAAAAGGAAAAACACTAGAACAAGTAGAGGAATTATTAATAAGATCATAAACGTTTTTAAAAAATGAGAAAAGGGATTTTAGTGTTGGTTTTTTCTGCTTTATGTCTTTGTTCATGTAAAAAGGACCAAAAAAAAACAGATACATTAGTGGATAGCACAAACAAACCTTCAAAAGTCACATTAAACAGCTCAAACGGAGCGTATCAATTAATGGTTAATGGCAAACCTTTTTATATAGATGGCGCTGGCTGTGAGTTTGGAAATATTGCTGCTTTAGCAAAACACAACGGAAATTCATTTAGAACATGGCGCACCAATAACGGAAAACAAACCGGAAAAGAGGTTTTGGATGAAGCTCAAAAAAACGGTTTGATGGTTACCATGGGAATTGATGTGGCACGTGAGCGCCATGGGTTTGATTATAATGATGAAGCCGCTGTTAAGGCTCAAAAAGAGCGCATAAAAAAAGAAGTACTGGAACTTAAAGATCACCCAGCTTTAATGATTTGGGCTATAGGAAATGAATTGAATTTGAGGGCTACAAACCCAAAAGTTTGGGATGCCGTTAATGATATTTCAAAAATGATCCATGAAATAGACCCCAATCATTTAACAACAACACCTCTTGCCGGATTTTCAAAACAAGACGTGCAAAACATTAAGGAACGATGCCCAGACTTAGACGTGTTGTCTATCCAATACTATGGAGCTATAGTTAAACTCCCTCAGTTAATTAAAGATTATAATTGGACTGGCCCTTATATTATTTCAGAATGGGGAGCTACTGGCCATTGGGAAGTGCCCTTGACCAAATGGGGAGCACCTATAGAAGAAAACAGTACCGTTAAAGCTGCTAATTATTTAAAACGTTATAAAACAGTTATAGAAGCAGACACCAAACAATGTTTGGGCTCATATGTTTTTCTTTGGGGACAAAAACAAGAGAGAACCCCTACTTGGTATGGATTGTTTTTGGAAGATGGCAAAGAAACAGAATCTGTTGATGTGATGCATTATTTATGGAACGGCAAGTGGCCAAAAAACAGAACGCCACAAATACAATCATTTACGCTAAACAACAAAACGGCTTATGATAGTATTACCACAAAATCAGGAAAAGAAATTTCAGCACTGGCAATAATCAAGGACCATGAGCATGACACCATTACCTATTCTTGGGAAGTCTTGGAAGAAAGCACCGATTTACATGATGGAGGCGACAAAGAAGAACGGCCAAAAAATATTGATATAGAAATAAAAACCAACCAAAATGGAACCTTACGGTTTAAAGCGCCCAAACCAGGAGCATATAGACTGTTTGTTTACGCTTATGATGGTTTTGATCATGCTGCAACGGCAAATATTCCATTTAAAGTTATTTAAAAAAAAAGAAAAACAAACCTTTTGACAATGCTCTATTTCATCAGGCTTTAAAAAAATCAGTAAAAAAAGAATTAATGAGTGATACAACAATTTATATAGGGAATTCAAAAACATGTACTAAACATGATGAAATTCAAGGAGAGCTATTGAATTTTGAAAATGAGCAGTATTATAAAATCTCAAATAGCGATGCCATGCGCCCTTTTTTCATGAGCATAATCAGTGATTCCAACCACTGGATGTTCATATCAAGCAATGGCGGGTTATCTGCCGGAAGAAAAGATTCCGAATCGGCATTATTTCCGTATTACACCGATGACAAAATAACAGAGTCTACTGAAATTACAGGGAGTAAAACAATTTTACAAGTACATAAAGACAATAAAACATTTTTATGGGAACCGTTTTCCAACCGTTATGAAGGTGTCTACAATATAACCAGGAATTTATATAAAAACACCTATGGCAATAAGATTGTTTTTGAAGAAACAAATCACGATTTCAACCTCACATTCAGATACCAATGGAATTCCAGCAATGAGTACGGATTTGTAAAAAAATCAAAACTTATAAACCATGCGCAAACCAGCGTTTCAGTTACAGTTCTTGACGGATTACAAAACCTATTGCCTTCTGGTGTTGGAGCTGATTTACAAAATAGTAAGAGCAATTTGGTTGACGCCTATAAAAAATCAGAACTTCAAAAAGAAGTAGGATTGGGCATTTATGCGTTAAGTGCTTTTATAGTTGATAAGGCTGAACCAAGTGAAGCACTAAAGGCCAATATTGTTTGGTCTGTTGGAATGACAAACCCAACGTATTTAATATCATCCTTACAACTTAACAAATTCAGACAAGGAAAACCAATTGTTCAAGAAACTGATGTTAAGGCAGAAAAAGGTGCCTATTTTATTTCTTCTACATTAAACTTACAGGCTAATTCAGAGAGTACTTGGATGTTTGTTGCCAACGTTAATCAATCCATTACAAGTGTCAATTACATTTCACAATTAATCAAAAACCAAAAAAATATCACTAAAACAGTTCAAGATGATATTGATTTAGGAACCAAAAACCTAATAAATCTTGGAGCTGCTTCTGATGGATTACAACTAACGGCCGATACCCAAACCAATACGAGGCATTTTTCAAACACCATGTTCAACATCATGCGTGGTGGTATTTTTGATGATAATTATAACATTGAAAAACGTGATTTTATAAAGTACATAGCCCAAGCCAATAAAGAAGTTTTCAAAAAACAAGAAGCCGTTTTAAAAGCTATGCCTGAATTGTTTTCATTGCATGATATAAAACAAATAGCAGAGCAACATAATGATACAAATTTCAAGCGGCTTTGTTTTGAATACTTACCACTTAAGTTCAGTAGACGCCATGGAGACCCTAGTAGGCCATGGAACAAGTTTTCTATTAATACCAGAAGTGAAATAGACGGCTCTAAAATTCTTGATTATGAAGGGAACTGGCGAGATATTTTTCAAAACTGGGAAGCATTGGCTCATTCCTATCCAGAGTTTATTGAAAGCATGATCCATAAGTTTTTAAACGCAACTACGTTTGATGGCTATAATCCATACAGGGTAACCAAAGATGGTTTTGATTGGGAGGTTATTGAAGAGCACGATCCGTGGTCATATATAGGTTATTGGGGCGATCATCAAATCATTTACTTACTTAAATTCTTGGAGTTTATTGAAGGTCATTACCCTAATAAACTGGCCAGCAACTTTAAAAAAGATGTTTTTGTGTATGCCAACGTGCCTTACAAAATCAAACCGTATAGCGACATCTTAAACAATCCAAAAGACACCATAGATTTTGACCATGAGTTGCATCATAAAATCATGGATAAAAAATCAGAATTGGGTGCCGATGGCGCTTTATTGAGAGATGCAAATTCCTCAATTTGCAATGTCAATTTAATGGAAAAACTATTGGCAACCGTTTTGGCAAAAATATCCAATTTTATTCCAGAAGGCGGTATTTGGTTAAATACTCAACGACCAGAATGGAATGATGCCAATAATGCCTTGGTAGGCAATGGTGTATCTATGGTAACCCTATATTATTTACGCCGCTTTTTGAGTTTCCTTGAAAAGATTGTTTCAAATGCAACAACAGAAAGCATGGAAATTTCAAAAGAACTTGCCTTGTTTTTTAATGAAGTGGTGGCTACACTCAATGAAAACATTCAGATACTTTCAGGAAAAGTTTCAGGCGCAGACCGAAAAACAGTTTTGGATGGTTTGGGCAAAGCAGGAAGCAAGTACAGAACCACAATTTATAAAAACGGATTTTCAAGCCATACAGCAACTGTAAGTAAGCAAGATATCTTAGGTTTTATAACTACTACATTACAATATCTTGACCATAGTATCAAGGCAAATAAGCGTGACGATAACCTGTATCATGCATACAATTTAATGACCATTGAAAATGATGCTGAGGTGTCTATTTCGTATTTGCCGGTTATGTTAGAAGGTCAGGTAGCAGCTTTAAGTGCTGGTTATTTGTCTCCAAAAGAGGCTCTAGAATTGTTGGATGGCTTAAAAAGTAGTGATTTGTTTAGACCAGACCAATACAGTTATATTTTATATCCCAACAAAGAACTGCCAAGATTTGACAAAAAGAACAACATTCCAAAAGAAAGTGTTGAAAAGTCAGAACTTGTCAAGCAATTAATTGAAAATGACAACGCACAAATCATAGAAAAGGATGTTTTGGGTCAATATCACTTCAATGGCAGTTTCAACAATGCCAATAGTTTAAAAAGAGCCTTACAGAACCTTTCTGCAGAGTACAAACCACTTGTTGAAAAAGATACGAAACTATTGTTGGATATGTTTGAATCGGTGTTTGATCATAAATCATTTACGGGGCGTTCAGGCACCTTTTATGGCTATGAAGGATTGGGATCCATATACTGGCACATGGTATCTAAGTTGCTGTTAGCGGTTCAGGAAAATTGTTTAACGGCGGTTCACAATAATGAAAGCGAGGTTCTTATTGGGAAATTGCTAGATCATTATTATGAAATCAATGCTGGCATTGGTGTACATAAATCACCAGAATTGTATGGGGCATTTCCAACAGATCCTTACTCCCATACACCTGCCGGAAAAGGCGCTCAGCAACCGGGCATGACAGGTCAAGTAAAAGAAGATATTTTAAGCCGTATAGGCGAATTAGGTGTTTTTGTAAAAGAAGGCAAGTTGTTTTTTAACCCTCGATTATTAAGAAAAAATGAGTTTTTAAAGGCTCCATCGGTATTTAAATATGTTGATGTAAACAATAATGCTCAAAGTGTAAAACTAGAAACAGGATCACTGTGTTTTACCTATTGCCAAATACCTGTTGTTTACAAACAGGAAAAAACCGACAAGCTAACAGTTGATTTTATAAATGGCTCCTCAAGTCAACTGGATACCTTGAGCCTTGATGCTGAAACTAGTAAAAAAATATTTGAAAGAACAGGAGCCGTAAGCAAAATAACAGTTTCAGTAAAGTGATACATGAAATTAACAAACACATACATATTTAAACTCATATTTATAATAAGTCTATGTTCTAGTATGTTAAGTGGATGCATAAATAAACGTGTTGAATCTGATGCCAATGCTATCATTGAAAAGAAAGTAGATTCTTTGCTGGCTTTAATGACTTTGGACGAAAAAATAGGACAAATGTCCCAAGTAAGGCATTTTGATGATATAACCGAAGATGAGATAGCTACAAAATTCATCGGTTCAGTCATTCATACCCAAGGCCCAGCGCCAGGCAAGGACGCTAAAGGATGGCAGGCCAAGTTCACCCAATTACAGAAAAAAGCATTATCAACACGATTGGGTATTCCGCTATTATTTGGTGTTGATGCTGTTCACGGACAAAACACATTTGAAGGTGCAACTATATTTCCTCATAACATTGGATTGGGTGCCACACGAGACGAGGAATTAGTTGAAAAAGTCTCAAAAATTACGGCTTTAGAGGCTCAGGCCACTGGGTTTAACTGGATATTCTCGCCATGTGTGGCCATTCCATATAATGAAAAATGGGGTCGTGTTTATGAAGCCTTTTCTGAGAGCACAGAGCTTACCCAAAAAATGGGCGTTGCTGCTGTAAAAGGCATTCAAGCAGAATTACCAGATGGACGGACCGTTTTGGCAACCGCTAAGCATTTTATAGGGGATGGTGCCACAGATTTTGGTGTTGAAGGCGGTAATACAACAATTAGCATGCAGGAGGTTAATACCCGATTATTGCCACCGTACAGAGACGCCCTAAAAGCAGGTGTTGGATCAATTATGGTGTCTTTTAATACACTATCGGGCATGCCTATGCACGCTAATAAAACGCTTATTACGGACACCTTAAAAACGGCTATGGGTTTTGATGGTATTGTTATATCAGATTGGAAAGGATATTCAAGGTTTGGCAAAAATGAAGTGATAAACGCCGGAGTGGATATGATTATGGCTGTTGATGGCGATTTGGATGATTTTCAAGAAGGCCTTAAGCAAGGTATTGAAAAGGATTCGGTATCAATTGATAGAATCAATGATGCAGTTAAAAGAATTTTAAGACAGAAATTTAGGCTAGGACTATTTAAAAATCCGTTTCCAGATTCCACACTCATTAAAAGCATTGGAAGTCCTGAACACAGAGATATAGCCAGACAGGCTGTAAGGGAATCATTAGTGCTTTTAAAAAATGAAAACAAGGCACTTCCAATAGATAAAAAGACCAAGAAAATTGTGGTTGTTGGTGAGCATGCAAATAATACAGGGCTTCAATCTGGAGGGTGGACTGTTGATTGGCAAGGCTTAACCAGAAATTACTCAGGAGCAACCAGTATTTTGGATGGTATAAAAAGCATTGCAGAAGGCGAGGTTGTTTATGATAAAGATGCTACCGGAAATTATACTGATGCAGACATAGCTATTATTGTGGTTGGGGAATCACCTTATGCTGAATTTTTTGGAGATATAGGTGACGGTAGTGGAACCTATAAATTAACACTTAGCCCCGAACACCAAAAGTATATTAAAACCTATGCCAGTAAAGGTATAAAAACAGTGGTTGTTTTAATTTCAGGAAGACCTCTTGTGGTTACAGATCAGATAAAACAATCTGATGCGTTTGTGGCAGCATGGCTGCCTGGTTCAGAAGGCGATGGTATAGCCCAAGTGCTTTTTGGAGAGTATAATTTTACAGGAAAACTGCCCCATTCTTGGCCTAGATCGGTTGAAAATTTTAGCCGACGGTTTGGCCCTAACTTCTGGGACAAATCAATAAAACCTTTGTATGAATATGGATATGGATTAAGCTATTAACTTAATATCTAGCAAATGAAAACAATGATCAAAAGCATACTAACAATAGCCAGCCTAATAGTTGTTTTAGGATGTTCTAAAACCAATCAGAAGCCAGAAATCACGGCTGCAGACATATTGGGAAACCCCAATTATATTGCTATGTCTTATGGCGGATACAGGGAAAACACAAGAGACATCCAGCCTACAGTTTCTGATATTAAAGAAGACATGAAGATTCTCTCTGCCATGGATGTTAAGGTCTTGAGAACCTACAATACAAAACTTCAACAGGTATCCAATTTACTTAAAGCCATTTCAGAACTAAAAAAAGAAGACCCAAATTTTGAAATGTATGTTATGGTTGGAGCCTGGATAAGCTGCGAAGGAGCATTTAAATGGACAGACACTATTACACCAAACCATGACGTTGAAGACGAACAAGAAAACGCGGCAGAGATTGAAAGAGCTGCTGCCCTAGCAAACCAATACCCTGATATTGTAAAAATGATAGCGGTTGGCAATGAGGCTATGGTAAAATGGGCAACAAGTTATTATGTGCAACCTGGGGTCATTTTAAAATGGGTCAATTATTTACAGGACTTAAAATCACAAGGCAAACTCCCAAAAGATGTATGGATTACCAGTTCAGATAATTTTGCGTCATGGGGAGGTGGAGATGAAATATATCACACCAAAGACCTTGAAAACCTTATAAAAGCTGTTGATTTTATTTCCATGCACACCTATCCATTCCATGATTCCCATTACACACCGGCCTATTGGAAAATACCAGACAGCGAGCAAAACCTATCAGACAAAGAAAAAATAGATGCAGCTATGTTGCGTGCCAGAGATTATGCCATATCTCAATACCAAGGTGTTTTTAATTATATGAAAAGTCTTGGTCTTGATAAACCCATCCACATAGGAGAAACTGGTTGGGCAAGTATTTCAGATGGATTGTATGGCCCAGAAGGAGAAGGCTCCAGAGCGGCTGATGAATATAAACAAGCATTATTTTACAAACATATGCGAGAATGGACCAACAAAGCAGGAATGTCATGTTTTTACTTTGAGGCCTTTGATGAGCAATGGAAAGATGCCAACAATCCATTGGGGTCTGAAAACCATTTTGGACTCATCAATTTAAAAGGCCAGGCAAAATATGCCCTTTGGGATTTGGTTGATAAAGGCACTTTTGATGGATTGCAAAGAGGCGGGAAAACCATTACCAAAACATACAATGGCAACATAAATGAATTAATGGAAAGTGTTAAAATTCCATTTGTAAAACAATAAAAAAGAGTATCACTAACTAAACATAAATAAGATGAAACATTACAAAACACCACCAGAGGATATTGTTCCAGTAGTGCAGAAAATTGCTTTTGGAGCTGGAAATTTAGTAAATAATTTATTGCCTGCTGCATTGGGCGTATTTATGTATTTTCTTGTCACAGCATTTGGGATGAACCCTTTTTTGGCAGGATTACTGGCGGCTATTCCCAGGTTTATGGATGCCTTAACAGATCCTATTATGGGTTATATTTCAGATAATACGGTATCACGATGGGGTAGAAGAAAGCCATATATTTTCATTGGAGCCATACTGAGTGGTATCTTATTTATGATTCTTTGGCAACTCAATCCAGAAAATTCAGAAATGTATAATTTTTATTATTTCCTGATTTTCGCTTTGTTGTTTTTCATTGGAAACACTATTTTCTCAACACCTTTAATTGGATTGGGATATGAGATGACAACTGACTATAATGAGCGCACACGTTTAATGGCATCCTCTCAAATAGTTGGACAATTGGCTTGGATGATAGTGCCTTGGTTCTGGTATCTTATTGCTCGTCCGGAAATTTATCCAACGGAGGCAGAAGGTGTTCGCAGCCTATCAATATTAGTAGGGGCCACATGTATTGTATTAGGAATTCTGCCAGCTATTTTTTGCAGGGAAATCAATCAAACAAACTTAGAATCAAGATCTAATTTGTCTTTTAAGGAACTTGGTTCAAATCTCAAATCATTGATAAAAGGGATTAAGGAAATTTCAAAAAACAATCCGTTTATGAGGTTGTGTGGAGCCACTTTTTTGGTGTTTAATGGTTTTCAAACAGTAGCCTCTTTCAGTTATTTCATCATTGTGTATTATATGTTTAAAGGCAGTAATGCAGATGCCGGTCAATGGCCAGCTTGGTTTTCCACCATCAGCGCAGTGGTAACCGCCTTTTTGGTAATTCCTATTATATCATGGATTGCATCAAATTGGGGTAAACGGCGCGCTTTTATCATTGCTACGTTTATTTCCATTGTTGGATATATCATGAAATGGTGGGCATTTAACCCTACCAACCCATGGCTAATATTAATTCCTATTCCCTTAATGTCTTTTGGTATTGGTGGGTTGTTCACTTTAATGATGTCCATGACAGCTGATGTTTGTGATTTAGATGAATTGAGAAATGGAATCCCAAGAAAAGAAGGCACTTTTGGAGCTGTTTATTGGTGGATGGTTAAACTAGGACAAGCTTTGGCACTTGCCATAGGCGGAGCCGTTTTAAGTTTGGTAGGATTTAACGAAGAGATAGCCATACAATCAGTAGACACAATAACCAAATTGCGTTTAGCCGATATTATAATCCCTTCCGTTACAGCTCTATTGGCAGTTTGGGTTATGTGGAATTATAATATTACCGAAGAACGGGCAAGGGAAATTAAAAAGCAATTAGAAGAAAAAAGATTGAGTTATAACTTAAAACCAAAAAAAGATGTCAATTAGAGCAGGTAAAATAAAAGCATTAACAGGGATAGATTTTGCCAATAAATCTGATGCAGAACTTAAATCCCTTTTCAGTACCGTACTTAAAAACGGTATGCACGGTCTGTGCTTTAGCCCGTATGTTGAAGGGCAAAATCCAGGGGACCAATTAACGGAGGAACAAATAAGAAGGCGTATGAAAATTATTCAACCATATACCAAATGGATTCGTTCTTTTTCATGCACTGATGGTAATGAAATGATTCCGCGTATTGCACATGAATATGGAATAAAAACATTGGTTGGCGCTTGGCTGGGGAATGATCCGGATATTAACGAAAGAGAAATACAAGGGTTGATTGATTTGGCCAAAGCAGGTTTTGTTGATATTGCCGCTGTGGGTAATGAAGTCATGTACCGTAAAGATTTAACAGAAGATGAACTATTAGACTTTATGTATCGCGTAAAAAAGGAAATTCCTGATGTTCCAATGGGGTATGTTGATGCGTATTATGAGTTTTCACATCGACCAAAAATCACCGAAGCTTGTGACGTTATCTTGGCAAATTGCTATCCGTATTGGGAAGGTTGTAGCAATGAATATTCACTGGTTTATATGAAAGATATGTACAATCAGGCACGCAGCGCAGGAAATGGCAAAAAAGTTATTATCTCAGAAACAGGATGGCCAAGCCAAGGAGAAGGATTACATGGTGCTATACCGTCGCATGAAAATGCATTAAGATACTTTGTGAACGCACAAAAATGGTCTGAGGAAGATGATATAGAAATGTTTTATTTTTCGTCATTTGATGAGTCCTGGAAGGTTGGTGCCGAAGGTGATGTAGGCGCTTATTGGGGATTGTGGGACAAAGATGAAAAGCTAAAATTTTAAAATCCATAACTGATTATATGAGTAAACCCAAAACACTAAACATACCATTTGCTAACGCTATTTGTTATTCAGGATTTAGAGAAGGCCAAAGTCCTGGAGGTATCTATCCAAGCTATGATGAGGTAAAGGAAGACCTCCTGATTTTACAAAAAAACTGGAAATATCTTAGGTTATATGACTGTGATAAGCATTCAGAAACGGTGCTGAATGTTATAGAAAAAGAGCATCTTGATTTTAAGGTCATGCTTGGCGCCTATATTGTTGCAGAGATGAATAATTTTGGCTGTCCCTGGGGTGTTACATATTCTGAAGAACAGTTGGAGAATAACAAAACCACAAACATAAAACAAATAGAAAAGTTAATTAAACTAGCCAATCAATACCCAGATATAATATTTTCTTTGTCTGCTGGAAATGAGGCATGTGTTGACTGGACAGACCATTATGTGCCCGTAAAAAGCGTGATCAATTATGTGAAAATGATAAAAAAAGGCGCAAAACAACCTGTTACTTTTTGTGAAAATTATGTGCCTTGGCTGGATAAACTGAAGGCCCTTGCCCACGAAGTGAATTTTATCTCAATACATACCTATCCTGTTTGGGAATACAAACATATTCATGATGCACTAGAATATACAAAGGATAATTTTTATGCAGTCCAAAAAAAGTATCCCAACAAGCCTGTACTTATTACAGAGGCAGGTTGGGCAACCAATTCTAACGGACGTGGCATTCATCCATCAAATGTAAGTGAAGAAAATCAAGAAGTATATTATAATGATTTGATGGAATGGACAACACAAGAACAGATACTCACCTTTGTTTTTGAAGCATTTGATGAACCGTGGAAAGGATCTCCTGAACCACTGGAACCCGAAAAACATTGGGGACTATTCAAAGTCGACAGAACACCAAAATTAGTGATGAGCAAAAAGTATTATAGTCTAAAACAATAATTGCCAAGGCATAAATTAAGGTGTCTGTGTTAAAAAAATGACACTTTTTATTTAACGATAGTGGTTTTGATAAAAAATGGATGCTAAAGCCACCTATACATTACCACAACAAAAGGCGTAAAGTGTTAATTGTCAAATAAAAAGAAAACAAATAACACTTTAACAAAACACGATTAAATGCAACCTGACCCGACGAAATACAAATTTAAAGACAAGGAATGTTAAAACCGCAACAAAAGCATTGATTTTTTGTTTTGTATGTTTTTTGTATGGGCATTTTTTGTATATTATTAAGAGAACAAGGCATATCTTTAAAAAAACTCAAACTCAAATATTTATTAATTAACTAAAAACACAGGATTATGAAAAAAAAATTACATTCTTTTACTACGAGTTATTTTAACTCTTTAGGATTATATCTCAACAAACTTTCTTGGATAAACAAATTAAACAGCACATTTATTTTTTGTTTTGCTTTATTGTTTAATGTTGGCGTTATGAACAGTCAAACAGATATTGCAGTAAATGGAGGCTTTGAAACTGGTGATTTTACAGGATGGACACAATTTATTAGTGGTACACAAAATATAATTACAACTAATCCTTCTGTGGGAACATATTGCGCTGAATTAAACAACACTGTGCCAGCATCGGCAAGTTTAATAAAAGATGCTAACGTGGGAGTTGGAACTGCAGTAGCTAATCAAGATGTTACAGTAACATTTGATGCACGTGGCACAACAGTTGATGGTGGCGTAGCTTTTGCAGAGCTATTCTCTGAGCTAAGTGGAGGAGGTGTATCAAAATCTGAGATATTAGGAGGCGGTCCTTTAGCCTTAGATGTTGATCCTAATGTTTGGAAAAGTTTTTCTTTTACTACAACTTTGGGGCCAGATGTAAGTGGAGGAGTAACGTTACAGTTATCTGCTACAACTGGGGGTGCAGGTACTTCTTCCGCACACTTGTTTTATGATAATATTAAAATCACATTAACTGCTGGTCCAGCACCAACATGCTCAGATGGTATCAAGAATGGCGATGAAACTGGAGTAGATTGTGGTGGTACATTTTGTGCTCCTTGTACAACTATAACAGATCCTACTGTTTCGGCTCCAGCACCAACATTACCTGAAAGTCAGGTTCTGTCAATTTTCAGTGAAACGTATCCAACAAATACAGTTACAAATTTTAATTTTCTAGCTTTTAATGGTGCAGGTACTTATACTACTGTTGATATTGAATCCAATAGTAATCTATCGGGAAAATTACAAGATTTAACATATTATGGTGCCCAATGGGATGCTGTAGATTTAACTGTTGAAGAATCTGCTGGGGTTCCTAAGTATAATTATGTGCATTTAGATTATTATGCAACAACATCAACAGCATTCAACTTTTATCTAATAGATGCTACTGCAGGAATTCCTGGAGGAAATGCAGCAGAACCACGTTATGCCTTCGCAACAACTGGTGGAGATGAAACAATAGTACAAGGTGAATGGAAAAGTGTATTCATACCTTTATCACATTTTGCAAACTACGATACTGGAACTTATTCTTATGATTTAACTGATATTTTCCAATGGAAGTTTGATGGTAATGGAACGTTGTATTTTGATAATGTATATTTTAGTAAGGATCAAGCATTAGGGATAAAAGATTTTGCCATAGCTGGTCTTAAAGTACATCCAAACCCAGCCAAAGACAACTGGACGGTTAGTACTAAAAACATCAAGATGACATCTATTCAAGTATTTGATATCCTTGGTAAAAATGTGTTATCATTACGACCCAACACCAGTGAGGCTAAAATAAATGGCGCTAATTTAAGATCTGGATTATATTTTGCAAAAATAAGCACCGCTAACGGGGCAAGTACCCTAAAATTGGTGAAAGAATAGAAAAAGTATTCAATTGTAATATTTAAATAATTTAAAAGGAGTGATGTAATTAAGTTTAAGTCACTCCTTTTTTTATGCCCATAAAATCAAATAATAAGCTACACTAAACATAATTTTCATGAAACGCAATTCATTTTTACTTAAACTTGTAATTATATCAGTCATAAGCTTTAGTACAATCACTCAAGCCCAAACAGTTGTGGGGAGTGGTAGTTATACAACAACATTCCCGGGAACCGATAGTGCAGGAAGGAATTCCTATCCATCTGGGTCACCACAATTAAGTGGTAATGCTGTGGGTAAACCCGTTCCTACCAACGACTGGTGGTCAAGTTTAATAAAAGAGAATCAAGCAAGTAACTTGTTTAATTACCCCATGACCTTAAAAACCACAAACAATGGTTTGGTTGTTACATACATCCCTTGGGGTGTTATCGATGATCAAGAACCTATTTTAGTGGGCACAACTGGTATGAGTGTTACCAATACAACCGTTTCAGATTATTCAGATTGGACTGTTACCATGAACTGGAATGATGGAACTCATAATATGAACGCAACCTCTGGCATAGGGATGCCCTTTATTTATTTTGAAAAAGGGAGCAGTGATGTAGCTCAAATTCAAGTCAATTTAGGAACGGTTACCATATTAAATGAGATGTTAATAGTTGAGAACGCCAGAAATGGTGGCAATTTTGTGTTTTATGCCCCAGTTGGAAGCAACTGGGTACAAAACGGTAATGTGTACACCTCAACGTTAAACAATAAAAACTACTGGTCCATGGCCATGTTGCCATTAACAGCTCCCAACATAACAACCGTAGCCACAGAATATAAAAAATATGCTTACGTATTTCCAACCAACACTACTGCTACTTGGAATTATACTGAGAGCAGCTCAAAAGTTTCAACCACATTTACCGTTTCAACAGATGTAAAAGAAGGCACAAACACCAATATGTTATTAGGATTATTGCCACACCAGTGGAGTCACTTGGCTCCAAGTTCGGCAATTCCTGATAAATATAGCTATAGTACAGCCAGAGGTGAATTAAAAACTTTGGAAGGCAATACCTTTAGCGTAGAAAACACGTTTAAAGGCATTTTACCTACCCTACCATATTTGGCTAACTACAGCCCAGGTTTTGACCCATCAGAACTTGAAAATAAAATCTCCCAAGTTGAAAATGATGGTCTTGCCACCTGGACAGATACCTACAATGAGGGACAATCCATGAACCGATTGATACAAACGGCAAGAATAGCTGACCAAACAGGAAACATAGAAGCAAGGGATAAAATAATTGCGACCATTAAAGAACGCTTGGAAAATTGGTTAACATATCAGTCAGGTGAGGTTGCTTTTTTATTTTACTATAATAGTATCTGGTCTACCATGTTAGGCTATCCAGGAGGATATGGACAAGATAGTAGCATTAATGACCATCATTTTCATTGGGGCTACTTTATCCATGCGGCTGCATTTATGGAGCAATTTGAACCTGGTTGGGCAAACCAATGGGGTGGCATGGTCAATTTATTGGTCAGGGACGCAGCGTCTTCAAACAGGAATGATGATAAATTCCCCTTTTTAAGAAATTTTAGTCCGTATGCTGGACATTGTTGGGCCGATGGGTTTGCCTCCTTTCCGCAGGGCAATAACCAAGAATCAACCTCAGAAAGCATGCAGTTCAATTCTGCCTTAATCCATTGGGGAACCATAACAGGAAATAATGAAATTCGTGATTTGGGTATTTACCTATATACAACAGAGCAAACGGCTATTGAGGAATATTGGTTTGATATGAATGAGCGCAATTTTAAACCCACACAACAGTATGGTATGGTTTCCAGGGTATGGGGCAACTCCTATGACAACGGCACATTTTGGACGGGTGATATTACGGCCTCTTATGGTATTGAAATGTACCCTATACATGGCGGATCTTTATATTTAGGGCAAAACAAAGCCTATGTACAGAAAATTTGGAATGAACTAAAAACCTATACAGAAATACAAAGTACATCAAGTACGAACCCTAATTTATGGCATGATACCTTTTGGAAATATTTGTCTTTTATAGATCCTCAGACAGCTATTGATATGTATGATGCATATCCAAACAGAATCATGAAGTTTGGCATATCAGACGCCCAAACCTATCATTGGCTGCACGCCATGAATACCTTGGGAACGGTTGAAGCATCCATTACAGCCAACTATCCCATTGCAGCTGTGTTCAACAAAAACGGTGATATTACCTACGTAGCGCATAATTATTCTGATAGCCCAATTACAGTTACATTCTCCGATGGTTTTACTTTAGACGTTCCGGCTCACAAAATGGCAACCAGTAAAGATGTTGACGTTTCTGGGGTATTATCATCTGATTTTAAACAGGCATTTCCTAACGGAAGTGTTAATTTGAGTGTGGCCACATCAGGCACTGGTATTACCAAGGTTGAATTTTTTGATGGAACAACATTGTTGGGAGATGATGTGTCAAGTCCGTATCAATTAAAGGCAACAAATTTAGAACTTGGTGTGCATGGAATGTATGCTAAGGTTTATAAAGGCGCACAATTTAGTGTTACCAATATTGTCAAAGTTCAAGTAGGGGAGCAAGTACCGTATTCAGGAACACCTATTTCAATTCCAGGTATTATAGAGCCAGGGTATTATGATAAATTTCAAGGTGGAGTTGGCCAAGGCATTGCCTATGTTGATGTTTCACAAGTTAATGAGGGTGATTTTAGAACAGATGAATATGTAGATGCTGCAACAGACACCAATGAAGGTACTTATGTTGGTTGGATTTCTGCTGGCGAATGGCTAGAATATACCATTGATGTTCAAACGGCTGGAAATTATGATCTCTCTTTTAGGTATGCATCTGGTAATGCTGCCGGAGGTGGCCCTTTTCATCTTGAAATTGATGGAATCCCAATCAGTTCGGACATTTTAGTCAATTCTACAAGTACAACTAATTGGTCTACGTGGGCAACTGCAACCATTAATAATATTGAATTGAACAAAGGAAAACAAGTACTAAGGCTGTCTTTTTCAAGCGGTGAATTTAATTTAGGAAAACTAACGTTTACTTATGCAAGTCCATTAAGTTACAGTCCGCCAGTAGCCAATGCTGGTAATAATGTTTCGGTTATTTTACCCACTACAACGGCCTCGCTTGATGGCTCTTTAAGTACCGATGCTGATACGCCAACCTTAAATTACAATTGGGAACAAATTTATGGACCTTCAACAATCATGTTTTCAGATCAAACGGCAGTTTCACCAACTGTTTCTAATCTTGAAGAAGGCATTTATAAAGTAAAACTAACGGTTGATGACGGGGTTTATTTTTCAACAAGTGATGTATTGATTATTGTGACAGCTACTGGAAACACAAATCCAACGGTCTCATTGAACACTCCTACAAACAATGCTTCCTTTAAGGAAGGAGAAGACATAACACTTACAGCGTCTGCCAGTGATCTGGACGGTACCGTTACTTTGGTTGAATTTTATGATGGAGCCACTAAAATAGGGGAAGACAGTACCCAGCCATATTCCTTTGTTTGGTCTGGAGCAAGTTTGGGCGATCATGTGTTGACAGCAAAAGCCATAGATGACAACTCAGGAAGTATGATTTCTTCTTCAATCAATATAACGGTACAACAAGTAAAATTATGCGCCGAGACATCCTCTGTTGCACAACAAGGATCATTTTCAGTTGGTTATACAAGTACTTTTGAAACTGTTGGTACAGACGTAATTGTAACCTTTGAATTGTTAGACACAGATAAATCTGGAGTGGTTGCTTACTTGTGGCAGGAATCGCCTTTTAGTGAATCTATAATGAATCAAGTTACAGGAAATATTTTTACCAAGACATTAAGCGGTCAAACACCTGGACAAACCATTAGTTATGCTTGTAAATTTGCCTATGCTGGAGGTCTTTCTGCAACAAGGTATGTCAGTTATGTTGTTGGCAATGATTGTAATACGACTAACGACATTCAGTCTCCAACAAATTTTACGGCAACAGTAGGTAATATAAAAGCGACATCGGTTGAGCTGCTATTAAATGGGTCCGATGATTCTGGCTCGGTTACATATACAATTAACTACGGAAGCTCTACTATAATTGCAAGTGGGAATTCAGGAATTCAAAAATCACAAATAATAAATGGATTAACACCTAGTACGCTTTATACCTTTAATGTTTCAGCAAGTGATGCAGCTGGGAACTTGGCTAATAATAACCCTATCGCTCTTCAGGCAACAACTTTGACAAGTTCAAATTCAAGCTGTTCCGGAACATCCATAGAGGCTCAACAAGGTTCTTTTGATATAGGATACAACTATGAGTTTTCAACATCAGAAAACAACGTTACGTTTACATTTGAATTGCTTGACAACAAGTCTGGTGTTATAGCATATCTGTGGAAAGAAAGTCCGTTTGGGGAAACCCCAATGACCAACGTTTCGGGTAAAATATTTTCTGTAACAATACCAAATCAAGTGCTTGGAACAAATTTAAGTTACGCTTGCAAATTTGCTTTTGCAGGTGGATTGGCTGTCACCAAATATTTTTCTTATACGGTAGGAGATAATTGTTCAGCATTAGGGTTAAGTGATTTAGATTTGGACTTAGTTAAAGTTTTTCCAAATCCAACCCAAGAAATGTGGACACTTAAAACCAAAAACATAAACATAACATCTATTCAGGTGTTTGATATTTTGGGTAAAAACGTGTTATCATTCCAACCTAATACTAGCGCGGTTAAGATAAACGGAGCTAATTTGAAATCTGGATTATACTTCGCTAAAGTAATTACAGATAGCGGAGTTGGCACTTTAAAACTGCTTAAAAATTGAGTTTAGTTTTTTTGCTTTTTTACTATCAAGCGTGTGAGGTTTAATCACACGCTTTTCTTTTATAAATCAATACATTAAAAAACTGTTATATTAGTTGAATAGCAATTTATAATTCATTTTAAATTCTATATATTTGTTGGGTGAATGAAAAATTTGAGGGATACATATTTTTCAAATACAATACTTTTAAGTATAAAAGCGCGTTAAAGATTCAAAATATATGGTTTTTACGACAGCAAAATGCGCTTCATCGATATTTTTGAGCGCTTCAAAGATTTTTTTTGAAAGAAAAAACGCTCAAAATCATTGTTCATTCATTTTTTTTAATACTTTTGCCAAACAATGACTGTACAAAATAAAAGAATATTTGCCTCAATCTTATTTGTATTAATAAGTTTTGTATGCTCAGCTCAAACACCACCTCCGCCTGGGCCACCACCACCACCAGGGTTTCCTATAGACGGAGGAGTAATAATTGGTGCTTGTGTTGCCTTGTTGTATGGCAGTAAAAAATTGTTAAGCAGTAAGTAGTTATTTGGTTAACAAATTCAAGTCAATAAGTTTCGCGACATATTTTCCCAACACATCAAATTCTAAATTCACCACAGTACCTTTCTTAAAATCACAAAAATTGGTGTGATTGTAGGTATATGGTATAATGGCCACACTAAACGTGTCTTTTTTTGAATTGACTACTGTAAGGCTGGTTCCGTTTACGGTGATAGACCCTTTTTCAATGGTAATATTGTTTAATTTCGAATCATAAGAAAATGTAAACACCCAACTACCATTGGCTTCTTCAATGTTGGTGCACGTTGCGGTTTGGTCTACATGACCTTGTACAATATGCCCATCAAGTCTATCACCTAGCTTCATGGCTCGTTCTAAATTGACTTTGTCACTTACTTTTAGCGTTCCAAGGTTTGATTTGTCCAAGGTTTCTTGTATGGCTGTTACTGTATACTCGTCGTTATTAATGTCAACCACTGTTAAGCAAACGCCATTATGGGCAACGCTTTGGTCAACTTTAAGTTCTGGTGCTAACTGGCTTTTTATTGAAATATGAAGGTTGTTTAAATCGTGTTTTAAATTGGTAACCACACCCATATCTTCAATTATTCCTGTAAACATATTATTATCTGTTTATTTGGTTAAATTTGCAGTAACAAAATTACGAACAAAAGTTATCATTCTTAATGAAGAAATCAGAAAATATAGTTGTTGGGATATCTATAGGCGACTTAAACGGTATAGGTGGTGAGATTGTTTTAAAAACATTTGAAGACTCTAGGATTTTAGACTTTTGTACACCGGTTATTTTTGCCTCATCAAAAGTCATGGCGTTTTTAAAAAACCACTTCAACTCTACCATCAATTTTAATGATATTAACCATTTAAATCAGTTAACTTTTGGCAGGGTCAATGTTCTAAATTGCTGGAAAGAACCTGTTACCATTGATTTTGGGAAGGAAGATCTTAAAATTGGGGAATATGCCATCAAGTCGTTACAAGCAGCAACAAAGGCGCTTAAAGACAATGAAATAGACGTATTGGTAACAGCCCCTATTAATAAGCACAATATTCAGTCTAAGGAGTTTAAGTTTCCAGGACATACTGATTATCTTGCCCAAGAACTTGAAGGCGAAAGTTTAATGCTCATGGTTGCTGAAAACTTAAGGGTTGGATTGCTTACAGACCATGTGCCGGTTAAAGACGTAGCCATAAAAATTTCAGCTGATTTAATCGAAAAAAAAATCAACACGGTTTACAAAACACTTCAACAAGACTTTAAAATAAACAGGCCCAAAATAGCCGTTTTGGGCATCAATCCACACAATGGCGATAATGGTGTTATTGGCAATGAAGATGATGATATTATGCGGCCTACGCTTAAAAAAATTAAAGATGAGGGTAAATTGGTCTATGGACCTTATGCTGCCGATAGTTTTTTTGGCTCAAATAATTACAAAAATTTTGACGCCATCATTGCCTCCTATCATGACCAAGGATTGATACCATTTAAAACACTGTCATTTGGGCAAGGTGTTAATTTCACTGCGGGTTTAAACAAGATAAGAACTTCGCCAGACCACGGCACAGCCTATGAAATTGCTGGCAAAGGAACTGCTGATGAGAGTTCATTTAAAGAGGCCGTATTTACTGCATTGCAAATATTTAAAAACAGGTCTGATTATGAGTTGCTTACACAAAACCCATTAAAGCAAACAGAAAAACAGAGATAAGCAAAAAAATGTAAATAAGTGCTGTGGCATAAATTAAAAATTTATATATTTGCAGGCTCAAATTAGAAGTGACGATGAAGCCATTAAAAGAGTTTACAATTCCATTTGTTGGATTAAAACTGGGGACTCATCACTTTAATTTTAAAATTGAGCAAGCGTTCTTTGAGTATTTTGAGTATGAGGATTTTAACAACTCCAACATTAATGTAGATGTTGAACTGGTTAAAAACACAACGTTACTGGAATTGCATTTTACAATTTCAGGAACCGTCAACATCAATTGTGATGTTACCAATGAACCTTACGATCAAGTTATAAATAATGAATTTGATTTGGTGGTTAACTTTGGAGATGAATATAATGATGAAAACATAGATATTCTTATTCTTCCGCATGGAGCTTATGAAGTCAATATTCAACAATATATTTATGAATTAATTGTGTTGGCAGTTCCTATAAAACGCATTCATCCAGGAGTTGAAGACGGAACGTTGAGTTCAGACATACTTGAAAAATTAAAGGAGTTAAGCCCAGAACTTGATGACGAAAAAAAGAAAAATGAGGACATAGACCCTCGCTGGAATACTTTAAAAAAACTATTAACGGATAAATAACGATAGAAAATGGCACATCCTAAGAGAAAAATCTCGAAAACTAGAAGAGATAAAAGAAGAACCCATTATAAAGCAACTGCGCCAACAATTGCAACATGTCCTACAACAGGAGAAGCTCACTTGTACCATAGAGCTCACTGGCACGAAGGTAAATTATATTACCGAGGTCAAGTGTTGATTGATAATTCTGAAGCAATAGAAAACGTAGCTTAAAAAGGTTAAACTTTAATAACAAAGCGCTCACATGTGAGCGTTTTTTTTATGATAAGTTTTTCTAAGAGCCAAAAACAACTTAATTTGCGTAATATTAGACAAAAATTAGTAATTTGAACAAATTTTTGAAAATTTTGGTCATTTTTTACGAATTTTGGTCGAATTAACGATAAAGTTATGAGTAAAATATCAGCAGCCATTACAGCTGTAGGTGCTTATGTACCGGAATATGTGTTAACCAATCAAATTCTTGAGACCATGGTTGACACTAATGATGAATGGATTACTACCCGTACCGGAATCAAAGAACGTAGAATTCTTAAAGACGTTGGCAAAGGCACTTCTTATTTAGCCATTAAAGCCGCTCAAGATCTAATAAACAAAAAAGGAATAGACCCCAAAGATATTGAACTGGTAATTGTTGCTACTGCCACACCAGATATGAAAGCCGCTGCCACAGCTGCATTCACGGCAACAAATATTGGCGCTGTCAATGCGTTTGCTTTTGATTTGGAAGCCGCTTGTTCAAGTTTTTTATATGGCATGTCTGTTGCTGCACGATATATTGAGTCCGGTAAATACAAAAATGTTCTTTTAATTGGAGCTGACAAAAACTCTTCAATGATTAATTATAAGGATAGAGCAACCTGTATTATTTTTGGAGATGGAGCCGGAGCTGTGTTGTTTGAGCCAACTACAGAAAATCTTGGATTACAAGACGAGTATTTGAGAAGTGACGGATCAGGTAGAGAATTTCTGCAAGCCACGTATGGCGGATCATCATATCCCATTACACCAGAAGCCGTTGAAGAAGGAAAGCAATATATTTTTCAAGACGGAAAAACCGTTTTTAAAAATGCGGTGTCAAGAATGGCAGACGTTTCCTCAGAAATGTTGCAGCGAAACAACCTGACAAAAGAAGATGTGGCTTGGCTAGTGGCACATCAAGCCAATAAACGTATTATTGATGCTACGGCAAGCAGAATGGGTCTTGAGTCAGAAAAAGTCATGATGAACATCCATAAATATGGAAATACGACTTCAGCAACTTTGCCGTTATTATTAAACGATTACGAATCACAACTCAAAAAAGGAGATAATCTAATTTTTGCAGCCTTTGGTGGTGGATTTACTTGGGGGTCAATCTACTTGAAGTGGGCATATACGCATTCTACTAACTAAAAAACTATATTATGGATTTAAAAGAGATTCAAAACTTAATTAAGTTTGTTGCCAAATCTGGAGCAAGCGAGGTTAAACTCGAAATGGAAGACATAAAAATCACCATTAAAACCGTATCAGAATCAGATACTACTCAAGTACGATACATCTCAGAAGCACCTGTGGCACAAAGCCCAGTTGTCATGTCCAAAGAAACTGCTCCTCAAGCATCTGAAACACCAGCACCAGCCGCACCAGTTGCAAAATCTGAAGATGATTCAAAATACATAACCATAAAATCACCAATCATTGGTACTTTCTACAGAAAACCATCACCAGATAAACCATTGTTTGTTGAAGTTGGTCAAACCATTGCCGAAGGCGATGTACTTTGTATCATAGAAGCTATGAAACTATTCAACGAAATAGAATCTGAGGTTTCAGGAAAAGTAGTCAAGATATTAGTTGACGATGCGTCTCCTGTAGAATTCGATCAGCCACTATTTTTAGTAGATCCGTCATAACCCATTAAAAATTCCAATACACAAATCCCTAAATCCAATTGTTGGAATTTGGTGCTTGGAATTGAATTTTTAAAATTAAAGTTATGTTTAAAAAAATATTAATTGCCAACAGAGGAGAAATAGCACTGCGTGTTATTAGAACCTGTAAAGAAATGGGAATTAAAACGGTTGCCATCTATTCAACAGCAGATGCCGAAAGTTTACACGTTAAATTTGCTGATGAAGCAGTTTGCATTGGCCCACCGTCAAGTACAGACTCGTACTTAAAAATGTCAAATATCATTGCAGCTGCAGAAATCACCAATGCAGATGCCATTCACCCAGGATACGGATTCTTATCAGAAAATGCCAAGTTCTCTAAAATCTGTGGCGAACATGGTATTAAATTCATTGGTGCATCCCCAGAAATGATTGACAGAATGGGTGATAAAGCCAATGCGAAAGCCACCATGAAAGCAGCCGGTGTTCCTTGTGTTCCAGGAAGTGATGGCATTATTGAGTCTTTTGAAGAATGTGAAAAAATAGCAAAGGAAACCGGTTATCCAGTTATGCTTAAAGCCTCCGCTGGAGGAGGTGGAAAAGGAATGCGTGCCGTTTGGAAACCAGAAAAACTAAAAGAAGCTTGGGAATCGGCCAGACAAGAAAGTAAAGCGGCATTTGGGAATGATGATATGTACATGGAGAAACTTATTGAAGAGCCCAGACATATTGAAATTCAAGTTGTAGGGGATTCCACAGGAAAAGCCTGTCATTTATCAGAACGCGATTGTTCCATTCAACGCCGTCATCAAAAGTTAACAGAAGAAGTGCCGTCTCCGTTTATGACAACTGCACTTCGTAACAAAATGGGAGAAGCCGCTGTAAAAGCAGCTGAATATATTAAATATGAAGGTGCCGGAACCATTGAATTCTTGGTAGATAAACACCGTAATTTTTATTTCATGGAAATGAATACGCGTATTCAGGTTGAGCACCCTATTACCGAACAGGTTATTGATTTTGACTTGATACGTGAACAAATATTGGTAGCCGCAGGTGTGCCAATTTCAGGAAAAAATTACACGCCTAAGCTTCATGCCATAGAGTGTAGAATCAATGCGGAAGACCCGTTTAATGGCTTTAGGCCATCACCAGGTAAAATAACCGTATTGCATGCGCCAGGTGGCCACGGGGTTCGTTTAGACACGCATGTATATGCTGGCTATACCATTCCGCCGAATTACGATTCCATGATTGCCAAGTTAATTACCACGGCACAAACGCGCGAAGAGGCCATCAATAAAATGAAACGTGCTTTGGACGAGTTTGTTATTGAAGGGATAAAAACAACCATTCCGTTTCATAGACAACTTATGGAGCACCCAGATTATTTAGCCGGTAATTATACCACCAAGTTTATGGAAGACTTTGTCATGCAACCAGAAACAGAAGAATAAACATACTAAACTCCGAAAATTATTTCGGAGTTTTTTTATGGTGTTCCTTTTGCTTTTCCATAAAAAGCAAAAGTCAGGCTGTTCGCTATATCTTTTTTAGCACACTAAAAAAGGATGCCGCTGCCATCCTTAACACAAAAATTTAGTACATTTCAGTAATTAAAAGCAACAACATTGAACCTATCTTATTGGGAAATAAAATCATGGTTTACCAACATTGACTTTACTATCGTTGGTAGCGGTATAGTTGGTTTAAGCTGCGCATTGCATTTAAGGGAACGTTACCCAAAAGCAAAGATATTGGTGTTGGAAAAAGGAACCTTACCGCAAGGTGCCAGTACAAAAAATGCCGGATTTGCTTGTTTTGGCAGCCTCAGTGAAATATTGGATGATTTAAAAGCGCATTCAGAAGCCGAGGTACTCAATTTGGTGCAAAAACGGGTGGAAGGTCTGCAGCTTTTACGAAAAAATCTTGGTGACAGAACCATAGATTATTTGCAATATGGTGGCTATGAATTGTTTTCCAAAGATGATGATGTCCTTTATGAAACCTGTTTATCAAAACGAGAGGCAATTAACTCCTTGCTGAAACCCATTTTTAAGGCAGATGTTTTTAGCATTAAGGGAAACTGTTTTCAGTTTAAGAATATCAACGAGCACTACGTGTTCAATCCGTTTGAAGGACAAATTGATACGGGCAAGATGATGGAAGCCTTGCTGCAAAAAGTGCAGAGCAAAGACATCAAAATATTGAACAATATATCAGTAGAAAGCTATCAGGAATCCAATAGCTCTATTTCTGTAAAAACAAATCTTTTGGAATTTTCCACATCAAAATTGCTCGTTGCAACCAACGGGTTTGCATCACAATTAATCAACGAACCTGTTAAACCTGCCAGAGCGCAGGTTTTAATAACCAAACCAATTAAGAACTTACGTATAAAAGGCACCTTTCATTTAGATAGAGGGTATTATTATTTTAGAAACATTGATGACAGGATTTTGTTTGGTGGTGGCCGTAATTTGGATTTTAAGGGTGAGGAAACCACGGCATTTTCGCAAACAACTTTAATTCAAAATAGCTTGGAAACTATTTTAAAAGACACCATTTTACCAACAACACCTTTTGAAATTGAGCACCGTTGGAGTGGTATTATGGGCGTTGGCAATCAAAAGAAAGCCATAGTAAAACAAATAAGCAATCATGTGTTTTGTGGTGTGAGACTGGGTGGCATAGGCGTAGCCATTGGGTCAACAATTGGTAAGGAATTAGCACAGATAACGGATTGATATGATAAAGAAATTCTTCAAATTTATAGTTAAAGTACTACTGTGGTTAGTGATATTTTCTATTGTTTTGGTTGTTTTGTTCAGGTGGATTCCTGTGCCTATTACCCCATTAATGTTAATCAGAAATGTTGAGCAATACCAAAACAATAAACCATTGGTTTTAAAACACGACTGGGTCTCTATTGATAAGATTTCCAAAAACCTGCAACTGGCCGTTATTTGCAGTGAAGATCAAAATTTCTTAAACCATCATGGTTTTGATTTTAAGGCCATTCAAAAAGCAATGGATAACAACCAAAAAGGAAGACGTATAAAAGGCGCCAGCACCATTAGCCAACAAACTGCCAAAAATGTGTTTTTATGGCCACAACGCAGTTGGTTCCGTAAAGGGCTTGAAGTGTATTTCACATTTTTAATAGAATTAATTTGGTCCAAAGAGCGTATCATGGAAGTGTATTTGAACAGTATTGAAATGGGAAATGGTGTTTACGGAGCAGAAGCAGCCTCCAAATTTTGGTTTAAAAAATCAGCCATAAAATTAAATAGGAATGAGGCCGCCGCTCTTGCTGCCATTTTACCAAATCCTTTAAGATATCGGGCCAATCCGGCCACAAATTATATTGAAGGAAGAAAGAACTGGATTGTAAGACAAATGGGGTTTTATGGACCGCTTGATTATGATACTAAAAAATGAACGCTCAATTGGAAATCAAGAAAAATTTATTTCAACAATGTTTGGAATATGTTGAAGCAAGACTGGGCAACGTTCAAAAAGTAATTGAGGAAGTTCAAGAGAGTTTGCTTTCAGAAACAAAAAGCACAGCCGGCGATAAGCATGAAACAGGACGAGCCATGCTTCAGTTGGAAGGTGAAAAAGCTGGAAATCAATTAGTGGAAATCCAAAAACTACAGGAAATACTGGCAAAAATCGATATCTCAAAAAGCCATGAAAAAATAGGTTTGGGCAGTGTGGTGTTTACTTCAAGCGTGAATTATTTTATTGCTATTTCAGCAGGCGAACTCACATTTAAAGACCAAAAATTTTATGCCATTTCACAACTGTCACCAATTGGGCAAATGCTAATTTCAAAACAGGTTGGAGATATAGTTGATTTTAGAAATCAAAAATTTAAAATAGAACAGGTTATTTGATGACTTTTAGGAACACGTTTAATCCCTTTTGTAAAGCAGTGTCGTGTTCAAAAAATACGGTATCTTCATTTACTGTGGCCTCAATTAAGTAATAATGTCCTTTAAAATATGATTTTTTAACGGTTGCTTCGATGGTTGATTTAGGCACGACTTTTAACTGATTGGCATACACAATACCGAGATTTTTCATCAAATTAAATTCACCGAAAAAGGAGGCTACCAATTTATCTTTAGGATTATTGTATAAATCTTTTGGACTTCCGTAAGCTAAAATCCGCGCATTGTGTAACACCATCATATTATCTGAAAACGAAATGACATCTTCTTGGTCATGAGTGGCTACAATACAGGTAATCTGTTTATCCTTCAAGTATTTAAAAAGGCTTCTTCTGAGTGACTGTTTTTTAAAATTATCGATATGGCTAAATGGCTCATCAAGCAATATGATTTCTGGTTGTTTGGCTAACGCCCTGGCCAATGCCACACGTTGCTTTTGTCCACCACTTAATAGTTTAACCTTGGTTTTGGCAAAAGCTTCCAGTTCAACAACTTTTAAAAGTTCAGCAATACGCTGTTGTTTTTCTTCAGGATAAAAGTTTGAAAGAAATTCACCAATATTTTCAGCCACCGAGGTAAAGGGCATCAAATCAAATTCTTGAGCAACATATTTCATGTATTCAGGGTCAATGATTAGATTGTATTTGGGGCCTAAAATCTTATGTTCTCCCCAAAATATTTGACCTTCGTCCAAATCATAGGTTCCATACACTAGTTTTAAGAGTGTACTCTTGCCAGAACCACTTTCGCCAATAATGGAAAGATGTTCCCCTCTGTCTGCTTTAAAACTTATGTTCTCTATAATGGGTTTGTCTTGATAGCCAAACGTCATGTTTTTTACCTGTAGCATGATGCAAAAATACCATAATTAAGGTCTTTTTACATTATGTCTTTATTTTTTCATTTGGCAAACTATTAAATCCCATATTAAACAAGGTAAACGCAAAAATATCGGCATATTGTTCAATGATTTTACTGATTGGTGTTCCAGCTCCATGGCCGGCATTGGTTTCTATTCTAATTAATATGGGGGTTGTTCCGGTTTGTTTTTGTTGTAATTCGGCAGCAAATTTAAAACTATGCGCTGGTACCACACGGTCGTCATGATCTCCTGTTGTAATCAATGTGGCAGGGTATTCAACACCTTCTTTTACATTATGAACAGGCGAATACCCTTTAAGATACTCAAACATCTCTTTGCTATCTTCAGCTGTACCATAATCATAAGCCCAACCAGCTCCAGCTGTAAAGGTGTGGTAACGCAGCATGTCTAAAACTCCCACGGCTGGCAGTGCTACTTTAGCTAAATCAGGACGTTGCGTCATGGTAGCACCTACCAATAATCCACCATTGGACCCTCCTCTAATAGCTAGATAATCACGTGATGTGTAATGGTTAGCAATTAAATACTTGCCAGCTCCTATAAAATCGTCAAAGACATTCTGTTTTTGCATTTTGATTCCGGCATTATGCCAGGCACGACCGTATTCACCGCCGCCACGAAGATTAGGAACAGCCAAAATACCGCCTTGTTCCATCCAAACGGCATTGGAAATACTAAAAGCAGGAGTTAAACTAATATTGAATCCACCATAACCATATAAAATAGTAGGGTTTTTACCATTGCGAACCAACCCTTTTTTATAAGTAATTATCATAGGGATTTTTGTGCCGTCTTTAGAATTATAAAAAACCTGATCACTTTCATAGGCATCACTATCATAATCTATTTTAGGTTTCCAATACAAGGCAGTTTCTCCTGTTTTTGGATTTAATGAATAAATACTGGTTGGTGTATGGTAATTGGTAAAGGCATAATAAACGACCGAATCTTCTTTTTTACCACTAAAACCACTAGCAGTGCCTAACCCCGGTAGTTCAATTTCCCTTATAAGATTCCCTTTATAATCATATTGTTTTACCTGTGAAATGACATCAACCATATAATTGGCAAAGAAAAAACCACCACCTTTAGTCGGTGTTAAAACATTATCGGTTTCTGGAATAAAATCTACCCAATTTTCTGGTGTTGGATTTGAGGCATCAACGGTTACAATTTTTTTATTTGGTGCATTAAGATTTGTGACCAGAAATAATTTATCTCCCTCATTTTCCAATACATAAGTGTCACTATCTGTATGGTCCAATATGGGTATTAGGTTACTGTTTGGAACCGTTAAATCCTTAATGTACAGCTTGTTTCCAGTAGTTGAGTTCCTTGGTGTAATAATTAAATATTTATTATCTTCTGTAACATTCCCATAAATATAGCGGTATTTTTCATCTGGTTGACCGCCAAAAACCAAAACATCTTCTTTTTGCGGAGTCCCAAGTTTGTGATAATATACTTTGTGCCTGTCTGTTTTGGCCGATAGCTCACTGCCATTTGGTTTATCATAGCTTGAATAATAAAAACCTTCATTTTTATACCATGAAATTTGGCTAAACTTAATATCATTAAGCGTGTCTTCAATAATGGTTCTCGTTTCAACATCCATCACGATTACTTTTCGCCAATCACTACCGCCTTCGGAGATGGAATAGGCAAGAATTTCACCGTTTTTCGAAAAACTTAATTCTCCAAGTGATATCGTGCCGTCCTTAGAAAAGGTATTGGGGTCCAAAAACACCTCAGCTTCTCCATCACTTTTCTTTCTATAATAAACGTTTTGGTTTTGCAAACCATCGTTTTTTGAGAAATAGGTATAATCACCTTCAATGAATGGCGCTCCAATTTTTTCATAATTCCATAAGCTGGAAAGCCTGTCTTTGATTTCTTTTCTAAAAGGGATTTTGTCTAAATAGTCAAAAGTCGTTTTGTTTTCAGAAGTTACCCACGCCTCGGTTTCACTACTTCTGTCGTCCTCCAGCCATCTATAGGGATCTTTTACTTCAACACCAAAATAAGTATCAACAGTGTCTACGGTTTTTGTTGTGGGATAATTCACGGATAACGCTTTTTTTTCTGTTGGTTCATTTTTGCAATTTATTAATAAAACAAGTAAAATGATGGATAAAAATATTTTTTTCATTGTGATGATCTTTACTACCAAAAATAAGCAAAATCAGTTAATATTTGAGCTTTACTGTTACGTTCAAAAAGAGTTATTCTATATTTGACAGTATCAATTTATAAAACAAGCATCCATGAAAAGGATATTATTATTTTTTCTTTTGAGCATGATATGTTTAAATACATTCTCACAAGAAGACATTACACAAAGAGAACTAAAAGAACACATACAATTTTTGACTTCAGATAAAAATGCGGGAAGATATCCGGGAGGAAAAGAAAACAGATGGGTTGTCAAGTATATAAAAAATGAGTTCAAAAGATTAGGGATTAAGCCTTTTAACGGGAATTACAAGCAAGTCTTTAAAGCCGAGTTGCGTGTAGATAAAGGTATTGAAAAAAAGCCAATTGTAACAACTTGTAATGTTGTTGGTTTTATTGAAGGGAATGATCCAGTTTTAAAACAAGAATATATTGTTTTAGGAGCTCATTATGATCATTTAGGGCTTGGCGGCCCTTCGTCTAAATCCGATAAACGTGGTGTTGTGTATCACGGTGCCGATGACAATGCCAGCGGAACATCAGCATTATTGGAAATTGCTGAAAAGTTAGCTTCTAAAAGAGAACAATTAAAGCGTAGTGTAATATTTATTGCTTTTGGAGCCGAGGAACAAGGCTTGTTGGGTAGTCAGTATTTTGTTGAGCATCCAACGGTGCCACTTTCCCAAATCAAGCTCATGGTTAATTTGGACATGGTTGGTAGGTTAAATGCCGAAAAGCAAGTATATATGGGTGGCGCGGGAACCTTTCCTGGGGGTGTGGATTTTATGAACACTTTAGGAAAATCATTAGGGTTGAATCCAGTGGTTCATGCAGGCTCTGTAGGCGGGTCAGACCATGTGTCTTTTTATAAAAAAGGAATCTCTGTTTTGGGCATTCACACAGGCGGGCATCCACAATATCATACCCCCGAAGACACCTTGGATTTAATAAATCTAGAAGGTGAGAAACAAGTTTGTGAATATGTTTTTCAAACGATTTTACAAAAGGCCTCAACAACCGATGAGATGCATTTTATTAACCAGGATTGATAAAAAAAGCTCCTACAAAAACGTAGAAGCTTAATATCAGTATAGTTTAATTAAAAGAAATCTTATTCTTCAGCCAAAACAGTTTTAGCGTTATTAATACTGCCATTTACAGCATTTTGTACAGCGTCAACCTTTTTTTTCTCGCTTTTGAGTGCTTCAATATCTTCAAGAATTTGTTCTGTTGATTTTCCTTTTAAACGGTCTTCAGCATACGGAAATCTATTACTGAAATCTTCCATCCATGTCATCATTAAGGTGTGGGCATTTCCTAAAGAATCCAATGCTTTTTGATAGGTTTTCCCCGCTGCAGTAGTATCAACTTTTGTCTTTAACTCAGTTGACAACTTACCCATTTCGTTCATTTTGGGCATCACTTCATCATGAACGGTCATGACATTCTTAAATGCTTTTTTAAACGCTTGAGCTTCTTGTGATGGTTTTTTTTCACAAGAAACAGTGAGCACTAAAATTAATGATAATAGAATTGCTTTTAAAGCTTTCATTTGTTGTTGTTTACTATTTTAAACTAATTTGTTTGCTACCAAATATTCGGCAATTTGAATGGCGTTAGTAGCAGCACCTTTTCGTAAATTATCAGCTACAATCCACATGTTCAAGGTGTTTGGTTGGGTTTCATCACGTCTTAACCTACCAACAAAAACTTCATCTTTATCATGCGCAAAAATTGGCATTGGATACGTGTTTGTAGCCGTATTGTCTTGTACGACTACCCCAGGTGTTTCGCTAAGCAGTTGACGAACTTCAGCCAACTCAAAATCATTTTCAAATTCTACATTTACGGATTCTGAATGCCCACCAGAAGTCGGAATACGAACGGCTGTAGCCGTTACTGAAAACGACTTGTCGTTGAATATTTTTTGAGGCTCTCTTGCTAACTTCATTTCTTCTTTGGTGTAACCGTTCTCTTCAAACACGTCGCAATGTGGCAAAGCATTTCTACCAATAGGATATGGATAGGCCATTTCGCCTTCAATACCAGCAATTTCATTTTCCAATTGTTTAACGGCTTTGACTCCAGTACCAGAAACAGATTGATAGGTTGAAACCACAACACGTTTCATTTTATATTTTTTATGAAGCGGTGACAAGGCCAAAACCATTTGAATGGTTGAACAATTTGGATTGGCAATGATTTTATCTTCTTTTGTAAGTACGTCGGCATTAATTTCTGGAACAACTAATTTTTTTGTAGGATCCATTCGCCATGCCGAAGAGTTATCAACAACTGTGGTTCCTACTTCTGCAAATTTGGGAGCCCATTCCAGAGAGGTGCTTCCTCCGGCAGAAAAAATAGCAATATCAGGTTTGGCCGCAACGGCATCTGCCAATCCTATAACGGTATATTCCTTGTCTTTATAGGTCATTTTTTTACCTACAGAACGTTCTGAGGCAACCAACAATAATTCAGTAATTGGAAAATTACGTTCTGCAAGTACTTTTAGCATTACTTCGCCAACCATACCGGTTGCACCAACAACAGCTACTTTCATGTGTTTTATTTTAAAAAATTCAGTAGGCAAAATTAGGTATTAATTATATTTTATAAATTAAAAAAAGACCTCATTTTTAAAAAACGAGGTCTTTTTAACAACAAATAACACAAAGTTATTTATTTAACATTTTGTTATTTTTTAAGCAAATCTCTTATTTCTTTTAATAAATCATTATCAGATGGCCCTGCAGGAGCTGCTGGCGCAGCTTCTTCTTTTTTCTTCATTTTACTAATGCCTTTTATTAGCATAAACATGACAAATGCAACGATTATAAAATCTATTAGGCTGGTTATAAAGCTACCATAAAGAACAGCAATTTCTCCTGTCATATTTCCAGCATCATCTAGAGTGCCCGGTGTTATGACATACTTTAAATCATTAAAATCCGATTTGAAAATCAATCCAACCAATGGAGAAACAATACCTCCTGTGAAAGAAGTAACTACCTTATTAAAGGCAGCACCCATAACAAAAGCAACCGCAATGTCTACAAGGTTGCCTTTCATTGCAAAGTCTTTAAATTCTTTTAACATGTTTATTAAATTTTTAGTTAGTGAAATCTAAAATAGTTAAAAATTTGTAATGAAATGGATTTTTTATTTTAAAAAGACCCGTTTAACGCGTTGTGAAATAGCTGTTATGAGTTCGTAAGAAATGGTATGGACTTGTTCTGCCAACTGTTCAGCAGTAGAATCTGGACCAAAGACAATGACCTCATCCCCTTCTTTGCAATCAATATTGGTAATGTTAACCATAATCATGTCCATACAAACATTGCCAATAATTGGTGCCCGTTGCCCATGAATGGTTACAAACCCTTTTCCTTTGCCATATTGTCTGCCTATGCCATCAGCATGACCAATTGGGAGTGTGGCCGTTTTCATTTGAGCATCACTTTTGTAGGCTCTGTTGTAGCCGATAGACTGACCTTTTTCAATGGTATGAATTTGTGAAATAATGGTTTTTAGAGTTGCGATGGGTTTAAAGTGTTTGTTTTCTTTTTCTGAATTTCCAAAACCATACAAACCAATGCCGGTACGTATCATATCAAAATGAGCTTCGGGATAATTTAATATACCCGATGTATTGCATATATGCAGGATGGGTTTATATCCTAACATTGGGATGAAGTCTTCTGAAATGTTTTTAAACGATTGTATTTGGTTTAAAGTAAATGCTTTTTCGGTTAAATCTTCACTGGCAGCTAAATGTGAAAAGATTGACGCTACTTTTATTGACGTTGTTTCTTTTAATTTAGAAATCAAGTAATCAACGTTGTTTTCAGCAAACCCAAGCCGGTTTAAACCCGTGTTGAACTTAATATGAACCGGGTAGTGCGTTTGCTTTTCTTTTGTGGCTATTTCAATAAACTCATTTAAAATCTTGGTACTGTAAATACTGGGTTCCAGACAATGGTCTATCAATAGTTTAAAATTAACCGCCTGTGGATGTAGCACCAAAATAGGTTTGGTAATACCAGCTTGTCGTAACGCTATACCTTCATGTATGTAGGCAACCGCAAAATAATCAACACCAAGTTCTTGTAGATAGTTGGCAATTTCATTGGCATCACTGCCGTACGCAAAAGCCTTGACAACGGCTAACAATTTAGTACCTGGTTTGGTTTGTGATTTTAGATACTCAAAATTATGTTTAAGTGCTTTTAAATCAATTTCAAGGATGGTTTCTTGAGCTTTAGGCATCCGTATTTTTAGGTTTTGAAATGACTTCTTCAGGGTCGTTGACTTTCATGTTTCTCACTTTATCCCGCATCATGGCCTTGTAATAAGCCGCTCTGCTCAATGGTTCGTACTCATCAACTTCACCTAAAAGAACCAAGTTGTCATTTTTTGATTTTCTATAACTGTATTGTGCCAAATTACCAGTTCTGGTACACACAGCATGCACTTTGGTAACATATTCGGCCGTTGCCATTAAATGTGGCATGGGGCCAAAAGGGTTTCCTTTAAAATCCATATCCAAACCTGCTACAATTACACGGACGCCTTTATTGGCTAAGTCGTTACAAACCCGTACAATTTCATCATCAAAAAACTGGGCTTCATCAATACCAACCACATCACAACCATCTGCCAAAATAGGAATATTAGCAGCTGCTGGAACAGGTGTTGAACGAATTTCATTGGCGTCATGTGAGACCACCATATTTTCATCATAGCGCACATCAATGGTAGGCTTAAAAATCTCTACTTTTTGCCTGGCAAACTGGGCACGCTTAAGCCTGCGTATCAGTTCTTCAGTTTTTCCTGAAAACATAGAGCCACAGATGACTTCAATCCATCCAAATTGTTCTTTATGATTTACGGTATTTTCGAGAAACATTTTGTAATTTTAACACTAAAACAAATCGATTATTCGTTTGTATAAAGGTGGCGTAAATTTATTAAAAATAAAAGCCCAATAACTATAATTCTAAAAATTAAAAAAAATGAAGAAGAAGCTGGAAAGTGAATTGATGAGTATAGCCCACAGAATTCTTCAATTAAAAGGCAAGGAAGATGTTATAAAAATGCATGCTGAAGTATCCGTTCTTTTTGAAAAATTATCGGTGCTAAAATTTGCCCATGAAAATCAGGAAGAAGACTTTCCGTCCATTGGAAATGATTCGTCATTTTTTGGCATGCTGGATAATGCTTTTAATAACACGTTAAGTGATACCATAGAAGTTGAAGATAAAATCTATATCAATCTTGATGAGGTTGAAGACGATACCATTATGGAACCGGGTATGAAAACCATCAGGGACATGGTTGAGCACATGCCCAAAGAAGAAGATACCTTTACGCATATTGCCAATACGCAGAAAAGCAGTCGCAGTGAGCATTTGGAAGATTTAACGGCTGGTTTTGAAAACTTGCCTGATTTTGAGCCTGTTGTTGGTGCCAGCAAAGTAGAGTCAAACAAGCAAAAATCACTCAACGATAAGTTTAAAGCCAACACTTTAAATATTGGATTAAATGATAAGTTAGCGTTTATTAAGCATTTGTTTGATGGTAGAACTGAAGATTACGAACGCGTTATTTCCCAGATAAACACATCCAGTAGTTTTATTGAGGCCAGCAAGCTCATCCAAAAAATAGTGAAACCAGACTACAACAATTGGATTGGAAAAGAAGAGGTTGAAGAGCGCTTCATGGAAATCATTGAAAGCAAATTTAATTCATGAGCAAACTTTATATTGTTCCTACACCTATTGGGAATTTAAACGATATGACCTTTAGGGCCATTGCCGTTTTAAAGGACGTGGATTTAATCCTTGCTGAAGACACCCGTACCTCAGGGAAATTGTTAAAGCACTTTGAGATTACCACCCACATGCAATCCCATCATATGCATAATGAACATAAAACCGTTGGAAATCTCATTCAAAAAATTCAGAGCGGTACAAGTGTGGCATTAATTAGCGATGCCGGAACACCAGCCATTTCAGACCCTGGATTTTTATTGGTGCGTGCTTGTATTGAACATGGTATTGAAGTGGATTGTTTACCAGGAGCAACGGCCTTTGTACCAGCTTTGGTAAATTCTGGTTTGCCCAATGATAAGTTTGTATTTGAAGGATTCTTGCCCGTTAAAAAAGGTCGCCAAACACGATTATTGCTACTGGCTGAAGAAACCAGAACCATTATTTTCTATGAATCACCACATAAATTGATTAAAACGTTAACCCATTTTTGTGAGTATTTTGGAGAAGACAGACCCGTTTCTGTGTCCAGAGAGCTGACCAAACTCTATGAAGAAACCATTCGCGGAACGGCCAAAGAAGTTTTAGAGCATTACACCAACAAACCACCTAAAGGCGAAATTGTGATTGTGGTTGGAGGAAAAAAACAGTAAAATGAAAGATGTATTGCATAACATAAAGCAATGCACAATCTGTGAGAAATACTTACCTTTTGGAGCAAGACCAATTGTTACGGCTCATCCAGATGCTAAAATTGTAATCATTGGTCAAGCTCCAGGAACTAAAGTGCATGCGTCTGGTATTCCTTGGGATGACGCAAGTGGAAAACAGCTTCGAAGCTGGTTAAATGTTTCTGAGGATGTTTTTTATGATGAAACTAAGTTTGCAATAGTTCCTATGGGTTTTTGTTATCCTGGAAAAGGAAAAACGGGCGATTTACCACCACGACCAGAATGTGCTACGCAATGGCATAATGTGTTACTTGAAAAAATGCCGAATATTGAGTTGGTTATTTTAATTGGTATGTATGCACAAAATTATTATTTGGGAAAAGAGGCCATGAAAACATTAACCGAAACCGTTAAAAACTACCAAGCTTATTTACCTAAATATTTACCATTACCACACCCATCACCAAGAAATCGATTTTGGTTAACCAAAAACCCGTGGTTTGAAGTTGAGGTGCTACCAGAGTTAAGAAATAGAGTTGGAGAGTTATTATAAAAAATCACATATCTACAAAATACTGCCTGTATTTTAAAAACTCTTGAGGGTTTGCTTTAACATCAATTCGTTTTATTTCATCGCCATTTTCATCAAGTTCTATCAAAAAATGGTTATCATCTTGATCATCCAGCATTTGTAGATAAATTTTTAAACTGCCATCCCTATTATAAAATTTCTTGGCCTCAAAATTATCATAGGTTGATGATATATCTTCAGAAAACAGTTTCCCATTTTTAATGTACTGTGTTATCTTTCTGCCGTCATCTATAAACATTTGTGAAATTATATTTCCAATAATATCATACGTTATAGACTCAACGACTGTTTCATTTTCAATTTTTGATTCTGTTCTTAATTGGCCGCTTTCATAATAGTCTTTACTTTTTCCATATTGAATGCCGTTATTGTAGGTGTCAACACTTTGAAGCTTTCCAGATGGATAATATTTTTTTTCTTCACCATGAAGTTTCCCTCTTACATAGGTTGAATGGGTATACATTTCTCCATTATCACGGAACACAATATCATCACCATTCAAAACACCATTTTTTAAATTAAATTCTTCCCATTTAGAGTATTTATTACCAACAATAAAGTAGCCATCCATTGGTTTTTTGGTTTCATTATCACGATAAACAATGATACCGTTATAAGAGTCCATAAAATATGAATTCCTTTCTATTAGAGTAAAACCAGACGATTTCTTTTCTTCTTTACAACTTATTAGAAAGATGAGCGCAAGAAAGAGGAGGGCTACAGATGGTATTTTTAAAATAGATTTCATAATAGTTTGAGTTTAAATATGCTTCCCTTTGTTCCAACCATGCTTTCCCAAGTATTTGGTGCCACTTTCAACAGCGCCTTCTTCAATAGACGTTCCCATGCTATCGTTCCATCGGTTTAAATAACCAAATAATGAAATAACGCCTAGCATTTCAACAATGTCTCCTTCATCCCAATACTCATATAATCTTTTTTTAATAGACTCATCCACAGCGTTGGGTATTTGTGATGCGGCCAAACTAAAGTCCAGTGCAGCGCGTTCGGCTTCGTTAAAAGCAGGGTGCGTTCTGTACTCCCAAATGTTATCTAACTGTTCTTGTTCAGCACCATAACGTTCGGCCGCTCGTATGGCATGTGCCTGACAATACCGGCATCCAGAAGCATTGCTGCTTACCCAGGCAATCATGCGTTTTAAGGCTGAAGTTACCTTGCCTTCATTGGCCATCACCGCTTTGTTTAAATTAATAAAGGCCTTACTTATGGCGGGTCTGTGTTGCATGGTCAAAACCGAGTTTGGACAAAAGCCCAAGGTTTCATTAAAAAATTCTGCAAGGCGCTTGGTTTCTAAATCGTGGTCTGCAGAAAGCGGATTAACTAATGGCATAGGATGCTTTTTTTGTGAATTTATATGTATTTTTGAACTTACAAGTAACAAAAAAATCAAAGAAATGGCAATTCATATCACAACTACTTGGTTGGGCAACATGAAGTTTGAAAGCACCAATCCATCTGGGCATAATTTGTTTATTGATGCCGGACCAGAAAACGATGGAAACGGTGAAGGCTATCGCCCCAAAGCCTTGATGTTATCAGCATTAGCGGGTTGTTCAGGGTTGGATGTAGCATCGCTCATCAAGAAAATGAAGTTACAAGTTGACGATTTTAAAATTGAAATAGATGCCAATCTTACAGAAGAACACCCAAAATATTATGATAAGGTAACCATGGCGTTTCATTTTTTTGGGTCAGACCTCAAAGAAAGTAAACTTCAAAAAGCCGTTGACTTATCAGTTGAAAAATACTGCGGTGTTATGGAAATGTTCCGCCAGTTTGCCGATTTAAAAGTAGAGACCTATTTTCACAAAAAATAAGTTCTTAAAAACTACATGTTTCATGCGCTGGACACTTAAGCAACAACCCGATTCATCAAAAATTGAAGCCTTACAAAACGCCCTTCAAGTAGATCCTGTTGTGGCAACCTTGCTTTTAGAACGAGGCATTGAAACGTTTGATGAAGCCAAAAAATTTTTTAGGCCGAGTTTAAATGATTTACACAATCCGTTCTTGATGAAAGATATGGACAAGGCCGTTGCTCGCATTGAACAAGCCATTGCCAATCATGAAAATATTTTGGTGTATGGTGATTATGATGTAGATGGAACTACTTCTGTTGCATTAATAGCTTCATACTTAAAAACCAAATACCCTCTGGTTTACACCTATATTCCAAACAGATATGATGAAGGTTATGGTATTTCACTCAAAGGCATCAATTTTGCTTTAGAAAATGACTTCACGCTTATTATTGCTTTGGATTGTGGTATAAAGGCTGTTGAAAAAGTGGCCTATGCAAAAGAACAAGGCATCGATTTTATTATTTGTGACCATCATAGACCGGGTAGTGAGGTACCCAATGCAATCGCTGTTTTAGACCCCAAACAAGACGATTGTAACTACCCTTATGAAGAATTATGCGGCTGTGGTGTTGGGTTTAAACTGATTCAAGCGCTAGCTTCCAAAGATGGACAAACAGTTGAAGATTTAGTTGCGTATCTTGATTTGGTTGCTACGGCTATTGGCGCCGATATAGTTCCTATTAATGGTGAAAACAGGGTGCTGGCTTATTTTGGATTGCAGGTTATCAACAGCAACCCAAGACCAGGTATCAAAGCTATACTAGAGCAAGTCCATAAAACAGAACTGACCATAACCGATGTGGTTTTTATTGTGGCGCCCAGAATCAATGCCGCAGGGCGTATGAAACATGGCAATTATGCGGTAACTTTGTTGGTTGAAACAGACTATGAAAAAGCGCTGCTGCATGCCAAAGAGATTGATGATTATAATTCGGATAGGCGCGAAGAAGATAAACGCATAACCGAAGAGGCCTTAAATCAAATCATAGAAAATAAAGAGGAACATAATCTTACCACAGTTGTGTATCAAGAAGATTGGCACAAAGGCGTTATAGGGATAGTCGCTTCCAGATTAACGGAAACGTATTACAGACCAACATTGGTATTTACCAAAAGCGGCAACAAGCTAGCGGCATCAGCCCGTTCTGTAAGGGATTTTGATATTTATAATGTTTTGGAGGCTTGCAGTGAGCACATTGAACAGTTTGGCGGACACAAATATGCGGCTGGATTGACCCTAAAAGAAGAAAATTATCAAGCCTTTAAGCAAGCTTTTGAAGATGAAGTTTCCAAAACCATTGATAGATCATTATTGGTTCCTGAAATTAAGATTGATGCCCAAATTGATTTAAAAGATATAACACCAAAATTTTATAGAATTCTTAAACAATTTGCCCCTTTTGGACCCCAAAACATGACACCTGTTTTTATGACGGATCATTTGCAGGACACAGGCTATGGTAAATGTGTTGGAGAGGATAAAACCCATTTACGAATAACGGTCAAACAACCGCAGTCAAACAGCTTAGTAGCCATAGGTTTTGGTATGGGCGATAAATATGATATAATTTCTGATAAAAAACCATTTAAAGCGGTCTATTCCATTGATGAAAACGAATGGCAGGGCAACGTAAGTTTGCAATTAAAATTAAGGGACATAAAAGATATAAACGAAATTGATGGCTAATAACGACCCCTATGCTGCCTTAAGAATCAAGGAATTCAACATTTTTTTATTATTGCGGTTTGTCCTGGTATTTGGATGGTCCATGCAATTTATTGTCATTGAATGGGAAGTCTATAGCCTTACTAAAGACCCACTATCACTTGGCGTTATTGGCCTCATGGAAATCATTCCAGCCTTTACTATGGCTTTGTTTGCTGGGCATATTGTAGATCAAAAGGAAAAACGAAATCTTTTGGCAATGTGTATCGCTGCGTTTTCACTGATTAGTTTCGGATTGTTTTTGCTAACGTGGAACAAGGTGACGTCAGGTTGGTCAACCAAATCCATTTTGTACGCCATATATGCCTTGGTATTTTTCGGAGGCTTTTTACGATCCTTTTTTGGTCCGACCATCTTTTCGCTTATAGCACTGATTGTTCCCAAAAAATTATACGCCAATGCCGCTACTTGGAACAGTTCTACTTGGCAAATGGCATCGGTTTTGGGTCCAGCATTTGCGGGGTTTTCTATTAGTTGGATAGGCGTACACTGGTCGCTCTGTATCATTTTTGGATTGGTGGTTCTGTCGCTTTTCATAACGCTTCAAATAAAACGAAAGCCCATATTAAATCCGAAATTGGGAGAGCCCGTTATTCAAAGTTTAAAGGAAGGTGTTCGGTTTGTATTTAAAACGAAAGCTATTTTAGGTGCATTGACGTTGGATATGATTGCCGTTTTGTTTGGAGGAGCCGTGGCTTTGTTGCCAGTGTTTGCGCAGGATATTTTAAAAGTTGGCTCAGAAGGATTTGGTGTATTACGGGCGGCACCAGCAGTAGGTGCATTCTTGACCATGTTGGTTACGGCCTATTTGCCCATCAGCAAACATGCGGGTATGAAACTGTTGGGCGCTATTTTTGGATTTGGGGTTTGTATTATTGTTTTTGGATTGTCATCCATTTTTTGGGTTTCCGTTTTAGCATTATTCTTTAGTGGGGTTACCGATGGCGTTTCCATGGTGATACGGCAAACCATTCTGCAAATAAAAACACCCGATAATATGCGTGGTCGTGTAGCATCAGTAAATTCTATGTTTGTTGGCTCTTCCAATGAATTGGGAGCATTTGAAAGTGGTTTAACAGCTAAACTTATGGGAACGGTAACGGCGGTGGTTTTTGGCGGAACTATGACCTTGATTACCGTGGTCACAACAGGATTGGTATCTCCATCATTTAGACGATTAGACCTCACCAAAGATATTGAGGAACACGAAAAAGAAGACTAATACGTTTTTAACTCAAAGGTTTCTCCATCAAAAACGCCATAGGTGTAATGTGTTATCCAATCACCAAGATTAATGTATTTTGAGGTTTTGTTGAGTTGAATTTCCAAAGGCAAATGTCTGTGGCCAAACACAAAATAATCACGGTGTTTTTCGGCTAATTTTTTCTTGCTGTACAGTGCCAACCATTCATTGTCTTCACCAAGAAACTGAGCATCTTCTTCACCAGAAATCAATTTGTTTTTTACCGATAAATACTGTGCAATACGAACGCCAATATCAGGGTGCAACCACCTAAACAACCATTTAAAAAATGGATTGGTAAACACTTTTTTCATGCGTTTGTAACCTTTATCACCGGGACCTAAGCCATCACCATGGCCAATAAAAAACGTTTTGTTGTTAAGTGTAAACTCTTGTGGTCTGTGAAACACAGGAATATTCAACTCCTTGTTAAAATAATTAGCCATCCATAAATCATGGTTGCCAACAAAGTAATAAATGGGTATTCCGGCATCTGATATTTCAGCTAATTTACCAAGTGTACGGGTAAAACCTTTTGGGACGACCGTTTTGTATTCAAACCAGAAATCAAACAAGTCGCCTAATAAAAAAATAGCAGCAGCATCTTTTTTTACGTCATCTAACCAAGTTACAAATTTTTTTTCGCGAGGTAACGAGTCTTCGTTGGTTGGCGCCCCTAAATGGTTATCTGAGGCAAAATAAATTTTTCCTCCTTTTGGTATGGATATGTGGTTTGGATCAGTCATTATCACTGGCGTACCATTCTGCAAAAGAGGTATCGGTTTCTTGTAGTTTTAAAGAATGGAGCTTGATGTGATTTGGTAAACGACTTTTTATTTTTTTAGAAAAATCAATAACCATCATCTCACTGGTTGGTTGGTAATCAACAAGCAACACATTATGGCCACGATCTTCCAGTTCTTTGGCCAGTTCAACGTGTGGTGTGTTTTTGTTGAATACCGTAGCGTGATCAAACACATTTACAATTTCCTCTTTCACTATTTTTTTTAAATCACCAAAATCTATGACCATCCCAAATTTTACATTAGTATTATCAGTAATTGGTTTTCCTATAACGGTAACTGATAATTTATAGCTATGGCCGTGTACATTTTTACACTTACCATCATATCCGTAAAGGGCATGGCCTGTTTCAAAAGAAAATTGTTTTGTGATGCGAATATTGCTCATTAGTAAAATTATTTACAGTGCAAAGATACTATCTTCTTTTTCTTCTGTTTACAAAATAGATTATTATTAGTACTAAGCCCAATAAAAGAAATAAGCCATTTCCGCTAAAAAATCTTAAAATATTCATGAGTCTTTATTTAGTCTTTTTTTGTTATATCTGTATAGTAAATAAGCCAGAGCCACCAATACAACAAAAGGCAGCATGGAGCCAATAAAAACACCTATTTCATAATTGGAATCAGGTGCAGTTTTAATTTTTTCTTCAATATTAATGTCTTGTATTAGAGCGGTTAACAACATTTTAAATTAAAAAATTAAATTCAAAGTTAGGTGTTTTAAATAAGAGGTAAAAATAGGCGCCTAAATTTTATTATTAAAGGAACGCCTCTTGCAAGTATCCAAACGGTTAACGCTATAAAAATAGCGTAAAGTTTGTAATGGAGTGAATCTAACCAAAACAATAGAGGGACAAACACCATAAATGTTGAAAACAATAAGACGTTTCTTAGATATTTCATTTTACCCATTCCTTTAAACATGCCATCAAAAATAAAGGCTAGGGCACAAAGGGGTTGCATGAGCAAGACAATCCAAAAAACATTGTAAAAAACGGTGAGCACTTTGGGGTCTGAAGTAAAAATATGTCCAATAGGAACATAAAAAACCGCTCCAATGACAGCCGTAATAATGCCAACAATGATTCCGTATTTAATGAGCTGATTGCTTAGTTGGATTAGCAGTTGGTATGCTTGAGCTCCCAAAAATTTACCAGATAAAATATTTCCGGCACTGGCATAACCATCGATAATAAAAGCACCCAAAAACCACAAATTAATGGCTATGGTATATGCCGCAATGTATTCGGCACCATAACTTGTGGCAAATGCACTTGCAAAATATAAGGTAACATTTAATGCGACAGTTCTAACAAAAAGATTTAAAATCATTAAAACAAAGCGCTTGATTTCTGTATTAAAAGGAAAGCTAACCTTTAACGGAATTACGGTTTTTTTAAGTAAAAAATAGGCAGCGCACAAGGCCATGATTAATTGGGAAATGACACTGGCATAAGCGGCTCCTTCAATATTCATAGGCTCAATAAGACCATGAATGCCATAAACCAAAACAATATCCAAAACAATGTTTATTAAAGCACCTAAAATGGCTATGACCATTGGGTAAAAAGTGTTTTGCAATCCTCTAAAAGCACCAAAAACAGCTATGGTAAAAAGTGTGAATGGAAACCCGAACACACGGATCTTGTAGTATAAAACACTGTAGTCTAAAATTAAGTTAGAAGCATTATAAAGTTTAAAAATGGACCTCGCAAAAGGATAGGTAAACAGAATGATGAAAACACTGATAGAGGTTATTATAAAAATGGCCTGGGCAGGAAGATTTTTTATTTTTTCTAATTGATTGGCACCCAAATATTGTGAAACGATAGACGAAATAGCACTGCGGGTCTGCCCCAATACCCAAATAAGCATGGACAAAAACGTACTTACTATTCCAACAGCAGCCAAAGATTCTGTAGCATGAACAGGTATGTTCCCAACGATTGCGGCATCAGTTAACGATAGTATAGGTTCCGATATTCCGGAAATTAAAGCCGGAATAGCTAGCTTGTTTATATGTTTGAAGCTAATATCTGAATTCACAAGATTCCTTCAAGAGACAATAAAAGCATGTTCACTTTATTTTTGAAATTATAGCCTTACATCTTTAGTTTCAAAGATCGGAAAACTTTTGCTTCTTTTTATTTTTTAAGCGAATCTAACCAAATGGATGTAAAAAAACATGAATATTTTTAAGAGATCTATTTCAAATCAATTTTATGTTTAATTTTGCACCACATTTTGTTGTAAATTTAGTTTTTAAACGGTCACTCATGAAAAACATTTTAGTACCAGTTGGAACGTCCCCAAACACCATTAGCCATTTGCAATATGCGGTAGATTTTGCCGAATCTTTTGGGGCAAAGCTTTATGTTGTGCATGTTTATAAAGTATACAGCAAGGCTGGCACAATGGTTAATTTAGATCAAATTTTAGAACGCGAAAGTAAGGAGTTTTTAAATGATCTTGTTTCTAAAATTGACACTAAGAATGTTGAGGTCATTACTAAAGCATTAAAGGGGAAAATAATAAATACCTTGGAGTTGGTTTGTAAAATAGCCAATATAGATTTGATCATGATAGAGCCTAGAACAAATTCTGTTAATGACGAAGTGTTTTTAGGAGAAACGTCCGGTAAAATCATAAAACAAATGAATGGACCGGCAACGTTAATTGTTCCAGAAGGCTATGTTTTTAAACCGGTTAAGCATATTTTAATGGCTGTAAAATCGGCAATCATTAAAAAAGAGAATGTGTTGGAGCCGCTTAAGTTTTTTAAAGACCATTTTAAACCCGTTGTAGATTTGTTATTGGTTAAGACACCGTATCACAATGAAGGTGATTTTGATGTTAACGACGAGCTGTCACAATTGGTTGATAACATTACTGAAACAGAAAACGCAACAACCTTTCAAGGAGTTTTGAGACATTATGAATCCCACAATCCAGATATGTTATGTGTCGTTCGACGAAAAAGAGGATTTTTCATGAAAAAATGGGAAAAAAATGTAATTTTGAAAAAAGATTTCTCAAGCGATATTCCGGTATTGGTTTTAAGCGGATTGAAATAAATATTTTGGGGATGTAGCTCAGTTGGCTAGAGCGCTTGGCTGGCAGCCAAGAGGTCGTGGGTTCGAGCCCCATCTTCTCCACTTTTATCAAAAAAGGCAATGTTTTAACATTGCCTTTTTTTGTTTAAAATCAGTATTTTATAGATAAAACCAATCATTTTATCTAAAAACTTCACACTTTCAAAACCCTTTTTTATTGGTTTCCGTTTATATTTTTCTAACTCCCAAAGCCATGAAAAAATTAGTTACAATAGCCGCCGCGCTTTGCTTAGTACTAGGATTAAAAGCGCAAACCACACCATTTAATTATAAGCATAGTAAAGGACAACTTTATGAGTATGCAGAATTTGCCAATGGAGGCCATGAACGGTATGCAATCAATAAGGTTATACAAGATTCCGTATTGCAATTTAAACCGCTGCAATCAGAAAACCAAAGTGTTGGGTTTACGTCCAGTCATTTTTGGATGCGGTTTTTGTTAGAAAACACAGATGACGAGACTAAAACATATTTTTTGCAAACAGCTCGCCCCATAACAGATGAGGTTGACTTGTATCAAATAACAAACGGAGATATTAAACATTATAAAAGTGGTGATCAAATCCCGTTCAATGAGCGTCAAGTCAGCCATCGTGCTTCAGTTTTCAAAATAAAATTGTCTGCTAAAAGTTCAAGCACGTTTTATCTGCATTTAAAAAGTGATGGAGAGACCATTAATCTACCACTTAATTTATATACTGAAAGTGAGTTTTTATTGGTTAACAATCAGCAACAACTTTTCTTAGGGATTTTTTACGGTCTCTTGCTATTGGCAGGATTCATCTATTTGTTTTTTTACAGTAGCTTGTTAGAAAAAACGTTTCTATATTACAGCTTATATGTGTTTTCAATAGCTCTATTACAAGCTTCGTTGGACGGTTTGATTTTTGAATATATTCTACCAAGAGGTTTTTTAAATAGTAAAGCGGTTTTGATAACGGCCTTATTGTCAAATTTTTTCTTATTGAAATATTGCGCAAGCTTTTTAAAGATTAAAGAAAGGTTGCGGGTAGTCCACTATGGTTTTCAGTTTATATATGGTTGTTTGGTCGTTTTGTTTATCATGGTGCTTATTAGTCCACAAACAATGGAATTGTCTTATCCGTTGAGCAATGTAAATGGGTTATTGAGCTTACTATTGATTTTGACGGCTTTGGGCATTATGTATGTAAAACGTATTCCAGTTGACACTTATTTTTCCTTCGGAATTCTGTTTTTGGTAATAGGCTTACTGGGATTTGTGATGAACAATTTGAGCATGCTCCCCAACAATTTTGTAACACTCAACAGCGCCAAGTTTGGATCAGGATTTGAGGTTATATTTTTATCTCTTTCCATGACCAATTTAATTAGAAAGTTACGAGAAGAAAAGGAATTGTCACAAGAGCAAGCCTTAAAGAAATCTCAGGAGATTAGCGAGCTAAAGAGTTATTTTATGTCTAATATGAGCCATGAGCTAAGAACGCCCATCAATGCCATTATGGGAATTGCCGAAGAACAACTGGCTTCATTAAAAACGGTTGAGGATAAAAAGAATTACGAACTTATCAAACATGCGTCCTTAAGCTTATTGAGCAGCGTAAATGACATTTTGGATTATGAAAAAATTGAAAAAAACCAGTTAATATTAAGAGAAGAGGCTTTCAACCCATTTTTGTCATTAACGCAAATCAGCAATAATTGGGAAGCACAAGCCCAAAATAAAGGATTGGCCTATCAATTGGAGATATCTCAAGATTTCCCCAAGAATGCATGTGGCGATGCCGATAGGTTTCAGCAGATTATCAACAATATACTCAGCAATGCTGTAAAATTCACAACACACGGTCACATTTGTTTTAAGGCAAATTGGGAATTGTTACCGGATGATAAGTATCTGTTTAGTTTTATAATTTCAGATACGGGTGTTGGCATGGATACCAAAAGGAAAGAGCATGTGTTTGATAGTTTCAGCCAAATGCGATTGGATAACAAAAGGCGATTTGGTGGCGTTGGTTTGGGATTAAACATAGTAAACCATTTGGTAAATCTGTTTAATGGCAAAATCCGAATAGATAGTATTAAGGGAGAAGGTACCCAAGTGACTTTAGAATTGCCCATGAAAGCGATTATAAATAAGTCATCCGAAATAAATAACGAAAGTAAAGAGAAATCAATACGCAATACAGTTAATATTTTGGTAGTAGAAGATAACGTAATGAACCAAATGATTATGAAAAAACTATTGAGTAAGGGCGACAATATTACGTTTGAAGTTGTAAATAACGGGGCCGAATCTATTGAGGCGTTAAAAAAGGCTAAATACCATCTGATACTTATGGATTTACAAATGCCCGTTATGGATGGTTTTGAGGCCACTAAAATTATTAGAAGCGGCGAAATAGGTGAACAATTGATCAATCTGCCAATTATTGCCGTTACAGCGGATACTATGGATAAAACAAGACAAAAAGTATTTGATTTGGGAATGAACGACTACATGACAAAACCTGTAAAATTTGATTTGCTTATCGAAAAAATCAACCAATTTAGGCAAGCCGTTTAGAACCAAGTTACTTATTTAAAAATGTAATAATTGTATTGATGGCAAGTTTTAGGTCATTGGGCAAATCGTTCTGTTTCCAAGGGTGGGAAGCTCCAAACACATGATTGGCGCCTTCAATGATTTGCAACGTGCTTTTTGGGTTCCATGCGTGAAGTTTTTTAGCTTCCTCTATAGAAACACTGGTATCGGCATCTCCGTGGATGATTAAATGAGGAATCTTTAGGTTTTTAACCGCTCGGTTTATGGTCAAACGCTCTTCGTTTTCAATAAAATTGGTATAAAATTGAAAATAATGGGGCATTTGCTGTTTGGTTCTACCATTTTCTACAAAGTAAACACCGTCTTTTTTCCAATTTTCAAAAGCTTCACCACTAGGAAATCTGGATTTATAGTCGCTCACGCCTGCCAAGCTTATCACATTTTTTATACGGGAATCTTCTTCTGCTTTAATCGATACAATACCACCACCTCTGCTATGGCCCATTAATGAAATGTCGTTTCTATTGCTTTCATTTTTAATTTCAGAATTTGAACAAACCCAATCAATAACACTATTTAAATCATCAAGCTCGATGCTGTAATTATTGTTTCCAAACGCCTCTAAATCTGGAAAATCAATAGGTTGTTCCATGGTGCCACCATTATAGGAAAAATTAAATTTCACAAAGAAAAAACCAGCTTTTGCAAATGCTTCAGCCATTAAATGCCAGGCGCCCCAATCCTTAAATCCTTTGTAGCCGTGACAAAATATGATAATGGGTTTTAACTGCCCATTTTCCAAATAATGATAGTCAATTAGAATTGGTTTTTCGTGCTTGCCTTGAATAATGGTTTCTCCTTGAGTCATAGTTTAGATTTCTTTTTCAGTAAACGGAACGTCTGGATTGCAGATTTCTAAAATAAGGCTTTTTAATTCAACCTTAAAATGCTCCAATGTTTCATCGGTAATTAAAGTATCCTTTTTGGCATAAGCACCAACCCGGTCTTTTGTTGCAAATTTCAAAAATCCTGATTTCAAGTTTTTAAAGGATATAATACCAGCTTCAATAGGGAATTTCAACTTGCCAGAAAACTGCATCATGTAGGCATAAGTAAGTATTTGAAACGGTTTGCTGTACTTTTTATAATCGGTTGTAATATCCTCCCAGTTTACTATCTCTACATCTCCTTGCCCTACGTTTCCAGATTTATAATCTATAATTCTGGTTACACCATTATATTCGTCAATTCTATCAATTTTACCAATAATTTTAATGTGGAAATCAAGTTCAGGAAAATCAATTACTGCATTTGCTTCGGTTTCAATACCTATGATTTTTATGGTGTTTCCTTGTTTTAAATCGTTTATTTCTAAATCTAAGAAGTTGGACACATAACGTTTTGCAATTTCAAATACAATTAAGTTTTTTCCTTTGGTGATATCACCTTCTTTATAAACATCTTTAAAATGAAGGGCGACTGTTTTTGTGATGAGCGGTTTCATGTTGTTGATATCCTCAATACTCAAAAAGCGTCCAATGTGAGTTTTATAAAAATCCTCAAGTGTATTGTGTATTACGGTCCCTAAGGTATTGGCCGCAACGGTTTCTTCAACATTATCATACTCTTTAATCTTTAAAACTTTTTGGTAATAAAAATCAATAGGGTTTCGTATATAGTTTGTAAGTGATGATGGAGAAAACCCTTTTTCAGCAATGGCTTTTAAAGCATCTAAAACCAAAGGTGTTTTTTCAAAGACCTTTAAAACAGGATTGATACTTGGAACTTTTGGTGTAATAATTTGATGCGAGATATTGTGGATTCCTTCAATTTCTAATTGTGTAATGAATCTACTTTTTTCTCCACCAGTTAGCACATCGGCTTCTGTATTGTATAAGAGATGGATGTTTTTTGCACGTTGTAACAATCGGTAAAAATGATAGGTGTAAACAGCATCTTTTTCTTTGTATGTGGGCAGGTTGTTCTCTAATTTAACATCAAATGGAATAAACGAATTATTGCTTTTTCCTGCCGGAAGGATGCCTTCATTAACCGAGGAAATAATAACGGTTTCAAAATCCAGCACACGTGATTCCAACATACCCATAATTTGCAAACCTTCTAGGGGTTCTCCCTTAAAATCCAAGGTTTCAGAACTCAATAATTCTTTGTAAATACTGTACAGCGTTGAAACATCCTTGATGTGGTTGTAGCTGGAGTTTAACCGGGAAAGCTCATTAAACAACTCATTAAAACGGAACAAGTATTCCAAGGACAAAACATTAGCTAATTTGTTTTTATCTAAATGAGATTTGATAATCAGGATAAGTTGGGAACATTTTTTTAACGCAAAATCAATAGAATCCCAGCTTTCCAACAACGTATCTATTAAATCAGTATTGGTTGAATCTGTTATTTCTTTTATACGTTGGCCCGATATATAAATCAGGTTGTTTTCTTCTATAGTTTGAATGAGTTTTGATGCGTAATCCGAGTCATTTGCATAAAACAAAGGCCTGATAAAAGGATGTGACACCAGGTTAATAATGTCTTTATAATAGAATGATTGGCTATCTGTTTTATGAATGTGGAATAAGTACTCAAACAAGGAAGCTAAAGGGATTGATTTTAGCGGAAACCCCATGGTTATATTTAAGGCATCTACGTTAGGTGGCAAAGAATTTAAAACAGGAATCAATAAGGTTTCATCTCCCAATACAACAGCGGTATTACTTAATGATGTATTTTCTGTTTTCAATTGATTGAGTAGCGTACCAATAAATTTGGCCTGACCAATATTTTTGGGAATCCCATAAACGGATATGTTTTTGTCTTTTGAATAATTATTTGTTATCCAGTTAAACGGATTGTTTTTAAAATAACTCCAATTTTTTTTGTGGGCTCTTGTAAACAAACCTGCATCATGAATGGGATTGTTTAAAAACACCTCATCAATATCCCAATAAATATCAGCCAGACCATTTTGCAATAATTCTTGGATAATAGTTTCTTCACATGTATTAAGGGCGTTAAATCCTAAAAAAACATGTCTAATATCTTGACTGTTTTGAATATAGCTTTCTAGATTTTCAACGGCCTCTCTGTAAATGAGGCCTTGGTACCCTGATTTTCTTGATAATAATACTTCTGTGAAATGGCTATAGTAGGTGTGGAGTTTATTCCAAAACGCTAAATATTTTTTAATAAAATCTGTTTGGTTTTCTTCAAGTGACCAATGTAGGTTTTCAGTTTCTTTAATGGCACTTAAATAATTGAATATGTGATCTTGTGGAATGCGATAGCGATCAATCTCATTAAAATCTTGAAGGAGTATTTGTGCCCATTTTGAAAATGAATCAAAAGGTTCAACGTCATCTTTTTTAGTGAGGTTGCTATAAGTGCTATAAAATTCAAAGAGGAGTTCTGTGTTTGAAATGGTTTTAAGCTGAGAGAGCTCTTCAACAAATTCCTCAATACTCCAGATCTTGGGCAAGAACATGGTTTCTTTAACCACAAAAGATAGTTGGTGTTGTAAAAACAACCCCGCTCTTTTACTGGGTAAAATAAAAGTGATTGAAGATAGATCTGCGTTTTTGTTTTGCAAATCTTTTAGGACATCAAAAATAAAATTAGCCATTACATAAAAATAAAAAACGCTTCGGGATATCCGAAGCGTTTTTAAACATATTATTTGTTAACTAATTTATTTAGCTAAGTTAATTTCAACACGTCTGTTGTTAGCTCTACCTTTGGCAGTAGCATTTGTGTCAATTGGTTTAGATTCACCATAACCAAGAGCAGATAATCTAAAGGCATCAATACCGTTTTCAATTAAGTATTGTTTTACAGCATTAGCTCTAGCATCAGATAATTTTTGATTTAAAGCTTCGCTACCTACGCTATCAGTGTGTCCTTCAACAGTAAATTTAGCTGTTGGGTATTCTTTAAGAATTTTGATGATATCACCTAAGACAGCTGCAGATTGTTTTTTGATACTTGATTTACCAGTATCAAATAAAATTGTTTTAGCATATTCATTTAATGTTTTTTGAACTTCTGCAGATACTTCAGGACATCCGTTGTTGGCAACAGTACCTTTAACATCTGGACATTTATCGTCTTTGTCTAAAACACCATCACCGTCAGTGTCTGGCCAAGGGCAACCTTGATTTGCAGCAGGACCAGCAGTGTTAGGACATTTGTCATCTGAATCTTTAACACCATCACCATCAGCATCTGGACAACCAGCTAAGGCTTTTAAACCAGCTACAGTTGGGCAAGCATCGTCTTTATCAGCAACGCCGTCACCGTCAGTGTCAGGGCAACCGTTAAACTCAGCTAAACCAGCTTCGTTTGGACAAGAATCTTTACTGTCTTCAATACCATCACCGTCAGTATCAGGACAACCATTGAATGCTGCTAAACCAGCAACGTCTGGACAAGCATCATCTTTGTCATAGATACCATCACCGTCAGTGTCAGTTCCACCAAATTTGATAGAAACACCAGCTGTGTGTTGGAAATGTGTATTTAAGTAATCTTCAAAAGAATGTTTATATGCTGATTGAATAGTGAAACCTACGTTATCACTCACCCAAATGTTAAATCCTACAGTTCCGTTTAATGTTCCAGCACCAATTTCATCTACCCAAGTGTAACCTCCACCAACGCCTAGGTAAGGCTCAATAACGCTAGAGTTTAATAATTCACCAAGGCTATACTTAATGGTTCCGTCAATGCCATAATAAGATAAATCATTAACTGAAGCATCTCCCCATTTAGTTATTTTATTTATAGATCCAGCTACTCCAAAAGAGAATCCATCACTTAAATACTTTGATACTGAGATTGATGATAATGATGGTAAAATATTCCAGTGGTCACTTACATTGAAGTATTCACTAAAAATGTCACCTAGAGGAGCATTTTCTCCAGTAGGATAGAAATCAACTGCGTTTGCCCCAATAGTAATTTGCCATGGGTTGTTTTTGTCTTGCGCATTAGCGTTGCTATAACCAAGTACAAGCAACATAGCGAACAATAATCTGCTAAGATTTTTCATATTCAAAAGTTTAATTTTTAAGTGTTAATTGTAAACAAAAGTAAGTTGTTAAATTTTATTAACAAAGACAAATATATAAAAAAATGATGATTTTCTTTAATTATCAATGGTTCAGAGCTGTTTTTAGATAACATTTAGTGATTTGCCAACTTTTGTAAATGCAAGAATAGCCTTATCTAGATGCGCTTTTGTATGGGCAGAAGACAATTGTACTCTTATTCTTGCTTTTTCTTTTGGAACAACAGGAAAAAAGAACCCAATTACGTAAATGCCCTCTTTTAAAAGCATATTGGCCATGGTTTGGGACAGTTTTGCATCGTATAACATGACTGGAACGATGGCAGAATCACCATCAATGATATCAAAACCGGCATCTTTCATGCCTTTTTTGAAATAATTTGTGTTCCATTCTAAAGTATCTCTCAATTTTGTGTCGTTGCTCAACATATCAAAAACCTTTATAGAAGCACCAACAATAGCTGGAGCCAAAGAATTTGAGAATAAATATGGCCTAGAACGCTGGCGCAACATATCAATAATTTCTTTTTTGCCGGTTGTATAACCACCCATTGCACCGCCTAAGGCCTTTCCTAAAGTTCCTGTAATGATATCAATTCTTCCCATAACGCCTTTTTCCTCAAGGGTCCCTCTGCCTGTTTTGCCTATAAATCCGGCAGCATGGCATTCATCTATCATGACCAAGGCATCATATTGTTCTGCTAGATCACAGATTTTATCTAAGGGAGCAACCAAACCATCCATTGAAAATACACCATCGGTTACAATAATCTTAAAACGGGCGCCATTTTCATTTGCTGCGATAAGTTGCTTTTCCAAATCTGTCATATTACTGTTTTCATACCGGTATCTGGCGGCTTTGCATAGACGAACACCATCAATAATTGAGGCGTGATTTAAAGAATCTGAGATAATGGCATCCTCGGGACCAAATAAAGGTTCAAAAACCCCGCCATTGGCATCAAAAGCCGCTGCATACAATATAGTGTCTTCTGTTTGGTAAAAATCTGCTATTTTTTGCTCCAGTTCTTTATGGATATCTTGGGTTCCGCAAATAAAACGCACTGAAGACATGCCAAACCCATGTGTATCCATGGTGTCTTTGGCCGCTTGAATAACATCTGGGTGAGATGACAATCCTAAATAATTGTTGGCACAAAAGTTTAAAACGGTTTCGCCTGTATTTAAAGTAATCTCTGCACCTTGGGCAGACGTGATAATCCGTTCTGTTTTATAAAGCCCGTTATCTTTTATTTCCTGAAGTTCTTGCTGTAAATGTTGTTTTAGTTTACTGTACATAATCCTGTTAATTTTTTACAAAGTTAAACTTCTTTTACGTGAATGGTTTTATCTATATAGACAAGAATTTTTTTAATAACGCTAAAGTTCATGTCTTCCAAAACATCTTGATACGTTATAACTTGTTGTACGTGGCTTTTATCTTCCTGACCTGTTTTGTAATCAACTATAATAGCTTCGTTATTAGAGTTTATAATAACTCTATCCGGCCTTAAAACATGACCTTGTTTGGTTATAATATCCCTTTCGTTATAAATGGTATTCTCCGAACTAAAGCAAGCAGTGAGTTTGGGATGGTCAATGATTTCAAAAATCGTTTTTTTTAGGCTTCCCGCTTGTTCTTTGGTTATCATGGATGACATGATAAAATCATTTACAACAAAATCCACATCATCTTTTGTTTTGATTTTAGATAGCATGTTATGTATAAGATTTCCTTTTTCTATAGCTTGTTCTTGATGCGAATCCCACAGATAGCCAGAACTAGTCACGATACGTATATTGTGATCTTCTTTGGCAGATGATATAAATTCCAGTTCCTTCAAAGCTGATTTCCTTAAAGAATCTGTAGAAGATTTTTCTGGGTTACCAAAGCTATAACTTAGATTGGAATCATTCCATAACCCTAAATGCATCAGGTAATTAATAAACAATCCGGAAAACCGCTTATTGTTTACTTCGTTTTTGGTAGAAATATCTTTTTTTGAAATGATATGCAACTGCTCAATGGCACGCGTTAATGCTACATATAACAAGTTGATGTTGTCCAGTTCTTTTTCAGATTCGTGTACATTAAAAATGTTCAACCCATTTGCTCCATAATGCTCAAAATCCTTATTGTAATTTAAAAGTGTATGGGAAAATCCGTTAAACGTATCCTCTTCTAAAGGGAACCACGCTTTGGGTTCTTTTTCAAAGTAAATATCCAAATCAGCATAAGGAAAAATAACAACAGGGAATTCCAACCCTTTTGATTTATGAATGGTCATGATTTGAACAGCATTTTGTCCTGTTGGAGACACAATGCTTAAACTGTCTTTTTTCTTTTCAAAGTAACTTAAAAACCCTGAAATATCTGACCCCTTTTTCTGGGTATAATCTAAAACAATATCTAAATAAAACTGAACATAAGCATTAGACTGTTTTACAAGATTAAAGCATCTCACAATGGTTTCGGTTAAATCATAAAGAGATAATTGTAACAGGGAATGGCTATTTATAAATACACCAAAACCCTCAAGGCTTTTAAAAAACTGGTTAGTTGGTAAATGAATGTGGTTGCTAAAAAAAGCATGTTTATCATCAACACCAAACTTGTGAGCCAAATAATCCAGCACACGAATTTTTACATCATTGTTTTTTGGTTGAATCAATAAGGTCAGCATATCATTTATAAAGGCAACTTCGGGCGCATTGTAAATCAATAAGGTTTCAGAGGAAATGATGGGAATACCTTCTTGGCTTAAATAATTGGCAATGGCAACACCCTCTTTTTTCTTTCTCACTAAAACACAGATGTCCCCTAGTGAAAAATTGTTTTCAAGGCAAGCGTTAATGGTTTCCAAAACTTTTGATGTATATAACTCATCACGGTCATCATCTTTGTCAATATCCAAAAAAGTAAGATTCACATAGCCATTAAGTTCTATAGATGTGTTTTGATATGAATTTTGATAGAGCAATTCATGGGTTTTATCACTGAAAACCTGTGATGACAAAAATTTAAAAAAGCCATTGTTGAAACTTACAATTTCCTGAAAACTTCTGTAATTTTTTGGTAGGGTTTCAACATGTTGTTCTATTTGAAACGGGTTATTGGTTTTATTGAACAAACCAATAAACTGTTCTGCCCGTCCGCCCCGCCAACGGTAAATGGCTTGTTTGGCATCACCAACCAATAAGGCACTGCCGTGTTCTGCTGAAAGGGAGTTGTCTATGAGCGGCATTAAATTGTTCCACTGCAATACCGAGGTGTCCTGGAATTCATCAATAAAATAATGTTTGAATTTTTCACCAATACGTTCGTAAATAAATGGTGTTGGTTGGTTTTTGATTTCGTTGCTTATAATACTGTTAAATTCAGAAATAAGCATTTTGTTTTGGTCATCCTTTAATGCTTGAAGTTCTTTATTTATGGCATTTAAAACAGATAGCGGGGTTATATTTTTATAGCATGATTTTAAAAATTTAAGTTGAAAAACGGCCTTTTTTGTTGTATTAAAAGCTTCAACTAGCTGAGGTTGGATTTCATCGATGGTTTCAGCTATATTTTGTGTAATCCGTTTTGGGTACAATGGACTGTTTTCGGTTAAATCCGTTTGCCATTTTGCGCCAAAGTTCAAATCATAATTACTATCAGCTAAATTTTTAAAATGTTTAGGCAAGTAACCGCTAGAAAAATCATTAAACTCCAACCCACACTCGTCAATTAAGCTTAACACACCTTTTGCAACTTCAACAATATTGTTTTCAGTTTGTTTTATCTGTGTTTTTAGTTGCGATTTAAGGACGTTAAAATCATCTATGGTTTTGTCTTTAAGGGTTTCAATAAACGGAATGTCGTTTTCATTAACCAATAGTTTGGCAATCTTATTAAAATCATATGAAACATCCCAGCTTTTATCATCATCCGCTTTTTCAATGGCAAAATCCACCAGTACTTTGGTTAGTTTTTTTTCGGTACCAGCTTTTGAAATCAAGCTGTCAACCGCTTCACTTAAAAGGGAATCCTGATCCAGTTCAACCTCAAAATTTAAAGGGATTTTTAAATCGTGTGCAAAAGTCCTGATGATTTTGTGGGTAAACCCATCAATAGTAGACACATCAAAAGCCGCATAATTATGAATGATGGTGTCTAAAAGTTTTTTAGATTTTAAATGAAGCGTACTTGCATCAATTTGTAACTCATCACAAATAGCTTCAAACATGCTATTGGAATCTTTTAAAATCCGTTCGTTTGAAAACAACTTTAAAGTCTCAATTATGCGGTCCTTCATTTCTGCAACCGCTTTATTGGTAAATGTAATGGCCAGGATATGTTTAAATGGTTCTTTTCTTTCTGACTTAAATAAAATTTTAAGGTATTCTTTTACAAGCGAGTAGGTTTTTCCGCTTCCTGCAGATGCATTATAAACTGTAAAAGAATGGCCATTTTGCATATTCAATGAATTTGCATACAAGATAAAAACTATCAATGAGTTGATAACAATTAATTATTTTTAATTGAAGTGTTTTGTATGTAAATGCGTAAATTTGAATGAAATAAAATATTAATACATTAAAACAAAATAATTATGGCTTTCGAATTACCGAAATTAGGATATGCGTATGATGCTTTAGAGCCTCATATTGATGCACGTACAATGGAAATACACCATACAAAACACCATCAAGGATATACAAACAATTTAAACGCCGCAATAGCTGGAACCGATATGGAAAATAAATCCATTGAAGATATTCTTGCTACTTTGGATATGAATAATATGGCGGTAAGAAACAATGGAGGTGGATTTTACAATCACTGCTTGTATTGGGAGGTAATGAACCCAGAAGGTAAAGGGTATTTATCCGGTGAATTAAAAGAAGCTATCATTGCAGCATACGGTTCAGTAGATGCTTTTAAAGATGCTTTTAGTAAGGCTGCCGCTACTCGTTTTGGTTCTGGTTGGGCTTGGTTATGCGTTCACAAAGGAGGTAAGGTTGAAATTTGCTCAACACCAAACCAAGATAATCCATTAATGCCTGGTGTTTCTTGCGGTGGAACGCCTATCTTAGGAATTGATGTGTGGGAACACGCCTATTACTTAAACTACCAAAACCGTCGTCCAGATTACATCAACGCATTTTTTAATGTGATTAACTGGAATGAAGTTGAAAGACGTTACGCAGAAGCAAAATAAATATTAAAATATATTTATAATGAAAAAGCAAACCTTTTTGGGTTTGCTTTTTTTATGCTCTGTAATGAAAAGTTAGATTGTCATTTTCTCATGGGAATTAAAAATGAAAAAGGTGAACGAGAGTTCACCTTTTTGCCCCAAATCTACCATAAACTTAACCTACTTATGTTATGGTGCTTCAAATGTATGGAGGCATAAACAACTGAAAAAATATTTTAGTTCAACTACTGATATCTTGGCTTAAACGAAATAAAAGGTTGGTTTTATTGATAAAACGGGCAGTTGATTGAAGTATAAAAATAAAAAGGGCATAAAAAAAGGCGAACAGTTGTTCACCTTTTTTTGCCCCAAATCTACCATGAACTTAACCTACTTATGTTATGGTGAGACCAATTTATATGTATTTTGGATAAAAAGTTTATTTTTTAGATAAACAGCATTTATTTTAGATTAAATGTGTATTTCTTGGATTAAGTGAGTTAAAATCAAAAATTTACAATTAATAAGCTCTTTTTTTGTTGCCTTCATAAAAGTTAATAAAAGCTCTGTTCACAACCCGGTTTCCACCAACGGTTGGATAATACCCCGTAAAGTACCAATCTCCTAAATGGTCTGGGCATGCCTTATGCAGGTTTTCAACCGACTGGAATATGATTTTTACTTCAGCTTTTACGGTTTCATTAGTCAATAATTCTGAAATTTTATCTGAAATTTGCTCATCGGTAAACGGATCATAAATTTCCCTCACAAAGTTTTTAACTTCTTTATCTTCTAATTCTGTTTGGTCTATACACTTGTCATATACCTCTTTGACTATGTGATATTGATTGGTTTCCTTTAAAAGTTCCAAAGCCGCTCTAAAGGCTATTAAACTTTCTAAGTTTGCCATGTCAATGCCATAACAATCCGGATAACGGATTTGAGGCGCCGAAGAAACAACTATTATTTTCTTTGGGTTTAACCTGTCCAGCATTTTGATGATACTCATTTTTAATGTGGTACCACGAACGATACTGTCATCAATAATAACAAGATTGTCCGTCGGTTTAATGACGCCATAAGTGACATCGTAAACATGGGCTACCAAATCATCACGACTGCTGTCCTCTGTAATAAAGGTCCGTAACTTAACATCTTTAATGGCTATTTTTTCAATACGCGGCATCTCAGATAAAATCTGGGTAACCCGCTCTGCCGATAAATTTCTGCTGCCACTTAAAATAGCTTTGGTTTTCTTTTTGTTAAGAAAGTCCTCAACGGTTTCTATCATGCCAAAGAACGATGTTTCAGCAGTATTTGGAATGTATGAAAAAACAGTACTTTTGATATCGTTATCAATGGTGTCAAGAACTTTGGGCATCAACAAGCGCCCTAGCATTTTACGCTCTTGATAGATGTCGGCATCACTACCTCTTGAAAAGTAAATGCGCTCAAAGGAACAAGCTTTGCGTTCCAAAGGATCTAATATTTTTTTGACCGAGGTTTTTCCTGATTTTTTGGTGATGATAGCATGCCCTGGCGGTAATTCTATAATGTCTTCAAATTTCACATTAAAAACGGTTTGAATTACAGGGCGTTCTGAAGCGACAACCACTACTTCGTCATCTTTGTAATAAAAAGCCGGACGAATACCAGCAGGATCACGCAAAACAAACGCATCACCATGACCTATAAGGCCAGCCATAGCATAACCGCCATCCCAGTTTTTGGCAGCTCGTTTTAATATTTTTGACACCTTTAGGCGTTCTGCAATAAGCGGTGAAGCCTCTCTTTTATTGTAACCTTCTTTTTTTAAGTCTTTGTAAATTTTACTAACGGCATCATCCAAAAAGTGACCGATTTTTTCCATGATGGTAATCGTATCAGTATATTCTTTTGGATGCTGGCCTAAGTCAATCAGATTTTTAAAGAGTTCTTTAACATTGGTCATGTTAAAATTGCCGGCAAGTATGAGATTTCTATGCTGCCAGTTGTTTTGCCTTAAAAACGGATGTACGCTTTCTACACTGTTTTTCCCAAATGTGCCATATCTTACATGCCCTAAAAGAAGCTCACCAATGTAAGGAATGTTCTTTTTTTGCAGAGAAACATCATTTACATATTCCGGGTTTTCATTAAACTCTTTATTGATACGTTGGTTAATTTGAGCAAAAATGTCCTGAATGGGTTGTTGCGCTATTGATCGAACCCGACTAATATAACGTTCACCAGGATTGGTATCTAATTTAATACTTGCAAAACCAGCGCCATCTTGACCTCTATTGTGCTGCTTTTCCATCATTAAGTACATTTTATTGACACCATAAAATGCACTTCCATATTTTTCCTTGTAGAATTCTAATGGTTTTAAAAGCCTTATGACTGCTATTCCGCATTCATGTTTTAAAGCATCGCTCATTTAAATTTTGTTATTATAGGTTGTTGTCTTTTCAATATTAACTAAAAAACGCGCTCTATTTGAGCGCGTTGGGTCATGTTAAGAGTATATTATATGTTTTTAATATTTGCTTTTTATGGGTCATGTACAAATGTCTAATTTTCATAACGTAAAATTACAAATTATCGTTTAAGACAATTTCAAATTGTGTTAATTTCTTAAATTTCAATAATCGCTTATGCACATCGTCACTTGATAATGTTTTCATGCGTTCGGTTCCAAATTTCTCAACACAAAACGATGCTAAGGTTGAGCCATATATTACGGCATTTTTCATGTTTTCAAATGAGGTATCTCCTGTTTTTGCAATGTAACCCGCAAATCCTCCTGCAAATGTATCACCAGCTCCTGTTGGGTCAAATACTTCTTCTAAAGGTAAGGCAGGAGCGTAAAACACGTTATCATTATGAAATAACAAAGCGCCATGCTCACCTTTTTTAATGACCACATATTTAGGTCCCATTTCATGGATTTTTCTGGCGGCTACAACCAATGAGTATTCGCCTGTTAACTGTCTGGCTTCTTCATCATTAATGGTAATTACGTCAATACGTTTCATGACGTTATGTAAATCGTCAAGGGCGCTGTCCATCCAAAAATTCATGGTGTCCAAAACCACTAACTTAGGTTTTGTGGTCATTTGGTCCAACACGCTTGATTGGACGAGAGGATGTAAATTTCCTAACATAACCACTTCGGCATCACGGTAATTTTCAGGAACCACTGGATTAAAATCAGCCAAGGTATTAAGCTCAGTTACCAGTGTATCTCGGGTATTCATATCATTGTGGTACTTTCCGCTCCAGAAAAAGGTCTTCCCTTTGGTTACAATTTCAATACCTGAAATATCTATGTTTTTGCTTGAAAGAAGATCTAAATATTCTTGCGGAAAATCACCGCCAACAACTGATACAACTGCAGAGTCTATATCAAACTGCGAGGCTGATAATCCAATGAAGGTAGCAGCGCCACCAAGAATTTTATCGGTTTTTCCAAAAGGGGTTTCAATAGCATCAAAAGCTACAGTACCTACAATGACTAATTTACTCATGAAGAGGATTGATAATTTTTGTGCAAATATAAGGTTTTATTTTAGTTGTTTTTAACATAGAAAAAGAGTTGTTGTTTTGATTTTAGTATTCAAGCCAATAAAGCAATCCTAATGCTAGTATTGACCAAAAAAAATAAAAAAGAAGGCATTTTTAACGAAATTCTAAAGAAACAATTTATAGAGATTTTGTTTAGAATACCTATCTTCGGAATCTTATTTAATTACAAAAAATATGAGGTTAGCCAACAATCTAGTTATCGTGTTGTTTTTAACACTTAACATCGTCTATGCCCAATACGATCCTTCCAAAATTTTCGTGACTGATTTTTATAATTATAAAGGCGATTCTGTAAGAAGTGCCAGTGGCAAACCAGGCTCGGGGTATTGGCAAAACGAAGCGAATTATACCATTAAGGCGGATTTTGATGTTAACACACATCTATTGGATGGAGCGGTTACCATAGAGTATGTAAACAACAGCCCTGATGAGCTTGATATGCTTTGGTTGCAATTGGACCAAAACACCGAAAAGCCAGAGGCCAGAGACAATACATTAAGAAATCCAGATGCATCACAAGACGATTCAAAAGGATACACCATAGAGAGTGTCAAGGTTTTGAAAGACAATTCATTGGTAACCGTTCCTTATGTTGTAAAAGGCACACGCATGCAAATCCGATTGGAAGATTATGTAAAGCCTAAAGGAAAAACCAAGTTATCAATTAAATATTCCTATACATTACAACCAAGTAGTGGTGGTGGACGGTCTGGTTTTATGGACACCAATGATGGTCAGATTTTTGAATTCTCATATTGGTATCCCAGAATGTGTGTCTATGATGATTATTACGGTTGGAACACCTTGCCATTTATTGGCGGGGGCGAGATGTATTTGGATTATGGAACCGTTGATTACCAAGTAACGGTTCCTGCCAACCAAGTCGTGGTGGGCGCAGGTGCTTTGGTGAATGCCAATGAGATTTTAAATGATAAAACCTTAAAGCGTTTAGAACAAGCAAGCCAATCCGATACGCCTGTTTTTATAAGAAAAGCCAATGAAGTTAATAACCCGGTCACCAAAAACAAGACAAGAACGGTCACTTGGCATTTTAAGATGGAAAACACCCGCGATGTGGCCTGGGCCATGTCGCCTGATTATATCTGGGATGCCGCTAGAATCAACTTGCCTGAGGGCAAAACAGCGTTGGCGCAATCGGTGTATCCAGAGGCCTCTACTAAAGAGCCAAAAGCCTGGTCGCGATCTACCGAATTTCTAAAAGCTTCTGTTGAAGATTTCTCTAAACGTTGGTTTGTATTTCCGTATCCGGTAGCCACTTCGGCCGCTGGGTCTGTTGGAGGCATGGAATACCCCGGATTTGTGTTCAATAGCTGGAAAGCCGAACCCTATGATATGTTTTTATTGGCCTCGCATGAAATTGGTCACACCTGGTTTCCTATGATTGTGGGGTCTGATGAGCGCCGACACCCCTTTATGGATGAAGGCTTCAATACCTTTATTGATATTTTTGTGCATGAGGATTACAACAACGGTGAGTTTGCTCCCAAAAGAGATGGCGAGTATGCGCCAGGTAAAGGCAATCCTGCCAATGAGATCATTCAAGTTATGGAAGACAGCAAGGAGCACGCTACGCTGATGATGCCTGCTGATGATATGGACTACAAGTATGTGCATCCGCTGGCGTATTTTAAATCGGCCTTTGGTTTGGTATTGTTGCGAGAGGTTATTTTAGACCCTGATACCTTTGATTATGCCTTTAGACAATACATCCACAATTGGGCTTTTAAGCATCCGCGTCCGGCCGATTTCTTTAGAAGCATGGACAATGGCTCTGGTGAAGATCTAACCTGGTTTTGGCAAGGCTGGTATTACCACAATTGGCAGTTGGACCAAGCCATTACTAAAGTTGAGTATGTTCAAGACAAGGTTTCTAACGGTGCCATGATTACGGTAACCAATAACCAACAAATGGTAATGCCTATTTTGGTAACGGTTACAGAAAGCAACGGCAAACCCCATAACTTTAAAGTGCCGGTTGAGGTTTGGAAATTTGGTAAAGACGCCCAATTTAATGTAAACACCACCTCTAAAATAAAGCATGTAGAACTGGATGCCAAGCACCAATTACCAGATATCGATAGAAACAATAATGTGTGGAATGCTGAAAAGTAAATTAAATAAGCCTAATAATTATTTTCTTCCAAAATCAGCAGGAATTTCTCCCCAGGCTTTGGTTTCCCATTTTACAATGACAGTCTTGTAAGTGTTGGTTTTTAGCCAGTTAACAGCTCTGTCAACCAAATCAAAAAGGGGTTTGTTTTTGTCGTTTCGCTCCAATTTGGTGTTGCAAGTTTTCTTTTTAACCCAACTCATGGCTGTTTTTGAGTCGGTGTAAATAAGTTTGTCGCTGTTATTTTTTTTAAGGAGCGCCAACCCGTGCACAATGGCCAAAAACTCTCCGATGTTATTGGTGCCTTCCTCAAAAGGCCCTTGAATAAAGAGTTGTTTCTTTGTCTTGGTATCCACGCCTCGATATTCCATTTTACCAGGATTACCACTTGAGGCCGCATCAACGGCAATGGAATTATAATTGGGCTGTCCTATTTTTTTAAGCCGCTCTTCAGATAGTTCGCTTTTAAAGGTTTTTGTCTTCCCTATATAATCTTTGTAGTTGCTTTTTAGTGCTTTTTTAGCGGCATCAAAACTTTCAAACGATTTGTATTGGGCACCATCAAAATTGGTGATTTGTGCCTTGCAGTCATCCCAAGATTCAAACACTCCTGTATGATGCCCTTTCCAAACGGTATAATATTTTTTCTTTTTTTTACTCATTTGCGAATAAAAAGGAGTTTACCACTTTTGGGAAATGCTCCATTTCCAATTCATGGATTTTGTTGGCGACATCTTCGGCCGTATCTGTGGATGAGATCTTGCATTTTGCTTGAAAAATAATGGCGCCTTCGTCATAATGTTCGTTCACATAATGAATAGTGATACCTGTTTCATCCTCTTTATTGGCCACAACAGCTTCATGAACATGCATACCATACATACCTTTGCCTCCATATTTTGGTAATAACGCTGGGTGAATATTAATCACTTTTTTTGGAAACGCATTTAGAATGGATTCAGGGAATTTCCATAAAAACCCAGCAAGCACAATTAAATCAGGATTATGGTTTTTTAATAGGTCTAAAATAATTTCGGTAGAATAAAAAGCTGTTCGGTTAAATGACAAACAACTGGTTTTGAGTCTCTTGCAGCGATCAATAATTTTAGCTTGTGGATTGTTGGTCAACACAATAAAATCAGAAACCTGGTCATTATCTTTAAAGAAAGTGATTAAGTTTTCGGCGTTTGATCCAGAACCAGAAGCAAAAATAATGACACGTTTCATAGTAAAACAGATAGGGATATGATAAATGGTTGAACAAAAAAAAGAATAATTATTAACAATTTGAAGGTAAATCTCAAATACTTGAAACTATTTTGGTAAATTTAGAAACACATTTTTAAACTAAAGTCGTGTTTTAAAAATAAAGTTTTTTATTTTTGCCAACTAATTAAAAACCTAAAATTAAAAGATTATGTCAGACATTGCATCAAGAGTAAAAGCGATTATCGTAGACAAATTGGGAGTTGATGAGAACGAAGTTGTAACTGAAGCAAGCTTCACAAACGATTTAGGAGCGGACTCATTAGACACAGTTGAACTAATCATGGAATTTGAAAAAGAATTTGACATTCAAATACCAGATGATCAAGCTGAAAATATCGCAACTGTAGGTCAAGCTATATCCTATATAGAGGCTGCAAAATAAGCAAGGACTTTTATGGAATTAAAGCGAGTTGTAGTTACAGGATTAGGCGCTTTAACACCAATTGGCAATACCAAAGATGAATTTTGGGAAGGCCTAATTGGTGGTAAAAGTGGAGCTGCACCTATAACCTATTTTGATACCGAAAAGTTCAAAACAAAGTTCGCTTGCGAGGTTAAAAACTTTGATGCTACCAATTTTCTTGATAGAAAAGAGGCACGCAAGATGGATAAATTTGCGCAATATGCAATGGTAGCAGCAGATGAAGCGATTGCAGATGCCAAATTAAATCTTGACGAAGTTAATAAATTGCGAGTTGGGGTTATTTGGGGAGCAGGAATAGGTGGACTGGAAACATTTCAAGAAGAAGTTTTAAACTTTGCCGCTGGTGATGGCTCTCCTAGGTTTAACCCATTTTTTATCCCAAAGATGATTGCCGATATTGCACCGGCAAATATTTCCATAAAGCATGGTTTTATGGGGCCTAATTATACCACGGTCTCAGCATGTGCTTCTTCAGCAAACGCTATGTTTGATGCCCTAAACTCTATTCGATTGGGGCATTGTGATGTAGTTGTTACTGGTGGAAGCGAAGCGGCGGTTACCATTGCTGGTATGGGAGGATTTAATGCCATGCATGCCCTATCAACCAGAAACGAAAGTCCAGAAACGGCTTCTCGACCATTTGATGGGACCAGAGATGGATTTGTTTTGGGTGAAGGTGCAGGTGCATTGGTTTTAGAAGAATATGAACATGCCAAGAAACGAGGCGCCAAAATTTACGCAGAGTTCATTGGTGGTGGATTATCTTCTGATGCCTACCACATGACTGCGCCACATCCTGATGGAATTGGTGTGATGGCGGTTATGAGAAACTGTTTGGAAAATGCTGGGCTAAAACCAGAAGATGTTGACCATATCAATACACACGGAACATCCACACCTTTAGGGGATGTTGCTGAGCTAAAAGCTATTTCAGAAGTTTTTGGAAGTCATGCAAAGCATATAAATATTAATTCAACAAAATCAATGACCGGGCACTTATTGGGTGCTGCAGGTGCTATTGAAGCCATATCGGTCATTTTGGCCATGGAACACGGCATGGTTCCTCCAACAATTAACCATGCAACTGTTGATGAAAACATTGACCCTGAATTAAATTTAACGTTAAACAAAGCTCAAAAACGAGACGTTAAAGTAGGCATGAGCAATACCTTTGGATTTGGAGGCCATAATGCTTGTGTAGTATTCAAGAGATTAGACTAATATCCGATTGAAACATATTAGAGACATATTAAATTCCCGTTCTAAAGGTAACGGGAATTTTTTTATTCAATTAAAAAAAGTCTTGGGCTTTAAGCCCAAAAGCATTCAAATTTACAGGACCGCTTTTACGCATCGCTCCATGAACATCAAAGATGGCGAAGGGAATGCCATAAATTATGAACGCTTGGAGTTTTTAGGTGATGCCATGCTGGGTGCCGTTATAGCATCCCATTTATATGTTGAAGTTCCCAGTGGGGATGAAGGCTATTTAACCAAAATGCGATCTAAAATTGTCAGCAGGGAACATTTAAATGAACTGGGAAAAGATTTAAACCTCATCAATTTAATAGAAAGCAAAATAGCCTCGTCTCAATTTGGCGATAACATCCACGGCAATTTGTTTGAGGCTTTGGTTGGTGCCATTTTTTTGGACAAGGGTTTCAAATACTGTGAGAAGTTTATTTACAAGCGCGTTATTATTCCGTATGTTGATATAGCCCAGTTAGAAGGCAAGGTCATTAGTTACAAAAGTCTATTGATAGAATGGTGCCAAAAAGAAAAGAAAACATTTAACTATCATGTGTATGAAGATACTGGTAATGATGAGGTCAGGCATTTTTCGGTAAAATTATCAGTTGATAACAAGGTGGTTTCAAAAGCGAGAGCCACTTCAAAGAAAAAAGCTGAGGAAAAGGCATCAAAACGAGCCTTTTTTGTGTTTCAAAATAAAATGTCCAGATAAACTTTTATATCTGAAAAAATCCTAATTCACTACAACGTTTTAGTTAGCAATTCTTTTTAAGATTGATAAAAACTTACTACTTTCAATTTTTTAAATATTATATTTACACCGATTTATATAAGTTATGGCTGTACACAAACTTATCCTTGATGATGTTTTTGAAGAGACGATTTGTACATTAATTGGCATTCATTGCACCATTGAAGATTACCGTTTGGCATATCTTTTAAATAAAAGTTTGGGGATTAATCTGGTTAGAAATAAAAAAGACTTAGATTATAACAACGGAAAATCAACTTATTCCATTTATAAATGGGAAGACAAGAAGCAATTTTTAACGTGGAATTTGGTGTCAAATATTTGTAAAACAAATGATTATGAAAAAGAACGTTCACAATCCTTGTTTCAAACAAACCAAACCGTTACAAAAACATATTATTTATTACCAGAACTAAAACACGTTAACTATTTATTGAAAATTGAGGAAGAATTCAATCTAAATAAAGAAAGACGTATTATCAATACAATATTGAGTATCCCACAAATTGCAACAGCCTACACTATTGATCTTAGTCAATTAAAATCTAAAGAAAATTTAATTTTTAGCTAATGCCAAAAAGAAAGAAAACCAAAATAGTGGCCACTTTGGGTCCAGCAACCAGTACAAAAGAAGTTTTGAAAGCTATGCTTGATGAAGGTGTAGATGTTTTCAGAATAAATTTTTCACACGCCGATTACAAGGATGTAGCAGAGCGTATCAAGATGATACGTGACCTCAACGACGAATACGGTTATAACGCAGCTATATTGGCCGACCTACAGGGACCCAAACTTCGTGTGGGTGTTATGAAAGAAGAGGTGGTAGTTCAACCGGGAGATGAAATCATATTTGCCACTGGAAAGCGATTTGAAGGAACCAAAGAGCGTGTATACATGACTTATGAGCGGTTTCCTCAAGATGCTAAGCCAGGGGAACGCATTCTTTTGGATGACGGTAAATTGATATTTGAAGTTGTTTCAACCAATAAAGATAACGAGGTAAAAGCAAAAGTAATTCAAGGCGGACCGCTAAAATCCAAAAAAGGCGTAAACTTACCTAATACGAATATTTCACAGCCAGCATTAACAGAAAAGGATATTGAGGATGCCATTTTTGCCATTAAACAACAAGTGGACTGGATAGCCTTATCATTTGTGCGTCATGCAGAAGACCTCATGCAACTAAGCGATTTAATTAATGAGCATAGTGATGAAAAAATCCCCATTATAGCTAAAATTGAAAAACCAGAAGCCGTTGAAAACATTGATAAAATAGTAGCCTATTGTGATGGTATTATGGTTGCCAGAGGAGATTTGGGTGTAGAAATTCCTGCTGAAGAAGTACCTTTGATCCAAAAGCAATTGGTATTGAGGGCCAAGAAAGCAAGAATACCCGTTATTATTGCAACCCAGATGATGGAAACCATGATTACCAGCCTAACACCTACCCGGGCTGAGGTTAATGATGTTGCCAACTCTGTCATGGATGGAGCCGATGCTGTGATGCTCTCAGGAGAAACATCTGTTGGGCAGTATCCGGTGCAAGTCATCAAGCAAATGGCAAACATTTTAAAACGTGTTGAAGATTCACCGTTAATTCAAGTGCCACAATTACCACCACATATAAGAACCAATAGATATATAACTAAATCGATTTGTTACCATGCGGCTAATATGGCCAATGAAATTGATGCCAAAGCTATTTCAACCTTAACAAATAGTGGGTACACGGCTTTTCAAATTTCAGCATGGAGACCATCCTGCCATATTTTAGTATTTACATCAAATAGGCGTATTTTAACACAGTTAAGTTTACTTTGGGGTGTGAAGGCTTTTTTTTATGATAGATTTGTTTCAACCGATGAAACCGTTGGTGATATCAACAGAATAGCAAAAGCCAATAATTATGTTACCAAGGGTGATATGGTCATTAGTTTAGCGTCTATGCCAATTGCCGAAAAAGGGATGGTAAACACCTTACGTGTAAGAGAGATTTCTGGTGACTAAAACTTCATTAATAAAACTTATACTAAAAGTGCTCATGCAGTAAAAAAACTGTTTGAGCACTTTTTTCTTTTTAAGAACTTCAATTGAACCAAAAATTTTTTAAAACTCAAACTTCAATTGCACGCTTACACTTTTTTCTTTTTCAGTTTGCGTTTTGTTTGAAGGCGTTTTGTCTGTATTCAAATTTGAAATAGAAATCCCGAGCAACCGTACGGAATTGTTCAATTTTTCTTGATATAATAAATCTTTTGCCGTTTCAAGAATCACACTGTGATCGCTCACAAAATAAGGAAGCGTTTTACTGCGGGTTTGTAAAGTAAAATCGCTGTACTTGATTTTTAAAGTAATGGTTTTGCCGGCCACACGGCTTTTGGTTAAGCGTCTGGAAACCTCTTTGGCAATTTGCTGTAACTTTTCCAACATAAAAATTTCACTGGATAGATTTTCATTAAAAGTACGCTCAGCAGCTAATGATTTTCTTATTCTATTGGGTTTAACTTCGCTGTTATGGATTCCTCTAACTACATAATAATAGTACTTTCCAGACTTTCCAAAGTGTTCTTCTAAATACTCTATGGATTTTTGTTTTAAGTCCAATCCCGTAAAAATGCCCATTTGGTACATTTTTTCAGCGGTCACTTTTCCAACGCCATAAAATTTTCGGATGTCAAGTTGTTCCAAAAAGGAAATGACGTCTTCAGGATTTACCGTTTTTTGTCCGTTAGGCTTGTTATAATCACTGGCTACTTTGGCTATAAATTTGTTGATTGAGATTCCTGCTGAAGCCGTTAATCCCACTTCTTTAAAAATGCGCTCACGAATTTCCTTGGCAATCAAAGAGGCACTTGGATTTCCTTTTTTATTTTGGGTCACATCTAAATAGGCCTCATCCAAAGACAATGGCTCAACCAAATCGGTATAATCAAAAAAGATACGTCTTATTTTTTTTGAAATCTCATGATATCTATCAAAACGAGGCCGTACAAAAAGTAATTCTGGACACAAACGTTTGGCTTGCATACCGCTCATGGCACTTTTTACGCCAAATTTTCTGGCCTCATAACTGGCGGCACTCACAACACCACGTTTTTCGCTTCCGCCAACAGCAATGGGTTTCCCCTTAAGTTCTGGGTTATCCAATTGCTCTACAGATGCGTAAAAGGCATCCATATCAACATGAATAATTTTTCTAATGGGCAGAATCTCAGACATCTTGTAAAAATATAATATCTTTATCAAAGAGAATTAAAAGCCATGTCAAAAACAGCAATTATTATTGGTGCTACAGGTCTTACGGGCAACCTGCTATTAAAACAACTTTTAGAAGATAACAGGTATCGAACCGTTCGGTTATTCAGTAGAAGTTCGTGTAACATCACGCATCCCAAAATTGAGGAGCATTTGGTAGATTTATTTGAATTGGAAAAGCATATCGATTTATTTTCTGCCGATGTAGTGTATTGCTGTATCGGCACAACTAAGGCTAAAACTCCAGATGAGGAACTGTATCTTAAGATTGATTACGGCATTCCTATTACATTGGCCAATCTTTGCGTTCAGAAAAACATAGATACGTTTGTGGTGATTTCGGCATTGGGCGCTGATAAAAAGAGCAAGCTGTTTTATAACAGAACCAAAGGTAGAATGGAAGAGGGCGTGTTAAGGTTTGGCATTAAAAACACATATATTTTACAACCGTCTTTGATTGGAGGAACTAGAGATGAAAAACGATTAGGCGAAAAAGTAGCAAAGCTATTTATGCGTATTGTAGATCCTTTTTTGGTTGGAAGTTTAAAGAAATATCGGTCCATTCATCCAAAAGCCATTGTTAACGCCATGGTTTGGTTGGCTAACAATGAGTATAAATCTGGGCGAATTCCATCCAACGAGATTCAAAATATATCAAATAGTTTATGATAGAAATTGAACGCAAGTTTTTAGTAACTTCAAATGATTTTAAACAAGAAGCATTTAAAAGCACAAGAATCATCCAGGGATTTTTAAATACCAATAAACACAGAACAGTGCGGGTTCGATTAAAGGGAGAGCAAGGATTTATAACCGTAAAAGGGCAAACAGATAGCAATGGGACCACACGGTTTGAGTGGGAAAAGGAAATTTCAAAAACGGAGGCCGAAGGACTTTTAGGGCTTTGTGAACCCGGAATTATTGATAAAGAGCGGTTTGAAATAAAGGTTGGTACACATGTTTTTGAAGTGGATGTGTTTAGTGGAGATAACGACGGATTGATTATCGCCGAAATAGAATTGGCACATGAAAATGAATCGTTTAAAAAACCTGGTTGGCTGGGCAAAGAAGTAACAGGAGACATTAAATATTATAATTCACAATTAAGTAAACATCCTTATAAAACTTGGTGATGTGAAAGCCCATAATGGGCGTTTGATAGGTAATGGGCATTACCACTGATATAATTAAAATACTGAACCAAAGGTTCTTGAAAATTTTTAAACAAATGAGAAAAGTCTATTTAATTTTGTTGGTATTAGCTGTGATGATTTCATGCAAAAAGGAAACAAAACAAACGGTTGAACCGACATTAAATGAAGTTAAAAAAACACAAAAACAAATAAAAGAGGAGTTGACTGCAAAAGGTTTTCAAACCTTTGATTATGTTGATGCAACAACTAAAGACACCATTTTAATGCAACAGTATTTTATGGCTTTTTTGAAAAGTGGCCCAACTCGTTCTCAAACTAAAGCAGAAGCTGATAGCCTTCAAACCTTGCATTTGGCACATTTAACAAAAATGTATCAAATGGGGTATGCAGATATTTCTGGACCATTTGGTGATAACGGTGACATAAGAGGCATTACTATTTATAATGTGCCCACTTTAAAAATGGCCGATAGTTTGGCCAACTCAGATCCCATGGTAAAAGCGGGTAGATTAATTATTGAAATACATCCGTGGTGGGCAGCAAAAGGGTTTTCGTTAAGATAGTTTTTAAGGTTTTCAGAATCATTTTGCAGCTTATCAATGTTGCAATGATTTTAGGTTTGTTGGCATTGCACTTTGTGATAAAGGAACATAATTACGTATCTTCATTGTATTTTTACACTTTTCCATTGCCCGTAATTATTCTTTTGGTTTTGTTGTTTTCAATTGTACTTACCAAACAATGGCGACGATATAATTTGATTATAGCATCTTTGTTATTGTTAACCTGGTTGAGCAGGAGCTTTAAAATACATATTCCAGATACCATCAGTAAACAGGATTTAGAAGTGGTTTTTTGGAACGCATCAAGAGATAATACCTTTGAAGACGCTTTTAAAGAAAACGGAAATATTCCTGATGTCTTGGTTTTGGTTGAATCTCCTAAAAACAATTTACAGTCATTTAAGAAACAATATTCTAATGACTATTATTATAAATCTGACAAAGAACTCTTTATTTTTTCAAAAACACCTTTAGATATTATTAGTGAAAAGGTTTCAAACTACAATACAACCGTCATAAACTTTAAAACAGCAGGTATCAATTTTTATGCAGTAGATGCTACAGGAAGTCCAGACGTACCCAGAAAATGGGAATTAACCTATATAAATCAATCCATAAAGGAAAAGAATAATACCGTTGTTCTAGGAGATTTTAACACCCCTTATGAGTCTTCATATTTAAAACAACTTAAAACAGATTTTAATCAGGCATTTAATAAAAAAGGCAATGGATTTAGGGAAACGTGGTTTTATAATTTGCCGCTGTTATCCCTGGACCATATTTGGGTTTCAAAGGACTTGAAAATCTTAAAAACAGAAAAGATTCATACGTTTAAATCTGACCACAATATACTTAAAACCTATATAAAAAGATGATTTTTTATTAAGAATCTTTTTTTTCAAAAGAATATTCATGTTCAACCCTACAAATCTTAACATCATACCAATTATACCAATCTTGTCGCCCTTTTTGTTGAGCAATAAGATGACTGCTGTGTTGTTTCCATTTTTTAATGGCATCTAAACTATCCCAATAACTGATAGTAATGCCAACGCGGTCTCGAGCGCTTTCCATTCCTAAAAACCCCTTTTGTTGTTTAGCAAGTAATTCCATTTGTTCTGCCATTTCTTGATATCCATGCGTATATTCAGAATGTGTTGAAGTAAAAATCACTGCATAATAAGGAGGTTTTTTATTCATTGTACATGCCAATATATAATTCGCCTTTGTCGTTCATGGTTGCCCTAAACATGCCTGCTGTATTAAATTCCATAACCATATTACCCAGTTTATCAACAGCTATCACACCACCATCACCCCCAAGAGCAGGTATTTTTTTCTGGATGACTTCTTTTGCAGCATCCCGCAAGGACAGTCCTTTATAATCCATTAAAGCAGAAATATCATATGCTACTACACCTCTTATAAAATATTCTCCCCATCCCGTGCAGGACACTGCACACGTGGCGTTGTTGGCATAGGTTCCTGCTCCAATAATTGGCGAATCACCTATACGTCCCCAGCGCTTATTGGTCATGCCACCTGTTGACGTACCAGCCGCTAAGTTTCCATGTTTATCAAGAGCGGCACATCCCACCGTTCCAAACTTAGTGTCTTTGATATCTTCATTATAAAAAGACAAAGACACTTGCTCAGATTTTTTAACCCGCTGAAGCGCTTGAAAACTTTTTTCAGTATAAAAATATTCAGGGGAAACGAGTTCCAATCCTTGTTCCTTGGCAAATTGTTCGGCGCCTTTTCCTGAAAGCATAACATGTGGTGAATGTTCCATAATGGCCCTTGCTAGGTTAATAGGGTTTTTAACGGTTGAAGTTCCTGCTGAGGCTCCCGCATTTAAGGTTTTTCCATCCATTATGGAGGCATCGTGCTCATTGGTTCCTGCGTTGGTAAAAACGGCTCCCTTTCCAGCGTTGAACAACGGCGAATCTTCCATAACATTGATGGTTTTTTGAACGGCATCAAGACTGCTTCCTCCATTCTTTAAAATGGTATAGCCTACACGAATGGCTTCCTCAAGTTTGGCTTTGTAGGCTGCCTCTTTCTCGGGCGTCATGTTTTCTTTTAAAATTGTTCCAGCGCCACCGTGGATTACAATTGAAAATTCAGATGTTCTGATTTTAGTACTATCAACAGGTTCACTTTTTTGGTAGGTTAACGCTTTTATTTCTGATTGGTTCATGCAACCGGTAAGAACTAATAACAGGCCAAGTAAATAGAGAACATTTTTCATAATGATTTGAAATTAACTGCGAATCTGAAAGTTAATATTTTTTAAAACCAATGGCTTTAGTTAAGCTACATTTTATTAGTATATTTGTTCAAAATTTAATAATTCGCAAAAAATTAGCAAATATGGAAGCTGTTACTGTAGATTTCGGAATAAAACAAGCATTACACCAACTAGGTGTTAAAGATATTAATGATGGAACATCTACGGGATCCAATCATTTTTCAAGTGGAAAAATCCTAGAAAGCTATTCTCCTGTTGATGGTCATTTGATTGCAAAAGTTAAGACGACCAGTAAAGAAGATTATCAAAAAGTAATAGAAACAGCAACAACTGCCTTTAAAACTTGGCGAACCATGCCGGCACCCCAACGTGGTGACATAGTGCGTCAGTTTAGTGATAAACTGCGCGAAAAGAAAGAAGCCTTAGGAAAACTGGTTTCTTACGAAATGGGAAAAAGTTATCAGGAAGGACTTGGGGAAGTACAGGAAATGATTGACATCTGTGATTTTGCCGTTGGATTGTCCCGTCAATTGCATGGGTTAACCATGCACAGCGAACGCCCAGGACATAGAATGTATGAACAATACCATCCGCTTGGCATTGTAGGAATTATTTCTGCATTCAATTTCCCTGTTGCCGTGTGGAGTTGGAATACAGCCTTGGCATGGATTTGTGGCGATGTATGTGTTTGGAAACCCAGTGAAAAAACGCCGTTGTGTGGTATTGCTTGCCAGAATATAGCCGCTGAGGTCTTTGCAAAAAACAATTTACCGGAAGGCATTTCATGCTTAATCAATGGCGATTATCAAGTAGGAGAGTTTATGACTCAGGATTCAAGGATTCCATTGATTTCTGCAACAGGTTCTATCCGAATGGGTAAAATAGTGGCGCAGGAAGTTGCCAAACGTTTAGGTAAAAGCTTACTGGAGTTAGGGGGAAATAATGCTATTATTGTAACACCAGATGCCGATATAAAAATGACCGTAATTGGTGCTGTTTTTGGCGCTGTTGGAACCGCAGGACAACGATGTACTTCAACGAGACGATTGATAATACACGAGTCTATTTATGATACAGTAAAAACCGCTATTGTAGATGCCTATAAACAATTGCGCATAGGGAATCCGTTGGATGAGAACAATCATGTGGGGCCACTAATTGATACAGATGCAGTAAAGATGTACCAAAATGCCTTAGCTAAAGTTGTTGAAGAAGGTGGACATTTGGTGATTGAAGGCGGCGTGCTTACAGGCGAAGGTTACGAAAGCGGCTGTTATGTAAAACCAGCTATTGCAGAAGCAAAGCCAGATTTTGAAATTGTTCAACATGAAACGTTTGCGCCTATTTTATATTTGTTGAAGTATTCAGGTGATGTTGGAAATGCCATTGCGATTCAAAATGGTGTGGTTCAAGGGTTGTCATCAGCCATTATGACCAATAACTTGCGTGAAGCGGAACAGTTTTTATCTGTAAATGGCTCTGACTGTGGTATTGCCAATGTTAACATTGGAACATCTGGTGCTGAAATAGGTGGTGCTTTTGGAGGCGAAAAAGAAACCGGTGGTGGTCGTGAGTCTGGTAGTGATGCCTGGAAAGTATATATGCGAAGACAAACCAATACCATCAATTACACAACTGAGTTGCCGTTGGCTCAAGGCATCAAGTTTGATTTGTAAGCATAAAAAAAACCTTACTTCAATGCCGAACTTTTATCGGGAGAAACAAGGTTTTGTATGTAATTGATTAATAGCATTGCAAATATGCAATTTCTTTTGTTTTATTATCTTACACAAAAGTTAAGTTATGGTTAAATGTATGTGTTATTTAGCTATACTTAACTTTTCTTAAAATCCTAATGGACTCTTTAAATAAACCATAGACTTCTTCGCTATGGTTTTTTAAATACGGTTTGGCTTCGTTAAGTTTGTCAATGGCCTCGTGAAATAAGTTAAGGTAGCAAATTAAATAGGTTGCTGGTAAGTTTCTTAAATCAAGTTCTTCATGTTTTGTGAGTGAAAGTCCTTTTTTTAGTTTTTCAAGCAAAGTATTATTACTATTATATATATGATGTAATGTTTTTTTGTCAAATTGGGGAGGCTGGAACAATAGGGTTGTTTCTATGAGGTAATTGGCATTGTTTTCAAAACGGATAATGGTTTCTTCCAAAGGGTAGTATTTGTAATTATTTTGTAACCCAAGGTTTACGTATTCCACAATTTTAAAATAATCATCATCAAAGCTGATGGATACTTCATCCAGGATTGAAAAAAACAGACGCACCTGTTCATTGACAAGTTCGATGTCTACCCTAGAGAAAAACGTCTCCTCTTTGACCACTTTTTTTTGTCCGGCCCAGCAAACCACAAAATATTCTTTGAACACTTTGTATTGAGGATTATAGTCTTGCCGCTTCTTCATAAAATCAAAAACCCCGTTCAAGGTGTGTTCAATGTTGTTTTGGGCATTGTTTTCAATGGCTTCAACAATTTTAGAGTTGATATCCTTAATTTCAATATCAAAAACCTTGGGCATGCTCATGCTGCCATCCCTAAAAAAAACAGAGCCACCATAATATTTCCAAATGTTTTTTCTAAGAGATGTTATTTTACCAATGGGGCGTATGGTTACTAAGCCAACTACTTTGTCATCTGGCAAATGCGGGAAAGGAATGTTTTCATACTGAACAATGGGTGGATTGCTTAAGTAGGCATTGATGAGGTTTTGTATTTTGCTGTCATCAAAAAAATCAACCCCAATAATGTTATTGTCTTCATCATCAACCCCAATGACGATGTATGAGTTGTTTTTTGGGTTGCTGTTGGAAAGCGCACAAATATGTTTTAAAAACTTGGCCTTGCCTTCTTTATGGCTAATATCAATCTTACGTTTTTTATCATAAAAACTGTTTTCATCATTATGAGCCAAAAGATGTTTTATAAGAAGGCGTTTGTTAATCATATTCTTCATTCCCGCTAAGGCGGGAATCTTTTAATTATAACTCCTTTTTCACCGTAGTGCTATTGGCCTGCGCCGTTGGGAACACCAATAAATCGGCAATGTTAACATGGGTAGGGCGTGAGACCACAAAATATATGATTTCAGCAATATCTTCAGCCTGCAAAGCATCAAATCCTTTGTAGACGGTATCGGCAATGGCATCACCTTTAAAACGGACTTTTGAAAATTCGGTTTCTACCAAACCAGGATTGACGGCGCCTACTTTGATTCCGTATGGATTCAAGTCAATGCGCATGCCTTCGGTTATGGCTAAAACGGCATGTTTACTGCCGCAGTACACATTCCCTTTGGGATAGACTTCTTTTCCTGCCGATGAGCCAATATTTATAATATGTCCGGACTGTCGCTCGGTCATTTGTGGGATAATAGCCTTACTCACATAAAGCAAACCTTTTACATTGATATCCATCATGGCATCCCAATCGTCAATACTGCCATCTTGTATCGGGTCCAAACCATGTGCGTTTCCGGCATTGTTAATAAGGATGTCAATGGTTTTAAAATTATCAGGAATTGAGTTAATGGCATTTTTTACATCTGTTTTGTTTCTAACATCAAACTGTAAGGTATGAACTTTGGTTAATGGTTCTAATTTCTTTTTAATGGAATCAAGCCTTTCTTGTCGTCTTCCACATATAATTAATTGAATACCATGTTTAGCAAACTCATAAGCCGTTGCTTTTCCTATACCACTTGTTGCTCCTGTAATAAGGGCTGTTTTATTCATTTTATATTGATTTTTTTGCAATTAGTACATAAAAATACTTAAAAGGCATATAAAATTGTATAATTGTTTTTGCTATTTGTAAAAGTAGAAATTGTTATTATCTATAAATCTATTCAAAACCCTTGCTATACTTAGTAAGTAATGTTAAACAAAAAAGTAAAAGACAATTTATTCGAAAAAAACAATCTATTTACAACTTTGTGAACGTATATAATAACGAACCCCAAAACAATTAATACATAAAATTATGAAAACACTGAACAGATTAAGATTATTTCTACTAGCATTTTTAATGATATCCATCTTTGGATGTAGTGACTCGCAATCAAGCAAAATGAGTGCAGAAGCACCTACCATATCAGTAAAACTTGTAGATGCTCCCGGTGACTATGATGCCGTAAATGTTGAAATTGTGGATGTTATGATTAAGATGGATGATGATAGCGACAGTGAGAGTGGTTGGATGTCTCTTAATGCTGAGGCAGGATCAGTAAATTTATTGGATTTTACTGGAGGAATCAGCAAAGTTCTTGTAGATCGTTTTCCTATTCCTGCAGGAACATTAAGCCAAATGAGATTGGTGTTGGGAGATGGAAATACCATTGTAATTAGAAATGATGCTGATGAACCAGAAACATTTGATTTAAAAACACCTAGTGCTCAACAATCAGGCTTGAAACTTAAAGTAAATACCACTATAGAAGAAGGATTTACATATGATTTTATTTTAGATTTTAATGTTGAAAAATCGATAGTTAATGCAGGTAATTCTGGTAATATTATTTTGAAACCAGTTCTTAATGTAAGTACTGAAGTAAGTTCAGGAATTATTGAAGGAACCATAGAACCAAATGATGTGCCCTCTATGGTATCAGTATTGGTAGATGATATGGGAACAGAAGATACTAGTGATGATTTTGTAATTTCAGCAAATACAGATGATACAGGAGCTTTTGCTTTATGGGGTGTGCCAGCGGGAGCCTATGATGTAGTTGCAACACCTTTAGATTCAGAATCAGATTATGCTGAAGGAACAGCAATGGGAGTAACTGTTGTTAATGGTGAAACAACCACAATCGCAGACCCTATTCAATTAACTATGAAACCAGGTTCTATAAGTGGTGATGTAACCAATGATATTGTTGTATCCGTTACGGTTAAAGATAAAGATAGCGGCGATGTTGTTGCTACTATGGACTCAAATGAAACTGGAGAATTTCTTTTTGAAGACATCCCAACCGGAACATATATTGTAACAATAAGTGCTACTGGTTTTGTATCACAAGATTACACAAAAGATGGTTCTATAGATGTTGTGGTGACATCTAACACAGAAACCGTTCTTGATCCAATTACGTTGGTAGCTGAATAAAATATTAAAAACAGCTTTATTAAATAGCGCGACGCTTAGGTGTCGCGCTATTTTTTTAACCAATTATTAACGGAGCCCATTTGATAATTTAACCAATCATTAACAGCGTTCCATTTAAAATTTTAACAATTTGCATTGCTCAAATAAGGGTGGTATATTCGATTTTTTTTAAAAAACACATAATAATGGAAGAAACAGGTACAATTGACATTAAGACAATCAATGAGAAAATAGAAAAGGAAAGTGCTTTTGTTGATTTGCTCATGCTTGAGATGAATAAGGTTATTGTAGGGCAAAAGCATATGGTAGAGCGCTTGCTGATTGGTTTGCTGGGACAAGGTCATATATTGCTTGAAGGAGTTCCAGGACTGGCAAAAACTTTGGCTATCAATACCTTGGCTAAGGCCATTAATGGTAGTTTTAGTAGAATTCAGTTTACGCCAGATTTATTGCCAGCAGACGTTACAGGAACATTAATCTACAATATAAAGGTTAGTGATTTCTCAATTAAAAAAGGGCCTATTTTCGCCAATTTTGTGTTGGCTGATGAGATTAATAGAGCACCGGCCAAAGTGCAATCAGCCTTACTTGAGGCCATGCAAGAAAAACAAGTGACCATTGGCGATGAAACATTTAATCTTGATAAACCTTTCTTGGTTATGGCAACTCAAAACCCAGTAGAACAAGAAGGTACTTATCCGTTGCCCGAGGCCCAAGTGGATAGGTTCATGCTAAAAACCGTTATTGACTATCCAAAAATTGCTGAAGAGCAATTAATCATGAGGGCCAATATGAAAGGTGAATGGGACAAAGTGAATGCCGTGGTTTCTACCGATCAGATTTTAAAAGCCCAAAATGCTGTTAGAGAGGTTTACATGGATGAGAAAATAGAAAAATATATCCTGGACATTGTATTTGCAACCCGCTATCCAGAGAAACATAAACTTCCAGATTTAAAACCACTTATTTCCTTTGGAGCATCACCTCGTGGAAGTATCAATTTAGCCACCGCTGCAAAATGTTATGCATTTATCAAACGACGAGGTTATGTGATTCCTGAAGATGTTCGTGCTGTGGTTCATGACGTGCTAAGACACAGAATAGGCATTACTTATGAAGCTGAAGCTGAAAATATAACGTCAGAAGATATCATCAACAAAATTGTAAACGAAATAGAAGTACCATAGGATTTTAGATTTAAGAATGCTGAATTACAATTTGTGATTTCTTAACTTGAAGAAAACATAAATCAAAAATCTTCAATCGTAAATTGGAAAATGGACACTAAAGAATTACTAAAGAAAGTACGTAAAATAGAAATTAAGACACGCCGGCTGTCTGATCATATTTTTGGTGGAGAATACCATTCCACTTTTAAAGGACGAGGTATGACCTTTAGTGAAGTGCGCCAATACCAATTTGGTGACGATGTTAGGAATATTGATTGGAATGTCACCGCTAGATACAATGAGCCTTTTATAAAGATTTTTGAGGAAGAACGTGAACTCACCATGATGCTCATGGTAGATATTTCGGGGTCAGAATTTTTTGGTACAGAAGAACAATTTAAAAACGAAGTTGTTACAGAAATTGCGGCAACTTTGGCGTTTTCGGCTACACAAAACAATGATAAAATAGGGTTGATTTTATTTTCAGATAAAATCGAACTCTATATTCCACCTAAAAAAGGACGTTCGCATGTGCTTAGGATAATTCGTGAGCTAATTGAGTTTGAGCCACAAAGCAAGGAAACAAATATTGCAGAAGCCTTGAAGTTTTTATCCAGTGTGATGAAGAAAAAAGCCATTGTGTTCATCCTATCTGATTTTATAGCAGATGATTATTTGCACACCATGAAAATTGCAGCCAAAAAACATGATGTAACTGGAATTCGTGTGTATGATAAACGTGAAGAAGACATGCCCAATTTGGGAATGGTACAAATGCAAGATGGTGAAACAGGTGAGCTTATGCTAGTCAACACCTCATCAAAAAAAGTGCGTCTCAATTATGGCAAATACTATCATGACAAAGTAGTTTATTACAAAGAAAGCTTTACAAAATCTGGCGCTGGAACCATTGATTGCAGGGTTGATGAAAGTTATGTAAAAAAATTATTGGGATATTTTAAAGCAAGAGGGTAAACGATTTATGAATTACGATTTGAGAATTATGAATGTAGAGGGAGGATTAATAAAAAAGTATATATTGTCTTGTATCTTTGTTCTTGCATCTTGGTTCTTGCACGCACAAGTTTCAGCCACAATAGATTCAACTTCCATTAAAATAGGTGAACAAATAACCTATAAAATTCAAGTACAGACAGATACTACAAGCTTGGTAGTGTTCCCCGAAGGCCAAACCTTCACCCCTTTGGAGATGATTGAATCGTATAAAACAGACACTTTAAAGCAAAAAGATAAATTCAACCTCATTAAACGCTACGGATTAACCCAATTTGATTCTGGCCACTACACCATTCCACGGCAAAAAATTATTATAGGAAACAAAACCATTTTCACGGATTCGTTACAAGTCGAGGTCAGGAATATTTTGGTCGATTCCACAAAACAAGGCCTTTATGATATCAAACCTATAATAGAAGTTCAAAAACCCAGTAGTCAATGGTGGAAATACGCACTCTATATTTTGGTTGCTTTAGCCATAGTTTCAGGGTTGCTATATTGGTTTTTATGGCGAAAAAAACCACTTACCGAATCAGAGAAAATAGCCTTGTTGCCACCTTATGATCGCGCTAAATTGGCCATAAAAAAATTAGAGGAAAGCACCTATTTAAAACAAGCGGAGTTTAAAGAATACTATTCTGAGCTAACGGATATCATTAGAAAGTATTTAGACGAACAAGTGTATGACCATGCCATGGAAAGCACTACGGAGGAACTTGTTAACAGGCTGCGATTGCTTAAAGAAGGCAATCAAATAGATTTAAGCCCAGAGACCATAAAAAACATTGAAGACATCTTAAGGCGTGCCGACTTGGTTAAGTTTGCAAAATCGGCTCCAGATGTGGCACTAGCCGAATTGGACAGAAAAACAATTGATGTTGAAATTGACCATGTAAAAGAAGTGCTGCCAGAGCCAACAGAAGAAGAAAAACTATTGGATGAGCAATACAAAGAAGAGATTGAAAGAAAGAAAAAACGAAAAAAAATCATTATTACCGCTGCTGTTGGCGTAGCCTTTATATTGACCGTTTTTACAGGATTTTCTATAAAGTACGGTTTTAATTATGTGGTTGACACCATTATTGGAAACCATAGCAAAGAATTGTTGGAAGGCGAATGGGTAACCAGTGATTATGGGGTGCCACCAATTACCATTTCAACACCAGAGGTGTTAAAGCGTATTGTTCCTGAACAAAATAAAAACACTAAGGGCATGAAACAACCTACGCAAACAACAGCATTTGGGTATGGTGACGTAACGGGGCAATTCAGTATTTTGGTGTCCACATCAAAAGTCAGCACACAAGGTGATAATAAAATAGATTTAAAACAGGTTGTTGAAAAAACCCTAAAATCTTGGGAAAATAATGGCGCTCAAAATATGGTTGTTAAAGACGAAAAATTTGAAACACCCAATGGCGCTGAAGGATTGAAAACCTACGGTAAAGGTGATTTTCCAACAAGCAAATCAAATGATTTGGTGAAAGGCGATTACGTTATTTTGGCGTTCAATTCAAACAATGTCATTCAAGAAATCATTATAACTTGGAGAGACCAGGATGTTTACGCAGACCAGATGGCCAAACGTATATTAAATTCAGTAGAACTTATAAAACCTAAAGAATAATGTTTGAAGGCATTGAATTTGTAAACAAAGAATTATTCTGGTTGATGTTATTGCTGCCATTGGCAATATTATGGTACGTGCTTAAGCACAAAAAGCAAACAGCAGAACTTAAAATATCAAGCCTAAAAGGGTTTAAAACCACCAACACGTGGTTACCAAAAGCAAAACATGCCTTGTTTGTGTTAAGGTTGTTGGCTTTAGCATTATTGATTACGGCCATTGCTAGACCCCAAACGGTTGATGTGTCTACAAGGACAAAAACCACACGCGGAATTGACATTGTTATGGCCATTGACGTGTCAGCTAGTATGTTGGCAAAAGATCTGTCGCCAAACAGATTGGAAGCACTTAAAAACGTGGCTTCAGAGTTTATTAAAGGCAGGCCCAATGATAGAATAGGGTTGGTTGAATACGCTGGTGAAGCCTATACCAGAACACCAATAACTAGTGATAAGGCTATCGTTATACGGTCTTTAAATGACATAAAATATAACACCATTATTGAAGGCGGAACCGCTATTGGAACAGGACTGGCCACAGCCGTCAATAGGTTAAAGGACAGCAAGGCCAAAAGTAAAGTGATTATTTTATTGACCGATGGTGTTAACAATTCAGGTTTTATAGATCCTAAAATAGCCAGCGAATTGGCCGTTGAATACGGAATTAAAGTCTATACCATAGGTTTGGGAACCAACGGAACAGCTTTATCGCCTGTGGCCATTGACCCTAGAACGGGTGAGTTCCAGTATGGTCGTGTGCAGGTGGAAATTGACGAAGCCCTACTCAAGGATATTGCAGATGTAACCGGTGGGAAATACTTTAGGGCAACCAATAACAAAAAGTTAGAGGAGATTTATGGTGAAATCAATAAACTTGAAAAGACAGATATTGATGAGTTTAAGTATTATAATTACCAAGAAAAATATCGTCCGTTAGCTTTATTGGCAGGCGCTTTATTGCTATTTGAACTATTGCTTAGATATACCTTTTTTAGAAGTTTTGTTTAAAAAGAACCAATAGAATTTGAAAAAAAATAGAATAAATAAATACTAGTGAATTCGTGGTAAATCAAATAAACAAATCCACGAAAAACAAATAAACAGTTAATGTATCAATTAGACGAAAAAATATGGTTTTGGGTATTGGGTGTTATCCCTGTGATCATTCTATGTTTTCTCATTCTGCAAGTTTGGAAGCATAAAGCACAGCAAAAATTCGCTAAAAAGGAGTTGTTAAAACGGTTGAGCCCTAATACATCTTTGTTTAAATCCGTCTTAAAAGTGATTGTTTTGTGCTTAGCATTTGCTTGCTTAGCTATTGCATTGGTAAATCCAAAAATAGGCACCAAGCTTGAAACCGTAAAACGCGAAGGTGTTGATATTGTGTTTGCAATCGATGTATCCAAAAGTATGCTGGCCGAAGATATTGCCCCCAACCGATTGGAAAAAGCCAAACAGCTGGTTACTCAAATCATCAATAAATTGGCCAGTGACCGAGTTGGAATCATAGCTTATGCAGGAAAAGCATTTCCGCAATTGCCCATCACAACAGATTATGCAGCAGCTAAAATGTTTTTGCAAAGTATGAATACCGATATGTTGTCATCACAAGGAACGGCTATCAATGAGGCCATTAATTTGGCAAAAACCTATTATGATGATGCCGAACAGACCAACCGCGTTTTGATTATTATATCAGATGGAGAGGACCATAGTGAAGAAGCGGCCGCTGTTGCAAAAGAAGCCAGTAAAGAAGGCATTCGGATTTATACCATTGGCGTAGGCGACGTTAAAGGTGGACCAATCCCAGAAAAACGCAATGGGATTGTTTTAAATTATAAAAAAGACAGTCAGGGAGAAACTGTCATTACTCGTTTAAATGAAGAAGTGCTTAAGGACATTGCCAGCAACGCCAATGGTGTTTACATAAATGGAAGAAACACAGGCAAAGTGGTTGATGAAATTACCGAGATTTTAAATAAAATGGATAAAACGGAGTTCGAGGCCAAGCAATATGCCGATTTTAAAGACCAGTTTCAATGGTTTTTAGGATTTGCCATTTTCTTCTTGCTACTTGATATTTTCTTATTGGAACGAAAAACAGAATGGCTAAAGAAATTAAATTTATTTAATGAGAATTTATAAAACCTTTAACGGATTCAAACATAATGGTTTAATACCTTTAAAGTAATTTTTGTTTAAAATAGACAGATTGATGCGTATTTAAAACAAACAATAACAAATGAAATATACAGTCTTAATCATATTAACCTTATTTTTTACCTGTTCGTTTGCACAAGAAAAAGACAAACAAGAAGATAAGCAGGACAAATTGGCCCAAAAGAAAGCTCATGAATATGTCTATCAAGCAAACCAATTGGCTAATAATGACGATTTTGTTTCGGCTGAAATGGCTTACAGAAAGGCTATTTCAGAACACCCATCAAATAGTGTAGCAACCTATAATCTGGCTAATTCGTATTATAAAAACGGCGACTTTGAGGAAGCCCTGTACCGTCAACAAGAAGCTGCTAAAACAGCGACTTCAAAAGAAGAAAAACACAGGGCGTTTCATAACATAGGCAATATTTTGATGAAAGGAAAAAAATGCAAAGAAGCGGTTGAAGCGTATAAAAATGCTTTGAGAAATGACCCTACAGATGAAGAAACACGCTATAATTTAGGATTGGCCAAGCAATGTGCAGAGCAACAAAAAGACCAAAACAAAAACAATAAAGATAACAAGGACAACAAGGATAAGAAAGATAACAAAGACAACAAGGATAAGAAAGATAAAAAAGACCAAAACAAGGACAACAAAGACAATAAGGATAAAAAAGACGATAATAAAGACAAAGGCGACCAGGATAAAAAACAAGGAGACGACAAAAAAGATGATCAAGGCAAGCCTAAAGATGATAAAAAAGACCAAGGCAAAGGTGATCAAGACAAGAAAGACAAGCAGAACGCACAACCACAGCCGCAGCCTGGAAAATTATCGCAACAACAAATAAAAAGCCTTCTTGAGGCCATGAATAACCAAGAACAAAAGGTTCAGGAAAAAATGAATGCCGAAAAGGAAAAAGGCGTCAAAATAAAAACAGATAAAGATTGGTAATTTAAACTGAGGATTAAAGATTAACGATTTGTGAGATAAGAATTAAATGAAAACGAGTGATTTAGAAGAACGAATTATCGATTTTGCAGTATTAATCATAAATTTGGTTGAAGGGTTAAAAAATAATTACTCAGGGAATTATTATGGCAATCAATTAATTAGGTCTTCAGGGTCGCCAGCTTTAAATTATGGTGAAGCAAGAAGTGCTGAATCACATAAAGATTTTGTTCATAAAATGGGGGTTTCTTTAAAGGAATTAAGGGAAAGTTATAATTGTTTAAGAATAATTAAAAAAGCCAATTTGTATAATGGAAGTGAAGAAAATATTTTAAAGGCAATAGATGAAAATAATCAATTAATTTCAATTTTTGTTGCGAGTATAAAAACATCTAAAAACAATAATTCAAGCATCAAAAGTCGTTAATCGTTGTTCGTTATTTATTATGAAATTGAGTAAACACATAGTATTGGTTTTTTTGACACTGTTGGTGTCTCAGATAACTTTTGCTCAAGTAAAATTTGAAACAAAGGTTAGTAAAAACAAACTAGGTATTAATGAGCGGTTGCGTGTGGATTTTGAAATGAACCAAGATGGTGATCATTTTAATCCACCAGATTTCAGCAACTTTACAGTTGTTGGCGGCCCCAATCAATCCGTTAGTAATTCTTGGATCAACGGTGTACGATCCTTTACCAAAACATATAGTTATTTTTTAGCACCCAAAAAGCAGGGAACCTTTACCATTGATCAGGCAACCATTACAATAGATGGTAAAATTTATAAAACAATACCGGTAAAAATTCAAGTTACAGCGGCAGTTGATATACCAAAAGACCCCGATGATCCTAACTATATTGCTTCTGAAAACATACATTTAGTAGCCGAAATTTCTAAAACCAATCCGTATTTAAATGAGGCCATTACTGTGGTTTATAAACTGTATGTCTCACCAGATACAGGTGTTGACAATTGGCAGGAAATTGATAGCCCAAGATATAATGATTTCTGGAGCCAGAACATTGATATGCAAGGTCAAAAAGTACAAACAGGAACCTATAACGGAGAGACCTATCGGTTTTTGGTGTTAAGAAAAACAGTGCTGTATCCACAAAAATCGGGAAAACTGGATATTGAACCGCTTAGTTTGGATATCACCGTACAAGTGCCAACAAGCAGGCGTGATATTTTTGGCAGACGATTAATGATGCAAGCGCACAGAACGGTTTCGGCAGGAAAGAAAACCATTAACGTAAAACCGTTGCCAGAAGCGGGAAAACCTGCTGATTTTTCGGGGGCTGTTGGTGATTTTTCGTTTGATGTTTCCTTGTCCAAAACAGAGCTTAAAGCTTCAGAATCATTACAGGCAAAAGTTGAGGTTAAAGGAAATGGAAATTTAAAACTTATCAAACTACCCAAAATTTCCTTACCAAGTTCATTAGAAGTGTACGAACCTGAGCACAATGAAAATGTTAGAACCACATTAGATGGCATGCAAGGGTCTATTTCAGATACTTACACGGTAGTGCCACAATACAAAGGTAAATATCCAACACCTAGCATCTCGTTTTCGTATTTTGATTTAAAGACAGAAACCTATAAACGTTTGTCATCAGATGAAAAAGTCATCGATGTGTTAGACGGGCCTTTAAATAATTTAAATGAGAACTCAACAACATCAAATACGGTAAAACAACCTGTTGTTCTCAATAAAGACCAGTTTGCATTTATTAAAACAAAAACGCAGTTTACATCAATTAAGCCATCTTATTTTTTTGAGACCAAATTGTTTTGGGGTTCATTACTATTACCGTTTTTGGCTATACCATTTGCCATACTCATCAGAAAGAAAAAAGCGGAACGCGACGCCGATGTTTATGGAAACAAAATAAGAGCCGCAGATAGATTGGCTAAAAAATATTTAAGCAACGCCAAAAAATCATTGGGCCAAAAAGAAGCCTTTTATGTTGCTATGGAAAAAGCCTTACATAATTATTTAAAAGCCAAATTACGAATAGAGACCAGTGATTTAAGCAAGGACAAAATAAAAACGCTACTTTCTGATAGAGGGGTTGACGAAGAGACCATCAAGGATTTTAGCAGTATTATGGAAAATTGTGATTTGGCAAGGTACACGCCCATTACAGCAGTGACCATGCAAGAGGATTATGATAAAGCAGCCAAAACCATTTCATTAATTGATAAACAAGCACGTTAAGATGAAAAAGTATTTATTTATACTATCGTTTTTGTTAAGTCTTGGGGGTTTTGCCCAAAATCAAACATTATTTGATCAAGGTAACAAGTTGTATAACCAAGGGAAATATGCTGAAGCTATTGATAAATACAAGGCTATACTTGAAACCAAAAACCATTCAGCAGCTTTGTATTTCAATTTGGCTAATGCGCATTATAAACTCAACAATATAGCACCCAGTATTTATTATTATGAAAAAGCCTTACAATTGGCACCTAATGACCCCGATATAAAAAACAATTTAGCATTTGCCAAGAATATGACCGTAGATGCCATAGACGCCGTTCCTGATGCGGGCTTTTCTAAACTGATAAAAAACATAACGGGTATCATGAGTTTTGATAATTGGGCCAAAGTTGCTGTAGCATCCGTTATCTTATTTGTATTGTTGTTTTTGGTATATTATTTCACTTATTCAACATTTAAAAAACGATTGGCATTTGTGTCCAGCAACCTCTTTCTTTTTATAGCAATCATATCTGTTGTGATTGCTTTCCATAAATATAATGTTCACCAAAATGACAAAGAGGCGATTGTTTTTGCTCAGGAAGCAACTATAAAAAGTGAGCCCAATACCAGAAGCAATGAGGTGTTTAGACTACATGAAGGCACCAAGGTTAAAATTTTAGACACGATTAACCGTTGGAAAAAAATTAAATTGGCCGATGGTAAAACAGGTTGGATAGAAAACGACAACATTAAACAACTTTGATATTTTTGGTTTATCTTTATCTATATAAAATAAGCCAATATGGATTTAGACAGGGTTTTTGAGAACAACAAAAAATGGATACAAAATAAGTTATCTGAAGATGACAACTATTTTGATAATTTAGGAAAAGGACAAAGCCCAGAACTCCTATACATTGGTTGTTCGGATAGTCGTGTCACAGCCGAAGACTTAATGGGGCTAGGTCCCGGAGAAGCCTTTATCCATCGAAATATAGCTAATATGGTTTCTGGTATAGACCTCAGCGCCATGTCGGTTGTTGAGTATGCAGTCGTTCACTTGAAAGTAAAACATATTGTGGTTTGTGGCCATTATGCCTGTGGTGGCGTTAAAGCTGCTATGCAATCCGCAGATTTAGGCATTTTAAACTCGTGGCTACGCAACATACGGGATGTATACCGTATTCATAAAACCGAGTTGAACGCCATTACTGATGAGGAAAAAAAATATGACCGTTTAGTAGAACTAAATGTTCAGGAACAATGTGTAAACCTTATAAAAACGGCAGCAGTGCAAAAAGCATCAAGAGAGCGAGGGTTAAAGGTTCACGGTTGGGTGTTTGATGTGCATACTGGTAAACTTATCGATTTGAAAATCGATTTTGAACGCATTCTAAAAAGTATTATGGAAATTTATCATTTAGATTAAACCATAATCACCCTTCATCATTATTGTCGTCTGTAATATCTTCACCAATAGGTTTTCCGTTAACCAGAATCGTTGGAAAAATAGTAGGCACTAAAGATTTAATAGGCTTGTAAAGTACAGAACTTTCCTTATCGGCATCTTTAACAAATAATACATTAGCGTGCATTTTATCCAACACAATTAAAATAACACTCAGTATCAGGGCTACTTTCAAGCCACCAAACAATGCGCCAAGTAATTTGTTTAAAAGCCCCAACATGGCAAAATCGGCTATTTTGGTCAAGGCTTTTCCGGCCAAAGCAATCACCAAAACAATAATGATAAAAGTAATGGCAAATGCAGCAATGTTAACCGTATTCTCATTCCAATCAACCCGTTCATTTAAAAAAGTGGCTGCAAAATTGCTAAAATGAAACGCCCCATAAACGCCAGCTATCAGTGCTACCACAGACGCTATTTCAACAAAAAAGCCACGGCTAAAACCACGAACCAGTCCTAAAATCAATAAGACCAATAAAGCAATGTCCAAAATACTCATAACATACAGATTTATAACAAATATAAATTAACTTTGTCACTTTGTAACTTTTTTACTTTGTAACATAAAATGTCAAGAGACGATCAATTAAAACAACGTTGGGAAGTGGTAACCCAAAAGTTATCCAAACAATTTGCTGACGGAGCCCCGTTGGACCTTGATGCCATTATTTATTTGATTGGTGTTCAGGAGCTGGGACAATTAAACCGGACGTTTAAAAAAGACCAAAAGCTGGATTTAATGCATATAGCTATTTGCAAACTGTTGGCACCCTACGGCTATTATGAGTTTGATTTCGTGGATGAAGAAGGCTGGCCACATTACAAAGTTAAAGAAGCCTTGCCACATCTTAAGGCAGGTGAGCAAAGCGTTTTGATGAAAGAAGCCATTGTTAACTATTTTTTGGAAATAGAATTTATAAACTAATATTTGGGCGTTGCTTTTTAATTAAAAAGCCGTGCTCTCGCAAGTCGCTTCCCAATAAAATTGGGAGAGCTCCAACAATTGCTCCATCACTAACGCAGTTCAAACAAAAATCATTAAATTTGCCATCATTTTTTGAATTGATATCATGATAGACAAGATAAAGGAACTGATTGCTGAAGTAGAGGCGTTTAAAGCCCAATCAAAAGAGGAAGTAGAAGCATTCAGAATAAAATACTTAGGAAAGAAAGGGCTGCTAAACGATTATTTTGCAGAGTTTAAAAATGTGGCCAATGACCAAAAAAAAGAATTTGGTCAAGTTATCAATCAACTTAAAAAATCAGCAGAAGAACGCGTTAATGCGTTAAAGGAAGAACTTGAAAGCAAAGAAGAGGTTAAAGGTGTTTATGGTGATTTATCGCGTCCAGGAGAACCTATTGAGATTGGTGCACGTCACCCTATTTCCATAGTAAAAAACCAAATCATTGATATTTTTTCACGAATCGGCTTTAATGTCAGTGAAGGTCCAGAGATTGAAGATGATTGGCATAACTTTACGGCGTTGAATTTGCCGGAATACCATCCGGCCCGTGATATGCAGGACACCTTTTTTATTCAAACCAATCCCGATATATTGTTGCGTACACATACCAGTTCGGTACAAGTGCGCTATATGGAAAATAATAAACCGCCAATTCGAACCATTTCACCTGGTAGAGTGTTTAGAAATGAGGCTATCTCAGCGCGGTCACACTGCTTTTTCCATCAAGTGGAAGGCTTGTATATAGATAAGGACGTTAGTTTTGCAGACCTTAAGCAAACACTTCAATACTTTACAACTGAGATGTTTGGAAAGTCCAAAATACGCTTGCGCCCATCGTATTTTCCATTTACTGAGCCCAGCGCTGAGGTAGATGTGTATTGGGGACTGGAAACCGAAACTGATTATAAAATGACCAAAGGGACCGGTTGGTTGGAAATTATGGGTTGCGGCATGGTAGATCCCAATGTACTTGAAAACTGCGGTATAGATTCTAAAGAATATTCCGGGTTTGCCTTTGGAATGGGTATTGACCGTATTGCTTTACTACTTCACCAAATTAGTGATATTAGGTTATTGAGTGAAAATGACGTTCGTTTTTTAGAACAGTTTAAGTCTGCTTTTTAAAAAGATTTTGGTATAGAAACTTCAAGCCGATTCTTGTCGGCTTTTTTATTTAACATTTTTTTAACTTCGTTTAGTTCGGTTAAAAACGAACCTAAAGTATATTTGTGTTCAAATTTGCAGGTTATGAATGATGAATTATGTAAGCAAAAACATGCTTTGGTTGAGAAGTTAGGCGTTTTGATAGAAAGTAAAGACAATCTGGCTCCTGTTGAAGCGCGTATTTTATCTTACATCATATTAACGGGAAAGGCAGGAACCACTTTTGAGGATTTGGTAACCAAACTATGTGCCAGTAAAAGTACCATATCTACCCACTTAAATCATTTACTGGACTTAAAAAAAATAGCATATTTTACCAAACCAGGAGACCGAAAAAAGTATTTTGTAATGAATCAAGATGCCATGATTCAAAGTATTGACGACATGATCGAAACGTGGTCGGCCCAAAAAGAACTGCACTTGGAAATTAAAGCATATAAAGAACATGCAAATTCAACCATTTCAGACAGTACAACAAAATTTGATTTGGCGTTTCATGACAATTACATTCAATTTTTAGATGAAGCCACGAAATCTATTTTAGCATTACGAACAAAAATAACCAATACAATAAACAACATATAACCTTTTAACATGAGTACAATCCGTATAAAATCAATACTAGCAGTTTGCTTAACAACCGTAGTTTTATCAAGTTGTGGAAATAAGCAAGATAACCAACAAGCAGGCCAACGGCCCCCAGCTACATTTCCAGTGGCCCAAGTAACCCCAAAAACGGTAACAGGCTATAAAGAATATCCAACAAATATAGAGGGGATTGTTAATAGTGATGTTAGGCCAAAAGTATCTGGCTATATTCAAAAAGTGCTTGTGGACGAAGGGCAAAAAGTAAAAAAAGGGCAAATTCTATTTAAACTAGAAACCCAATCGTTAAGCCAGGATGCCAGTGCTGCCAAAGCCCGAATCAATGTGGCTCAAGTGGAGGTTGATAAGCTCATTCCATTGGTTGAAAAAAATATTATCAGTCCTGTACAGCTAGAGACCGCCAAAGCTAATTTAGCCCAAGCCAAAGCCAATTACAGTAGCATTGTGGCCAATATTGATTATGCCATGGTTAAAAGCCCTGTAGATGGTTACGTAGGAGCCATTAATTTTAGAGAGGGTTCCTTGGTAAGTGCAACTAATAATATGCCGCTTACTACGGTTACAGATATCAAACAAGTCTATGCTTTTTTCAGTATGAACGAGGCGGATTATCTGGATTTTTTACAGAATGCTAATGGAAAGAATTTAAACGAAAAGATTGCTAATTTTCCTAAAGTTAGTTTAGTGCTTGCCAATGGGGAAACCTATTCAGAAACTGGAACCATACAAACCAGTTCGGGGCAAATAAACCAAAACACAGGAACTGTTAATTTTAGAGCAATTTTTGATAACCCAAACCAATTGTTAACCAATGGCAATAGTGGAACAATTAAGATTCCAACCATTTATGAAAATGCCATTGTAATTCCTCAGGAAGCAACTTATGAACAACAGGGCAATATCATTGCTTTTAAGGTTTCTAAGGATAATACCGTAACAAGCTCAATGCTTAACGTTAAAGCCAATATTGATAATTTATACGTTATAGAATCTGGTATTAAAAATGGGGATACTATTGTAACTACGGGTGTTGGCAAACTTAAAAGTGATATGCCAATTACGCCACAAGTTGTTCCTTTTGATAGTATTATCAAACCCATTAAAATATTGTTTAAAAACTAGAAACGTATCATTATGTTAAAGACATTTATTGAAAGACCTGTACTGTCCACGGTTATTTCTATCATTATAGTCATGTTGGGCGTTATAAGCATCACGAGTTTGCCCATTGAACAATATCCAGATATTGCACCGCCAACCGTAACGGTATCTGCATTTTATCCTGGTGCCAATGCAGAAACAGTTCTGGAAAGTGTTATCATTCCTATTGAAGAACAGATTAATGGTGTTGAAGGAATGACTTATATCACCTCAACGGCTTCAAATGATGGAGGCGCAAATATTACCGTTTATTTTGACCAAAATGTAGATGGCGATGTCGCCGCTGTAAACGTTCAAAATAGAGTATCACGGGCCAATCCGTTACTACCACAAGAGGTAAAACAAACTGGGGTAACAACCCAAAAGCAACAAACCAGCGCATTGATGTTCTTGTCGATGTATTCTGATAATGATAATTACGATGCTACTTTTATTCAGAATTATTTAAAAATCAATGTCATTCCGGCCATGCAGCGTATCAATGGTATTGGTAATGTTGGTGTGTTTTCGCAGCAAGATTATGCCATGCGCATTTGGTTAAAACCAGAAAAACTGGCCGCATATAACTTAATTCCATCAGACATAACGGCGGTATTAAAAGAGCAAAACCTAGAAGCCGCAGCAGGTTCACTTGGTGAGAATAATGGCGAAGCGTTTTCTTATGTTTTAAAGTACAGCGGCCGTTTTAAAGATGAAAAGCAATATGCCAACATCATAGTTAAAGCACTAGGCAATGGTCAGTTTTTACGGTTAAATGATGTAGCCAAAATTGAATTGGATGCACAGTCGTATTCCTCTAACGCAGAAAGCTTGGGGCATCCTGCAGTTTTTATGGGAATTTTTCAAACAAAAGGTTCTAATGCTGAAGATATTATAGAAAACATTAAGACCACATTAGATGGTATTGAAAAAAACTTGCCTAAAGGCTTACATATTTTTATTCCGTATGATACCAGTTTGTTTTTAACAGCTTCCATAGATAAAGTGGTAACCACCTTGTTAGAAGCTTTTCTACTGGTATTTATAGTAGTATTTATCTTTTTACAGGATTTACGGTCCACATTAATTCCAGCAATAGCGGTACCCGTTTCCATTATCGGTACGTTTTTCTTTTTGAATCTGTTTGGGTACTCCATTAACCTGTTGACTCTTTTTGCAGTAGTTTTAGCCATTGGAATTGTAGTTGATGATGCCATTGTGGTAGTTGAAGCGGTTCATGCCAAAATAGACCAAGGGGAGAAAAACCCTAAAAAAGCAACTTTAACAGCCATGCATGAAATAGCGGGAGCTATTGTGTCCATTACCTTGGTTATGGCGGCTGTATTTATTCCGGTAACGTTTGTTGAAGGTCCAACAGGGGTGTTTTACAAACAGTTTGGAGTCACATTAATTATTGCTATTCTGATTTCAGCAGTCAATGCTTTGACATTAAGTCCGGCGTTGTGTGCCTTATTCTTAAAACATCATGATGAAGATGAAGAATTGAAAAGCAAGAATCCTATCCAGCGTTTTCATGCACTTTTTAACCGCGGATTTAATGCTACTGTAAAAAAATATGAAACATCCATCCAGTTTTTTTATAAGAAAAAATGGATACCCATACTATTATTGATATTGGCTGTTGTTGGAATATTTTGGTCGTCAAGCACAATACCAACAGGATTTGTGCCTAATGAAGATCGTGGTATCATTTTTACAAACATTGAATTGCCTGCTGGTGCATCTTTAGATAGAACAAGCGAAATAACCCATGAGCTATATAAGAAAATTAAAGGCATGCCAGGGGTTGAAGATATGTCGTTTATTAGAGGGCGTAGTTTAATAAGTGGATCAGGTAGTAATTATGCCATGGGGTTTGTCAAGCTTAAAGATTGGAAAGACCGTGAAGACGAATCTCTTTCAACTGAAGCCATTACAGGAAGACTATTTGGTGTAGCTTCTACCATACCGGGTGCCAATATTATTTTCTTTGCGCCTCCAAGTATCAGAGGGTTTGGTAATTCGGCAGGATTTGAGGTTAATTTATTAGACCGTTTTGGTGGTGCGTTTACGGAGTTGGATAAAGTCAATCATGAGTTTATTGGGGCTTTAATGCAACATCCAGAAATTAAATATGCGCAGTCATCTTTCAACACAAACTATCCACAATATGAAATGGAAGTCAATGTGCCATTGGCCAAAGAAAAAGGAGTACCAATCAATAGCATATTCTCCACACTTCAAGGATATATAGGTGGGGTTTATGCATCAGACTTCGCACGGTTTGGAAAGCAATTCCGTGTATATATTCAATCCTTACCTGAAGATCGGGCAGATGTTAGTTCGTTAAACAGTATGTACGTTAGAACAGATTCTGGTGAGATGACACCCATTACCCAGTTTGTCACTTTAAAACGAGTATACGGTCCTCAATCGGTAACACGCTTTAATTTATTTAACTCAACAGGCATAACGGGCGCAACAAATCCAGGGTACAGTTCAGGTGACGCTATTAGGGTCATTGAGGAAGAAGCTGCTAAATTACCAAGTAATTATTCTGTGGCCTATTCTGGTTTAACACGCGAAGAGGTTAATGCCGGAAGCCAAACAACCTTTATTTTTATATTGAGTATTTTGTTTGTTTACTTTTTATTATGTGCGCAATATGAGAGTTATATTTTACCGCTTGCCGTTGTGTTCTCGCTTCCTTTAGGAGTTTTTGGGGCCTATATAACTGCCAAATTTTTAGGTCTTGAAAACAATATTTATTTTCAGATAGCTTTGATTATGTTGATTGGGCTATTGGCTAAAAATGCCATTTTGATTGTGGAATTTGCGCTTCAAAGACGGCGACAAGGAGAAAGCATATTGCATGCTGCGGTTAATGGTGCCAAGGCGCGTTTAAGACCTATTTTAATGACGTCTTTTGCCTTTATTTTAGGCTTAATGCCTTTGGTGTTGGCAAAAGGGGTAGGCGCTGAGGGTAATAGATCGATTGGTAGTGGAGCCGCTGGAGGTATGTTAATAGGTACCATTTTAGGAATTTTTGTCATTCCTACCCTGTTTATTTTATTTCAATGGTTACAAGAAAAAATTTCGAATAAACCAGCCATTCAAACAATTGAAGAATAATTCGTATGAAATCTATAAAATCACATAAATTTTTTAGCAAGGCCGTTTTGCTTGTCATTGTTTCTGTATCACTGCAAAGTTGTTTTGTGGCAAAGGATTATAAAAGGCCTGAGTTTGAAGACACTCAAAATTTATACAGAACCGATAACTTCCCAACTGACAGTATATCAATGGCCGATGTGTCTTGGAAAACATTATTTACAGACAGTTATTTAAATCAATACATAGAAGAAGGACTTCAAAACAATCTTGATATCAGAATTGCCATTCAACAAATACTTTCAGCTGAAGCTTATTTAAAGCAAGGTAAAGCTGGATTTCTGCCAACCCTTAATGCTAAAGGAACAGCAACACACCAAGAACTGGCAAAAAACAGTCAGTTTGGGTCTATTTTTAATGGATCCATTGAACAGTTTGAATTGTCGACAACCCTGTCTTGGGAAGCAGATATTTGGGGAAAAATTCGCAGTAATAAACGCGCCTATCAGGCCAGTTATTTGCAAAGCGTTGCTGCCCATCAAGCAGTGAAAACAAAACTTATCTCAAGTATAGCAACTACCTATTATCAATTATTGGCCTTAGATGCACAATTGGCTATTACTAAAGAAACAATTCAAACCAGAGAAAAAGGTGTTGAAACCATCAAGGCTTTAAAGGATGCCGGTCAGGTTACACAAGTGGCTGTAGATCAAAATATAGCGCAGTACAACAATGCCAAAGCCTTGCAAGTAGATTTGGAAACAGCTATTTTTAAAACTGAAAATGCCTTAAGTATTTTGTTGGGAAAACCAGCACAAAACTTTGAAAGAAGTCCTTTGGAAGCTCAGCATATTGATACGGATTTAAAACTTGGCGTTCCAGCGTTATTGTTGGCAAACAGACCAGACGTTAAATCAGCAGAATATAATTTAATCCAGTCCTTTGAGCTTACCAATGTAGCTAGGAGCAATTTTTATCCATCTCTGACATTAACAGCAACAGGTGGTTTTCAAAGTTTGGAATTGGATAAATTAGTAAACTCAAATTCATTGTTTGCTACTGTGGTTGGAGGATTGACCCAACCTATTTTTAACCAACGTAAAATTAAAACGCAGTATGAAGTGGCAAAAGCAAAGCAAGAACAGGCGTTGTTAAACTTTAAAAAATCACTTTTGGTTGCAGGGAACGAAGTCTCAAATGCATTGTATGACTATCGTGCTGAAACCAAAAAATACCAATTCAGGGAAAATGAAGTGGAAGCCTTGCGCCAAGCGGAACAAAATTCAGAAGCACTGTTGAACAATGGTTTTGCGAATTACCTGGATTTATTAACAGCCAGACAGAGCGCTTTAAATGCCGAGTTGAACGTTATTGACAGTAAGCTTAATCAATTGCTTTCGGTTGTCAATTTATATGAAGCACTAGGCGGCGGTTTGAAATAAGTTAAGCCCTTTATTGATTTTAATATTCCTGCTCTATGAAAAAAGACATCCATATTCCAAAAGTTGAAAATGTTTATATAGCGGTTGTTAATGAGTATAACGATATTTATAAAACCAACGACTGGAAGGCTTACATTATTAATGACAAGACTGTAGATTTGGAAATGGTTTTAATAGTAAGCAAAGGGTTTAGTGAAACAAAAGAGACATCGGTTATGCGTCATAAATTGGATAGGCTTCCTGCAAAAAGTTACGCCAAAATAGAACTTATGCAAGATGAGGTATTACAGCTTAACAACGAATTTAAGGTCACGTTTTTTGAAGGGAGTGTGATGTTTGATAAAACCTTTTTATTCAGAAAGAACACGATTAATGAAAAAGCCTTGCAAACCATTCCTGTAATGAATACCAAAGGCGTTTTGGTTAAATAAGCTAATCCAACTTTTCTGTCAATTTTTTAAACGTTTTTTTAGGGTCTTTGCCTTCGTATAAAATTTCATAGACTGCATCAATAATAGGAAGCTTTGTCTTTTTTTTGTTTTTCTCATTGAGCAAGTGGGCACTCTTTGTGGCGTAATACCCTTCGGCAATCATGCTCATTTCCATTTGAGCTGATTTTACTGTGTAGCCTTTTCCAATCATGTTCCCAAACATGCGATTTCTTGAAAAAACCGAGTAACCAGTTACCAACAAATCACCCAAGTAAGCAGAATTATTGATGTTGCGTTTCATTTTGTGCATTTTTTTGATAAAGCGCCTCATTTCTCTAATGGCGTTACTCATTAAAACACTTTGAAAATTATCTCCATACCCCAAACCATGGGCAATACCGGCTGCAATAGCATAAATATTTTTGAGCATCACGGCGTATTCAACACCCATAATATCATCGTTGATTTTGGTTTTAATATAATCGCTGGACAAATTCTTAGCAATTTCCTTGGCTTTTTTAGGGTCGGCACATGAAATGGTAAGATAGGATAAGCGTTCCAGGGCAACCTCTTCAGCATGACAAGGACCAGCAATAACAGCTATGTTTTCTAAAGGAACCTTGTAAAACGTATTAAAATGTTCACCAACCAACAAACCTGACTCTGGAATAATACCCTTAACGGCTGAAACAATTATTTTGTTGGAAATATCAATGGTTAGTTTTTCAAGTTCGCTATGCATAAAAGCAGAAGGAATCACAAAAATCAATACATCGGCATAATCAGCAATCTCATTAATGTCATTGCTGAGTTTCAATTGTTCTAAATGAAACTCAACCGAACTCAAATAATTAGGGTTGTGCTGTTCGCGCAACAAATGCTCTTTGGTATAAACACTACGCATATACCATCCAACTTCAGGAAGATTTTCACATAACATTTTCACAATGGCAGTTGCCCAACTTCCGGCCCCAAAAACGGCATATTTTAGTTGTTTGTCCATACTTTAAAGAGAGTTTCAATTTCAAAAGTACATAAAATATCAGTGATAGATAAGCCAGTAATTTTAAAACACAAATTTTTTTGGCATGTGTTTTGAATAACTGTTAACAGAACGATAAAATTAAGGCGTATGAAAACTTTAAAACTACTTTTAGGATTTGCATTAACTGCAACACTTTTTACCTCATGTTATACAGATGTTGTTGTAGACAATTATGTAGAGGAACCTACAATCTCAATAAACCAACTTTTGAATTCTTACGAATTATGGTATGTTGATGTTAATGAAACCGTTGGTTATGGTACGACACCGTTTTTACAAATGGCATTTACCATTTCATTTAGGAACGGAACCCTTTATGCCAACAATAATTTGGTAGGTATAGGTAGCACTGGAAATGGATTTGGAATTGCTGTTGGTGATTATGATGCGTATGATATGATTTTGGATGTAAACCACGATGTTGATGGTTTTGAGACCTTTGATGTTTACCAAATAAATAATAACACCATAGAGCTATATAATCCTAATAATGATACGTCTTACTTTTTAAAAGGCTATCAACGTAGCACATTTGATTATGACTATGTGTTTTATGATAATATCCATTATTTCTTGCAGGAATATGAAGCTTGGGAAAAAATATATACCAGCGATTATGGTGCTGTAAATGAGTTTGATAATGAAAATTACTTGCAGTTTATATCAGGGGGCAATGATGATACTTTTAGGAGTTCACAAGACAACCCTGGCACCAATGTTTCTAACTTGATTTGGGATTATACAGGAGTTTACGGTGTAGGAAACGTCAATGGAGATGCCTATTTAAAAACTTTAACATTAGATTATGATTTCTTCAACAATGAATACTTTGAATTGAACGTTATAAATGACGGAAAGATTGAGTTATATCAACCATCTTCTCAAAGTGTTTATCAGTTTGAAGGTCGCGGATATATTCAGTATTTAAAAACAGCAAACACAAAAGGTAAGACTTCGGTCACCTCAGGAAAATTGCGAAAAGAAAGACAAAATAAAGTTAGTAATCCAAGAGAGAGCACTCGAGGATAATACATAGTTTGGTTGGTTATTTAGTTTAGAAACCGTTTAAAGTCAAGTACTTTAAGCGGTTTCTTTTGTTGTGGTTATTAGTTGTTTTTTAAATGCTTAAATATTGCAGAAAAATCAAGCCGTTCCATGCCGTTGTTTTTGGCTCCTGCATATAATTCTTTTGTTAGATTGGCAAGGAATAAAGGTTGATTGACCTCATAAGCCGTTAGCGTAGCCAAATGTAAATCTTTGTGCATCCACTCCAAAGGAAATTGAACCTCATAATTATCATTTCGTATTCCTTCAGCTTTAAACTTTGTAAAAGGAGCTGAAACCACTAAGTTTGGTAACAAATCCAGTAAAAAGTCTTTGGAAATTCCCATGCTTTCGCCAAATAAAACAGCTTCAGAAAAGATAGCCATGGACTGCGCTAGCATTACATTTACCAGCATTTTTAAAGATGCTCCTTTACCTATGTCTCCAACCAAAATGGTTTTTTTGCCCATCATATTTAAATAAGGCTTTATTTCATTAAAAGTTTCAGCGTTTCCTCCAACAAAAAATATCAGTTCAGCGTTTTGGGCTTGAGGTTTTGAGCCAGAAACAGGAGTGTCTAAAAATCTGATGTTGTTTAATTTTGCCTGCTCAAAAGCCTGTTTGCTAAAGGAAGGATTTACCGTTGTGCAATCTGCCCAAATAGCATGGTCTTTCATTAATTTTAAGACCTTTCCATTTCCAAAAAAAACCTCTTCAACAGCTTCGGGAGTTGAAAGCATGCTAAATACGATATCGGCATCTTTTACAGCATTTTCCAATGAATCAGCTATGGTTACGTTTTCCGCTTTAAATAAAGAATAGTCAATAGGAGTTCTGTTATAAACGGTCAAGTTTGCATTGTTTTTGGCAAGGTTATGAGCCATTTGGCTACCCATAATTCCTAATCCTAAAAATGTGATTTTCATGGCTTATAATTTTTTATGATGTATTTGATATGACTATGTTGTTGAGATTTCCTTTTCTGAAATTAAGAAAAGATTTAAACTAATATCATTTATAAAAATTCATTTCATCCAAATATTCCCAAACGTGCTGAGGTAACATGGGCTGGACATTTTTACCTTCTTTAATGGCTTTTCGAATAAAAGTTGAAGACAGCTCCATGATAGGTGCCTGTATTTGATGGATTTTTGGATGCCCATCAAACTGGGTTTCCATTGAATTATCAGAAACTCTAGGATACACATAAATATGATGGTTATCAAGAATCAATTGATAATTTTTCCATTTGTGAAAACTTTTTAAATTGTCTTCTCCCATAATTAGGGCAAACTCGTGTTGCGGATATTTTTCCTGCAAATAAGTGAGCGTGTTGATGGTGTAATTGGGCTGTGGTAAGTTAAACTCAATATCACAGGGATTTAGTTTGGTGTAGTCTTTTGTGGCGCGATACACCATTTCCAAACGTTGATAATTATCCAACAAGGTGTTTTTCTTTTTAAAAGGACTGTGAGGTGTCACCACAAACCATACTTGATCTAAATCGCTGTATTCAACTAGGTGGTTGCCAATTACCAAATGGCCAATATGAATAGGATTAAAAGAACCAAAAAACAGTCCGATTTTCATGGTAATTTGTTATGAGTTGATGAATGTTCTAACTAAGGTCTCAGCTTCAATCAGGGCCTTATCCAGATTATTGTTTTCAATAATAACATCAAATAAAGGCGCTGTGGCCAATTCGGCAGATGCTTTAGAAATGCGCATGTTTATTTTATCTTCACTTTCTGTCTTGCGTTTTTTTAATCGGATTTTAAGCTCATCAATACTGGGAGGTTTTACAAAAACAGCTAGTGTCTCCTCTGGGAATTTACGTTTGATACGCAAGCCCCCGGACACATCAATATCAAAAATCACATGCTTGCCCATGGCCCAGATACGCTCCACTTCAGATCTTAGGGTTCCGTAAAAATTATCACGATAGACTTCTTCCCATTCTAAAAACTCACCGTTTTTAATCTTGGTCTTAAATTCTTTGGCAGACAAAAAATAATAATCTTTGCCGTTGACTTCCTGCCCCCGTTTTTCTCTGGATGTTGCCGAAATGGAAAATTCTAGATTTAAATCTTCAATGCCCAATAAATGCCTTACAATAGTGGTTTTGCCCGAACCAGATGGTGCTGAAAATACAATTAGTTTGCCTTTATTTATAGTTTTTTGTTTTTCCAAGAATATGTTTTTTAACTGAATATTGTTATTGAGTGCTGCAAATTATATCAAAGGACATTTAATAGTTGTTCCTTGATTTTCTCAAGCTCATCTTTCATTTGAACCACCAATTGCTGCATGGGAGCATAATTGCTTTTTGAACCAATAGTGTTTATTTCCCTTCCTATTTCTTGACTGATAAAGGCAAGCTTTTTTCCGTTGGAATGTTTTGAGTTTATGGATTCCGTGAAATAATCCAAGTGGTTTTTTAAACGGACTTTCTCTTCGGTTATGTCAAATTTTTCAATGTAATAAACCAGTTCTTGCTCAAACCGGTTCTCATCATATTTTTCTTTAATTTCTTCAATGGCTTTGGTCAATCGTTCACGAACACCGTCAATTCTATCAGGATCCATGGCAATGACTTGGTCAAGTAAATCACTTATAAGGGCAATGCGTTTATTGAATTCCTTTTCAAGTACTTTGCCTTCATCTAATCTGTAATCAGTTATATACTCTATAGCCTTGATTATTTCATTTTGAATGGCTTCCCATTCGGTTTCATCTATTTCCTCGCGCACCGTGTTTAAGGCATCAGGAAACCTAACGGCCATTTTAAGCAATTCAATTTCATCACCATCTACTACTTTTTTTAATTGCTGGATATATTGCTTTACCACTGGTGTATTTATTTGTGTAGAAGTGTCATCGGCGGTTGCTTCTACATAAATAGAAAAATCAATTTTACCACGTTCCAATTTATCGGCAAGAAGTTTTCTTATGTCCAGTTCTTTTTCTCTGTATATTGAAGGCATTCTGGCATTTAAATCTAAACTTTTACTGTTTAAGGATTTAAGTTCTATGGTTATTTTTTTGGTAGGTAACTGTAAAATGGATTTCCCGTAACCGGTCATTGAATATATCATAAGCTTGTGTATAAAGTTATACAAAGGTAATTAAAACCAAAGGTTTTGGAAATACATATCAGGCTGTTTTGTTTTTAGAGTGAATGTCAACAAAAAAGCTTGGGAATAGTAATAGAAAAAGGGAACATATTAAGATATATTCCCTTCTCTCACATAATCTGGGTATGGGTTCTTCCCGATTACAATATCAAAACAACAAAAAATATTTTAAATAAAACATGACTTTTGTTAGGTTTTTGAAATTAAAAGGAAACAGTAAAAAAGTTATAAAGTGCATATTTATAGCTAATTAATAGTGATTATAACAATTAGTTTTTTAATTTTATGAGAATAAAAAACAACCCCAAACTATAATTGGTTATGAAAAAAATCATTTTATTAACTGCTGTCTTGGTTTCAGCCATTTCATTTTCCCAAAATGATGTTGATGCTGTTTCAAAAAAAAAGAAACATAATACTTCAGAAAAATTCACCTATGATGCTAACGGATTGAGCCCTGGAGACGTTACAATGAGTGTGAGAAAAGCCAAAAAAGATGAGTTATATTCTAAAACCCTGAACTGGCTTTCTGATAAATATAAAGACCCCGATCAAGTTATAGAAAAGAAAGAAAAGAATGATAAAATCCGTTTTGAGGGATTTACCGATAATGCCATTTGTTATGGAACGGGAGCCGATTATGGCTGCGAGGGTTTGACCTACCAAATAGAAATATCTTTTGAAGACGGACAATACAAGCTTAAACCTTTAAAATTATCATACGATTCAAATAGTAAAAAGAAGGTTAACATCAACCTTAAAAAGGGTGATTATTATGATAAAAGTGGCAAAATAGATGTTGATTATTCCAAAGTTCCTTCCCAAATAGAAACTCTGTTTAACGGTTTAAATGAGAGTTTGTCAAATTATTTAAACAATGAAGACCAAGAGGATGAATGGTAATAAGCCTTTTTGATCAATACTTTATTATAAGCGTTTTATAAACATTCCAAAAAAAAATCTAAAAGAAGCCTAAAGTTACTACAATAGGCGGCACTTAAAGATGAGAGAATAGGTTATTTAAATATATCCTTTTTTTCTTGTCCTGAATAGTTTTTTACAAAAGATATTTAAAGCGTTACCAATAGAATCAATTAATATTGGCTCAATTTAATTTGTTTTGTCAGGTATACTTTTACCCGCCGTACTTTGCTCACTTTAATATCTTTAGGAGCGATGTACTATCTCATTCTTTTGTGTTTATGAGAAATATCATATTTTAAAATTTACTCTTTAAAATGCACTCAAACATGAGAAAAATCATGTTTTGACATCTTCTTTTTTCACTGCACCCAGATATGAGAAATATCATGTTTTGACATTTGTTTCATATAGAAATTTGTACCATAATTAAAAATAATTTTATAATGAAAACATCTAAAAAAATAAGTACCGGAATTTTAAGTTTAGTGGTTCTTTTGACAATATCATTCAATTCAATTCAAGCTCAGGAGTTTGACTTAATTAATGGAGAATCATCTTTAAAAATCATGGGGACTTCCAGTATTCACGACTGGCATGAAGTTGCTGAAAGTCAAAGCGGCAAAATTAATTTCAATAATCTTGAAGCAGGTCAAATAGAACAAATCACTATTAATATTGTTGCAGAAAGTATAAAAAGCGGTAAACGTGGAATGGATAAAAACACTTATGAAGCATTAAAAACAGATAAGTATAAAACTATTTCATTTAGGTTAACTGAAGTCAAAAAAACTGTCAGCAAAGGTAATGGACTATTTGATGTAAATGCCATTGGTGATTTAACTATTGCTGGTGTTAAAAAAACCATCCCGTTGGATTTTACAGTTACTATTACAGGATCTAAAATAAAATTGACCGGTGAGAAAAAAATTAAAATGACCGAGTTTAACATAGAACCCCCAACAGCCTTATTTGGAACAATAACTACAGGTGATGAACTTACCATTGAATTTTCAACCATATTTCAAAAAGCATTAAACAATTAAAATAAATTAAATATTAAACAGTTAAATAACAGAAATCATGAACACAATTTTTAAAAAAATAATATTATTATTTACGCTCCTTGTTATAGGAAATGTTGCAAACGCTCAATTAACTTTAGGGCAAATACAGAATCAAATTCCGAGAGATCAAAATGGAATCAATCAATTTGATGTCAAAAAAGACAGTGTAGAGTTTAAAGGCTTAAGTGTGGATTTAGGAGCAGCTTTTGCACTTCAATTTCAAGCAATAGATCAATTTAATGATCAACCTGCAACTCAAACGGCTCCAATTTCTGGATACAGATTAAATAACTTGTCAAACAACCTTAATTTACCTACAGCTAACATGACCATTGGTGCTCAATTAGCTGATGGAGTACGAGTAAATTTAGATCTTTACCTTGCATCAAGACACCACCATGAGACATGGGTAAAAGGAGGATATCTTCAAATAGATAAACTAGACTTTATTAAAGAAGGATTTGCATCAGACATCATGAAATATGCCACCATTAAAATTGGACAAATGGAGAATAACTATGGTGATGCCCATTTTAGAAGATCTGACAATGGAAATGCTTTAATGAATCCGTTTGTTGGCAACAATATTATGGATGCATTTACTACAGAACCTGGTATTGAAGTATATTATAACAGAAGCGGTTTTGTAAGCATGTTGGGTGTTACAAATTCAAAATTGAATCAAGATGTTAAAGAAATCAAAGCTGGTACACCAGGTCAAAACACAACTATTAGTCCAACTATTTTAGCAAAAGTAGGATTTGATAAACAGCTTAGCGATGATTTAAGAGTAAGACTTACCGGGTCTTTGTACCACGTATCCAACTCTAGTGGTAACTTATATGCTTCAGATAGAGCAGGTAGCCGTTTCTATGGTGTTATGACACATGATGATTACACAGGAATAGCAGGTCCTGTATCAAGTAATTTTGATCCAACATCTAATAAAGATACAGGCCGTTTCAACCCAGGATTTGGCAATTGGGCAACTTCTTTTATGGTTAACCCATTTGTGAAATATGGTGGATTAGAGTTATTTGGAACTTTAGAATTTGCCTCAGGAGGTAACAAAAGAGGAGATGATGCAACTCGTAAGGTAAATCAATACGCAGGAGATGTGGTATATAGATTTGGAAATAAAGAAAACCTATATATTGGAGCTAAATATAATACAGTAAGCGGAAAACTTTCAAATGCTGATGCCAATAAAATAAACATCAACAGATTTGAATCAAGTTTAGGTTGGTTTATGACAAAAAATATTTTAACTAAATTGGAATATGTAAACCAAAACTATAAAGATTTTAACATCACCTCTGGAGGAAACCCTAATGATCTATATGGTGGTAAATTCAAAGGATTAGTATTTGAAGCTGTAATTAGTTTCTAAAAAAACAAGTATAATGGGTAAGTCTGAAAGTGTATTAATAAATTTTATTAAAAGACCATATGCTTTTAGACTTACTTTTTTAAATTCTAAAACCTAAAAAATCATTATTTAATAAATAAGGACATGAAAAGGATTTTATTTTTTGTTTCTATTTTAATAACATTGGCTTTTACAAATGAGTTTGTTAAAAGTGCTTCTGTTATAATAGCCCCATCAAGTAAAATTGTTATCAAAGGGAGAACAAATGTCAATACCTTTAAATGTCAGTACAATGTCTTGAAATTGGACAAACCTATATCTGTTTTTTTTAGGAAACATAATGATGAGATTATTTTTGAGAAAACAACCTTAGTATTAGAAAATGCTAATTTTGATTGTGGAGGAACTGCAATAAACAATGATTTTCAAGAACTTTTAAAATCGGAGACCTACCCAGAAATATTTATCAAATTAAGGGAAATAACCAAATGCCCCAATGATGAAAACCGTATCCAAACACTATTGGACATAGAGATTGCGGGAGTTACAAGGTCTTACAGCGTACCTGTTGAATTTGAAAATGAAGATACATTAGTTATTAAAGGTATGTTGACTTTAAATCTTAGGGACTTTAATTTAGAACCACCCAAAAAAGTCCTTGGGCTTATAGTGGTTAAAGATAATATTGATATTAATTTTCAGTTGAGAGTTGAGGAATATGGAATATAATGTCATGCATATTATTTGCTAACAGAACAATCAAAAAAATTAGAAAGGGAAATTAATTCACAGTTTAAGCCATCAAATACAGGTCTTAAAAAGGTTGCTAGGTTTGATGCCCATAAAACCCCAAATAAAAAAGCCTTTATCATATGATAAAGGCTTTTGTACTCAAGGTGGGAATCGAACCCACACATCCGAAGATACTGGATTTTGAATCCAGCGCGTCTACCAATTCCGCCACTTGAGCTTATTTTGGATTGCAAAAATATATATTTTTTTCATATTAAACATAAAAATACCATTCAATATACTTTTTAGGTAAAAATAAATGTATAAATTTGCACCTCGTTTGAAAAAACAAGAAGTCTTTATTGCTATAAAACAATACGTTAACTATGCCAATTGTAATAACAGAAGCCAAAATTTTTGCTTGTACACAAAGTAAGGTTCTTGGAGAAAAAATTGCTAAAGCTTTTGGAGCTAAACTGGGTAATGTTATTACTTCAAAATATAGTGATGGCGAGTTTCAACCGTCGTATGAAGAATCTATCAGAGGCACACGGATTTTTATTATAGGCTCTACCAATCCTGGTCCGGAGAATTTAATGGAAATGTTGTTGATGATTGACGCTGCCAAACGGGCTTCTGCCAGACACATTACAGCGGTAATTCCATATTTTGGTTGGGCAAGACAAGACAGAAAAGATAAACCTAGAGTTCCCATAGCGGCTAAATTGGTTGCTAAAATGCTGGAAGCAGCAGGAGCAACAAGGATTATCACTATGGACTTGCATGCCGACCAAATTCAAGGCTTTTTTGAAAAGCCAGTTGACCATTTATTTGCATCAACTATTTTTCTGCCGTATTTAAGAAGTTTGAATTTAGAAAATTTAACCATAGCCTCTCCTGATATGGGTGGTTCCAAAAGAGCCTATGCCTATTCAAAAGCATTGGAAAGCGATGTGGTAATTTGTTATAAACAACGAGAAAAAGCCAATGTGATTTCTCACATGGAGTTGATTGGTGATGTAACCGGTAAAAATGTGGTGTTGGTTGACGATATGGTTGACACCGCAGGAACCTTAACAAAAGCAGCGGACTTGATGATGGAGCGTGGAGCCATTAGCGTAAGAGCTATTTGTACGCACCCCATTTTGTCTGGTAATGCTTATGAGAAATTAAATAAATCTAAACTGGAAGAATTGATTGTTACAGACTCTATTCCTGTTTTACAAAAAAGCGACAAAATAAGAGTGTTGACCTGTTCTAACTTATTTGCAGATGTCATGCACAAAGTTCATGAAAACAGTTCAATAAGCTCAAATTTTATAATGTAATCTAATAATTAATATAAATAAAAATCATGAAATCAATTACAATCAACGGATCTCAAAGAGAAAGCGTGGGCAAAAAAGCAACAAAAGCCTTACGTAATGCTGGTCAGGTTCCTTGCGTATTATACGGAGGAGATAAGCCAGTTCATTTCTCTGCAGACGAATTAGCTTTCTCAAAAATTGTATACACACCTAATGCGCATACAGTTGTGATTGCTTTAGAAAATGGAGAAACTTACAATGCCGTTTTGCAAGACATTCAGTTTCACCCAGTATCTGATAAAATTTTACACGTAGACTTCTACCAATTATTTGAAGACAAACCAGTAACCATGAATATTCCTGTTAGACTTGTTGGTAATTCACCAGGGGTTAAAAATGGAGGTAGATTGTTATTCAGAAAAAGAAAATTAGCCATTAAAGCTTTACCAGGCAAACTTCCTGATTTCTTCAATATAGATATTTCTAAACTTAAAATAGGAATGCATATAGATGTTGACAAGCTTAAAAATGATGATTTCACTATTCTACATCCAGACAACCAAGTTGTAGTACAAGTTAAAACAGCTCGTACAGCTATTTTGGTTGAAGAGGAAGAAGAAGGAGAAGATTTGGAAGGAGCTGAAGAAACAACTGCAGAAGCAGGAGCAACTGAAGAAACCGCTCAAGAATAAACCGTATAAATTTAATTTTAGAAAAGCATCCTCAATTATTCAGGATGCTTTTTTATTTTTACACAAATAAACTTTTATGTGCCATTTTCTGCGAAAACTATTTACAAGAAAACATCATATAGAAGACTCCGTTGCCATGAAAAAATATTTAATTGTAGGTTTAGGAAATGTTGGTGAAAAATATGCAAACACACGCCATAATGTAGGGTTTAAGATATTGGATAGATTTGCAAAGCAGGAAGACTTGACCTTTGAAACCCAAAAACTTGGAGATATAGCAACCTATATGTTAAAGGGCAGAAAACTAATATTCCTTAAGCCCAATACGTATATGAACTTAAGCGGCAAAGCCGTTTTGTATTGGCTTACAAAAGAAAAAATTCCTTTTGAGAATTTGCTTGTAATAACAGACGATTTAAACTTGCCATTTGGAAATATCAGGTTAAAAACAAAAGGAAGTGATGGTGGTCACAATGGGTTAAAAGATATTCAAGAAAAATTAAATACCACCCAATACAATCGCTTCCGGTTTGGAATCAGTGATGCGTTTAGCAAAGGCAAACAAATTGATTACGTTCTTGGTGAATGGGATAGTGAAGAAGAAAACAATCTCAATGAGCGATTGGATGTTTCTGTAAACCTTATAAAGTCTTTTGTACTGGAAGGTGTCAATAGAGCCATGAACACTTTTAATGGGAAATGATCTTCTAAGTAAATTATTCTACAATTATTTTCTTGGTGGATTGTCTAATGCCATCACTTATATTTAAAAGATACATGCCTGGTTGCGCATTGTTTAAATCTATAGTCTCATAAAAATGATTGGTTACATTGTTATAGGATTTCTTTGAAATAAGGCGTCCTCTTAAATCAAAAACAGTGATATCAATTGATTTTGAGTCTAACGTGTTTAATGAAACTGTAAAGCTACCTTTGTTAGGATTTGGAAAAACACTCAAAGTTTGAAACTCCATACTTTCAGGATTGCTAAGCGTAGCTGTTGTTGTGCAGAATTCCATGTACCAATCATTTAAAGTACCAGTATCGCCAATATAATTATCTGTAATGGAAAGTGTCCAAGTGCCAGAAACATCCAATCCATCAAAAGCACTTAAACTAGAAGCAGGTCTATAGGTGCCAACTGTTGGATTGTCACAAAAAATGGAATTGGCTCCATCTTGGAAGATGATGTCAAAATCAGTATTACTTGGGTCAGAATTACAATTTCGTTCCCATAAATTCACACTGGTAATACCGTTAGGATGCGTTAAAGTGACAATTAAATCTCCTATATAAGCATGTGAAACATCAACGTTTACTTTAACATCGTTTATGGTACCGGTAACAGGTATGTTAATGGTGCTAGAAACAGCAGGACCAGTTTGGTTTACTCCTGTTCCATCAGGGATTGAAAGATTTAAATTAGCATTTGAAGGGAATTGCTGATTACAAGTGGTGGTTACTGTGTATCCAATAGCAAAGTCAACAGGGTTGACGGCATAATAAATGTTCCCAACGGGCTCAACCATGATTCTACAAAAAGGAGCGGCCATGTTTGGTACAGTTATATTTTCTGTACCATCGTTGGGTGTACTGCTTTTTAAAACGGTATCAAAATTTGCACCGCCATCAGTGGATAGCAATATATTCACAAGTTGAGTGTTAATGCCCGCTACATCATTTGTGTTGGCTACATTCCAAGTAATTGTTTCAGTACCGCCTTGAACCCAACTAATTCCAGAGGTTGCTTGAGATGTGACTTCAAAGGGACCAACAGGTTGGCCAACGGTTCCTGCCAAAACTTCAATTTGCATGGTATCATAACTGGACTGTCCACCAGAAGGATTACTGGTATTTCTGTCTCTAACAGTTAAAGCCCAATTTAAAAACCTATGGACATTGGCAACTGTTTCCCAATCGCTCCCCAGACCAGGATTTGTTTGCTCAATGGCACCATTTAACACACTGGATAATCTGGGAATATATCTGTTTGGGGATGTAGATGGAGGTAATGACCTGTTCATTGGACCACTGGTAAGTGTTGGGCCAAAATTGGTATAATCTACTAGTCCACTATCGGTTTCTTCCCAACAATACGTTAAAACATCTCCACTATCACTATCAGTTGCACTACCTTTAAGAATGTAAGGCGTTCCAGCTGGAATTTTATAGTTGCTACCTGCATTGGCAACAGGAGGGTTGTTGTTTATTGCAGTTGTGGTTTGGCAACTTTTAGTGGTTAAATTATTAAGTATTTGTTTGATGCTTTGATAGTGAAAGTAGGCATCGCTGTTTGTTTGTAAGTTATTTTGAGCAGGATCTGCAACACCGGCATAAGCCATAATGGTGGTGCCACTACCAGGCTCTGAATTCACCCCGGTTTGTTCTCCAGAACTATAAGCAAACGTGTGGTTAGCACCCATTTGATGCCCAATTTCATGAACAACATAATTCACATCAAAGGTATCTCCTTCTGGAATACCATCTGCAGGAGAGGTATATCCAGAGCCTTTGTTTTTGTCCATTGTTGATGCTGTATCATTATCACAAACACATCCAATACAACCGGCGTTTCCACCGCCCCCTGTTGCACCAAATAAATGGCCAATATCATAAGCGGCATTAGCATCATTAATAGTAGCACCAAGTTGTTGTGACAAGGTGTTCTGTAATTGGAGATTCCAACCATCCGTATTATCTGCATTATTTTTATCTGTACCTATACTGGCATCTGAGTATGGGTCAGTTGTGGGGTCAGTATAAATTAATTGTGTGGCATCTACAAGTTCAAAAGTTACGGCCATATCGGTCTCAAAAATTTCATTAACCCGACTTAAGGTTGCATTTATGGCGGCTAATGCATCAGCAATGGAGTCGCTCACATAATGATACGCCGTATATTCGGCAGTTGTTGAAATGGCAATCCTAAATTTTTGTAAGGTTTGGTTGTTAGCACCACCTTCATTAACCTTAATGCTACTTGTTTTGTTTAATGACGTACTTAATGCGTCCAGAGTTCCACAATTAAAAGAAGGCGCATGAAGAGTTTTGTCCCGTTCATTGTATAGTATATACTGATTTGATCCTTTTGAAACGGGTTGCATATATAGGGTTGGTTTATCTAGATAAGTAACCATTGTTTCCATACCCAAATGAGAAACACTCATACGCAATCTGGCCTTTGGGTTATCTATGCCAATACCTACAAATGATTTTATATTGGGATATTTTTTCGCAAGAGATGGAGAAAACACGGGGGCTTCATAAATTCTAAAAGATTCAAAGGAACCATTTCTAGTGGGTAGACTTATAGTAGTCTCTCCAGATGTGTTTTTTACGGTTCTTAATTTGGCAGTAGCAATATTTTGCTTTAATGAAGCCATATTTAGCTCAAACATTTCAGAACTGTTTTTTTCTAAATGAAGTTTAGAAATAATACCAGCATTTTTATTGCTTGCAATCTTTTTTAAAGAAGAATTTTGCCCTAGGGCTGAAAAGACAATCAAAAATATTGTCAATGACAAAACAAAATGTAGCTTTGTTTTCATAAAATATATTTAGGGCAATTTCATTATACCAATAACAAATCTAACTTTTTTTAATGAAATTAGCAATTCTAGATTTTTATGCAAAAGGTAAAGAAAATAGAAACATACAATTCCAATAGTGATACCGTGGTCACCATTGGAACGTTTGACGGTGTACATGTTGGGCATCAAAAAATCATAAAACGGTTGGTCAATACAGCAAAGCGCGAAGGATTAAAATCTGTAATCCTGACCTTTTTCCCCCATCCAAGAATGGTGTTGCAAAAAGACTCCAGTATCAAACTCATCAATACCATTGATGAGCGCAGTAAAATTATGGATGATTTAGGATTGGATTACCTCTTGGTTAAAAAATTCACTCAAGCTTTTTCAAGGTTATCAGCCGAGGATTTTGTAAAAAATATTTTGGTAGATAAATTGCATGCAAAAAAAGTTATCATTGGCTATGACCATCGGTTTGGCAGAAACAGAAATGCCGATATTAACGATTTAAAAGTGTTTGGAGAGAGTTACGGTTTTGAGGTAGAGGAAATATCGGTTCAAGATGTTGATGATGTATCCGTTAGTTCAACAAAAATCAGAAAAGCATTGCTTGACGGTAATATTAAAAAGGCCAATAAGTATTTAGGCTATCCTTTTATGCTTACGGGAAAGGTTGTTAAAGGAAAAGGGCTGGGCAATCAATGGGGTTTCCCTACGGCAAATATCGTGATACAAGAAGACTATAAGCTTATTCCAAAGCACGGATCTTATGTGGTAAATGCCAGTATTGACAACAATCTTGTGTTTGGAATGATGAATATAGGCACAAACCCAACAGTTGATGGGACATCAGAATCCATTGAGGTACATTTTTTCAATTTCAATAAAAACATCTACAATAAAACAATTCAAATCAACTTATTGCACCGTCTTCGTGATGAGATAAAGTTTGAATCGGTTGAGGCTTTAAAAGCACAGTTATTAAAAGATAGAGACACATCGCTTAATTACGTGAAAGCTCATTTTAATTAATCGGATTTTAGCTATAAAAACACCCTTTAAATTCTTGGCAATTCGCTAAATTTGTCACTTAAATTTTAAAAACATGTTACAAGTACCTTTTATTAGAGAACATAAGGATTTGGTCATTGCCGGTTTGGCAAAACGAAATATTGATGCTACGGGGTTGATAAATGACGTCATTGCTTTTGATGAAGAGAGAAGACGTATTCAGACAGAATTGGACAGTCTGTTGGCGGAATCCAATTCCTTATCAAAAGAAATAGGGAACTTGTACAAATCAGGTGAGGCACAAAAAGCCAATATCTTAAAGGAAAAAACCAGTCAAATAAAAGAGACCACCAAAGAACTTAACGAGACGCTTAACAATAAGATAGAAGCGTTAAACCAATTGTTGTATAAAATCCCTAATGTACCAAATGAAATTGTTCCAGCAGGAAATACAGATGAAGACAATGAAGAGGTTTATAGAGAAGGTGATATCCCTGAGCTGTTTGAAGGTGCTTTACCGCATTGGGAACTCGCCAAAAAATATGACATCATAGATTTTGAGCTGGGCAACAAAATTACAGGAGCAGGATTTCCGGTTTACAAAGGTAAAGGAGCTAAACTCCAACGTGCTTTAATCACCTATTTCCTTGATAAAAATACGGCAGCGGGTTATACCGAATATCAATTGCCACATTTAGTCAATGAGGCCTCTGGTTTTGGTACTGGACAATTACCCGATAAAGAAGGGCAGATGTATCACGTTACTGAAGACAATCTATACTTAATACCAACAGCTGAGGTTCCTGGCACCAATATTTTTAGGGATGTTTTGCTTAATGAAAGCGATTTGCCAATTGGCATTACGGGGTATACGCCTTGTTTTCGTCGGGAGGCAGGAAGTTACGGAGCACATGTAAGAGGGTTGAACAGGTTGCATCAATTTGATAAAGTAGAAATTTTACGCATTGAGCATCCAAGTAAATCGTATCAGGCTTTGGATGGCATGGTCAATCATGTGAAAAGTATTTTGCAGGAATTAAAATTACCGTATCGAATTTTGCGTTTGTGTGGTGGCGATTTAGGATTTACGTCAGCGTTGACCTATGATTTTGAAGTGTTCTCTACCGCCCAAAATAGATGGTTGGAAATTTCTTCTGTTTCAAACTTTGAAACCTTTCAAGCTAATCGCTTAAAATTACGTTTTAAAAACACTGAAGGGAAAAACGAACTGGCACATACACTTAATGGTAGTTCATTGGCCTTACCACGTGTACTTGCAGGCATTTTGGAGAACTATCAAACCAAGGACGGTATAGTCATTCCTGAAGTATTGCAAAAGTATACAGGTTTTTCAAAAATCGACTAATTAAAAAAGTAGCTTTTAGCTTACAAAAATTATCTTAAATTTAAAAAAATATCGATTAAGTGATTAAAAAACAAGTCATCTAACGATTTTTTATTGATTTCTTTTGCATTTTCATATTTATTTCAGAAGTTAGCCAGACCAAAAATCTAGTTAACCTACTGATCCATGAAAAATTTCAAAAGAATCGTACTTCTTTTACTACTTGTGTTTATAGCCAGCAAGGTTTTGTTTTCAGATTTTCATATAACCAAACCTGAAAACAAAACAACGGTAATGGTAAATAAATAGGGATTTATTTCGTTAGAAGAATGTCCCCAATCTAGTAATTATTTCGTTTTTTAAATTAACGGAGATTAATAGGTATTTATTTAGGTTGGTAAATGCCCGAATTCTATTCGGGCATTTTTTTATCATAATATTTACAATAAGGACTCTTCACATTTGTTATATTTACCCTATGAGATTTGTTTTGGTTTTATTCATGCTAGTTAGCGTACAGGTATTTTCGCAAGATGACCTATTTGCCAAAGAATATTTTGATAATGGCGATTTTGAAAAGGCATTGTACGAATATAAAAAGCTCTACGCCCAATCCCCTTCAAATATTAATTATATCAATCAAATAGTTACATCCTATCAGCAGTTGGAGCGATATGATGATGCCGAGCAATTTTTAAATCAACTTCTTGAACGGGTTAAGTATCCTGCTTTTTATGTTGAATTGGGATATAATTATCAACTTAAAGGCGATTTAGAAAACGCCAATGCTTACTACAATAAAGCACTTTCCAGTTTGGACCAAAATGCCAATAATGTATTTCCAGTATCCAGAAGTTTCCAAAACCATTCCCTTTTAAATGAAGCCCTTGCTACTTATGAAAAGGGTATGGCATTGAAGCCCGATTTTAATTTTAAACTTCAAATGGCACAAATATATGGTGAGCAAGGCAATGTAGAAAAGATGTTTGTCAGCTATATGGATTTTGTGGCAGAGAACCCCATTACGGTTGGCAATATCAAACGGGCCATCAGTGATTTTATTACTGAAGATAGCAGCAATGAAAATAACGTGTTGCTCAGAAAGATAATATTAAGGAAATTACAAGAGCAACCTGATATTTTGTGGAATGATTTGCTGAGTTGGCTGTTTATTCAACAAAAGGATTATAACAAAGCATTTATACAGGAAAAAGCTATTTTTAATAGACAACCCGAAAGTTTGGACAGAATAGAGGAATTGGCAGACATTGCCATGAGTGAAAATGAAAATCAAGTGGCCAAAGAGATTCTGACCTATTTAATCCAAAAGGCCCAAGATTTAGATACACTGTTAAATGCACACTATCATTTACTTCAATTAAAAACCAAGGAAAGCCAAAAGGATAATTATCAAAACATAAAAAACGAGTATGAAGCCTTGTTTAAGGAATACGGCACATTTTCACAAACCTTGCAATTGCAGATTGCATACGCCCATTTTTTGGCATTTTATCTAAATGACACAAAAAGTGCGACCACATTTTTAGAAAAGGCTTTGGAATTGCCGCTGAATGACACTCAAAAGGCACAAGTTAAATTAGAACTGGGTGATATTTTTGTTTTGAGAGAAGAATTTAACACAGCGTTGATTTATTACACGCAAATTCAGCGAAGTTTAAAAAACAGTACCATTTCACAAGAGGCACGGTTTAGAGTGGCAAAAGCCAGCTACTATAAAGGTGATTTTGATTGGGCAGAATCACAACTTAAAATTTTAAAAGCCTCTACATCCCAGCTCATAGCCAACGATGCTTTGGGCTTAAAGCTGATTATTTCTGACAACAAGTATGACGACTCGCTTCATGTGGCCTTAAAATTATATGCAAAGGCCGATTTATTGGCATTTCAAAATAAAGATGACGAGGCCATTCAGTTATTGGACACCATTTTGCAAGAGCATAAAACCGAGAACATTATTCCGCAAGCATTATTCAAACAAGCCCAGTTATTTGAACACAAAAAAGAATATCAAAAAGCAGAAAGCAACTACCAGGCTATTTTAACCAATTATAGGGATGGTATTTTGGTTGACGATGCCAGTTATGCTCTGGCCGAACTGTATGTAAACCACTTGTCGCAGCCTGAAAAAGCAAAGGCTCTGTATGAAGACATTTTTTTAAACCATGCAGACAGCATTTATTTTATTGATGCCAGGAAAAAGTTTAGAGCCTTAAGGGGCGATGCCATAAATTAGTGTCAAATGATTATAGCCGAGACAAAAAGACTGTTGGTATCAGAACTTTCACTTAAAGATGCGCCGTTTTTTCTAGAATTGGTAAATTCTCCAAACTGGCTGAAATATATTGGGGATCGACATCTTAAAACCGTTAAAGACGCCGAAGACTATTTAACAAACGGCACCTTAAAAAGTTATAAGAATCTTGGTTTCGGTTTTTATAAATTGGAACTTAAAGAAAACAATAAAGCTATTGGTACTTGCGGATTGGTTAAACGAGAACAACTTGAAGATATAGATATGGGGTTTGCTTTTTTGGAAACTTTTGAAAGCCAAGGATATGGTTTTGAAGCCTCGGAGGCTATCCTAAAGTTGGCCAAAGAAAAGTTTCACATAAAAAGGCTGGTAGCAATCACATTGCCAATCAATACAAAATCCATAAAATTGTTGGAGAAATTAGGGTTTAGGTATGAAAAAAGGGTAAAACCTTTTGAAGATGATGAAGAACTCCTGTTATTTGCAAAACAATTAGACACAGCATAACCATACAAGTATGATAATTTACAATGTAACATCAAATATTGATGAAAGCATCCATCAAAAATGGCTGGCATGGGTTAAGGAACATATTCCACAAGTTCTGGCAACCGGTCATTTTACTGAAGCTAAATTAACAAGGGTGTTGGTAAAGGAAGATATGGGAGGTGTTACCTATTCCATTCAATATAGGGCAAAATCGAGAGAAGCGTTGGAAGCTTATTATAAAAATAATGCAGATATATTACGGCAAGATGTTTTAAAGCATTTTGGAGATCAAGTACTGTCTTTTAGAACAGAATTGGAAATTGTTGATGAGTATTTTGTTAAGTAGTTTGAGAATATAACCAAGACCATGACCGTAAAAGCAAAAAAACATTTAGGGCAACATTTTTTAAATGATGAGAATATTGCAAAAAAAATTGCCGATACGCTCAGTTTGAACGGTTATAAAAAAGTTTTGGAGATTGGTCCAGGCATGGGGGTTTTAACCAAATATTTACTTGAAAAAGACACAGTAACCTATGTCATTGAAATTGATTCAGAATCGGTGGATTATTTAAAATCTAGCTATTTAAATCTGGCACCCAGAATCATTGAAAAGGATTTTTTAAAGTACGATTTGAAAGCGGTTTTTAATGACGAACCATTTGCCATTATTGGAAACTTCCCTTACAATATCTCTACCCAAATTGTATTTAAACTGTTGGAAATGAGAAACCAGATTCCTGAGTTTTCGGGCATGTTCCAAAAAGAAGTGGCCCAACGTATTTGTTCAAAAGAAGGCAGTAAAGTGTACGGTATTCTATCGGTGTTAACACAAGCCTTTTATGATGCTGAATATTTGTTCACCGTACCGGCTTCGGTTTTTAATCCACCTCCAAAAGTGGAATCGGGTGTTTTAAGACTTATTAGAAAACAAGATTATACCTTGCCCTGTGATGATGCGTTATTTTTTAAGGTTGTGAAAACGGCTTTTCAACAACGCAGAAAAACGCTTCGTAACAGTTTAAAAACATTTAATTTGTCAGATAATTTAAAAGCAAATGCTATCTTTGGCAAACGTCCTGAACAATTATGTGTTCAAGAATTTATTGAACTCACACAAGAAATTGAAAAAGACGTTTAAAAATCCTTAAAACTTTTCAATTTGTCAGAAGAAAAAGAAAACATACAATTTGAGCTAAGTGATGAACTTATAGAGCAAGTTGAAATTCTGGTCGCGCAACAAAACGACAAAGAATTACAAAAGCTGTTAAATGAGTTCCATTACGCGGATATTGCCGAAATTTTAGATGAACTGGATCTAGAAGCGGCCATGTATGTCATAAAACTTCTTGATTCCGAAATGACCTCTGATATCATCATGGAGCTTGATGAGGATAACAGGGAAAAGGTATTGAAAAATCTCTCGGCCAAAGAGATTGCCGAAGAAATTGAAGAGCTAGATACCGATGATGCAGCCGATATCATAGCAGAGTTGCCTGAAGAACGGCAACAGGAAGTTATTTCGCATATTGAGGATGAAGACCATAAGGCTGAAATCAAGGAACTTTTAGCCTATGATGAGGATACTGCTGGTGGCTTGATGGCCAAAGAGCTGGTAAAAGTCTATGAAACCTGGACTGTGGCTGGATGTTTACGAAGGATTAGGGGGCAAGCTAAAGACGTTACGCGTGTGCACTCCATATACGTTGTGGATAAGCAGAACAAATTGATAGGAAGACTGTCCCTTAAAGATTTGATAGTTGCAAAAAGTGATCAAAAAATAGCCGATATCTACATATCAAATGTAGACAGTGTTAATGTACATGATGAGGCCGAAGATGTGGCCAGGGTCATGCAGAAATACGATTTGGAAGCCATTCCGGTGGTAGATAATAACCAAAAACTTCTGGGTAGAATTACCATTGATGACATAGTCGATGTCATGAAAGAAGAAGCCGAAAAAGATTATCAGTTGGCAGCGGGTATTACCAGTGACGTTGAGGCCGATGATAGTATTTGGGAACTTACCAAAGCCCGTTTACCCTGGTTGCTTATTGGTATGTTTGGTGGCATAGGCGCAGCAACCATTATTACCAATTTCCAGACGGTCATGAAAGATTATGCCATTCTATTGTGCTTTGTGCCGTTAATTCAGGCAACAGCTGGTAATGTAGGGGTACAATCCTCAGCTATTGTGGTTCAAGGGTTGGCAAATGACACCATAAAAGGCGAAATTTTAAAACGCTTATTTAAAGAATTTGTACTGGGCTTGGTCAATGGTGTAGCCATTGCATTTGTAGCCATCATCATTAGCCATTTCTTTTTCAAAACAGAGTATTTAGTGTCGTTAACCATTGGTGCCGCCTTGATTACCGTCATCATCATTGCCGCTTTAATAGGTACTTTCATCCCTATTTTTCTAGATAAACGAGGTGTAGATCCAGCAGTGGCAACCGGGCCTTTTATCACCACAAGTAACGATATTTTTGGTATTCTCTTATACTTCCTAATTGCAAAACTTATTCTAGGGTTTTAATTATTGGGCGTTACCCTTCGGGTCGCGCTTTCCGTTACAATCTTTTGCAAAAGCAAAAGGATTTTCTCTGTAATCGCTAACGCAAAACTTTGTAAATTTACTGCATGAAGACAATCAATATTCTAGATAAATTTTCAAAATTCAGTCAAAATTGGCATCCGCATCAAATAGCCATTGTTGATAATATGCAAGTGCTCTTAGCGAAATTAAAAGGTGAATTTGTTTGGCACAGCCATGAGGATGAAGATGAATTGTTTCAGGTTATCAAAGGAACTCTGTTTATGCAATTTCGTGACCGAACTGAAATAGTAAAAGAAGGTGAATTAATTGTTGTTCCAAAGGGCGTTGAGCACAACCCAATGACAAAAGACAACGAAGAAGTTCAGGTACTTTTGTTTGAAAAAATAACAACGGCCCATACGGGAAATGTACAGCACGCCAAAACACAAACGCACTATCCTAAAATATAAATGAAAATACTCCATCTAGATACTAACCATCCATTATTGATAAACCAACTGAATGATGTAGGCTTTATTAATGATGAGGATTACACCTCTTCAAAAGAAGTTGTTGAAGCCAAAATTTCAAACTACGATGGCATTATTTTAAGAAGCCGATTTACAGTTGATAAACAATTTTTGGATGCTGCAACCAACCTAAAATTTATTGGACGTGTGGGTGCTGGGTTGGAAAATATTGATTGTGACTATGCTGAAACTAAAGGAGTATCATTAATTGCAGCTCCTGAGGGTAACAGAAATGCGGTTGGTGAACATACTTTAGGCATGTTGTTATCCTTGTTCAACAAACTCAATAAGGCCGATGCCGAGGTACGACAAGGCAAATGGCTACGTGAAGATAACAGAGGTATTGAATTGGACGGCAAAACAGTTGGTATTATTGGTTATGGCAATATGGGAAAAGCCTTTGCCAAAAAACTTCGTGGATTTGATGTTGAGATTCTGTGTTATGATATTTTAGAGAATGTTGGAGATAAAAATGCCAAACAAGTATCCCTAAAAGAATTTATGGAACAAGTGGATGTAGTTAGTTTGCACACACCGCAAACACCATTGACTTTAAACATGATTAATGCTGATTTCATTAATCAGTTTAAAAAACCGTTCTGGTTTATCAATACAGCCCGCGGCAAAAGCGTGGTAACAAAAGATTTGGTGGCAGCCCTAAAATCTGGAAACATATTGGGAGCCGGGCTTGATGTGTTGGAATACGAAAAAGCCTCGTTTGAACAACTTTTTACTTCTGATATGCCTGAAGCGTTCCACTATTTAATCCAAGCAAAAAATGTTGTTCTGTCGCCTCATGTGGCAGGATGGACCATAGAAAGTAAACAAAAATTGGCCCAAACCATTGTAGACAAGATAATTGCAAAATTTTGCTAACTTTAGAAACCTAAAAGTTACATAATGCAATACATTGCAAATTCGCCAGAAGATTATGTTGGACAACTACCGCAGGAACGGCAAATGGTTATCAATAAGTTGCGTAAAACCATAAAGGCCAATCTCCCGAAAGGGTTTCACGAAACTGTTAGCTACGGTATGATTGGATATGTGGTACCACACTCAATATATCCAAATGGTTATCATTGCACCCCAGAACTGCCATTGCCATTTTTAAGTATTGCCTCACAAAAAAATTCTGTTAATATTTACCATAGTGGTATTTATGTCAAAAATGAGATTCAAGATTGGTTTGTTTCAGAATTCCCAAAGTACAGTAAACGCAGGTTGGATATGGGCAAATGCTGTATCCGATTTAAAAACATTGAAGACATCCCCTATGAATTAATAGGACAGCTGGCTTCAAAAATGACAGTAGATGAATGGATTACCATTTATGAATCAAACATAAAAAAATAGTAGATCAACCAATAAAACCATAACCATGAAATTAGGAGCCTTTTCAGCAAGTCTTAGTGTCAAGGACATTAAGGCATCAAAACAATTTTACGAAACCTTGGGATTTAGTGTGTATGCAGGGCAGATGGAAAAAAACTATCTTATCATGAAAAACGGCAATGCACTCATTGGATTGTTCCAAGGCATGTTTGAAAACAATATCTTAACCTTTAATCCAGGTTGGGATGAAAATGCCAACAAAGTAGAACCTTTTGATGATGTGAGAAGCATTCAGAGGAATTTAAAGGAAAACAATATTAAATTAGAAAGGGAAGCTGACGAAAACACGTCTGGACCTGCTAGTATTGTAATGTTTGATCCTGACGGAAATACCATACTTATAGACCAACATGTTTAACTTTTACACGAGAAAATGAAAAATAGAGTTACCGGAATAGGCGGATTGTTTTTTAAGACCAAAGATCCAAAAGCCACCATGGCATGGTATAAAAAACATTTAGGGTTTAACACCAATGATTATGGATGTACTTTTTTATGGAAAGACAAAGACGGAAAGGAATGCGCAACACAATGGAGTCCGTTTCCCGAAGACACCAAGTATTTTGAGCCTTCAAAAAAAGATATTATGGTTAACTATCGAGTTGAAAATTTGGAGGAACTATTAAAAACCTTAAAGGCTGAGGGGGTTACCGTTATTGGAGATATGGAAACATATGATTATGGAAAATTTGGATGGATACTAGATAACGACGGCAATAAAATAGAACTTTGGGAACCTTAGACACGCCATTTTCGTAATTTTGATTTATAAATTCCATAAACTTTATTCCATTTGACTTATCTAGAAATTCTCCAATCCTACCAGTTATCAGCATTACAGTGGATTGCAGTTGGCACAGCTGTTTTTTTATTAGGTTTATCAAAAGCCGGCATAAAAGGTATTGGCATCATTATAGTTGTGATTTTGGCATTTGTTTTTGGAGAAAAGGAATCTACAGGCGTGCTGCTTCCTATGTTGATTAGTGCTGATATTTTAGCGGTTATCTATTACAATCGGCATGCACAGTGGAAATATATCTTTAAGTTATTGCCCATGATGATAGTCGGCGTTTTGGTAGGCGTTTGGTTGGGAAACGATATTTCTGAAATGCTTTTTAAAAGACTCATGGCTATTATTATCATTGGCTCGGTCATTCTTATGTTTATCTCAGAAAACAGAAAATCAACCAAGATTCCCAATAATAAATTGTTTTCATGGATTACGGGATTTTTAACGGGCTTTACCACAATGATTGGAAATTTAGCAGGCCCCGTATCAAACCTGTATTTTTTGACCATGCGGTTTCCAAAAAATGAGTTTATTGGCACAGCAGCCTGGTTGTTTTTTATCATCAATCTATTTAAACTGCCTTTTCACATTCTTATTTGGAAAACGGTTACTGTAGAATCACTTGTTTTAAATTCGGTATTGGTTCCTATTGTGATTCTTGGTTTTTTTATAGGTGTTTCCATTGTAAAGTTGATTTCAAATGTAAATTATAGGCGATTTATTTTAATAGTAACAGCCATTGGGGGTATCATCTTGTTCTTTAGATAGCCATTGTATGCTGTTTTTTTATTACTTTTAATGGTCAAACCAAATTATAACCAATCATGGCAGAAGAAAAAAACGAAACAGACGACCTTAAAAATAAGGCCAAAGAATTTGCAGACGAAGCCAAAGAATCGGCTTCAGAATTTACAGAAAATGCTAAGGAAACCTTTACGGGGAACAACAAAAAAATATTGGCAGGTGTTCTGGCCATTATTTTAGGAGTTTTTGGAATCCATAAATTTGTGTTGGGATATACTAAAGAAGGTATTATTATCCTTGTAATTACCTTGATACTGGGCATCCTTACCTGTGGAATGGCAGGCTGGGTGATGAGTGTTTTAGGCTTAATTGAAGGGATTATTTACCTCACCAAATCAGATGAGGAGTTTTACAATACCTATCAAGTAGGTAAAAAGCCCTGGTTTTAATAAAAAATGGAAAAAACAAAAAAGCCCGAAATTAAATTTCGGGCTTTTTTTTCTTAATCCTCTCCGTTATTCTCCATAAACTTCCGTTCCAGCTCGGCTTGGAATTCTTCCATCACGGGTTTCACGGTACTTTCGGGCAAATCGGCAATTTTAATGTACATTAAGCCATCAACCGAATTGTTAAACAAAGGGTCTACGTTAAAGGCTACCAAACGAGCATTTTGTTTAATGTATTTTTTTAAGAGTACAGGCAGGCGCAATGCTCCTGGTTCTATTTCGTCAATTATTTTATCAAACTTATTGAGGTCGGCTTCGGTTTCATCAAACACAAAATCCTTATCGGCATCTTTAAGCTTGACTTTAAACTCCTTTTTTGGGTGCACATACTGCGCAATGTACGGGTCGTAGTAATGTGATTTCATAAACTCAATCATCAACGATTTAGAGAATTTTGAAAACTGGTTACTAATGCTCACGCCGCCAATTAAATATTTATGCTCTGGAAAACGAAGGGTTGTATGTACAATACCTTTCCAAAGTAAAAATAACGGCATTGGTTTTTGTTGGTAGTCTTTTATGATGAAGGCACGACCCATTTCAATGGATTGGCTCATCATTTTATGCAATTCGGGTTCAAACCTAAATAAGTCTTGCAGATAAAAACCATCAATGCCAAAACGCGCAAAAATCCTGGAACCCAATCCCATTCGGTATGCGCCAACAATTAATTTGGCCTCATCGTCCCAAAGGAACATGTGGTGGTAATAGGTGTCAAATTGGTCTAGGTCAATGGATTCGTTGGTGCCCTCGCCTACTTCCCTAAAAGTAATTTCACGCAACCTTCCAATCTCTCTCAGAATGTTTGGAATGTTATCGGCTTTGGCCAAAAACACTTCATAGTTTTTACTTTGTAACAACCTACAGTCTTTATCTCGAAGTGCGTTGACCTCTTTGGTCATTAGCTCTTTTGAGATAGGAGTTACGATGCGTTTGGGTATTTTCGTGACCTTGAGCGTTGATGAGAGATTATCAAAAATTTTAAATTTATCTTCAAATGAATTGGAAAGCATATAGGTTTTTCGTCGTAAAAAATCACAGAACTCTTCAAGGGTTGCATGTTCTTTTTGGTCGGCAACCGAAATGGGCCTTCCTATTCTTACTTTTATAATTCGGCGTTTTTGGGTTAATAGTTCCGAAGGCAATTTGGCGGTTCTTAACGTATCACTTATTTTGGATAGTTTATAAAACAACCGACTGTTTTTTGCATGAAAGTAGATAGGAACCACGGGCACTTCGGCTTTTTTAACCAATTTCATGGCAGCTTCTTCCCAAGGTCTGTCAACCACAAGTTTTCCGTCGCGATAGGTTGATACTTCCCCTGCAGGGAAAATTCCAAGCGGATGTCCTTCTTTTAAATGCAATAAGGCGTTTTTAAAACCAGTAATACTGGACTTAGCATCTTTTCTGTCTTCAAATGGGTTAACAGGCATGATGTAAGGTTTTAATGGTTCTATGCGGTGCAATAAAAAGTTGGCTATAATTTTAAAATCCTGGCGCTGTTCAAGCATGAGCTTTAATAGCAAAATACCATCAATACCGCCTAACGGATGATTGGAAATGGTGATATAGGGACCTTCTTTGGGTAGGCGTTTTAAATCTTCTTCGGGGATTTCAAATTTTATTTCAAAATCATCTAGAATACTGTTTAAAAAAGTAAGGTTTTCAAGATGCTTATTTTTTTTGTAAATTCTATTGAGTGTGGATATTTTGAGCAACTTCATGAGCAGCCAACCTAAAAAGGTTCCAATAAAGCCATAGCCATCAACATTTATTACTTTGGCTATTTCTTTAGCAGAGACTAATCCTACATCAACTTTTTTGGTCATACCTACAAACCTAATCATTTTTTTTATTTTATACACTCAAATAACAGAGCAAACACATGGTTAAAGTTGTTAAAAAGACAGACTAGGCAACATTATAATTACTTATTTTGTTACAATTTGGATGGTTCCTTGTGTTAACTGCTTGAGCAAAATAGTTTTACCTTGTTCTAGCTGCTGAATAGCAGTTTCGTTATAGTTTCTGATAGTATAAAGCGATACGTTTTCATGACAGGTAACCTTGAATTTGGCTTTTAAATGCTGCAATAATTTATCTAGGTTTTTATAGATATTATCAACACACACCGAAAAACTAATGGCCGAATTTTGGATGACATCAACTTTCATTTTATATAAATGCAACAAGCCAAAAATCTCGCTAATATTTTCTTCAACTATATAGGAAAAGTCTAAAGAAGACAGTGAAATCAACACCTGATTTTTTTTGACTATAAAACAAGGAATATTGGGTTTTAAGGGGACGCCCTTACCAACTTTTGTTCCTGGGGCTTCAGGATTCAAAAAAGATTTTACAAACAACGGAATTTCTTTTCTTTGTAAGGGTTGTAGTGTTTTTGGATGAATAACAGAGGCACCATAAAAAGCCAGCTCAATGGCTTCTCTGTAAGATATGTTATGAAGCAGTTGGGCATTTTCAAAATATCGTGGGTCAGCATTCAATACACCTGGAACATCTTTCCAAATGGTAACACTTTCGGCATTCAGGCAATAGGCAAAAATAGCGGCCGTATAATCACTGCCCTCTCTGCCAAGCGATGTGGTAAAGTTATTGGAATCACTACCCAAAAAACCTTGGGTTATATTTAAGTTTGCGGTGTTAAATTGAGAACTTATTAAGCGTTGAGTCTCATCCCAATTGACGTTTGCCCTTCTGTAATAAGTATCGGTTTTTATATAGTCTCTTACATCCAACCAATTGTTTTTTAATCCAATGTCATTTAAATAATGGCTTATTATGGTTGTGGAAACCAATTCACCATAACCGATTATTTGGTCATATACAAAATTATAATCGGGTGATTTGTTACTGTTTAAAAACCGATTCAATTCATCAAATAAATTGGACACATTTTTAAAAACCGCTGTATCCTCATTCTCAAATAAGTCCAAAAGAATGGCATTGTGATATTTTTTTACATCCTGTAACGAACTTTGCAATTCACTTTTGTTATCAAAGTAGTTGTTGATTACCACTTCCAAGGCGTTTGTTGTTTTTCCCATGGCAGAAACCACTATCAAGGTCTTTGCGTAACCAACTTTTTGCAAAACCGATGCTAAATTTTTAACACCATTGGCATCTTTTATTGAAGCACCTCCAAATTTAAATACTTGCATGTTATAATTTTGAAATGTAATTTTTAATGCCTTGCTCATCTAAATGTACAACGTTCCAATCACGCATTACATTAGCACCTTTTTTTTCATAAAAAACAATGGCGGGCTCATTCCAGTCCAGTACTTCCCAATTAATCCGTTTCACTCCCAAATGATGGGCGTATTTAACAACTTCATCCAACAAAGCAGATCCAATACCTGAACCTCTCATAGCTTCGCTAACTATTAAATCCTCAAGGTGTATTGTTTTGCCTTTCCAAGTAGAATAGCGTTGGTAAACCAAAGCCATGCCTTCAATTTTATTATTTACTTCTGCAACAAAACAATGGAAAGCCGGATTGTTGCCAAAACCGTCTTGCTCTAAATCGTCCACGGTAACTTCAACGGCATCGGGTTCTTTTTCAAATACGGCCAATTCATTAATAAGCTTTAATACCTGAGGCATATCATTTTTAACGGCATCTCTAATTGTAAAAGTCATATTTTGAAATTTGATTCAAAGATAACGTAAAGTTCGTTATATAAATATGGCATTATTGCACTAAAACGTTGTAGTTCATTTAAAAAAGGTAGATATTTGCACAAACAAATCAACAGTATTCATGGCCAATAAAAAACAAACATTAGGTGAATTTATTATAGAAAACCAAGCTGCTTTTAAGTATTCATCAGGGGAATTGTCAAGTCTTATCAATTCTATTCGCTTAGCGGCAAAAGTAGTGAACCATGAGGTTAATAAAGCCGGATTAGTTGATATTATTGGAGCTGCCGGCGATGTTAATATTCAAGGTGAAGACCAACAAAAACTGGATGTGTATGCCAATGAGAAGTTTATTCAAACGCTTACCAATAGAAATATAGTTTGTGGCATTGCCAGCGAGGAAGAAGATGATTTCATTTCTATTAACAGTCAAGACGAGAACCATCAAAATAAATATGTTGTTTTGATAGATCCTTTGGATGGGTCTTCAAATATTGATGTAAATGTATCGGTGGGGACTATTTTTTCCATTTACAGGAGGGTAACACCCATTGGAACACCCGTTACCATTGAGGATTTTTTACAGAGAGGGAATCAACAAGTGGCTGCAGGTTATGTGGTTTATGGAACGTCTACGATGCTTGTTTACACTACCGGTCATGGTGTGAATGGGTTTACACTTAACCCTGCCATTGGAACATTTTATTTGTCACACCCCAACATGCAATTCCCAGAAAACGGCCATATTTATTCAGTAAATGAAGGAAATTATATCCATTTTCCACAAGGCATAAAAAACTATATAAAATATTGCCAAAAAGAAGAAGGGGACAGACCATATACATCAAGATATATTGGGTCTTTGGTGTCAGATTTCCATAGAAATATGATAAAAGGCGGTGTTTATCTGTATCCAAAGAGCTCCTTAAATTCCAATGGTAAATTGCGGTTGTTGTATGAATGTAACCCGATGGCTTTTCTTGCCGAGCAGGCTAACGGAAAAGCAAGTGATGGGTTTACAAGGATTTTGGATATACAACCAACAGAACTACACGAGCGTGTTCCGTTTGTTTGCGGAAGTAAAAATATGGTTGAAAAAGTTGAGGAATTTATGAGAGACGCACAATAAAAAAGCGGCATTGCCTTTTAAATCAATACCGCTTTTAGACGTTTTCTTTTTCAATTTATTTTCTAGTGATTATTCAAAAAAAGTAACGGCACCCGTGTTAATGTCATACATGGCGCCAATAATCATGATGTCTCCATTTTTTTCCATATCACTAAGTACAGGACTTTCGGCATGAATTCTATCAATAGTTAATTGAACGTTCATTTTTGATACATTATCAACAAATTCCTGATTTTTGGAATTCCTTAAACTGGAATCCATGGGTTCTTTAACCGCTTTTACAGCAGGTTTTATTTTGCTAAGCATGGCGGTTAAATTTCCAAGTTTGGCGTCATCGCAGGCTCCTTTTATGGCGCCACAACTGGTGTGGCCCAAAACAACAATGAGTTTTGTGCCGGCCAGTTTACAAGCAAACTCCATGCTTCCAAGGATGTCTTCGTTTACAAAATTACCGGCTATCCTAACACTAAAAATATCGCCCAGACCTTGGTCAAAAACCAACTCGGCCGATACCCTTGAGTCGATACAGCTTAAAATGGTTGCAAACGGAAATTGACCGTCACTGGTATCGTTAACTTGTTCCAGTAAATTCCTATTGGCTTTTAAATTGTTTTGAAATCTTTGATTTCCTTCTTTTAAAAATTGTAATGACTTTTGAGGCGTCATGGTTGCCTGTGTTTCTCTTGTATGTGCTTTCATGTGTTTTTTAACTTAAACTTAATGTTGATTTTGGTCTTTCCTTGAAGAAGCCAATAAAACTTGGTGGATTTTCTACAACACCGCGTTTTGATACTAACTTGATATCAATGTTACGTTCTTTTGCTTTAAATGCAAAATCATCTAGAATTTCTATAATATCGTGGTCTAAATATCTGGTTTTCATCAAATTTATTTCTAAATAAGTATCTATTGGAAGACGTTCCAATTCCTTTAAAATAGCACCTTTGTTAAAAAAGGTGACTTCTTCGGCAAGCGTCATTTTTATTTTGTGCTTTCCATTGCTTTTATCCTCAATATGAAGAAAATGCGAATTTTGATAACTTTTTAGAAGGATGACCACAACACCAACCAAAAGCCCTAAACTAATTCCGACAAGTAAATCTGTAAAGATAATCCCTATTACGGTAACAAAAAAGGGAATGGATTGTTTCCAACCCAATCCATACATTTTTTTGAACAAGGACGGTTTGGCCAATTTATAACCAACCACCAATAAGATGGCAGCCAAAACAGATAATGGAATCATGTTGAGTAACCTTGGAATTAAGATAACCGATATCAATAAAAGAAACCCATGAAATATAGCCGAAAACTTGGTTCGTCCACCGGATTGAATATTGGCAGAACTTCTAACAATGACTTGTGTAATGGGTAATCCACCAACTAGTCCTGAAATGATGTTGCCTGTTCCTTGGGCCAATAGCTCCCTGTTTGTTGGGGTCACATTTTTGTGTGGGTCTAATTTATCGGTTGCTTCAACACATAAAAGTGTTTCTAAACTGGCAACTAGCGCAATGGTAAAAGCCGTAATCCATATCTCAGGGTTTGTAATAGCATTAAAATTAGGAAAACTAAATTGGTTTAAGAATGATATGGCATCTTCTGGAATAGGGACACTTACCAAATGAGTTGGAGAAATCCCCCAAATTGTATTTGTTTGTGTTAAGGCATAAAAAACAATTCCAATAATAACAGCCACTAATGGTCCTTGAATAACCTGAAAAAACTTGTGCTTTTTAGATAGAACTTTATCCCAAAAAATTAAGATACCTAGACCAATTAAACCAATTAAAGCCGAACCTGGTTTGATGTAGTTAATCATATTGATTAATTCCGAAAAGGAATTTTCACCATCAATTTGTATGAATGACCAAGACCCTTCTGGATTGCCATCATACCCAAAAAAATGAGGAATTTGCTTTAAAATAATGATGATACCAATACCGGTTAACATCCCTTTTATAACAGAAGATGGGAAATAGTAGCCTATAACACCTGCTTTTAAAACTCCAAATATCAGTTGGATGATGCCTCCCAACACGACAGCTACTAAAAAGTTTTCATAACCACCCAATGTTCCAATGGCGGTTAAGACTATGGCTGCCAAACCTGCGGCAGGACCGCTAACACCAATTTTTGAGCCACTCAATGAGCCCACGACAATACCTCCGATAATTCCGGCTATAACTCCTGAGAATAATGGAGCGCCACTAGCCAAAGCAATACCTAAACATAACGGTAATGCTACAAAAAAGACGACTATACTCGCTGGCAAGTCATTTTTAATATATTTAAACATATTATAATAATTTTATGCATTTAGAAAAAATCTAAATGTTGTTAAAAATTTAAAAGTTGAGCTTTAATAAAGCTGATAGAATTATAATATGCGAAGTTCCGGTGGCGGAGAGATAAGGTTTAAGTGTGGTTTGGGATAAGTTTTGTGCTGATACCCAGAATATTGTTTGTTAGGTGAAACGAAGAAATTTTCTAACTCACTAAACCCTTTTGTCAAGGTTAATTTAAAGGTTTGACTTTCTTCTTCTGTAATACCATAAAATATGGACGTATCAACAGAATCATCAATAGCAACAATTATTGATGGGGCTGAAATAAGCGCCATAAACAATACAGTTAGTAAGATTGCTATTGTGTTTTTTTTCATTATTATTTAATCAAGACGGCAAATTTACTGCTTTATAAAAACAAAGTTGTTAAAAAAAATTAAAACTTCTCAAACAGCGGTATTATACGCTTGCAAGTTTTTGTTGTAAAGCCTAGAGTGTTTAAACCCTAGGCAAATCGTTGTCATCTTTTAAAGGCAAATTAGAATGCCCCATTAAATAGGAGTCTACATGATGGGCAGCCTGTCTGCCTTCAGAAATAGCCCAAACAATTAATGATTGACCTCTGCGCATATCTCCAGCTACAAAAATACCAGGCACGTTGGTCATATAATTTTTGATATTAGATTTGATATTTGTCCTAAAATCTGTTTCTAAACCAAGTTGCTCAACAAGTGTGGTTTCAGCTCCGGTAAACCCAAGTGCCAATAAAACCAAATCACAATCCCAATGCTTTTCAGTGTTTGGTATTTCTTTTAATTGAGGACGTTCGCCATCTTTAAATACCCATTCCACTTCAGTAGTGATCAACCCTGTTAAATTACCGTCTTTATCACCTAAAAATTCCTTGGTTGAAATACTAAAAAAGCGTTCTACACCTTCTTTGTGGGATGAGCTGGTACGTAAACGCATAGGCCAGTAAGGCCATGGCTGATTCGCCGGCCTTCCTGTGGTTGGCTTTGGAAGAATCTCAAAATTGGTCACGGATTTTGCGCCATGACGATTGGATGTTCCTATACAGTCTGATCCTGTGTCACCACCACCAATAACAATAACATGTTTGTCTTTGGCCGTTAAAACTTCATCAAAATCAGTGATACCACTAACACGTTGATTATTTTGTTTTAAAAAGTCCATGGCTTGATGCACGCCTTTTAAATGCGCGCCTTTTATAGGAATGCCACGTCTTACAGTTGCACCACCACATAACACAATGGCATCAAACTCATTTTTAAGTGTTTCAACACTAATGTTTTTCCCAACATGGGCATTGGTTTTAAAGGTAATACCTTCTTCTTCTAAAACGGCCACACGTCTATCAATAACGTGTTTTTCCATTTTAAAATCGGGAATTCCAAAACGCAATAAACCGCCTACTTTGGCATCCCGTTCAAAAACGGTTACTAAATGACCAGCTCTATTGAGTTGTTGGGCAGCCGCCAAGCCTGATGGTCCAGAACCTATTACGGCAACCGATTTGCCTGTTCTGGTCTGCGGAGGTTGTGCCGTAATCCAACCTTCTTTAAAGGCGGTTTCAACAATATTTTTTTCAATGTTTTCAATGGTAACAGGGTCTTCATTGATGCCAAGCACACAAGCTTCTTCACAAGGAGCTGGGCATAATCTCCCCGTGAATTCTGGGAAATTATTGGTTGAGTGCAAAATTTTAGCAGCCTCTTTCCATTTGCCTTTGTAAACATTATCATTGAAATCTGGTATTAAATTCCCTAGTGGACAACCACTATGACAAAAGGGGATACCGCAGTCCATACATCTAGCACCTTGGTTTTTAAGGGCTTTTTCTTCCATTGGAATGGTAAATTCCTTGTAGTTGTTGACCCTGTTTTCAACAGGCTCATACTGTTCTACTTCTCTTTCATATTCCAAAAATCCTGTGATCTTTCCCATAGTCTTAAAGTGTTATAAGATTTTCTTTTTCTAATCTGATTAAAGCTTGTCTGTATTCCTCTGGAAGCACTTTGATGAATTTTGGTAATTCAGCCTCCCATTTTTCCAAGATGCGCTGTGCCAACGGACTTAATGTAGCATTGTAATGATTTTCTATTAAGCCTTTTAATGTTGCAATATCCTCCGTTTCGGTAACTGGATCAAGGTTTAAGCCTTCAGTATTGCAATGTTTTTTGAAGGTCTTGTTAGTATCATAGACATAGGCAATACCACCACTCATACCGGCACCAAAATTACGGCCTACTTCTCCAAGAATAACAGCAGTTCCTCCGGTCATATATTCACAACCATGGTCACCAATACCTTCAACAACGGCTTTAGCCCCTGAGTTTCTTACACAGAAACGTTCCCCTGCTTTTCCATTGATATAGGCTTCACCAGCAGTGGCTCCATATAAGGCCACGTTTCCAACAATGACGTTTTTCTCAGGAACAATGGTTGCTTCTTCAGGAACTTTGATGATTAATTTCGCACCAGACAACCCTTTCCCTAAATAATCATTGGTGTTACCGCTAACCACTAGGGTAAGGCCATGTGTTGAGAAGGCTCCAAAACTTTGACCAGCAGACCCTGTAAAGTTTATTTTTAAGGTGTTTTCAGGTAAGCCTTGTGCACCATAAATCTTAGAAATTTCATTACTTAAAATGGCTCCCGTGGTTCTGTCCATGTTGCATATCTTGAAATCCAAAACGGTTTTTTCTTTTCTGAAAAGAGCCGGATGTGCTTTATTTATAATTTTAAAATCCAACGATTTTTCCATATGATGATCCTGCTTCTCTGTATTGTATAATTTGGTATTAGGAGCAACCGGAACTCTATGTAAAATAGGTGTTAAATCAATACCTAAAGCCTTATAATGTTCAATGGCATTATTTCTATTGAGTTTTTGAACTTGGCCGACCATTTCGTTAACGGTTCTAAATCCAAGTTTTGCCATAATTTCACGCAACTCCTGTGCTACAAAATACATGAAGTTAACAACGTGTTCTGGTTTGCCCTCAAATTTTTTGCGCAATTCTGGGTTTTGAGTGGCAATACCAACAGGGCATGTATTTAAGTGGCATACACGCATCATGATACAGCCTGACGCTACCAAAGGCGCTGTGGCAAAGCCAAATTCTTCGGCCCCAAGCAAGCAAGCAATCGCAACGTCACGCCCAGTTTTTAACTGGCCATCACATTCTAAAACCACACGATTTCTTAAATCGTTCATCACCAAGGTTTGTTGTGCTTCAGCCAGGCCTAATTCCCAAGGCAATCCAGCATGTTTAAGCGATGTTAATGGAGATGCACCGGTACCACCATCGTGACCTGAAATTAAAATCACGTCAGCTTTTGCTTTTGAAACCCCAGCAGCAACTGTACCTACTCCAACTTCTGAAACCAGTTTCACATTGATTCTGGCATCACGATTGGCAGATTTTAAATCGTATATCAATTGTGATAAATCCTCAATGGAATAAATATCGTGATGAGGTGGTGGAGAAATCAGTCCTACGTATGGCGTTGAATTTCTTGTTTTGGCAATGCTTGGGTTTACTTTTGGTCCTGGTAATTGCCCACCTTCACCTGGCTTGGCTCCTTGAGCCATTTTAATTTGAATTTCTGAAGCATTGGTAAGGTAATTGGATGTGACTCCAAATCGGCCCGATGCCACTTGTTTTATGGCACTGTTTTTCCAATCGCCATTGGCATCTTTATAAAAGCGTTCTTCGTCTTCACCACCTTCTCCAGAGTTGCTTTTACCACCAATTCGGTTCATGGCCACTGCCAAATTCTCGTGTGCTTCTTTACTAATAGAGCCGTAAGACATGGCACCTGTTTTAAAACGCTTCACAATTTCTGTCCAAGGTTCCACCTCATCAATGGAAATAGGGTCGTAATTAGTGAATTGGAACAAGCCTCTAATGGTCATTAAATGCTTAGACTGGTTATTGATAAGTTCTGAATATTCTTTATAAGTATCAGGCTTATTGCTACGAACGGATTCCTGTAATTTGGCAACCGTTAATGGATTGAACATGTGTTGCTCACCATTACGTCTCCAGCGGTATTGACCACCGACTTCTAAATCTAAATCGGCTGCAATGTTACGTTCTTTATAAGCGTTTAAGTAGCGCTTGCTGATTTCTTTTTCAATTTCGTGCAAGCCTATTCCTTGTATTCTTGTTACGGTATTTGGGAAATATTTGTTGACCACATTCGTATTGATTCCTATACATTCAAACAATTGTGAACCACGATAGGAGTTAAGCGTTGAAATCCCTATTTTGTTCATCACTTTTAAGATGCCTTTTCCAACTGCTTTATTATAGTTTTCTACAGCTTCTTGAGTATCAATAGTGGTATCTAATTCTGTGATTTTATTTTCAATGATTTCATTAACCATATATGGATTGATGGCACTGGCACCATAGCCAAACAATAATGCAAAATGATGGACTTCACGAGGCTCGGCCGACTCCACAATGATGCTTACTTTAGAGCGTTTTCCTAAAGTTCTTAATGCACTATTAACATAAGAACATGCTAAAAGCGTTGGAATCGGGGCCATGGTTTCATTAACGCCTCTGTCAGATAAGATTACAATATTGGTACCTTCATCAATAGCTTTTGAAACGGAAGAAAGTGTTTCTTCCAAGGCTTCCTCTAACCCATTATGTCCTTTTTTTACTTCGTATAAAATGGGGATGGAAGTAACTTTAAAGTTTGGATTTTGATAGCTTTTTATTTTATCTAAATCTTGTTTTGAAATAACAGGATTTTTAATTTTTAATTTTTTACAATGATCTTCATTAAGGTCAAAGATATTAGAGTCACTGCCCAAGGTCAAACTGATATCAGTGATAAGCTCTTCACGAATACCATCAAGTGGTGGGTTTGTAACTTGCGCAAATAACTGTTTGAAGTAGTTGTATATAAGTTGAGGTCTATCAGACAGAACCGCTAGCGGCGTGTCGCTTCCCATGGATCCAATAGGTTCTTTCCCCCCTTGGGCCATTGGTAAAATAATGGTCTTGATGTCTTCTTCTGTATAACCGAAAATAACTTGTCTTTTCAGTAAGTTTTCTTCGTTAAAGAATACTGGACAATCATTATAAGGAATATCTTTAAGATGTACCAAGTTCTTATCCAGCCACTTTTTATATGGATGTCTAGTAGCGATTTCCTCTTTAATTTCTTCATCGTTTACAATACGGCCTTCGTTCATGTCAACCAAGAACATTTTACCGGGCTCTAATCGGCCGTGATATTCCACGTTTTTAGGCTCAATTTCTATAACACCGGTTTCTGAGGACATGATAACATAACCGCTTTTTGTAACGGTGTATCTTGATGGACGCAAACCATTTCTGTCCAGTACAGCACCAATATAATTACCATCGGTGAATGGGATAGAAGCGGGGCCATCCCAAGGTTCCATCAAACATGAGTTAAACTCATAGAACGCCTTTTTGGCTTCAGACATCTCTGGATTTTTTTCCCAAGCTTCAGGAATGAGCATCATCATCACTTCAGGCAATGAACGTCCGGTCATGAGTAACAATTCAACAACCATATCCATAGAAGCAGAATCTGATTTTCCAGGAAGCACTATTGGTAATATGTTTTTGATATCCTCCCCAAACCAATCGCTTTTCATCAGTTCTTGCCGAGAAAACATTCTGGCCACATTTCCTCTTAAGGTATTGATTTCACCATTATGGCACATATATCTAAAAGGTTGTGCCAAATCCCAGGTTGGGAAGGTGTTTGTTGAGAAACGTTGATGCACCAATGCAAGTCTGGTAACAAATAGCGGATCGGTTAAATCCTTGTAGAACAATTTAATGTCTTCTGGCACCAATAATCCTTTATAGATGATGATTTTGGTTGATAAACTAGGAAGGTAGAAAAATGAACTCTCAGAAAGTTTAGAGCCATATATTTCATGTTCTGCTTTTTTTCTGGCGATGAACAATTTTAAATTAAACTCAAAATCATCTTGTTTAGAAGATTCTTTTCCAACAAATACTTGTTTAACATAGGGTTGAGTTTTGGCGGCTAATTCACCTAACACTGAAACATCAACGGGAACATCTCTCCAGCCCAAAACATGAAGGCCTTGTTCTTTAATATGTTTTTCAAAAACATTGATACAAAACGTTTGTTGGTTTTCTCTTTTTGGCAAGAACACGTTGCTCACGGCATAGCTTCCTGGCTTAGGTAATTTAAAACTGCAGTTTTCTTTAAAAAAATCATGAGGGATATCTATTAAAATACCAGCACCATCACCCGTTTTGCCATCTGAACTTACGGCACCTCTGTGTTCTAATTTTTCAAGAATTTCCAGAGCTTTATGGATAATGTCATTAGACTTTATTCCTTTTAAACTACAAATAAAGCCAGCACCACAGTTATCGTGTTCAAATTCTGGCAAATACATTCCTTGTTTCTTCAACATAATCAACAAATTTTGGTTTGAAATCCTACTTTTCAAAGCGAATATATGCAGTAGATTTTAAATAATAGCAAGGGCTATTTCATTATTTCGATTTTTGATGTATAAGCGAGATAAAAATAATTATATAACAATAATATAAGGATATTTTAATAAATATTCAATCGCTAAAAATCAATGATAAATAACAATATGTTAATTAAAAGCAAAGAAAATTACCATTGTCAGCAATAATATCACCAAATAATAAAATTAACTGCAAATAATTCAATTGTGTAGTTATCAAAAAATCAAAAAATCAAAAAATAAATGGTTTGCCATTAAAAAAATAGGGGTAAAACATGAAAATTAATAAAAGTTAGCCAGTTAACCCTATTTTTTTTAGGGGTTAAAACTTTTTTATATAGTTTTACGCCATATTAACAATAAAATAACATTTAAAAACAATAACTTAAAAATTAAACAATCATGAAAAAAATTTTTACACTTTCAATGTTTTTAGCAGCGTTTAGTTTATTCGCTCAAGAAGAGGCTCCGGCTAAAAAAGTAAGTATTAGCGGTACAGTAGATGCTTATTATCAAACTATGTTAACCGCTCCAGATAATTCAGGACAGTCATTTGGAACTTCATTTGCAGATGAGACAGGCTTTGCATTAGGCATGGCCAATATCATTGCATCTTATGAAGGTGAAAAAACAGGTGTGGTTGCCGATGTGGTTTTTGGACCAAGAGGTGATGCTGCTGTTGGCGGTTACAATCTTAACCAATTATATGCATACTGGAATGTTTCAGAAAGCACAACCTTAACAATGGGTCGTTTCAATACGTATTTAGGGTATGAAGTAATTTCTCCGGTGGGTAACTTTAACTACAGCACATCTTATTTATTTTCTAACGGACCATTCTCTCATGTTGGTATTAAAGCTGATTTTGCTTTATCAGATGATTTCAGTTTGATGCTTGCCGTTATGAATCCAACAGATGTTAACAACAACATGACTGGAGGCTATGCTCTTGGTGCCCAGTTAGGTTTCTCTGGCCAATTTTTAAACTTTTACTATGATAACAAGGAAGTTTTAGGTTTTGAAATTGATTATACAGGAGGTTTTGATTTATCTGATTCTTTCTTCTTAGGAATCAATGGCGCTTATCAAACTATGGATGATGCTGGTTTTTATGGCGCTGCATTATATCCGCAGTTAAAAACATCTGATGATTTTAGTATTGGATTAAGAGGTGAGTATTTTGGTTACCATGTAAAAGATGCCAGCAATTTGCCAAGCGTTTTTGCGGCCACTCTTACAGGAAGCTATACAGTTGAAAACTTAATAATTAAACCTGAGATTAGATTAGATTCTTGGAGCAATGATGAGCCATATTTAGATTCAGACTTAGCTCCTACAAAAAGTTTAGCTGCCTTCACATTAGCTGCTATTTATAGTTTCTAAAAAATCCTAATTAAAACAACATATAATTATGAAGAAAATTGATGCAATAATAAGAAAATCAAAATACCGTGCGGTTAAAGAAGCACTACACGGTGTTGGGGTAAACTTTTTCTCTTACTGGGATGTTACCGGAATAGGAAATGAAAAGGAAGGACATGTATACAGAGGGATCTCTTACAGTACCAGTGATATTCAACGCAGATACTTATCTATAGTCGTTAATGATGACTTTGCAGACCCAACTGTAAAAGCCATTATTAGTTCTGCAGGAACTGGCGAAGTAGGTGACGGAAAGATATTTGTGTCTGATGTCCTTGAGTCATATAGAATAAGAACGGGAGAAAAAGGTGGGGATACCCTTAAGTAATAATCAACAAAAATAATTTATTATGGAAGAAGTAGTAAAAGGAATAGCAGACATTAATGGTGTGCTAGATATTATGTGGATATTAATTGCAGGAGCATTGGTTTTCTTTATGCAAGCAGGGTTCACATTAGTGGAAACAGGATTTACCAGATCTAAAAACACTATAAATATTATTATGAAAAACTTAATGGATTTCTGTATTGGATCTGTTGGGTTTTGGTTAATCGGTTATGCACTTATGTACGGCGATGATATTAGCTCTTTTATAGGAACGCCTTCATTGTTTTTCAATGATGCTGGTGAGATGCATAACTTATTCTTTCAAACAGTATTCTGTGCAACAGCTGCCACTATCGTTTCTGGAGCCATTGCTGAAAGAACCAAGTTTACAACCTATTTGGTGTTTTCATTATTGATGACCGTACTTATCTATCCTATATCCGGTCACTGGGTATGGCAAGGTGATGGTTGGTTAACTGACTTAGGATTTATTGATTTTGCAGGTTCAACTGTGGTGCACTCTGTTGGAGGATGGGCTGCTTTGGTTGCTGCCGCTATGGTGGGTCCTAGAATTGGAAAATATACTAACGGAAAATCTAACGCTATTCCTGGTCACAGTATCTTATTTGGAGCCTTGGGTGTATTCATTCTTTGGATTGGATGGTATGGATTTAATGGTGGTTCTGAGTTAGCAATTTCTGGAGACAGTGCTGCTCATGTATCAAACATTATCATTACAACAAACTTGGCTGGTGCAGCGGGTGGTCTTGCGGCTATGTTCTTCACTTGGATTAAATACGGAAAACCAGATGCATCCATGACGTTAAATGGTGTGCTTGCAGGATTGGTTGGTGTTACTGCTGGTTGTGCTGCAGTAGATAACTTTGGTGCTATGGCAATTGGTATTATTTGTGGTATCATTGTAGTATTGTCAATAGAGTTTGTTGATAAAAAATTAAAAGTTGATGATCCAGTTGGAGCTGTTTCAGTTCATGGTGTTTGTGGTGCGATAGGTACTTTATGTGTTGGCTTATTTGCTACTGATGGAGGCTTGTTCTACGGTGGTGGGTTTGGCCAATTAGGTGCTCAAGCTGCGGGTGTCTTCGGCATTGGACTATGGGCCATAGTGGCATCCTTCATTGTGTTGTTCATCCTCAAGAAAACAATGGGCTTACGCGTTTCTGAAAAAGAAGAAATTGAAGGTCTTGATATCCATGAGCATGGTATGGAAGCCTATCCAGATTTCAGATTGAACGAGCATTAATATCAAATTTTATTAATAAAACGTTTTTTAAAAAAGGATCCCTAATTTTTTAGGGGTCCTTTTGTTATTTTATCATTTTTTAACCGCTCTACCTCAAATTTTAACCCATTTAAAATTTATTTTTCTACTTTTGGATCCAAACTATTAAATAATACCATCATGAAAAAAATTGAAGCGATTATCAGAAAATCGAAATTCACCGATGTAAAAGAAGCCTTGCACGGTGTTGGAGTGAACTTTTTCTCTTATTGGGATGTTACTGGAATTGGGAACGAAAAAGAAGGCCACGTCTACAGGGGTGTTAGTTACAGTACCAGTGATATTCAACGTAGATATTTATCCATTGTGGTAAATGATGACTTTGCAGATGCCACAATAAAAGCAATTTTAAGCTCAGCAGGTACGGGGCAAGTGGGAGATGGAAAAATATTTGTATCTGACATGCAAGAGTCTTACAGAATACGAACAGGCGAAAAAGGAGGAGAGACATTAAAATAAATTATCAGAAACACTATTTATGGAATTACTAACTACTAACAATGTATGGATGATGATCTGTACAGCGCTCGTTTTCTTTATGCACCTTGGATTTTCACTTTTGGAAATAGGTTTAACAAGACAAAAGAATACAATAAACGTTTTATTTAAAAATATTTTTATCGTTACTGTTGGCCTACTTTTATATGGCTTGGTTGGCTTTAACTTAATGTATCCAGGCGCCTTCAATGGCGTTATAGCCATGCCACACTTTGGTATTGGGTTGGGAAGCATGCAAAATGCATTTACAAATGCAGATGGAACGCTTTACGCAAGTGGAGGCTATACGTACTGGACTGATTTTTTATTCCAAGGGATGTTTGCGGCAACTGCAGCAACCATTGTTTCTGGAGCTGTTGCTGAACGTGTCAAGATTGTACCGTTCATGATTTTTACAGTTATTTATGTAGGATTAGTCTATCCTATTGCTGGTTCTTGGAAATGGGGCGGAGGTTTTTTGCAAACCATGGGCACACCTTTTTATGATTTTGCTGGTTCAACCTTAGTACATTCTGTTGGAGGCTGGGCAGCCGTTGTGGCTGTATGTTTATTGGGCCCAAGAATTGGGAAATTTAAAGACGGAAAAGTTCAGGCCATTCCGGGTCATAATCTTCCTTTGGCAACAACAGGAGTTTTGATACTTTGGTTAGGGTGGTTCGGATTTAATGGAGGGTCAGTACTTTCGGCAGATCCATCAGCAACATCCATAACATTGGTTACTACCTGCTTGGCAGCTGCTGCAGGTGGAGTTGTAGCCATGTTGGTTTCAACCGCCATGTATAAGAACTTAGATTTGACCATGTTCTTAAATGGTATTTTGGGCGGATTGGTTGGCATTACTGCGGGAGCCGATCAAATGAGTCCTATGGATGCTATTTTAATTGGGGCTATTGCCGGAACTCTAATTGTATTTGCGGTAAGCTTTATTGATAAATTAAAATTGGACGACCCTGTAGGTGCTGTTGCCGTTCACTTGGTTTGTGGTGTTTGGGGAACATTGGCTGTTGGTATTTTTGGTGCATTGGCAGGATTCAACCAATTTATAAGCCAATTGATTGGAATAGCGGTTTATGGCGTTTTTTGCGTCATCACTAGTTTTATTATACTTATTGTTTTAAAGAAAACAGTTGGAATACGCGTGTCTGAAAAAGAAGAACTGGAAGGGCTTGATGTGCATGAACATGGTATGGATGCGTATCCGGATTTTAGGCTGAACGAACATTAATAAACACAATATATTGTATAAAAAAGGCGGCTTTTTAAGCCGTCTTTTTATTTATAAACAGTTATTTATTAAGCCGAATTTCTACTGGCGTTAATGTTACCAAACAATGAGCGGGTTACAATCTTTTCAAAAATCTTGATTTGTTCGGTATCTTTAACGGGTTCTTTTTCCAACTCTTGAATTCGCTTAAGAGCGTATTGCTGAATGGTCAGCAATGGTAATACAATAGCTTCCCGTACATCAATAGACGCTTTTCCAGATGGCTCATTTTCCATTAATTCTTTATATCCTGTCAACTTTAAAAGTAACCTTTTTGTGGTAAGATATTCATTGTGTATGATGTTCCAAAATGCACCAAACTCTTCATCTTTTGACATGTATTGCGTTAAATCAAAAAACGATTTAGTCAATGACATCATACTGTTTTCCAATAGTGTTTTAAAGAATTTTGAGTTTTTGTACAAGGATTCTACTTTGTGGAATTCGCCGCGTTCCTCATAGGCTTTTAGGGCTGTTCCTACTCCAAAAAATCCAGGTACGTTTTGTTTTAACTGACTCCAAGAACCTACAAACGGAATAGCTCTTAAATCTGAAAACACTAACTTATCTGAAGTGCCACGTTTTGATGGCCTACTACCAATATTGGTTTTGGCGTAATATTTTAAGGTGCTCATTCGCTCTAAATAAGGAATGAACATGGGGTGATTTTTAAAGTCTTTATAAGCTTGATAGCTTGTCTCGGCCAGATCGTTCATGACAACTCTGTCATCAGCAGACATGGCAAGTTTATCTTTTCCAATACGATTAAACATGCCCGAACTAATCAATTGCTCCAAGTTGTATTGAGAAGAATCCAATGTTCCAAAGTTAGAGCTGATGGTTTGCCCTTGGATGGTCAACTGGACTTCTTTGTCTTCAATGGTTGGTCCCAAAGATGCGTAAAACTGATGTGTTTTTCCGCCACCTCTAGCAGGTGGCCCACCACGCCCATCAAAAAATATGGCCGTAATATCATATTTTCTTGACATTTCAGTAAGCAATTCCTTGGCTTTGTAAATACCCCAGTTAGCCATTAAATAACCGCCATCTTTGGTGCCGTCAGAAAAGCCGAGCATGATGGTTTGTTTATTGCCACGGCTTTTTAAATGGGCCATATAGTTTGGATTGGAATACAGTTGTTCCATTACTTTTGGAGCATTTTCCAAGTCTGTGATGGTTTCAAAAAGCGGTACTACATCAACCGTTAAATGATCTTTGAACGCTACTAATTTTAACATGGCAAACAACTGCATGACATTTAATGCGGTTTGGTTGTTGCTTATAATATATCGGTTGGCACCTCTTTCACCATTTGTTTTTTGAATATCCTTGATGGTTTCAATGGTTTTTAAGGTGTTGAACACCATTTCATCTTCAAATACATTGATATCAATATTTCCTTCTGAAGCTTCTGATAAAATCTTGATTTGCTCATCTTCAGATAAGTCATGATAGTTTTTTGGAAACGATGGGTGACCGGTTTCAATTAAATGATTTATGACGGTTGTAAAAACCGAGTGATGGATTCTACTGTCCTGTCTGATGTCAAGGGTTGCAAAATAATATCCAAAAAGGCGTACCCTATTGATTAAATTATTGATTTCAGAAACATATAAGGATTGATGTTTTTCTATGATGGTGTTCCTAATATCCAGTAATTCGTGGAGCAGTTCCTTGGACGAAATGGTTTCTTCGGCATTTAAGTTGATGCTGAAGTTATACATGATGGTTTCCAATCGAATCACGCGTTCTTCAATGCCTCTAAAGGTTAATTTTCGTCGTAAATCCTTAAGGTCTGCGTAATATTTTTTTAAGATTGATTGCTTTAGTTTTGCGGCCACTTTTAAGGTAGTCTCTGGTTTTACAAACGGGTTTCCGTCTCTATCGCCACCGGGCCAAAAACCAATGTTTATGATTTCGTTATGCTTTTTACTATCGTCATAGATATTCTGTTGGATGTAATTATAAATTTCGCTAAAAGACTTATAAAATACATTTTCCAGATACCAGATCAAACTGACGGCCTCATCATAAGGGGTTGGTTTTTCTCGTTTAAAGAAAGGTGTTTTACCAAGTTGGGCAAACAAATTGTTGATTTCCTTTAGGTCATTGCGTTTAATGGCTTCGGTTAAATCCGTGATGATGCCCAAAACAGACCCTGGATAAAACTGCGTAGGGTGAGCGGTCAATACAATACGCACTTTAAATTCCTCAAGATAGCTTTTAAGCTCTTCCAATCGGTTTTCAGAAATGGCCGATTCTTTAAGGTTCCTTAAGGTGCCAATACCTTCCATGTTATTTACTATTGGGAAAGCGGCATCTTCAATGGCATCAAATAATACCACTTGGCGTTCTATATATTGAATAAACCGGAACAATAAATTTATTTGGCTTTCCTTGGTGCGTCTTGCTTGGTATTTCTTAAAAAACGTGTCGACAATAGTAGTAGGATCATCACCGTTTGCAAATCCTTTTTTACAGGTTTCATGGAATAATGGCAATAAAACACCTGTTTTAGTAATGGTGTCAAAAGGCAAGGTCATGAATATACTGTTGTATATTTGGTATTTGGATAAAACGTTTTGTTTGAATCGTGCTAATTTTGGCTCTACGGACATAGTATCAATCTAATTTTTAATTACGTGTAAAAGTAATGAAGCTTTCATGAATCATTGCCTTATCTAATAAGTTTTGTTGATTTTTAAAGTATAATGAATTCTCATTAAGAATAATTAAAAAAAACTGATATTAATTTAACATCTTTCAACTACAATGTCAAATTATATCGAGGAACTACTAAAATTCACATAGAGTTGCTTCCAAAAGCGGTTTCTCAAGATGTAATATTTCTGTTGATTTCAAAAATATATGTTGACTAACTATCATGTTATATGGCGATTACAAGATTGTTAATAACATTTTTAATAACTCATTTGGCTTGGGTTTAATTCAAAAAAAATAGTGGTTAGTTTTATAAAATAATAAAAGACCCTATAATCTTTTAAATATTTTTGTAAATGAATTACTACGACTTTCAAGTTGTATTGCAAGAAGTACCCGGAGAAATCAGTTTGTGTTTTTCAATCTGCGGTTGTTCACTTCAATGCGAAGGTTGTCATTCTTCTTTTTTATGGAAAGAAGAAAATGGTTATGAATTAACAAAAGCGGTTTTTTCTGAAAAATTGCAACAATATAAAAACCTGGCTACCTGTGTGCTTTTTATGGGTGGCGAATGGCATAAAGACCAGTTGGTTGATTTATTAAAACTGGCCAAAAACAAACAATATAAAACCTGTTTATATACCGGGGAAGAAACCGTCTCAAAGGATATACTTAATCAGCTTGATTGGATAAAAACAGGAAAATGGATGCCCGAATTAGGCGGATTGAGCAGTGAAAAAACCAATCAAAAATTCATAGAAATAACATCTAATACCATAAAAAACAACTTATTTATAAAAAACTAACACGATTATGATCCGACTTACCAACGCCCAAGTAAACCAGAAAATTGATTTTATTGAACATTACATCCATTCGGCCAATGCAGCCGATGGTTCAAAAGTAGATGCCAATGCCAATGTCACCTCAAAAAACATTGCAACCATGGAGGCAGAACTTAATAAGGATATCAATATACAGGTCAACAGGGCTTTGGTAAAACGGAAAATAGCATCGCTTTTTGGTGAGGACTTGGCCAATGAATACATCAAGCAAATTGAATCACATGAAATTTACATTCATGACGAAACCTCTTTAAAACCCTATTGTGTGTCCATTAGTATGTACCCATTTTTATTGGATGGCCTTACCAAGGTAGGTGGCGAAAGCAGGGCACCCAAGCATTTGGAAAGTTTTTGTGGTGAGTTTGTTAATTTGGTGTTTGCGATAAGCTCGCAATTTGCAGGGGCTTTGGCAACCGTTGAATTTTTGATGTACTTTGATCATTTTGCAGTCAATGATTATGGTGAAAATTATTTGGACACCCATAAAAATATTATAGCCAATCATTTGCAGCACGTGGTATATGCGGTTAATCAACCAGCTGCAGCTCGGGGGTATCAATCAGTTTTTTGGAATATTTCCTTATATGATGAAATGTATTTTAACAGCATGTTTGGGGATTTTGTATTTCCAGACATGACCAAACCCAAATGGGAAAGCTTAAAAAAACTACAAGCCTTTTTTATGAAATGGTTCAATGGCGAACGTAATAAAGCCATTCTCACGTTTCCAGTGGTTACGGCTGCTATGTTGGTAAATGATGGCAAACCGGTTGATGAAGAATTTACTGATATGTGTGCCAAAGAGTTAAGTGAGGGCAATTCATTTTTCATCTATCAATCTGAAAGTGCCGATAGTTTGGCATCTTGTTGCAGATTGCGAAATGAGATAAGTGATAATACGTTCAGCTACTCTTTAGGAGCCGGCGGTGTGGCCACAGGATCCATAAACGTGATTACACTCAACATGAACCGCTTGGTTCAAAAAGGCGCCAATATTGTTGATGAGGTTAGAAAAATACATCAATATCAAGTGGCATACAGAAGTCTTATTGAAGAATATGAACAGGCGGGCTTGCTTCCCGTTTATAAAGCTGGATTTATAGCACTGGACAAACAATTTTTGACTATTGGCATTAATGGTATGGTTGAAGCTGCCGAAAGCCAAGGGATTACTGTTGGCAATAATGATACGTATAAAAAGTTTGTAAACTCGCATTTAAAAGCCATTTATGATGAAAATAAATTGGCTAAAAAGCACTATGGCTATATGTTCAATACAGAATTTGTACCTGCAGAAAATTTAGGTGTTAAAAATGCCAAATGGGACAAAGAAGATGGCTTGTTGGTTCCAAGAGATTGCTACAACTCTTATTTCTATAAAGTGGAAGACCAACAAACCAATACGCTTGATAAAATTATATTACACGGTAAAGACATTATCAAATACCTTGATGGCGGTTCAGCACTTCACCTTAATCTTGAGGAAGCGCCAAACAAAGATGGTTTTGTTAAGCTTATCCATGCAACGGCTGCCGCTGGTTGTAATTATTTCTGTTTTAATATCAGAATTACCATTTGTAATGATTGTAATGCCATATCTAAACAAACAAATTATGTATGTACTACTTGTGGCTCTACTGATGTGGATCACGCAACGCGCGTTATTGGCTATTTAAAACGGGTATCAAGTTTTAGTTCTGGTAGACAACAAGAGCATCAGTTAAGGCATTACCATATTGAAAAACCATCAACCAAGTTGGCCGATATTCGAGCCAACGCCATAACAAAATTCCAAGAGCAACATCAAGAACATAAATTAGGGGTCTTAATAGATAAATAAAAGTTGGGAAAATAGTATCTGCAATTTTATTATAATTCATTGTTGAAAGGGCTATCTAAAAAAGGTAGCCTTTTAATATATGATGAATGTCATATTTTGTAAGGTTTCAATAAAATATCTTTACCGATTTACATATTGTTAAACAAATTCTATGAAAAACACACACTCCTTCCATATTCCTGTAATGGGCATTGGATTTACTATAGACACGCCTTTAAAAGTTGCTCAATACGGAATCGATTCGGTTATTTCTTTGGTTGATGATATTCTCCTCGAGAAATTACGCAAAATGTACAGCGAAAAATTTGAGATTCCATACAAAGAAATCACAGATAAAATTGACGATTTTAGGGCGAAACGAATCACATCCTATTTAAATTTAATTAGCGATTTGGCCGAAAAAAATTTCCAGGCCTTAAAAAATGTGTCTATTGAAAAGACTGATGAAATCAAGAAATATATTGCCATGCTTCCAGATAGTTCGTCTTTAAAAACAGAGTTCAATAAACTAATGGAAAATGGTTTCAATTTATCAGAAATTAAAAATTGGGCAAACAAAAATTTAACCATGGGCCATATAGATGTCAACATTATGACCAAGGTTGATAAAGACAATTATAATAAAACTGAAAAACTCCCCGTAGAATATAATGATGCCCATGCCGCATTAAGAGGTTTTGCACAAAGTAAGTTAAAATCATCTGTGATATTGTCTGCAGGTATGAATCCACGTTTATATGCTTACATGAGCCAGTTTGATGATTTTTATCCAAATGCAAATGGTCACTTTAACAAGAAAATAATTTTAAAAGTCAGTGATTACAGATCGGCTTTAATCCAAGGAAAATTTTTGGCAAAAAAAGGGTTGTGGGTTTCAGAATATAGAATAGAATCAGGCCTTAATTGTGGTGGCCATGCCTTTGCGACCGATGGCTATCTTTTAGGCCCGGTTTTACAGGAGTTTAAAGAAAAACGGGAAGAGTTAAGGGCTACTATTCAAGATGTTTTAAATCAAGAATTAGAGAACCAAGGACGCATTATTTCAAACAATAATTTATCCATAAAAATTTCTGCTCAAGGCGGTGTTGGCACTGAAGAGGAACACGAGTTTTTATTGGACCATTATGAATTGGATTCCATTGGTTGGGGCACTCCATTTTTATTGGTTCCCGAAGCCACAACGGTTGATGAAAAAACATTACATCAATTGGTTGAGGCCAAGGAAGAGGATTTGTATTTAAGCGATATTTCTCCCTTAGGTGTTCCGTTTAATAACCTTAGAGGCAATACTAAAGATTTAGAAAAAGAAGCCTTTATAGCTAAGGGAAGACCAGGAAGCGCATGCCCAAAGAAGTTTGTGTCTTTAAACAAAGAATTCAAGGAAACCGGTATTTGTACGGCTTCGCGGGAATACCAATATTTAAAAATAAAAGAGCTTGAAGGACAGCAATTATCAGCAGAGGCCTATCAAGAGAGTCTAAATAAAATCACCGAAAAAACCTGTACCTGTGTAGGTTTGGGTACATCTGCTTTGTTGTCCTATAATTTGGATACTAAAGTTGAAGGCACCGGTGTTTCCATTTGCCCTGGACCCAATATGGCTTACTATTCAAAAATCATGAGCCTAATAAACATGACCGATCATATTTATGGACGGGATAACATGATAACCAGAACAGATCGGCCCAATATGTTCATCAAAGAACTTCATATTTATATGGATTTTCTAAAAAATAAATTGGAAGACGCCAAAAAGAACATGAACAAAAAAGAAGAAAAATATCTATTGACTTTTACAAATAATATGCAGGAAGGTGTTTTGTATTATCAAAATTTATTTGAAACAGTCACCAATGCTTTTGAAGAAATAAAAGATTCTGTTTTAAATGAATTGGAGAAGAGTGTAAAAATGTTACAAAACATAGGTTCAGAAATAGAAAACCTATCACTAATTCCCGTTAACAGCTAGTTTTTTAAAATATCAAAATCCTTAAGGGAAATAACTTTTCCTGTTTTGGTTATTTCCGTAACATATTGGGCAATGGTTTTATCCTTAAAATTGTCCAATAGTTTTTGTTTGAATGGTGATACAATAAAATGAACCGGGCACGGATTGTTGTCACTACATGTTGACAAACCTAAAAAGCAGTCATCAAATTTTGAGGTGCCGTCTATGTTTTTAATAACATCCCAAACAGAATTTTCCTTGTCTTTTTGTGATAAGTAAAATCCGCCATTCGGCCCTTTGGTTGAAGACACCAAATTGGTTTTTGTGAGCTGTTGCAATAATTTGGCTAAAAAAGGCTGAGGTGTTTCTAGCTCATCAGCAATTCTTTTAACACCTACTTTAGTGTTCTCATCCGTTTGAATTCCTAAGTATAAAATAGAACGAATGGCATATTTACAAGCATTTGAGAGCATAAGTGTTTTTGTTTTCAAACATAAGAAAAAAAGATGTTTTAATCTTTATTAAAGTGTTATTTATGATTTTTGTTTAAAAAGCAATAAGTTTGCACTCTTAATTTTTTATCGTACCAAATAATGGGCTTAAAGGAAAAAATAATTCAACTTAAAAAGGACAAGAATGCGGTTATTCTTGCCCATTATTATCAAACGGCAGACATTCAAGATGTAGCAGACTATGTTGGTGATAGTTTAGGCTTGTCGCAAAAGGCAGCTGAAACAGAGGCTGATATCATTGTGTTTGCTGGTGTTCATTTTATGGCCGAAACAGCTAAAATATTAAATCCAACAAAAACTGTTGTTTTACCGGATTTAAAAGCGGGATGTTCCTTAGCTGATTCGTGTCCTCCAGAAGCTTTTTCAGCATTTATAAAAAAACATCCCAACCATGTGGTGATCACCTATGTTAATTGTTCTGCTGAAATTAAAGCGTTGAGTGATATTGTTTGTACGTCATCAAATGCTTTAAAGATTGTAGAATCTGTTCCAAAAGACGTGCCTATTATATTTGCTCCTGATAAAAATTTGGGTAAATATATCATGAAAAAGACTGGGAGAGATCTGTTGCTTTGGGACGGTAGTTGTATTGTACACGAAGCTTTTTCTATTGATAAATTGATTGAGTTGCATAAAAAATATCCAGATCACAAAATCATAGCGCATCCAGAATCTGAAGAGCATATTTTAAATACAGCAACTTACATTGGTTCTACATCTGGTATGATAAATTATGTGAAGAAATATCCGCAAGAAAAATTTATTGTGGCTACTGAAGCAGGTATTTTGCACAAAATGCAGCAAGAGGTTCCCCAAACAGAATTGATTCCGGCACCAGCACACGAAGACAATACCTGTGCTTGCAGTGAATGTGGATTTATGAAGGTGAATACCATGCAAAAACTGTATGATTGCTTATTGAATGAGTCGCCTCAAATAGAAGTTGCTGAAGAGATTAGAAAAAAAGCATTACTGCCAATAGAACGCATGCTTGAACTATCAAAATAATGATGATGACAACAAATTATTTGGTCATTGGTTCAGGTGTTGCAGGGCTGACCTTTTCCATTAAGATAGCTGAAAAATTTCCTGATAGAGAGGTTATAATTATAACCAAGTCTGATGAAGAAGAATCCAATACCAAATATGCCCAAGGAGGCGTAGCCGTTGTTTTGGATACACAATCAGATTCTTTTGAAAAGCACATTAAAGACACATTGATTGCAGGGGATGGATTATGCGATGAGGGTGTTGTTAAAATGGTGGTTGAAGAAGGCCCCAAACGCCTTAAAGAATTATTGCTTTGGGGTGCTAATTTTGATGTGGATGGGAGCGGGGATTTTGATTTAGGTAAAGAGGGCGGGCATTCCGAGTATCGTGTTGTACACCATAAGGATATCACAGGATATGAAATTGAACGCGCCCTGTTGAAATGCGTCCATCAATTACCAAACATCACTATTTTATCACATCATTTTGCAATTGATTTGGTAACAAACCATCATATAAAAAATGTAAAATCAGATACAATTTCGTGTTATGGAGCTTATGTTTTAGACCAAAAGACAGGACATATTTTTACAATTAAAGCTAATAGCACACTGTTGGCTTCCGGAGGTGTTGGTTGTGTATATGGCCATACAACAAATCCCAAAATTGCTACTGGAGATGGTATAGCCATGGCCTATCGAGCAAAAGCCAAGATTAAGGACATGGAATTTATTCAGTTTCATCCTACTGCATTGTACGAAGCAAAAGGAGAATCCTCTTTTTTGATTTCGGAAGCAGTTAGAGGTTTTGGGGCCTATTTACGAAATAAAAATGGCTATCGTTTTATGCCTGATTATGATGCACGGGCAGAATTGGCCTCTAGGGATATTGTCTCACAAAGCATTGATAGGGAGCTGAAGAAATCAGGTGAAAACCATGTTTATTTAGATTGTACCCATTTAGATATCAAGGACTTTAAAAATCATTTTCCCAATATTTACGAAAAATGCCTGGAGCATCATATTGATGTAGCAAAAGATTGGATTCCTGTGGTGCCGGCTTCTCATTATTTATGTGGTGGCATTGAAGTTGACAAAGACGGAAAGACTTCCGTATCCAATTTATTTGCCTGTGGCGAGTGTACCAGAACCGGATTACATGGTGCGAATAGATTGGCCTCCAATTCATTGTTGGAAGCGCTGGTATATGCCCACAATATTTTTAGATTTCATAGCAGCCATGAATATGGTACACTAACTATTGAAATCCCTGATTGGAATGACGAAGGAACAACCATTCCTGAGGAACATGTTTTAATACAGCATAACTTGAAACAATTACAGGCTTTAATGCGGGATTATGTGGGTATCGTTAGAAGCAACAAACGGTTAAAAAGAGCCATAAAACATTTGGAATTAATTTATAATGAAGTAGAAGATCTTTATCGGGAATCTAAAATAACAACCTCATTATGCGAATTGCGAAACATGGTTAATGTAGCTCATTTAATAATTGGTCAATCATTGGAACGAACAGAAAATAAAGGAGGTTACTTTAATATTGATAACGTAAAAAAATAAACGAGACTTTTGGGAGAAGTCTCGTTTAAAAAGTTATAACGTATAGGTTAAGTATTATTTGCTAAGCATCAATAATTCACTGCAAAGTATTTCGGTTGTATAATGTTTGTTGCCATCTTTATCTTCCCAAGAGCGGTTGGTGAGCTTGCCTTCAACAGCAATTTCTTTTCCTTTAGTAATATAGTTTTCCACCACGTTTACCAATCCGCCTTTTACAACAATGTTATGCCAATAGGCGCGTTCCACTTTGTTTCCTTTTTTGTCTTTGTAGCTATCATCTGTTGCCAGTGAGAATTTAGCCATTTTGTTACCATCTGTAAAGTTTACAATTTCAGGATCTTGTCCTAATCTACCAATCAACTGTACTTTGTTTCTAAGCGTGTTCATAATTTTAAATTTAAAGGTTAAACAGTTAATACTATCGAGTTCTTATGTTTCGACAAGGCAAAGATGTGACGGTTTCCAAATGTTATTCGGTTAATAAATATTTAAAATCGTTTGTAAATGTTTGTAGTCGTTTGTAAACGAATAAAAATTGTGTATATTAGCACCTATATGCAGTTTTTATCATGACTATCACGCAGATTATTAATCAGTTAGGTAATAACCAATATATTTTTAAAAGCTTGCTGGTGCTTAAAAGCAAGGAAGAATATCTATGGAGGCCACAACCTGAAAAATGGTGTTTAAAAGAGATTGTGTGTCATTTATTGGACGAAGAGCGTGATGATTTTAGAGCCAGAGTTAAGCATACACTAGAAACCCCTCTTTTGGAAATGCCTTCCATAAATCCTGAAGGCTGGGTTTTAGAGCGACGGTACATGTCTCAAAATTATGATAAGCAAGTTCATGAATTTTTAGAGGAACGCAATCATTCCATCAGTTGGTTGCATGCACAAATTAATGCCAATTGGAACAATGTTTACCAACATCCTAAATTAGGGCCTTTGTCCGCAAAACAATTTCTCGCCAATTGGTTGGCGCACGATTACTTGCTATTCGGCAAATAATTAGGTATCAATATCATTATTTAAAAGAAAGTTCTGCTATTGATTTAGAATATGCTGGCAGATGGTAATAATAATTTTTTAAAATTAAATTATGGCAAAACAATGTTTAGAATGCGGCGAAAAAATTGTCGGCAGAATTGACAAAAAATTCTGTAGTGATGCGTGTAGAAATGCTTATAACAACAAGGTTAATAAGGATAGTAAAAATTTAATACGCAATACTAATAATAGGCTGCGGAAAAATTATAGAATTTTGGAAATGCTCAATCCTGACCAAAAAACAAAAGTTTCAAGGGCCAAACTTGTCGAGGCGGGTTTTGATTTTAATTATTTTACAAGCATCTACACAACCAAAGCCGGTACCGTGTATTATTTTGTGTATGATCAAGGTTACCTACCCTTGGAAGGCGATTATTTTGCCTTGGTAAAACGGGAATAAAAATTATTTTTTCCAGGTAGAACCTTTAATTGATAAGGCTGCTTTTAAAATATCCTTTTGGCTTATTTGCCCTATCAGTTTTCCGTTTTCAACTATTGGAAACCGCCGTCTTTTAGCTTCTAAAAATTTATTGGCCGCGTCAAAAATGTTCATGTTTCCATCTATGGTTTCCACATTTTTAATCATATAGTTTTCAACGGTATGGTTGCTCATAGGCATGTTATGGTATCTGCTCTCACTGATTTCCTTTATACAGTCACCTTCAGATATAACCCCTATTAGTTCGTCTTTATCATTCACAACTGGGCCACCTGAAATGCGGTACTTAATAATGGCATTAATAACTTCCTCAATAGGTTGGTTGGATTTAAATGTTACCAAATTTCTGGTCATATAGTCACTAACCTTTAAAGGTGTATCTCCAGCTGTCTTTTTTTTGTTCCTTCTTGCGGCAAGAAAACTTTTTATTCCCATGGTACTTCAATTTAAGATAACTAAATGTAATTATTTTTTTTCATTTTTCCTAAATCTATATTTTTAGATGTTTTAAACTGATAGAATTTGATAATACAGATAATATTAAGTTAATATTTTAATAGATTGTCAAAACAAAATGATTTGATTGCGTGTAATTTTTTTAAAATAATTAGCATTGTTTTAAGAGATTAAATGTTAAATTTTTATAGTTTTATCGCGGTCAATAAAAATTAAATATAATTAAGATGAAACGATTAGTCGTATTGATAGTGTTAGTGAGTAGTTTTCAACTAAGTGCACAGAGCAACCCAGAATTATTGAAACATTTTGAGGCGTACTATCAACAAATGAAAAAACAGGGAGACGTTCAAGGAATTATTAACGGTATAACGCATTTGAATGTGCTATCACCTTCCCAAGCAAGATTAGATACCTTAGCGTATATCTATATGAGCAATGAGGAATATTCCCAAGCTTTAAATACCATTGGGATTGATAAAGTTGCCAATGATTCTGATATTGCCATCCAAGTAAAGGCCGTATCATTAAAAGCATTGGGACAACCAAAGATGGCCATTGGGTTTTTTGATGAAATGTTCAAACGAAACCCAAATGCCTTAATTGCTTATGAATTGGCAGAGCTTAATTTACAAATCAAAAATTTAGATGAAGCGCAAAAGCATATTGATTATGGATTGGCAAACGCCAAAGATGACATGACAAAAACCTATTATGAAACACAAAATCCGTATAAGGTGCCATTAAAATCGGCTTTCATGTATTTGAATGCTCTAGTAACTTATAACAGAGATACCAAAGCCAATATTGATGCTGCTGTTGATATTTTGGACGCCACTTTAAAAACCGCTCCTAATTTCAATTTAATACAATTGACAAAGAACGAATTGCTAAGGCAAAAACAAGCACTTCAAGCAGAAGCAGCACAGCCAAAAAACTAAATAATTCACACATAAAAAAAGGCATTTTATAACTTATAAAATGCCTTTTTTTATGTTCATTTAAGGCCTTTCAATCTGTTGGGAGTCTTTTTCCAACTTCTTGTTCATTTGGAAATTTAAATTTGAAAAGGCTTCCAGAAACTCCCGAATGGTTTCACCCAATTCCTGCTTTGTAGTCGTTTGTAAATTGGCCAGGCTTTCAAGTTTATAAAGCTTGGTTTCAAAAGCAGTGATTCTTGCTGTTACAGAAGGCGTGTTAACGGTGTCTGGGATGGTTTTTGACAACTCAACCAAAAACGTTTGGATGCCTTTTTTGTTATCGTTAAAATAAGAAAGATCTCCTTTTTTCACATTCTCAACAACATCTTCAAGGTCTTTGTATTTAAGCCAATCCTTAATGGCGTTTTCGGTTTTTACATCCAAAGTATATTCCACATACTTAAGTTTTGAAATATCTTTTTCAGATAAACTTTTACTCACTGGTTCTTGGAATGTTTGCTCGGTATTGTTTTTTTTTGAAGCATTGTGGCACGATAGCAAAGACATGCTTAAACAGATTCCAATTATAAGAGATGTTTTCATTTTATTGCGTTATAAGCGACTTTACAAATATAAACGAATACTTAATCTTATTTTAAACAATGTGCAATGAGTTTTTGTTTTTTTGTCTTAAAATACAATATCTTCAATAAAATCTTATTATTTTTGATATATTCTTATAAATCGACATTTAATGAATCCCAAAATATTAATTATTGGTGCCTGCGGTCAAATTGGGTCTGAACTGACCTATAAGCTTAGGGCAATGTACGGTGATAAAAATGTTATAGCCAGCGATATAAGCTATAGCAATCTGGATATTGTTAACTCAGGAATTTTTGAAATTGTTGATGCGCAAGATTATGCGGCGGTTAAAATTTGTGTTGAAAAATACCGTATCAATACGGTTTATTTAATGGCGGCCATGTTAAGTGCTACAGGTGAAAAATACCCTATGAAAGCTTGGGATTTGAATATGAACTCCTTGTTTCACGTACTCAATCTGGCTAAGGCAAAATTTATCAAAAAAGTGTTTTGGCCGTCCAGTATAGCCGTTTTTGGACCAACAACTCCCAAAGAGAATACGCCACAATTTACGGTTATGGAACCTTCAACCGTTTATGGTATCACCAAACAGGTAGGCGAGCGGTGGTGTGAATACTATCATAATAAATATGATGTTGATGTGAGAAGTTTGCGTTATCCAGGCATTATAAGTTACAAAACATTGCCTGGTGGCGGCACTACTGATTATGCGGTGGATATTTTTCACAAAGCCATTACGGACAAAAACTATGAGTGTTTTTTAAATGAAAACACAGAACTTCCTATGATGTTTATGGAAGATGCCATACAGGCAACAGTTGATATTATGACAGCTGAAGCTAAGTCAGTAAAAATTCGTTCGTCTTATAATTTATCGGCCATTAGCTTCACACCGAAAGAGTTGGCAGAATCCATCAGGGGTTATATACCAGATTTCAAAATAACCTACAATCCTGATTACAGACAAGAGATTGCCGATAGTTGGCCCAAGCGTATTGATGACTCATTTGCAAGACAAGACTGGGGCTGGCAACATAAATTTTCTATTGAGGATATTGCCAAGGAAATGATATCCCAATTGCAGAAAAAATATAGCAGCACGGTTACAAATTCCAAATAATTGTATATTTGGGAAACCCAAATACCTAAAACAGCATGCTTGAAAATTTTTGGTTCAATGTACAATATGGTATAAACCATGTGCTTGATATAAATGCCTACGACCACGTTTTATTCCTCATAGTCCTTACCATTCCTTACTTGTTTAAGGATTGGAAACGGGTTTTCTTATTGGTATCTACATTTACAATTGGTCACACCGTATCCCTTGTATTGGCAGCTTATGACATTGTTAGTGTAAACGGACGATTAATTGAGTTTTTAATTCCTGTTACCATTTTAATTGTTGCGGTATTCAATGTTTTTACTGCTGGAAAAGGTCCACAGAAAAGCAAAGTGGGTGTCTTGTTTTTCTCAACATTGTTTTTTGGTTTGATTCACGGTTTAGGTTTTGCTAGAGAGTTCCACATGCTTGCTGGTAAAACAGATAGCAAGTTAGCGCTCTTGGTGGAGTTTGCCCTTGGCATTGAAATCTCGCAAATCATTATTGTATTTTGTGTGCTCTTTTTGGGATACATCATGCAAACTATTTTTAGGTTCTCAAGGCGTGATTGGATGATGGTGATTTCGGCCATAGTGGTTGGTCTTGTTATCCCCATGATTATGGGTCGGTGGATTTTTTAGCTTAAAGCATATTTAACCGTTTTTACAGGCCTGCTATTCTTAAAACTTTCATAAAACTTTAACGAATTAGCATTGTAATTAAAATTCCAAGCGATTATCTTCGTTATACATTTAGTTTATAAAATCATAAGTAATTATTGTAGCTCTTTTTTTATTTGTTACTTTACCAAAATTCTGTAAAAACCACAAGCAAGCTCAATTAATTAGTAATATATTTTATGTCAAAAGACAAACAACTTAAATACGATAAAGCTTACTTAAGGATTGCAAATGAATGGGGGAAATTATCCTATTGTAAACGCAAACAGGTTGGTGCTTTGATTGTTAAGGATAAAATGATTATTTCTGATGGCTACAACGGAACGCCATCTGGTTTTGAGAATTTTTGTGAAGATGAAGACGGTTACACCAAATGGTACGTATTGCATGCTGAGGCCAATGCCATTTTAAAAGTGGCAAGCTCTACGCAATCTTGTAAAGGCGCAACCTTATACATAACCATGTCACCTTGTAAAGAATGCAGTAAACTAATCCATCAGGCAGGTATTGTTAGGGTTGTTTATAAAGTAGCTTATAAAGATGATTCTGGTTTGCAATTTTTAAAAAAAGCAGGTATTGAACTCACATTAATTGAAGATATAGAAGCCTAATGCACATTCAAAAAAAATATTTGCCATTACTTTTAGGAATAGCTATTGCCTTAGGTATTTTTATTGGTGGTAAGTTGAATTTTTCAGACTCGCCAGACAGGCTGTTTTCTTCTTCCAATAGCAAAAAAGATAAACTGGATAGACTTATTGATTATATAGAATATGATTATGTTGATGATGTGAATACCGATAGCATTGTTGATGTTACCGTAAATGGTATCCTTGAAAATCTGGATCCGCACTCTGTTTACATTCCAAAAGAGGATATGCAGCGCGTAACCGAAAACATGAAAGGTGATTTTGTGGGTATTGGTGTTAATTTTTATACCTACAGAGATACCATTGCCGTCATACGGGCTGTTGATGGAGGTCCAAGTGACAAAGCAGGTATTAAAGGTGGTGATAGGATTATTATGGCTAATGGTGATTCTTTGTTTGGAAACGTGTTGAAAGATGGTGAGATTGTTGAAAAACTTAAAGGGCCCATTAACTCAAAAGTAGATTTAAAAGTCTATAGAAGAGGAGAGCCTAAGCTTTTAGACATTACAGTAAAACGAGCCAATATTCCTATTAAAAGTGTGGATGCGGCCTATATGTTGACCAAGGATTTGGGTTACATAAAAATCAATCGGTTTGCTGAGACTACTTATAAAGAATTTAAAAAAGGATTGGATAAGCTTAAAAAATCAGGCGCTACAAAACTAGTACTTGATTTAAGGGATAATCCAGGAGGTTTTTTGGGTATTGCAGAGCAAGTTGCTGATGAGTTTTTAGAAGATGGAAAGCTTATTTTGTTTACAAAAAACAAAAGCGGTGCTATTGAGAAAAGTTTTGCAACAGAAAAAGGGGAGTTTGAAACAGGTGATGTGTATGTGCTCATCAATGAAAATTCTGCCTCTGCGAGCGAAATAGTAGCTGGAGCGCTTCAGGACAATGACAAAGGAACCATTGTAGGTAGGCGGTCTTACGGTAAAGGGCTCGTACAACGGGAAATGGAATTGGGTGATGGTAGTGCCATACGGTTAACGGTATCGCGATATTATACCCCTACAGGACGATCCATTCAACGACCATATAATCACGGTGTTCAAGATTACTACGACGATTATTATAACCGTTTGGAAAGCGGCGAGTTGGTAGATTCTGCAAAAATAGAAGTGGCAGATTCTTTAAAATATACAACACCCAAAGGGAAAATAGTTTACGGCGGCGGCGGCATTATCCCAGATATTTTTGTGCCTATTGATGGTGGTATGAAAAATGAAACCTTGTCGTATTTACAGCGTAAGGGATTTATGGGCTATTTTATTTTTGAACAACTTGAAAAAGACAGAAATTTTTACAACAACATACCTAGACAGGAGTTTATCGACAATTTTGAAGTTGGCGATGATATGGTATATGCTTTTGAAGATTTTTTAAATGCTCGAACAGATTCAAAAATCACATTTCTTGCCTACCATGATGAAGTCAAGCAATATTTAAAGGCCACTTTGGGAGACCAATTGTATGGCAATGGCGCCTATGAAGAAATTTTCAACCAAGAAGATAGTATGGTTGATGAGGTGATTAAGCTGAGTGAACAAGAACGTTAAACTCTTATATCAACAAAAAAATAATTTTCTTACAAAATTTTAATTACATTTAATTTTAAATTAAAATTTAAGAATTAGTGCACAAGTACGTTTACTTCATTTTAATATTTTTCATAGCTCAATTATTTTATTCACAATGCCCAATTGGAGATGTTTATTTAAATAGCCAAACAGATGTACAAAATTATATTGCAAATTTTGGAACTTGCGAGGTCATTACTGGAAATTTATATATAAGTGACGCCACCGATATTTCTGGAATAACGTCCATAAAAAGGATTGAAGGTTCTTTAAGAATTAGTTATTCTAAAATTAACAGTGTTTCAAATTTTGGAAATTTAGAATATGTAGGTGGAGATTTTATAATTGATCAAAGTCATTTAATAGAAACTATTGATGGAATCAATAATTTGCAAACTGTAAATGGCAATTTTTCCATAACAGATAATTATGGAGGATTAAAGAGAATCAATGGTTTTGATGCATTACAAACTGTTGGAGGAAATTTTGAAATTTCTGGAAATTCTTTAATGGAAACTATAGATGTTTTTCAAAATTTAACAATTGTAGATGGGTGGTTTAGCATATTAAGAAATAATTCACTAATAAAAATTGATGGATTTAATGGCCTCATAAGAATTGGTACTGTCTTCGACATTTCATCTTTTAAAGGGAATCTAAGTATTGAAAATAATGTAACTCTTACTGAAATTAACGGATTTAACTCGTTAATGGAGGTTGTGAGAAATATTGATATTGGGCAGAATGCTAACTTAACTAGTGTAATAGGCTTTATAAGTTTGACTAAGGTAGATTATCAAATTAATATTGGGGGTTATTTTGTAGGATGTCCATTGTTAACTGAAATACCAACGTTTGATAATCTTGTAACAATTGGTAGTGGTTTGGAAATACGCCAGACTGGATTGACAAATATAAGCGGTTTCAATAATATTCAAATTATTGGAGATTTAGACCCTTCTTGGGGAAACTTATATATTCATGAAAATGATAATCTTTTAGAAATAACAGGGTTTACAAGATTAACTAAACTTGAAGGAGATTTAGATATAGGACTAAATAATAATTTAATAAGTTTACAGGGTTTTAGAAGCCTTATAGAGATTAGAATGTTAGGTGTTGGTGGGAATCCCTCATTGACAAATTTATCCGGGTTAGAAAATATTTTCATATTAGATTCTCCTGGAGGTACTGCCATGAGTATTAGTGGGAACTCTTCATTGACCGATTGTTCAGTCCTATGTAATTTATTGACTAGAGGGACTATTAATGGTAATATATATATAAAAGATAACCCTTCAAAATGTAGTAGTGAGTATGAAGTAAGAGAAAAATGTGTCCCTGATTTTGATAAAGATGGGATTTTGAATGATGATGATTTAGATGATGATAATGATGGAATTCTTGACACCGTTGAACAAAATGGAGACCCAAACAGAGATACAGATGGAGACAACCATCCAGATTATCAAGATTTAGATAGTGATGGTGATGGTTGCTTTGATGTTATTGAAGCAGGATTTATCGATGGTGATGGAAATGGTACTTTAGGTAGTCTTCCAGATACTGTTGACGCAAATGGCTTGATTATTGGAGAACCCGATGGCTATACAATCCCTCTGGATAGTAATTCTGATAGTATTTTTGATTTTCAACAAGCTAATACCTTGAGTGCTGGAGAAGACGGGGATTTGGAGATTTGCATAAACAGTAGCCCTGTGGATTTATTTGGTAGCTTAAATGGTACACCAGATACAGGTGGAGTTTGGTCTCCAAGTTTATCGAGCGGCACGGGAATGTTCAATCCTTCAATTGATGCTGCGGGAGTTTACACCTATACGGTTACCAACGGCGTTTGTGGTTCAGACACTTCGGAAGTTAATGTTACAATTGATGTATTACCAAATGCTGGAGAAAACGGGGATTTGGAGATTTGCATGAACAGTAGCCCTGTGGATTTATTTGGTAGCTTAAATGGTACACCAGATACAGGTGGAGTTTGGTCTCCAAGTTTATCGAGCGGCACGGGAATGTTCAATCCTTCAATTGATGCTGCGGGAGTTTACACCTATACGGTTACCAACGGCGTTTGTGGTTCAGACACTTCGGAAGTTAATGTTACAATTGATGTATTACCAAATGCTGGAGAAG
>NZ_BMNR01000001.1:345381-626110 GCF_014646655.1 Yeosuana aromativorans | reverse complement strand
CAATTGATGCTGCGGGAGTTTACACCTATACGGTTACCAACGGCGTTTGTGGTTCAGACACTTCGGAAGTTAATGTTACAATTGATGTATTACCAAATGCTGGAAAAAACGGGGATTTGGAGATTTGCATGAACAGTAGCCCTGTGGATTTATTTGGTAGCTTAAATGGTACACCAGATACAGGTGGAGTTTGGTCTCCAAGTTTATCGAGCGGCACGGGAATGTTCAATCCTTCAATTGATGCTGCGGGAGTTTATACCTATACGGTTACCAACGGCGTTTGTGGTTCAGATACATCTGAATTAAGTATTACTATTACTAATGTAACTCCAATTAAAGATTATGAGATTAAAACCATAGAGATTAGTGGTAATAATAGTATAGAAATTATATTTAATTCTAATTTACAATATGAATATTCTTTAGATAATGTAATCTTTCAATCAAGTAATATGTTTACTAATTTATCAGGAGGAGATTATACTATTTATGTTAATGAAGTTAATGGTTGTGGTGTTTTAGAAGTACTAGTTTCTATTTTAGACTACCCGAAATATTTTACTCCAAATAATGATGGAATTAATGATACTTGGAAACTTAAAGGAAGAACAAACCAAAATTATTCCATATATATTTATGATAGATACGGTAAGCTTTTAAAACATTTGGTATCATTTGAAAATAGTTGGGATGGAACTTTTAATGGTAAAGTTCTTCCAACTAGTGATTATTGGTTTAAAGTTGTTTTTGACAATGGGGTAGTAAAAAATGGGCATTTTACACTTAAGAGGTAGAAATTATAGCTTATCATGCACCTTGGTATGTTTGCCATCATTCCAAAGCGTTAAAATATCTGTAGCTACTTGGGCACCACTCCCAGAGGCAATAGCAAATTGACTGCGCCATCCAGCTAAGGTTCCGGCCACGTAAAGACCTGGTTCTACTACATGGTCAATATTTTTCAGCCAGATTCGGTTTTTTTCGGCTTGGGCTCTTGGATGCGGTTCAATATAATCTTCAAGTCCTTTAATGTTTATTAAATTGGAATAGCCAACCGCAATCACTACCAATTTAGATTTATACGTGTTTTTATTGGTAATGACCCCAAACCCATGGTTAATTCTAACAACTTCCTTAACCTTTTCCTTTTCAATTTGTTCAACATGTGGGTATAATGTTGATAATTGGGTCTTGCCTTCATTTAAAATAGAAGCGCCAGTTGTGCCGAAGGATAATCCTAAAACATTGTTGAATAAAGCACTTTGCAAATCAGATGCTTTTTGGTGGGTAATAATCCCAATACGTTTATTATTGGCGTAGGTAGTTTTTTTTGCAGACCCCAATACTAAAGCACAGGACAATCCGGCAGCGCCACCACCAATAATCAAGACATCAAACATTAGTTTTTGTTTTTTGTTTTTTCTTCAATACGTTTTGAAATTCTTAAAATTTGTAAGAGTATTAAAGCGCATAGTGCCGCCAACATGGTAATAAAAGCCGAAGTGCTATCGCCCTCAAAAGGCTCATTTAAATTAATCTTTGATGCGTTGAAAACAACAAGTGCCAAAGCAATAACGCTGAGTATAATTGTGAGAATCTTCATAGTTAAACAAATAATATTTTAATGTTGTGAGCAAACAATTTTACGGCTATGGCAAGTAAAATCACACCAAACACCTTTCTGATGACATTAATGCCGTTTTGCCCTAAAAAGCGTTCAATTTTTGCTGATGTTTTGAGCACTATAAAAATAACAATAACATTTAATATAATAGCAATAATGATGTTTTCTAAATGGTATTCTGCCCTTAATGATAATAAGGTCGTTAAACTTCCTGGCCCAGCAATTAATGGAAATGCCAATGGAAATATAGAAGCTGTCATCGGGTTATTTTCTTCTTGTTTGTAAAGGGTAATGCCCAAAATCATTTCCAAAGCTATAAAGAACAGAATAAACGAACCGGCCACGGCAAATGAACTAACATCAATACCAATAAGGTTTAATATACTTTTTCCCAAAAACAAAAACAGCACCATAATAACACCTGCAATAATGGATGCTTTCTCACTTTGTATATGGCCTACCTTTTTTCTTAAATCAATAACAATAGGAATGTTTCCCACTACATCAATTACGGCAAACAACACCATAAAAACGGTGAAAATTTCTTTAAAATTAAAGTGCATGTTCAATAGGTTTAAATTTTTTGCAAAAGTATGGGATTAATCCTGATTTATAAGGTTAAATAACGGCAAAGTTTAGTTATTTTTGCACACTTTATAGACCGTTTATGTTTCAATTAGGTAAAACCATCGTTTCAGAAGAGATCATTCAAAAGGATTTTGTTTGCAATCTGTCAGCATGCAAAGGCGCTTGCTGTATTGACGGCGAAGCTGGTGCACCATTGTCAGAGGAAGAAACCAAAATTCTGGAAGACATTTATCCAAAAGTAAAACCGTTATTACGAAAAGAAGGGATTGAAGCCATTGAAAACCAAGGCGTTTTTATTAAAACCGAAATAGGGGAGTTTGAAACCCCATTGATAGACGGCGCTGATTGTGCCTACGTTATTTTCAATGACAAGGGCACTGCGCTTTGTGCGCTTGAAGAAGCTTATAACCAAAAAGTGACTTCCTTTAAAAAACCAGTGTCTTGCCATTTGTATCCTGTAAGGGTAAAAGATTATAGCGAGTTTTCGGCTGTTAACTATGAAAAGTGGGATATTTGTGATGATGCCTGCGCACTTGGAAAAGAATTACAAGTGCCCATTTATAAATTTGTCAAAGACGCACTCATCAGGAAATTTGGCAACGATTGGTATGCGGAACTTGAAAAAGTGGCTGAAACATACCAGTAGTTTTCTCTCTCCAAAATCTTATATTTTATTTCATAAAAAAGCAACAGCAAAAAAGCTATTTTATGTAATTTTAAAAAATAGCAAAACCCTTATTTTACTACACTTGTGAGCACAACTATAATTTTAATTAATTGATAATCAATGCGTTGTGATTATCTAAAAATTACCAAGTAAAATCATAAATGTTAAGTTTTGTTAAAAACTTGTTGACAATGTTTATAACTATACCTTTCATTTTCGAGGTCTTTTTTGAATCTTTGTTAATCCCAAATCGAAACAATTTTTCGTTTAACTTTTTAAAAAAATCACAAAAAAAATGTCGCAGACAATGGAGCCCATTTTACAAGAAAATAAAAACCGTTTTGTTATTTTTCCTATTCAACACCATGATATTTGGGAATGGTATAAAAAACAAGAAGCAAGTATATGGACTGCTGAAGAAATTGATTTACATCAAGATTTATCGGATTGGAACAATAAATTAAATGATGATGAGCGATATTTTATAAAACATATTTTGGCTTTTTTTGCTGCCAGTGATGGTATTGTCAATGAAAATTTGGCCGAAAATTTCGTGTCAGAAGTACAATATACCGAAGCTAAATTCTTTTACGGGTTCCAAATCATGATGGAAAATATCCATTCCGAAGTATATTCGTTATTGATTGACACCTACGTGAAAGACGAAAAAGAAAAAGACCAATTATTTAAAGCCATTGAAGTATTCCCGGCCATTAAGGAAAAAGCCGAATGGGCACTTAGATGGATTGAGTCTCCAAGTTTTGCAGAACGTTTAATTGCCTTTGCTGCGGTTGAAGGCATCTTTTTCTCAGGAAGTTTCTGTTCTATATTTTGGCTTAAAAAACGTGGCTTGTTGCCAGGACTTACCTTTTCAAATGAACTGATTTCAAGGGATGAGGGCATGCATTGTGATTTTGCTGTGCACTTGCACCAAAACCATATTGTAAACAAAGTACCGAAAGAACGCATTACCGAAATATTGACTAATGCATTGGATATAGAACGTATGTTCATCACCGAATCATTGCCAGTTAGCTTAATTGGCATGAATGCCAAATTGATGACCCAATACTTAGAATTTGTAACCGATAGATTGTTAGGTGAGTTTGGTTGTGATAAAGTTTACAATTCAACAAATCCATTTGATTTTATGGACATGATTTCACTACAAGGAAAAACCAATTTCTTTGAGAAACGCGTGTCTGAATACCAAAAAGCAGGGGTGCTTAATAAAGAAGAAGACAAAGACAAATTTAGCTTTGACGAGGATTTCTAATTAAAGTTAAACCCCTTTATAAATAAATGCTTTGTTGCTCCTGACCTTATTAGGAGCCAACATTTCAGCTAATTTAAAAACAAACAAAAACCAACTAAGTTTTGTCTAATTCAATATTAGAATTTAAAACTGGAATGACTAATTAACCATTTTTCTGAAGGCGTATCAGAAAACTAAAAAAAACGTGTAGTACTATGTATGTAATTAAAAGAGATGGCAGGAAAGAACAAGTGATGTTCGACAAAATCACCGCAAGGGTGCGTAAATTGTGTTATGGATTAAACGAATTGGTTGATCCATTAAAAGTAACCATGCGTGTTATTGAAGGATTGTATGATGGTGTAACAACCAGTGAACTTGATAATTTGGCAGCAGAAATTGCAGCAACCATGACCACTACACACCCAGATTATGCTCGGTTGGCTGCCCGAATTTCAGTATCAAACTTGCACAAAAACACGAAGAAAACATTTAGTGAGGTCATGCATGATTTGTATACCTATATCAATCCAAGAACAGGTAAAAAAGCACCACTTTTGGCTGATGATGTGTACAAGGTCATCATGGAACATAAAGACACCCTAGACTCTACTATCATATACAATCGTGATTTTGGATACGACTATTTTGGTTTTAAAACGCTGGAGCGCTCCTATCTATTAAAGTTAAATGGACAAATAGCAGAACGGCCACAACACATGCTTATGCGTGTTGCGGTGGGTATCCATCTCGATGATTTGGAATCGGTTATTGAGACGTATGAGCTCATGTCTAAAAAATATTTTACACACGCTACACCAACTCTATTTAATTCCGGTACACCAAAACCCCAAATGTCATCCTGTTTCTTGTTAACCATGAAAGACGACAGCATTGATGGTATTTATGACACGTTAAAGCAAACCGCTAAAATATCACAATCAGCAGGCGGTATCGGTTTGTCAATCCATAATGTGAGAGCCACGGGTAGTTATATAGCAGGTACTAACGGAACCAGTAATGGCATTGTGCCCATGTTACAAGTATTTAATGATACGGCACGTTACGTTGATCAAGGAGGCGGAAAACGCAAAGGTAGTTTCGCCATTTATTTAGAACCTTGGCATGCTGATATTTTTGATTTCTTGGAATTGAAGAAAAACCACGGTAAAGAAGAAATGCGTGCCCGTGATTTGTTTTACGCCATGTGGATTTCAGATTTATTTATGAAACGTGTTCAAGAAGATGGCCAATGGACCTTGATGTGCCCCAATGAATGCCCAGGATTATGTGATGTACATAGTGAAGAATTTGAAGCATTGTATTTAAAATACGAAGCAGCCGGAAAAGGTAGAAAAACCATTAAAGCACGTGAGCTTTGGGAGCGTATTATAGAATCACAAATTGAGACCGGTACACCTTACATGTTGTATAAGGATGCGGCCAATCGTAAATCCAATCAACAAAACTTGGGAACCATCAGATCGTCTAATTTATGTACCGAGATTTTAGAGTATACCTCTCCAGATGAAATAGCCGTATGTAACTTGGCCTCTATAGCCTTGCCAATGTTTGTTAAAAATGGAGCTTTTGATCACAAGGAATTATTCCGTGTTACCAAACGCGTCACTAAAAACCTTAACAAGGTCATCGACAGAAATTACTATCCGGTAAAAGAAGCCGAAAACTCAAATATGCGTCATAGACCAATCGGTTTGGGTGTGCAAGGATTGGCTGATACGTTTATCCAATTGCGTTTACCGTTTACCAGTGACGAAGCTAAAAAATTAAACCAGGATATTTTTGAAACCCTATATTTTGCTGCCGTTACTGCCAGTATGGAAGAAGCCAAAGCAGATGGTCCTTATCAAACGTTTAAAGGATCTCCAATAAGTAAAGGGGAATTCCAATATAATTTATGGGGCTTAAAAGATGAGGATTTAAGTGGTCTTTGGGATTGGGCTAAATTGCGTAAACAAGTTATGAAACATGGTGTACGTAACTCCTTATTGGTAGCGCCAATGCCAACCGCCTCAACCTCACAAATTCTAGGGAATAATGAATGTTTTGAACCATATACATCCAATATTTACACGCGTCGTGTATTGTCTGGCGAATTCATTGTGGTCAACAAACATTTATTGGAAGACTTGGTAGAACTTGGTTTGTGGAATGACAGTTTAAAACAGGATATCATGCGGGCCAATGGTTCCATACAAGGTATTGATGCCATTCCTCAAGACATCAAAGAATTGTACAAAACTGTTTGGGAACTCAGCATGAAGGACATTATTGATATGTCACGTCACAGAGGATACTTTATTGACCAATCACAATCGCTTAACTTGTTTTTGGAAGGTGCTACCATGGCAAAATTGACCTCTATGCATTTTTATGCTTGGAAGAGCGGCTTAAAAACAGGTATGTATTACTTGCGTACCAAGAGTGCTGTTGATGCCATTAAATTCACGTTGGATAAAGCTAAAAAAGCAGAACCAACTGCTGAAACGGTTGAAATAGATAATGCCCAGTTGGCACAACAGCAAAAATCGGCTGAAAAAACTGCTGCAAAATTTGCTAAACAAAATACCGAGGTTGAACCTATGACACCCGAAGAAATGAAAGCCTTGATTGCGCAAGCCAAGGAAGCTTCAGGTGGAGGAGATGATTGTTTAATGTGTGGATCATAGAACATAGTTCTATGGAAATTATTAAGTGTTATTTTATTAAAAAAAGCACCTCAATTTGAGGTGCTTTTTTTAATATACTATTTAAAATATAGCTCTATTTTAATTGGAGGCCATGGAATCATTTGAGGCCATCAACGCAAAGAATTTGTCAATATTTGGAAGTAATATAATACGTGTTCTTCTGTTTTTTGCCATGTTTTCTTTGGAATTATTTTCTACAAGTGGTTGATAACGACTTCTACCAGATGCATACATTTTTTCTGGAGCTACGCCATATTGTTCTTGAAGTGCTCTCACTACCGATGTTGCTCTTAAAACACTTAAGTCCCAATTGTCAGCAATGTTTTCAGTATGTATCGGTCTGGAATCGGTGTGGCCTTCAACCATGACTTCTAGACTGGGTTCAGAATTTATCACATCAGCTAATTTTTTTAAAATCTTGTCCGCTTTAGAACTCAAACGATAGCTAGCTGTATTGAACAGCATATTATCTGCAATGGATATCATAACAACGGTTTCATTAATATCAACAGCAACATCTTCATCGTCATTTATGGTGCTGGAATTAATGGCCTTTTCTAAATTATAGGATACCGCCAAATTCATGGAATCTTTAAGTGTTTTGGCTTGGCTGAGTTTAGCAGGATCTACGTTTGCTAATGTTTCTCGCATGCTTCTCTTGGAATCATTGGACATTAATGCGGTATGATCTCCTACTACTTCAAGTTTAGAATCGCTTTCTTCTTTCAAAGACATTATTTTAGAGTTATATTCATCCACTCTAGCTTGAATCTTGTCAAATTTAGCCTCTAAGTCTTCTTTGGCAACTCTGGTTTTTTGTAATTCACTTTTAATTTCTCCGTTTTCTTGTTGTAGTGCAACATATTTTTTCTTTGCAACACAAGAACTTACAATAATTGCAAGTAATACAATTGACAGTTTTTTCATAATAAAATTAAGGGTTTATATAGTTACGTATGTAATTTGGTTATGGATGTTAAAACCACTTAATTTTTTAAAAACATATAAAAAAACCACCTGAATAGGTGGTTTTTTATTGATTTTATGTGATTTATGTTTTATTCTTCTTCCTCAGGATTTTTAATGGTAGCAGGTTTGACTTTGCTATCATGGGAGCTGTGGTACTCTTCCAAAAGATTCATGGTAGCATTCAATAAATCTTTGGTTTCCAATAACACACTAAAGTATAGTGTTGTGTTTTTTGGGCTGACTTCCTCACTTCGGGTACGTTCAACCTGTTTTTGAATCTTATCAGTTACCAGTTTTAAAATCTCATTTTTTCTTGTTAAAATAATGCCTATTTCCTCAAAAGACCGCGATTCAAATGCTTTTTGGGTATTTGTAAACAGCAATTCAAAACGATCATCAACTTCTTTTAATTCCTTTATTTGACTGAATTTAAGCTTTTTATGATTGTTGTTGATGTGTTTGTGACTTACTTTTGAAATATATTCCAAGGATTGGGTCATATCTTGTAAATAACCCAAAATATGAATGTAAAAATTACTGGCACCAACACTGGAATCATCTAAATTTTTGATAAAGTAAAAGATATTGTCCCTTAAATCATCAATTTCTTCTGTTAGTTTCTCAACTTGTTTTTTATTTTTTTTCAACAAGGATAAATCTTGTTTAGCTAATCCATTAATGGCATTTGAATAAATTTTGTTACCTCTTTTGATAACATTGGCAATATTTGAGGCACTTTCATGGATAACACCTTGAATGGAACTGCTTTCTGCTTTTGTTAATCGGTCTTCGGCTTTGTCCTCTTTCAGCTTTTTACTGTGGGCCATGTAACTCCTTGTTATTAATACAATAGCAATTACCAATAAAACAGCTACCATGGATGGAACATGGATATTTATAATGAAAGCGACTGTTGCAGAAACTGTAAAAGCTATTAAAGCTGTAAAAAACCAACCACCAATAACGTTCAAAACACCAGCAACTCTATAAACAGCACTTTCAGCTCCCCAAGCCCTATCTGCCAAAGACGATCCCATGGCTACCATAAAAGTCACATAAGTTGTTGACAATGGCAGTTTCATGGATGTTGCCAGTGATATTAATATTGCGGCCACCATAAGGTTCACGGCTGCACGTACCATATCAAAAGCTGGAAGCTCAAAGTTTTTGTCCTTTGATAAGGTAATAACTTGTTTCTCAAACTGTTTATCAATATTTTTTTGCCAAGAGTTTGGAAGTATGTACGAAGTCGCTTCAGATATTCCAATAGAAATTCTTACCAAACCACGTGATAAAAAGTTTGGCTGGAAACGTTCTTTAACATCTTCTTGTCTTGATAAATCAACGGATGTTTTTACCACATCTTTTGCTTTACTGGAAAACCATAGGGTAATGACCATGATGAGTCCAGCAAACAATAAAATTAGAGGTTGCGTTTCAACTTTTTGAGACAGACTGACCATACTAAATTGATTGGCTAACACACCACTTGATGCCCAATCTATATACGCATGGTAAGCCGCAATGGGAACACCTATGAAATTCACCAAATCGTTACCGGCAAAGGCCAATGCCAATGCAAAAGTACCTACCATGATAATGATTTTATAGATGTTTATTTTAAAGAATTGCATGGCAATATAAGATAGAACAGTCCATAGAATAAAATTGATTCCCAATAGCAAATACGTATTTTGCAGTAACAGGTCAATAGTATCATTGTGCATAAAAGTAGCACTGCTCAATCCTTTTATAATGATAAAGTATGCAATGGATGTGATGGCTACACCACTAAAAAGTGCGCCATGCCAAGAGGGTTTTTGTTCAAACTTAAAGCTTAATAGTATTCTTGAAATCCACTGAACAAAAGCACCAACTGTAAAGGCTATGACTACCGAGAGTAAAATACCAAAAATTATCTCAACGGCTTTTTCATTATTAATATACTTTCCTAGATCGAAAAAGTTTTGAGAATCGTTATTGGAAATTTTTATTAATGCCATACATACAGAGGCACCAAGTAATTCAAATACAATAGAAACCGTTGTAGATGTTGGCAATCCAAGCGTGTTAAAGAAATCCAGTAAAATAATATCAGTAATCATGACCGCCATAAAAATGATCATGATTTCATTGAACATGAATTCACCAGGGTTGAAAATACCCTTACGGGCCACTTCCATCATGCCGCTAGAGGTTAAAGCGCCAACGGTAACTCCAATACTAGCTACTATTATTATTGTTTTGTAAGAAACTGCCTTAGAACCAATGGCAGAGTTTAAGAAATTTACAGCGTCATTACTAACGCCAACAATTAGGTCTGCTACCGCCAGTAAGGCAAGGGCGACCAGCATGTAGAAATAAATATTCTCCATTTAATATGTAAAAATAAATTTTAACAAATTTCTTATTTTAAATTGAACTCAATGTTATGGAAATGTTATGTTCTTTTCAATTTTTTAAATAATTTTTTACCCAAGAACTGCAATATTGCTCAATTTTTTAATATCCCAATGTTAAGTTTTTTATTAATTTAATTTATAATTAATTGATAATCAATATATTAAATTTTCAATGTTAACTTAACGTTATGTGAATGTTTTTTTAACGTAAAATATTGTATATATTTGTTATATAATTATTAACCCAAACCCCACAGCAAGATGAAAAAGATATTTATAACTGCAATTATGTTATTCACTGTAGTAGCATTTGCTCAAAAAGAAAGAACCTTAAAACTAAACAAAGATACTAATTTAATAGATGTTGTTTATTATTATGATAATGGACTTGTTAGTCAAACCGGGACTTATACTTTAGACGGAAAATTACAAGGCCAATGGATTAGTTATGATAAGGAAGGCAATAAAACAGTTTTAGCTAATTATGACAATGGGAAAAAAGTCGGCAAATGGTTTTACTGGACTAAAGAAACAGTAAAAGAAGTTGATTATGATACTAATGTTATTGCTAATTTAAAAGAATCAGAAGTTAAAGGAAACGACGAGTTTTAAATAAGACCAAACATAACAAAAAAAGCATCCTAATTTGGATGCTTTTTTTGTTTGTATTTAATTCAATTATTTATTCAATTCTTGTCCAACCAGCGCCCCAAGTAGCTACATCTGTTTGAGTTGCACCACCATCATTAGTTACTAAATCTGTAACAGTAAAGGTTTCGGTTGTTTGATTGTCTAACTTGTTGGTAACATCATCAAATGTTACATCAGTTGCGTGTAAAGATCCATCTAACACCCAAGCACCAGTTGGATTGTCACCAGCATCACCATGGATTCCAAATCCTTTGTCAAAACCTTTGATGTAAAGATTATTTAATGAAGCTTTTGTTCCAACTCTTAAACGAACGGCTTCACCGCCTGTAGAAGAACCATTACCAATGATTGTAATATTGGTTAAAGTTGGATTTGACCAAAAAGCAGCTGCATGAGAATAATCAGTATTATAGCCATCAGCTTCAATACCTTTGTCATGGTCTGGACCGTGTTTTACGTAGGCATCTGTTATTGATCCAGAAAATCCTTCAGTCCAGTCAATAGAATCATCATGGTTGTTAACCGCTACATAATGACTAACATTTACAGTACCACCAAAAAACTCAGCACCATCATCTTTACCTTCGTAGGATTCTATATAGTCAACTACAGTACCACTACCAACACCGTAAAAAGAGAACCCATTATTTTCGCTTGAGCCGCTTGCAGCACCTCCAGAATATTCTAAGCGAACATATTTTAAAGATCCAGAACTATCAGCAGCATCAGTTCCACCATAAGGTAAACTTCCAATTTCAGAAGTAGACGTTTGTGTTCCCGTAACTGAATTAACAGGTGCTTTTCCTAAAAGAATCAAGCCTCCCCAGTTACCAGCTACAGGATTTGCGGCATTAGACGTTAAAACAATAGGCTTATCTGCAGTTCCTTCTGCAATTATTTTGGCACCTTGTGATATGGCAATATATACGCTAGCACCAGTTGCTTCTGCTTTTACGGTCATTCCTGCAGGGATTGTTAACGTTGTACCAGCTTCCATAATTAATGGGCCATTAAGGATGTATTGGTTATCTGAACTTAAAGTTAAGTTACTTGACATGGTACCAGATAAGTAAACAAGTGGTTTAGTTGTTTCACCGCCACCACCAGTGTTATTGGTCACGCTATTATCGTTTATAACGATATCAGCTGTATTATCTGTCGTACAAGAAGAGAAAAGCAGTGTAATCATTGCTAATCCTAAAAATAAATTATTTTTCATCATTTTTTTGTTTAATTAATTTCTGTTTAATATTAGTGGTTAAAATTTATATTTTAATTGTAGGCCTACATCCATACCGCGTTTATAGTTTGAAATCCCTTTACCATTGGCAGATGTCACAACTACATCGCCTATAGTAGCTTGCCTAACGTATTTAATAGTAGGGTTTAATAGGTTTTTAGCGCTAAGGTTTATCTCTAATTTATTTTTTAGAAGATTGTTTTTCCAAACAAAATCTAAGGTTGGAACTCCTTTTTCCACAATGTTTCCTAAATCACCAGATCCCAAAGCATCAATTCTGTCAGCGAAATATGAGAACACCAAGGTTCCTGTTGGTTTGTAGTTGTTAAATACAGGGGCATATTGAATGTCTGCATTTAACAGAAATGGGGATGCGCCTTGTAATTTGTCTTTACTTTTATTGAATGATAAATTAAAACGGGTACCTACTATTTGGTCATATAAGTTTTGAGTAGTTTTCATATAAGTACCATTAAAGCCAATGGATAATTTAGCATCATCATCATCAGTAGTGATTAGGTTTTTTCTTATTTCAAGCTCTACTCCATAAATATTGGCTTTATCACCTGTTCTAAAATAACGTTGCGTTCCGGTGGCATCTGCACCAACTACCAGATTGATAGGATCTTTTATTTGTTTTGTAAATGCTGATATTGATAACAATTCGCTTTTACTAAAGAACCATTCATATTTTAAATCGATGTTATATATTTTAGAATATGCTGTGTTGTTTATGTTTACAAGATTAGCACCTGTAGCACCAAGGATGTCTGGATTACCACCAATACTTGACGAAACGTTTTCATAAACAAATGGAGCAGCCTCTTTAAATTCAGGTAGAGACACCGTTTGACTGGCCGTAAAACGCAAATTTTGATCGTCATTGATAGCGTATTTAATATTTAAACTAGGTAAAAATATAGTACTCGTAGTATTGACAGCATCTACACCTTTATTTCCTAAATTGATCACATCATAAGAAATGTTTTGCTCAATATTTTCAAAGCGAATACCAGGTACAAACAACCATTTGTCTCCTGCTTTAATTTCTGCATTGGCATATCCTGCATATACATTTAAAACGCCTTTATAGGTATTTTCTGGTAGCCCAGGGCGGTTCACATTGTTTAACCCAGGAATTGGATTGAACACTTTTATTTGATAAATACCAGTGTTGTCATTAGGATTTATGCGTAAGTTATCAAGCGAGAAAATATCATTAAAATTGGTAACATCGGTTACAGGATATTTGGTGTCAACGATTTGATAGCCATATCGTATGTTGTTAAAATCCCTTGTTTTGTGTTTACCATCATAACCAAAATTGATTTTTACTTGGTCGGAAAGGTTATAAGCTAAATTCAATCGGCTATTGATTTCCTCATCTGTGATGTTTTGAAAATACCGTTGGTTATCATAATCCACATTGTTATAAAAGGTAGGGTTTGTATTAGGGTCATTATCCAATGCATATTGATAATTTTCCAGTGTAATACGCTTTCTATCTGGTTGTTTGGAATGTACCAGGTTATAACCAACGCCCCAATCCACATCAAACTTTCCAGAAGTGTGTGACCCTTCCAATTGATTAATCGTCATTTGGGTTTGATCAAACTGAACATTCATTTGATAGAAACCTTTCTGTGTGTCTTGCTGTGCATCTCTACTTCTACCGGTTCCGTCAATACCAAAATAGCCCACAACATCTGATGAATTGTTGATGAACAAAGAGGTGAATTTCAACTTATTTTTATCATCTATTCTGTAAATGGCGCTTCCCATGACTGTTGAATTGGTTGAATATTCATATTCTTCAGCTGCATCAAACGCTTTTTTCTCTGTAAGGGTATAATCTACTGCACTTCCTTTTCTGTATTCATAACCATTCTCAAAAGAACCTGTTAAAAACAAACTTAATTTAGAATCGTTTTTAAAGTTGAACGATTTCCCGGCAGAACCACCATAATTGATGTTTATGGGTGTACCTGCATCAACAGGATCAATGCCATGTGATAATATAATGGCAAATGGATTGTGTGCGTAACGACCATAGTAACCAAAAAAGCCAGTGCCTTCACTTCTTACAAAGTTTTTGCCAATGGCATTGGTATTAAAACCAGAACCAGCTGTTAATTCAAGAAAGCCGTTTCCAGTGTAGTCTTTAGATTTAATATCCACATTACCAGCTGAAAAATCACCGTAAAATTTAGACGAATACGCTTTTGAAACGGATACGTTCTCAATGATGTCGGTTGAAAATAAATTTAAGTCAATGTTCTTTTTATTAACATTGTTTGATGGTAAGGACAGGCCGTTTAAAGTAGTATTTAAGTATCTATCACCCAAACCTCTTACATACACGTTGCTGGAACCTTCTTGTTTTGAGATACCGGAGATTTTAGAAACCGCTCCTGCAGCATCACTGACACCTTTTCTTGACAATTCTTCGGCACCAATACTTTGTTTGATTTCAACAGCTTTCTTTTGTTCTAACAACAAGGCTGTTTCACTTTCACGTTTGGTGGTAGTGGTAATCACAACTTCATCAAGAGAGGCGGCACTAGCACCCATAGGAACGTTTATCTCAGTCACTTTGCCAGCAACAACTTGTGCGTTTATTTCCTGTGTTTCATAGCCCACAAAACTAAACACCAAGGTGTATGTTCCTGGGGTTAAATTTTCAAAACCATATAACCCATCAATATCCGATGTGGTTCCTTTGGTTGTTCCTTTAATTAATATGTTAGCAAATGCCAGTGGTTCATTATTATATTCTTTATCAATCAGTTTCCCTACTATTGAACCTGTGGTCTGTGCATAGGAGAAGGTTGAAACAAAAAGTATAAATAATAGTATGATTTTTTTCATCAGTTTTTTAAAATTTATTGATGCAAAGAAACGCACAACATGTAAATAGGATGTTACCTAAGAATTAAAGAACAGTAACGAAAGCGTTACCTCAATGTTATGATTGTAGGACCCAATTTGGAATCTGTAAACATTAAGTTAACATACAAGAAAAGCCAAAAAAATGGAACTTGTTAATGGGAATTAAAGGGTGATGTAGATGCGGTTTTAAAAAACCGAAAAGGAATTAATTGTTAAGCGCAACGCTGGTTTTGCCATTGTCTTTAGCAGCAGCAACGTCAATGCCCAAAGCGGCAAGGTCATTTAAAGACACCGTACTTGGGTTTAAAGACAAAGCAATTTGAGTTGGCTCCATGGCGCTTACATGAATGTTTAGCTCTTTGGTTTCGTAACCCGCAAAACTGCAAATCAAGGTGTAATCACCATCGGCTAAGTTTTCAATATGAAACAATCCTGTCATGTCCGTGGAGGCCTCAATGGCAGTTCCTTTAATGGAGATATTGGCGTAAATCAAAGGCTCATTATTCACGGCATTGTCCGTAACTTTACCAACAACAATCCCTGTGTTTTGGGCAAAACCTAAGGTTGAAAAGGCGAGTAAGACTAATGTAAATAATGATTTCATAGTATGCTTCTAATTAACCACACAAATAAATAGCTTTACTGTGATTGAAATGTTACCTAATCATTAAACAACCGTCATTAAAATGTTACCGTAATGTTACCAAATTCACAGTTTTATTATTAGCGAATTTCATTATCTTGCCTGTGCTTAAATGTATATCATGAACTGGGAACAATTACTATCCTTAAAACGCTTTGGCGACACCAATAAACGCATCCGGAAAGAACAAGATGAAACCCGTCTGGGGTTTGAAGTAGATTATGACCGCGTGATTTTTTCTTCAGAATTTAGAAGCCTTCAAGATAAAACCCAAGTCATCCCCTTATCGAAAATCGATTTTGTGCACACGCGCTTAACACACAGTTTAGAGGTGAGCGTGGTGGGGCGTTCCATAGGCCGGCGCGTGGGCCAAAAACTACTGGAAAAACATCCGCACCTACAAACCGTTCACGGCTATCAAGCCAATGATTTTGGCGCCATCGTGGCGGCAGCGGCTTTGGCACATGATATTGGGAATCCACCGTTTGGACATTCCGGCGAAAAGGCCATCGGCGAGTTTTTTAAAACCGGCGAAGGCGCCCAATACAAAAACCAACTCACCGCTAAGGAATATCAGGATTTATGCGATTTTGAAGGCAATGCCAACGGCTTTAAAATCTTAACCGAAAGCCGTGACGGGCGCGAGGGCGGTCTGCGATTAAGCTACGCCACACTGGGCGCGTTTATGAAATACCCCAAAGAATCCTTGCCCAAAAAGCCAAGCAACCATATAGCCGACAAAAAATATGGGTTTTTCCAAAGTGAAACAGACGCCTTTACAGATGTTGCCCATGAACTGGGACTCATACAACGAAGTGATACCGATATTAGTTTTTCAAGGCATCCGCTAGCGTTTTTAGTAGAAGCCGCAGATGATATTTGTTATACCATTATTGATTTTGAAGACGGCATCAACCTAGGCCTTATCCAAGAAGAATTTGCCTTGGAATACTTGATCAATTTGGTTCGGGGCCGCATCAAAACAGAAAACTACTATGCCCTTTCCAACAAGGAAGACCGGGTAAGTTATTTACGCGCGCTGGCCATTGGCACCTTGATTGATGAAGCGGTCACCATTTTCATGGACAACGAAACCGCTATTTTAAACGGGACCTTTCAAACAGCCCTGTTGGACAAAAGTAAATACGAGGCCCAAATAAACGATATCATCAAAATAAGTGTGGACAACATTTATAAATCAGAAGAGGTGGTTGACAAGGAAATTGCCGGGTACGAAATCATCAAACATCTGTTGAGTGTGTACACCAAAGCCGTCAATAACAGCCATACCAATCAGGCCTCAAATTACGACAAGCTTATTTTAAACCGCCTGCCCAAAACCATCAAACTGGATGAGGACAGCCTATACAAACGCCTCTTGTCGGTTTGCAACTACGTGTCGTTACTGTCCGATAGCAATGCCATACTTAACTACAACAAAATAAAAGGCATGCACTTTTAGGTGTTTTGGGCGTTACCACGCTTGGCGTGGTCGGGCTTTCGGCAGTCGCTCTTTGCAAGGAGCTCCAACAAAGCCTCAATCCCTAACGCGGAATGGGAATGGTTTGAGTTTTTCGTCATTGCGACCACGAGGCACGAAGTGGGAAGCAATCCCATTGTTGCTTTCTATTTTTTGCGTCATTGCGAAGAAAATTTATAATTTTCTGTGGCAATCTCTTTATCCAATGAGATTACTTCGTCGTTCCTCCTCGTAATGACTTAGTCGTCATTGCGAACGAAGTGAAGCAATCTATTTCTTTTACATTAAAAGATTACTTCAGTCGCTTTCCTAGCGCGCCATCTGGCCCATTCGCTAAAAATGTATACTATACATTTTCTTTACGCTCTGTCCCGTAATGACGATAAAAAGTAATAACCAATATTTTGATTCCCGTCATTGCGAGCATAGCGAAGCAATCCCATTGATGTTTTCTATTTTTTCCGTCATTGCGAAGAAAATTTCTGATTTTCTGTGGCAATCTCTTTATCCAATGAGATTACGTCGTCGTTCCTCCTCGTAATGACTTAGTCGTCATTGCGATCATAGCGAAGCAATCTTTTTCTTTCTTTTGAAAAGATTATTTTAGTCGCTTTCCTAGCGCGCCATCTGGCCCATTCGCTAAAAATGTATACTATACATTTTCTTTACGCTCTGTCCCGTAATGACGGCTATGTATTAAGGCAAAAAGGATGTCACTACCATCCCTAACGCCTGGTAGGCATGAATTTATTCAAATTAACCAACTTGTAGTTTTGCAGCATCTTTCCATAAATAATGTGGCAACGGTTCTTTCAATTCCCATTTAATGTTCATAGGTTTAGTTCCATAATGCTCTTTTAATTGTCCTTCACCAACAAATACATAACCCATTGTATTGCCATATTCATCTTTATTCTTCTCCCTAACAAAAAGTAAAATCTTCTTATTATCCTGTTCATGATTAATGTATGATATGCCTTTTGGGGTCTCAGGACCTGCGGAATTTTGGCTTTGCCAATGAAACAAGGTTTCATTAATAGCATAATCATCATACATTGTAGTTGGTGAAAAATTCTCTTCTGATTTAATTAGATTTATGAATAAAATTTCTGTATTAAGAATAGAATTCTCTGCAATTCCTTCTCTACTGGGAGATTTTTTTTCAAAAGTACTCAAGCCAAAAGCTGACAAAATCTGATCCCTTGTATATCTAGCATGAATTTTAAGTGGTTGTTGATAGGGTAATTGTATGTCAATCTCTTTGAAATCAATTCTATCAATAAGCAATTCCAATACTTCAATCATTTCTTCAATCAAGACTTTATTTTTACCTATTTCAAAAACACTTAATTCCAGTGAGCTAAATCCTCCCGCATTTTGCCAAACGTCATAATGGAGCATTAGTAACATTTGCTTATCAATTTTGTTTAATTCACTTAATGAAACTTTGAATTCCCTTTTTGCTAAACTTAAAATGAACATAAAGTAGCTTGTTGAACTACATGAGAGCCATTTATTGGATATGGCATTAATAATTTGCTTTTCATTGGTGTTATTAAAATCTTTGATTATGCCGGCTGCTTGGCAAAGCCTTTTCCACCCTCCTCGTTTATATATGATTTGTAGGGGAATATTGTGAAATTCAACAAAATTTTTCAAATTTAATTCTAAAGTTGTTTGATGTCGAAAGTTTTGAATTTTTAGAATAAGTTGGTTTCGATTTAACGAAGTAGCTGTGGCAATATTTTTAAGTATTATTTGTTTTGCTTTTTTCTCTAAAATTACAGAACAACCAAGTGGCAGATGAGGGAAGTTGTTTTCAATTTCCTTTTTAACCGGAGTTGCTGTTTTACCAATTAAAGCACGGAACTTGTTTTCAAAATTATATTCTGGTCTTGAATTACCGACAAAATCTAAAACAGTTAAACACTCTTTATTTTCTGCAAGTCGCAAACCTCTTCCAAGTTGCTGTAAGAAGATAGTGAGACTTTCTGTAGGTCTCAAAAAAAGTACTGTATCTATTTCTGGAATGTCAACACCTTCATTAAAAATATCAACAACAAAAAGATAATTGATTTTTTTCTGAAGCAATTGATTGTGAATGTTATCTCGGTTTTGTGTATTATTACTTGTCAGGTAATCTGCTTTAAGTCCGGCAAGATTAAATTTTTCAGCCATAAACTTAGCATGGTTAATGGTTACACAAAATCCAACAGCTCTCACATCATTTATGTTCTTGGTATACTTTTCTAAGGCCTCTATTATTTCCCGGATTCTTCTGTCGTTTGATGTGTAAACTGATGATAATTCACTAGACAAATACCGCCCACGCTCCCAACTAACCTTTGAGAGATCAACACTATCAGTAATTCCAAAATACTGAAATGGACACAATAATTTTCTGTTTAGTGCCTCAGGTAAACGAATTTCAGCTGCAATCCTATTGTGAAAGTCTTCTTGAATATCTCCACCGTCCATCCTTTCTGGAGTGGCAGTTAAACCGAGCAAGACCTTTGGTTTAAAATAATTTATGATTCCCCTGTAGCTGTTTGCTGTTTGATGATGACACTCATCGATTATAATGAAATCAAAATATTCAGGAGTTAATTCTAAATCGTTTAGGCGATTTTTTATAGTTTGAACAGAAGCAAAAATATGTTTGTAACTATCAGGCATGAGCCCATCTACCCATAACTCGCCAAAATTGTTATCTCTTAAAATACCTCTAAAAACCGAAATAGATTGAATTAGTATTTCCTTTCTATGGGCTAAAAATAGAAGTTTGGCCGAAGAATTTTCATCTTTGAATTTTTTGTAATCAAATGCTGAAACAACTGTTTTTCCTGTTCCTGTTGCTGCTACAACCAAATTTCTGTTTCTTTGGTGAACTGTACGCTCGACCTCTAACTTTTCCAGAATTTCAGCTTGAAAAGGAAAGGGCTTAATTTCAAAAAAGGATAAGTTTAAATTTAATGTAGCACCATTTTTTCCATATTTTAACGATTCAATTAATTTTTCTTTGTGAAGGGTGTCATCAAATAGTTCAAAATCATTGCTTTGCCAATAGGAATCGAAGGTTTTTTGAAACTTATCAATAATATGACTTATCTCTTTAGTGGTTATTTTTAGATTCCATTCCAGTCCGTCTGTCAGAGCTGAACGAGAAAAATTTGAAGAGCCAATATAAGCCGTATGAAAACCTGTATTTCTTTTAAAAAGATATGCCTTTGCATGAAGTCTTTCATTCCCAGTGTTGTAGGAGATTTTTATTTTTGTGTTGGGGAGTTTGGAAAGTAACTGAATTGCCTTGTAGTCTGATGCACCCATGTAAGTTGTTGTAATAACACGTAATTGACCTCCTCTTTTAGTAAAATCCTCAAGTTCTTTTTCAAGTATTATAATTCCTTTGAATTTTATAAATGAAACAAGAAGGTCAATTTTATCAGAGGAAAGTATTTCCTTTTTCAGTTCGCTCTCTAAAGATAGTCCTAAGTTTCCACCAGTGAATAATTCACTATGGGTTAACCTTGTATATGGTGTAATTTCCTTTAGATGAAGGTTGAAATTTGAAAAGTGAGAATCTATTCTTGAAAAAACTGCTTTCAAAATTTCACCTTCAATTGAAATTAAATCATTTTTAAACTCCTCTCTTTTCAGCTCTTCTTTTAGAAACAGAATAATTTTATTAGCCACTTTTATTTGAAGCTCAATTTGATTATCTCCTTTAATATAGTTCAAGGCTTGCTTGATTGTTTGGGCTAAATGTTTGGATAAAACAGAAGAAGCTTCCTCTTTGTCTAAAATGGACTTATTGATATAAAAATTATTTTTATCAATTTCTTCAAGTTTTTGCAAAACTAATTGGGTGACTAATTCTTCGTAAATTCCTTCAATCATAGGTTTAGGTATTCATTTACTATTGGTATATCTGCCTCAGCCCAATCTAAATTTTTTAAATTTTTGTTGGACATCCATAAATACTGTTTGTGTTCTGAAAGTCTGATTACTCCTTTTGTATGACGAGCAATAAAAGGGACCAATTGAATTGAAAAATTTGAATAGTTAAAATTAGATGTTGCTAGTCTGGAAATCAATTCAATTTCTATGTTTAATTCTTCCTTGATTTCTCGAATGATGCATTCTTCTTCAGACTCATTTTCTTCTATTTTTCCACCTGGGAATTCCCATTTTAAAGGTAGTTTCATCTTATTGCTTCTCTGTACAACTAATGTTTGGCCTCCTTTTTCGATTATTGCACAGGTTACTTTTAGAATTTTCATTATTGCACTGAGATATAACTATCCATTTTCTAAATACTCTAAATTATCCTTTTTTTCTGACAAAATCAATCAAAATCGGTAAGTATTATATAATAGTTGTTAACCTGCTAAGCGTACCAAAAAATTGTCAATTCGAGTGGATTTTACGCATGGCGTAAAATTTGTATCGAGAATCAATGTGTGGCATGATATGCTGTTCTCGATACAAAATTCTTGCAGAATTTCACTCGAACTGACAGCCAGGCCAATCACTCCTCCATCTGTAGAAGGCTTTTACGAGTTAAAATATTTAGGAAATATCCTTTAAAAAGCTATTCAATACCAACCGTAGGCTGTCAGCATCCAACCCAATAGATTCTTGTAATTGTGCCACACTGCCTTGCTCCATAAACACATCCGGGATTCCTACCGTTTTGATGGTGTTTTTATAGTTGTGTGTAGCCGCAAACTCCAAAACCGCCGAGCCAAAACCACCTTTAACCGAGTTGTCCTCTAGGGTGATAATGGTCTTGTACGTTTTAAAAACACGGTGCAGTAAGGGTTCGTCCAAGGGTTTTACAAAGCGCATAGCAACATGTCCCACCGCATCCGGATGCTCGCAATTGGCAATGGCTTGTTCGGCCTGTTCGGCCATGGTTCCAACAGTTAAAACCGCTAGTGTCTGTCCTTTTTTTAGTTCAATGCCAGTGCCGATGGTTATGGTTTCAAACGGTTGTTTCCAGTCTATGGTCACCCCGCGGCCTCTGGGATATCTTATGGCTATGGGCCTATCCAAGCCAAGTTGTGCCGTGTACATGATGTTGCGCAGTTCCATTTCGTTTCGGGGCGCAAACACAATCAGGTTGGGGATGCATCGTAAATACGACAAATCAAACACCCCGTGATGTGTGGCACCATCCTCACCCACCAATCCGGCACGGTCCAAGCAAAAAATAACGGGCAGTTTTTGTAAGGCCACATCGTGGATCACTTGGTCATAGGCACGTTGCAAAAACGTGGAGTAAATATTACAAAATGGGATGAGTCCTTGGGTGGCCATACCTGCGGCCAAGGTAACGGCGTGTTGTTCGGCAATGCCTACATCAAAAGCCCTATCTGGCATTTGTTCCATCATATATTTTAAGGAACTGCCTGTTGGCATGGCCGGTGTGATGCCTACTATGTTCTTGTTTTGTTTGGCCAGTTCCACAATGGTATGCCCAAATACGTCTTGGTATTTTGGCGCTTGCTCCATACTTGGTTTTGTGTAAACATCACCTGTTTGAGCATCAAATTTACCGGGCGCATGGTATCGTACCTGATCTTCTTCAGCTTGTTTCAAGCCTTTGCCCTTCGTGGTGATGACATGCAAAAACTTAGGGCCTTTAACCGTTTTTAGTCGCTCCAATTCCGATATAAGTGCGTGGATGTCATGACCATCAATAGGTCCTGAGTACTCAAAATTGAGGGCTTCAAAAATGTTGTCTTGTTTTTGGGTGCCTTTTTTTACATTGGTCAAGTACTGTTTTAAGGCGCCCACACTAGGGTCAATGCCAATGGCATTATCATTTAAGATGACCAATAAATTAGCGTTGGTAACACCAGCGTGATTGAGCCCTTCAAAAGCCATACCTCCGGCAATGGAGGCATCACCGATAACCGCAATATGCTGTTTATGAACATCACCTTTTAACTGGGAGGCAATGGCCATTCCCAATGCCGCCGAAATGGAGGTGGAAGCATGCCCAACGCCAAAGGCATCATAGATACTTTCAGACCGTTTTGGAAAACCGCTCAAACCACCAAGCTGTCTGTTGGTATGAAACGCATCGCGTCTGCCCGTTAATATTTTATGGCCGTAAGCTTGGTGGCCCACATCCCAAATCAATTGGTCAGAAGGCGTATTAAACACGTAATGCAAGGCAATGGTGAGTTCCACCACACCCAGACTGGCGCCTAAATGCCCTTCTTTGGTGGCCACAATATTGATGATAAAGTCCCGTAATTCCTGGGCAAGTTGGGGCAGCTCGCTTGGTTTTAACTGGCGAAGGTCTTCAGGTGAATGGATGTATTTTAAAATTGGATTTTGCACCACGCAAAAGTACAAGAATGAATTTGTATTTTTGCTATGATGATACAACCTTTTGACGATACCTATTTTATGAAACGCGCCTTTCAGGAAGCCGAAATGGCTTTTGAAAAAGGCGAAATACCTGTGGGTGCTGTGATTGTTATTGACAATAAAATTATTGCCCGAGGCCATAATTTAACACAAACCCTGAATGATGTAACGGCACATGCCGAGATGCAGGCCATTACGGCGGCAGCCAATTTTTTAGGCGGCAAGTATCTTCAAAATTGTACGCTCTACGTCACCTTGGAACCTTGCCAGATGTGTGCCGGCGCCTTGTACTGGAGCCAGATTTCCCATATTGTGTATGGTGCAAGGGATTTGGACCGTGGTTGTATTAATCTGAAAACCAAACTGCATCCTAAAACCACCATTCGAGGGGGTGTGATGGAAGACGAGGCGTCTGAGCTTTTAAAACGGTTTTTTATACAAAGGCGTAATTTGAATTAGGTCTGGTTGTGATATCCATGCTACCTTAATGCGTAGTCGTCATTACGAGGCATAAGGCACGAATGACGATGTAATCTCATGAGGAGGAATTACAGATGCCCAAGGTTTCATGATAAAGAGATTGCTTCGCTGCGCTCGCAATGACGCAAAAATACAGAGATGGTGAAATGGGATTGCTTCGCTACGCTTGCAATGACGATTAGTCAAAATAAAAAAGCCACCCATCTGATAAATCACTCCACTCTGGATTATTTGTATTGATTAAACCTTCCTTTTTTTTCTGTTTCCAGCTTTTAATTGTTTTTCCCTTGTAATTGCTTGTGTTATATCAGAATATTCTTCGAAATACACCAATTTATCACAGTTATATTTTGATGTGAACGCTGATTTATACTTTTTGGTTTTATGTTCGTAAACGCGTTTTAATAAGTTTGCAGTAACTCCAATATAGATAACCGTGTTGTTTTTGTTGGTCATAAAATATACATGGGATTTTTTCATGTTATAAATATAATGATCTTGACTAATTACCAAAAAGTATGGTACAACAACCTTTTAATGTGATTCGTCATTACGAGAAGGAACGACGACGTAATCTCATTGGATAAAGAGATTGCCACAGAAAATTAGAAATTTTCTTCGCAATGACGGAAAAAATAGAAAACAACAATGGGATTGCTTCGCTATGCTCGCAATGACGCAAATTTCAAACCAGTTTGAGACCTGCGTTAGGGATGGTAGCAAACTACCGTGTAGTGCGGACAGCCCGACCCGAAGGGTAACGCCCAAAAAAAGAATTATCTTTTATCGCCTTCGCGTTCCCGCATTTTATCCAGTTTTTCCTTGGTGAGCATGTAATCCTTGACGTCTTTATCTTTCCAGCGGTAATACGAAAACAGGGGAAATACGATAAAAAATAGGCCAGCAACCCCGAAGCCAATGAGTTTTTCGGAGTTTTGAAAATCCATGACGTACCCTGTGAAAATGCTTCCCACAGAGGCTATAAAGAAAATGGCAATCAAATATTTCATTCTTTGGTAAAGTTAATTAATTGTCGTCTGTAGGCGGTTAATAGTTTGGATTTTGAAATGAACCCAATATATTTGTTGTCTTTGACCACTGGGAGGTTCCAGGCACTGCTATCTTGGAATTTTTGCATGATATCGGTCATTTTATCCTTATCAAAATCGATGATTTCAGGTGCTGGTTGCATGAGGTCGCGCGCCCGCACTTCGCCATATAAATCCGTGTCAAACATAATGGACCGTAAATCATCCAGAAGGATGATGCCTACCAAGGCCCGGGTTTTGGCATCAATGACGGGAAAAATATTTCGTTTGGATTGAATCACCGCTGTATTGACTATTTCCCCCAAGTTCATATTGGAAGTGATACTTGCAAAATTGGTTTCAATAACTTTGTCAATGTCCATTAAGGTGAGCACCGCATGGTCTTTGTCGTGGGTAATCAATTCGCCTTTTCGGCCCAACTGCATGTTATAAACAGAATGCGGACTAAACTTTTTGGTGACGCTAAATGAAATGACGGCGGTAATCATCAACGGGATGAACAACTCATAACCGCCCGTGAGCTCGGCAATTAAAAAGATGGCCGTTAATGGAGCATGCAATACACCGGCCATAAGACCGGCCATGCCTACCAATGTAAAATTACTTTCAGAAATGGGTGTACTGAACACTCCGGAATGATTCACTATTTTGGCAATGCAATTGCCCATGATGCTTCCCATAAAAAGCGTAGGTGCAAAGATACCACCAACACCACCGGCACCAAAGGTCAAGGAACTAGCAATAATCTTGAAAAACACCAAGCCTGCCAATAGCATAATAACGACCCATATATTGGTTAAATCCAAGTTTAAAAAATTGTTTTCCAGTGCTTTTTCTGGGTGGCCTGCAATCAGGTTGTTGATTACATCAAAACCCTCACCAAAAAGCGGTGGGATGAAGTAAACCAAAACACCAATGCCGATACCGCCAAAAAGGAGCTTTTTAATAGGTGAATCCAATTTGTCAAATAAATTTTCAACATATTCGTAGGCTCGTGTGAAATAGATGGATGTTAATGCTGCTATTAAGCCAAGAGCAATGTAAAAAGGTGCATCGGCAATATAAAACTTGTCTTCTATTTTAAAGGGCAATAGCACATCATCCCCAAAGAAAAAATAAGAGGTTAAAATGGCGGTAAGCGATGCTAATAGAAGCGGTAACATAGATACCAATGTTAAGTCCAGACTAAAGACCTCAATGGCAAAAATAATGGCAGCGATAGGCGCCTTAAAAATGGATGACAGGGCACCGGCAGCGGCACAACCAATCAATAAATTCCGGGTTGTTTGGTTCATGTGGAACATTCTCGCAATGTTTGAACCAATGGCAGCACCAGTGGCCACGGTTGGTCCCTCCAGTCCTACAGAACCTCCAAAACCGACCGTTAACGGTGCGGTTAAAATGGAACCAAACATTTGATATTGCCTGATGAGTCCTTTACGTTTTGAGATGGCATAAAGTGTGGTTGGAATACCATGGCTTACTTTGTTTTTAATGATGTATTTTATAATGAGGTAGACCAACGTAAGCCCAATAAGTGGAAACAAAAAGTAAAATGCGTGGTGGTAATATTTGACGACTTTACCCTCTAAAACGTGCTGGATAAAGTGTGTCATGTTCTTTAAAACCACGGCTCCAAAACCAGAAATAAACCCAATGACAATACTCAATAAGTATACAAATTGTCTATGGGAAATATGTTTTGCTCTCCAAATTAAAAAACGTTTTAAAAAAGTTTGTTTTGGCATGGTGATTATAAAATTACTAAAAATTTATGCAAGATTGGGTTTTATATTTAATACTTGATTTTAAAGGTGATTCTTGATTTTTGCAATAATTAAAAATGAACATCTATAGGCTTTTCTTGTTTGTGGATTTTATCCAATTTTTATTTGGTAAAATTGATCAATTGTCTTCTGTAAGCGGTTAATAGTTTGGATTTGGAAATAAATCCAACGTAGACACCTTCTTTCACAACGGGCAAGTTCCAGGCGCTGCTATCTTGGAATTTCTTCATAATGTCGGTCATTTTATCGTTTTCTATATCAATGATTGCAGGTGCCGGTTGCATGACGTCGCTAGCTCGTATTTCGGTATATAAATCGGTGTCAAACATTATGGATCTTAAATCATCCAGAAGAATAATGCCCACCAATTTTTTGGTATTGGCATTAATGACAGGAAAAATATTTCTATTGGATTTTATAATGGCCGTATTGACTATTTCTCCCAAGTTCATGTTGGACGTTATGGTTACAAAATTGGTTTCTATAACCTTACTGGTGTCCATTAAGGTCAGTACGGCATGGTCTTTATCATGTGTTATTAATTCTCCTTTTCTACCCAGTTCCATATTGTAAACGGAATGTGGTATAAAGTATTTTGTGAGTCCAAAAGACAGGGTTGAAGTAAGCATCAACGGAAAAAAAAGTTCATAACCACCGGTGAGTTCTGCAATCAAGAAAATGGCTGTTAACGGGGCGTGAAGTACACCGGCCATGAGTCCTGCCATCCCCACTAGGGTAAAATTACTTTCTGAAACGGGAGTACTGAATAAGCCACAGTGGTTGATTATTTTGGCAATGGAGTTGCCCATAATACTGCCCATAAAAAGCGTAGGCGCAAAGATGCCACCATCACCTCCTGCAGCAAATGTTAGACTACTGGCAATGATTTTAAAAAGCACTAAGCCCACAAGTAGTATGATGGCCACCCAAATATTGCTGGTGTCCATTTGGAAAAAATTATTTTCCAATGCGATTTGAGTATTACCGGCAATAAGGTTGTTGATAACCTCATAACCTTCACCGTAAAGCGGTGGAATAAAATATATTAATACTCCCAAAAGGATACCACCTATGATTAAGCTTTTGATGGGTGAATTCAGTTTACGGAAAAAAGTATGGAACCATTCGTAAACTTTTGTGAAATAAATAGAAACAAAGCAAGCAACAACCGCTAGAAGAATATAAAATGGGGTGTCTGAAATGACAAACTTATCAACCGATTTAAAAGGTAGCAATATGTCATCACCAAAGAAATAATAGGAGATAAGAACGGCCGAAAGTGATGACAACAAAAGTGGTAGCATGGAGGCTATTGTTAGGTCCAAACTAAACACCTCAATGGCAAAAACAATTCCGGCAATGGGAGCTTGTAAGATAGATGACATGGCACCTGCTGCTGCACACCCAATCAACAAATTTCTGGTTGTTTGGTTCATGTGAAACATGCGCGCAATGTTTGAACCTAGGGCAGACCCTGTTGCTACTGCTGGGCCTTCTAACCCAACCGAACCACCAAAGCCTACGGTTAAAGGCGCCATAAGTATAGAACCATACATTTGATAGCGTTTAATGATGCCTTTGTGTTTTGAAATGGCCAAAAGGGTTGACGGAATACCATGGCCTGCCTTATGCCTTATGATGTATTTCATGGTGAAATATACCAGTGTAAGCCCAATGATAGGAAACACAAAATAAAAGGCACTGTGGTATGACTTGATAACTTTGCCTTCTAACAAATGCTGTATAAAATGTGTTATATTTTTTAAAGCAACAGCACTGATACCAGCAATAAAGCCAATAAACACACTAAGAATATTCACAAATTGCTTGTGGGAAATATGCTTAGCTCTCCAGACAAGTATTTGTTTTAAAATTGTTTGTTTTGGCATGATATTAAACCTATTAAAAAAATCCTGCTGTAGCAGGATTGGGTTTTTATGATTTAATGTTAAGTTTCAAACTCAGTTCTTCAAGTTGTTTATCATCTAATGGGGCAGGAGCATCTATCATGACATCGCGACCCGCGTTGTTTTTTGGGAACGCTATAAAATCACGAATGATTTCCTGACCGGCTAAAATGGCTACCAATCGGTCCAATCCAAATGCGATGCCACCATGTGGAGGCGCGCCATATTGAAAGGCATCCATTAAAAACCCAAATTGGGCTTTTGCTTCCTCAGGAGTAAAACCTAAATAATCAAACATGAGTGATTGCGTTTTTTTGTCGTGAATCCTAATAGAACCACCACCTATTTCATTGCCATTCAATACCAGATCATAGGCATTGGCTTTAACGGCACCTGGATTGGTTGCCAGTAATTCCAATTGGCCGGGTTTTGGTGAGGTAAACGGATGGTGCATGGCGTGATAACGATTGGTCTCTTCATCCCATTCCAATAATGGGAAATCAATCACCCATAATGGCGCAAACTCATTAGGCTTGCGTAATCCTAATCGCGTTGCCAGTTCCATTCTTAAGGCACTTAGTTGGGTTCTCACTTTATTGGTTTCACCAGAAAGCACACAAATTAAATCGCCTGGTTTTGCTCCAGTAATCTCAGCCCATTTGGCCAAATCGGTCTCATCGTAAAATTTATCAACGGATGATTTAAAGGTTCCATCCTCATTGCAACGGCAATACACCATTCCCAGTGCACCTATCTGTGGACGTTTTACCCAATCAATTAATTGGTCAATCTCTTTTCTGGTAAAACTATTGCCGCCAGGGACAGCAATACCAACCACCAATTCGGCAGTATTGAAAACTCCAAAATCTTTGTGTTGTGCTACGGCATTTAATTCTCCAAACTGCATCCCAAAACGGATATCCGGTTTATCGTTTCCGTATAAACGCATGGCATCATCATACAGCATTCTTGGAAATTTATCTACTTCAACACCATTAATTTCTTTAAGTAAATGACGTGTCAAACCTTCAAAGGCATTTAAGATATCTTCTTGCTCTACAAAGGCCATTTCACAGTCTATCTGTGTAAACTCAGGTTGTCTGTCAGCGCGTAAATCTTCATCCCTAAAACATTTTACTATTTGAAAGTATTTGTCCATGCCGCCAACCATGAGCAATTGCTTAAAGGTTTGTGGCGATTGTGGCAAGGCGTAAAACTGGCCCGCATTCATTCGTGATGGTACCACAAAATCACGGGCACCTTCAGGCGTTGATTTTATTAAATAGGGCGTTTCAACTTCTATAAAGCCTTCTTTTGATAAATAATTTCTAACAGCTTGCGCCACTTTATGTCTAAAGATCAAACTGTTTTTTACAGGATTACGGCGAATATCCAGATAGCGGAATTTCATGCGCAACTCTTCACCACCATCGGTTTGGTCTTCAATGGTAAACGGCGGAAGTTGTGCTTTATTCAAAATGGTTAATTTAGACACTAAAATTTCAATGTCACCCGTTGGAATATTGGGATTTTTTGAAGTACGCTCAATGACTTTCCCTGTTACCTGAATGACAAATTCGCGCCCCAAAAGTTTTGCTTCCTGAAAAATGGCTTTTGATGTGCGTTCTTCATCAAAGATAAGCTGGGTAATACCATAGCGATCCCGAAGGTCTACCCAAATCATAAACCCTTTATCACGTGATTTTTGGACCCACCCGGCCAACACGACTTCTTTATTAATATACGATGCATTTAATTCACCGCAAGTATGACTTCGATACATAAGTTAAAAATTAAAAACGCTTAAATGCTTAAAACTCAATACGTATTAAACAGGGTGCAAATTTAGGAAGATATCTTATTAAAAAGCTATGATTTGGGGTTTAAATTATCAATCACCACGACAAATATGCAATTATATTGTTTCTAATAAATAACACTAAAAGTTTGTTTTTTTTTCAAATTATAAAATACAAGATTGTTGATTTATTAAAATTTTTGTAATTTACTTGAATTATTTAAATTAATAATAAAGACTAACTTAAACAATTATCTTATGAAAAAAGCTTTACATTTCAACTTTTATTTGATTGCATTGCTGTTTTTCCCTCTAGCCATGATGGCTCAAGGGACTATTACAGGAACTGTAACCGAGACTAGCACTAAAAACCCGATTCCTGGTGCTAATGTTATCATTAAAGGGACCACTACAGGTACCATTACTGATTTTGACGGTAATTTTACCTTAGATGTAGCTAGTTTCCCCGCTACAGTAGTAATATCATCTCTTGGTTATGATACCAAAGAGATACAAGTAACATCTGCTCAGAAAATCATGGTAGCTCTTACAGAAGGTGTTGCACTTGATGAGGTGATGCTTATTGGTACCAGAAATCCAAATCGTTCAGCAACAGACACAGCGGTACCAGTTGATGTTATTGATGTATCAGAGTTGGTTACTGCAGGACCACAGGTAAATTTGAATCAAATTTTAAATTATGTAGCACCTTCATTTACGTCCAATACCCAAACCATATCTGATGGAACTGACCATGTTGATCCCGCTTCGTTGAGAGGATTAGGGCCCGATCAAGTTTTGGTTTTGATTAATGGAAAAAGAAGGCATAACTCGTCTTTAATCAATGTAAATGGAACCTTTGGGCGCGGTAGTGTTGGAACCGATTTAAACGCAATTCCTGCAGCTTCCATACAACGTATTGAAGTATTACGTGATGGTGCAGCGGCACAATATGGTTCTGATGCCATTGCCGGCGTTATCAACATTGTACTTAAACAAAGTACCAATGAACTTAATTTGAATGTCACCACTGGAGCTAATTTTACAAAAAATGCCAATGACCAAACGGGTGGCGTTGATGGAGAGACCACTAATGTGAGTGCCAATTATGGTTTAGATCTTGGAGATAAAGGTGGTTTTATCAACTTTACAGGAGATTTTGATGTCAGACAAGATTACAGTAGGATGAAAGAGTGGGAAGGAACCGTCTTTAATTTATATAATACAGTAGAGCGTTTTGCCAATAATGACGGCTATGATTTATCAAAATTATTGGATGATGATGTAAATGATGTTATCCAATATGCCAATCAAGCTGGTATTGTATTAAATGGAGCTTCAACAAAAGCGGACTTACAACCCATTTTATCAGCAGATAACACAGCTGCAGAGTTGGCCGCTAGAGGATTGACAAGAAGTGATTTTAACATGCGTGTTGGTCAATCGGCACTGCGTGGTGGTCGGTTCTTTGCAAATTTTTCATTGCCTTTGGATGATAACGGAACTGAGTTGTACTCTTTTGCTGGTTTAAGTTCTAGAACGGGTAATTCTGCAGGATTTTATAGATTGCCAAATCAAAGTAGAACCTATACGCCTGCTTACATAAACGGATTTTTACCGGAAATTAATTCAACTATCACTGATAAGTCAATAGCCGTTGGAATACGAGGCAAAATAAATGACTGGGATGTTGATTTTAGTAACACTTACGGAAAAAACTCCTTTTTATATACCATTGGTAATACTTACAACGCATCTATGCAAAAAGCATCTCCAACATTTTTTGATGCTGGTGGATTTTCATTTGCTCAAAACACCACCAATTTAGACGTTAGTAAGTTTTATGATGATATCATGTCTGGCTTAAACGTGGCTTTTGGCGCTGAATACCGTTTGGAAAATTATGAGATTGTGGCAGGAGAGCAACCTTCATATGCACAATATACAGCAGATGGTCAGGTTATTACATTGGCTTCGCAAGTGCCAGCAAAGGATTTCTTTGGGGCTTCAAGACCTGGCGGCTCACAAGTGTTCCCTGGTTTTAGTCCAGCCAATGAACTATCAAGAGGACGAAGCAGTGTTGCTGGCTATTTTGATATAGAAGCAGACATTACTGACAGTTTCCTATTAAGCGGCGCTTTACGTTATGAAGATTATTCTGATTTTGGATCGACTCTTAATGGAAAAATAGCTACACGATTAAAAGTCAGTGACAACACGAATATTAGAGCTGCATTCAATACTGGTTTTAGAGCTCCATCATTACACCAATTAAATTTTAATTCAACGTCTACTATTTTTGACAACCAAGGAAATCCACAAGAAGTTGGAACCTTCTCCAATGATAGTAAGGCTGCCAAATTATTAGGTATTCCGCAATTAAAACAAGAGACTTCAAGAAGTGTTAGTTTAGGATTTACTTCTAAATTACCAGATGCGCACCTAACCTTTACGGTAGATGGTTATTGGATAGGCATTGATAATAGAGTGGTTTATACAGGCCAATTTAAAGGGCCAGGAACTGGTACAGAATTAGATAAATTATTGTCTCAAGCCAATGCCTCGGCAGCATCCTTTTTTGCCAATGCCATTGACACAGAATCTAGAGGATTGGATATTGTGATTTCACATGATGCCAGAATAGGAACTGCTGCAAAATTGAAAAGTGATTTATCAGGAACTTTTTCAAAAACCAAACAAGTAGGAGGTATCCATGCATCACAAGTATTAATAAATGCCAATCAAGTTGGAACCTATTTCCCTGAGGATAGCCGTATTTATTTGGAAAAAGCCGTGCCACGTGCAAAAATCAACTTAACCAATAATTATACAACCAATAAGTTTAATATCTTTTTAAGAAATGTATGGTTTGGTGAAGTTACAGAAGCTACAACAGTTGTTGCAAACCAACAGGTGTTTGGATCTAAATTGGTAACCGATTTGTCATTTGGTTATCAAATAGCTGAAAGCACAACCATTACCATTGGTGCCAATAACTTATTTGATATTTATCCAGATAGAGCCGATCCTCAATACGGAAACCGTAGCGATGGTCGTTTTGACTGGTCAAGACGATCCCAACAATTTGGTATAGGCGGACGTTTTCTTTTTGCTAGGTTAACTTTTGACCTTAAATAGATAATATTCATTATTAAAAAAAATCCTCAACACACGTTGAGGATTTTTTTATGGGCTTTATTCGGTGATAAGCTTTTCATAATCGGCCACTCTATCTTTGTAGAGCCACATTTTAAATCTGGTTACCAGATAAAATAAAATAGGAACGACTATAAGTGTTAAAAAGGTAGCCACAAACAATCCGTAAATAACAGTCCATGCCAATGGTCCCCAGAAAATCACGTTATCGCCACCAAAATAAATATTGGCATCAAAATCGCTAAAGAAGCTAAAGAAATTAATGTTGAGTCCTGTAGCTAATGGGATAAGCCCCAAAATAGTTGTAATAGCCGTTAATAAAACAGGACGTAAACGTGCCTTACCAGCTTTAACAATAACTTCCAAAAGTTCTTCTTTGTTGATGTATTGTTCTGGTTCCAGATTGTGTATAATCTTTTTTCTGTCAATTAATAACTGGGTATAATCCAGAAGTACCACACCATTATTAACCACAATACCGGCAAGCGATATGATTCCCATCATGGTCATCATGATAACAAAGGAACTTCCTGTAATAACCATACCGCCAAATACGCCAATCAAGCTTAAGAACACGGCCATCATAATAATGCCTGGTTTGGAAACCGAGTTGAATTGGAATATCAAAATAAAGAAAATCAAAGCCAATCCGGTTAAAAACGCACCATTTAGAAAATCTTGTTGTTTTTGTTGTTCTTCTATTTGACCGGTGTAATCAATTTTTACACCATCAGGTTTTTCAGAAAAAGTTTGCATTTCATGTTGAATTTGAGATACAATGGCCGATGCATCAATGAATCCAGGTGATAATGCAGAATACAAGGTCACTACACGTTTGGTATCCCTGTGCTTAATAGCACTAAAACCCGAAGTATTGTTTTGTTTGGCAACGGCTGATACAGGAATTTCCTTTATCTGTCCGGTGGCCATATCCCTAAAGGTTATTTTCTGGTTAAAAAGCGCACTGGTGTTATACCGGTTTTCTTCATTAAACCTTACATAGATGTCATAATCATCTCCGCCTTCTTTATAGATACCTGCTTTGGCACCAAAAATGGAATTTCTAAGTTGTTGGCCAACTTGCCCTGAGGAAATACCCAGTTCACCTGCTTTTTTTCTATCTACATGAACTTGCATCGCAGGTTTTGATTTGTTCACGTCAATTTTAAGTTCATCAATACCCTGAATATTTTTGGTGTTGATGAAGTTTTTCATTTTTTCAGCGGTATTGATCAACTCAGCATAATCATCACCTTCCAATTCAATGTTTATGGGATAACCTGCTGGCGGCCCCACGGCATCTTTTTCAACAGAAATGGCAACACCCGGATACACATCTTTAAGAGCTTCCTGTACTTTTTTAAGAAGGACTTTACTATCAGCACCTCTTCTAAATTTGAACTCGCGCATGGTAGCCGTGATTTTGCCTCGATGTGGCATTTCAGCCGCTGAACCGGCGTCTGTCTGTGGATTTCCTGCACCTTCACCAACTTGTGAAACCGCACTTTCTGTCATAAAATTATAATCACCATCCATATACATGGGGTCGTTGATGATTTTATAAACGCGTTGCTCAATATCCTTTGTGATGGTATTGGTTTTTTTAATGTCGGTCCCTTCAGGATATTCTATGTACACAATAATCTGGTTCGGTGTGTTATCAGGGAAAAACTCCACTTTGGTACGTTGGTTGGCCAAGGAAGCACCAAACCCTGCAAACGCTATGATGAGCAGCAGTAATGTTCCTAAACTTATAAAAATAGGCCTTTTGTTTTTTAAGGCTGCTCTTAAGGTTCGTTCGTACAAACGCTCATAGCGTGGTAAAATATCATTTTGAAAATGATTGGACCATTTTCTAAGGAACAGTCTGTAAACCCATAACAAGATTGAGGTAATTACCATTAAGGTTCCCAATCCTCGGTAAGGGCCTCCAAAAATAAACACAAGAATACCAATAACAGCTATTGTAGCGGATATTTTGATGATCTGTTTTAAAGGCAGGTTTTTATCTTCAGTGGTCATGAATTGAGACACCATAACCGAATTGAAGAAAATGGCAACAAATAATGAGGAGCCCAACACAACGGATAGGGTTATTGGAAAATAAATCATGAATTCTCCCATCATACCGGGCCACATGCCTAACGGAATGAAAGCTGCAACGGTAGTTGCTGTTGAAATAATAATAGGAAAAGCGATTTCACCAATACCTTTTTTGGCAGCTTCAATTCTGCTTAAACCTTCCTCACTCATTAAACGATAAACATTTTCAACCACCACAATTCCGTTGTCAACAAGCATACCCAGACCCATAATCAATCCAAATAAAATCATGGTGTTCATGGTGTATCCTAACATATTCAATATCATAAGCGACATAAACATGGACATAGGAATGGCAAAACCAACGAACAAGGCATTTTTAAATCCTAAGAAGAACATTAATACCGTTACGACCAGAATGATCCCAAAAAAGATATTGTTTACCAAGTCATCTACTTGACCAATGGTTTTTGAGGATTGGTCATTGGCAATGGTAACTTTTAAATCTGGGGGAAATACATTGGCTTTAGCTTTATCAACAATTGTTTGTATTTGTTCGGCAGCTTCTACCATGTTTTTTCCAGCACGCTTTTTAACATCAAGCATGACCACTGGGTGTCCAAACTCTCTGGCATAGGTTGTTTTGTCCTCGTCCTTAAAGGTCACTGTGGCAATATCTTTTAAATAAATGGGGTTGTTGTGTTCCGATTTTACAACAAAGTTCTCTAAATCACTTGGCTTGTCTATCTCACCAATAATCCTGATAGTACGCCGTTGACCGCTGGTAATTAAGTTACCGGCAGACATGGTCATGTTTTCACCATTTATGGTATTGATGATATCATTAAAACTAACTTGGGCAGCCATCATTTTGTAAATATCAACAGCTACTTCAACTTCTTTTTCTTGGGCGCCACGGATATCTACTTGTTTGATTTGTGGCAGACTTTCTATTTCATCTTCAAGATATTCGCCAAATTCTTTGAGTTTATCAACTGGGTAATTCCCGGAAATATTAATGTTTAGAATAGGCATTTCTTCCGAAAGGCTTAAATCAAACACATTGGGCTCTACTTTGGCACCATTAAAAGTAGGCCAATCTTCTCCAGAAGTTTCAGAATCTACCTCGTCTTTTACCTTTTGTTTGGCTGCTTCAACAGAGATGTTTTCATCAAATTCAACAACAACAATAGAATAATCCTCTTGTGATGTTGAGGTGATTTCAACAACGTTGCTCACCGTTTTTAGCTTATCTTCAATAGGGTCTGTAATCAGTTTTTCAATGTCTTCTGCGGTATTACCGGGGTAAATGGAACTGATGTAGATTTTTGTTTCCTTGACTTCTGGGAAACTTTCCCTGGGCATGCTATAATAGGCACCAGCTCCCAAGAGGAGTATCAAGGCCATTAACACATACATGGTTGTTTTGTTGTTGATAGCCCAAGAAGAAAACGCAAACTCTTTATGTATATCTTTTTTCTTTTTTGTCATGTTTTAAAGTTTAGTTGGTTGAACTATTGTTTGTCCTCAACAGAAAGGATTTTTATTTCCTGTCCATCTTCAACACTTCTTGCACCTTCCTCAATAATTTCGCTTCCGTCTTCCAAACCAGACAGTATTTCAATGTAATCGCCTTGTGTTTTTCCGGTTTTCACAATGACTTGTTTAGCATTGGCTGTTTGGTCGGATTTATTGGTTACGGTATAAACATATTGATCGCCTTCAGCATTTTCTGAAATGATACTTTGCGGAATCAAAATAGCCTTGTTATTTGTGTAATCATTGATTTTAAGTTTGGCTGTTAGGTTGGGTTTTATTTGATTGTCCGAATTGGGAACTTCAACCTCAACTTTAAAAGTCCTGTTAGCTGGATTGATAAAGTTACCTGCTTGGCGCACTTTTGAATCCAATGAGGTTCCAAGAATGGGGAATTCAACCAAGACGTCTTTTCCTTTGGTTACAGTTGAAATATAACGTTCTGGCACATCGGTTTCAATATACATATTGTTAAGGTTCACAATTCTAAATAACGGCGATTGCCCTGGAGCTACTACACTACCTTGATCCGTAATAACATCATCTATAGTGCCTGAAAAGGGCGCTCTAACATTGGTTTTTTCTATTTGCTGTTGTAATTGGTCAACAGCTCTAGACTGTGCTTCATAAGACGATTTGGCTTGAAGGTATTGAATTTCGCTACCTATTTTTTGGTTCCACAAACGTTCTTGGCGTTCAAAGGTTGTTTTGGCCAAATCAGCTTGAATTTGTAATTGTACCAATTGTTGGCTTAAACCGCCATCATCAATTTTAGCCAATAGCTGCCCTTTGTTAACTTTTTGTCCTTCGGTTACATAGACTTTAGTTAAAACACCGGAAAATTCTGGATAGATAACCAGGTTTTGCTTGGTGCTCACGCTACCTTGCAATTCGATATAATGGGTAAACATAGATTCTTTAATATGAACCGTGGTCACTAAAGGTATTTTTTCCAACGGATCCAATTCCTTTATTTTTGCTTCCAACTGCTTCAATTCTGCACTAAGAACCTGTTGTTGCTCGTCTAATTGCGATTTCTTTTGTCTGATTTTTTCAATGTTATTGGTTGCGATAACATCTTCTACAGATTGTCTTTTCTCTCCACCACAAGAGGAAAGAACCAATGCTAGGGTTATAATTGATAAAATATGTTTCATAATTTGATTGATTTAATTAGTTGTTGACTGTATTTAATAAGGTTTCCAGCACTGCTTTTTTGTTGATCACATCAAGCATGGCCTGTAAATATTCTTGTTGGGCAGCATAAAGTTGAATCTGTGCTTGCCTTAAATCAAAGCTTGATGAAATGCCCTCAAAAAACTTGGTTTGGTTTTTTTGTTCAATTCGTTCGGCAAGGTTTAAATTTTGTTTTTTATTATCGTAATCTTCAATAGCAAATTGATAATCACTTTTAGCTGATGCAATTTGCAACTGGAGTTTTTGTTCGGTTTCTATCAAATCGTCTTTTGCTTTTTCAAGATTGATTTTGGCCCGTTGTGTGGCAGCTGTTCTTCCTAATGAACTGAAAATAGGAATAGACAGATTAACCCCAAACAGTGATGAGCCAAACCATTTTTGGTTTTTGCTGGTAAAATTAAAATTATCACTATAGGCTTGGTAACCACCATTAACAAAAGCATTTAATGTTGGTAGAGCTTTGCTTTTTTCAAATTTTAACAAAAGCGCTTTTGCTTTTTTGTCGTTCTCGGCTATTAGGTAATCTATATTGTTTTCTACATTGGTATCTGTTTTAAGTAAATCCAATGACATATTTTGTAGGCTCAAATCTTCAAGCGAATCCGTTAGTACTGAGTTGTTGTAAACATCAAGCCCCAATGTGATGTTAAGCATTTGATAGGCCAAGGTTTTTAACCTTTGGGTGTTTTTCAAGGAACTTTCTACACTTGATAATGTGATTTGTAATTGCTCAACGCTTTCTTCTTCTTCAAACCCGTTTTCATAGATTTTGGTCAATTCATCCAGGTTTTTTTCTAAAGCAGCTTTGTTACGTTCAAGAATTTGAACACTTTGTTCGGCCAATAACACATTGCCATAAGCATTAATAACTGCTTTTCTTACTTCTAGATCGGTTTTTATTTTGGCGTTTTTTGAAATTTCCAAATAGACTTTAGCAGATTGAAGTCCTACCAGGTAAGAGCCATCAAATATTTTTTGGCTTAACGTTGCTGTTGCTGAAACGCTTTGCTTGGTGCCAAAAGTGACTTCGGCAAACTCGCCGGGATTTCCACCAAAAAATTCAGCAGGGATTAACGATACTTGTTGCTTTAAAAAGTTTTGATAATCTACAGACGCATTTATTTGTGGCAATCCTGTTGATGTGGTTTCCCATTTTTGTTGTTTGGCAGCTTCAATATCGCGTTGGGCGTTTTTTGCTGTTCTGTTGTTTTCCAATGCATAATCTATAGCTTCCTGTAGGCTAAATTGCTTGGGTTCTTCTTGCGAAAATGATTTTAGGCCTAGTAAAATAACTACTAAGTAAAAGATTTGTTTTGTCATGTTTTATGATTGATTGTTGATGAATTTATTTAAGGTTAACAGCCCTTTTTCTGTGCAAATACCACGTAGGTGATACTCTAAATAATTATTCATTAAGGTGTTCATTGAAAAATGGTTTAAGGGGAATAACTCGTTGTCTTTTAAAATGGTCATGCAATGAAAATAAATTCTTGAAATAAAATTTATATCTAGGGTTTTTCTGTATAATCCCAGTTCTATACCTCTGTTCAAATTTTCAACAACACATTTCTGCATAATTTCAAACTGCTTTTTTTTGAGGGTACTGAAAATCTTGGGATAATATTTTTGGAGTTGGTACTGTGGCGAAGACTTTTCATCTTTTAAATGCTCCATCACAAATTGCTTGATGTCAAATATCTCTTCAATGGGGTTCTTTTTAGACGAACAAATATCACTGATACCACATGAAATATTTTCAAAAACATGCATGGTCACAGCCTCAACCAATTTGGTTTTATTTTCAAAATGCTGGTAAATGGTTTTTTTTGATATTCCCAAATGATTAGAAATATCATCCATGGTAATACTTTTAAACCCATAATTTAAAAACAATTCAGCTGCGTTTGTCAATATTTTGTTTTTCATAATGGCGCAAATGTACAACAGGAAACTTTAAAAACAAAAAAAGTTTCCAAAGTTTTAATGATTTTTTAACATATAATTTACATACACCCTTTTTCATGTGATGTTTTAATTTATTTTTGCTGTATGCTATCAATAGAAACATACCAAAACAAGTTTATTGATTTTCTTAAGGACTATTCTGTAATTAAAGATCCTGTTAATCTTTACGAACCCATTCAATATATATTAACATTGGGCGGTAAACGATTGCGCCCTGTTTTAACATTAATGACTTCCGAAATTTTTAATTGTGACTACAAAAAGGCATTACAGGCCGCCTTAAGTATTGAGGTGTTCCATAATTTTTCGTTGATACACGATGATATTATGGATGATGCCCCATTGCGAAGAGGACAGGAAACGGTTCATGAGAAATGGGATGTCAATACCGGGATCTTATCAGGCGATGCCATGCTGATTATGGCATATCAGCTATTTGAGACCTATGATAATTCAACTTTTAGAGCTTTGGCAGAATTGTTTAGTAAAACAGCGCTGGAAGTTTGTGAAGGCCAACAATATGATGTGGATTTTGAAACCCGTGATGATGTTACCATTGCAGACTATTTAAAAATGATTGAATATAAAACAGCTGTTTTAATTGGGGCCGCCATGAAAATGGGTGCCATAGTTGCTGGAGCTTCTGAAAAAGACCAACAAAACATCTATCAATTTGGTAAAAATTTAGGCATTGCATTTCAATTACAAGATGATTATTTAGATGCTTTTGGAGACCCTAAAACCTTTGGAAAGCAAATTGGAGGCGATATTATTGAAAACAAAAAGACCATTTTATACATCCACGCCTTACAATTATCAAATGAAAAAGAACGTGAGGCCTTAACGCATTTATATAGCCTAAACCCAAAGGATGCTACGGAAAAAATAAAAACGGTTAAACATATTTTTGAATCCAGTGGTTCACAAGAAGCCACAAAACAAGAGATACTATCTTATACTCAAAAAGCGTTTATGGTTTTGGATTCGTTGGATATTTCAGAAGATAAAAAATTACTTTTGAAACAATTTGGAGAGCAATTAATGAACAGAAACGTATAATGCAGGTTCCCAACACCTACGAGGCATTGGTTGAAGAGGCTAGCCAACTGGATTTATATAAAAAACTAGTTGACCAGCTTAACAAGGACTTTTTGTTGGCCAATATTGACCTTGACTTCCATCAGGATATTTTACCCTCTAGTTTAAAACTCTTGCTTCACGAAACGGTTTATGAGCTGATACAACATAAATTTACAGATTACCTCAATTTATTGTATATCATTGATGTTCCCGAGCATCAGATAAAACAGATGGATGGTTATGACACCTTACAACTATCTGAAGAAGTATCGTTCTTGATTCTCAAGCGCGAATGGCAAAAAGTTTGGTATAGACACAAATATTAATTTTTAATTAGGATAAACTTATCCTAATTAAAAATTATTTTTATATTTGCATGTAAATAAACACTAATATGTTTTCAAAAGCTTGTGAATACGGCATTAAGGCAGCAATTTTTATAGCAATAAACTCCTATGAGAATAGGCGGGTAAGCCCTAAAGCTATTGCACAAGAAATCAATTCTCCACAAGCATTTACAGCCAAAATATTGCAAGAATTGGTAAGGAATAATATTGTAAACTCCGTTAAAGGTGCTTATGGCGGTTTTGAAATTGAGCAAACCAATATCAAAAACATTAAACTGTCACAAATTGTAAAGGCAATTGATGGTGACAAAATTTATAATGGCTGCGGATTGGGATTGGAAAAATGTGATGAAACCCATCCATGTCCCGTTCATGATAAGTTTAAAGACATTAGGGACAATTTGAAATATATGCTGGAACACACCAGTTTGGATGAATTGGCAATGAGCATACAGGCAGGAGAATCATTTTTTAAAACATAAAAAAATTTAATTATAAATAGGATAAAATTATCCGAAATAAACAAAGTTATGGATATATTATTTAGAGAATCAGAAAAACAAATCGGGCAATTTGTTGCCGAAGATTTTAGAACAGCGGCCGTATTCAACAAGTATGGCATTGACTTTTGCTGTAAAGGAGATAGAACACTTGAGGAAGTTTGCGATAAGAAAGGGATAGAAATCGATTCAATTTTGGAAGATCTTAATACGGTTTTAAACTCGAAAGCAAATCAATCAATAGATTATAAATCTTGGCCATTGGATTTATTGGCAGATTATATTGAGAAAAAGCATCACCGGTATGTAGAAGAAAAAATACCTGTGTTGATTCAGTTTTTAAACAAATTATGTAGTGTTCATGGAGAAAGACATCCAGAATTATTTAAAATAAATGAAGAGTTTACAGCCTGTGCCAATGCGTTAACAGCACATATGAAAAAAGAAGAGCTTGTTCTCTTTCCCTTTATAAAAAGAATGGTCAAAGCAAAATCAGACAATGAAACCATTCATTCGCCACAATTTGGTACTGTTGAAAACCCTATTGCTATGATGATGGAAGAACATGATACCGAAGGGGAGCGTTTTAGAAAAATAGCCGAGTTGAGCAATAACTATAATCCACCTGCAGATGCATGCAATACGTATAAGGTAGCGTTTGCTATGTTGGAGGAATTTGAACAAGATTTGCACTTGCATATTCATTTGGAAAATAACATCTTATTTCCTCAAGCCATAAAACTGGAAAAACAGTTTGATTAATAGCAATTTAAATTTCTTACCATGAAAAAATCCAGAAGTAGTCTGTAAGGCATTCTGGATTTTTTACTTTTATGTTTATATATTTCACATTATAAAAAACACAGTGTCAAAAAAACTCGTTGTAATATGTCTGCTTAATTTTTTTATTGCCGCCTTGATGGGGCTAACATTGCGTTACTTTTTTATTGATACCATTCCTATCAATTATCGTTTTTTAACACATGCGCATTCACATGTGGCTATGTTAGGTTGGGTGTATTTAATGCTGTTTACATTGATAGTTCATTATTTTGTGCCAAACAATAAGAGAGCTGTTTTCAACAACTTGTTTTGGGTAACTGAAATAGCCGTAATAGGAATGATGGTTAGTTTTCCATTTCAAGGATATGCAGCTGTGTCCATTTCATTTTCAACCTTACATATTTTATGCAGTTACTATTTTGTTTATCTCATTTGGAAACATCATCAAATTAAATCCACGGCTATACAATATTTACTCAAAACCTCATTGGTGTTTATGTTGCTATCAACCATTGGAGTATGGTGTTTGGGTCCAGCTGTTATGACTCAAGGTCAAGGGTCTGTTTTTTATGAAATTGCCATACAGTTCTTTTTGCATTTCCAGTTTAATGGCTGGTTTGTTATTGCAGTTATTGCTTTGTTTTTTCAGCAATTGCAAATACAAAATACCAAGCAATTCAGATTGTTTTTCAAACTTTTAATTGCATCTACGGTGCTTACATTTGCTTTACCTATAAATTGGTTTGTTCCACAGAGTTTTTTATTGTGGATAAACGGGCTGGGCGTTTTATTGCAGTTGGCTGCGCTAATGGTTTTTTTAAGACTAATCAAGCCCAAACTTTCACATGTTTTATTAGATAACCCAAAACTCACGGTTTATTTGTACAGCTTTGCAATTTTTTGTTTTGTGTTAAAAATTCTGTTTCAGTCCTTATCAATTATTCCTGAGGTTTCAAAAGTAGCATATCAGTACCACAACTTTGTTATTGGGTTCATTCATTTAACTATGTTGGGAGTTGTTACGGGTTTTTTATTTTCTTTTATTATAAACAAACAGTTCATAAAATTAAACTTATGGTTTCATGTGGGGGTTTATACCTTTATGGTTGGATTTGTTTTAACAGAATTAATATTGTTTATTCAAGGCGGCATGTTTTATCTAAGAATGGGTTTGTTGCCAAGCTATTACCTAATCTTGTTTTTGTTGAGCATTTTGCTACCATTGGGCATTGGCCTTATATTATTTAATACAATCAAACATTTCAATTATGCAAAATAAAATTCAAAAGCGACATAAAGCGTTGCAAAATCTGAGTAGGGAACATCACCATGGATTGTTGCTATCTTGGAAAATAAGAACAGGATTTAATAAGAATATTGAAGCAAATCGTATAAAAGTATATGCCGATTGGTTTTTTAAAACCCATTTAATCCCTCATTTTGAATTAGAGGAAACACACATTTTTACTATTTTAAAAAGTGATAACGAACTTGTTAAAAAGGCATTGTCAGATCACAGGAGATTAAAACGCTTGTTTACAAGCACAGGGGATGATACTAAAACGTTGAATAAAATTGAAGAAGAACTGGAGCAACATATTCGGTTTGAGGAACGGATTTTGTTTCCGGAAATTCAAAAAGTGGCTACTGCAGAACAATTATCTTTAATTGAAAGCATCCATCAACCAGACGATTTTGAAGATAACTTGAATGATGTGTTTTGGAAATAACAATTCTTAATACCAAGTTTTTTTTCAGTTTAAAAATCCTTTCTTTTTGATTTATACACAATTCGCATAACAGGCAAGGATACCCATATTATTAACATACTGAACGACACAATCAATCCAAAGCTGGTTCCGAAAAACTGTTTGAAAACGGCACCGGTATAACCCAATAAGGCAGATATATCCAATTTTAATAGAATGAGTGTCCTGGATAAATCTATTGGGTTTAACATGGTTCCTACCAATGATAATTTGTCCAACGGATAATCTTCAAACAAGATCAGTGACATTAAAAACACGCCATCATAAATAATTGCCAAAAGCAGCCATACCAAAATAGCATAGCCAAACCCCTTGATTTTATTTTCATTGGATAAAGCAATATTAAACGCTAAGGCCGTAAAGATAAACGTTAAAAATCCGCCCGTTATAATGAGTAAAGAGAAGTCCCAAATAGCACTTGAATTGAATAAACCATAGAGTGCAAATGGAATACCCAATCCTAAAACCAAACTCATGGATAGCGATATGGATACACCTAAATATTGTCCTAAAAAGATAGACGAACGTTTTAAGGGTTGTGCCAACAACAGTTCCGTGAATTCTTTGGAATTATAGTAGTACATCACCCCAAAAATGGTCCCAATCAGCGGAACCAGAACAATAATAATGTTCATTAAGGTAATGACTGCTTTTGATAAATCGTTGTTTAAAAACAACAGCACAATGCCAAGCAACAAATAAAACGCAAAGTACACGTAGCTCCAACGGCTTCGCATCAAATCAAAAAAACTGTATTTTAATATTTTAAGCATGGTTATCTGTTAAAATGGTTGCAATGGCACGTTCAAAATCAGATTGATTGGTCATGGTCTTTAGTTGTTCAATAGTGCCTTTGAAATAAATTTTACCTTCCAAAAGAAACACAATCTCATCAGAAATTTCTTCAACAAAGCTCATGATATGTGAGGTGATCAAAATGGTTTTTCCTTTGGCTTTTTCGGCTTGAATTAAATCTTTTAAATGTATCAAAGAAATAGGGTCTAGGCCAGATGTGGGCTCGTCCAAAATAATAAGCGGGCTGTCAAACATAAACGTTAAAACCAAATTTACTTTTTGTTTGGTGCCTCCTGAGAGATTTCCCAATTTTTTATCAAGAAACTTGTCCAGTTTAAACAGACTGATCAATGCGTCATCATTGGTGGTCTTGCCCCTTAAATCCTTAATCATGGTAATAAGTTCCTTGACTTTTAAGTTGCCTGGAAAATTTGCTATTTGAGGTAAATAATCAATTTTATGCCGGTATGCTGAACTGTTTTTTATGTTTTTTTGGAGAACGGAAATGGTTCCTTTATCTGGAATTACCATGCCCAAAACAGATTTAATGAGGGTTGTTTTTCCCGAACCGTTGGGGCCAAGAACTGCAAAAATACCACCCTCTTTAATACTTAAGTCAACACCGTTAAGCACGATGTTTTTTCCAAATTTTTTATGTAAATTTTCAATGGTTACCATGCTATTTTTTTAATTGAAGGGTTATTGTCCAGTAGCTTGTCTGGCGTGAAAACCGGAGAAACTTTTTCGGAAAAGTCAATGATATCTATAAACAAACTTCTTAACAGGATAATGGTTTCTGGCGTTCTGTTAACAATGTAAGAAAATAATTTTACGGGTCTGTAGGGTACATCCCCAATCCCGTTTTTGTCCAGGTCATATCCGGTGTAATTGCTCCAATAGTTGTTGTCAAACAAATTATCATTGATTTTGCTGTTATAGGAAACATCAAAAGAATTGTACAGAAAATTATTGCTTATAAACGAATTTGAATAACAAGCACCTCTTACTTTTACGGCCCAACCGTTATTTGAAAAGTTATTGTTCACGTAAGTGATTCTATTGGAACCTTCAATGTTGATGCCTATGGTATTTTTTTCAAAGGTGTTCCCTTTTATTTCGGCATCGTTAATTTCTTTTAACAGCAAGCCGTAAGAAGCTGTTCCCCAATTTTTTTTAAAGACATTGTTTATCATTTTTATTTGTTTTGAAAACATCACGGCTACTCCAGCTCCGTTATTTTCAAACGTATTGCCTTCATAAACATCATTGTTAGAAAACATAAAATGTAGGCCGTACCTTAAATTGTTGGTACTTACATTGTTTTTAATGGTGGAATTATCGGCAAACTCAAAGTAAATGCCGTCTCTCATGTTTTGTACATGGTTGTTTTCAATATCCAAGTCATGGCTGTACCATAAATGGATTCCGTTACCGGAATTATATTCTTCTACAGCCTCCCCAATGATTTTATTGTTAATGATTTTTCCAAATTTGGATTTTTCAATGTAAATGCCAAAAAAGAGTTTTTCTATGACAAGATTTCGTATTTCAAAAAACTTGCTTTTTATCACTCTTATTGCCGCAAAGTCTTCGGTATAACTGTTGCCAACATTTTTTAGAAATAACCCGTCAACAGTAACATGATCAGACACAATGGTGATGATTTCACCTTGCTCTTCGCCATCAATCACCGGATAATTTTTGCCCAAGATAGTTAGTGGTTTGTCAATGGTAATATTATGTTCTTTATAGGTGCCTTGCTTTACAATAATGGTATCAAAATCCGTAGCATTTTTAATGGCTTCCTTTAAGGTTGTGATGTTGCAATCTTTGCATACCGTGATTGTTTGTGCCGATGAAAAAAAGGACACAAAAAAAAGGATAAGAAAAACGGTAACAACCTTATTCATCACATTATTTGTTTAAATAGGCATTTAATGTATCCCAACCGAAAATAGTTCCTTCTTTTTCTAATTGGATTTTTGTTGCCTCGTCTTCGGTTTTAAATGCTGTTAAAAATGCACCCATTGGACTAGGGATATTTTTACTGATTAAATATGTTGCCTTGGTGGCATCAATAAGTTTTTCAGGTTCAGAAAAACTATTGGATAAATACAGTTTCACCTGTGAGGCATCAAACTCCTTTAAAAAATTAATCATACACTCTGAAGAGTCAAATTTATAAACCTTGCCTTTTTTTGTCACAATCTCTGCGGCGTGTATTTTGTCAACGATGGTCATTTTGCAAAAGTGGCATCCGTCAACACCATATTCAATTGCTTCAGGAGAGGTGTTACAATTAAATAAACTAACCGTAAATACTATGATGAGAAGTTTTTTCAATAAATTCATAACGTATTGTTTTTAGTTTTTTTGCCAACAAAATAGGCCAATAGCGAGGTTGCAATGCCCAATGCTAAAAACAATGAGCCTAATCTTGGATACGAATGCGCCGTAAAATTCAAAATGTGCTTAGTGCCAAACAATGGCGGTTGAAAGCCCATAATGGAACCATCAGGATTGGTAAATTTCATAATGGCTTTTGGGTTTAAATTATGCCCATAATCATGTTCCCACATGTAAAAATCATACATACCTGCACTACTTAGTACAATCATTAAGATAAACCATCCCAAGAACCATTTGTAATTACCCTTAAAAGCAATTATAAGCCCAATAATAGTTGTGATAATGATTCCAATAGGGAAAATCTTAAACTCAGGAATTGCTTCAGGAATGTACTTCATACCCACATAGTGGTTCATCAGGTTTATATTTTTGATATCAAAAGGATTGGCATCGGCAAAATCATTGATATGTATGTTCATTCCCAACGGAGTGGGATATTGAGGTGCTTCAAGGGTTATGTTCCACAAAGGAAATATAAACAATCCCAAGGGTAATAGTGCTGCAAGCAACATGATGATATTTGACTTTTTCATCGTTATGGTTTTAATTTTTTAGATTTTTAAAGTAAGGCGAGTGTGAAAATATCAGATTCGCCTTACTTAGAAAAACATACTAAAAACGAAACTCAGTTCATGATTATTCTTCTCCTAATGACCAAGACAATGGAATGTTGGAGTTTTCTGGAGACACCCTTACATAACCTTGCATTTCCTGATGTAATGCCGAACAGAAATCGGTACAGTAAAATGGCCATACACCAACTTGTTTAGGTTCCCAAACAAAGGTTTCTGTTTGACCGGGCATAACAAGCACTTCTGAGGTGTTAGCTCCAATCATGCTCATACCGTGCGGAACATCATAATCTTGTTCCATATTGGTAACATGGAAGAATACTTTGTCGCCTACTTTAATGCCTTCAATATTGTCTGGATTAAAATGACTTCTTATGGTCGTAATGTACACGTGCACATTTTTGCCATCTCTTACCACTTTGGTATCCGCATCATTTGTTGTGGCATACGGGTGTTTGTTTTCTTCTAGCTTAAATATTTTTCTGGATTTTGGTGCTACCAAATCAGCAGGAATTCCAGCCGCATAATGCGGTTCGCCAATAGTTGGGAAATCCAGTAATAGTTTCATTTTATCACCACTGATATCAAACAGTTGAGCAGATTGACACACTTCTGGTCCTGTTGGTAAATAACGGTCTTTGGTTATCTTGTTCATAGAAACCAAATATTTTCCAAAAGGTTTTTGTGAATTTCCACCAGGTATCATTAAGTGCCCAGGAGAGTAGAAAGCAGGTTGTCTATCCAATATTTCCCAAGTGCCCAGTTTCCATTTAACCACTTCTGATGAAATGAAGAAAGTGGTATACGCATTGCCTTTACCGTCAAATTCAGTGTGTAGAGGCCCCAAACCTGGTTGTTCTACCGTTCCGGCCAAAACATCTTCAAAATTTAAGATAGGAATACCATACGCTTCACCAGCAAATTTCTTGTTTTTAATGGCGTCCAACATTTTGGTAAATGAATGCACGGTTAAACTAGCAGCCAGTTTACCGCTACCTACTATGTACTCACCTGTTGGATCCACATCACAACCATGAGGGGATTTTGGTGTTGGTAAAAAATACACGAGTCCAGGACATTCTGCAGGGTCCAATACTTTTACCGAGGTTCCCCAGGTTGTGGTTGCAGAGTGTGTTTCATCATTATAGATGTTATGGGCATATTTGGTTGGCATGGTTTTGAATTTGCCAACTTTAATATACTCTTCGGCTTTTTTCCAGTTTACAGCTGCAATAAAGTCTTTGTCATTTTGAGATGCATTTACTTCCAATAATGAATTGGCCTCTTCTGTATTGTAGGTGGTATAGAAAAACCAACCATCAGATTTTCCACGACCAGGATGCGCTTTATCATAATCAAAACCGGGCATCAAAATCTGAAACGATAAATCCATTTGGCCACTGTCTTTATCTACTTTAATAAAGGAAAGAGCGCCTTTAAAATTCCCTTTATAATCCTTTATTGATATATCCCGTTGTGGGATTGGGATTCCAAATCTAGTTCCTGCAATGACATATTCTGTGTTGTCTGTAACGTAAGACGAACTGTGGTTTCCTGCAGAATTGGGGATTTCAATAATTTCTGAAGTTTCAAAATTTGAAAGGTCAATTCTGGCAATTCTAGGCGTGTTGTTTTCATTGATAAAAATCCAACGGCCATCCAACACTCCATTGGTTTGTGAAATGTCTGGATGGTGGGCATCTCCCCAAGGAATTTCGCCATAAGAAGTCATTAACATAGGTTTGGTTTCCTCATTATACCCATATGCTTTTTCAGGGTCTTGGGAAAACACGGGAATGACCTTGAACAGTCTTCCTGAAGGCAGTCCGTAAACGGATAATTGGCCACTAAAACCACCTGATAAAAAGGCATAGAATTCGTCATGGTCACCAGGCTTAACATACACCTGTTCGGCTGCGCTTGATGACAATCCTCCTTTTGATTCTGAGGATTTTGAATTATTGCAACTGCTAAATGTAAGGGCAATGGCAATAAATCCTAATGTTATTTTAATTGTGTTTTTCATTATTAATAGGTGTTAGTTTATTTTAAAGTTCTGAAATACTCCAATACAGCTCTGGCTTCTTCTTGGGTAAGATTTTGATTGGCCATAGGAGCGCCATTAAATTCAGCCAATAACTCTTTGGCCAATGGATCATTTTGCAACATGCCTTCTGGGTTCAATATCATGTTCATGACCCATTCTGGTGTTCGTCTTTCCATAACGCCTGCTTGGGCTGGACCAATGAATTTTTTAGTAGGTCTGTGGCATGCGGTACACATTTTATTGTAAATTTCTTGTCCGTGTGCTACCATGGCTTGGTCGATTTCTGCGTTAAGTTCAACCGAAGTAATAGGCCCAACACCTTTATCTGTAAGATTGACTTTTTTAGATGCAGGCACTTTAGTTTCAGGGGGTGCCTGTTGTGTTGTTGTAGTTGCTTTTTTCTCATAAGAAAAAGAGGCTTTCTTTTTCTCGTCTTTCCCACCGCAACCAATAAGTAAACCGATTAATACAAGTGAGACTAATTTTGACATTGTTTTCGTGTTCATTTTAATATTATATTTAGCTAATAATTATGTTACAAGGCAAAAATATAAAGCAATGAAGTCATGAAATATGATAAAAATCATATTTAAGACAAAAAAGTCTTTTTTATTTTGAATAATCTTTAATACAGTTTAACAAATGATTTCAAATTCATCCAAATACGCCATAAAAGCTGTCTTGTTCTTGGCAGTGCATTCTAGTGAAGAGAATAAAATAATGGTGAAGGATATTGCAGAGCCTATCAATGTGCCACAACCATATATAGCCAAATTATTACAGGAACTTGCTAAAAGAAAACTAATATCCTCAACTAGGGGACCAAAGGGAGGCTTTTATTTGAGTGAAGCAGATGTCAATAGAAATATCATGGAGATAGTCCATGTTATTGATGGCGAAAAAAAATTAAACGCTTGTTTTTTAAGCTTGGAGCATTGCAACGAAAAAAATCCTTGCCCAGTTCATCACCTCATCAATGCCTCAAGGGCAACTATGATGAAAAACCTAAAAGGCAAGCTTATAAAGGATTTGGTTTTGGATGTTAAAAATGGTAAAGGGAAACTCCCACTTTAATTTGAAAAGCAGTAAATTAGTTTAATGTTCTGTAATATTCCAAAATGGCTCTGGCATCTTCCTGCGTTACCTCTTGTTTAATCATGGGGGCATAATTGAATTCAACAAGTAATTCCTTTGCCAGCGGATCTTTTCTTAGCATTTCTTCCGGATTCAAAATCATGTTCATGATCCATTCAGGAGTGCGTCTGTCCATGATTCCCTTTGGTTCTGGACCTATAAATTTTTTATCGGGTCTATGGCAGGCCGTACACAGTTTCATAAACAAGCGCTCTCCGTTTCTGGCCATGTCTTGGTCTATGGTTTCAGGTAACTCCATAGAGGTAATTGGGCCAGTACCTTTGTTATTTAAATCTGTTTTTTGTGATGCCAATAAGGTTGTTTCAGAAACAGATGATTTGCTTTCGGTCTTTTTTTCATACGAAAAGCCTTCTTTTTCATTTTTTTCATTGTCGCCGCAGCTTATCAATAATACTATTAAAAACAGGGATACGTATTTTAGGGATTTTGACATCTATTTATATTTAAAGTTGCAAAGCTAATAAAAATGATAGGTTGTAAAAAATGCATCAAAATATTATCCAACAAGTATATTTATGTAACGGTTTAGTTAAAAAAATGTATTTATATAAATATTATAAAACAATATCTAGTTTTAGTAAAAGTTGTATTTTTGGGGGAAATTTGTAAACAAAAGATTGCCACAATAATATAATGGATAAATTTTCCTTCCTTAATGCAGCCCATACGTCATATTTTGCTGAATTATATGACCAATACTTACAAAACCCAGATTCTGTTGAACCTAGTTGGAGAGCTTTTTTCCAAGGTTATGATTTTGGAACTGAAAATTATGGGTTTAACGGAGAAATTATAGAAGGCGTTTCCATGCAAATGCCTGAAAATGTTCAAAAAGAATTTCAGGTTTTAAGACTCATTGACGGGTATAGGACCCGTGGACATTTATTTACGCGCACCAACCCGGTTAGAAGCAGAAGAACCTACGAACCCACTCTGGATTTAGAAAATTTTGGACTTTCAGATAGTGATTTAGACACCGTTTTTAATGCTGGAGACGTTTTAGGAATAGGAGCGCAATCACTGCGAAATATTCTTGTTCACTTAAATAGAATATACTGTAGCTCTATAGGAGTGGAGTATATGTATATTCGTAATCCAGAAGTCATTGCATGGTGGCAAGAAAAGTTGAACGTCAATGATAACCACCCAAGTTATTCAGTACCTGCAAAAAAATATATCCTTTCAAAACTCAATCAAGCGGTATCATTTGAAAACTTTTTGCAAACAAAATATGTAGGTCAAAAACGTTTTTCCCTGGAAGGTGGTGAATCATTAATTCCCGCCATAAGTGTGGCACTTTTTAATGCAGCAGATATATATGATGTAAAAGAATGTGTGTTGGGAATGGCACATCGCGGACGCTTAAATACGCTAGTAAATATTTTCAGGAAACCAATAAAAGAACTCTTCAGTGAATTTGAAGGTAAAGATTTTGAGGATGAGGATATAGATGGCGATGTTAAATACCATTTGGGGCTGACGCTTGATAAAACCTATCAAAACGGAAAAACCATCAAGATGAACTTGGTGCCCAATCCGTCACATCTTGAAACAGTAGCGTCTGTTGCTGAAGGGATTACAAGAGCAAAAATAGATAATGATTACAATGGTGATGACTCAAAAATACTTCCTATTGTTGTACATGGTGATGCTGCCATAGCCGGACAGGGTATTGTTTATGAAGTTGCACAAATGAGCCAATTAAAAGGGTACAAAACAGGCGGAACCATTCACATAGTAGTCAATAACCAAATAGGGTTTACTACCAACTATTTGGATGCACGATCCAGTACCTATTGTACCGATGTAGGAAAAGTCACGTTGTCTCCTGTGCTACATATTAATGCTGATGATGCCGAAGCCGTTGTACATGCCGTTGAGTTGGCATTGGATTATCGAATGCGATATAAGCGAGATGTGTATATTGATTTATTGGGGTACAGAAAGTACGGACACAATGAAGGTGACGAACCTAGGTTTACACAACCTAAGCTTTATAAAGAAATAGCCAAACACGCTAATCCGTTTAAACTATATTCTGATAAATTAATTTCTGATAAAACAGTTGACCAAGACTACATAGATTCTATTGTTGAAGAATTCAAGGACATGTTGGAAACAGAATATGCCAAATCAAAAGAAGAAGAATCTTCTAAAGTAAGGGAGTTTATGGAAGAGCGTTGGACTGGTTTCCAACGTAAAGGCTTGACTGAAATGCTTGAAACAGTAGATACAAGTTACCCTAAAGACAAATTGGAGGCAATAGCCAAAATAGTTTCAACCGTTCCAAAAGGTGTTAAGTTCTTAAGAAAGGCAGAAAAGATTTTAGACGGCAGGGCCAATATGGTCTTTGAAAGTGATTCACTGGATTGGGGCATGGCCGAAACATTGGCGTATGGTAGTTTGTTGGAAGAAGGATTTAATGTTCGTATGTCTGGTCAAGATGTGGAGCGCGGAACCTTTAGCCACAGACATGCTATTTTGCGTGATGAAATTTCAGAAGAACGCATCAATTTATTAAATACCAATCCGGCCAATAAAGGCGAAATGTACATTTACAATTCGTTGTTGTCAGAATATGCCGTTCTTGGTTTTGATTATGGATACGCCATGGCAAACCCAAACACTTTAACGCTTTGGGAAGCCCAGTTTGGCGATTTTAGTAATGGAGCCCAAATTATTTTTGACCAATATCTATCAGCAGCTGAGGATAAATGGAAATCTCAAAATGGCATTGTAGTCTTGTTACCGCATGGATATGAAGGCCAAGGCTCTGAACATTCATCTGCCAGAATAGAACGTTATTTGCAATTGTGTGGTGATGACAACATGACCGTCGCAAATTGTTCAACACCAGCAAGTATTTTTCATTTGTTACGCAGACAAATGAAGCGTGATTTCAGAAAACCACTCATAGTTTTCACTCCAAAGAGTTTATTACGTCATCCAAAAGCTGTTTCATCTTTAGATGAGCTGGTCAATGGACAGTTCAACGAAGTCATTGATGACGTTTTAGAACCTAAAAACATAAAACGATTGGTATTCTGTACAGGAAAATTCTATTATGATTTATTGGCAGCACGTGAGGAACTGGAAAGAAATGATGTAGCCTTGATACGGATAGAGCAATTATTCCCATTGCATTTTGAAAAAATACAACAGATTATAGATAAGTATCCGAATGTGAAAGAATATATTTGGGCACAAGAAGAACCCAAAAATATGGGAGCCTGGACTTATATGGCCCAACGTATGGATTTGGTAAAACTACAAGTTATGTCAAGACCTTACAGTTCGGTTCCAGCACCGGGTTCCAGTACGCGAGACAAACGAAGGCAACAGCGGGTTATTGATGCTGTTTTTGAGACAAAATAAAAATGATAGCTTAAAACAATTGGAATTAAATCCAAAAAGACAATTAAAATTATAACGAATGATTTTAGAAATGAAAGTCCCTTCACCAGGGGAATCCATAACAGAGGTGGAAATTGCAACATGGTTGGTTGAAGATGGTGATTATGTTGAAAAAGATCAAGCCATTGCAGAGGTTGACAGTGATAAAGCAACACTAGAACTTCCTGCAGAAGCCAGTGGTATCATTACTTTGAAAGCTGAAGAAGGAGACGCTGTGGCAGTTGGAGCTATTGTTTGCTTAATTGATACCAGTGCGGAAAAACCAGAAGGAAAAGATTCGTCCAAAGAAGATAAGAAAGAAGAAGCCCCTAAAGAGGAAACTTCAAAACCAGCTCAAAAAGAAACAGAATCAAAAACATATGCTACAGGAACGGCAAGTCCAGCTGCTAAAAAGATTTTATCTGAAAAAGGAATTGCAGCTTCTGAAGTGAAAGGTACCGGAAAAGATGGAAGAGTGACCAAAGATGACGCTGTAAACGCTAAACCTTCTATGGGAACTCCAACAGGAGGAAACAGAGGAAGTTCCAGAAGTAAAATGTCCATGTTACGCCGTAAAGTGGCTGAACGTTTAGTGGAAGCAAAAAACACAACGGCCATGTTGACCACATTTAATGAGGTGGACATGTCTCCAATTTTTGAACTTCGAAATAAATATAAGGAAGAGTTTAAATCTAAACATGGTGTTGGTTTAGGGTTTATGAGTTTCTTTTCATTGGCTGTGGTAAGGGCTTTGAAAATGTATCCCGCGGTCAATTCCATGATTGATGATAAGGATATGATTACTTATGATTTTTGTGATATCAGTATTGCTGTTTCAGGCCCTAAAGGATTAATGGTTCCCGTTATGCGAAATGTTGAGAATATGTCTTTTAGAGGTGTTGAAGCTGAGGTTAAACGTTTGGCGCTTCGTGCGCGTGACGGCCAAATTACAGTTGATGAAATGACCGGTGGAACGTTTACCATTTCTAATGGAGGTGTTTTTGGCAGTATGTTGTCCACTCCTATTATCAATCCGCCACAAAGTGGTATTTTAGGTATGCACAATATTGTGGAACGCCCTGTTGCTATTGATGGAAAAGTTGAAATACGCCCTATTATGTACGTAGCATTGTCCTATGACCACAGAATTATTGATGGAAAAGAAAGTGTGGGCTTTTTAGTGGCAGTAAAAGAAGCGCTGGAAAACCCAGTTGAGTTATTAATGGATAATGATGTAAAAAAGGCATTGGAACTTTAATTATTCAGGAATATAAGTCGTAAAAAAAGAGCGCCACTTGAATAAAGTGGCGCTCTTTTTTTAACTAATTATGGAATTAAAAACTAAAAAAAGTAAACAATAATGTTGATGCAAATAACTAGAATAACAATGACAATCAAACTAACTGTAAAGTATTTATCTAATTTATGATTCATGATATAATGGATAGGTAGTTTTGGAACGCTAATATTTTAAATTTTTTTAATTGAAAACTCTGTATCATTACAACACAGAGTTTTCGTAAATTCTCCCTAAGAACTAATTAATAGCACTGTAAAGGTAAGTCTAAGAAGTGTAAAAAAAAATACGCAGTAATGCGTATTTTTTGGTCTAAAAGAGATTTTTATTGAGATTGGCCCAAACCAAAAGTGATGAAGGTTTATTATCTAATTTTAACTTGGCAATGATGTTGCTTCGGTGCTTATGGATGGTTTTTATAGAAACCGATAGTTCTTCTGCAATGTCTTGGCTGGTTTTATTATCAGCAATGAGCGATAAAATCTTTTTTTCGGTTTTAGTAAGGTCTTCCAGCGATTCGTCACTTGGTTTTCCGGTTTTTAAGTGGGCTTCTATTTCTTCACTAAAATAGTGCTCGTTTTTAAGAACATGTTCAATACAAATTTCAATTTCTTCTATGGCAAATTCCTTTAGAATATAACCGTAAACGTTAAAGGCTTTTGCTTGTTCATACAAACTTTCTTCTTGGTCAAAGGTAATTAAGATGATTTTTGTTTTGATTTGGTTTTTGTAACAATCTTCGGCAATTTCCAAACCGGTCTTATGGGGCATCCTGATATCAAGAATAGCAAGTTCTGGCTTTAATTTCACAATCATGTTATAAGCTGTGTTTCCATCTTCAGCCATACCTATAATATTGAAACCTTTTGAAGTTAAAAAATCACTCAACCCTCTAAGTAGCAGAGGATGATCATCGGCAATTACTATTGAACTCATTATTTTTAGGGATTAAAAACAGTATAAATGTAAGAATTTAAAGACTTATTATGGTTTTAAATACAAATATTTCTTTTCATAATCTATAATGGCCTTTCCTTTCTTTAAAATATCGGCCCCAATGATTCCATCCACAGGGTTTGCGTTATGGTTTATTAAGGCTGTGTTTACATGTGTGAGGTTGAACAAAATCAGGACAACATTCTTTTTTTGCCATTTCCCTATTTTAATGGCATTTTTTTTTGATATTTGAGTTTCCATGTCTATAGCACCTGCCCCTGCAGCTTTTACAAGAGATTCTTCAGCATCAAGTTTAAATGTTTCAATGGCATTTAATCCTATGCAGGAACTGGAAGCGCCCGTATCCAAAATAAAATGCCCTTTTACCCCATTAATGGTTGCCTTAAGCTCAAAGTGGTTGGTCTTTGCAAGTTTAAGCTTTATTTTGGTATAGCCTTTTTCAATAAGAAAATCGTTAAGTGATTGCATCTAAATTAATTTTAGACAAAGATACTCATGTAAAACAATTATTTTTACAATTGGAAATAGGTTTAAAATTTTAAGTTGTCCAGTTTGATACTCACAGATACCCACACCCATTTATACAGTGAAGCCTTTGACGAGGATAGACATGATGTGATCAATCGTGCCATAGAAGCAGGCATATCCCGATTTTTTATACCAGCCATAGATTCTACTTACACAGAATCCATGCTGCAATTGGAAAGCGATTATCCTGACAATATGTTTTTAATGTCGGGTTTGCATCCAACACATGTTAAGGATAGTTATAAAGAAGAATTACAACACGTTGAAAATATGCTTGCTAAGCGAAAGTTTTATGCTGTTGGTGAAATAGGAATTGATTTGTATTGGGATAAAAGCACACTTACCATACAGCAAGAAGCGTTTAGGCATCAAATAAAATTGGCAAAACAATATAAATTACCAATAGTCATTCATTGCAGGGACGCTTTTGATGAAATCTTCGAAATTCTTGAACATGAAAAAGCAGATGATTTGTTTGGGATATTTCATTGCTTTACGGGAACTTTTGAACAAGCCCAACAAGCCATATCCTATAATATGAAATTGGGAATCGGTGGCGTGGTCACTTTTAAAAATGGGAAAATAGATCAGTTTTTGAACAAAATTGATTTAGACCATATCGTTTTAGAAACTGATTCCCCATATTTGGCTCCTGTACCTTACCGGGGCAAACGCAATGAAAGTATCTATATATTAAAGGTAATGGAAAAACTATCGGAACTCTATAATATGTCAACAGAAGACATCGCACATATAACCACACAAAACTCAAAACACGTTTTTAACATATAAACAATGGGCAAATCAACACCAAACATACTTCTCATCTACACAGGCGGGACTATTGGTATGATAAAAGATTTTAAAACAGGTGCGTTGCGGGTGTTTGATTTTAAAAATCTTTTGAAACGAATTCCAGAACTCCATTTGTTGGACTGTGAGATTGATACGGTTTCTTTTGAAACACCCATTGATTCCAGTAATATGAATCCTACGTATTGGGTCCAGATAGCAGAAATCATAGAAACAAACTATAAGTTGTTTGATGGATTTGTGGTGCTTCACGGAAGCGATACCATGAGCTACACGGCATCGGCATTGAGTTTTATGCTTGAAAATCTGGCAAAGCCAGTGATTTTTACGGGCTCACAATTGCCCATTGGAGATCTACGAACTGACGCCAAGGAAAATTTAATCACGTCCATTCAAATGGCTTCTTTGCAATATAAGAACAAACCGGTGATAAAGGAAGTCTGTTTATATTTTGAATACAAATTGTACAGGGCCAATCGAACCACCAAAATTAATGCAGAGCATTTTGAAGCTTTTGCCTCCTTAAACTATCCGGATTTAGCAGAATCTGGGGTGCATTTAAAAATAAATTATGATTATTTGTTTAAGCCCAATTTAAAAAAGAGCTTGGTAGTTCATAAAGCATTAGATACCAATATTGCTTTGGTAAAACTATTTCCAGGCATTTCAGAAGGGTTATTAAAAAATATTTTCAGTACACCAAAATTAAAAGGTGTGGTTTTAGAAACTTACGGTGCAGGAAATTGTACAACAGAAGAATGGTTTATTAACTTACTTGAAGACACAATAAAAAAAGGTATACATATTATTAACATTACGCAATGTTCTGGCGGAAGTGTCATCATGGGGCACTATGAAACCAGTGAAAAACTAATAAAAATAGGCGTTATTTCGGGCAAAGACATAACAACAGAAGCTGCAACCAGTAAATTAATGTACATGTTGGGGTGTAAAATTTCATCTAACGTGTTCAAAACCATATATGAAACGGATTTACGCGGAGAAATGACTTAAAATTAACGGTTAAAGTTTTAATCTTCAATTTTTTTTTTGTTATTTGTGCCCCCTGTAATTAAGCTATTTGAAATACAGAGAGGTGGCCGAGTGGTCGAAGGCGCACGCCTGGAAAGTGTGTATACGCCAAAAGCGTATCGAGGGTTCGAATCCCTTCCTCTCTGCTGTTATTTTTATTTTTAATTACTTTTTTTTTATATCTTTAACACTTTAACTAATAAAATTAAGATCTAGAACATGAAAAGATTATTTTCTATCCTAGCCATTGCAGGAATGATGGCTTTCGGAACTGTTAATGCAACTACAACTGCAAACACAACAACAACTACCACAGTAGTTAGTGCAACCCAAGATGATGCGGCAGCACCTGCTGAAGAACTTGGATTTCATCAAGAATTGAAAAAACGTTTTATTGAAGGTGGTCCAGGCTTCATGGGAATTGTACTATTATGTTTAATACTTGGATTGGCAATTGCCATTGAAAGAATTATCTTTTTAAACCTTTCTACAACAAACACAAAAAAATTAACTTCTGATGTTGAAGAAGCATTGTCTTCTGGAGGTATTGATGCCGCAAAAGAAGTTTGCAGAAACACAAAAGGTCCTGTGGCTTCTATTTACTATCAAGGATTGGATAGAACAGATGAAGGGTTGGATGCTGTTGAAAAAGCTGTTGTAGCTTACGGAGGCGTTCAAATGGGTCAATTAGAGAAAAACGTGTCTTGGATATCATTATTTATCGCATTGGCTCCTATGTTAGGGTTCATGGGAACAGTAATTGGTATGATCCAGGCATTTGATAAAATTGAGGCAGCTGGTGATATGCAACCATCACTTGTGGCCGGAGGTATTAAAGTAGCACTTTTAACAACCGTATTTGGTTTGGTTGTTGCTATTATACTTCAAGTATTTTACAATTATATTATTGCTAAAATTGATAGTATCGTTAATGACATGGAAGATGCTTCCATTACATTAATGGATTTACTGATCAGACAAAAAAAGTAATAATATTCAAATAAAAACATTATGAATACAAAAAAATTAGCAACTATATTCGTTGGAATTGTAGGTATTCTTTCAATTGTCTTTCTTGCCATGATAATTGGAGCGGGAGATGAAGCTATTAAAGCAGGAGAATCAAGCGGCACAGTTAATAACTTCATGTATGTAGCTTATGCCATTTTCTTGGTAACACTTGCATTGGTAGTTATATTTACCTTGAAAGGACTGTTTACAAATACAGCTTCATTAAAAAGTACCTTACTGGGAGCTGGCGCTTTTATTATAGTTTTGGTCATATCATATGCTGTTACAGGTGGAGACACTAGAGACTATTTATATAATGGCATTCCAGCAACCGAAGGAGAATCTCATATGGTGGGAGCTGGTATTGTAGCATTTTACATTTTGATGGCTGGATCTATAATTGCCATGCTTTTATCAGGAGTAAAAAAATTATTTAATAAATAACATTATGGCAAAAAGAGCAGCACCAGAAGTTAATGCAGGCTCCATGGCCGACATTGCGTTTCTATTATTGATATTTTTCTTGGTAACCACTACCATTGAAACAGATACGGGAATAAACCGTAAACTGCCTCCAATGGATGACAACCAAGAGGACGTTATCATTAAGCAAAAAAATATTTTTACAGTATTAGTTAATGGTAAAGATGAATTGCTTGTTGAAGATGAAAGGATGAACCTTAAGGATTTAAGAAAAGCAGCCGTAGAATTTTTGGATAACGGAGGCGACGGAACCTGTGATTATTGTCATGGTAAAAAAGATCCAGCGTCTTCCGACAATCCAGACAAAGCCATTATCTCGCTTAAAAATGCAAGGGAAACATCTTATAAAATGTATGTGTCTGTTCAAAATGAATTGGTGGCAGCTTATAATGAGTTAAGAGACAAGCGTGCCATGTCATTATACGGAAAGACATTTACAGAAATGCAAGCCGACTATGATAATGTTAACTGGGTTGGAAATAAAGAACGATTAAAGGAAAAGATAGAAAAAATAAAAGAGGAGTATCCTCAAAAACTATCTGAAGTACAATAATTTAAAAAGTTAATACGTTGATATAATATGTCAAAATTCAAAAAGAAAAAAGGAGGCGAATTGCCAGCTATTTCAACAGCATCTTTACCAGATATTGTATTTATGCTATTATTCTTCTTTATGGTTGCAACGGTGATGAGAGAAAATACCTTGATGATCAAGAATAATTTGCCATACGCTGACCAGGTAGAGAAACTGGACAAAAAAGATTTAGTAATGTACATTTATGCTGGGAAACCTAGCGAGCAATACAAGCAATACGGTACAGAAACCAAAATACAGCTTAACGACAAATTTGCTGATGTAAGTGATATAGCTGCATTTATTGCTGCTGAACGTGCTTCAAAAAGAGAAGAGTTGGTACCGTTTTTAACAACCGCTTTAAAAGTTGATAAAGATGCCAGTATGGGAACCATCATGGACATTAAACAAGAATTGCGAAAAGTAAATGCGTTAAAAATTAATTACACCACTAAAAAGGGTGATGTTTTTAGCCATTAAAATTTAAATCTTAATTTTATATTTAGAAGGGTATTTTGATATTTCAAAATACCCTTTTTTTATACCTTTATGATTATATTGATACTATGAAATGCCTATTGATAAATTTCAAAACAACCTAAATAATCTAAAGGGGCATTCCATACGGCCATTGAAAACAAATAAATTTATACAGATGAAAAGTTTAGTTTTTATCGGAATATTTTTTCTCGGATTATATTGTTCTTTTTCTCAGGAAACTGAAGTTAAAGCAGTTGATTCTTTATATAAAGAAGATCAGTTTTATGCTGGGATAACTTATAATTTAATAGGGAAACAGCCTGCTGGACTTTCCCAAAGAGGTTTTTCTTTTGGGTTTCATCTCGGGTTTATTAAAGATATGCCCATCAACAAAAAAAGAAATGTGGCACTTGCTTTGGGGCTTGGTTATTCCTACAATTCCTTTAATCAAAACTTATTGATCAATAAAGATGCTATGGGAACGTTTAATTATAGTATTTTGAATGATGTGTATACTTATTCCAAAAACAAATTTTCAGAGCATCTCATCGAGATGCCTTTTGAATTTAGATGGCGCACTTCAAATGCTACAGATTATAAATTTTGGCGTATCTATTCAGGTTTTAAAATAGGTTATGTGTTTGCAAGTACCAGTAAATATGTAGGCGATTTAGGCAATTTAAAATATAAGAACATTCCAGATTTTAATGATTTTCAATACGGATTGACACTCGCAGCTGGATATAACACATGGAATTTTTATGTTTATTACGCATTGAACCCCATCTTCTCAAATAACGCAAAGCTAGATGGGCAATCAATGGACATGAATGCGGTAAAAATTGGGCTTATGTTTTATATCTTATAGCCAGTAATTCAAAAGAATCAACTGCGGAAGCAGTCCAATAAAAAAGCCAATGACCAATTCCACAAATGAATGAGCCTTTAGGTGCAATCTGGATGTTGCAACGGCTCCAATAATAATGAACAACAAAGCTAATGTGCCATTAATGTTAATGCTAAAATGAATACTTAAAGCAATACAAAACATTAATAAACCTGCTATGGATATCATATGGATGCTGGCTTTAAATTTTAAAATCACCAGAAACAAACATGCAAGAGTAGAGATTAAAATACCTACAAAAAAGTAATACAATTCAATGATTTGATTGGCCGTTAATATTCTATCCAGCACCAAAAGCACGACAATACAATTAAGCAATAAAGGGAATACACGTTCTTTAGTAGTCTCTAAATAAATTGATTTTACTTTACCGATCGTTTTCAACAGAAAAAACAATAAAATTGGTAATACAACCGTCAATATAAAGACTGAAATTAATTTGGCCTCTATAATTTCCTTTGGGATATATCGAGGCGATTTTGAAAAATAGAATATAACACCAAGTATGGGGATGATTAATGGATGAAAAATAAATGAGATACTTTTTAAGATTTTATTCATTACATTTTTTTTCGTAATCGAGCCACGGGAATATCCAATTGTTCCCGGTATTTTGCAACGGTTCTGCGCGCAATGGGATAGCCTTTTTCTTTTAAGATGGCAGCTAAAGTTTCATCGGTTAAAGGTTTGCGTTTATCTTCTTCCTCAATAACAGTTTCAAGAATTGTTTTTATTTCCCGAGTTGAAACATCTTCTCCTTGATCATTTTTCATGGATTCAGAAAAGAACTCCTTGATGAGCTTGGTTCCGTAAGGTGTGTCAACATATTTGCTGTTGGCCACACGCGAAACCGTGGATACGTCCATATCAATCTCATCAGCAATATCTTTTAAAATCATGGGTTTTAAATTACGCTCATCACCAGTTAAAAAGTATTCTTTTTGATAATGCATGATGGCACTCATGGTAATAAATAAGGTTTGCTGGCGTTGTTTAATAGCTTCTATAAACCATTTGGCGGCATCCAGTTTTTGTTTGATAAAAACAACAGCATCTTTTTGAGAGCTTGATTTGTCCTTTGAGTCTTTATAGCTTTTCAGCATATTGTGATACTCTCTGGAGACATGCAACTCAGGGGCATTTCTTCCATTAAGGGTTAATTCCAACTCCCCATCTACAATTTTAATGGCAAAATCTGGTACAATATGTTCTACTATTCTATTGTTTCCAGCGTAAGACCCTCCTGGCTTTGGATTTAAGTGTTCAATTTCATGAATGGCACCCTTTAACTGTAGTTCGGTAACATCAAATTTTTGGAGTAATTTATCGTAATGTTTTTTTGTAAACTGATCAAAAGCATGGTCAATAATGTTTATGGCCAACTCTACACTCTGGGTTTTTGTTTTTCTGTGTAACTGGATACTTAAGCATTCTTGAAGATTTCGGGCGCCAACACCAGCTGGGTCTAACTGATGGACCAGTTTTAAAACGTGTTCAATTTTGTCTTCGGTGGTGTAGATGTTTTGAGTAAACGCCAAATCATCCATAATATCTGATAATGAACGGCGGATGTAACCGCTGTCATCCACACTTCCAACTAAAAATTCAGCAATCTCCCGTTCCTCATCGGATAGCCTGTAGGTATTTAACTGACTGATTAAATGTTGTGTAAAAGACATGCCTGCTGCATAAGGCATGGTTTTTTCCTCATCATCGGCACTGTAGTTGTTCGTTCGTGTTCTGTAATCGGGAATTTCGTCGTCACTTAAATATTCATCAACATTAATGTCTTCGGCATTAATGGAATCGCTATCATCAAAATCATCAGTGGTATTATCCAAATCAGAGTCATAGTCGTTTTCAATCTCTTCTTTACCACCTTCAAGCGCTGGATTCTCTTCTAATTCTTGCTTTAAGCGTTGTTCAAAAGCTTGCGTGGGCAACTGAATCAATTTCATTAATTGGATTTGTTGCGGTGATAACTTTTGTGATAATTTAAACTGTAATTGTTGCTTAAGCATGTAATAAAACTAGTTTAAGATAAAAGTATAAAAAATCCATTAACTATCTGTTAAAAGAGATTTGTATTAGATAAACGACGGAATTATAATTTTGTTACGAAAAGAACTATTAAAATTCGGCATTTTGTGGTGTTCTTGGGTAAGGAATAACGTCCCTTATATTGCCCATTCCAGTAGCAAACATAACCAAACGTTCAAAACCAAGCCCAAAACCGGAATGCACAGCAGTACCATATTTACGCAAGTCTAAATACCACCATAATTCGTTTTCATCAATACCAAGGGCAGCCATTTTTTCTTTAAGGACATCTAAACGTTCTTCACGTTGGGAACCGCCAACTATTTCGCCAATTCCTGGGAATAAAATATCCATGGCCCTAACGGTTTTGCCATCCTCATTTAAGCGCATATAAAAGGCTTTGATGTTGGCTGGGTAATCAAACAAGATAACAGGGCATTTAAAGTGTTTTTCTACCAGAAAACGCTCGTGTTCACTTTGTAAGTCGGCACCCCATTCATTGATAATGTATTTAAATTTCTTTTTCTTATTAGGTGTACTGTTACGTAAAATATCTATAGCTTCTGTGTAGCTTACGCGCTTAAAGTTATTATCAATAACAAAGTTTAGTTTTTCAATTAAGCTCAACTCACTACGCTCAGCTTGTGGTTTTGACTTTTCTTCATCCAACAAGCGTTTTTCTAAAAACTCTAAATCCTCACGATTGTTGGTTAAAACATAACCCAAAACATATTTTAGAAAGTCTTCGGCTAAATCCATGTTACCGGCCAAATCCATAAAGGCCACTTCGGGTTCAATCATCCAAAATTCAGCCAAATGTCTTGATGTGTTTGAGTTTTCGGCTCTAAACGTTGGCCCAAAGGTATAGACTTTACCAAGCGACATGGCATAGGTTTCGGCTTCTAATTGACCAGAAACGGTTAGGTTGGTCTCCTTTCCAAAGAAATCTTGAGAATAATCAACTTCATTTAAATTTGTTATCGAAAAAAGATTGTAAAAGCACAAAGAAAGACTTGGGTATTCGTTTGGACTATAAATTCTTCTAATTGTTTTCCCTGCAATATTATCAAGCCTCCATCCATTTTCTCTACAAATAGCTTTGATTTTCAAAACCAAATCTTTTTTGTCCATTGTATTAATTCTTCCTTCCCTGAATCTAGTGTGCAATGAGCTAAACGATTTAAAGAGCTTTTTTAATCTATTTTTAAAAGCTATATCCTTATCAATTCGATTTTTTAATTTTTCGAGCTGCTCAGGTTTTAAAAGAATTAATTTTTTTAAATCAAATTTTTCATGGGTTAAAGTAGATGAAATAAGGCTTTTAACTTCTTCTAGTCCTAAATCATTACTTTTTATGACATATTCTAAAATTACTTTATAATATTCATTTGCTAAATGATCAAATTTTGAATAATCAATTTTAGATTTTTTTTCATCAATAATTTTAATAGGAGGATTTATAGCCGGCAAAGTACTAACCCTAAACATTTCACCAGCACCTTCAGCATCACTTCCAGTGATAATTGGCGCATGCATATAGTAAAAACCGTTCTTGTTAAAATAGCTGTGAATAGCAAACGACAAAGCTGAACGCAACCTCATAACGGCACTAAAGGTGTTGGTTCTGGTACGTAAATGGGCGTTTTCACGCAAGAATTCCAAGGAGTGTTTTTTAGGTTGAATAGGAAACGTTTCAGGATTGGAATCGCCTAAAATTTGAATGGAACTTACAATGATTTCAACCTTTTGTCCCTTACCTTGGCTTTCAACCAATTCGCCTTTAATATGAACGGCCGCTCCGGTTGTAATGCGTTTTAAAAGCGCTTCGTCTGTGTTTTCAAAATCAACAACACACTGAATATTATTTATGGTAGAACCGTCATTTAAAGCAATAAATCGATTGGCCCTAAAGGTTCTTACCCAACCCTTGATTTCAACTTCAGGAAGTATTTGATTGTTTGATAATAATTCTGAAACGGTATATGATGTCATTAGTATTGAATTTTAAATTGCAAATATAAAGTTTTCAATGATGAATTATCAAATTCCAAATTCTTAAATCAATGTATTTAGGCAATAAAACTAGAAATCTTCATCCTCAGCGTCTTCTTCAGGAATAATATTGATAGCTGGTTCTCTCAATACATTTTTATTCGCTATGCTGCGCTCTAATGACAGTAGTAATGAAGGCAGCAAAATTAAGTTTGAAAGCATAGCAAACAAGAGTGTTATGGATACTAAAGCACCCAAAGCTACCGTGCCGCCAAAGCTTGATATGGTAAATACCGAGAATCCAAAAAACAACACGATGGATGTGTAAAACATGCTCACACCGGTTTCTTGCAAGGCCGCATAAACCGACTTTTTGATTTTCCAATGATTTGCCTGAAGTTCTTGTCTGTATTTGGCCAGAAAGTGAATGGTATCATCCACCGAAATTCCAAAAGCAATACTAAATACCAAAATGGTTGACGGTTTAATAGGAACACCGAAATAGCCCATGATGCCAGCTGTTATTAAAAGTGGCAGCAAGTTTGGGATAAGCGATACCACGATCATCTTGAAAGACCTGAACATATAGGCCATGAACAACGATATTAACAGAATAGCAAGCGTTAAGGATATGGCCAAATTCTTGACCAAATAATTGGTTCCTTTTTGGAACACCAAGGCCTTTCCGGTTATGGTTACGTTGTATTGGTTTTTAGGGAAGACATTTTTTATTTTATTTTTTAAATTGTCTTCAATGTGTTCCATTTTATCGGTGCCAATATCTTTCATAAAGGTTGTAATTCGCGCATATTGGCCGGTACTGTCCACAAAGTTTTTAAACAAATCTACATTAGAGGTTGAATTTTTTGCATACGAAAGGATAAAACTGTTTTCCTGAGATGTTGGCAGCTGGTAATGTTTTGGATTGCCGTTATAATAAGCTTGTTTGGAATATTTTACCAAACTGACCACAGAGATGGGTCTGGATAATTCAGGAGTCTCAACAATCAGCTTTTCAAGCTCATCCATACGCTTTAAGGTAGAGAGCTTCATCACGCCTTTTTTGCGTTTGGTATCTACCATGATTTCCAACGGCATTATGCCATTAAACTCTTTTTCAAAAAAGCGAATATCCTTAAAGAATTGGGCATTTTTTGGCATGTCCTCAATCAAACTGCCCGAAATCTTTATTTGATAAATACCAATAAAACTCAAGATAAGAAGCCCAACTGCAGTAGCATAAATGGTGATGCGTTTTTGCCTTACCATACGTTCTATCCAACTTACAAAATAAGTCACCCAACGCCTGTTTAAATGCTCAAGATGACGTTCTTTAGGATAGGGTAAAAAGGAATATAAAATAGGAATGATAAGGATACATAAAATAAAAATGGCCAAAATACTCAAGGAGGCCACAATACCAAATTCCTTTAGTAATTTACTCTCGGTTAAAATAAAGGTTGCAAATCCCGAAGCCGTGGTAACATTAGTCATTAACGTGGCATTTCCAATTTTGGTGATGACCCGTTGCAACGACTTTACTTTATTCCCGTGCAGTTTAACCTCGTGCTGGTATTTGTTGATTAAAAAAATGCAGTTTGGAATGCCTATAACAATAATCAGTGGCGGAATAAGTGCCGTTAAAACAGTAATTTCATAATTGAGCAAACCTAAAATACCAAAAGTCCACATCACGCCCGTACAAACTACAATAAGCGAAATCAATGTAGCTCTGATAGACCTGAAAAAGAAAAAGAAAATAAGCGATGTAACCAATAAGGCGGCTCCAATGAATAACCCTATTTCGTCAACGATGTTTTGTGAGTTCAGCGTTCTGATATAAGGCATTCCGGAAACCCGCACATCTAAATTGGTGGCTTTCTCAAAAGCCTCAATTTTAGGTTGTAAAACGTCAAGGACAAAGTCTTTTCTAGCAGCTGTATTTACAATATCTTTTTTAAGATAAATAGCAGTTCTTATGGTTTTTGTATTCTTATTAAACAAAAAGTTGTCATAAAACGGATACTTATGAAAAAGCTCATATTGAAGCGTATCAATTTCTTTTAATGACGAAACAGAATCTTTAATAAAGGGTTCTAAAACAAAGCGTTGATGTACCGTATCTTTTACAAGCTTTTGAAGATCTTTAACAGACAGGACCGTTTCAACTTCCTTATAGTGTTTAAAATCATCGGCCAGTTTATTCCAGGCATTTAGCTTTTCTACTGTAAAAAGGGTAGAGTCTTTAATGCCCAATACAATCAGGTTGCCTTCTTCACCAAACCGTTTTAAAAAGTTGTTATAGGTAATGTTTACTTCATGATCATCGGGCAATAGGTTGGCTTCAGTATACGTGAATCGCATATTTTTCCACTGAAAACTAAAGAATATGGTTGCTATTACAATAGCAATAAGAATACCTATTTTATTGCGTAAAATAAGTCTAGCAATGATGTCCCAAAAATCTTTTGTAAAAAGTTTAAACATAAATTCATTAAAAAGTTCGGCAAAGGTAGAAAAAACAATGTATTAGATATGTTTATAACGTTATAATGTTACGTTAAATGTGAATTTAAAAGCAACATTATCCCCAAAATTGGGAAGATGATAAGCACCATATCTATAAGTAAGACTCGTGCCAAATCCAAAGATTAATTTATTGATTTCAAAACCAGACTCAGTATAACCGTGTTTTAAAGATTTAAAGGTCACGTTTTGATGACGTTCTATATGGCTTATATCACCAATGGCATATCTGGAAATTAAAACCAATTGAGGTTTGAAACAAGCAGAAATATTAAATGGTTTGAAAAAATGCTTGAACTGCATGGTTGTAAATTTATCAGAAAAGAATTCATTGAAGTACATGGTTTCAAAACTATTGATACCGGCTACTGAAAACCGTTGCATAATGGTTTCTTTATTGATATTGTTAGGATAAGCGTGATATAGGTGGGTTAAAGGCGTTTCTCCGCTTGTAATCCCAGATACCAGCGTAATCTCAGATTTAGAATCGTTATGGTAATCAAATTCTTGAATGAGTCTGAAATCGAGCTTGGAAAAATTAAAATCACCCTTTCCTAAATTTTTAATGCTTTTAGTGTATTGCAATGTGAGTTTAGGATATCCGTTTTTTGTTTCAACATACCTATTGTCTGATAACTCGAAGCCACTAAATGGGCTCCATTGCATGCACGTTTTAAATGTGCTTATGTGGAATGTGGTATAACTGGCTCCATTTACTACAAATTCATAATCATAGGTTGGAACAATATAGCTGAACGCCAACTGGGTTTCCGTTTGTAGTTTAGGGCTTAGTTGGTGTTCAATTGATACAGCTCTTGTGGTATGCTTATGAAATAAACTGATATTCAATAATCTGGGTTCAAAAAACTGAAAAATGCGTTTATCGGTTAGAAAGGCTGAGCTTCCCGATTCCTGCAAATCATCTGTGTATGAGGCATGAATCCAAGTGCTCGTTTTTTCGTCCAATCTTAAACCCGTACCAAAACTATATTTAAACCTATGGTCCCTAAAACCATAAACCACATAGGTGTTTAACCTTAGTTTATCAGAAAAGGCATCATTGGTGATACCGCCAAGGCCAGTTCTTAGTGCTTCGTATTGATTATATTTTATAAGATACCTTAAATCAAAATTGAAATATTTGGTAGGGAAGTAACCATTGCCCAATTGTTTTATAAACTCACTTTTTTTGATGGTGTCTTGCTGGGTGGTAACTGTGTTTTCTGAGACAGTTTGAGAATGCAGCACACATGAAAACAACGCAATGTAAATAAAGGTGCTGAGCTTAGACATTAATTGAACAAAAAGTTAGAGTTAAAAAAAGCGACATTTAAGTCGCTTCTCAAATTATACGGTCATGATTTCTTTCTCTTTTACTTCAAGAATATCATCAATTTTTTTAACATACTTATCAGTCATGGTTTGTATGTCAATTTCAGCATTGTTTTTAAGGTCTTCAGAAATATCATCTGCTTTTTTAATCTCATTATTGGCATCTTTTCTGGCGCTTCTCACCCCGATTTTGGCATCTTCGGCTTCAGCTTTTGCTTGCTTTGCCAGATTACGACGGCGCTCTTCGGTTAACGGTGGTACATTTATAATCACACTTTCACCATTATTCATAGGGTTAAAGCCAAGATTGGCCATCAATATACCACGCTCAATTTCTTGAAGCATGCTTTTTTCCCAAGGCTGAACAGTAATGGTTCTACCATCTGGGGTGTTAACATTGGCAACTTGGTTGAGCGGTGTTTGTGATCCATAATAATCAACCATAACACTCCCTAACATGGCTGGACTTGCTTTTCCAGCTCGTATATTTGCTAATTGTTTTTCTAAATGCTTAATAGCATTATCCATGGCTTCTTTGGCAGTGTCTAATATGAATTGTACGTCTTCATTCATGGCAATAAACTTTAATTTCAACTAATTTAAAAAATATGGATTTAGCATTTAACCTCTGTTCCAATATTTTCACCTGAAACTACTTTAAAGAGGTTTCCTTTTTTGTTCATATCAAATACAATAATCGGCAAATCGTTTTCCTGGCTCAAGGTAAAAGCTGTGGTGTCCATTACTTTCAAGCCTTTTCTAATAACATCATCAAAAGAAATATTGTCAAACTTAATGGCTTTTGAGTCTTTCTCTGGGTCTACATTATAAATGCCGTCAACACGAGTTCCTTTTAAAATAACATCGGCTTCTATTTCTATGGCTCTTAAAACGGCTGCGGAATCTGTAGTGAAATAAGGATTTCCAGTGCCGCCCCCAAAAATGACCACACGGCCTTTTTCAAGATGTCGAATGGCACGTCTACGGATAAAAGGTTCAGCCACCTCATTTATTTTTATGGCTGATTGCAACCTAGTTGGAATATCGGCATTTTCAAGTGCACTCTGTAGCGCAAGTCCATTAATGACTGTTGCCAGCATGCCCATGTGGTCACCTTGCACTCTGTCCATCCCTTTACTGGCTCCGGCAACTCCTCTAAAAATATTGCCTCCACCAATCACTATGGCTACTTCAACGCCTTGATCGGTAATGGCTTTAATGTCTTGGGCATATTCTGCCAAACGTTCAGGGTCTATACCATATTGGCGATTACCCATTAAGGCTTCACCGGATAGTTTGAGGAGGATTCTTTTGTACTTCATAATGTGCTTAAAAGTTTAGCAAAACTACATAATTTTTTTGTTTTTAGATTATAAAAAAAGCTCCCCAAATTAATGAGAAGCTCTTTTATATCATGATTTGCTATTAGGTTATCCTAAAGCAACTCTTTTAAAGTTTACAACTTTCACATCGTTACCAATAGATTTTACATAGTTGGCAACACTTAGTTTGCTGTCTTTTATAAAATCTTGGTTTACCAAGGTGTTGTCTTTAAAGAAACGATTCAGTTTACCTTTGGCAATGTTGTCTAGCATAGCTTCTGGTTTACCTTCTTGACGTAATTGGTCTTTAGCGATTTCAATTTCCTTATCAATAACAGATTGGTCAACACCATCTTGATCCAACGCGATTGGGTTCATGGCTGCTACTTGCATAGCAACATCTTTAGCAACTACTTCAGCACCATCTACATTAGCAGATAAACCAACTAATGTAGCGATTTTGTTTCCAGCGTGGATGTAAGATCCTACAAAAGGTGCTTCAATTTTCTCAAAAGCATTGATTTGTAATTTTTCACCGATAACACCAGTTTGCTCAATTAATTTATCGGCAACTGTCATGCCTCCAAAGTCAGCAGCTAAAAATGCATCTTGTGAGTTGTAGTTAAATGCTAGGTCAGCAAGTTGATTTGCCAACTCAACAAAACTTTCGTTTTTACCAACAAAGTCAGTTTCACACCCTAAAACAATAGCAACACCAACAGTTTTGGCATCGTTTACTTTTGCAATGGCAGCACCTTCAGTTGATTCTCTATCTGCTCTGTTAGCAGCAACTTTTTGACCTTTTTTACGTAAAATTTCAATAGCTTTATCAAAATCACCTTCAGCTTCTACTAAGGCTTTTTTGCAGTCCATCATACCTGCACCCGTAGTTTGTCTTAATTTATTAACTTCTGCGGCTGTTATTTTTACCATAGATTCCATAATTTTTTAAATTTAAAAAGTCGTTCAATTGGTTTCGATGAAGAAAATAATTAAACGACTTAATGTATGCTTATTAATATTATTTATTCTTCTTCGTCAGCAACAACTTTCTTAGTTTTTGCTTTTGATGTTTTTGCAGTTGTTTCTACTACAGTATCATCATCTTCATCAGTAGCTTCTTTTTCTGCTTTACGTTCTAATAATCCTTCACTAATGGATGTTGTAACGTATGATAATATTTTATCAATGGATTTTGAAGCATCATCATTTGCAGGGATTACATAATCAACCTGACGTGGGTCTGAGTTGGTATCAACCATTGCAAAAATTGGAATGTTTAATTTTTGTGCTTCTTTGATAGCGATGTGCTCACGTTTGATGTCAACCACAAATAAAGCACCTGGTAAACGTGTCATATCACTAATAGAACCTAGGTTTTTTTCTAACTTAGCTCTTAAACGGTCTACTTGTAAACGCTCTTTTTTAGAAAGTGTGTTAAACGTTCCGTCTTTTTTCATTCTATCAATAGAAGCCATTTTTTTAACGGCTTTTCTAATAGTAACAAAGTTAGTTAACATACCACCTGGCCATCTTTCAGTGATGTAAGGCATGTTGATTTCACCGGCTTTTTCAGCTACAATGTCTTTTGCTTGTTTTTTAGTAGCCACAAATAAAATCTTACGACCAGAGTTAGCAATTTTGCTTAACGCTGCACCGGCTTCTTCTATTTTAGCTGCTGTTTTATAAAGGTTGATAATATGGATACCGTTGCGTTCCATATATACGTAAGGGGCCATGTTTGGATCCCACTTACGGGTTAGGTGACCAAAGTGTACACCTGCTTCAAGTAATTCTTTTACTTCTACTTTTGCCATTTTGTAATAGTTTACGTTCTGTTGAATTAGCAATGATTAAGTGGTCATTTTTTAAATTCGCCTTAACCATTTAGATGCTAAACTAAATCCTGTTTTTTACAACTAGGACAACAATAACTGGTTTAATTTTTTTGTTTTGCTGAATACTTCATAGAGTAAAGCAGCTAGTTTGATATTAACGTTTAGAGAACTGGAATTTCTTACGCGCTTTTTTCTGACCGAATTTTTTACGCTCAACCATTCTTGGGTCTCTTGTTAATAATCCTTCTGGTTTTAAGATTGCTCTGTTTTCAGCATCCAGTTCGCACATAGCGCGAGAGATTGCCAAACGAACAGCTTCTGCCTGACCAGTAATACCACCTCCGAATACATTTACAGTAATATCAAAGTTGCTATCATTGTTAGTCATAACCAATGGCTGTTTTACTTTGTACTGCAAGGTTGCAGTGGTAAAATAAGCCGCTATGTCTTTTTTATTAATTGTGATGTCACCTTTACCTTTGGCAACATACACGCGAGCAACAGCCGTTTTTCTACGGCCAATTTTGTGAATTACTTCCATTTACTTGAATTCGTTTAAGTTAATTGTTTTTGGCTTTTGCGCTTCGTGAGTATGCGCTGAACCAACCACAACATTTAAATTACGGAATAAATCGGCACCTAATTTATTTTTAGGCAACATTCCTTTAATTGACTTTTCTACTAGTCTTGCTGGATCTTTTCCAAACATTTCTGAAGCTGTTAAGCTTCTTTGACCACCTGGATATCCTGTGTGACGAATGTATGTTTTATCGTTCCACTTGTTTCCAGTTAAGTTGACTTTCTCGGCATTGATAACAATCACGTTATCGCCGCAATCAACATGTGGTGTGAAGTTAGGCTTGTGCTTGCCTCTTAAAAGTTTTGCAACTTTTGAAGCTAAACGGCCTAAGCTTTGCGACTCAGCATCAACCAAAACCCACTCCTTGTTTACAGTAGCTTTGTTTGCTGAAATTGTTTTGTAGCTTAATGTGTCCACACGTATTATTTTTTCTAATTAAACATTCCTCTCCCAAAAAGAGTTTGCAAATTTACGATTATATATTTGATTACCAAATAGTGTGATGTGTTTTTTCAGGGTTGTTTTTGATAAAAATTTCAGGCCTCAAGGCTAAGGCAAAAAATTATTATCTGCGAGGTCAATCATGATCAGTTTTTTAGCTTTTTTTAAGAAGAATAAATACATGATAGAGTTCTTTAAGATTCGTTAACATATCTGTTAATATTGGGTTAAAACCATGATAACATTCGTGTTAACGCATCATTTTTCTTATATTAAATACAAATAATTACTAATCAAAAACAGAAAAATGAAGAACTTAGACAGAAAGACCGTTGCTATCTTAGCAACCAATGGATTTGAAGAAAGTGAATTAACAGAACCAAAAAAAGCGCTAGAACAAGCTGGTGCCGATGTACATATAGTATCTCTAAAATCTGGAGAGATTAAAGGATGGTCAGATGGAAATTGGAGTAATTCTTATAAAGTAGACAAAACTTTAGATGAAGTCTCCCACTCTGACTATAATGCTTTAATGCTGCCAGGCGGCGTTATCAATCCCGATTTATTAAGACGAGATGAAAAAGCGGTCAAGTTTGTTAAATCCTTTTTTGAAAATAAAAAACCCGTAGGAGCCATATGCCATGGACCATGGTTACTGGCAGAGGCTGATGTTTTAAAAGGACGCAAAGTAACCTCTTTCAGTTCCATTAAAACGGATATAATGAATGCTGGTGCCAATTGGGTAGATGAAGCCGTTGTTGTAGATGAAGGGCTGGTTACAAGCCGTTCACCAAAAGATTTACCGGCATTTAATTCTAAACTAGTGGAAGAAGTTTATGAGGGTAAACATAAAATGCAAATGGCGTAATTCGGAGACTCCGAGAAATTTTTTTACGTTACATATATTTAAGTAACGTTTGATTCATTATTAAAAAAGTCAGAATTCTACAGAATTCTGACTTTTTTATGCTCAAAAGCTACATGGTAAAATGAGTTCTTTGTTTGTCCTCATGTTGGCAAACGTTTTTTATTCAATATTTCCATTTTGCCCCTCTTTTTTCAGCATCATCTTTTCTGTATTCAGCAATTTTTTTAATGAGTTGTTTTGGTAAAGGTTTGTTATAGGAAAATTGAATGGAGTCTTTTTTGACATCATATCCTGATAGTTCTTTTTCAAATGGTTTTAATGCCGGGCCAGTTGGAATGAAACTTAAATGGGATGTATGGGCAGAGTACACAAAGAGTATTGTTACCGATTCAAATACGGGTTTACCCCATTTCAATCCTTCTCTTGCGTCAGGAACAACATTTTTTAAAATAGAGCGCATTTCTTTAAATTTACTTTGAGCGATGTCAGGCAACTGTTCAATATATTCCTCTACACTTGCTGGTTTCTTTTTTTCCATTTTGTTTTTCAATCTCTTTTGGCATGTTACCAACCATCACGTATAACCGTCGGTTACGGATTAATATGTGTTATTTTTCGGTTTAGTCCTGGCCTTAGCAATTCCGAGTGGATTGCTAAAGCCAGTTCGCTTTGCTCGTGTCGGACACAGTCGGAATCTGCAGACCCGAGCACAAAGTGCGAACGGGCGGAGCAAATTGCGGTTATACGTTGTGGTGCTTTCGTTATTTTTGATGATTTATTCATCCACTACTAATTTTTCATCTATCAGGGCGATGATTTCCAAACTTTTGGTTCTGTACTCTTTTAAGTGTGGGATATAATTATTGAAATACATTTCATAGATTACTTTAGCTGTATTTCTATAACCAAAATCGGTTAAGGCATATTCTATGAAAGCATCACTATAAGTATCAGTACCTCTAAAGTTAAAATCAGCAAACCAAGGTTGTGTGTATTTTACAATTTCTAAAAAGGAATTTGAGTTCGTAGCTAATTCATCTAAATCAACATAAATGTTATTAGACAAATCTAAATACAAATTATTTAGTTTAATTGATAAAGAATCACTAGATGTGTTGTTTTGTTGATTGTAGTTTTGTAATAGTTCACTGCCGTTTTTTCTTAATTTAATATTTGGGAATCCGAAATTTACATATCTACAATTTATACAGTTTAAAAAGTCTTCTTTTTTTCTTGTTTTATTAATAATTGCCAAATAATCTTTTTTTATAGATTGTGAAGAATTGACAATTTTATCAATATTTAATATGTCCTGTTGTAAATCTGCTTTTATGGTTGCATAGATATTATTCAACACCTTTTTTTGTTGCCGCTCTTGATTCCAATTGTTTATTGATAGGGCAATTAAAATCCCGATAACAACAAGAATTATTTCCCCAATTGCATATTTTAGATAGTTTACAGCTTTTCCTTCTGAAACTAAATTTTGTCTAATTTTTCTAAAGAATTTTATCATTGGCTATTGGTTGGTCATAATGAAGCGCAACGTGTTTGGCTCGTATGTTTGTGATTTCACACATAAAATCAGATAAATATAAGTTTTTACTTTCATTTTTTGCACTGTCGCCACGTTGGATTATTGCCGGTGTTGGCGGTTCGTTTTAATTTTTCCATTGTTTATTTCAGTTCATAAGTATATTCTTCTATTTCGGTTCCACGAGCATTGGCAAAACCTTTGTCGACTCCTATTTTTACAAAACCACATTTTTCCAATACTTTCTGTGAACCGAAATTGTCAAATGCAACTCGTCCAACAATTGGTCTGGCGGTTTCCATTGTAAGAAGTTCTTTTAGTGCTTTTGTTGCAATGCCTAATCCCCAAAATTTTCTGTCTATCCAATAAGTAATTTCGGTGTCACCTTCCAAAACGAATTTGGCAATACTTCCTACAATAGTATTGTCAAGAAAGATTGTTTGGTTGTTAACTGTCGGGTTGGCTAACAATTTTGTGTATTTGTTTATGTAAGCTGCTTTGTCAGTGTGGTCTTTTGGCATAAATGCAGCTAAATATCCTCCTTCTTCGTCAAGTTGAAATTCAAATAAAGTATCCAAGTCTTCAATTTTTGTTGGCTTGAGTTTTATATTAAGTTTGTTGCTTGTCATTCTTTTTTTTGTTGATAATACAGGATTATAGCTCCATTATTAAAGGTTTTAGTCTTAACGAGTTTAAAAATAATTCTGTTGTTTATGTCTTCAAATAGGTACAAACCTTTTCCTTCAACCATTGGGTGAATGCAAAGTTGGAATTCATCAATCAAGTTAAGTTTTAGTAGTTGTATTATTAAACTTCGGCTACCAACAAAAATATCTTTGCCCGGTTGTTGCTTGAGTTCTAAAACTTCATCTTTTAAGTCTCTTTTTGCTATGGTTGCACTTTCCCAATCTATATTTTCAAGCGTATGAGAGAAAACAATTTTTTGAATTTTGTCAATAGCCCTGGCAAAGTCGTTCATTGATTGTTCTTCGGAAGGATTTTCCAAAACAGTTCGCCAAAATTCCATAAGTTTGTAGGTAGTTCTGCCATACAAGATTGCGTCTCCTTGACCTAATAATTCCGTATAATGCTGATGTATTTCTGAATCTGGAATTCCTGCTGTATGGTCGCAAATTCCGTCAAGAGTCATATTTAATGCTGCAATTATTTTCCTCATATTATTTTGTCTGATCAACTACTGAATTGGGAACGGTTTTTCTTAAATGACCACCAACGTGTTTTATAAAATTCCGTTGCGGGAAAATCTGCGAGGGTTTTTGTAAGCAGGCTTACACTAGCAATTAATTTTATACGACTTAAGTTTGTCTTTCGTTATTTATTGTTTGTAATTTTTATCCTTCAATTCTTGCTCAATTTCGTTAATTAATTCCTTGCCACTTTTTATAATGCCTTTATTCCATTCCTTCCTTAAATAGTTAACGCCATATTGCGCATTGCCATAATATCTGTACAAAGCCAAAGTGGTGGGAGCATTAAAATCACCAATCCATGTGGTATCAATCTTATTGATATCGAACCATGGTGACTTGTAACTTTTAGTCAACACAATGTGAGGAATCAAATCTGGGCTTGAGAAAAAGCTTTGTGAGGTACTATTAAGAGCTATTATATCTTGTTGGGTAGTTTCTATTAGAGCATAATAATCAGTTACATGATTTAGTAATTTCTTGTTTTTTAAAATGTAAATGCCGCTGGTGTTGAGGATTTCATCATACGTTTTTCTATTTATTTTTAAATTGGTCCAAGCAGTCCTAAATAAGGTATCGCAAGCAATAATATCCCCCACTGTTTTTGCCCTATAAAATATTTGTAGTGATCTTTCTGAATAAGATTGGTATGAGGTAAACAGAGAATCGCTTTGATTTAAATTTATAATATCTAAATTGATGTCATCTTTTAATTTTGAAAGAAAAGATAATTCCTTGTCATGATCTTTTCTTTTTTCGTTTAAATCGTTAAGCTGGATTGCTAAAAAAATACCAATTACAACAAGAATTATTTCCCCAATTGCATATTTTAGATAGTTTACAGCTTTTCCTTCTGAAACTAAACTTTGCCTAATTTTTCTAAAGAATTTTATCATTTGGTTATTGGTTGGTCATAATGAAGCGCAACATGTTTAGCTAGTATGTTTGTAATTTCACAGATAAAATCAGATAAATATAAGTTTTTACTTTTGGTTTTCGCACTGTTGCCACGCTGAATTATAGCCGGTGTTAGGTGCCGTTTTAAAATTTAATTTAAAAAATATATAAAGCCAATCAACAAATTAATTAGGATGCTAATAATACCTAAAGCAAATTTAAAATCAGGTCTGACCCCAAGAGACACCAAATAAAAAATCAGAACCAATAATCCATAGAAACTGGGTCCGATAATATACATAAATCCTCCGTGGCCAATATTTGCGGGCATATCCGCATTTAAAGCAATTACTACGGAGAAAACTATTGACATAAAAATTGCCAGAGACATCAAAGCAGTAACTGAAGTAAGCGCTTTTTTCTTATTGTCATCATTCAGTTGGGTTTTAGCCCATATGATTGGGTATAAAAGAAAAACTAATAATAATCCGATGAATATATATTTCAAAACTTGTTTCTTTTAATGGTACACAACGTGTTTGTGTATGATTTCGTTGCGTGTTTCAGCAACTAATTTAGCAAATACAAACCGAATAGAAAATCCGCGAGGATTTTCGTAAGTAGGCGAGTACTAGCAATGAATTATACACGGTGTTACAGCACGTATTTTATACAATCCATGTTTCTTCTAACTTGTCAATTAGCCATTTTCCATTTACTTTCATAATAAAAACTCGAACTCCATATCCACAATTTCGACCGCAACCCATACCACATTCTAAAATCCCAAAGGATTTGGTTGTGTCAAATTGAATTCTAGTCAAATTTGTTAATCCTCCTAGATGAAATGAATATTCTTTTTTCCAAATGTCCTTGCCTTCTGGAAATTCGGAAAGATATTTAAATCGTAATTTTTTGTCCGCGATTAATTTATTTAATTCAATTTTATATTCAGTTGATAAGTCGGTTGAATCAAGTTTTAAGTTTTGGTTTTGAAAATGTTTTAAAAGTTGATTTCTTTCTTCTGTTTTTAATGGATAAACGGAATCCCTAATTGCAACAACTAATTTTACAGAATCTGCATTTAATTCCGCTTTTCTTTCTTCATAACCGGCTAACGCTTTTCCAATTCCGGTTGTGTCAGTTCCGATTATTTCTCCTTTTTCGTTAAAAATTGGTCTTGGTGGTGGCGGTGGTTTAATTCGAAAGTCAAAATGTAACGAATCCATTAAAGCTGGAAATATTTCATAAAGAACAGACTGCTCAAATTCCAATTCAGATTGTTTTTTTTCACAGCTGAACAAAACCAGAATCATTGAAATTAGTAGGAAAGTTGGTTGTGTTCTCATATGTGCTGTAACTGGTTATATCCAAACAATATATTGCTTTTTTTGGTTTAAAATTCCGAATAAACAAATGTTTGCGTTTGCTTTTTTATAAATTAAATATAAACATTTTTGTAATAAAATTCTGTTCTTATTTTTATAATTTATCATTCAATAAACCTGTTGGTGATGCATTTTGATCAATAATTGATTTGATGGCTATGTTTAAAGAACTCTTAATTCGCAGTAAATCCTGTTTGTAACATGGGTTTAAATTATGGTGGTTTCGGATTTTGAATGCCCCAAAAATTCTTGAATGTATCTCATCTCAGTACCATTTTCAAGGAAATGTGTGGCATAACTGTGTATTAAGTTATGGTGTAATATGCTTAGTAATCTTATTGTTTTTGCAACTTCTGTTTAAAAAAAGCATCCTACATTAGTTATAGGATGCTTAATATTTAAATTGGAAAACCAGTGATTTACTGTTCTAAAATTATTTTATAGTTAGAGGATGTTTCGTTTGTTGAAACATGTATAATATAAAGGCCATTAGGATTGCCCGATAAATCAATACTCTCAATGGTTTTTGATTTTAAGGGATCCAATTGTATGGATTTCACTACTTGTCCCAAGATGTTTACCACGTCTATTTTACTAACGGGAATATCGTTGTATTTAACATTTATAAATCCATTGCTAGGATTAGGATAAAGAGAAACTTTGGTTTTATAAACGTTATCAAGACTCAAGGCAGTAGGCGTCCAAGTGATTGTCATTGTTTTTAATGGGCCTACATTGGCAGGATTTGTTGTAGTTATTGATGGCCCTTTTGTAAAAGCAAAACCAGGACTATTAACAAAATTATCAGAATTTCTTGAGCCATCTATCCAAGTGGATTCATACCATACGGTATATGTGCCATCTGGCACAATGTTACCTGAAACGTCTTTACCGTCCCAACTAACTGAATAAGTATCTAACGCAGCTGGAGAAGAGCTTCCCGTGCGTGTAGCTCCAGTAACAGCATCTACAACATTGGCAGTCATGGCATTATTTACAGTAGTCCAACCTGCTTTTGCGCCAAAGATTGGTAAATGGTCTTTCGTGCCATTTGACAAATACCGTATCTTGGTTTTAGTAAAGGTTGTTCCGTTTTGAATCCAAACCGCCATCACACATCCACCGTCAGCAGTATTTATTGGAGATCCTTGTGTAAAAGTAAAAGTCATTGTGCCGTCTGTTTGTGCTTGTAAAAAGGTAGATAAGCTCCAAAAAAGGCCTAAAAAAAGAAGTATTTTTGATTTCATGGGTATTATCATTTTAGAATTTCTCCAAAATGACAAATTTTTCACGAATTAATATATGATAATAGTCATATAAAAATCAATTAAAACACTTTTGTTCAAGTAATTAGCGTGATTTGGTGAGATCAATGTGCCTCCAACCAATCATCGCCAACACCCAAATCGACATCCAAGGGAACCTTTAGTTTATAGGCCTGTTCCATTTCGTTTTTTACTAGGGTTTTTATGGTTTCCAATTCTGGTTTGAATACATCAAAAACCAGTTCGTCATGCACTTGAAGAAGCATTTTGGTTTTAAAATTGCTGGCTTCCAGTTTATCGTGAATGTGAATCATGGCTATTTTTATGATGTCGGCCGCACTACCTTGAATGGGTGCGTTAACGGCATTGCGCTCGGCAGCACCGCGTACCACAGCATTTCTGGAATTGATATCGTTTAAATAACGGCGCCTGCCCAAAACAGTTTGCACATACCCGTTTTCCCTTGCGAAATGGATTTGGTCATTGATATACTGTTTTAATTTTGGGTAGGTGGCATAGTAGGTGTCAATCAATTCTTTTGCTTCACTTCGGCTCAAGCTGGTTTGGTTGCTCAAACCAAAGGCAGATACCCCATAGATAATTCCAAAATTAACAGTTTTGGCATTGCTTCGTTGTTCCCTGGTGACTTCGGCTAGTGGCACATTAAATACTTTGGAAGCGGTTGAGGCGTGAATATCCTCCCCGTTTTTAAATGCTTCAATCATGGTGTCCTCATCACTCAAGGCGGCAATAATGCGCAATTCTATTTGTGAATAATCGGCGGACAGTAAAGTAAAGTCGTTGTTTCTGGGAATAAACGCTTTTCTTACTTGCCTGCCTCGTTCGGTTCTAATGGGTATATTTTGTAGATTGGGATTGTTACTGCTCAATCGTCCCGTGGCGGCAACGGTTTGCATATAATCGGTATGTACGCGTCCTGTTGACGGTTCTATCTGGTTTGGCAGGGCATCAACATAGGTGCTTTTTAATTTTGAAAGCCCTCTAAAATCCAATATATGCTGGATAATGTCATGGTCCTTGGCCAAATAACTTAAAATATCTTCAGAAGTGGCGTATTGCCCTGTTTTGGTCTTTTTGGGCTTGTCAACCAGTTTTAATTTATCAAATAAAATGTCGCCTAATTGTTTTGGTGAAGCGATGTTGAATACTTCTCCTGCTTCTTTGTAAATCAGTTTTTCCAATGATTTGATGTCATTGTCCAATTGTTCTGAAAGCGAATTCAGGAAGTCCTTATCAAGATTAATGCCTTCCAGTTCCATATCGGCCAAAACGCGCAACAACGGAATTTCAATCTCGTCAAACAGCTTTTGGGTGTTGGCCTCGCCCAGTTCTTTTTCAAAATGTTCCTTGAGTTGTAAAGTGATATCGGCATCCTCAACGGCATATTCGGTTTGTTGTTCGAAAGGCACCTCACGCATGGTGAGCTGGTTTTTGCCCTTTTTACCAATCAGGGTTTCTATGGAAATAGGCGTGTAGTTTAAATAGGTTTCAGAAAGCACATCCATATTATGGCGCATATCAGGGTTAATGAGGTAATGCGCCAGCATAGTATCAAATAATTTTCCTTTGACTTTTATATTGTATTTACGAAGGACTTTGATATCGTACTTTAAATTCTGACCAATTTTTTGAATGTTCTCATTTTCAAAAAACGGACGTAATTGTTCTATCAAGTCTTGCGCCTCATCTCTGTTTTCAGGAAACGGTAGGTAAAACCCCTTGCCAACTTCCCAAGAAAAGGCAATGCCAACCAATTCGGCAGAGATGGGATTGATACTGGTGGTTTCTGTATCGAAACACACACTGCTCTGCTTGAGTAAATTTTGAATGAATAGTTTGGTGGCCATACCAATAGCTACACTTTGATAAAAATGTGACGTGGTCTCAGCGGTTTTTCTTGAGCTGTATGGTGTTGTTGTTCCATCATCATTGTCGTCTCCAAACAGCGAAAATTGACCGGCACCTGCTTTGGCAGAAGATCCTTTAGCATCGGTTTTTTGTTTTTCTGAGGTTGGTGCAACATCGGATTGCTCTTGCGAAGACGGTTCTGCTTCCACTGCAAATGTTTTTTGAAAATTGGCAAGCAGTTGCCTAAACTCCAGTTCCTCAAAAATCTCGGTTACTTTTTGAATATCAGGATGGTTCAATTCAAAATCCTTGGCATCAAATTCAACAGGGACATCCAGCATAATGGTTGCCAATTTTTTTGAAAGCATACCAAGCTCTTTATTGGCTTCAATGTTCTCTTTCATTTTGCCTTTTAGCTCATGGGTATTGGCCAACAAATTTTCCATACTGCCATATTGGGCAATAAACTTTTTTGCTGTTTTTTCGCCTACACCTGGCAATCCTGGTATATTATCACTGGAATCGCCCATCATGCCCAAAAAGTCAATGACCTGTAAGGGGTTTTCTACTTCAAATTTCTTTTTTACTTCTTCAATGCCCCAAGTTTCATAACCACCACCAAACGATTTGGGGCGGTACATAAACACGTTTTCGGTCACTAACTGCGCAAAATCCTTGTCAGGTGTTACCATAAAGGTTTGATAGCCTTCTTTTTCAGCCTGCTTGGATAGGGTGCCTATAACATCATCGGCCTCGAAACCTTCCTTGACCATAATGGGGATGTGCATGGCCTCTAAAATATCATGAATGTAGGGCACGGCTATTTTAATGGCTTCGGGGGTTTCATCTCGGTTAGCTTTGTAAGCTTCAAACATTTCAACGCGATCTACACTGCCACCCTTATCAAAACAAACAGCCAAGTGGTCTGGGCGTTCGCGTTTTATGACATCCAAAAGAGAATTCATAAAGCCCATAATGGCTGAGGTATCTGTTCCTTTGGAGTTTATTCTGGGATTTTTTATAAAGGCGTAATATCCGCGGAAAATCAATGCATAGGCATCTACTAAAAAAAGGCGTTTTTGGTCTGACATGGATGTTTTTTTATTGAGTGTATAAATCTACAAAACTTATCTGGCGAATAGAAATTAATTCAAACGCTAAATAATCTGATAAATTGATACCAATCATTTTTTAAATATTGGTTTCTTTTTGATATTGTGAAAGATAAGAGGTGTTTTTCCATGAAAATAAATTGTTAATCTTACATTAAATTGTACAAAATTGTGTTCTTTAGTTTTTAAATTTGACAAAAAAGTCTATGTCTCGTTTTATTGTGGCGCTTATCATATTTTCTTTATTATTTCTTATTGTTGAGTTTTATGCGTTTCAGGCATTAAAAACCATTACAAAGAACAGATACATACGAATTATTTGGATACTGGTTGCGCTTGCTATCTATATCAATTTGTTTTACGTGTTGCTTACAACGCCAAGATCCGCCGGGCAAACCAAAGCTTTTCAAATGGCTTTGGGGTTGGTGTTGACATTTTTTGTTCCTAAAGTAGTTATGCTGTTGGTCATGTTTGGAGAAGACGTTGTACGTGTTATTCAAAAACTGTTTTCATATGTGTCTTCTGGTCCTACTCAGCCCATAGCCAGCAGGCGCTTGTTTGTATCCAGATTGGCCTTAGGGTTGGCAGCTATTCCGTTTGCTTCATTTATCTACGGAATCATTCAAGGGCGATACAATTACAAGGTGTTGAAGTATCAATTGGAGTTTGAGGATCTGCCCGAAGCGTTTGATGGCTTTACCATCACGCAAATATCAGACATCCATTCTGGAAGTTTTACCAACCGCGAAAAAATCCAGTATGGTATTGATTTAATAAAGGAACAGCAATCCGATCTTTTGCTTTTTACAGGCGACATTGTAAACAACAAAGCCGATGAAATGGATGCATGGATGGAGGCCTTTGGTAATTTTGAAGCACCTTACGGAAAATTTTCAATTTTAGGAAATCATGATTATGGTGATTATGTTGAATGGAAGAACGAAGCAGATAAAGCAAAAAATTTCCAGGCAGTAAAGGATATTCATCCAAAAATAGGATTTGACTTATTGTTGAACGAACACCGTTATATTGAAAAAGACGGACAAAAAATCGCATTGATAGGGATAGAAAACTGGGGAAAAGGCTTTAATAAAGCCGGTGATTTAAAGAAAGCTTCAGAAGGCGTCAATAAAGACGATTTTAAAATACTCATGTCGCATGACCCGTCGCATTGGGAATTAAAAGTAAAAAAAGATGATTTTAATTACCATTTAACGTTGAGTGGTCATACCCATGGCTTGCAGATGGGTATTGAAATACCAGGGTATTTTAGATGGAGTCCTTCCAAGTACGTATACAAACAATGGGCAGGGTTGTATTCTGAGTTTGGCAGGTACATTAATGTGAACAGGGGCTTTGGCTACCACGCCTTTCCTGGGCGTGTTGGTATATGGCCAGAAATAACGGTTATTCAACTTAAAAAAAAGCCTAGGGTTGCATAATATTGCGTGCGTGTTGTAGTTATAAAGAAATTGTGTATTTTTATAATAATGGATTGATGATTGTATTATAAATAGCTTGTGTATTTATAATATTAAAAAAAAACGTAGGTTTGTATAAGTACATTTGACTAATAAACAATAAAGTATGTCAAAATTTGGGGAACTAATAGATATAGACATTCCTGTTTTGTTGGATTTTTTTACGGAATGGAATGACCAATCTACAGCTATGCATCCGGTATTAAGAGATGTGGCAGCGGCGCTGGGTGATAAGGCTAAGGTAATTAAAATTGACGTTGAGAAGAACCAAGAGCTAGCCGAAGCTCTTAGAGTTAAAGGCCTGCCCACATTGATTATTTATAAAAACGGTGAAATGAAATGGCGCCAAAGTGGTGAGCAAGATGCCAATACCTTGATAGGCATCATTAAGCAGTATCTTTAAACTGCAAGCGGCTTAAACGCATATCCCTGTTTGCCGTAATAATCCAAGACTTTTGGTAAGGCATACATCATGTTTTTGGAAGCTTTTATGCTGTCGTGAAATACAATGATACTTCCGTTTGTGGCATTTTCTTTAATATTTTCAAAACAAGTTTCTTGCGATATGTTTTTGTCCCAATCAAATGATAACACGTCCCACATAACGATACGATAGCCTAATGCCATTAGTTTTTTGGCTTGTTTGGGTTTTATGCGTCCGTAAGGTGGGCGGAATAGATTAACAGTTGTTGAATGGTGGTTTTTAGGATTTGAGATTTGGGATTTGAGAACAGACTGGCAAAGGTTAACATTGCTTAAATAGTCTGAAGTTTTGGTTTTCCAGCCTTTTAAATGGTTATAAGTATGGTTGCCTATGGAATGCCCTTCTTTTACGATTTCTCGGACAATATTTGGGTGATTTTCTATATTATTGCCTATACAAAAAAAAGTGGCTTTGGCATCATACTTTTTTAAGGTCTCAAGGGTCCATTCTGTAATGTCCGGTGTGGGACCGTCATCAAAAGTCAGGTAAATAACCTTGTCATGAGTGTTGATGTCCCAAACATAGTTTGGGAACATTTTTTTAACCATCAAAGGGGTTTTTACAGGAACTAAACTCATGTTTTGTTCTATCGCTTAACTAACACAGTTTTAAGATTATTGCCCATTTTCAGGCATCAAACCAGCGTCTGGCATAATGGTAGTTGTATCTGGAATGTCTTTGTCTACCTGTTCTTCATCCGAGCCTTCACTATCATAAAAATGTCTGAATAATCTTAAATAATTATTAAACACTTCGCTTTCGGTTTTGGCAAAGTCCCTATCATATTCTATAAGGACATCCACTAAACTTTTATAGCGTTGTATATCGGTATAAATATCTTCAAACAATCGTTCTTGATTATCTTTTGTCAAACCGCTGTAATACGTTAGGTTTTCTTGATATTTTTTAGCCACATCTTTAAATAATGCCTGGGCTTTTTCTTTAGCACCCACTTCATAATAGGCACTGATATAAGGTTCTAAAAGTGTGTAGTAACCATAGTAATCTACAGGCATGTTTTTCATGGCTATATCAGCAATTTCTTCAGCTTTATCAAGTTTCTTCTCATTGATTAACTGCTCCATTAATCTAGCAAGATTACCTCTGTAAGAAATGGAGTTTTTGCGTGTTTCAGGATCATGATAAATGTCTTTTCCGCTGTTGCCCCAATCCCAATGGATGACTTTGTTGTACATAAGGTCTGAGTCTACGCGGCCCATATCAAATGGATTGGCTTTGTCAACAGGTGTTTTAATGGGCACCAATTTATAGCACATACCATCCAACTGTAAGTAATCTTTCATCCACAGATAATCGTCATCCCCAAAGCTTCCCCCAGTGAAATATATAGGGCGTTTCCAATCGTTATTGGCTACTATATCCAACATGAGTAATCGGTTTTTGTAGAGCGCGCCTTCTTTAATTTTGATATCAATGTAAGGCACGATTTTGTCGGCATCTTTAGGTTTTACAATACCAGATTCTAAAGCATTTTCTTTATTAACTGGAATCCGCACATTTTCTGTAGGCAGATAATTGGCATTTAAATCTTGTCTCCTAATGGAACTAACATCAACGCCTTGTTGCTCCAACACATATTTATATTTTGTTCTGGGATTATCGCTAGTAATAAAATTTAAAAACTCCTTGACGTCAATAGTATCCTTAACAATAGGTTCTTTGATAATATAATCCCGTGTTCCATATTTGTATTGGTCATGTGTGAGTTGCGAAGGAATAGGGTCGCTATCGTAAGACTTGCGTTTCATTTGGTCAATATACCAATCGGTTTGGAACAAGCTGGTATTAACCACCCTTACATCGGTTCTGTAGCCTTCAATTTCTTGGGCATACCAGAGCGCGAAGGTATCATTATCACCTATGGAAAATAAAATGCCGTCTTTAGCACAGGAGTCTAGATACATTTTTGCCATGGATTTGGCGGTATATTTATCAGATCGGTCATGGTCATCCCAGTTATTGGCCGCTAAAATTCCCGGTACTAATACCAAACAAACAATGGTTATGGCTGGCGCCAACATTTTTGTTGAGGTGTATTTTTTTAAACTGTCAAAAATGGCATAAACCCCAAACCCTATCCAAAGGGCAAACACATAAAAGGAGCCTACCACTGAGTAATCCCGTTCACGTGGTTCAAATGGACGGACATTGGTGTAAAACTGTATGGCAAGTCCTGTAAACAGGAAGAACACCAACATGGTCCAAAATAGTTTTTTGTCTTTGTTAAACAAAAAGAACAAACCGATCAAACCAAGAATAAGTGGTAAAAAGTAATAGGTGTTCCTGGCCTTGTTGTTTTTAACATCGCTTGGCAAATTATCTTGGGAGAGTCCCAAATGCCATTCATCAATGGGTTTGATGCCGCTTATCCAATTGCCGTGGTTGTCCATCCGCCCTTGTATATCATCTTGACGGCCTACAAAATTCCACATAAAATAACGCCAGTACATATATCCCAATTGGTATTCCAACATAAAGGCTATATTACTGCCAAGTGACGGTTTTTCAACATCGATGTAGTTTTTGTAGCGCTTTAAAAAATTATTATAATCGTCATAATCCACATTGCCTTTGGCAACATCGTTTTTAAATTGCGAAACGGCTGTTCTAAGCTCATTCTGCATTTGATATTCCGGTTTTAATTTAAAATCCAAATACCCAGAAAACATCATGTAATTGGCAGCATGTTCCGTGCTCCACATACGCGGAAGAATGGCCGACTGCTTGGAGTTGTAATTTTGTTTGGCGTTTTTATAATCGTTTACAATAACGTATTCCCCTTTTTTCTCGTCTTTTTCATATTTGGGTTTATCATCAACATACGGATTTTTTTCATCTAGATACGCATATTGATCAGTGAACAAAGGACCATAAAACAAATGGGTTTCGGGATATTGCTCTAAATTGTAATACGCTAACAATTCCCGGGCACTGGACGGATTATTTTCATTAATCACTACATTGGCATTGGCACGAATGGGCAATAGCGTCCAAGAAGAAAATCCTATTATAATGAAGGTAATACAAAGAATGGCAGTATTGAGATGTACATAATTTTTTTTGCGAGTATATTTTATTCCGTAGTAAATAAGGGCAACCAAAAGCAATCCTGCGATAATGGAACCTGAATTAAAAGGAAGCCCAATGGAATTCACAAAAAAGATTTCAAACGCACTAAAATAGCGCAATAAGTTTGGAGCCAATAACTTAAAAATAAACAATAGAATGGCCACAGAAACCACATTGGCGATAATGAAGTTTTTAACGGTAATGGTCTTGTAATTTTTAAAGAAGTAAATAAGTCCAATAGCCGGAATGGTCAACAATCCCATAAAATGGACGCCAAATGACAAACCAATGATAAAGGAAATGAAAATAAGCCACCGGTTTCCCCTTGGTTTGTTCATATCTTGTTCCCAGCGTAATGCAGCCCAAAATAGTACGGCCATAATTAAAGTGGCCATGGCATACACTTCGGCCTCAACAGCATTAAACCAAAAAGAATCTGTAAATGTAAACGCTAAACTGCCTACTAAACCGCTACCAAGGATAGCCAATGCTTTTTGTTGGGTCAATTCCTTTTTTTGAATGACCAATTTTTTTAATAATAAGGTAATGGACCAAAACATAAACATGATGGTAAAGGCGCTGGCCATTGCACTCATTAGGTTGATCATTGTGGCAATGAGTTGATTGTTGCCAAAAGCAAATAACGAGAAAAACGCCCCAAACATTTGAAACAATGGTGCTCCAGGTGGATGGCCAACCTCTAATTTCGAGGAGGTAACAATAAACTCTCCACAGTCCCAAAAACTCACTGTAGGTTCAATAGTTGAGCCATATACTATAAAAGCTATTAAAAAAGTGAACCACCCCGTTAAGGTGTTCCATTTTTTAAAGTTGAAATATGTCATCTGTTCATGTTTTTTACAATGGCGAATTTAACAATAAATATGAAATGAGGTATAAGTATTTAGTTTGTGTTAACATAATTGAACAGAAATAGAACATTGTTTATTGCCTAATTGGCAAGCAGGTGCCTAATAACCCCCTTTGGTTTTTCAAGAAAACCCCATGATTCGCATAATTATTTTCAAAAAAATACTTGTGCAAATAAAACTTTGTGCTAAATTTGCACCCTCAATTACACATTGGCCTATGGTGTAACTGGCAACACGTCTGGTTTTGGTCCAGAAGAGTCTAGGTTCGAGCCCTAGTAGGCCAACAAAAAAGTCTCAATTCTTCATTTTTGGAGTTGAGACTTTTTGTTTTATTATAAATTAATTCAAAAATCATTCAATTTTAAAGGTTATTACAGGGCGTTTGGCATGGTTAACCAAATCCTCGCTTATGCTGCCATTAAAAAAATGGGACAGACCTTGTCTGCCATGGGTGCACATGCCAATTAAATCTGCGGCTATACCTTGTGAGAAATTCATAATCCCTTTTTCTACGCTAATGTCATTGTATATGTTAACTGTGTAGTTTTCAAAACCAAAACCTTTTACAAATGTTTTTATTAGGGTTTCTGCTTCTTCTGTGGTCATAAAATCACTAGCCGTGTTCACAAAGAGCAAATGTATTTTAGCGTTTAATAGTTTTGAAATGGCTATTGCTTTTTCAAAAGGAGCTTTGTACTTGTCCTTAAAATTGGATGCAAACACAAAATGGTCAACATTAAAAACAGGATGTTCCTTTTTAATGACCAGTACAGGGACTTCTGAGGTACGTACTACTTTTTCAGTATTGGAGCCGATGAGCAATTCCCTAAACCCGTTGGCACCGTGAGACCCCATGACAATTAAATCAATTTTGTGCTTTTTGCATACTTGATATACACCTTTAAAGGGTTCGTGAAACTCTACAATTTCATGGACATTGATGCCTTTAAGATAGTCTTTTGCTAATAAGCCTTCAAAATGTTTATGGGCCAGTTTCATAAAGTACATGGCTTCTGGCAGATTTTGATAGGAGCTCAAAGGGTCAACTTTGTGTAAAGGCATTTCTAATGTATGAAGCAAATAAAGATCACATTTGTGCTTTATTGCCAATTGAGCGGCCACTTTCAAGGCGTTTTCGGCTTGTTCGGAAAAATCTGTTGGGACAAGTATTTTTTTCATATTTTTCGTGGTATATCAATCATAAATTTATGAATATTACTTTAAAAATCAATTAAAAATTTTATATATTTGCGGCGTTGTAAGGCAAAAAAGAAATATGAGGGGACAAAAAGTCCCCTCTTTTCATAATAAAAATGTTTAAAACCACAGTAAAAGAGTTACTCAATAAGGCACTGGAAGAACGAACCGATTTGTTTCTGATAGAAATGACCATTTCTGAAGACAACCGAATAAAAATTATTATTGACGGAGACAAAGGCGTAAGTGTTGAGGACTGTATGTTTGTAAGTAGAGCCATTGAGCACAATCTGGACAGGGAAGAAACAGATTTTGCCCTAGAAGTGGCCTCAGCAGGAGCAACCTCGCCAATAGTCAATAACAGACAGTACAACAAAAATATAGGAAGAACCCTTGAAGTAAAAACAACTTCAGATAACATAGAAGGAATCCTTAAAGATACCTCAGATGAAGGTATTTCATTGGAATGGAAAGTTAGGGAGCCAAAACCTGTAGGTAAAGGTAAGGTAACCGTGAAAAAGGAAGCTGTGATAGCTTACAGTGATATTGTAGAAGCAAAAGTGATGATTAAATTTTAATTCAAAAAGAGTTATGGAGAATATTGCGTTAATTGAATCGTTTTCAGAATTCAAAGACGATAAGTTAATTGATCGTGTAACGTTAATGGCTATTTTAGAGGATGTCTTTAGAAGTGCCCTAAAAAAGAAGTTTGGCGATGATGATAATTTTGATATTATTGTAAATCCAGATAAAGGCGATTTAGAAATTTGGAGAAACCGTGTTGTGGTTGCTGATGGTGAAGTTGAAGAGCCCAATCAAGAAATTTCATTGTCTGAAGCACGTAAAATAGAGCCTGATTTTGAAGTTGGCGAAGATGTGTCTGAAGAAGTGAAACTGGCTGATTTAGGGCGACGTGCTATTTTAGCGTTGCGTCAAAATTTGATCTCTAAAATCCACGAACACGACAATACCATAATCTACAAACAATTTAAGGATTTAGTAGGAGAGATTTACACCGCAGAGGTTCACCATATTCGTCATAGAGCAGTTATTTTGTTGGACGATGAGGGCAATGAGATTATCTTGCCAAAAGACAAACAAATCCCGTCAGACTTTTTCAGAAAAGGAGACAACGTAAGAGGTGTTATTGACAGTGTGGAACTTAAAGGAGCCAAACCGGCTATCATCATGTCAAGAAGCTCCCCTGTGTTTTTAGAGAAACTGTTTGAACAAGAAATCCCAGAAGTTTTTGATGGATTGATTACTATTAAAAACGTGGTAAGAATTCCCGGTGAAAAAGCAAAAGTAGCCGTAGACTCTTATGATGATAGAATAGACCCTGTCGGTGCTTGTGTAGGGATGAAAGGATCTAGAATTCATGGTATTGTTCGCGAATTGGGCAATGAAAACATTGATGTTATTAATTATACCAACAATTTGCAATTGTACATCACAAGAGCTTTGAGCCCAGCGAGAGTGACTTCCATAAAAATCAATGAAGACACCAAACGTGCTGAGGTTATTTTAAAACCAGAAGAAGTTAGTAAGGCCATTGGTAGAGGCGGTCATAACATTCGTTTGGCAGGCCAATTGACAGGATACGAAATTGATGTGTTTAGAGAAGGCGCCGAAGAGGATGTTGAATTATCAGAATTCACCGATGAAATAGAAGGTTGGATTATAGAAGAATTTAGCAAGGCTGGCCTTGATACTGCAAAAAGTATTTTGGAACAGGATGTGGATGATTTAGTAAAAAGAACAGATTTAGAAGAAGAAACAATAAAAGACGTTATAAGAATTCTGAGAGAAGAATTTGAAGAATAAGACATATATTTGGAATAACGCTTATATTTGATATATTAAAGGCAATTTATGGCTGAAACAATTAGATTAAATAAAGTATTACGTGAATTAAACATCTCTATCGATCGTGCTGTGGATTTTTTGGAATCCAAAGGTATTGAAATCGATAAGCGACCTACTACAAAAATTTCTGAGGAAGTATACGATATACTGTCCAATGAATTTGAAACGGATGCCAGTAAAAAAGTGGCGTCTAAAGAGGTAGGTGAAGCCAAACAAAAAGAGAAAGAGATTCTACGTGAACAACGTGAACGAGAGCTTGAGGAAAAACAGAAAGAGGAGGCAAAAAAAGAGGAAATCATAAAGGCTTCAAAGACAATATCAAAACCAAAGCAAGTTGGGAAAATAGATTTAGAGCCAAAAAAAGCCGAAGCCAAAATTCCAGAAAAAAAAGAAGAGGTTCAAGAGGAAGTCGCAAAAATACAAGATGACGCTAAGCCTAAAGAAGATGTTGTTGCTCCGGAACCTAAAGTAAGCAAACAAGACAAGCCTACTGAAGAAAGCAAAAAACCTTCAGAGCCTAATATAGTTAATGACGATGGCGTTCAAATTCCTGAAGAAAAGGTAGAGACTAAATATCAAAAACTGTCTGGGCCTAAAATTTCTGGAGATAAAATTGATTTATCACAATTCAATAGGCCAAAGAAAAAGAAAGAGGACAAGAAAGCAGATGGGAAACCATCTGATAATACCAACAAAAGAAAACGTCGTCGTATCAGCAAAGTTGGAGGTGCCCAACCGGGAAGCGACAAACCAGGTTCTCCAAAATCTGACGGACCAAATCGTGGTAATGATAGGTTTAAAGGAAACAAAGGAGGCGGAAGGCGTCCAATTATAAAAGAAGAGCCTAGTGAGGAAGATGTTCAAAAGCAAGTAAGGGAGACCCTTGAAAAACTTCAAGGAAAATCCAGCAAAGGCAAAGGGGCAAAATACCGAAGAGAAAAACGCGAACACCATAGAGAGCAAACAGAAAAAGACCTTCAAGCAGAAGCAGCTGATAGTAAAATCCTTAAAGTAACCGAATTTGTTACTGCTAGTGAAGTTGCAACTATGATGGACGTACCTGTTACGCAAATCATTTCGGCTTGTATGTCACTGGGTATGATGGTAACCATGAACCAACGTTTAGATGCTGAAACATTAAGCATTGTAGCCGATGAGTTTGGTTATCAGGTGGAGTTTGTTACTGCCGACATTGAAGAATCCATTGAAGAAGAGGAAGATAGAGAAGAAGATTTAAAACCCCGTGCACCTATTGTTACCGTTATGGGACACGTAGATCATGGGAAAACATCACTTCTGGATTATATTCGTAAAGAAAATGTGATAGCCGGAGAATCAGGAGGTATCACCCAGCACATTGGTGCCTATGGTGTGGAACTTGATAACGGACAAAAAATAGCATTTTTGGATACACCAGGTCACGAGGCGTTTACTGCTATGCGTGCCCGTGGTGCCCAAGTAACCGATTTGGCCATTATTGTGGTTGCCGCAGATGATGATATTATGCCGCAAACCAAAGAGGCCATTGCACATGCGCAAGCTGCCAGTGTGCCAATTGTTTTCGCTATCAATAAAATTGACAAACCTGATGCAAATCCTGATAAGATCAAAGAAGGATTGGCGCAAATGAATTTATTGGTAGAGGATTGGGGCGGAAAAATCCAATCACATGATATTTCAGCAAAACAAGGAACAGGCGTTAAGGAACTACTTGAAAAAGTGTTGCTTGAGGCTGAGTTGTTAGAGCTTAAAGCAAATCCTGATAAACCAGCAAGTGGTACTGTAGTTGAGGCTTATTTAGATAAAGGACGCGGTTATATTTCTACCATATTGGTTCAAGCGGGAACGCTTAGAATTGGCGATTATGTGCTAGCAGGTAAGAATAGCGGTAAAGTAAAAGCCATGCAAGATGAACGTGGTAATAATGTTGCCGAAGCTGGACCTTCTACACCGGTATCTATTTTAGGTTTGGATGGCGCACCACAAGCGGGCGATAAGTTTAACGTGTTCCAAGATGAACGTGAAGCCAAACAAATCGCTGCCAAACGGGCCCAATTACAACGTGAGCAATCCGTACGTACACAACGGCATATTACCCTTGATGAAATTGGACGACGTATTGCGCTAGGAGATTTCCAAGAGCTTAATATCATTCTTAAAGGTGATGTGGATGGTTCTGTTGAAGCGTTGACAGACTCGTTCCAGAAATTATCAACCGAAGAAATACAAGTCAATATTTTACACAAAGGTGTTGGAGCCATTACAGAAAGCGATGTATTGCTGGCTTCAGCTTCAGATGCCATTATTGTAGGATTCAATGTGCGTCCTGTTGGAAATGCCAGGGCAATTGCTGATAAGGAAGAAATAGACATTAGGACTTACTCCATTATCTATGATGCCATTAACGACCTTAAAGATGCTATGGAAGGTATGTTATCGCCAGAGCTCAAGGAAGAAATTACGGGTACTGCTGAAATCAGGGAAATCTTTAAAGTGTCAAAAGTTGGTACCATTGCAGGATGTATGGTAACCAATGGAAAAATATTCAGAAATTCTGGCATTCGTTTAATTAGAGATGGTGTGGTTGTCTTTACCGGAGAGTTGGCTTCTTTAAAACGATTTAAAGATGATGTTAAAGAAGTGGCCAAAGGATATGACTGCGGTATGCAAATCAAAAACTACAACGACATTAAAGAAGGTGATATTATAGAAGCCTTCCATGAAGTTGAAGTTAAAAAGAAACTGAAATAGAGTTTAAATTAATAGATAAAAAAATCCTCAATAGCATTGAGGATTTTTTTTGAAATATAATGAGCTAAGAAAATTATTTGAAGTCTTTTTTGGGTTTGAAAATAAAAGCGCCCGGAAATGTGTGTTTGACTTCTTTTAAGGCTCTGTCTGCTTCTAATCGTGTTGTAAAACTGCCGGCCCAAATTTTAAAATTAGGATATTCATAAACAATGGTTGAACGCCAATCGGGATAGCTAGAGTTAAATTTGGATTGGGTCGTTTCCGCTTCGGATCGATTACCAGAATACACTTGTATTTTGTAGCGATCTGTTGAGTTTTTGTTAATTTCCTTTTTCAGGTTCAACAATGTCTCAATATTTTTATCTTGATTTATGGTAACGATTCCTTGTTGTGCATAACCATAGGTTGCAAATGCACCATAACAAAATAAAGCTAACAGGCTAATTTTCAAATTCAATGTTTTCATTTTTAATTATATTTGTTACAAATGTAAAAGTTATTAACTTAAATGTCCTGCAATTTATTATTTAGAATCTCTCTAAATTATTAATTATCGCTTAACGGCGTTTCTCAAATCGACATTAAATATTACTTTTGCGTACGTTTTTGTAACTGTGTTTTTTTCTTTTATATAGAAAAAATCATACCAAAGTTTAGATGTTAATTCAACCAATAATATGAGACAGGTGACTCACTGTAGATTAAACACAAGTATTTTGTGTTTAGGTTTAATTATTTTATTAGCGTTCTCAACCTCACTTTCAGCTCAGGAAGGAGATCCAGCAAAAGGAAAAACATTATTTAATGCCAATTGTGCAGCTTGCCACCAGTTAGATAAAAAGATGACTGGGCCAGCCTTGCGTAATATTGAAGAGCGCATAGCAAATGATGCCGGTTTAGGTAGGGAATGGATTTATGATTGGGTTCACAATAGTGCGGGTGTCATTAAATCTGGTGATGCCTATGCCAATAAAATTTACAATGAGAATGGGCAAACTGCCATGACGGCATTTCCTCAATTATCCAACGCGGATATTGATGACATTTTAGCCTATACAGCTCAAGAGAAGCCAGCGCCAGCTGTAGCTCAAACTACGGCTACCACAACAACACAAAAGACAGACGGATCAAGTATTTCAAATAATATTATTTTAGGGGCACTTGCTATTTTATTTTTATTGTTGGCTTCTGGATTGTACTTGGTTAACAAAACATTGCGTCGTTTTGCTGCAGCAAAAGACATTGAGCTACCAGAAACACAGCGTACTCCACTTTGGAAAGCATTTGCACAAAATCAATTTTTAGTATTGGTTACCGTTATTTTTCTTATGTTGGCCAGTGCTTATTATGTATATGGATATATGATGCAAATAGGTGTTGACCAAGGATACCAGCCTGTTCAGCCAATACATTTTTCACATAAAATTCATGCCGGAGATAATGGTATAGATTGTAAATACTGTCACTCTTCTGCAAGGGTCAGTAAAACATCAGGAATTCCATCATTAAATGTGTGTATGAACTGTCATAAATCAATTTATGAATACAAAGGGGAAACATCTTTGGAATACACCAAAGAGTTTTATGATGGTGAAATCAAAAAATTATATGCAGCAGCAGGATGGGATGATGCGCAACAAAAATATACAGGTGAATCGCAACCTGTAAAATGGGTCAGAATCCATAATCTACCAGACTTTGTTTACTTTAACCATTCACAGCACGTTACGGTTGCTGGTGTAGAATGCCAAACATGTCATGGCCCTGTTCAAGAAATGGAAGTTGTGAGCCAGTTTGCGCCATTAACTATGGGTTGGTGTATTAACTGTCACAGAACAACAAACGTAAACATGAAAGATAACGGCTATTACAAAAAAATACACGAAGAGTTATCTAAAAAGTATGGTGTTGAAGAACTGACCGAAGCGCAAATGGGTGGTTTGGAATGTGGTAAGTGTCATTATTAATTTATTAAGAAGTAATTCAATTATAATATGTCATCAAACAAGAAATACTGGAAAAGTGTTGAGGAGCTTAACGAAAACAGCTCTATTGTTGAGGCGCTAAAACAAAACGAGTTTGTAGAAGAAATACCAACCGATGAATTTTTAGGCAATAAAGATTTGGGTGCGTCTTCAACAACCCGTCGCGATTTCTTAAAATATGTTGGGTTTAGTACGGCGGCAGCTACATTGGCCGCATGTGAAGGACCTGTCATCAAATCCATCCCTTATGTTGTGCAACCAGAGGAAATTATTCCTGGTGTGGCAAACTATTATGCAACTACTATTGCAGATGGGTATGATTTTGCGAGTGTTTTAGTAAAAACCCGTGAAGGTCGTCCAATTAAAATCCAAAGAAACACTTTAGCTAAAGCTAACGGTGGTGCCAATGCAAGAGTAAACGCATCGGTTTTAGGATTATATGACAGCTTGCGGGTACAAAGCCCTAGAAAAGAAGGAAGTCCTATTTCTTGGGAAGAATTGGATGCTGATGTTATTCAAAAACTGAATAGCTTAAAAGATTCAGGTAAAGATGTTGTTTTGTTGACACAAACTTTTGCCAGTCCTTCAACAAGCAGATTGATTGCTGAATTCAAAGAAAAATACGGAAATGTGCGCCATGTTGTTTATGATGCTGTTTCTGAGTCTGCGACATTAGATGCTTATCAAGCAAAATACGGCGAGCGTGCTTTACCAAATTATGATTTTTCAAAGGCTGAAACCATTGTGTCTATTGGTGCCGATTTCTTAGGAAACTGGCAAGGTGGTGGTTTTGATTCTGGATATTCAAAAAGCAGGGTACCACAAAATGGCAAAATGTCAAGACATATTCAGTTTGAATCTAATATGTCTTTAACAGGTGCTAATGCAGACAAACGTGTGCCGTTAACGCCAAGCGAACAAAAAATGGCATTGGCCAAATTATATAGCTATGTTGTTGGAGGTTCTGTTTCTGGAAGTTTACCAGAAGCTATTGATGAGGCTGTTAAAAAGGCGGCTTCTCAATTAAAAAGAGCTGGAAGCAAAGGTGTTGTGGTTACAGGTATTCAAGATGTCAATGCACAAACTGTTGTTCTTGAAATCAATGACTATTTAAACAGTCAGGTTTTTGATAAATCAACACCAATCAAATCTAGACAAGGTAGTGACAAGGCGGTGATGGACTTAATTTCTGATATGAAAGCAGGAAAAATTGGAGCCATTATCATGAGTGGTGTTAACCCAATCTACACATTGCCAAATGCGTCTGATTTTGCTGAAGGCTTAAAGAATACAGAATTATCTGTTGCGTTTTCAATGAAAGAAGATGAAACATCTTCTGAAACACAATATATCGCAGCAGCTCCTCATTATTTAGAATCTTGGGGTGATGCCGAAATCAAAAAAGGACATTATAGTTTAACACAACCTACTATTCGTCCGTTATTCAATACAAGACAATTTCAAGAGGCCTTGTTAAAATGGACTGGTAACGACATGTCTTACCATGATTACATTAAAGATACTTGGGGAACCGGTATTTTAAATGGAAGTTCATTTAACCAAGCCTTGCATGATGGTGTATTTGTAGGTGCCATTGCTACAGAAACTGAGGATACTACAGCAGCAATAGAAAATGCAGAAATGCCTTCAGGAGATGCGGCTAGAGCTTTGGCCGCGTCTGTAAAACCTAGCGCCTTAGAATTGACACTTTATACCAAAATAGGAATGGGAGATGGTCAACAAGCCAACAACCCTTGGTTACAAGAATTCCCAGACCCAATCACAAGAACTTCTTGGGACAACTATTTGACGGTTTCTAAATTTGATGCTGATGCCTTGGATTTGGTCAATACCCATGTTTCCAATGGTGCTTTAAATGGTAGTTATGCCAATGTAACCGTCAACGGAACAACTCTTAAAGTACCAGTGATTATTCAACCTGGTCAAGCAAAAGGATCGGTAGGATTGGCGCTTGGTTATGGTAGAACAGCCAAAGGTATCAAGGATGAAATGAAAACAGGTGTTAATGCGTATAAGTTATATCAAAACTTTAATCCTATTCAAGACGTTACTGTTGAGCTGGCTTCGGGTGAACATGAATTTGCTTGTATTCAGTTACAAAACACAATGGCTGGTAGGGCTGATATCATTAAGGAAACTACACTAGAAATATTTAACACCAAAGACAAAGAGCACTGGAACGAAAAAGAAGGTGTAAGTTATGACCATCAAGAAATTCCAACCAGCGATAAAAATGCTGATATTTGGGTAGGATACGACACCAGTATTGGACACCACTTTAATTTATCAATAGATTTAAATGCCTGTACAGGTTGTGGTGCTTGTGTGATTGCTTGCCATTCAGAAAACAACGTACCAGTAGTTGGAAAACGTGAAGTACGCAAATTTAGGGATATGCACTGGTTGCGTATTGACCGATACTATTCATCAAATGATACTTTTAAGGAAGAGCAGGAAGATCTTGAAAACTTAGGAGCTTTTGAACCGTATTCAAAAGTAGAAAGACAATCCTATGAAAATCCAGAGGTTGCTTTTCAACCAGTTATGTGTCAACACTGTAACCATGCGCCTTGCGAAACGGTATGTCCGGTTGCGGCTACGTCTCATGGTAGACAAGGCCAAAACCATATGGCGTATAACCGTTGCGTAGGAACGCGTTACTGTGCCAATAACTGCCCTTACAAAGTACGTCGTTTCAACTGGTTCTTATATAACGAGAATGATGAGTTTGATTACTACATGAATGATGATTTAGGCCGTATGGTTTTAAATCCAGATGTTGTAGTACGTTCTCGTGGTGTTATGGAAAAATGCTCTATGTGTATCCAAATGACACAAAAAACCATTTTAGATGCCAAACGAGACGGACGCGAAGTCAAAGATGGCGAGTTCCAAACAGCATGTTCTGCTGCTTGTAACAATGGTGCCATGGTATTTGGAGATGTTAATAATAAAGATTCTAAAATAGTGGAAATGGTTCAAGACGATAGAATGTACCATCTATTGGAAAGCGTAGGAACCAAACCTAATGTTATGTATCAGGTTAAAGTAAAAAACACAACAGAATCATAAACGTTTGAATTAAGATAATTATTTATAAATATGTCGTCACATTACGAAGCACCTATAAGAGAACCTTTAGTTACTGGGGAAAAGTCCTATCATGACATTAGTGTTGATGTTGGAGCGCCTGTTTTGGGAAAAGCCAATAAATCTTGGTGGATTGTATTCTCTATTGCACTAGTTGCCTTTTTATGGGGATTAGGATGTATTATTTACACCATATCTACAGGTATTGGAGTTTGGGGATTAAACAAAACCATTGGATGGGCTTGGGATATCACCAACTTTGTATGGTGGGTAGGTATTGGTCACGCCGGTACGCTTATTTCTGCAGTACTATTATTGTTCCGTCAAAAGTGGAGAATGGCAGTAAACCGTTCTGCTGAGGCCATGACTATTTTTGCGGTGGTTCAAGCCGGGTTATTCCCAATCATTCACATGGGGCGTCCATGGTTGGCGTATTGGGTATTGCCAATTCCAAACCAATTCGGATCGCTTTGGGTTAACTTTAACTCACCATTGCTTTGGGACGTGTTCGCAATCTCAACATATCTATCGGTATCATTGGTATTCTGGTGGACAGGATTATTGCCTGATTTCGCCATGATTCGTGATCGTGCCGTTAAACCGTTTCAAAAGAAAATATATACCTTATTAAGTTTTGGATGGTCTGGTCGAGCCAAAGATTGGCAACGATTTGAAGAAGTATCATTGGTTTTGGCAGGATTGGCAACACCATTAGTACTATCTGTACACACCATTGTATCGTTTGACTTCGCTACTTCGGTTGTTCCTGGATGGCATAGTACCATTTTCCCTCCTTACTTTGTGGCAGGAGCTATTTTCTCGGGATTTGCCATGGTACAAACATTATTGATCGTCATGCGTAAAGTATCTAATCTTGAAGATTATATTACATTGCTGCATATAGAGTACATGAATAAGGTTATCATATTAACCGGAGGTATAGTAAGTATCGCTTATATCACTGAATACTTTATAGGTTGGTATTCCGGTAGCTCTTATGAAAATTACACATACTTGTCTTATGGCGCTGCCACAGGACCATATTGGTGGGCATTTTGGGCCTTGATTACCTGTAACTTTATCGTGCCATTGACTTTATGGGTTAAGAAATGGAGACGTAATATTATGTGGACATTTGTTGTGGCCTTGGTTATTAACATTGGGATGTGGTTTGAACGTTTCAATATTATCGTGGTTGATTTAAGTAAAGGTAGAACACCATCAGGATGGACCATGTTCTCTCCAACATTTGTTGATATTGGAATATTTATGGGAACCATTGGATTTTTCTTTGTGTTGTTCCTACTGTATGCAAGAACCTTCCCTGTGATTGCTCAAGCTGAAGTTAAAACCATATTGAAATCTTCAGGAGAACGCTATAAGAGATTAAGAGAAGCAGGAAAAAGTTTAGAAGGAACTGCAACAGATAAAAGAACATCACAAAAAGATTCTTTTGATGCCATAGAGCACGAAAAGCATTCTGGTGAGATTATGCTGTTATTGGAAAATGTTGGTGAATTTGATCCAACAACACAGAAAAAGGATCACTTACAAGAAATTAATGGTATCGGTCCAAAAACAGAATTGCATTTAAATGATATAGGGATTTATTCTTATCAGCAAATAAGTAAAATGACCAAAAGAGAATATGACTTGTTTGATTCCATTTCGGGTTCGTTGCGTGGAAGAGCAGAACGTGATGATTGGGCAGGACAGGCTAAAAAATTAATAAACAAATAGTAGTATGGAAGAATCTTCAAAAGTTGTACACGCTATTTATACTGATGATGATACATTGATGTCAGCTGTTAAGAAAGTTAAAGCTGAAAAATATCATATTGAAGAGGTCTTTACACCTTTTCCTGTACATGGATTGGACAAAGCCATGGGGTTAGCTCCAACACGTATTGCCATTGCCTCTTTTCTATATGGATTAACAGGTCTTACCGTGGCTATCTTGATGATGAACTATATGATGATTGAGGATTGGCCACAAAATATAGGTGGAAAGCCAAGTTTTAGCTATTTTCACAACATGCCAGCTTTTATTCCTATTATGTTTGAATTGACGGTATTTTTCGCGGCCCATTTAATGGTTATCACATTTTATCTAAGAAGTAAAATATGGCCATTTAGAAAGCCACAAAATCCAGATCCAAGAACAACAGACGACCACTTCTTAATGGAAGTAGCTGTAGATGGAAATGAAAGCGAACTGTTAAAGTTGCTTAACGGGACAGGAGCCGTAGAAGTTAATTTAGTTGATAAAGCCCATTAATGAATACTATGAAAAGCTTAATTAAAATATTAGTATTGACAGTTATTTTAACGTCTTTTGCATCTTGCAAAAAAGACTCTGTGCCTAACTATCAGTACATGCCAAATATGTATGCCCCAGTTGGGTATGAAGCATATAGTGAATCAAAAGCATTTGCCAACGGTATTGAAGCGCAAGTGTCTCCAGAAGGGACCATAGCAAGGGGCCATAGCCTATTTGAATATGAAAACACTACTGAGGGATACAACTTAGCTAAAGAAACATTGAAAAGTCCACTGGATTCAACTCAAGTTGATTTGGAAAAAACTAAAGTACTTTTTGATATCTACTGTGCAATATGCCATGGTGTAAAAGGTGACGGACAAGGAAACTTGGTAAAGCGAGAAAAAATCTTAGGTGTTCCAAGATATGATGATCCTGCAAGAGCAATCACAGAAGGAAGTATTTATCATGTGATATACTACGGCAAAAATGCCATGGGATCTTACAAAAATCAGCTTAGTGAAAAAGAACGTTGGGAAGTTGTATCCTATGTGTTGGATTTAAAACAAAAGCTTGAAGGATCGGCTAAGTAGCCTTTTAATAATTGAAATTGATAACTAATAACGAAACATTGCATAAAACAACTCATTAAAAGAGGGTTTAAAAAGATGTTTCAAAAGAATAAAGAAATAACCTGCATTATATATTTTTAGTATGTACAAGCTATCTGGTAAATTAAAATTATTTTCTATCGTTCTTATGGTGTTAGGACTTGTAGGCTTAACTTATGGGTTTTTAAATACACCGAAAACGGTTGACGATGTAAAGGAAATTTTGGCGGCTCAAAATAGCCACCACGAGGGTGAATCAGCCTTATCTGAAAACGACGAGACGCATAAAGAAGCATTTGTAGATCAAGCCCGAGGCGAAGAAGGTTATGCAGCAGCAGCAATGGAACAGCATGAGGCACAAATGGACCAAGAACATCATGGTAACCATTTAGAACATGTTTTACATCAATTGCAAACCAAACCATGGTCTGCTACATTAGTTTCAGCGTTTTTCTTTTTTATGATAGCTTTAGGAGCCTTGGTATTTTATGCCATACAATATGCAGCACAAGCTGGTTGGTCTCCTGTACTGTTTAGGGTAATGGAAGGGATTACTTCCTATTTACTGCCAGGTTCAATTATAGTTGTCTTACTTGTTATCTTAGCAGGCACTCATTTTTATCCTTGGCAAAATCACGAGTTGGTTGCCGAAGATAAAATTTTACAAGGAAAATCAGGATTCCTTAATTTTCCGTTCTTTGTAATCAGGGCCATAGTATACTTGTTAGGATGGAACTTATACCGTTATTTCTCTAGAAAAAACTCTTTGAACGAGTCGGCTACAGATTTAAACCCATACCGCAAAAACTTCAAGATATCCGTATTTTTCTTAATATTTTTTATCATTACAGAATCGTTAATGTCTTGGGATTGGTTTATGTCCATGACACCACATTGGTATAGTACCTTATTTGCTTGGTATGTTTTTGCCAGTATGTTTGTGTCTGCCATAACAGTTATAGCATTAGTGACCATATACCTAAAAAGCAAAGGCCTTGTTAGTTTTATAAACGATAGCCATTTGCACGATTTGGGAAAATTCATGTTTGCCTTTAGTATTTTCTGGACGTATTTATGGTTTGACCAATTCATGCTTATTTGGTACGCTAACATGCCCGAGGAAGTGGTTTACTTTGTCATGCGTATACAAGAATATAACCTATTGTTCTTTGGAATGTTAGTGCTTAATTTTGTATTCCCAATATTGATACTCATGAACAGCGACTTTAAACGGGTGCCTTGGTTTATTGTTATTGCCGGAATAGCCATTTTAGTAGGACATTATATTGATATATACTTATTGGTAATGCCATCTACAGTTGGGGTTAATTACTCTTTTGGAATTACTGAAATAGCAAGTATAGCCTTTTTCTTAGGACTGTTTATTTATGTTGTAGGAACAGGTCTTTCAAAAGTAAACTTACGTCCTGAAGGAAACCCTTTTATTAAGGAAAGTGAACATTACCATTATTAATTAAGATTTAAATAAAGACGAACGATAACAATGACTGCTTTATTAACAATTATAGTTTTAGTATTTATTTTAGTTGCCATCTGGCAAATGGTTAAGATTTTTGATCTGGCCCAAGCTAAAGTAGAAAATGCACAAGTTGCCACCGATAAGGACAACAAAATAAATGGATATCTAATGATGGGCTTCTTATTGTTCATTTATGGTATTACAATAGTGTCATTCGTTAAATGGGGGGACTTGCCATTATTGTCCAATTCTGCATCAGAACATGGTCCTCAAATTGATAATTTAATGATTATCTCTTTGGTGCTTATTTTCATTGTACAAACAGTCACTCAATTTTTACTGTATTATTTTGCCTATAAATACAAAGGTGAAAAAGGTAAAAAAGCATTGTTTTTTGCTGATAACAATAAATTGGAAGCTATTTGGACAATTATACCTGTAATTGTATTAGCAGGACTCATTATTTATGGTTTAAATACTTGGATAAGTATTATGGGCGTCAATCAAGATGATGACCCTATGGTTATTGAGCTATATGCTCAGCAATTCAACTGGACAGCTCGATATGCCGGTGAAGATAATACCTTGGGAAAATCCAATGTGCGTTTAATTGATATTGATCGTGCAAACGTTCTGGGAATTGATGAAGCAGATCCTTATGGACAAGATGATGTCATTACCAAAGAATTGCATTTACCGGTAGGTAGACCAATACTATTTAAAATGCGTTCGCAAGATGTGTTGCACTCAGCTTACATGCCACATTTTAGGGCTCAAATGAACTGTGTTCCTGGTATGATTACCCAATTTGGTTTTACGCCAACAGTAACAACTGCTGAAATGCGCCAAAGACCAGAAATACAAGAAAAAGTTGCTCATATTAATGAAATTAGAGTTGAAAAAAGTAAAGAATTAGTAGCAAAAGGAGAACAACCTTTAGATCGCTATGAATTTAACTACTTACTATTATGTAATAAAATTTGTGGTAAATCACATTACAATATGCAAATGAAAATAGTAGTTGAAAGTCAAGAAGAATTTGATGCTTGGATGAAGGAACAAAAAGTTTTCAAAAACTCTCTAATTAATTAAATTTAAAAAGATAAATACGATATAAGATTATGTCAGCACACGAAGATACTCACGCTCACGAAGACCACGGACATCATCACAAAGAAACCTTTGTAACTAAATATATCTTTAGTCAGGATCATAAGATGATTGCTAAGCAGTACCTTATTACCGGTACTATCATGGGAGTTATAGGTGTATTTATGTCTATGATGTTCCGTATGCAATTAGCATGGCCAGAGCAACCTAATGTTCTGTTTGAAGCCGTATTGGGCAAATGGGCACCAGATGGTGTTATGAGTTCGGATATTTATTTAGCATTGGTAACCATACATGGAACCATAATGGTTTTCTTTGTGCTAACAGCCGGATTGAGTGGTACTTTTAGTAACTTATTAATACCGTTGCAAATTGGTGCACGTGATATGGCATCAGGATTTTTAAACATGATTTCCTATTGGTTGTTTTTCTTATCAAGTGTTGTCATGGTTATCTCATTGTTTGTTGAGGCCGGACCAGCCGCTGCTGGATGGACCATTTATCCTCCTTTAAGCGCCTTACCAATGGCTCAAGGTGGTTCAGGTTTAGGAATGACTTTGTGGTTAGTCTCTATGGCTATTTTCATTGCATCATCACTAATGGGATCGTTAAACTATATTGTTACGGTTTTAAACTTACGTACTAAAGGCATGTCTATGACAAGACTTCCATTAACTATCTGGACGTTCTTTATCACAGCAGTCATTGGAGTCATTTCATTCCCGGTTTTATTATCGGCGGCCCTATTATTGATCATGGATAGAAGTTTTGGAACCTCATTCTTCTTATCAGATATATTTATTCAAGGTGAAGTATTACATTATCATGGTGGTTCACCTGTATTGTTCGAGCATTTATTCTGGTTCTTAGGCCATCCAGAGGTTTACATTGTTATTTTGCCAGCAATGGGATTGGTGTCAGAGATTATGGCAACAAACTCTCGTAAACCAATTTTTGGCTATCGCGCCATGATAGCTTCCATTTTGGCCATTGCCTTTTTATCAACAATAGTTTGGGGTCACCACATGTTTGTGTCAGGTATGAATCCATTCCTAGGATCTGTATTTACATTCACAACCTTGTTGATTGCCATTCCTTCAGCTGTAAAAGCGTTTAACTGGATTACAACCTTATGGAAAGGAAATTTACAAATGAACCCGGCCATGTTGTTTGCTATTGGTTTTGTATCAACATTTATCACAGGTGGTTTAACAGGAATTATACTTGGTGATAGTGCTTTAGATATTAATGTACATGATACATACTTTGTAGTAGCTCACTTCCATTTAGTAATGGGTATATCGGCTCTTTACGGTATGTTTGCAGGAATTTATCATTGGTATCCTAAGATGTTTGGTCGCATGTTGAATAAGAACTTGGGTTATATTCATTTCTGGGTAACAGCAATATGTGCGTACGGTGTATTCTTTCCTATGCATTTTATTGGAATGGCAGGTTTACCAAGACGTTATTATACCAACACAAATTTTCCGCTATTTGACGATTTAGCTAATGTGAATGTTATAATTACCATATTTGCTTTGATTGGTGGAGCTGTTCAAATTATTTATTTATATAACTTTTTTAGCAGTATTTTCTTTGGGAAGAAAGCACCTCAAAATCCTTGGAAGTCAACAACACTGGAATGGACTGCACCTGTTAAACATATTCATGGCAACTGGCCAGGAGAAATTCCGCATGTATATCGTTGGTCTTATGACTATAGTAAGCCTGGACATGAAGATGACTTTGTACCTCAAAACATTCCTTTAAAAGAAGGAGAAGAAGAGCTTCAGCATTAAATAAAAATACACCTTATATAAAAAGAGCCCATTTAAAAAAATGGGCTCTTTTTTTATGCCTTGTAAGTATTTTCGAAAAAAATTTAAAAAAATCGATGAAATACAAAAAAAATCGTTAAATTGCGCTCTGTTAGAAAAAATGTCTGAAATTATAATGACTTGTAATTGTGATTTTTTGCATAAAAACTAACATAACTAATAAACCAAATCTATGAAAACAAAATCCCTTATTAGGTATGCATTAACTTGTGTTACTTATAGTTTTGTATTTATTTGGGCGGCATTTTCTGCAAATGCTCAATGCCCAACAATTAATGATCCTACCCCATCAATTTGTGATGCATCTGGTTACACGTTTGCTGATTTAAGTAATGATTATGCAACTGATACTGGTGGTGGTATTGTCTGGTATAATTCTTTAACCGGAGGTAGTGCAATGAGTCCTTCCCAATTAGTTTATGAGGGAACTTTTTATGCTGACGACAATGCCGGTTCTTGTGCAACAAGAGGTTCTATAGTGGTAGACTTTCAGGTTAACAAATCTGGTCAAAACTTAGACGCCATTTATTGCAGTAATGAGAATCCTACAGTTCAGACCTATATTAATGATGCTTTGTTTAGCAGCATTCCACCTGGAGGTTCAGTTGAAGTTTATAATGATTATAATTTAACAAGTTTGGCGAGTAATTCAGACCCTTTACCTTCTGGAGCCAACAACTATTTTATAGTTTTTGTTGATAATCTAGGATGTAAAAGTCAGATAGAGATTGGAACCACAGCTATTTTTAGCTCACCGGCCGACCCAACACCAACAAGTCCACAGCTATTCTGTTCTGATGCCAATGCAACTATAGGCGATTTAGACACAGGGACATCATCTTCTGTTAGCTGGTATCAAAATGTTGATGGTGGTGGAAATCCAATTCCTCCAGCATTGCCATTATCTACCCCATTAATTGATGGTAACACGTATTATGTTCAAATTGATGATGTGTTTTGTGATAGTCATGCAATTCCTGTTACAGTTATCATTGATGATCCTAATGATCCAGGAACTTCAGCAAGTTTAGATTATTGTTCAGATAGTGTACCTACAAGTGCCTTTGATTTGTTTAATGAATTAGGAGGAACACCAGATATAACAGGAACTTGGTCAGGTCCTTTAGCGACAACCAATGGATATCAGGGAACTGTTAATATTTCTACTTTAACTACTGCAGGTGTTTATACCTTTACATATACGGTTCCATCCAATGGAGCTTGTCCCGAAAGCAGTTCAAATGTGTCGATTACTATTTACCAAACATTTACTTCAGGGACACCATCGGCATCAAATCCTGCAACTTATTGTGAGTCAACTGCGCCAACTTCATTTGATTTATTTTCATTAATTGATAATGAAGATGCCAATGGACAATGGACCCAAGGGACACTAAGTACAGATCCTGTTGTTACATCACCTATTGATGTGTCCGCACTTGGCATTGGTACTTATAATTTCACCTATACTCAGAATTTATCACCAAATCCTTGTCCTGAAGAATCAACTACTGTTCAAGTAGTTGTTTTACCAGATCCTAATGCAGGAAATGCGGTCAACCAAGTTTTCTGTGAAAATGATTTATTAGACAATTCTCCATTTGATTTGTTTAATGCTTTGGATGGATCCCAAGATAATAACAGTGGAACCTGGACTGATGCAAGCAATACAACAATATCAAACTCTTTAGATATTTCAAGTTTTACCGTTGCTGGCAGCCCATATTCTTATAATTATACTATCGATAATGGATCTTGTTCAGATACTGAAACCATAACCATAACAGTAGAACCGTCTCCAGAATCTGGAACGCCTGTGAGCACTTTCCCAGAGTTTTGCGAAGGAAGTGCACCAACAAGCTATGATTTATTTGATTTATTGACTGGTGCAGACCAAACAGGAACTTGGTATGCAGGAACTGATACTTCTGGATCTACCGTTACAAATCCAATAGATTTATCTGGATTGATAGCAGGTACATATAATTTCACGTATGATGTGGATGCGATAGGAAGTTGTGATGATGTGTTGGTTACAGTAAGTGTTACCATAAATCCACTACCTAATACAGGTATTCCATCACCAGCTACATTTTGTGAAAATGATTTGGCGGCCAATTCGCCATTGGATCTCTTTGCCCAACTCTCAGGAGAGGATTCCGGAGGAACCTGGACAGATGATAATACAACTGGAGCTTTAACTGGAAGTGATGTAGATTTGACGGCTTTAACAATTGGCACCTATAACTTCACATACAGCATAACGGATGTAAATGGCTGTTCAAACAGTTCAACCGTTGTTGTTACAGTTGAGGACGCGCCAGATTCGGGTAATGCCCTTGCGCCATTTGAAGTTTGCGAAGAAAACGTAACAGCTAATTCCCCATTTGATTTATTTGCATTATTGGATGGAACACAAGACATGAACGGAACTTGGTATGCGGGCCCAGATACATCGGGAGCAACAGTAACCAATCCAATTGATATTTCAGGATTAACCAGCGGAACCTATAATTATACCTATTCAGTTCCAGATATTGGAAGTTGTTCAGATGTAGATGTAACCGTTCAAATTATAGTAAACCCTCAACCAAATACGGGTACCCCAACAACCGCAGTATTTTGTGAAAATGATTTGGTTGCCAATTCACCACTGGATTTGTTTGGACAACTTTCAGGTGAAGATTCTGGAGGAACTTGGACAGACGATGACAGTACCGGAGCACTTTCAGGAAGTGATGTAGATTTATCAACTTTAACAATTGGCTCGTACCATTTTACATATAGCATAACAGACGTGAATGGTTGTTCAAATAGTTCTACAGTAGTTGTTACCGTAGAAGATGCACCAGAATCGGGCACTGCAAATGCACCTATGGAATTTTGTATGGCTTCCATAACAACGGGACAAACAGTTGACTTGTTTGACTTGTTAACAGGAGAAGATCAAACGGGAACTTGGTCAGATGATGATTCAACAGGTGCATTAAATGGTAACTTGGTTACTATTGACGGCCTTACTTCTGGAACTTATAATTTTACGTATGATGTAGCAGCTATTGGTTCTTGTGATGATGTGTTGGTAACAGTCAGTATTGTTATCAATGATACACCAGCTCCAACAGCTTCAACTCCACAAGAGGTTTGTGATAGTGCTACTATTTCAGATCTTTCAGCAACCGGAACCTCAATACAATGGTATGATGAAGCTTCAGGAGGTTCTCCTTTGGCCGGAACAGCGAGTTTGGTTGATGGTGAAACCTATTACGCAACACAAACAGACGCAATCTCAGGGTGTGAATCTTCAACACGATTTGAAGTGATTGCCATCATCCATCAAACACCAAATGCGGGAAATCCGTTACCTATAAGTGTTTGTAGCTCTGATAGTGCAGTAGATTTAAATACAGGATTAGATGGCACTCAAGATACTGGTGGTGTTTGGCAAGATACAGATGCCACAGGTGCTTTAACAGGTAATATTTTTGATGCAACAGCAGTAACGCCAGGCACATATCAATTTACTTATTATGTAGCGGCTTCTGCTCCATGTTCTGATGATAGCACAATCATTACGGTCATAGTTGAAGCTCCGTTAAATGCAGGAACGGATGCCACGTTGGATGTGTGCAGTAATAATGGAACTACTGATTTATTTTCACTTCTAGGAAGTGCAGATTCAGGAGGTACTTGGTCACCAGCGATGGCTAGTGGTACTGGGGTTTTTGATCCGTTGGTTGATGCTTCAGGAACCTATACGTACACATTAACCAATGCATGTGGAACGTTTACAAGTAATGTTGATGTAACAGTTACACAAGCACCCAATGCAGGAAGTGATAATGCCGTTTCAATTTGCGTGATTGATGGAAACGTAGATTTAGCCACATTTTTAAGTGCAGATGCACAAAGTGGAGGCACTTGGTCTCCAGTATTGGCTAGTGGTACCAGCATGTTTGATCCAACAGTTGATACCAGTGGTATTTATACCTATACAGTTACAGCGGTATCGCCGTGTTCACCAGATTCCAGTGCTCAAATAACGGTAACGGTTAATGATAGTTCGGCACCAACCATTGTTGATGCTAGTCCTGAATTCTGTATGGTTGATAATCCAACGGTTGCCGATTTAGATGCAACAATAACAGCGTCAGGAACCGTAACGTGGTATACAGATTCTACCTTGGCAACCGCTTTAAGTTCAACAGACGCGTTAACCGATGGAGAAGATTATTTTGCAACACAAACAAACAGTTCCGGATGTGAGTCCTCTCAAAGTGTTCAAGTTGATGTTACCATTCATGATACACCAACACCAACATTAAGTAATTCCAATCTGGAATTATGTATCAATGACAGTCCTACCATAATGGATTTAACACTGAACATTTCAGAATATGATTCTAATCAAAACAATGTGGTTTGGTATGATTCTGCAACAAATGGTTCAACAGTATCAAGTGGTACAGCTCTAGTCAATGCCGCAACCTATTATGCAGCATTGTATGATGCAACCACTGGTTGTGAAAGTAGTATCCGTTTAGCGGTTACACCAGATTTGACATCATGTGGTAAAATAGCCTTGCCAGATGGATTCTCTCCAAATGGTGACGGTGTCAACGATACGTTTGATTATAACAACTTGGATATTCTGTATCCTAATTTTGAAATAGAAATATTTAACCGATACGGTACTGTGGTTTATAAAGGAACCGCTTCAAGTCCTCGTTTTGATGGAACCTCCAATCAATCGGGAAGCTTAGGCAATGGTAAATTGCCTGTAGGAGTTTATTTCTATATATTCAATTATAATGATGGACAAAACAAACCAAAACAAGGTCGCTTATACTTAAGCAGATAATTGATAGATAAATTAAAATTTAAGAACAATGAAAACTTTAAATATATATCATAAAATAGCTGCTTTGTTAAGTTTGACACTTGTGTCTCTACAAGGCTTTGCTCAACAAGACCCTCAATTTACACAGTATATGTACAATATGAGTGTCATTAACCCGGCCTACGCTACGGCAGACCAAGGGATATTAAACTTAGGAGGCCTTTACAGGTCGCAATGGGTTGGAGTAGAAGGCGCCCCAAAAACAGGAACCTTTTTTGCTCATACGCCTGTCAATGAAAAAATTGAATTAGGCATATCGTTTACCAATGATAACATTGGAGATATTGTTAAGGAAAACAATATGTACGCAGATTTTGCGTATGTATTGCCCGTTGGTTTGGAAAGTAAATTGTCATTGGGCTTAAAAGCAGGGTTTACGTTTTTTGATGCCAATTTTGATGGATTTAATTTGCAATCTGGAGATAGAAGTACAGATTTTGCCTTCAATGAAAATATCAGTAAAGCATTCCCTAATTTAGGAATAGGAGCTTTTTACTTCTCCGATCATTATTATGTAGGATTATCGGCCCCAAATATGTTGTCAACCAAACATCTTGAAGATGAAAACGGCATTAAAGCTACAGGGGTTCAAAACATACATTATTTCCTTACAGGAGGTTATGTTTTTGATATCAATGAAGATCTTAAACTCAAACCAGCTTTTATGGCTAAAGCCGTCAAAGGGGCACCGATGGCTTTGGATATTACGGCTAACGTGCTGATCCATGAAAAACTGGAAGCAGGTTTAGGATACAGATTGGGTGATGCCCTTAGCGCCTTGGTGAATTTTAGGGTAACGCCAGACTTAAGAATTGGTTATGCCTATGATTATACAACATCCAACTTATCAAGCTACAGTTCGGGATCACATGAAATATTCATTTTGTTTAATGTCGATTTATTTGGATTTAAAGGCGGCTATGACCGTTCACCAAGATTCTTCTAATTTTAAATGATTACAATTATGAAAACAAAAACATACATACTTGCAAGCCTTTTATTATTTGGAGGAATGGCATTGGCACAACAAGGAACCCTTAAAAGAGCTGATAAGCTTTTTGAGATGAGAGCGTACAATCAAGCGGCCGAAATTTATGAAACCAAAGAGCACACACAAGAAGTGCTTCAAAATTTGGCAGACAGTTATTATTACAATGCCAATCTTCAAAAGGCCATAAAAAACTATCGAGAGTTATTTATAACTTATGGAGATTCGCTTGATCTTGAATATTATTTTAGATATGCCCAAGCATTAAAAGGAGTTGAAAACTATAAAGATGCCGATAAATATTTAAGTATTTATTATAATAGAGACATAAACACACCTACCTTTATTGAAAAAAATAAAAATACAACGCCACACAATTTCAATTTGAAACAGGTAGAAACAGAAAATTCTTTTAGTGACTTTGGCTTGTCTTTCTACGGAGATGATAAAGTGGCATTTGCATCAACAAGAAATACGGAAAGACCAACCTATGCTTGGAATAATTTACCGTGTCTGGATTTGTATTCTGCAACAATGGCTAATGATGGCACGTTACAGGACATCACACCATTTTCGGATGCTATTAATACAGATGCCCATGAAAGTAATGCTGTATTCACAAAAGATGGTAAAACCATGTATTTTAACCGGACCAATACTATCCGAAAAAGAACCAATGATGATAAAATTGCCCAAATCAAGATTTACAAAGCAGAGCTGGTTGATGGCAATTGGACAAATGTTACAGCATTGCCGTTCACATCAAATTCATATAGTACAGAACATCCAGCTTTAAGCAAAGATGAGAAAACGCTTTATTTTGCCAGTGATATGCCGGGTACTTTAGGAAGTTTTGATATTTATAAAGTGGCCATTAATGATGATGGTACTTATGGTGAACCAGAAAATCTAGGTCCTGTAATAAACACCAAACATAGAGAACAATTCCCGTTTATAAGTGATTATAATGTGTTGTATTTTTCATCAAATGGTCATGAAGGCTTTGGTGGGTTGGACGTATTTAGAAGCAATATGGTTAACGGCAATTTTGACACACCGGTAAACCTTGGAAGCTCCATAAACAGCCCTTTGGATGATTTTGCCTTTGTGATCAGGGAAAAAGACGACAAAGGTTTTGTGTCATCAAACAGATCGGGTCATGATAGGCTACTTAGCTTTACCAGAGAAGAAAACATATTGACAAAATATCAAGTAGAAGGTATTGTTCAAGATAAAAACAGCAAAGAATTACTGGTTGGTTCACTAGTCACCTTGTTCAATGAAGCAGGCAATGTCATACAAGATACCATTGTTGGAGATTCAGCTCATTATTTATTTAAAATTGAGCCTAACAAAAAGTACAAAGTGAGAGGAACACGCAAGGCGTATATTCCACAAGATGTGGAATTTTCTACCGATAGCAATGGTAAAATACAGCATAATATTTATTTGTCTTTGGAATCTTTTGCTGATGCTGAAGAACGTGTGAAAGAGAATGAAAAAGGTGATGTACAGGTGGAATTGGATAAAATTTATTTTGATTTTGATAAATCCAATATCCGGGATGATGCCGCTAGAACGTTAGATGTTTTGGTTGATTTAATGAACAAATATCCGTCTATGGAAATTGAGGTGTCTGCCCATACTGATGCCCGCGGACCAGACCAATATAATTTAGAGCTTTCAAAACGAAGAGCCGCGGCAACCTTAGAGTATTTGGTTAGCCAAGGCATTGATAGAAAGCGTTTAAAAAGTATCGGTTATGGTGAAATGCAGCCACTTAACAATTGTGTTAAAGAAGGTATTTGTACCGATGAGGAATATGATATCAACAGACGCTGTGAGTTCACTATTTTAAATTAAAAACAAATCTTATTAATATTGAAAAGCCTTTCTGTTTTTAGAAAGGCTTTTTCTTTATATTTGTTTGTTATGAATGAAAACCTAGATCCATCCAACGAGCATTTTTCTCCAGAAGATATTGATGTGGAAAGAAAGTTAAGACCCTTGACTTTTGATGATTTTACTGGTCAAGATCAAGTGTTGGAAAACCTTCAAATTTTTGTTCAAGCTGCCAATTTACGGAAAGAAGCCCTTGACCACACCTTGTTTCATGGCCCTCCGGGACTGGGTAAAACCACCTTGGCACATATTCTGGCCAATGAACTGAATGTTGGCATTAAAGTTACCTCAGGTCCTGTATTGGACAAACCAGGCGATTTAGCTGGGTTACTCACAAATCTTGAAGAGCGTGATGTTTTGTTTATTGACGAAATCCATCGGTTAAGCCCCATTGTTGAGGAGTATTTGTATTCCGCTATGGAAGATTACAAGATTGATATCATGATAGAATCTGGGCCTAATGCGCGCTCTGTTCAAATCAATTTAAATCCCTTTACATTGATTGGTGCCACAACACGTTCGGGGTTATTAACATCGCCCATGCGTGCACGATTTGGTATTCAAAGCCGATTACAATATTACAGCACCGAATTGTTGACATCCATTTTACAGAGAAGCGCCTCTATTTTAGATGTTCCCATTACTATGGAAGCTGCTATTGAAATAGCTGGACGCAGTAGAGGGACACCAAGAATTGCCAACGCTCTGTTGCGACGTGTTCGTGATTTTGCCCAAATAAAAGGGGATGGAAAAATTGACATCAAAATAGCCAAGTTTGCCTTAAAGGCTCTCAATGTTGATGCCCATGGATTGGATGAAATGGACAACAAGATCCTATCGACCATCATAGACAAATTTAAAGGTGGCCCAGTGGGCATTACCACCATTGCCACGGCAGTGAGTGAAAGTTCAGAAACCATTGAAGAGGTGTATGAACCCTTTTTAATTCAGCAAGGATTTATTATGCGAACCCCTCGTGGTCGTGAAGTAACTGAGTTAGCTTATAAGCACTTGGGCAAGATAAAAGGGAATATTCAAGGGGGTTTGTTTTAAACTGTTGTCATTCTGAACTTGTTTCAGAATCTCATAAACATGGGAAATAAACAGAAACATACACAACTTATCAAAACCGAAGCCAAACGCCTCGGTTTTTTGTCATGTGGCATTAGTAAGGCGCAGTTTCTTGAGGAAGAAGCACCAAGACTTGAAAGTTGGCTCAATAAAAACAAGCATGGAGAGATGCGCTACATGGAAAACCATTTTGACAAACGCTTGGATCCCACAAAATTGGTCGAGGGCTCTAAAAGTGTGATCTCTTTATTACTTAATTATTATCCAAGCCAAGAGCAAACGCCTAATAGTTATAAACTATCCAAGTATGCATACGGAACCGATTATCATTATGTTATTAAGGATAAACTTAAAACGTTACTGAATTTCATAAATGAAGAAATAGGAGATGTTCACGGGCGAGCCTTTGTTGATTCGGCTCCCGTATTGGATAAGGCTTGGGCGGCAAAAAGTGGTTTGGGTTGGATTGGAAAGAACAGTAATTTATTAACGCAACAAGTCGGTTCGTTTTATTTTATTGCAGAACTCATCGTGGATTTGGAACTAGATTATGATTTACCAACCACCGACCATTGTGGAACCTGCACTGCCTGTATTGATGCATGTCCAACCCAAGCCATTGTGGAACCTTATGTGGTTGATGGCAGTAAATGTATTTCCTATTTAACCATTGAATTAAAAAACAATATTCCCTCAGAATTCAAAGGTAAAATGGATGATTGGATGTTTGGTTGCGATGTGTGCCAAGACGTGTGCCCATGGAACCGGTTTTCAAAATCACATAACGAACCATTGTTTAATCCACACCCAGAATTATTGTCCATAACCAAAAAAGATTGGGAAGAAATCACTGAGGATGTATTTAAAAAAGTGTTCAAAAATTCAGCTGTAAAACGCACTAAATTTTCTGGCTTAAAAAGAAACATCAATTTCCTAAAAGAATAGTGTATTCCGTAGCGAGATTCTTATCTTTGTTATTACGATTTTTTTAAATTAATACACAATGAGTAAGCAAAGCAAAAGGAGAGAGGCACTAATATATCATGCCAAGCCCACTCCAGGGAAGATTAAGGTTGTTCCAACAAAGAAATACGCAACACAAAGAGATTTATCATTAGCCTATTCCCCGGGTGTTGCCGAGCCTTGCTTAGAAATTGAAAAAGATATCAATAATGTTTATAAATACACCGCTAAAGGTAATTTAGTGGCTGTTATTTCAAATGGAACCGCCGTTTTAGGACTGGGGAATATTGGTCCAGAAGCCGGAAAACCAGTGATGGAAGGTAAAGGTTTGTTGTTCAAGATTTTTGCTGATATTGATGTATTTGATATTGAGGTTGGTACTGAGAATGTAGAGGAGTTTATTCAAACGGTTAAAAATATTTCTCCCACATTTGGAGGGATTAACTTAGAAGACATCAAAGCACCTGAAGCTTTTGAAATAGAAAAGCGGTTAAAAGAAGAACTGGACATACCCGTTATGCATGACGATCAACATGGAACGGCCATTATTTCGGCTGCTGCATTGCTCAATGCATTAGAGCTGGCAAAAAAGAAAATTGAAAAAGTAAAAATAGTGGTAAATGGGGCCGGAGCTGCGGCTATTTCATGTACACGTTTGTACCAAGCTTGTGGAGCCAAGCGGGAGAATGTTGTTATGCTGGATAGTAAAGGTGTTATAAGAAATGACCGCGAAAATCTATCTGATGAAAAAGCCGAATTCTCGACTGCTAGAAATATAAACACGCTGGAAGAGGCCATGAAAGGAGCTGATGTGTTCATCGGCTTGTCAAAAGCTGATGTTGTAACTCCAGAGATGTTGAAAGCCATGGCCAAAAACCCGATTGTGTTTGCTATGGCCAATCCAAATCCAGAAATTGATTATCATAAAGCCATTGCTACTCGTAAGGACATCATTATGGCAACAGGGCGCAGTGACCATCCTAATCAAGTTAATAATGTCTTGGGATTCCCCTATATATTCAGAGGCGCTTTAGATGTTAGAGCCACAAAAATCAACGAAGCCATGAAAATGGCCGCCGTTAGGGCTTTGGCTAAGTTAGCCAAAGAACCTGTTCCTGAGCAGGTTAATATTGCCTATGGTGAAACAAGGTTAACATTTGGTAGGGATTATATCATTCCAAAACCGTTTGACCCACGATTGATAGCTGAGGTGCCACCAGCCGTAGCTAAAGCAGCTATGGAAAGTGGTGTGGCTAAAGAACATATAACTGATTGGGAAAAATACAAAGATTCTCTACTTGAGCGCATGGGGTCTGACAATAAAATTGTGAGACTATTGATGAACAGGGCCAAAATGGATCCAAAACGCGTGGTATTTGCTGAAGGTGACCAATTATCGGTTCTTAAAGCGGCGCAAATAGTGCATGATGAAGGTATAGCCAAACCTATTTTGTTAGGCCGAAGAGAAACCATAAAAAGGTTGATGGCAGAAATTGAATTTGACTCTGCAGACGTTACCATTATCGATCCTAAATCTGAAAAAGAAGATGGACGAAAAAACAAATATGCTAAAGTATATTGGCAACAACGCAAACGTAGGGGCGTGACTTATTATGCAGCACAACGTTTGATGCGTGAGCGTAACTATTTTGCAGCTATGATGGTTAATGAAGGAGATGCCGATGCCTTAATATCTGGGTATTCCAGAAACTATCCGTCTGTGGTAAAACCTATGTTGGAATTAATTGGTTTGGCCAAAGGTGCTACCCGAGTGGCAACTACCAATATTATGATGACCAAACGGGGCCCCATGTTTTTAAGTGATACATCCATAAACATTGATCCTACAGCAAAAGATTTGGCAAAAATAGCTCAAATGACATCCAAAGTGATTAAAATGTTTGGTATGGAAGCCGTTATGGCCATGATTTCCTATTCTAACTTTGGATCATCAAATAACGAACGGGCATCCAAAGTGCGTGAAGCTGTTGCTTTTTTGCATAGACATTATCCAGATATGATTGTTGATGGTGAATTGCAAACGGATTTTGCCCTGAATGATGAAATGCTCCGGGAACGATTCCCATTTTCAAAATTGGTTGGCAGAAAAGTCAATGCGTTGATTTTCCCTAATCTCGACTCAGCTAATATTACCTATAAACTTTTAAAAGAGTTGAATGAAGCAGAATCAATTGGACCTATTATGATGGGTATGCGTAAACCTGTTCATATCCTGCAATTAGGAGCCAGTGTAGATGAAATTGTTAACATGACAGCTGTTGCTGTAGTTGATGCGCAGTACAAAGAAAAATGGGAACAAGAAAAGGGTGCTGCTAAGTAATACCGTTTGTCGATTATTTTATTATTTTTGAGGGGTTAACTAATATTGTTTGATGATAACGCATATACAAGGAAAGCTTATTGAAAAAAATCCAACAGATGTTGTTATTGAATGTAATGGCGTTGGCTACATGCTTAATATTTCACTGCATACGTTTTCACAAATTCCTGACAACGAACATTTAAAATTATACACCCATCTTCAAGTTAAAGAAGATTCTCATACACTTTATGGGTTTTCATCATTGGCAGAACGAGAGATATTTAGATTGCTGATTTCTGTTAGTGGTATTGGAGCCAGTATAGCACGTACCATGTTATCTTCATTAACACCAAAACAAGTGCGGGAAGGAATTGCAACTGGTGATGTCGCTTTAATTCAATCCATAAAAGGGATAGGGGCTAAAACCGCTCAACGTGTCATTATTGATCTGAAAGATAAAATATTGAAGATTTATGATATTGATGAAGTTTCTGTTTCAAAAGGCAATACCAATAAAGATGAGGCGTTATCTGCATTAGAAGTTTTGGGTTTTGTGAAGAAACAAGCTGAACGGGTTGTGGATAAAATCATGATGTCGCAACCAGATGCTTCTGTTGAGACTATTATTAAGCAAGCTCTAAAAAATTTATAATTGATTTTGAATACAAATAAACCAACATTCTATAAATTAATTAATAAGTACTTATTTTTAGTCATTGTTTTTCTTTTTACAGTTACCGTCTGGTCTCAAGAACCTGCTCAAGATTCAACCGCAACCGGATTTAGTTTGGGTAAAATAAAAATACCAAATCCCAATAGTATTCAATCTAAATACACATACGACCCCATTACAGACCGATATATTTATACTGAAAAAGTAGGCGGTTTCAATATCAATTATCCAATAATATTGACTCCAAAAGAGTTTCAAGATTTGGTTGCAAGGGAGAATTTAAGATCCTATTACAAACAAAAAATCGATGCCTTTGATGGTAAAAAGGAAGGCGCCGAAGACCAGCAAAAAAACTTGCTGCCAGGATTTTATGTGAAATCGGGTTTGTTTGAATCTATTTTTGGAGGTAACAATATTGATATTGTGCCGCAAGGATCTGTTGAAATGGATTTGGGCGTGCTTTTTTCAAAACAAGATAATCCATCATTTTCACCAAGAAACCGTAGTAATTTTACGTTTGATTTTAACCAGCGAATCAGTTTAAGCTTACTTGGAAAAGTAGGAACACGGCTTCAAGTAACGGCCAATTATGATACACAGTCCACATTTGATTTTCAAAACCTCATTAAATTAGAGTACACGCCTACCGAAGACGACATCATTCAAAAAATAGAAGTCGGTAACGTTAGTATGCCATTGAACAGTTCTTTAATAACTGGTGCCCAAAGTCTTTTTGGTGTCAAGGCACAATTGCAATTTGGTAAAACAACGGTAACTGGGGTGTTTTCCGAACAGAAATCTCAAGCCAATACGGTTGTGGCACAAGGCGGTGGTACTGTAGAGGAATTTGAACTCTATATAAGGGATTATGATGAAAACAGGCATTTCTTTTTATCACAGTACTTTAGGGATAATTATGATAAAGCCTTAGCTACCTATCCGTTCTTAAACAATGGCGGGTTGCAAATCACAAGAGTTGAAGTTTGGGTAACCAACAGAAGCAATAAAACCGATAATATTAGGAATGTTGTTGCGTTGCAAGATTTAGGTGAGTCACAAGTTATAGGATTACAAACACCACCACCAGGATTTGTTAATACGGGACCAGGTGCCTATCCAGATAACGGTAACAATGATTTTGACCCAACTAATATTGGCGGTTCTGGCTCGCAATTAACCAATGCTATTCGTGATGTGGCTACCGTACAATCTGGTATTACGGTACCTAATGTAAAAGAAGGTTTTGATTATGCCAAATTGGAAAATGCCAGAAAGTTAATTGAAGGTCAGGAATATACCTTAAACAAAGATTTAGGATATATTTCCTTGAATCAGCGGTTAAACAATGATGAGGTATTAGCTGTGGCATTTCAATTTACGGTTGGTGGGCAAGTATATCAAGTAGGTGAATTTGCAAATGATGGCGTTGATGCCACTAATGTAACAACTAACACCTCAGGCCAAGTGACCAATGTGGTGAACAGTAATTTGGTTTTGAAATTATTAAAAAGCAGCATTACCAATGTCAATCAACCGGTTTGGGATTTGATGATGAAAAACATTTACGATACGGGAGCGTATCAGTTGAGCCCTGATGATTTCAAATTGAACATCTTTTATAATGAATCATCGCCGTTAAATTATATCAACCCTGTTGGAAGTACACCGTTTCCAACACCTGGTCCAAACGAAAAGCCATTAAATGAAACCCCATTATTGAGAGTATTTAATTTAGATAAATTAAATTTTAATAATGATCCACAAACCAATGGAGATGGATTCTTTGATTTCTATCCTGGCATTACCGTGATTCCTCAAAACGGAAAAATCATTTTCACAAGTGTGGAACCATTTGGTAATTATCTGTTTAAAAAATTATCGTTGAACTCTAGTGAGGATTATAATGATGACGCTACCTATAATGACAACCAGAAGAAATACGTTTATGATGTGCTATATAAAAGCACCAAAACAGCCGCTTTAGAAGCCGTTGAAAAAAACAAGTTCTTAATAAAAGGGCGCTATAAATCAGCGAGTGGTGACGGGATTCCCATTGGTGCCTTTAATGTTCCCAGAGGCTCTGTTAAGGTAACGGCTGGAGGACGTGTATTGGTTGAGGGTGTGGATTATACGGTCAACTATCAATTAGGACGTGTGCAGATTTTAGATCCGGCACTAAAAGCGTCAAACACACCTATTCAAGTATCCACAGAAAACAATGCTGTTTTTGGTCAACAAACCAAACGCTTTACAGGTATTAATGTGGAGCATAAATTCAATGATAATTTCCTTTTAGGTGCTACATTGCTGAACCTGAATGAACGACCTATCACACAAAAAGCAAATTACGGAACAGAACCCATAAACAATACCATCTTCGGAATCAATGGTAACTATTCAACCAAAGTACCTTTTTTAACTAGGTTGGCCAACAAACTTCCTAATATTGACACGGATGTAGAATCCAATTTATCATTACGGGGCGAGTTTGCCTATCTAGCACCGGGAGCACCCAAAGGAACCAATTTTAATGGTGAGGCCACCTCGTATATTGATGATTTTGAAGGCTCACAAAATGCCATTGATTTAAAATCACAACAATCTTGGTTTTTGTCAAGTAGACCGGTTGGTCTTAATACACCAGGAAACCCTAATGAGGATGATAATGGTATTCAAAACGGCTATCAACGTGCCCGTTTGAACTGGTATACTATTGACCCAATTTTTTACAGTAGCCAACGGCCTAATGGCATTTCAGATGATGATATGTCAAACCTGTATACTAGTCGTGTATTCATTAATGAATTATTTCCCGAACGCGATTTGGTGCAAGGCCAAAACTCAGTGCTTAATACGTTGGATTTAGCCTATTTCCCTTCAGAACGTGGGCCTTATAATTTTCAACCCGATGCTGCCGATGGTATTATAGATAATCCTCAAGAAAGTTGGGCGGGGATTACGCGCCAATTAACATCAACCGATTTAGAGCAAGCCAATGTAGAGTATATTGAATTTTGGTTGCAAGACCCATTTCAAGATAATCCGTCCAATCCAGGAGGTAAATTGGTATTTGATTTAGGGAATATTTCCGAAGATATTATTAAAGACGGTAGAAAACTCTATGAGAATGGATTGCCAAAAGATGGCAATAAAGATTTATTGCCAGTAACCGCTTGGGGAACGGTTGTCCCTCAAAACCAATCTTTGGTGTATGCCTTTGATACCGCTGGACAAGAGCGAAAAAATCAAGATGTTGGGTATGATGGTTATAGTGATGCTGAAGAAATAGCTGTCTTTGGATCTAATTTTGGACCAGACCCTGCGAATGATGATTACACGTATTTTTTAAATGCTGATGGCGATATATTTGAACGTTACAAAAAATATAATGGTGTAGAAGGCAACACCCCTGATACGTTTTCAAATACCGATAGAGGTGCCAATACGCAGCCAGACGTTGAAGATATCAACCGTGATAATACCATGAACACGATTGATAGTTATTTTGAATATGAATTAGATATCAACAGACAGAACTTGCCAGAAATTAATAATGTAGAAGATGTCCCTAGTGGAAGTACTTTGAAAGAGTTTATAACAGACATTAAAGTTAGACCAAGGTCATTGCCTAACGGAAGCAAAGCAGATGTAAGATGGTATCAAATTAGAATACCAGTTACTAAAGCTACTGACACAATTGGGGGAATAACCGATTTAAGATCGGTGCGGTTTGCAAGGGTTTACTTGAAAGACTTTACCCAAAGTACAGTCTTCCGTTTTGGAACCATGGACTTGGTGCGAAGTGATTGGAGGCGCTATACTAAGGCTTTGGATAAGGAAACAGAAGCTGATGCTAAAGACCCATTAACAGATTTTTCTGTAGGGGTAATAGGAACTATTGAAAATGAAGGTAGTTATGAGCCGCCTCCTGGTATAAAACCAGAACAGTTATATAATAATAACACGGTTGTGAGACAAAATGAACAATCTTTAGTGGTTAACGTATGTAATTTAGAAACAAAAGATTCTAGAGGGGTTTATAAAAATATAAATGTAGACATGCGTCAGTACAAACGCTTAAGAATGTTTTTACATGCAGAACAACAAGATGGAGGGAATAGTCTAGGACAGGGAGATTTGGTGGCTTTCATCCGCATGGGAAATGATTTGACGCAAAATTATTATCAAATTGAGGTGCCTTTACAGGTTACAAAAACCGAGACTCCTGAAATTTGGCCAATAATAAATGAGATTAATTTGCCAATAGAAATATTAGGAAAAATTAAAGCTCTGGGTATTTCAACTATGTCATTAAATAATGAGGATCCTACATATTATGATGTTATAGATGGTGTGCTCAATGAAGAACCTCTAGTTGATTCTAACGGATTTAGTGATGGGTTTAAAAATTATCCAATAGATCCTACTTCAGCAGGTTATAAAAAGGTACAACGAGTGGCTATTAAAGGGAATCCTAACTTTGGAGATATTAGAACATTGATGGTTGGTGTTAAAAATGCAACCAATAGAAATGATCTTTGTGCCAAGGTTTGGTTTAATGAATTACGACTATCCGATTTGGATAATCAAGGCGGTTGGGCTGCTATCTTGAGCATGGATGCTAATATGGCCGATTTCATGAACATCAGTGCAACGGGCAGACAGAGCACCTCTGGTTTTGGTTCTATTGAACAAGGGCCAAGCCAACGGAGTTTGGAGGATGTTCAACAATATGACGTGGTTACTAATGTTAATGTTGGTCAATTGTTGCCAAAAAAATGGGGTGTACAAATACCGTTTAATTATGGTCAGAGTGAAGAGCTGGTCACACCAAAATATGATCAGTACTATAAAGATCTTACCTTGGATTCCAGATTAGCCGCAGCTAATTCCAATGCAGAAAAAGAACAGATAAAGCAACAGTCTGAAGATTACACCAAAAGACAGAGCATTAATTTTATTGGCGTTAGAAAAAACCGCACAACTGAAAAAACACCTCGTTTTTATGATGTGGAAAACCTAACACTTAATTATTCTTACAACAAGGAAGAACACAGGGATTTTGAGATAGAAAAATCTGTTAACAAAACAGTGCGCGTTGGGGCCAATTACGCCTATAATTTTAACCCAATAACGGTAGAACCGTTCAAGAAAAACGATTCGCTGTTTACCGGGAAATACTGGAAAATTTTGAAAGATTTTAATTTTAATTTATTACCGACCAGTTTTACGGTTAATTCAAATATCAACAGACAATTCAATAGTCAAAAATTCAGGGAAGTTGAGTTGGGAGGAAACAATATTGGGCTTGAGGAATTATTCAGAAGAAATTACATGTTTGATTTTCAGTATACCATTAATTACAATCTAACAAAAGCACTTCAAGTAAACTTTACAGCAGCTAATAATAATATTGTTCGTAATTATTTTAAAGATAATATCATCAATGGTGAGCAAGACCCAACGTTGGACATTTGGAACGGATTTTTTGATTTTGGAGATCCAAACCGCCAAAACCAACAGCTAGGAGTTACGTATGAACTGCCCATAAATAAAATACCAACGTTTAATTTCTTAAGTGCCACTTATCAATACAGTAGTGATTTCCAATGGCAAAAAGGTTCAGATTTATACGGTAACTTGGAGTTGGATGGTCAAACTTATGATTTAGGAAACAACATTCAAAATGCCAATACCCATAATCTGAACACCACCTTGGACATGAATAGGTTCTACAAATATATTGGCCTTACCAAAAAACCAGTAACAACCGTAAGATCAAGAACTACAGGAGCGCCTCCAGGAAGTCCTTCGGATGCAAATCAAAATAAGAGCGCTCAGGTAAAACGAAAAAGCAAAGGTGTTACCAAAATTTTGAATGCGGGTATTGATGTTCTAACAAGCATTAAGCGCATCCAGTTTAATTATTCAGAAAATAACGGAACCTTTTTGCCAGGGTATTTGCCAACACCTGGTTTTATAGGAACTCTTAAGCCTACTTTAGGTTATACTTTTGGAAGTCAAAGTGATATCAGGTATTTAGCAGCCAGAAATGGATGGTTGACGGTATTCCCTGAATTTAACCAGCAATATACTGAAACGCATACCAAACAATTGGACGTATCTGCTAACTTGGAGCCTGTAAATGATTTGAAAATTGACCTTATTGGTAACAGAGCCTATTATGAAAACTATAATGAAAACTATAGGGTTAACAGTGTTGGTGGTGAGTATGAATATGAATCGTTAACGCCAAATACATTTGGTAATTTCAATATTTCCACGGTTTTGATTAAAACAGCATTTGGAAAAAGTGATGAAAAAACATCAGATGCTTTTAACGAGTTTAGGGCAAACCGATTAAAAATAGCCCAACGCTTGGCACAAGATAGAGGAGTTGATTTAAACAATCCCGATAATATTGGAGCTGATGGTTTCCCAAAAGGCTTTGGGAAAAACAACCAAGCTGTGCTAATACCAGCCTTTTTAGCGGCCTACACAGGTGCTGATGTCAATAAAGTAAAACTAAGTGCCTTTAGGGATGTGCCCATTCCTAACTGGGACATTAAATATACTGGATTAATGAAATTTGCTTGGTTTAAAAAGAATTTTAAACGCTTCTCATTAACGCATGGTTATCGTTCAACTTACACGATTAATCAGTTTAGATCCAATTTGGATTATTCTGATATTGATTACAGCGTTGACTACGCTTCTCAGCCCAATGATGTCATTGACCAATCTGGAAATTACAAAAACGAGAATTTATACAGCAATATCAACTTAGCGGAAATGTTCAGTCCGCTTATACGGGTTGACTTTGAAATGAAAAACTCTGTAAAAATCCTTGCCGAGATTAAAAAAGATAGACTGTTGTCATTAAGTTTTGACAATAATTTGATGACTGAAATTCAAGGCAAAGAATATACAATTGGATTAGGTTATAGAATTAAGGATTTGAGAATACGCTCTCAACTGGCAGGGCCACAGAAACGAATTGTCAGTGACTTAAATATGAAGGCCGATATTTCGGTACGAGATAATAAAACCATCATAAGATATTTAGATTTAGAAAATAATCAGGTTACCTCTGGGCAAACCATTTGGGGCTTAAAATATTCAGCTGATTATGCCTTTAGCAAAAACCTAACGGGTATTTTTTACTTTGATTATTCGTTCTCAAAATATGCTATTTCAACTGCATTTCCACAAACAACCATACGGTCTGGATTTACAATTCGATATAATTTCGGGAATTAACAAATTAAGTGTTTGAATTGAGAATTTGAATAAATACATTTGCAAAAACTAATATAAAAACAAAATGAATATACCGGCTGGATTAAAATACACAAAAGACCACGAGTGGGTTAAAATTGATGGCGACATCGCCACTATTGGCATTACCGATTTTGCACAAAGTGAATTGGGCGACATTGTTTATGTTGAGGTTGAAACTCTTGATGAAACCCTTGAAGCTGAAGAAATTTTTGGAACGGTTGAAGCCGTAAAAACGGTATCAGATTTATTTTTACCACTAGCTGGAGAAATCATTGAGTTTAACGAGACTTTAGAGGACGAACCTGAAAAAGTAAACAGTGATCCTTATGGTGAAGGTTGGATGATAAAGGTTAAATGCTCAGATCTATCGCAAGTGGATGTGCTTTTATCAGCTGATGATTATAAAAACCTGATAGGTGCTTAAAACTTATTCGCTTGTTATAACCATTCTATATTCCCTGGCATTAGCCACCATTTGTCTCATACAAATTGATGGTATTGTTGAGGAAGTCCATATCAAAAATGCAGATAAAATATTTCATTTTTTTTCTTTTTTAGTCTTGGCATTGTTATGGTATGTTACGTTGGTATATCAATTCAAGTTAAATAAAACAAAAAGTATTATTAATGCTTTTTTGATTTCTGTGTCCTTTGGTATAATTATTGAGATACTTCAAGGAAGTTTTACAGTTAGCAGACAGTCAGATATAAAGGATGTTTTTGCAGACACTTTAGGAGCATTGTTTGTATCACTGATAATATATTTCAAAAACAGAAATCTTATTAAAAAAATATGAAGACTTGTTTTTTTGATAAATAAATAGTTATTTTAGCAATCTACAAAACAGATAAATTATGGAACCTAAGAAAAATCCTAAAGCAGATGTTGGACGTAACAGTTCACTGTATTTCTTGATTGGTTTAGCTTTAATGTTGTTTCTTACAAATTATGCGATTAACCACAAAACCTATGATAAATCAAATATTGACATAGGTCAAGTAAATATGGATGAACTTGATGACGAGGAAATCCCAATCACAGAACAATTACAAACACCGCCACCACCGCCACCGCCACCAGCAGCACCAGAAGTTATTGAGGTTGTTGAGGACGAACAAGATGTGGAGGAAACCGTTATAGAATCAACTGAGGCTGATCAAGAAACTGAAATTGCTAAAGTAGAGGATGTGCAAGTGGAAGAAGTAGAAGAAGATATTGAAGTTCCGTTTGCAGTTATTGAAAATGTACCTGTTTTTCCAGGTTGTGAAAACGAAAAAGGTAACGATGCCAAGAAAAAATGTATGTCTGAAAAAATCTCTGATTTTGTCAATAAAAAATTCAACACAGAATTGGCAGGAGAATTAGGATTAAGCGGAAGACAACGTATTAACGTTATTTTTAAAATAGACAAAACAGGAAACATCACAGGTATTAGGGCCAGAGCTCCACACCCAGGATTAGAAAAAGAAGCTGCCAGGGTTATTGGATTGCTTCCTAAAATGAAGCCTGGTAAACAACGAGGTAAAGCTGTAACTGTTCCATATTCTTTACCTATTATATTCCAGGTTCAAGATTAATAATAATAGGTCCTTTAACAAAAGAAACCTTAAATATAAAATCCCGTTACAAAATTTGTAACGGGATTTCTTTTTTGGTATGCTTATTGTGATTTTAGCATAATATTAACATTTAATCTAAAAATATTATGAGTAATCCAAAGAAAACTCACGAACCCATTCGGCAAAATGGGAGAATCGTGAAAAAACCGCAAAAGCATGATGCAAATTTACAAAAAAGCACAACCATTTACTTTCAAGTAGGGTTAATAGTTTGTCTATTGACTGTATATGGTCTGTTAGAGATGAAGGTTGAAACAACAATTCCAAAGGAAATTGTTATGAAAATTCCTGATGATAACATCACAGATGTTTCAATTGATAAATACAAGGTTTATGAGCCAAAATCAGATATTAAACAAAAGGTAATTGGAAAGAAAGTAATATTAACGACCAATCCTAAAATAGTAGATAATGATTGGAAAATAAAAGATGCATTAGATATTGAAAGTTCTGATCAAAATATAACTTCTGATAAGCCTATCGACCCTAAAGATGTAAATGTGCCTAAAAAAGATGAAGAAGTAAATATATCAGTCAATTTTGTTGAAGTAGTTCCTATTTATCCGGGTTGTGAGGAAGCCAAAAACAATGATGAAAGAAGAAAATGCATGTCCGAAAAAATCTCGAAACTAGTACAAAAAAACTTTGATGGAAGCATTGCGCCAGAATATGGTTTGTCTGGTATTCAAAGGATTAATGTTGTATTCAAAATTGATAAGACGGGCCATGTAACAAATATTAGAGCGCGTTCTACACATCCCAAATTGGATGAAGAGGCAGAGCGGGTCATAAATAGAATTCCTGATATGGTTCCGGGCAAACAACTAGATAAACCCGTTGGGGTTATTTACTCCTTGCCTATTATTTTTAAAGTTCAGGATTAGAGTTAAAAAAATATTTTGTAAAACCGTTATCTTTAAAGGGTAATGGTTTTTTTATATCATTATCAAAAATATAGTATCTTTCAGCTTTATAACAATTCTTATATCATTCTATGAAGCAATTCATTGTACTACTCCTACTTTTAGTTCAATACAGCCTGTTTTCGCAAAATGTTGCTTTTTATGAAAAGCCACCTGTTTTTCCTGATTGCGAAAGTCAGTCCTTAGAATCACAACAACAATGTTTTGACAACCATGTCTTTCAGTTAGTATCAGATAATTTTAAAGTGCCCCAAAAGGTATTGGATGACAATTATAAAGGCGAAATGGTGGTGCTGTTTGAAGTGGATACTACAGGTCAATTTAAGGTTATTTATGTGGATGCTATGTATGACGATCTAAAAGAAGAAGCCAAACGCGTATTTGCTTTGTTCCCAAAAATTAAACCGGGCACGTACAACGGAAATCCTACATTTAAACAATATTCTATACCCATCAAAATTCCTTTTGTTAATCAACCGGTAAAAACAACCGACCTAAGAAATGACAATGAAATTTCAATACTTGAAAAAGAAGCAAAATCAGAATTTAATAAGGTTAACAAATCACTGAAAACCTTTACAAATAAAGCGTATTCAAGTCAATTGAATATTCCCTTTACCCATGCCGATTATTCTAGATTTGATAAAAGCATGAACCTCATTGGTACCAATAGCCATACAGCATCAAAACCATTTGTATATGATGAAGTTTCCAAGTATTACGATTTTGAAGCTCAAAATGACGCTTTAAAAAAGGAAACAAATACGTGGGCAGGAAAGAAATTATGGAATGAACATTTGGTACAATTGGAAGGGAACGACTACTGGTTTACCATAGATCCTATTTTTGATTTAGAGGTTGGAAAAGATACTGAAGCTGATTTTAATACCACTTACAATAACACTCGGGGCGTGTTGGTGCAAGGTGGTTTGGGTAAACACTTTAATTTTTACGCAACTGTTTTTGAAAGCCAAGGTCGCTTTGCACAGTATATCAATGACTACGCCGAAAGTTTGAAGGCGTTTGGCCCAGATCCTGCAATTGTACCCGGTAGGGGAATTGGCAAACGGTTTAAGACAGATTCGTATGATTATCCAGTAGCGGAAGCATATCTATCTTATGCGCCAGCCAAGTTTATCAATATTCAGTTTGGTCATGGTAAAAATTTTATTGGTGATGGTTATCGATCCTTGTTTTTAAGTGATGTGTCCAGTCCGCATCCATTTTTAAAACTCAATACCACCTTTTGGAAAATAAAATATACAAATACCTGGATGTGGTTAAAAGATGTAAGGCCAGAAGCTACGGTTGATGGGGCTTTTTTAACCAAATATATGGCCAATCATTATTTAAGTTGGAACGTCTCCAAACGGGTTAATGTAGGTTTGTTTGAATCTGTAGTATGGACCAATAGCAATAACAGAGGATTTGATATCAACTACCTGAATCCAATCATATTTTACCGAGCCATTGAGTTTGAAACTGGGCAAGGAGCCGGCAATGCTCTGGTTGGTGCTTCTGCTAAATACAAGTGGAATGATAATATTAATCTATACAGTCAGTTTATCTTGGATGAGTTTTCATTAAGTGATGTAAAAGCGGGAGATAAAAGCTGGAAAAACAAATTCGGTTATCAATTGGGAATCAAATATTATGATGCCTTTAAAGTGGATAATTTGTTGTTGCAATTTGAATATAACAGGGTGAGGCCTTATACCTATTCGCACAACACCATTATTCTAAATTATGGAAATGAAAACCAATCCATGGCACACCTGTGGGGTTCCAATTTTAGTGAAGCGATAGTGATAGGAAGATACCATTTCAAACGTTGGTTTGGAAATGCCAAGTTTATTTTTGGGGTCAGAGGTTTTGATTACAATAATGGCACCGACAATTTTAGTTATGGGGGCGATATTTATAGAAATTATAATGACAGACCGTTTGATACAGGCGTTACAGTGGGTCAAGGCATAAAAACCAACACCTTTTATGCTAATTTGCAAGCCGGTTATTTAATAAATCCTGCATCAAACTTGAAGATATTTACTGACATCACGTTTAGGAATTTTAACCCTGAGGTAGAAACAGCAACAACATTTAAGTCCAACACCGTTTGGTTCAACATCGGATTACGAACCGATTTGTTTAACTGGTATTTTGATTTTTAGCAAGCAACCATTTGTCTTTATTTGCATCTATCAAATAAAAACACGTATGTTAAAATTAATAATTGGAGCTGCTGTTGTTTTGTTAGCTATTGGCTGTGAAAGCAATCATTTAAATAACAATTACCCAAAATGTGTTCAATCATACATTGACAATTTCTTAGAGAATAACAATAAGCAAACGCCAAGCGCCAGTGTTGACAAATATCTTTACAAAGGAGATTATGTTTACGTTTTAAATTTTCAAAACTTTCCAGACGGACAATCATCAGTAATCTCTACAAGTTGTGAGCCCCTTTGTTCATTAGGGGGTTTTGACGGCCCATATAATGATTGTGAGGAGTTTGAGGATGCTAAATTTATTGAAACCGTTTGGGTAGACCCTAGGTGAAATTAATGTTTTAAGCCTTTATAAAACGTTCTTCGTATCCGTTCACTATTTATAAACGCCCAACTGTAACCTAAATCATCATATGTTTTGGTTAAGCTTGTGTTTGCGGCAACATCATCTTCGGTTTTTCCTTTGGAAATTTCTGCTAAAACTTTCGATTTCAAATCTTCAAGCATACCCAAGAAAAATTCGTATCCTTTTTTGTTTGATAATTTACCGTGACCGGGAATGATTTTAGTATCATCATCCACTACCATCAACGCTCTTTTTACGGCTGCTATGTAACCGTCAACACTTCCGCCAGAATCTAAATCGATAAACGGATAGAGTCCGCTAAAAAACGTGTCTCCGGTATGTAACACATTGCTGTCTGGAAAATACAGCAAGGCATCACCATCGGTATGGGCATTGTCAACATGAAAAACAAGCACATCTTCACCATTGATGTGAATGTGCAACTTGTCATTAAACGTAATGGTTGGCAAAGCAATTTTTGGGGTTTCAGGAGTAGCTTCACTCAGGCGTTTATACACATTGTCTTGCGCAATGATTGTCACACCTTGTTTGCCTATATTTTCATTGCCACCGGTATGATCGCCGTGCCAATGGGTGTTCACTAAAAACTGGATGGGCTTATCACTAAGTTTTTTAATGGCTTCTAAAATTTGAGGAGTTAACCTTGCAAATTGATCATCAATCATAAACACGCCGTCATCGCCTATTGAGAGACCTATGTTTCCACCTTGCCCTGTTAGCATATACACATTTTTTGACAATTGTTGTGTTTCAATAACAACATCTTGTGAATAGGAAGTGATGATCGTTGAAAAAGCAAGAATGGAGCAAAAGTATGTGATGGTTTTCATATTTGATTGGTTTAATTGATATTTAAAAGTACGAAATCTTTTTATTTCAGATTGTTAAAACAAAATTTTAGCTTTAAAAAACATTGCTGAAATTCATTAATAAAGTATCTTTGCACTCGCATTGTAAAAGCCACCATTAAAAGTAACATTGAACTATTCTAATTCATTATCGGCAAGTTCCGTAATTTCAGATTTTAAGGAAATCACCAAAATGCGATTGGCATTAAGCGTTGTGTTTTCATCATTAGCTGGCTATTTGTTAGGGGTAGACACCGTTGATTTTAAAACCTTAATATTGTTGGCTTTCGGCGGGTATTTTATGGTAGGCGCTTCCAACGCTTTTAACCAAATCATTGAAAAGGATTTGGATGCCTTGATGGATCGTACCAAAAACAGACCTATTCCTGCTGGCCGCATGTCTGTTAACACGGCTTTTATTATCGCTTCTGTTTTCACCTTGTTGGGAATTATCATTCTTTACAACATCAACAAGCAAACGGCCATGTTTGGGGCCATATCCATTTTTTTATATACCAGTGTTTACACACCATTAAAGACCAAAACACCATTGTCAGTATTTGTAGGTGCCATCCCCGGGGCCATCCCATTTATGTTAGGTTGGGTGGCGGCCACTAATGATTTTGGAATTGAGCCAGGAACCTTGTTTGCCTTACAGTTTTTTTGGCAATTCCCCCATTTTTGGTCCATTGGGTGGTTTTTATTTGATGATTACAAAAAGGGTGGATTTTATATGTTGCCCACAGGAAAACAAGATAAAGGTACCGCTGTTCAAGTTATTATGTACACGGTTTGGACCATATTGGTATCCATCATGCCGGTATTAGGGTTTACGGGGAAACTACATCTGTCAATACCATCAGCTTGTATTGTATTTGTTTTGGGGCTGGGCATGTTGTTTTACGCTGTTCAGTTGTTTAAAAAAATGACAACAAAAGCCGCAAAACAACTTATGTTGGCAAGTGTTTCGTACATCACGCTTGTTCAAATAGTTTATGTGATTGATAAATTTATAAGATAATTTAAAAATGGATTTAACTCAAGGAACGGAAAAAGAGAAAACCATCAGAGCTAAAAAAATGATGCTATGGTTTGGTATCATCTCACTTATTATGTCTTTTGCGGCCTGGACCAGTGCTTTTATTGTGAGCAGTACCAGAACGGATTGGTTAAAGGATTTTCAATTGCCCAATCAATTTGTAATAAGTACAGTTATTATTTTTGTAAGTAGCCTGACTTTTATATTCGCAAAAAGCGCCTTAAAAAAAGATAATAGAAGTTTAACAACGGTTTGGTTGTTAGCTACTTTGGTTTTAGGAGTGGTGTTTATATACAGCCAGTTTTTGGGATTTAAACAAATTATTGACCTAGGATACAATTTTACAGGGCCAACAAGTAATGTTACCATGTCATATATCTATTTGATAGCCATGGTGCATATTTTACATGTTGTTGCAGGTTTGATTTGTTTATTGGTAGTAATTTTTAATCACCTTAGGCAGAAATACAATAGAAGCAAGATGCTTGGTTTTGAACTGGCAACAACATTCTGGCATTTTATTGATATACTTTGGGTATATCTCTTTTTATTTTTATATTTTGTAAGATAATTAATTTTAGACTTGGATATTTTCATAGATAAATAAATTGATTATTTTTGTGCAACTTTTTTAATAACAACCAATAAATATGAGTACAACAGTTGTAAATACTGGAACAGAAGGTAAAACTTGGGGAGGAGGCACCAAGCCTTTGCATGCAAGTTATGGTAAAATGATGATGTGGTTTTTCATTGTTTCAGATGCCTTAACATTCTCTGGGTTTTTGGCAGCCTACGGATTTTCAAGATTTAAGTTTATAGATTCTTGGCCTATTGCCGATGAAGTATTTACCCACGTGCCATTTTTGCACGGTCAAGAACACCCCATGATTTATGTGGCGTTCATGACATTTATATTGATTATGTCATCTGTAACCATGGTATTAGCTGTTGATGCAGGTCATCACTTAAAGAAATCAAAAGTTACCATTTATATGTTATTGACCATTATAGGTGGTCTTATATTTGTTGGGTCTCAAGCTTGGGAATGGTCAACATTCATCAAGGGAAGTTATGGAGCAGTACAAACAAAGGGTGGTAATATTTTACAGTTTGTTGACACCAATGGGGAACGCGTTGCCTTAAAAGATTTTGTAGTTGCCACACCTGTAGAAAACGTCATGCATGAAGATGTTAATGGACTGGTTTCTGAAGCTCAAGGTACAACACCTACTTACACTATTGAAAATGTTATCCATGGGTTGGAAAGCCATGACAACATTTTAGTGAGAACACAAGCTTTAAATGAGCATGGCCATCCAACAGTTTTGTCAAGAGAAGAATCTCTAAATAAATTAAAATCTCAGGCAACACAAGTTGTAGAAGGAGCCAATTTGCATCACAATGAATATGGTTCTCCACTGTTTGCAGACTTTTTCTTTTTCATTACTGGTTTCCATGGATTTCACGTATTTTCTGGGGTCGTCATCAATATCATTATTTTCTTTAATGTTATTTTAGGTACTTATGAAAAACGCAAAAGCTATGAAATGGTTGAGAAAGTTGGATTATATTGGCACTTTGTGGATTTAGTTTGGGTATTTGTATTTACATTCTTCTACCTTGTTTAATTGATATAAAATAATTAGAAATGGCACACGCACATAAATTGGAAATTTTAAGAGGTTTAATCAAGTTTAAATCCAATACTCAAAAAATTTGGGGTGTTTTAATTCTATTATCCATAATAACAACGGTAGAGGTTATCTTGGGTATATACAAACCAGAATCTTTATCAGGTCACTTTTTAGGCATGAAAGCCCTTAACTGGATTTTCATCATCTTGACCATTGTTAAGGCTTACTATATCACTTGGGACTTTATGCACATGAGGGACGAAGTGCCCAGTTTAAAGCGTATGGTAGTATGGACGGCTGTATTCTTGATCATATATTTGGTATTTATCTTATTGCAAGAAGGCGGATACATTCATGATGTGTATCACAATGGTTACATTAAATTTGATTTTTAATACCAAACACCATAATACTGTGTTAAAAGATATACTGAAGGTGGTTAATTAAACCACCTTTTTTTATTTTTGCACTCTATTAATGTTAACAAATAAGCCCTGTAAGTGAATAATACAAAAACAAAACGATATATAGTTTTAGGGATTTTATTTTTGTTGCCAGTCACGTTTTTATTGTTTCTGTACCCTGCTACCCATAATTATACACCGATAGATATAGTTAATGAAAACGTTATGGATTTGCAGCAGTTTTCATCAGATACAGGTGAGGATATTCTCCTTAAGAATCATATAACCGTTCTTGGTTTTCTTGGAGCCAAACCAATGGATAATTATCTGGCCGCTTCAAATTTAAAAGAGTTGGTGTATGATAAGTTTAAAGGGTTTAAAAAGTTTCAAATTGTTATGGTGGTTCCAAAAGGGACTGAAGTAGAAACAGAAAGATTGAAAACGGAAATCAGTTCGTATGAAGACACTCGGTTTTGGCATTTTGTTTATGGAAGTCCACAAGATGTTCAAGCTGTTTTTAATAGTTTGAAGAGCAATACGCCACTAGATTCTGATATGGCAACAAAAGCCGTTTTTATCATAGACAAGGATTTGAATCAACGTGGACGCATTGACGATAGAAAAGACAATGAAAAAGCCAGAAACAAACCTGTTTACGGATTGAATTCCTATGATTGCATTTTGGTGGATGACATTCAGAACAAAATGAGTGAAGACATGCGAATTTTGTTTACAGAGTACAGGCAAAAAAGAAAAGGCGACTTTAATTCAGAAATAAGAAGAGCCAACGATATAAATATACAGGATGAAAAAAAGTAATTATTCATACATAGGCATTTCATTTATTATTTTGGTTTTTGGAATCTATTTTATTCCCAAAATCATGGATAGAATCAATCATGATGATATAACCAGAGATGAAAGCAGAACGGATTACGTCAAGGGAAAAAAAGCAACACCATCAGATTTAGCCTACATTGAAATCAATGGTAAGAAAAAAAAGGTGCCACATTTCAGTTTTGTAAATCAAGATGGAAAAACCATAACGGACAAGGATTATGAGGGGAAAGTATACGTTATAGAATTCTTTTTCACAACCTGCCCAACCATTTGCCCAAGAATGAATACCAATCTTGTTAAAATTCAAAATGAGTTCATTGGGAATGATGATTTTGGGGTCGCTTCATTTACAATCAACCCAGAGCATGATACACCAGAGGTTTTAAAGGAATACGCTCAAAAATATGGCGTGACAAATCCCAATTGGAATTTAATGACAGGAAATCAAGAAGACATTTACAAATTGGCAAACGAAGGATTTAATTTGTATACAGCCCAAGATTCAACTGTTGTTGGTGGATTTGAGCATTCCGGTAATGTTGCACTTATTGATAAAAAAGGATTTATACGATCAAGAGTTGTAGGAGGAAATCCCATAATTTTTTATAATGGTATGATTTCCGAAGCCGAACAAGTAGATGAAACAGGCATGGAACAAGAGATAACCATGTTAAAAGAAGATATTGCTAAATTATTAAAAGAATAATGACACAAGCCAATTTAACCACCGAAAAGAAATACAATACATGGATACTTATCCTATCCATAGCTATCCCCGTTGTAGTAGCTATCTTGTTTGGGGTAAACTTACGTGAGCTAGGGTTTGATATTCAACCATTGACTTTTTTGCCACCCATATATGCTTGTATCAATGCCGTTACGGCTTTGGTTTTGGTAATGGCCTTTATGGCTATCAAAAATAAAAAAATCAATCTTCATAAACGCTTGATGCAGTTTGCCATTGTATTGTCATTAGCCTTTTTGGTCATGTACGTAGCGTACCATATGACAAGTGATTCTACCAAATATGGAGGAGATGGCTTGTTAAAGTACATGTATTTTGCTATTTTAATAACGCATATTTTAATGTCTATTGTTGTCATTCCTTTTGTATTGATTACTTACGTAAGAGGCATTACCAACAATATTGAAAAGCATAAAAAAATAGCGAAAATCACGTTCCCATTGTGGCTATATGTTGCCATTTCTGGCGTGGTGGTTTACATCATGATTTCGCCTTACTATGTCTAAAACCAAAGTATATATCATATTAATTTTAGTTCTGTTCATCTCAATCCCTGCTGATGCACAATGTGCTATGTGCCGAGCGGTCCTTGAAAATGAAGAAGGGCAAAGTGCTGCAGCTGGTATCAATAATGGCATTGTGTACTTAATGGCTATTCCTTACATACTTATTGCAGGCATTGGTGTCATTATTTACAGGAAATTTTTCTACACAAAAAAAGGCTAAAACATTACTTTCTTTGTAACATTTTAGAGCTTTAGGAGTCTTACTTAAGTAAGAAAAATTAGTAAGTCTTAACAATTCCTTAGGATAAAATAGGCGCTGTTTTCTCTATTTTTGCTGAATTAACCATCTATCTATGATACAAATCAAGGATTTGCATAAATCTTACCATATGGGAAGCAATTCCCTTCATGTTCTAAAAGGAATCAACTTTAATGTAAAAGAAGGCGAAATGGTTTCTATCATGGGCTCTTCGGGCTCAGGTAAATCAACCTTGCTTAACATTATTGGTATTTTGGATGAAGCCGATTCAGGGTCATACGTATTGGATGGTGTTCCCATTAAAAACCTAAACGAAAAAGTTGCAGCAAACTACAGGAACAAGTTTTTAGGATTTATTTTCCAGTCCTTTAATCTTATTAATTATAAATCGGCTTTGGATAATGTCGCCATGCCCTTGTACTATCAAGGAATCAAACGAAAAGAGCGCATAGAAAAAGCAGAGTATTATCTTGAAAAAGTTGGGTTGACACCTTGGTTAAATCACTTGCCAAGCGAATTGTCTGGTGGACAAAAACAACGTGTGGCCATAGCTAGGGCACTAGCAAGTAACCCAAAAGTCTTGTTGGCCGATGAGCCAACAGGTGCCTTAGATTCTAAAACCTCACAAGAGGTTATGGAATTAATACAGGGCATTAATGATGAAGGAAAAACCATTTTAATGGTGACCCATGAGCATGATATAGCACAAATGACCAAACGTATTGTGCACCTTAAAGATGGCGTTATCATTGATGATAGCCCGGTACAACAAGTAAGAGCTTCGGTATATGTTTGATATTGAGCGTTGGCAGGAAATATTTGAAACGTTAAGGAAAAACAAATTACAAACGTTTTTAACAGGGCTTTCGGTAGCGTCTGGTATTTTTATTTTGGTTATTTTATTGGGTTTTAGCTCTGGAATCCAAAACGGTGTGAAATCTCAATTTGAAAGAGATGCAACCAATAAGATCAGTATTTGGGCCGGAAGAACTACAAAAGGGTATAAGGGTTTAAACCCGGGAAGGCGTATTCAACTTAAAAATCAAGATTTTAATAAGTTGTCCAATGATTATGCAGATTTTCTGGAATATGAATCTGCAAACTATATGATTTGGAGAGCGCTTGTAAACTATGGAAAAGAATCAAATAACTACAGGGTTTGGGGTTCTTTGCCAGATTATCAGTTTATAGAAAATTCAGACATCGGCGAAGGACGATTTATAAATGAATCAGACTTAAACAATTCAAGTAAGGTAGCTGTTATAGGTAATAAGATCAAACAAGATCTATTTAAAGGCGAAGACCCTATTGGAAAGCACGTGTCTATTTATGGAATAAATTTTAAAGTAATAGGTGTTTATTATGATCCTGGAGGAGAAGATGAAGAAAGCCAAATATATATTCCCCTCACTACAGCTCAAAAATCCTTTAACGGTGCCGATAGAATCAACAATATGAGCTACACCGTAAAGATGCCTCAAAACTTTGATAAAGGCGTTGAACTCTCCCAAAATATTACATTGGCCATTGAAGACCAATTAAAACAAATGCATACGGTTGCACCAAATGATATTGGAGCTATCCGGGTTAATAACAATCTTGAAGAGGCACAGAAAATTTTTTCATTGGTTGATGTTATCAAACTCATATTTTGGTTTGTTGGGATTGGTACTATCATAGCAGGAGTAGTGGGTGTTGGCAATATTATGCTGATTATTGTTAAAGAACGCACCAAGGAAATTGGTATCAGAAAAGCATTGGGAGCCGTTCCATTATCAATTGTTGGAATGATTTTACAAGAGGCTATTTTTGTAACCATGTTTTCAGGTATGTTTGGACTCATTCTTGGGTTGGGCTTACTGGAAGTCATTGGCCCACTTGTTAAAAATGATTTCATTAAATATCCACAAGTAGATTTTAATACGGCATTGACCACGGTATTTATTTTAGTGATTGCAGGTGCTTTTGCCGGCTTTTTCCCAGCATACAGAGCTGCAAAAATTAAACCTATAGTAGCATTAAGAGACGAATAATATGTTTAACAAAGAGAGATGGGACGAGATTTTAGAAGCTCTAAACGCCAATAAGTTTAGAACGTTTTTGACGGCATTTGGCGTGTTTTGGGGCATAGCTATTTTGGTTCTATTGTTGGCGCTTACCAATGGGCTACAAAAGGGAGTGGTTTCAAGTTTTGGTAATTTTGCGGCCAACTCGTCTTTTGTGTATGTAAGAGGAACCACTATACCCTACAAGGGATTGCCAAAAAACAGACGTTTTGATTTGGATTTAGACGATGTTGAAGCTATAAAACAGCAAATTCCTGAAATCAAATATGTGTCACCTCAAAATAGATTGGGAGGTTATATGGGTGCCAATAACGTAACTAGGGGAAGTGAAACCGGCGCCTTTCAGGTGGAGGCACACGTGCCTGATATTATTAATCAAAATCCTATGGATATCCTCCAAGGAAGATTTATAAATGAATCAGATTTAACTGAAAAGCGAAAGGTTTGTGTCATAGGTACCGGTGTTGAAAAATCACTGTATAAAAAAGGCGAGGAGATTATAGGGTCTTATCTTAAAATTAATGGCGTCAATTTTATGGTTATTGGTATTTTTAAATACAGCAAGAGCCGAGGTGATCAACAAGAAGAAGTAAATACCATTGTTACGCCTTTTACAACCTTTGGACAAGTTTTTAATTTTGGTGATAAAGTGGGATGGATGGCTATAACCGCCTATGATGATGTTAATATAACCAGTTTAAAGCCTAGGATTTTAAATGTGCTAAAAACAAGACATACGGTTAATCCTGATGACGATGCAGCATTTGGATATCATGATATTTCTGAAGATTATGCTAGGGTTAATGGGTTGTTTGCCATTTTAACTTTTGTAGGCTATTTCGTGGGGTCCTTAATCCTCATGTCTGGAATTATAGGTATCAGCAACATCATGCTAATTGTAGTTAAAGAACGTACCAAGGAAATAGGTATTAGAAGAGCCTTGGGAGCAACACCCTTTGTGGTAAAAGCACAGATTCTTCAAGAGAGCCTTATATTGACCATTATGTCTGGCATGGTAGGCATTTCATTTGCAGCCGGAATCATATGGCTGATGAACTACTTATTGGATTTAAGTGGACCTGTTGATAATTTTTCAAACCCAAGTGTAAGTATGGGCGTTGTCTTTACAGCACTCATTATATTAGTTGTTTCAGGTATTTTGGCAGGGTTGATTCCTGCTAATAGTGCTACCAAAATGAAACCAGTTGACGCATTAAGAATAGAATAAACATAATAATCACCGAATAAAAATGAAAAGAACCAAAACCGTTATCCTTTTAGTTGTAATTGTAGCATGTTTTGCTACGGCTTTAATTTATTTATGGCAAAAAAATCAAGAGGATCCAGTAACCTATGCCACAGAATCGCCTAGTGAGCAAACTATTGTTGTAAAAACCATGGCTACTGGAAATATTGTTCCAAAAGAAGAAGTGCTCATAAAACCAAACGTATCAGGAGTTATTCAGGATATTTATATTGAAGCCGGACAATATATCAAATCAGGTGATTTAATAGCTCAAATTAGGGTAATTCCAAATGTATCATCCTTAACTAGTGCCAAGAATAATATAGCAAGTAGTAAAACAGCACTGGAAACTGCAAAAATAAATTTTAAAACAGAAGAGTCTAATTACAATCGTCAAAAAGCACTTTTTGATAAAGGGGTTATTTCTGAAAATGAATTTGAGGGTATCAAGAACACGTATTTACAGGCAAAACAAAGCGTGGAACAAGCTCAAATCAATCTGACTTCTGCAACGCAAAATTATGATATCATAAAAACAGGGACAACCAGCGGATTAGGCAAAATTGCTCAAACCCAAGTACGGGCAACCATTTCAGGAATGGTTTTGGATGTTCCTGTAAAAGAAGGAAACCAAGTTATTGAAGCCAATAATTTTAATGAAGGGACTTCAATTGCATCTTTGGCTGATGTGAAAAAAATGATATTTGAAGGAAAAGTAGATGAGAGTGAGGTTGGAAAAATCAAAGAAGGCTTGCCACTTGAAATCACGGTTGGTGCTATTGAAAACCAAAAGTTTGATGCCGTTTTGGATTACATAGCTCCAAAAGGAGAAGCAGAAAATGGTGCCATTCAGTTTGAAATTAAAGGCAGTATTAAATCCATTGATTCTACATTTATCAGAGCGGGCCTAAGCGCTAATGCATCTATTATTCTTGATAAAGCCGAAAATGTCATGGCTATCAGGGAAGCCTTGGTTCAATATGATCGTAAGACCAAACAACCTTATGTTGAGGTTGAGGTAGGTGACCAAAAATTTGAACGTCGTGATTTACAACTTGGCATAAGTGATGGTATCTTTGTAGAAGTTAAAGGTGGTATTTCTAAATCTGATAAGATAAAAGTGTGGAATCAAATCAAGGGAATTCCAAGTTATGCACAAAATAATTAATTTATCTGTAACACTTTAACGGTTACATAGACCAATATTTTACATACGAAATAAGCCTTGGCGAATTTTATGTGACAATAAAAAACAATGAATACAAACGGATGAAAAAAACAATCTTTATACTATTACTTTCAACAGTTAGCCTATATGCCCAAGATCATAAATGGACACTTAGGGCTTGTGTGGATTATGCGTTGGAGAATAACATTTCCATCAAGCAAAGTGAAATGGATTTGAAAACTTCAGAAATCAACAAAAAGGATGCAATTGGTAATTTTCTGCCGTCTTTAAATGCATCGGCGTCCCATTCATGGAGTATTGGTTTAGATCAAATTACAAGTCCATCTGGGCCAATAACCGTAACCTCAAAAAGTAGAAATCTTTCAGGAGGCATAAGTTCAAGCCTTGATCTTTATAAAGGGCAACGTAATTTGCACCAGTTACATAGGTCTAATTTGCAAATATTGGCAGATCAATATAAATTGGACAACATGAAAGATGATATTTCATTGTTTGTTGCCAATTCGTTTTTACAAATATTGTTCAATAAAGAACAGCTTAAGGTTTTAAAATCACAATTGGAAATTACCAAACAAGACTTGAAGCGTACGCAGGAGTTAGTTGATGCCGGATCCTTACCAAAAGGAGATGTGCTTGAAATTCAAGCAACACTGGCTACACAAGAACAACAAATTGTGGATAGTGAAAATGCACTTTTGATATCAAAAATTGAATTGGCACAAACCTTATTAATTGAAGATTATGAGCATTTTGATATTGTGGATTTAAATTATGATGTGCCACTTACCAATATTCTTAAAGAGTCACCCAGTACAATTATAGAAAAAGCCAAAGAGACCCGCTATGAGGTGAAAATAGCCGAAACCAATACAAAAATAGCAGAGGATAATTTAAAAATAGCTAAAGGAGCTTTGCAACCAACGTTAACAGGTTCTTACAGTTTTAGTTCAAATTATTTCACATCAGGATTATTTGATACACCTGATTTTGAAACACAGATATCAGATAACAAAAGACATAATATTTCTTTGCGATTAAACATTCCTATTTTTAATGGCTTTTCATTACGAAATGATGTTAAACGAAACAAAGTAAATTTAGAACGTGCCAAAACACAGCAAGAACAAGCCAATTTAGATTTAGAAACCAAAGTTTATCAAGCCTATAATGATGCAAGAGGCGCTTTAAAAGCTTATGAAGCTGCTCAAAAAACATTAAGTGCTAGGGAAGAAGCCTTTAGTTATTCAAAAGAACGCTATAATGTTGGGTTATTAAATGCTTTTGATTACGGACAGTCACAAAACAGGTATGAGGCTGCCCAGAGTGATGTGATACGGACTAAATATGATTATATATTTAAACTTAAGGTCTTGGAATTTTATTTTGGAATTCCCATTACAGAACTAAATTAATTTAAAATGAGTAAAAAATCACTTATTATCATCATCTCAATTACAGTTGTTCTGCTGGTTGTTTTAATTGGTGGAAAAAAAGCAGGATGGTTTGGAAAGAGTGGTAATTACAAAGAGATTGAAGCCCAAAAAATTGAACGATCAGATATTATTGAAACCGTATCGGCAACTGGAAAAATCCAACCAGAGGTTGAGGTGAAAATTTCTAGTGAAGTCTCTGGAGAAATAATAGAATTACCAATTATTGAAGGACAACAGGTCAAGAAAGGCGATTTACTGGTTCGTATCAATCCAGACATCTATCAGTCCAGTCTTAACCGCTCACAAGCAACTTTACAAAACGTAAAAGCAAATTTAAGCCAAGCAGAAGCTACGTTAAAAGAAGCTAAAGCAAGTTATGAAAGAAATAAGCAGCTTTTTGAAAAAGGCATTATTTCTAAGGCAGATTGGGATAAAGCTGTATCAAGTTATGAAATTGCCTTGGCTAACAAAGAATCAGCATATTATAATGTTAAAAGTGCCAGTGCAACAGTTAACGAGGCTATTGATAATTTTAATAGAACCACTATTTATGCACCAATGGCCGGAACAATTTCTAAATTGGATGTTGAACTGGGAGAACGTGTTGTTGGAACTCAGCAAATGGCTGGAACTGAAATAATGCGTGTTGCAGACCTCACCAATATGGAAGTTGAAGTAGACGTCAATGAAAACGATATTGTTAAAGTACACATTGGAGATTCAACAAGAGTTGAGGTTGATGCCTATTTGAAAAAGGAATTTAAAGGCGTGGTTACAGAGATTTCCAATTCTGCCGATCAAGTAAGTTCTGCAGACCAGGTTACTAATTTTAAGGTGAAAATCAGAATTTTAGAAAGTTCATTCCAAGATTTATTGCAAGGAAAACCTGATGGCTATTCACCATTCAGACCCGGTATGACCGCTACCGTTGATATTTTTACTGATGTTAGAAAAGATGCCATAAATGTTCCAATCAGTGCCATTACAATCAAAACAGACACAACAACTACAAAAACAAAAACCAAGGATGTTGCAACAACATCTTCAATTGATGACGAAAAATTTGAATGCGTTTTTGTAAAAGACAATGATGTTGCCAAACTGCGTGTTGTAAAAACAGGTATTCAAGATGATAGTAATATTGAAATTGTTTCAGGGCTTAAAGAAGGAGAAGAAGTTATTACAGGGCCCTATAATGTTATCACCAAAACGTTAAAAGATGGTGATAAAGTTGAAATAAAGAAACAAGAAGATAATAAGTAGAAAAATAAATTTTGGCTTTAATACTCAATATAGAAACAGCAACTACCAATTGTTCTGTATCTCTTTCAAAAGACGGTAAAACCATTGTTTTAAAAGAAGATTACGATAAAAATTACTCACATGCTGAAAGGTTGCATGCATACATAGATGCTGTTTTAAAAGAAGCAACTGTAGCTCCAACACAATTGGATGCCATTGCCGTGAGTAAAGGACCAGGATCTTACACAGGTCTACGTATTGGCGTATCAGCGGCAAAAGGGCTTTGTTTTGCTTTAAATAAGCCTTTGATTTCCATTCCTACTTTAGAAGCTTTGGCACATCAAGTAAACCAAAATGATGGCGTGATAGTAGCTATGCTTGATGCCAGACGCATGGAAGTGTATTCGTCTATTTTTGACTCTAAGAATTATAATTGCATACGAACAACTGAAGCAGAGGTTTTAAATGAGTCTTCATACAGTTCCTATTTAGACCAAGGTAAGGTGTATTTTATTGGTAATGGTGTTGAAAAAACCAAAACTTTAATCTCGCACCCAAATGCCATATTTATTGAAGACAAATTACCATCAGCCAATGAAATGGGCATATTGGCAACCCATAAATACAAAACAAGCGACTTTGAAGATGTCGCTTATTTTGAACCGTATTATTTAAAGGATTTTATTGCTTTAAAGTCAAAATCCTAATCTTGTTTAAGCTGAATATGAGGATATGGAATTTCAATACCAGCCTTATCAAGCGCTTCTTTTGTTTGTTCGGTAACATCAAATTTTACAGCCCAGTAATCTTCTTTTTTAACCCAAACGCGCGTAAAAAAGTTGATGGAACTATCTGCTAATTCTGATACATTTACGGCAGCTGCTGGATCTTTCAAAATCAAAGGATGCGCATCAATAACGCTCAAGATAACCTCTTTTGTTTTCTTAATATCAGAATCATAACCAACGCCAAACGTAAAATCTACACGTCGCGTATCTTCTACACTGTAATTGGTAATATTGCCATTTGAAAGAGCGCCATTTGGGATAATAATTTCTTTATTATCGGGCGTGGTAAGTTTTGTTGTAAAAATTCCTATTTCTTTTACCGTTCCGCTTTCACCCTGGGCTTCAATGTAGTCGCCAATTTTTATCGGCTTGAATATCATAATCAAAACCCCACCGGCAAAATTACCTAAAGACCCTTGAAGTGCTAAACCTATTGCCAAACCTACCGATGCCAGTATAGCTGCAAACGACGTGGTTTGAACACCTACAGTACCAAGAACTACGATTACTAAAACAACTTTTAAAGTCCATTTTATTAAGTTCAACAAAAACTTTTGAAGACTTACATCATAATTGCCTTTATTCATGACTTTCTTTGCAGCCTTTAGTAATCTGCCTATAACCCAAGAGCCAATAATCCAAATTATAATGGCGCCAATAATTTTGAGTCCGTATTGTATAGCTAGGTCAATCCATTTTTGTATGTCAAAATTTTCTAAATTCATATTATTTATTTTTTTGATTAATTGTAAAATTAAAAACTATATGGCAGTATCAAAAGGCAATCCGCATAAATTCAATAAAATATAGGCTTTTAGAATAGAATTGTAACTGTCAATGCTACAATTGCGGGAAGCGCCTGTACATAAAATAAGCGTATTTTCTTGGTAGAATAAGCACCATAAATGCCCGCAATAATCACACAAATTAAGAAGAAGATAGTTATGTTATTGTCTTTTACTGCGATTGAATAAATCAATCCGGACGCTAAAAAACCATTGTATAATCCTTGGTTGGCTGCTAAGATTTTAGTTTCCTCAGCAAATTCCTTGGATTTTAAACCAAAAGCCTTGATGCCTTTGGGCTTGGTCCACAAAAACATTTCCAATAACAAGAAATAAAGGTGCTCAAAAGCTACCAAAGTGATTAAAAAAGTCTTTAAAAATATCATGGAGTTATTAGTTTAATAGCGTCATCAACTTCTGAAACAGGCAGTTTGCAAGCATTATTCTCACAAACATAAATAAGCGTTTCATCAGGATTGTATCTGTTTTCCAATAATGGTAAGTTGTTTTCTGAAACACTACCAGCAATGAGTTTATTGGGAATATATGTTTTGTTCAATTCTGAAATTTTTGCTGAAGCATTTGTTCCAACAACGGCAATTTCATAAAAAGGATTAGTGTAATTGAGCATTAAATCCAACCAATTGGAATATCCAGAACCGTAGTCTTGAATTTCAGGTTTTACATTGTTTAACATGGTCATGGCAGTTTTTCTGAAATGCTCGTTGTCAAAATAATGTGATAATTTGAAAAGGTTTTTTGCCATGATGGAGTTACTTGCCGGAATGACATTATCTCTGTATTCCATGTTTCGGGTAACCAAGGTATCGTCTTCGTTTGACGTAAAGTAAAACATGTGGTTGGTGTCATCAAAAAAATGGTCAAAGGCATAATTGGCCAAATCTCTTGCCGTTTTAAGCCAAGTTTCGTTTAAGGTGTTTTCATACAATGCCATAAACGCATCAATAGTTGTTGCATAATCTTCAAGATAGCCATTAATGGTGCTTTTCCCATTTTTGAAATTATGGTTTAAACCACCATCTTCACGTAATTGAACAGTGATTATAAAGTAGGCATTTTTTATAGCGGTATCTAAATAATCTTTTGTGCCAAACACTCTGTAGGCATCAATATAGCCTTTGAGCATAATAGCATTCCATGACGTGAGGGTTTTATCATCAAGTCTTGGTTTTTCTCTTTTATTGCGTTCTTTTAAAAGTAATTTTTTACAGACATTGATTTTTTCAGTCAATTGCTCTTTGGTCAGTACATATTTTTTAATAATGGTATTGTCATTGTCTTTTCTAATAAGCACATAATTATCATGTTCCCAAAGGCCATAATCATTTACATTATAATAATCAGAAAACAAGTTATAATCATCTTTCAAAAGGGTTTTGAGTTCATCTTTCTGCCAAACATAAAAGGCGCCTTCCTCTAGTTTGCCTTCTGCATTATTGCTATCGGCATCCAGTGACGAATAAAAGGCACCGTTTTCAGCAGTCATGTCACGTTTAATATACTCCAATGTTTGGGTAACAATATCCTTATACAAATCGTTTTTGGTAATCAGGTAGGCATCTGAATATAAACTCACTAATTGGCCATTATCATATAGCATTTTTTCAAAATGCGGAACATGCCATTTGGTATCTACCGAATACCTTGAAAACCCGCCGCCAATTTGATCAAACACACCGCCATGAGCCATTTTTGTAAGCGTGAGATTCACGAAATCCTGTAACTTTTTATCGTTATTTTGATAAGCATACCTTAGCAAAAAATGATAATTGTTGGGCATCATAAATTTTGGAGTTCGGTTCATTCCACCCTCATTATAATCAAATTTTGTGGACCAATTTTTTACGGCTTCTGTTATAAATTCAGTTTTAAAAAGTGGACTATATGTATTAAAACTTACTACATCCATAGACTTAATGCCTTGTTCTAATTTAGTGGCGTACTCATAAATCTTTTCGGGTGACTTATCATATAATTCGGCAATTTGGTTTAGGGCATTTATCCACTGGTCTTTTCTAAAGTAGGTGCCTCCCCAAAATGGTCTACCATCAGGTAAGGCAATCACGTTCATAGGCCATCCGCCACGACCGGTCATGAGTTGCACGGCATTCATATACACTTGGTCAATATCGGGACGTTCTTCTCTGTCAACCTTTACATTTATAAAATGTTTGTTCATTACCTGTGCTACCAACGTATCCTCAAAGCTTTCATGTTCCATAACGTGGCACCAATGGCAAGCAGCGTAGCCAACACTAATGAGTAATAATTTATTTTGAGACTTTGCAAGCTCTAAGGTTTTTGGGTTCCAAGCATGCCAGTCTACTGGGTTATGGGCATGTTGTAGTAGGTAAGGGCTTGTTTCATTAATAAGCTCGTTGGTATGTTGGTGTTCCATGGTTTTTTTGTTATGACCTATACAGTTTGATAAAAGAATAAGTAGAATATACAGACAGGACTTCATATACCAAAGTTAATCAAAACTACAGCGATAAAAAAAGCGCCCAAAAATGAACGCTTTGATTGATATTTATAATAGTTTTAAATGATTATCCGTTAATAGCTTCAACCATATCAACCTTATCCTTGAGCATTTCTTTAAGCATGTTTTCAATACCACTTTTTAAAGTATAGGTAGATGATGGGCATCCGCTACAAGCGCCTTGCAACATCACACTTACTTTTTTGCTATCAGGGTCATATGATATAAATTGAATATTGCCACCGTCACTGGCTACAGCTGGTTTTACGTATTCCTCAAGAATGTTTACAATTTCTTTGGACGTATCATCAAGAGATTCATAATGGGCGTCTTTTTGTGTCTCGGCTTGTTTTAGAGTTTGTTGGGCATCAACCGTTACAATATCCTTACCATTTTCAATATAATTTCTGATGAATTCGCGAAGTTCCATGGTGATATCTTGCCAATCGGCAACATCAAATTTTGTGATTGATACGTAGTTTTCGTCAATAAAGACACTTTTCACAAACGGAAAATGGAACAATTCTGTTGCCAATGGCGATTGTTTGGCTTCATCAATAGACGTGAATTCAAATAATGAAGTCACTAATTTTTTATTGGCAACAAATTTGATGACAGCTGGGTTTGGGGTACTTTCAGCATATATGGTTACGGGTGTTTTTTTCTTTATTTCGGATGCTTCCATTACAGAACCGCCATCATTTAGGTAGGCTTCAATCTGCTCTGCTACTTCATCTTGAACATCAGACCATTCAACAATATTGTAACGTTCAACCGCAATAAAATTCCAGGAAATATACACTTTTTTAACAAATGGCAAATAGAATAATTGTTGCGCCAATGGAGACGATTTTGCTTCATCAATATTGTTAAATTCATAACTCTGATGGTTTGTTATAATTTGATTGACTTCAAATTTAACAATGGTATTATTTGATGTTTCTTGCACAGAAACCTTGAAAGTATTCATTTCAGCTAATTTTTTGTAAAAATACAAAAGATAACTTTACTAATCCATATATTTGGGTTTTGTAGAATATATTTTAATGTTGAAAAAGATAAAGTAACCCTTTATCTTTTTTATGTGTAATTTTTTAAGAGTCAAGGCGTTTTGATAGAACAAAATTTTCTTGATTAATATGTATATGGATTTTAAAAATACGTTTTTTATTGTTGTAGGCTTTTTGTTTTTTCAATCGGCTATTTCGCAAGAAGGACTACCAATATATACCGATTATCTAACCGATAATTATTACCTGATCCATCCTTCAATGGCAGGTGTTGCCAATTGTGCCAAGGTCAGACTTACGGCCAGGCAGCAGTGGTTTGGGCATGAAGATGCTCCAAAACTTCTAACTATGAGTCTCAACGGTAGGTTCGGGGAATCGCAATCTGCTTACGGTGCTATCGTTTATTCTGATAAAAACGGATATCATTCCCAAACAGGGGCTTATGTAACCTATGCCCATCATATCATGTTTTCTAGAAGTGAAGTCGATTTAAATATGTTGTCCTTCGGAATAAGCGCTGGGTTTATTCAATATAAACTGGATGAAACAACGTTTCCTTTTGATGGGTCGGATCCCATAATTGATGGGATAGTTCAAAGCGAGACCAATTTTAATGTTGACTTAGGATTTTCATATCATTATTTAGATTATTATGCCCATGCAACGGTTAAAAACCTCTTGAAGAATTCTGGAGTTAATAACGATATTGAAATCACCAGTAACTTAAGACGGTATTTGTTTTCTGTTGGAGGTGTTTTTGGAAAATTAGGGAGTGATTGGAGCTATGAGCCATCTATAATGTTCCAATATAAAGATGGTACACAAGAAGCATCTATTGATTTAAATGGCAAAGTTTATAAGGATATGGATTTTGGCAGTATTTGGGCTGGTGTTTCCTATAGAAACAGTTTTGATGGCGCCCAATACTTGGATGGTTCTGGGGTAAGTAGCCAAAAATTGAGACAGATAACACCACTTTTGGGAGTTAACTATAATCAGTTTATGTTTGCCTACACGTACACGTATCAAATGAACTCTCTTGTATTTACTAATGGCGGATTTCATCAATTAACGCTTGGCTATAATTTTAATTGTAGAAAAGAAAAGTATGATTGTAAGTGTCCTGCTGTAAATTAATACCATGCCTATTATAAAATCCATTAACGGAATAGCTCCTCAAATTCCAGATGACTGTTATATAACTGAAAATGCCACTATTGTTGGCGATGTTACCATGGGAAATCAATGCAGCGTATGGTTTAATGCCGTTATTAGAGGAGACGTGCACTATATAAAAATGGGCAATAAAGTTAATGTTCAAGATGGAGCTGTTATTCACGCAACTTATAAAACCTCACCAACAACTATTGGCAATAATGTATCCATTGGGCATAATGCCATTGTTCATGGTTGTACCATTCATGATAATGTTTTAATTGGTATGGGTAGTATCATCATGGATGATTGTGTAGTAGAAAGCAACAGTATCATAGCTGCAGGAGCGGTGGTTACTAAAAATACACGGGTTGAATCGGGGAGTATTTACGCCGGAATTCCTGCAAAAAAGATAAAGGATATCAGTCCGGAATTAATTTCAGGAGAAATCAATCGTATTGCAGATAATTATATTAAATATTCCAAATGGTATGAGTAACACCATCAGATATGTATTAGCTCTCTTACTGAACATTTCTTTTTTTGGTTGTAAGAGTAGCTATTTAGATACTCACAATACTTTAAAAGTTAAATTCTTAAGTGAATATATTTTACCAGAAGACACAACGGTAAATAATGTACAAGTAGGAGGCTTGTCAGGCATTGATTATAATAATGGAACCTATTATTTGGTTTGTGATGATGAGGACAATCCAAGGTTTTATGAAGCGAGTATCACGGTTAATTCTAATCAAATTTCAAATATCAGTATTGATAAAGCTGTAACAGTGCATGACAATTTAGATGTTCTGGATATGGAATCCATACGGTTTGATTCTAATACAAATCAGGTGTTGATAACCAGTGAAGGTGATATAAATAACCAAAAAGATCCATCACTCACAGCCTTTGATTTGCAGGGAAATGTTATTAGCAGATTTAAAATACCAGAAGCCTTTAAAGCTAATAGTTTTCAAAAACCAAGACATAATGCTACGCTAGAAGGTTTGTGCCATAGCTTTAATAAAAAAGGCTATTGGATAGGTATGGAACTGCCACTTAAGGCAGATGGACCAGAACCTCAAGTTGCTAAAACAAAATCACCCGTTAGGATTACATTTATTGATGCTAAGACTGAATCACCCAAAAGACAGTTTGCTTATTATTTGGATCCAGTTGCAAAAAAACCATTAGGGGATTTTTCGGTTAATGGGCTCACAGATTTGTTGGAATATGACAAAGGCATCTTTTTAATTATTGAGCGGAGTTATTCCAGTGGATTGGGTGATCAAGGCAATACAATTAAATTATTCAAAGCAGATGCCATAAATGCAACAAACACATTGCAAATGGCAAGTTTGAAAGACGTTGATTTTATTCCGGCCAAGAAAGAATTGTTATTGGATTTTGAAGATATTAGAGCACTATTGACCAATCATAGCGTTGACAACATTGAAGGCATAACATTTGGACCAAGACTTCCAAATGGTCACCAAACCTTGATTGTGGTATCTGACAACAATTTCAATAAACTGGGAAAACAGTTAAACCAATTTATTTTACTTGAAATTGAAGAGTAACCACAAATTAGATTAAAAATCTAAATAGTCTACTTCAAACATATTGCCTAAAATAGCTTTAAGAATTTTAGGGTTTCCATTGGTATAAAACTGATGTTTTGCAGAAGAATGGCTTGTATTCAATAAATTATGTTTCTCTAAAACAGCTTTTGTTTGTCTTGCTACCGCCAGACCAGAATCTATAATCTTGATGTGTTTAGGTAATAATTCAAGCAATAAAGGCATCAAATATGGATAATGTGTACAACCCAATACCAAATAATCTATATTGGCTTCCAGCATGGGTTTTAGGTACGTTTTTAAAAGCGTACACATTTCTTCAGAATCAATCTTACCCATTTCAATCAATTCAACAAGACCATCTCCAACCTGTTCAATTACGGTATGGCCTTGCGCGTATAAACTGGTAGTGGTATAAAACAAATCACTGGTAAGTGTGCCTTTGGTGGCCAAAATACCAATAGCTTTTGTTTTGGAATTCAAGGCAGCTGGTTTGATGGCCGGTTCAATGCCAATAAAGGGAATATCATAATTTTTTCTGAGAACACTTATGGCATTGGTAGTGGCTGTATTACAGGCTACAACAATCAACTTACAATCTTGTTGTAATAAGTATTCTGTGTTTTTAATGCTTAAATCGATGATTTTATCTTTGCTTTTTGAACCATAAGGCGCATTGATACTATCAGCCAAATAGATAGTGTTTTCATAAGGCAATAAACTATGTATTTCTCTCCAAATGGAAGTGCCTCCAATACCAGAATCAAAAATACCAATGGGTTTTGTGCTCATATACTACAAAAATAAAAAAGCTGTCTTGCAAAAGACAGCTTTGTATCAATTAAATTATTTTGAAATGAATTAGATGCCTAATTCTTTCTTTACATCATCAAGCAGGTTTTTGCCATCAGCAAGAATGGTAACACCTTGAGCGGTATCCAAAACATAATCAAAGCCTTGTGCTCTACCAACTTTTAAAATGGCTGCTCTAGCTTTTTCAGTAATAGGTTTTAAAAGATCTGCTTGTTTCTTTTGCATATCTTGTTGTGCTGTGGCGTTGTACTCACGGATGTTTTGTTGCATGTCTTGAACTTCTTGTCCGCGTTTTGCATTTTCTTCATCTGTTTTTGTAGGAGCTTCAGCTTCATATTGTTTTACTTTTTTCTGAAATTCTGAACTCATGTTTTGCAAATCAGCCTGATAGGTTTTCCCTAAAGTCTCCAGTTGCGTCTGGGCAGCTTTATATTCTGGCATGGCAGAAATAAGCTCTTCTGTGTTTATATGGGCAACTTTACTTTGCGCTTGTGAAAAACTTACGGTTGCAATGCATAATACGGTTGCTAATAAAATGGTTTTTAATTGTTTCATTTTTAAATAGTATTAACTGTTATTGTTTATTAATTGTTATTGTTTATGCTATCTCTAGCTTTTTGTCTTTCTTCAAGCGCTTTTTTGCGCTCTTCCAATATTTTGTTTTTTCTGTCTTCTAGTTCTTTTTTTCTAGCCTCTCTTTCAGCCAATTTTTTTTGCCTGTTTTCTTCTATCAGTTGTTCCCGGGTTTTAGTTTCGGATTCTTTAGCAGTGGTTATAGTTGAATCCGTTTCTTTGGTTACCGCTTCTTGACTTTCATCTGATTTATTTCGTTCTGCTAGTTTTTCTTGTCTTGCTTTTTCACGTTCTGCCAATATTTGTTGGCGTTTTTCCTCAGCTTCTTTTTTCTTTGCTTCACGAGCCGCTAATATTTCTTGTCTGCGTTTTTCAATAGCGCTTTCACGTTCGGTCTTTTTTTCTTCTAAGGCTTTTTCGCGTGCATCCAATTCTTCGTTGACCTCTGGTATCAAATCTTCACCTTCTGCAGCTTTCTTTTCTGCTTTTGATTGCACTTGATTTCGTTTTGATGCCCTTGTAATAGCTCTTAAGATTTGTTCGCTCAAATCGTATTGCTTGGCAGAATACAACATGGTAGCATCAGATGATTTATCAAATATAAAATCATATTTTCTGCTGGACGCAATATCTTGCACAGCTGCAAAAATTTGATCTTGAATGGGTTGCATCAATTGTTTTTTCTGAATCATTAAATCACCATTGGGTCCAAATCGCTTTTGCTGGTAATCTAAAATTTCTTTTTCCTCAAAAGCAATATCTTCTTCACGTTCTTCAATAAGTTCTTTGGTCAACAATGCTTTTTCGTTGCTTAAATCTTTCCGTTTTTGTTCAATCCCTGCCAACCGTTCTTCAATTTCATTTTTCCATTTTTGAACTTTATCTTCCAGTTGGGCAGTAGCTTCTTGATACTCGGGTACCTTTTCCAAGATATATTCGGTATCTATATAGGCAATTCTTACGCCTCTTTGGGCTTGAGTTGTAAAAATTCCAGATAGAAATACCACTGTCAGTAAAAAAAGAACGTTCGTTTTCATCTGTTTAATTTTTTCTAATTTATTATCTATAAATTCTAAAACGACAGATGATTTTATTTTTAGTTCTGCCCCTTTTTTGAATTGTATTTTCATCTGATTAGCACATTAATTTTGACTGTCAGAAGTCTTTCGCAAAATAAACATTTTTGTTGTTATGAAAAACTTTAGATTGCTCATTTCAAAATTAACGAATTTTAATCTTAAAAATTTCAATTCAGGTTTCAAATCATCAATGTATCATTAGAAAATATCGTGCCAAAATTAAAATTGTTGACCAATAATAAAGTGTGTTTCCCAACCATGCTTAACAGTTTCGCCAGGAAGCGGGTCAAAACCATAACCAAAATCAATACCTAATAATCCAAATGCGGGCATAAAAATACGAATTCCTAAACCAGCAGACCTTTTAATGTCAAATGGGTTATAATCCCTAAAATTGTTATAAGAATTACCACCTTCCAAAAAGGTCAATCCATAAATTTTAGCTGATGCTTTTAGTGTAATAGGGTAGCGCAATTCTAATGAGAATTTATTGTAAATGGTTCCACCATCTTGACTGGATAAAGACTGATTAGGGTAACCACGTAATGCAATGGATTCCCGTCCATCCAGACTGTAGGTTCCCATACCATCACCACCTACAAAAAATCGCTCAAACGGAATAATACCTCTAGCATTATTGTAAGCGCCCAAGAAACCAAACTCTATACTGGGTCTTAACACCAAATTCTTTGCAACTTGTGTATACCAGGCTCCTTTAAAGTTTATTTTGTAGAACTCCAGCCATTTAAAACGCTCTTGGTCTATTTCCCCAATTCTGTTGGCGGCATTGGTTCTGTCTATGCTGGTTTGTGAGGCATCGTCTCTGATTATAACTAAGTCCTCACGTTCGTTTTTTAATGCGGTGTAATCAACATTATTGAATAATGAATAGGGAATTGTCATTTTTGCTGTTACACTAAAGTCAGATCCGCCTGTAGGGTAAATAGGGTCTACACTGGTATTGTTCCTGCCAAGACCAATGGTATAAGCCAAGTTTTTTGAAGTTCCGTTACCAAACGTAAACAGTCCGGTATTATAATTTTTTAAATCATAAATCTGGAAACTTACTGCTTGCGAAAGCGTGAAATAATCATCAGGAACCGTTAAACGTTTTGCCAAACCAACTGTGATACCTGTAATGTTGAAACTCTTTGATTTATCGGCATTTCTGGTTTGGTAGTTATATAAAAACTGTTTGGTTTGCGAAATTGATGTTGAAAACTGTACTGGACGTTTACCGCCCAACCAAGGTTCAGAAAACGAGAAACTATAGGTTTGGTAAAAACGGCTGGCCTGTAAGCGCAATGCCAATTTTTGGCCATCACCCATTGGGATTGGTTTATAGGCTTCTTTATTGAAGATGTTTTTTATGGAAAAGTTATTAAATGATAACCCAAGTGTACCTATAAAGCCGCCGCCACCATAACCACCTTGCAGTTCTATTTGACTGGAACCCGTTTCTTTTACTGAATATTCCATATCTATGGTTCCTTCCATAGGGTTTGGATTGTTGAAATTTGGAGAGATTTCCTGGGCGTCAAAAAATCCTAACTGACCAAGTTCACGTACAGTCCTGACTACATTGGCTTTACTGTATAGCTGGCCTGGGCGCGTGCGTAATTCCCTGTAAATAACATGGTCATTGGTTTTGTCGTTTCCAACTACAGATACATTGTTGAAATACGCTGGTTTCCCCTCGGTAATACGTATTTCCATATCAATCACATTGTTATCCGCGCTGACTTCAACTGGATTTATCTGAGAGAACAAGTATCCATTATTTTGATAGAGGTTGGTAATGTCTACGGCATCTGGTTTGGTGTTGTCTGCAATACGTTTTTGAAGCAGTACACCATTATAGGTATCTCCTTTTTTAATACGCAACAACCTACTTAAAAACTCGTTACTGTAAACCGTATTCCCTATAAAAGTAATATCGCCAAAGGTATATTTTTCACCTTCATTTACTTTAATTTGAAGGGAAATGGTCTTGTCATTGTTAATTATCATGCTATCTGATAATATTCGTGCATCCCGATAGCCGTTTTCTTTGTATTTGTCAATGACTTTAGATAAGTCGGCCTGATAAGCAGAATCAATAAATTTTGAGCGCTTAAAAATACGTAAACGGTTGATTTGTTTGGTGCTTTTCATGCTCTTTCTGAGCTTTTTATCACTAAAAATGTCATTGCCAATAAAGTCAATATCCTTTATTTTAACTTTTTCGCCTTTGTCAATATTTAGTACCATATTGACTCTTGCTTTTTTTATTGAGTCTTCTACTGGAACGGTGTTGATATGAACTTTTGTGTTTAAAAATCCATCTTTTTTGTATTTGGTGGTCAAAAAGTTTTTTGTTGTGGTGATCAGGTTTTCTGTTACCTTGGTGCCTTTGGTAAGTTTATTGTCCTTAATGATGCTCTCTTTCTTCCCTTTTTTAACGCCATTGATTTTAACTTCATTAAGTTCTGGTAAATCCGAAAGTTTTATTTCAAGGTATGCAACATTGCCTTCAATTTTGGTGATGTAAATCTCTATGTCACTAAACAATTTAGAATTCCAAAGTTTTTTGATGGCATTGCTGATGTCTTCACCAGGAATGGTCATTTCCTTTCCTTTGCTCAAACCGGAATAGGTTACTATTGTTTGGTCGCTAAAACTTGAATTTCCCGAGACCGTGACGTCTCCTAAAACGTATTTTTTACCTGTGTTATAAGTAATTTCTTGAGCTTGAAGATTAATACTGCTTATGATGATGATTAAAGCGGTTAAGCAGTGTTTAATATATGTTTTCAATAGTACTAAATTATCTAATTTGTTCACTTGTTTTCCCAAATCGTCGTTCTCTTTTTTGATAGTCAATAATAGCATGATACAAATCTTCCTTGTTAAAATCTGGCCAAAGCGTACTTGTAAAATACAATTCTGCATAAGCAATTTGCCAAAGTAAAAAGTTACTTATGCGTTGTTCCCCACTGGTTCGTATAAGTAAATCTACGTCTGGTAAATTTTGCGTGTAAAGATGCTCATTAATAATTGATTCATCAATTTTTTCAGGCGAAATTATATTATTTTTAACTTTAATGCTTATTTCTTTAAAGGTGTTTATCAATTCTTCTCTAGAACCATAGCTTAAAGCAATTGTCAAAGTCATTCTGGTATTGTGCTTTGTTTTTTCTTTTACCTCATTCAATTCTTTAAGAACTTTTTTTGGTAAGGTGTCTAAATTCCCAATGGTGCAAAGCTTAATATTGTTATCGTGCAAGGTTGCAATTTCTTTTTTTAATGAAGAAATTAAAAGCCTCATAAGTGTTTGCACTTCTAATTTTGGTCTGTTCCAGTTTTCAGTGGAAAAGGCATACAAGGTGAGGTTTTCAATACCTATTTCAGCACAACCTTCTACAACTTGACGCACGGCTTTAGCTCCGTTTTCATGGCCAAACGTTCGTGCCATTCCTTGTTTTTTTGCCCAGCGGCCATTGCCGTCCATAATGATGGCAATGTGTTTTGGTAACCTGTTTTCTTGTATGTGCTCTTTTAAACTCATATGTTAATTACCGCAATAACAAGGGTTTTCTCCAAAGGTATATGTTAAGGTAATGCCTGTAAACATATACCAATCATTGTTGTTGAGGTTTCCAAAGCGGTAAGGTTGTTTTGCTGAATCTTTCGGGTAGTTGCCTTCTAAATTATCAGTAAATGTGTAGCGAGCACCCACTTCAATTCCCAATACAAAACTATCTAAAAAATTTGCTTTAAAACCCAAAGCCATGGGGATTCCAAAGGCCCAACTAGAGGTGTTTTCTGAGGTTTGTACACCATTTAAAAAATAGGAATCATCATGATGGGCCACACTTATTCCTGAGTATAAATAAGGTGTTGCCACTTTTTTTCCTGAATGTAGGTCAAAATCAAAAAATGTAAATTCCATACCAGCAGAAAATTCTGTGATTTTGGTTGAAAAATCATAATTTCTTTGAATTCGTCTAGGATCGTCAGATTTGGAGTCTAAACCTTTTAAATCTGTAAATATCAAGGAAACTCTGTAAGAATGTCTGGGGCTTCTGTTCCATTTGTAAATACCACCTATGGCTAGTTGGTTGGGTGAGATATAATCAGTAGCTCCAACGTCTCCTATAAAATTACTGCCTCCAATAAAAACCCCAATTTCATTAATTTGAGAGTAGCTGGAACATACACTTAAAACGCTTACTATAATTATGGTTAGATACCTCATAAATATTTAAAAGTTTGCAAATATAACAAATAAGATTTGGCGAATACAATTAGTAACTAATTGAATTAGTGTAAAAACAAAAAAACGCGTGAATTATTGCCTAATTGCGTTTGTCTTCTCCCCAAAGGAGTTTTTTACGAAGGGTATCCAAAAAGCTTTCGTTTAAAAGATCAATCATTTTAATTTTAAATGATGCTTTTTTGATTTTAATGATAGTGCCATTTTCTAAAGTTGCAATTCTGGAGTCTAAGGACACTAAATGACTGTCCTCCCTACCCATAACCTTAAGTTGAATTTCGGTATCATCAGGTATTATCAAAGGGCGTGCACTTAAATTATGCGGAGCAATAGGAGTTATTGCAAAACTATTGGCGTCAGGCGTTATCACGGGGCCACCACAGCTCAAGGAATAACCTGTAGAACCTGTGGGTGTTGAAATGATTAGCCCGTCACTCCAGTAAGAATTCAGGTACTCACCATTAAGAAGTGTTTCTACGGTAATCATGGACGTGGTGTTTTTTCTGCTTACCGCTATTTCATTCAAGGCAAAATTCAACGACGTGATATCTGCATTTGAAGGTGTGGTTTCTATGGATAACAAACTACGCTCTGATATTCTATATTTGCCATCAATAATGTTTTGGATGGCTTTTTCAATTTGATCAACTTGTATGGTTGCCAAAAAACCCAATCTGCCAGTATTAATACCAATGATTGGAATTCCAGAATCTTTTACAAAAGTAATGGCTCTTAAAATGGTACCGTCGCCACCCACACTTATCAGTAAATCAAAGGAAGCATCTAAATCATCAAATTTTTTATAGGATTTGTATGCGTCTTTGTTGGAAGACCGGCTTATTATCAGGTTGTAAAATTCGGTTTCAATATATGCATCAACATGCTTTTCTGCCAAACATTGGAAAAGTGTTTCAACAGATATGGTGGTAGTTTCATTATAAAAACGTCCAAAAACGGCAACCTTCATACTTTACATGTTTAAATATTTGTTCAAATAGTCTGAACGTTCCTTCAGGCTTTCAATGTAGCTATCCTCTTCATGCCCAGAAATGATATTGTAGCTGTAGCGTCTAAATGTCTGAATGATATTATTTAAACCTGTGTTGTCAATTTTAAGTGTAACCTGAACAATATCCGTAGTGATTTTTGATACAAAAGCACCCAATAGTTTGCCGTTGTTGGATTCCACAATCTGGCTTATTTCACTAAATGAATAATCATTGATTCCTTTTTCAACCACTAAAACACCACCGGTTTCAAAAAAGAAAGGTGTTTCATTAAATAGGCCAATAACGTCTTTAAGTTCATAATATCCCAAATACTTGCTCTTGTTATTTAACACGGGCATCATATTGGTGGAGTTTTTGGCAAATGCCTCAAGAACGTCCAGCCACATGGTATCGTCCCTTACAAAAAAATTTTCTAAAGCGTATTTGTATTCGTTTAAAAGACTATCGGCTTCAAAACAATGGACATCGGTTTCAGAAAACGATCCCAAAAACACACCATGCTCATCTTTCACTGGGATATGCGATAAGGTTAACTGGTTAAACAACACCATTAAGTTGCTTATCTTACTGTTGATGTTTACCGGTTTTATGTCATTTAATATATATGATGCAAGATCCATAGTTGAGCGTTAAGCGTACACAAAATTAATCAAAAAAAAAGGACATAAGCCTGTTCTACTTTGTATTTTTGTGAATTAAAAAGTGATTCATGACAAAGTTAAGTGTAAACATAAACAAGATTGCAACCTTAAGAAATTCAAGAGGCGGTGATGTTCCTAACGTGGTGCAGTTTGCAAAAGATGTGCAGCGTTTTGGTGCGCAAGGGGTCACCATACACCCAAGACCCGATGAGCGGCACATTCGATATCAGGACGCCTATGATTTAAAGCCAGAGGTTTATACAGAATACAATATAGAAGGAAACCCCATTGATTCTTTTGTGCAGTTGGTTTTGAATGTTAAACCAACCCAAGTGACTTTGGTACCCGATGCCGTTGATGCTATTACCAGTAACGCAGGTTGGGATACCATCAAGCATAAAGATTTTTTGGTAGAGGTCATCAAGGAATTTAAACAGAACGGCATAAGAACATCCATTTTTGTAGATCCTATTTTAAAACAAATTGATGGTGCCAAGGAAACAGGGACCGATAGAATTGAGTTATATACCGAAGCCTTTGCTCATCAATACGGGTTAGGAAACCAAGATGCCGTTAAACCCTATGCCGAATGTGCAAAATTGGCCAATGAACTAGGTTTGGGGATTAATGCAGGACATGATCTGTCCTTAGATAACATACAGTTTTTTAAAGAGCATATTCCAGGTTTATTGGAGGTCTCCATAGGGCATGCTTTGGTTGCCGAAAGCTTGTATTTAGGTGTGGAAAATGTTATTCAAATGTATTTACACAAACTAAAATAATGGTATTACAGTCAAATATTCTAGGAAAAGGTCAAGGTCAAGCATTTGTGATTCTGCATGGTTTTTTAGGTATGAGCGATAACTGGAAAACCTTAGGAAAACAATTCAGCGAATCAGGTTTTGAAGTCCATTTAGTGGACCAGCGCAACCACGGAAGCAGTTTTTGGGATGACACATTTAATTATGATGTTTTGGCAGACGATTTAAAACACTATTGTGATGTGCATAAGCTTTCAAATATTATTTTGCTGGGGCATTCCATGGGTGGAAAAACAGCCATGATGTTTGCTGCAAAATATCCACAACTCGTTTCAAAATTGATAGTGGCTGATATTTCGCCAAAATATTATCCTGTTCACCATGAAACTATTCTAGAAGGACTACATGCATTGGATTTTGACATTATTAAAAGCAGAACGGAGGCAGATGAGCTTTTGAGTCAATATATTTCAGACTTTGGGACACGCCAATTTTTGCTCAAGAATTTATATTGGAAAGAAAAAGGGCAATTGGCGCTTCGGATGAATTTAAAGGTTCTGACAGATCAAATAGAAGCAGTTGGTGAAGCATTGCCCGCAGAAGCTATCTATGATAAATACACCTTATTTTTAAAAGGGAGCAAATCAAATTACATAACCGATGATGACAAATCTTTAATCCATCATCATTTTCCCAAGGCTCAAATTGTAACCATCAAAAATGCCGGCCATTGGTTACATGCCGAAAACCCCCAGGATTTTTTTGATGTGGTGATGGGTTTTTTGAAATAAATGCTTGGAATTTAATTCTAAGTATCAAGAAAATATTATATTTAAAACACACAAGCCAAACTTTTATATGAGAAACCTTATTTTTTCACTCGTTATTTTATGCACCATAAATAATTTTTCTCAAGTTAAACATGAAGATGGGTCTTACAAGGAATACTATAAGACAGGTCAATTAAAAACAGAAGGGTTTTACAAAAACAGCAACAAGTTTAGTGTTTGGAAAGATTATTATGATTCTGGCCAGTTAAAAAAGATTTACACGTTCGACAATTTTGGTCAGTCAACCGGTGTACAGGAAACATATTCCAAAGAAGGCAACTTAGTGAGTGAAAGAAAACCGGCTAAAAACGGAGGGTTGATATTTAAACATTTTTATGATACTGGCAATTTGCATGTTGTGCACGCTTTGATACCTTCAGAAAACAAAAAATACTTTATTAAAGATGGTGGTTACAAGGAATATTACGAAAATGGTGTTCTAAAAATTGAAAGTTTTTATATTGTGAACAAACTTTCTGGATTATGGAAAAACTTCTATGATACGGGAGAAAAAGAATGGGATGTACAATATGTAAATGACGTTAAACAGGGCTTTTACAAGCGCTTTTATAAAAATGGACAATTGATGTTAGAGGGAACCTGTTCAGAAGGTCTTAAAAGCGGAGAAGAGAAACAATATGATTCCATTGGGAATTTAGTAAACACATTGAATTTCAAAAAAGGGAAATTGAAGAAAACCAAAAACACAATAGTTTTTGAACAAACAGAAATTCCAGATGGTGATATTGAGAAAGTGCCAGTTTATCCTGGTTGTGAGGATTTATTAACTAATCAAGAACGAAAACAATGTATGTCTGATGAAATATCAAGGTTTGTAGCTGAAAAATTCGATACAAGTATAGCTGGTTTTTTAGGTTTAACAGGTAGACAGCGTATTTTGGTTATTTTTAAAATTGATAAAACGGGGCAAGTAATAGATGTAAGATCTAGAGCGCCATATAGGGAGTTAGAGGCAGAAGCTGTTAGAGTCATTACTACTTTGCCAAAAATGAAACCGGGAATGCAATATGGAAAAACCGTAACGGTGCCTTATAGTTTGCCCATAATATTTAGTGTTACTGCCAAAGCAAAAAAGCCTATCACGTCATATAACCCTAATTCAGTTAATAAAAAATATTAAATCTTAAGCATATGAAACTCATTATCAAACTTTTATTAAATGCCTTAGCTGTTGTTATTCTTGCTAAAATCCTATCAGGAGTTTATGTGGACAGCTATTTAACAGCCATTGTTGTAGCTGCCGTATTGTCAATATTAAATTTACTTGTAAAGCCTATTTTGGTCATTTTTACGCTACCAATAACCATTGTTACCTTAGGCTTGTTTTTATTGGTCATTAATGCATTGATTATTTTACTGGCCGATAGGCTAATCCCTGGTTTTTCTGTTAGCAGTATATGGATTGCCATACTTTTCAGTATCTTACTATCTATACTACAATCTATATTGCATTCATTTTTAAAAGACGAAAAAGAATAGTGTAAACACAATCATAAAAACTTTGTTGGGTTGCAAAAATATTATATTTTTGCAACCCAATTTTAGTTATATAAATTGCTGGTTATTAAATACCTTATATGTTAAATGCCCGTTTTGGGCTTCATACCAATTAAAATGAATATTACAAGAGAAAACCTAGATGCGTTAAACGCTGTAGTGAAAGTAGATATCGCAAAAGAAGATTATAGCGATAAAGTGGAAAAAATCTTATCAGATTACCGTAAAACAGCAAACATACCTGGTTTTAGAAAAGGGCATGTGCCTTTGGGAATGGTTAAAAAACAGTATGGAAAAGCAGTTTTGGTTGATGAAGTCAATAAACTGTTGCAAGATGCTTTGAACAAATATTTAACCGAAGAAAAATTGGATGTTTTAGGGCAGCCGTTACCAAAACCCCAAGACACAATCGATTGGGATTCTGACGCTTTTTCTTTTGAATTTGAATTGGGATTGGCCCCAGAGTTTGAAGTCGATTTAAAAAACAAAAAAGCCATCACCCAATACAATATAGTGGCCGACGATAAAATGATTGATGAGCAAATTGAAAACATACAAAAACAGTATGGTAAATTAGTGTCTCAAGATGTTGTTGAAAAAGACAGTGAAATTACAGGAACCTTCAAAAATGAAGAACACGACATTGAAAACACCATCACGCTTACTTTAGATAAGTTCAAAGAAAAATCAACTTCCAAAAAGTTTGTTGGAGCAAAAGTTGGAGATGTTGTTGCTTTAGAAACCAAAGGACTTTACAATGATGAGCATGACTTAATGCATGCCTTAAAAGTAGGTCATGATAAAGTACATGGGCTGGATATTCCCGTTACATTTACAATTACTGAAATCAACAAAAGAGAATTGGCTGATTTAGACCAAGAATTGTTTGATAAGCTTTTTGGAAAAGACGTGATCAAATCGGTTACTGAGTTAAAAGCTAAAATTAAAGAAGATGCTGAAAAGCAATTTGCACAACAAGCCGATCAAAAGTTATTAAATGATGTTACCGAATATTTAGTGGATAACACAAAATTTGATCTGCCTGCTGAGTTTTTACAAAAATGGCTGCAAACTGCAGGAGAAAAACCACTGGATGTTGACCAAGCAAAAGAAGAATATGAAAAGTCTGAAAAAAGTTTGCGTTATCAATTAATTGAAGGTAAACTTATTACAGACAACAATATTCAAGTGACCATAGAGGATATAAAAGGTCATGCTAAAGACATGATTAAATCGCAAATGGCACAATTTGGCCAATTAAACCCATCAGACAAGGAACTAGATGATATTGCTGCTCGTGTCTTGTCAAACCAAGATGAGGCCAGACGAATTTCAGAGCAACTTATTAGCCAGAAGCTACTTAACCTATACAAGGAGAAAGTAAATTTAAAGGTTAAGGAAGTGACTTATGAAAATTTTGTTAAAGAAGCTTACAGTAAGAAATAAGCATCGTATTAATACAGAATAATTCCCTATATTTAGGCGCTTGATTTTTTAAAATTAGGCGCCTATTTTTTCAGTAAAATCTTAAATGGAGAATACTGGATTTCAATCAAAGTTTAATAATAAAATTTCACCATGGATTACGCAAAGGAATTTGAAAAATTCGCTATAAAAGACCAAGGAATCAGCAGTACGTATTACAACAAAATTATTAGTAGTATGTACCCAACAAGCTTAACGCCCAACATTATTGAAGAGCGCCAAATGAACATTGCCATATTTGATGTGTTTTCAAGATTAATGATGGACCGTATCATTTTTATGGGAACCGCTATAAATGACCAAGTTGCCAATATAATTCAAGCACAGCTCTTGTTTTTAGAGAGCACAGATGCGTCAAAAGATATTCAAATATATATTAACTCTCCAGGCGGTAGTGTCTATGCTGGATTGGGTATTTATGATACTATGCAGTTTATAAAGCCAGATGTAGCAACTATTTGCACTGGTATGGCAGCCTCAATGGGAGCCGTATTGTTGTGTGCAGGTGCTAAAGGGAAACGAAGTGGATTAACGCATTCAAGGGTCATGATTCATCAACCACTTGGTGGGGCTCAAGGTCAGGCCAGTGATATTGAAATCACAGCCAGAGAGATAATAATATTAAAAGAAGAATTATATAAAATTATTAGTAAGCATTCGGGTCAAGACTACGACAAAGTGTATGCTGACAGTGACAGAGATTACTGGATGAAAGCCGATAAGGCCAAGGAATATGGCATGATCGATGAGATTTTATCTCGAAATTAAATAAAAAATTGTAACTTTAAATCCTCTAATTGAGGGATTTATTACAATTTATTTCTCCGTAAATAGTAAGATTAATGGCAAAAGAAGAATTGGAATGTTCGTTTTGTGGTCGTAAAAAACCAGAAACAAACTTATTAATAGCAGGATTAGATGCGCATATATGTGATAGATGTATTGAGCAGGCGCATGGTATTGTTATTGAAGAATCAAAGCAAAGTGATAGCAGCGATTTATTTGCTGAGCTAAAACTGCGCAAACCACAGCAAATCAAGGAATTTCTTGATGGCTATATTATAGGTCAAAACATGACCAAAAAAGTAATGTCTGTTGCTGTATATAATCATTATAAACGTTTATTACAGCCTGTAACCGCTGATGATATTGATATTCAAAAAAGTAATATCGTTATGGTCGGCCAAACGGGAACCGGTAAAACATTAATAGCCAAAACCATTGCTAGAATGCTTAATGTGCCTTTGGCCATTGTAGATGCTACGGTTTTAACTGAGGCTGGTTATGTAGGTGAAGATGTTGAAAGTATCTTAACACGTTTGTTGCAGGCGGCAGATTACAATCTGGAAAAAGCAGAAAAAGGCATTGTATTTATTGATGAAATAGATAAGATTGCCCGAAAAAGCGATAATCCATCCATTACTCGAGATGTTTCTGGAGAAGGTGTTCAACAAGCCTTGTTAAAACTTCTTGAAGGAACAGTTGTAAATGTTCCACCAAAAGGAGGTCGTAAACACCCAGACCAAAAATTCATTGAAGTTAATACGGAAAATATCTTGTTCATTGCTGGGGGAGCGTTTGATGGTATTGAGCGCCATATTTCCAGACGATTGAATATGCAGGCAGTTGGTTACAGTGCTTCTATATCAGAAGACGTTGTTGATAAAGACAATCTGTTGCAGTATATCATTCCAAAGGATTTAAAGGATTTTGGTTTGATTCCTGAAATCATTGGTAGATTGCCAGTGCTTACCTATATGGACCCTTTAGATGTCAAAACATTAAGGGCTATTTTAACAGAGCCTAAAAATGCCATCATAAAACAATACAAAAAATTGTTCTCAATGGATGATATTGAATTTAGCATAACTGATGGCGCATTGGATTTTATTGTGGATAAAGCTATTGAATATAAGCTTGGAGCAAGAGGGTTGCGTTCATTGTGTGAGGAGATTTTAACTGATGCCATGTTTGAACTGCCAAGCAGCAAAGAGAAAAAACTGAATGTCACCAAGCTATATGCTGAAGATAAGATAACCAAAACAACCATTAAAAAACTGAAAGCAGTTTCATAATAATTAATAGATGTTACTATAAAAAAACCACTCTGTTTAGAGTGGTTTTTTATTTTTTATGGATGTAATTAATTAATGGATATAATTGATAATAGCGATGCTTTTCTTATTTATTTTTTAAAAGTAAATGTATTTATTGAGCAAGAAAACTTTTTTAAAATGTTTTAGATTAAGGTAAAATTAAAGTCGTTAAAAAACTTGGCAAAACAAATATATCCGATAAAGTGAACGGTTTTAAAAATTGAGATGTAGCAGTTCGTCGATATAACATCGGGTATTGGAAAGTCTTGGCACTTTATGTTGGCCACCCAACTTGTTGCTCTGTTTTAACCAATCATAAAAAAGGTTCTTTCTGCCTAGGTGAATTTTAGGTTTGTTGAGCGTTATGTTGTTATAACGCTTCGCTTCATAGTCTGAATTCAAAGACTTTAGGGCATTGTCAAACAACTCATTAAAATAATCAATATCCTTAGGAGGGGTCTTAAATTCAATGATCCATTCATGGGCACCTTTTTCTTTACCTTGCATAAAAATGGGCGCTGCAGTATAATCCACAATTTCAGCTTTCGTTTTTTTGCAGACTTTTTTCAAGGCTTCTTCGGCATTTTCAATAATGAGTTCTTCACCAAAAACATTAATATGGTGTTTGGTTCGCCCAGACACTTTTATTCTATATGGGTTAATGGAAGTAAACCGAACCGTATCCCCAATTTTATAGCGCCAAAGGCCTGCGTTGGTCGTTATTATCAGTGCATAGTTTTTGTTCAATTTCACATCGCTTAACGGAATTATTTTTTGCTCGGGAGTTCCATAGGTATCCATGGGGATGAATTCATAAAAAATCCCATAATCAAGCATCAGTAATAATTCACTGGAATTATTCTGGTCCTGAATGGCAAAAAAGCCTTCCGAAGCATTATAAATTTCATAGTATTTAAAATCAGTTTTTGGCAATATTTTTTTGTACTGGTCTTTATAAGGTGTAAAACTCACGCCGCCGTGAAAATACACTTCCAGATTTGGCCAAATATCAAATAGGTTATTTTTCCCAGTGGTTTCAAGAGCATTATTGAGAAGCACCAACATCCATGATGGAACACCGGTAAGACTGGTGACATTTTCATTAATGGTTTCATCAACAATGGCCTGCATTTTATATTCCCAATCGCTCATCAACGACACTTTATTGCTCGGCGTACTGCTAAACTCTGCCCACAAGGGCATATTGTCTATGAGGATAGCCGATAAATCACCAAACACGGTTCCGTTTTCACGATATAGTTCCTTGCTGCCGCCAAGCCGTAAACTCTTGCCCGTAAACATTTGGGAGTTTTCATTATTGTTTAGGTACATGCACAACAAATCTTTTCCAGCGGCATAATGGCAATCTTCTAACGATTCCATACTTACTGGTATAAACTTACTCTTGGCATTGGTGGTTCCGCTGGATTTTGCAAACCACTTTATGGGTGTAGGCCAAAAAATATTGGTTTCTCCATTTCGTGATCGTTCAATAATATCTTGGTAATCTTCATAGGTTGAAATGGGAACCCGATCAGTAAAAGTCTGGTACGTTTCAATAGAGGCAAAGTCATATTTTTTGCCCATTTGGGTATCTTTAGCCGCTTCAATAAGATTGAAAAGCAATTCGTTTTGCACTTCATTGGGATATTTTAAAAACAGCTCAATTTGATGGAAGCGTTTTTTTAAAAACCAAGATGCAATGGAATTTACTAAAGTTGTTGGCATATTTGTTTTATCTTTAAGTCTTAAAAATAACACTTTTTTTCATGACTTTTGAAGGCGTTTTGACAAAAATGGAAACGGAGTTTTCACAACCTATTCAATACTATTTAGTGTTTGAAAGTGATTTCATTAATATGAATCAATTGTTGGGTAAAAACATAACCATTCAATTTATTAGATATCAATGTTTAAATTGTGGATTGGACAAACCCATTTACAGACAGGGATTTTGCAAAAGTTGCTTTTACGAGATACCCCAGGCCGCGGATTGGATAATGCGACCTGAGTTAAGTACCGCTCACTTGGATGAAGAGGACAGGGATTTAGAGTATGAAAAAAAAGTACAGTTACAGCCACATATTGTCTATTTGGCAAACTCAAGTAATGTAAAAGTTGGAGTAACCAGAAAAAGTCAAGTGCCTACGCGCTGGATTGACCAAGGCGCTCATGAGGCTATTGAAATTGTGGAAGTACCCAACCGATATTTAGCAGGCATTACCGAGGTAGCTTTAAAGGACCATGTGTCTGATAAAACCAATTGGCGCAGCATGCTTAAAAATGATATTAAAGATGTAGACTTGGTTCAGTGGCGTGAGCGCTTGAAACAATATATTCCTGAGGAAGCCAAAGATTATTTTATTGAAAGCAATACGGAAACTAACTTAGAGTTTCCCGTTATTAAATATCCTGACAAACCTAAAAGTTTAAACCTCATTAAAGAACAAACGTTTACAGGAAAACTGGAAGGAATAAAAGGCCAATATCTCATTTTTGATGACGAAACCGTTTTTAATGTTCGGGCTAATGAGGGCTTGGTAGTTGCCATTACCATAAATTAAAAACCCACTTACAGAACTTGCAAGTGGGATGAGAATGTGCTTTGGTAAAAACCATTAAATATCTTCTTGGTCTCTCATGTTTTGGATGTATTCCGCTTTTTGGATTTCACGTCGCCTTCTAACGGATGGTTTTGTAAAAAACTGACCTTCCCTTAGATTTTGCATGACTTTGATATTGCGGTGTTTGCGTTTATAGCGTTTTAATGCGCGTTCAATGTTTTCTCCTTCTTTTACTATAATTTTTAGCATATGTTATTTTTAATAGATTTGAATTTTAGGATTATCCTAAATAGGTTTTTAATATTTTACTTTTTGACGTGTGCCGTAACCGTCTTATTCCTTTTTCTTTTATTTGCCTGACACGTTCTCTGGTTAACCCAAAGGAATCCCCAATTTCTTGAAGGCTCATGGGATGTTTTTTATTAATTCCATAGTAATGGCGCAATACATCCGATTCTTTCTCTGATAGCATATCCAAAGCACGATTGACTTCAATGTTTAAAGAATCGTTCATTAAATCGGCATCTGGTTTGGGTGATTCATTTGAATTTACAACATCATAAAGCGTTGAGGCCTCACCTTCTTTTAAAGGCGCATCCATAGAAATATGCCTACCAGAAATCCGCATGGATTGTTTCACATCATTTAGAGTGAGGTCCAAATTGCTGGCAATTTCCTGGGCACTTGGAGCTCTTTCATGTGTTTGTTCCAAAAAAGAATAGGCTTTATTGATTTTATTGATGGATCCTATTTTATTTAAGGGCAACCTAACAATTCTGGATTGTTCGGCCAATGCTTGGAGTATGGCTTGTCGTATCCACCAAACAGCATACGATATAAACTTAAAGCCTCGTGTTTCGTCAAAGCGTTTGGCTGCCTTTACCAAACCAGCATTGCCTTCGTTTATCAAATCTGGTAACGAGAGGCCTTGGTTTTGATATTGTTTTGAGACAGATACCACAAAACGCAAGTTAGCAGTAGTAAGTTTATCTAAAGCTTTTTGATCTCCTGCTCGTATCCTTTGTGCTAATTCTACCTCTTCATCAGCAGTAATTAAAGGAATTTTACTAATGTCTTGAAGATATTTGTCAAGCGATTTAGATTCTCTGTTGGTAACTTGTTTCGTGATTTTTAATTGCCTCATATATTAAGTTTAAAGTTATACTTTTTATAAGATAACTTTTTTATCAAGAAAACCTAATAAATATGCGGCTTTATGGTAAAACCATGAAAATTCCCCCGAAAAAGCTAATTTATGGTGTCTGTTTTCTTTTTCTTGCCACCCAATAGACCACCCAATACGTTTTTGATTTCTTTTTGAACGGTGCTACCAGTATTTGTTTTTGTTGAATCTACTTGACTTGTTTGTGTTTTTGTGGAGTCTGTTTGTGTGGTTTTTTGGTTTCCCCCCAGCAATCCACCAAGTAAATCGGTTACTTTGCCTTTGCCTTGGTTCAGTAGTTTTTGCTTTTGTATTTCAACCAATTGGTTTGTTAACTTTGAAACACTACTTGATAAGTCGGTTGTAACAGAAGGTTTGGTATACGTTCCTGTAATATTGGCTGTTACGGGAATGGATATATTGTTTGCCGATTTGTCATCAATTTTACCAATTAACCGATTGACTTCACTACCCAAATATTTGGCAGGCACATTAAATACAGCATTATATGACATAGTTTTATCAAAATTATGATTACCTGAAACTTCAATATCAATATCTTGGTATTTTAAGTGAAAGGGTTTTACACTCACTTTTCCATCACTAAACTCAAATGTGGTTTTTAGGTCGTTGAGGTTTAATTTTTTAAAATCAATAAAATTTAATGAAGATCCTAATTGATTTAAAACTTCGGCATTTAATGGGTTAATGGTTGACGATAAGAGCTCTGCAAACGCATTACCAGATAAAGAGTTTAGGTTGGGAGTAAAGTCATTGGTCAACGAACCTTTTAAATTCAAGGTTGTGTTAAACTTACCTTGAATGGCTTTTGCAATGGGTGCTATGTTTTGAAGCAATTCAAATCCTTGAAACGATTGCCCAATGTCAAAACTATTAATGCCCAAATCCATGTTGAAGGTTGGAGTTTCTGCTTTGGTTGATACCAAACCGGTGACTGCCAAATTCCCGTCAAAAAGATTGGAGGTTAAGTTTTGCAATATGGCTCGCTCGTCTTTAATGATTAAGGTGCCTTTTACGTTTTTCAAATGTAAATTATCATAATCAACCGTGTTGGCTTGTGCATTGATGGTGCAATCTAAAAAGGCCGGGATTTTAAGGGATTCACTTGGTGTTTTGCTGTCAGTGGTTTCGTCTGTATTATCAGTCATAAAATCATTGACGGCAAAGCGGTTGGAGTTTAAATTAAAATTACCCTGAAGTGGTTTGTCACTCAATAAAAAACCCAACAATCCTTTAATGGTTCCCGTGGCATTTAAATCACTTTTCCCTGTTTTTGCAGTGAATTGGTTCAAGCTTACATTGCCCGTGTTAAAGGTAATTCTGGCATCAGAGATTTGAATGGGGTTCGCCAATGATTCTGAAGAAAAATTAAAGTTGCTCAGACTCATGCTACCACTGTTTTTAATACGCTCATAAGCGTTGGTATCAATGGCGTCCATATCAAAAGCCGTATTGACTTTTGCTTTTAAGATACCGGTCAAGTTTTTGTCTAGCTCAACAGGATATACTTTACTGATATTGGCCAAATTTAAAACGCCATCTATGTTGGCGTTTACCAACATGTTCCCAGTCAGGTTTTTGAGTGTTGCAGACGATTTGAAAACATCTTGGTCTATTTTAAAATCAAGGGTGTGAATATCTGCATAGGTGTCATCTGCGTTGCCGGTTGTGTTTTTTATAGATGTGTTAATGGTTATGTTTTCAACGCGTTTTGGTAAATCGGGATATTTAAAGGATGCATTATTTGAGGTGATATTAATATCTAAAGTAGGGATGGTTTCATCTGACACAATTCCTTTAATAGCACCTTTTACTTTAAAATCGCCCGTGGTTTCAACCTGCTCAATATTTTTGGAATACGCTTCTGGAATGACCGCTAAAAAGTCCTTAAATGATGATTCTGGATTTTCAAATGTGATATTGACCTCTTCACCTGTTTCCAATAATTTTACATATCCTTGAAATTCCAAAGGCAATTGGTTAATATAGCCTTTGTTGTCTTTAAAGGTGTACGTATCATTTGGCAAATCAAGACCTATTAAGGCATCTAACTTGACAAGATTATTGTTTAAATAATTGGTGCTGTCCATTGTAAAGCTTACGTGAGCCTCGCTTTTGGTATCCAATTCAGATTTTTCTGCAGAAAATATGCCATTGCCTTCATGGTTCAATTCAGATACATAAATCTTCATTTTGGATGCTTCGTCAAGATATGTTAAAGCACTGTTTTTTATTCTATAATCTTTAATGTCAAATGAAAATTTGCTGCTTGATTTTGTTTCTGTGTTACTACTATCTTCTTTTACAATATTATAATTGGTATTGCCAAACTTATCCGTTTTAAGTGTTAACAAAGCTTCATCAACGGTAATGGAATTAATAACAATAGGCTCTTTATCAAAATCTTTGAAGAGCTCTTTTATTGACATGGTAAAAGATATGTCTCTGGCCGTAGCAAAGGTTTCGTCCTTAAACGGTTCAAAATTGGTGATTGTTAAATCACTGACAGAAACAGAAGCCTTAGGAAAATGGCTTAAAAAACTCAAGTTTACATCACTAAACTCAACATGGGCATTAAGGTTGTCATTAATAAATTCTTTAACAGCATCTTTAATTTGCGACTGAAAAAGAAATGGGATGGCAATTAGTAAAATTAGAATGGAGAGTATGGTGATTCCGGTAATTTTTAACGCTTTCTTCATAAGATAGTTTATAGAGAATATACGTAAAATTGCATCATAAAAGATGATATTTGCACTAAATTTTTGTTAACTTTTCTAATAATTACAACAATTCAATTTCTTCATTGACTTGTATTTTAAAGCGTTTTCTAAACAAAAACACACCTAAATACAAAAATGGTGTGTCGCACAAGGCTATAAAGGCTTTAAACAAAAACCCGGCGACAAGCAAGCCTTCAAAACGGCTCCAGTCAATAATTCCAAACGAACACATTAAAATCAAAATGGTCAGTGTATCTACAAATTGTGATGAAAATGTTGAAAAATTATTGCGTATCCACAAGTGTTTGCCTTTGGTTACCCGTTTCCAAAAATGATAAATCTGTATATCAATAAATTGTGCAAATAAATACGCTAGCATACTTGCAAAAACGGCTACGGCCGTATTCCCGAAAACCGTTGAAAACATCTCATTGCCAACTGGCGACCAGCTTGTTGCAGGAACTAGGTTAGAAACAAATACAATGGATAAAGAAAACAACGATGCAAAAATACCAGTTACCACAATTTGGTTGGCGCGTTTTTTTCCGTAAATCTCACTGATTAAATCAGTAATTAAAAAGGTAATGGGATATGGCAAGATACCAACGGAAATTTCAAAAAGCTTGGTTCCAAAAATCTCAATATGAAATGGATACCAGTAAAAGAATTTTTGAAAAATTAAATTTGAAACAACTAATGAGGTAATAAAAAGAGCACCCAAAATGAAGTAAATACGTTGTGCCGCGAGCTTGTCTTTCAATGTCATAGAAACTTATTAACAGTTTTCACAAATATAGGTTAAAGTGATTTTCTTTTAGTTATTTTGCCATTAATTATCATGGATTCACACATTGTATACATATCATTAGGGAGTAATAAAGGCGATCGTTTTAAAAATCTTCAAGATGCTATAAATCTTATTTACAATAAGATAGGTAAGATTGATGTCATATCAAGAGTCTATAATTGTCCGGCTTTTGGTTTTGAAAGTGACGATTTTTTAAACACATGTATTCGTATAGAAACAGAACTACAACCCAAAGCGATTTTAAAAATATTGCTCGCCATAGAAAAGCAATTGGGGCGTGTTCGCACCAAAAAAACAGGCTATGAATCCAGAACCATAGATTTGGATATTCTTTTTTTTGATGATGATGTTATTAATTCAAAAACCCTTCAGGTACCGCATCCGGAAATGCATAAGCGTAAGTTTGTATTACAACCTTTGCATGATTTTGCCCCAAAAATGATGCACCCTGAATTAAAGCAAGACATTACTGGTTTGTTACAAAACTGTGAAGATAACAGTCATTTTGAGCCTATTAATATTTGGTTGAAAAACCCAAGCAAACAACACAATTTTTCTAACTACAATTACATTGCAATAGAAGGTAACATTGGTGCTGGAAAAACAAGCTTGGCAACCAAGATAGCACATGATTTTAATGCGAAGCTTATTTTGGAGCGCTTTGCCGATAACCCTTTTTTGCCAAAGTTTTATGAAGATGCCCAACGGTATGCCTTTACCTTGGAGATGTCATTTTTGGCAGACCGTTACCAACAAATAAGTGATGATTTATCGCAACTGGATCTGTTCAAGGATTTTATTGTAAGCGATTATGATGTGTTTAAATCACTGATTTTTTCAAAGATTACCTTACCAGAAGATGAGTTCAAGCTTTACAGAAAACTGTTTTATTTGATGTACAAAGATTTACGAAAGCCCGATTTGTATGTGTACCTATATCAAAACACCGAGCGTCTTCAGGATAATATTAAAAAGCGTGGACGTGACTATGAACAGAATATTGCCAATGACTACCTTGATAAAATCAATACGGGCTATTTGGAGTTTTTAAAAAGCCAAACAGATTTTAATGTGAAGATCATTGATATTTCTGAGAAAGATTTTGTTGCTAACCGTGAAGATTATCTAAGCATATTGGATACTATTTGTAGAGAGTGATCTGGATGCTTTCAAATTTCTAAACTTGAAAGTAGAAGCCTTCAGCCATATTTGAATGATATGTCCCTTTAAATTGAACGCACAACATACGCAGTCTATTCAGTTTAATAGTTAATTTTATGTCAATAACTAATCAATCTTACACATGAAAAGCATAAACACATATTGTTTAATATTATTCCTATTCTTCATGAACAGTAGCTTATTTTATGCTCAAAAAAAAGTTTTGAATGAAGACGAACTATTATTGCCGCAGCAAGATATGGAATGGTTTAAAGACGCCAAGTTTGGTATGTTCATTCACTGGGGTTTGTATTCCATTATCGGAAAAGGAGAGTGGGTCATGTTCAATAAACGTATTGATAAAGATACCTATGCCAACTTGGCCAAAGAGTTTGATGCCCCTAAATTCAATGCTAATACATGGGCAACTATTGCAAAGGAAGCAGGTATGAAATATATGGTATTGGTCACCAAGCACCATGATGGTTTTGCACTTTGGGATAGCGAGGCCAGCAAAGACCAATTCAACAGCATGCACAGTGCGGCCAAAAAGGATTTTGTTAGAGATTATGTCAACGCTGCACGGGATAAGGGTTTAAAAGTTGGGTTTTATTATTCGCCTTTGGATTGGCGTTTTCCTGGCTTCTTTTTCCCTTCCATGTATCGGGCCAGCGCAGAGGAAATGAAGTCGCAAACCTATGGACAGATACGCGAACTGATGAGTGATTATGGCAAAATAGATTTATTGTGGTACGATGGTGGTGAAGATGAGTGGCTAGGATTGGGCGGACTGGAATTTGGAGGATCTTCACCCAGTTGGCATGCCAGACCCAAGGACAAACCATACACGGGTGATTTTTCTTGGGAGCCTTTACGTTTGAACAGCATTGTTAGGGAATTACAACCCAAAATTGTTATCAATCCCAGAAGTGGTTGGAAAGGCGATTTTGATACTCGGGAAAAAGAAGATGGCGGCATGCAGACCGATAGGCCTTGGGAACGTTGTTTTACCATATCAAAAGGCGGTTGGGGATGGAAACCCAATGCAGAAGTGCGCCCATTGGAATTTCTTCTAACCAAATTTGTAAAAGTAATTTGTATGGGTGGTAATTTTTTGCTTAATGTAGGCCCGAATGCTGATGGCGAGATAGAACCATTGCAAGTCACCCGATTACAAGGAATGGGTGCATGGCTTAAGACAAATGGTGAAGCTGTATATGGTACACGGGGCGGCCCTATTCCATTCAATGATGATTGGGGCGGCACTACCCAAAAAGGTAATACCATATTTGTGTACATCATTAATTGGCCTGACAACGGAACATTGCAAATACCGTATAGTGGAACAAAAATTAAAGAGGCAACTTATTTAGCTACTGATGAAACAGTTGATTTTAAACAAGACAAAGGTTTAATTACAATAAAAAGGAATGACAATTCACAAGATGATATAATAACTGTTATTAAGCTTAAAATTCAATAATATGTGTTTTTTAATATTAATTTAAGTGTTCTGGATGCCATTTGTGAGGACTGATTTTTTAGGTTTGATTTAATTTGTAATTAATTTTATAAGGAAACTGGCAATTTAAGTTGCAATTTTTTTATTCCATGTAAATATTAATTTTAACCGAATAATCATTCTGATTGGTAGTGCTGTTCAATAACGGGTAAGGCGAAACACTAACTAATTCAATCTTTAATCCATTTAGTATTGTATCTCGTTGGAAATTTTTCTGAGTGTTTAATGTAAAAGACTTGTTTTCAGTTTTTGAATTCAATACAAAATTAGCAGATGCATTACCTTCCCATATACAATTTCCATTAGAGGGACATCTAGAATCATTTACATACTCCAAACAGATACTGTATTCCGTTCCTTTTATTTCTGAACAACTATTGTTTTTTATATTATATTGTCTGTCTGATTCTGAATTATCCTGAGTACAACTAATGGAAAAAATGGTCAGCAATAATAAAAATATTGTTTTAATTTGTTTCATTGGTTTTTTCTATTAGATACAATTTAAGTTGTTTGGTTGCGTACTGTTTAGAATCTTGTAGTTAATTTAAGATATTATTCTGTTTCAATCAATCTTATCGTCTGGCAAGCTAAGTTAGTTATTCTAAAAAAAATCAGATTAAATGAAATTTTTGGAAAGGGGAGCTTGAATTGAAATTGGCTAGACCTTTTGATACAATTTTATAAAGGAAACTGCTCTATTTGACAAGCAAACGATTCGCTTCTAACCTTTTGTTTTCAACTTAGAAAACACATCCCAAATCACCACACCGGCGCTTACTGAAATATTTAGAGAATGTTTGGTGCCAAACTGCGGGATTTCAATCACCATATCACTGGCCGAAACAACTTTTTGAGCAACACCTTTTACTTCATTGCCAAAAACCAAAGCGTATGTTGTTTGTTGTTCAGGTATAAAGTCGTTGAGCATGGTAGCGTTTTCAGCTTGTTCAATAGAGCAGATTTTCACACCGTTAGATTTTAATTTTTCAACTAAGTCCAAAGTGTTTTCAGCATACTCCCAAGCTACGGTTTCGGTACTACCCAAAGCAGTTTTGTGAATGTCTTTGTGCGGTGGGGTGGCCGTAATGCCACAGAGGTAAATTTTTTCAACCAAAAAAGCATCACTGGTCCTGAACACCGAGCCTATATTGTTAAGACTGCGAATATTATCCAACACAATAATGAGTGGTGTTTTTGCAACCGATTTAAAATCGTCCACACTCAATCGGTCCAACTCGCTGTTCTTTAGTTTTCTCATAATGCAAATATTCAAAAAAAAAACTTCCTTTTAAAAGGAAGTTTTATCATGTATTTTAAAAAACTTGGTTCCTTGTATTATTATTTGTCAGCTGGTTTAGGAGGATTGACAGTACCTTTAATATGAAGGACCTTGGTAGGTGCATTCACTGCGTTAGAAATCAAGGTAACACTTTTGGAAAACGCACCAGTTCTGTTAGTAGCGTAATGTACTTTGATAACAGATGATTCTCCAGGAGCAATAGCTTCTTTTGGCCATGTAGGCACGGTACACCCGCAAGACCCTTTGGCATTGGTAATTACTAAAGGGGCGTTACCGGTGTTGGTAAACTTAAACTCTCTGTTTCCATCGGCATTGTTCTCAATGGTTCCATAATCTATGGTCTCAGTTTCAAACTCAATTTTGGCGCCATCGTCTTTGGATACAGCTTGTGCTTCGGCCACTTTAGTAGCAGTTTGGGACACTCCTGTAAATACCATTCCTAGCAAAGTAAAGCTTAGTAAAACAATTTTTTTCATGGTTTTAAATGTATTTTAGGTTTAATACTAAAGCCAAATCTATGAAAACTTATTTAAAGGTGTGATGTGTTGAGGCTTAGAATTTTATTTTTAACATAATTTTATAACAACTTTTAAATTGACTAAATTCGCATGAAAACAAAATAAGTAACTAAAGGTTTATATTTTTTGACAGCAAAATCCAAAACAAAGAAGGAAACTCCTTTGATGAAACAATACAACACGATTAAGACAAAGTATCCTGATGCGTTGTTGTTATTCCGTGTGGGTGATTTTTATGAAACCTTTGGAGAAGATGCTGTTAAAACAGCTAATATTTTAGGGATCATTTTAACCAAACGTGGTGCCGGAAGTGAGAGTGAAACTGAGTTGGCCGGGTTTCCGCACCATTCCTTAAACACCTATTTGCCAAAACTGGTAAAAGCTGGAGAGCGTGTAGCTATTTGTGACCAGTTAGAAGACCCAAAACTTGCCAAAAGCATTGTAAAGCGTGGTGTGACCGAACTGGTAACGCCGGGCGTAGCGTTTAATGATGAGGTATTGTTATCAAAATCCAACAACTTTTTATGCTCGGTTTATTTTGATAAAAATCATATTGGGGTAGCTTTTTTAGATATTTCTACTGGGGAGTTTTTAACCTCACAGGGCAATGCGGAATACATTGATAAGTTATTGCAGAATTTCAATCCCAGTGAAGTATTGGTATCCAAACAAAAACGAACCACATTCACCGAGACTTTTGGAAATGATTTTCATGTTTTTTACATGGAAGATTGGGTGTATCAAGCCGATTATGCTTACGAAACCCTGACTAAACACTTTAATACCAAGTCGCTTAAAGGTTTTGGAATTGAAGAGCTGTATGAAGGCATTATAGCATCCGGTTCTGTTTTGCATTATTTATCAGAAACACAGCACGATAATATTCAACATATCAGTTCCATTTCAAGAATTGCAGAAGACGATTATGTGTGGATGGATAAATTCACCATCAGAAATTTAGAGCTTTACAATTCGAACAATACCAATGCTGTAACCCTCTTGCAGGTTATAGACAAAACCATTTCGCCTATGGGCGGACGCTTATTAAAACGCTGGTTGGCATTGCCCCTAAAAAGTTTGGACAAAATAAAACAGCGCCACGAAGTGGTTGATTATTTGACTAAAGAGAAAACGGTCCTTCAAAAAATCCAACAACACATTAAGCATATTGGCGATTTGGAGCGGTTGATTTCAAAAGTGGCCACAGGAAAAGTCAATCCACGTGAAGTCATTCAGCTTAAAAACTCACTGGAAGCCATTGTGCCCATAAAAGCCATTGCATCCAATTGTACCAATCAATCCTTAAAAATTATTGGGGATACGCTTCAAAGCTGTGAGGTATTAAGGGAGAAAATAAAAGAAACTTTAAATGAAGAGGCACCTGTCAATGTGTTAAAAGGGAACACGATTGCACCAGGATTTTCTTCGGAGCTGGACGATTTAAGAGACTTGTCCAAATCTGGAAAAGATTATTTGGACAACATGTTGGAGCGCGAAAGTGAGCGAACAGGAATCACATCCTTAAAAATAGCCTCCAACAATGTTTTTGGATATTACATTGAGGTTAGAAATACACATAAGGATAAAGTCCCACAAGACTGGATTAGAAAGCAAACCCTTGTTAGTGCCGAACGATATATTACGGAAGAACTCAAAGAGTATGAAGCTAAAATATTAGGAGCTGAGGACCGTATTTTAGCAATTGAACAACAGTTGTTTTCGGAGTTGGTAGGTTGGCTACACCAATATATCAAGGCGGTGCAGCAAAACGCTTTTTTAATAGGCCAGTTGGATTGTTTGTGTGGATTTGCCCAATTAGCAAAAGATAATCACTATGTATATCCAATCATTGATGAGTCTTTTGATTTGGAAATTTCAGATGGTAGGCATCCCGTTATTGAAAAGCAATTGCCTATTGGAGAGCCTTATATTGCCAACAATGTATTTTTAGATAGAAGTTCACAGCAAATCATTATGATTACGGGACCCAATATGTCTGGTAAATCGGCTATTTTGCGTCAAACAGCGCTTATTGTTCTATTAGCGCAAATAGGAAGTTTTGTACCGGCCAAGTCAGCTAGAATAGGTTTTGTTGATAAAATTTTTACCAGAGTAGGTGCCAGCGATAATATTTCTATGGGCGAATCAACCTTTATGGTGGAGATGAATGAGACGGCTTCCATATTAAACAATATTTCTGAAAGGAGTTTGGTATTACTGGACGAAATTGGTCGCGGAACCAGTACGTATGACGGTATTTCCATAGCATGGGCCATTAGTGAATATTTGCACGAGCATCCTGCTAAGCCAAAAACCTTATTTGCCACACATTATCATGAGCTGAATGAAATGACCGAAACCTTTGAGCGGATCAAGAACTTCAACGTATCTGTAAAAGAATTAAAAGACCATGTGCTTTTCTTACGGAAATTGGTTGAAGGAGGCAGTGCCCATAGTTTTGGAATTCATGTGGCAAAAATGGCAGGCATGCCACAGCAAGTCATCCACAAGGCAAACAAGATTTTGCAGAAACTGGAAAAATCACATTCCAGCGAAGAGCTATCAGATACGGTAAAAACCTTGCAAGACGATATGCAATTAAGCTTTTTTAACCTAGATGACCCGTTGCTTGAAAATATAAAGGATGAGATTTTACATATTGATATTAATACACTTACACCCGTTGAAGCGCTGATGAAACTCAATGAAATTAAGCGCATGCTAATCAAAGAAAAACGAGCCTAGAAATAAAAACCATTATTTTATTAAAAACCCTTTGGTTTTAGTAGAAATATTTTAAATTTGCATCCGCAATAATCATATTGCTCGTTCTTAAATAATGCGAAAGTAGCTCAGGGGTAGAGCATCACCTTGCCAAGGTGAGGGTCGCGGGTTCAAATCCCGTCTTTCGCTCTGAAACTTTTTAAAATATACCAAAGTTGCTGAAGTGGTGGAATTGGTAGACACGTTGGACTTAAAATCCAATGGCCATTATGGCCGTGCGGGTTCAAGTCCCGCCTTCAGTACTGTAGAACCTTCAACCTTTTTTGGTTGGAGGTTTTTGTTTTCAAAAAAAATATGTTGGTCTAAACTTGATTTAGTGAATGGATTAAGTTAACGATTTGTATTAAATATAATTTTGCTTGTCCAGAAAAAAAACGGATTACTTTAATCTAATTGTATAGATACAAGGCTAAATACACAGGCTGGAGTAAACTCAAAACCATCACGTTGGAACTTATTGCTAGCCTTATCCTTTTTTAGTAGAAAATAATTATCCTAGTAATGCTGATTAAGTCTTAATAGAAATTTTTTAAGGAATCCGAGAATTTTAAGAAGTATAGAATTAATTGATGTTATTTACCAAAAAATAATATGAAACTAAATCCTGTTTTGTTTAGTTTTCCCAAAAAAGAAAAATAAGATTTCTTTCAATTGGTCCCCAACGCGCTGGCGCAATAGATTATAGGCTTTGGTAAGTTGACCCTCAACCGTTTTGATTGAGATGTTTAGATACTCCGAAATTTCAATATTGGTGAGCCCTTCTTTCTTGCTCAACAAAAAAGTTTCCTTGCATTTGGGAGGTAAGTGTTTAATACCCTCGGTTACGCAAGCAATCTTACGTTCCATGACGTCTTTGTTGTCTTCATCAATGGCAGTATCAAGGGCTTCAATGTAGCTGCGTTCTAAGTTTGAAATAGCTCTGGATTTATGATACTGGTTGATAAATTCATTATAAGTGGTTTTATATAAAAAGCTGCTTATCGAATAATCTGGGTTAAGGCGATTTCTGTACTCCCAGGTCTTTAAAAAAACATTTTGAACAATATCATCGGCAGTAGCGTGATCATTGTTGAGGCTTAGTGCATATACAAACAATTTTTTATGGTAGGTTGATACCAAATAGGCATAGGCACTCTCATCACCTTTTTTAAGGTGTTCAATTAGTTTTTCATTATTGATGTATGAAAAAGCCATGATAAAAAACTATAAATCCACATTAATCAGTGTGTAAATATCATAAATTATCAATACAAACTAAAAATAATTATCAAAAAAGTAAGGGTTGTTAGTTTTTGCTTTGTAATATAGTAAAGATCAAAAGGTATTAAATGACTCCCAAAATAGAAAAAATCATCGTAAAATATATCACTAAATCAGCAACATCAACTGATCTGGATATACTTTCTGAATGGATAGAAACCCCTGCAAATGAAAAGCTGTTCAAGGCCTATGTGCAGACCCATTATGCGGTGATCTACAGTATAAATGATCCAGATTCAAGCAGGGTGCTTGATAGGCTTTTAAAAGAAATCAAAAGGGATAAACCATTGTTCCATAGATTTTACAGAACAACAGCTTTTAAATATGTAGCTGCCGCTGTTCTGGTAGGGATTTTTGCTGTTGCCTACACCATAAGGCGAGATTTATTTAATTCTCAAACGTCTTCTGACCAAAACAAAGTGAGTGATGTAAAAAACAATATTGTGCCTGGAACCGATAAAGCAACCCTTACGTTGCAGGATGGGTCTCAGATTGCTTTAGAAAAAGGTAACGAGGTAAAAACCCAAAACGCCATTAGTAACGGTGAGGAGATTGTTTATAAAGGGAATAAAACAAAACCCAAGGATATCGCCTACAATTATTTGACCATACCTAGAGGGGGACAGTTTTTTATAAAACTTTCTGACGGCACCCAGGTTTGGTTAAATTCTGAGTCCCAATTAAAATATCCAGTAGCTTTTGTTGAGGGAGAAACAAGAAAAGTAGAGTTGGTTTATGGTGAGGCTTACTTTGAGGTTTCTCCAAGTACTTTACACAAAGGAGCCAAATTCCAGGTGTACAATAAATCCCAAAAAGTAGAAGTGATAGGGACAGAATTTAATATAAAGGCCTACAGGGATGAATCTGAAATTTATACCACTTTGGTCAAAGGGGTGGTAGCCATCAGTACTTCGTCAGGCAATAAAATATTGGCACCAAACCAGCAATCAAAACTGAACTTAACAAACAATACTTTGGCCATTTCACAGGTAAATGTTGATACTGAAACTTCTTGGAGAAGAGGCCTGTTCAGTTTTAAGGACAAATCACTTAAAGAGATCATGAAAGTGTTAGCAAGATGGTACGATGTTCAAGTCGTTTTTGAAAACAAGTCTTTGGAGTCTTTAAAGTTTAAGGGTAACTTGAATAAGAACCAAAGTATTGAAGAAATATTATCCATTATGAAATCCAGTACCATAAATAACTATGAGATAACCGATAAAACAATCATTATAAGATAAGCCATTTTTTAACATTAAAGAATAATCATCATGAAATAATAAAAAAAGAGGATAAAGTTTGTCTCGCCAAAGATTACCACTTTACCCTCAAGGTCTTATTAGCAAGTAATTAAATAACTAAACTAACACTACAAATTTATGCAAATTAAACTAATCCGTTCCTGTCTGCTTGACAGAAAATGGTTTTTACTAATCATTATGAGAACATTCATATTCTTATGCTGTACCGTAGTTTTTGCCTTAACTCCAAAAAGTGCTTTATCTCAAAACTCAAAAATTAAAATCCTTGAAGATAAAACGCTTACTGTTGATGAAGTTTTTGACTTGATCATGGATCAAACCGATTATACCTTTTTTTATGAAGAGGGGATTTTTGATGGGCTGCCAAAAGTTCAATTAAAAAAGGGAACCATAGGCGCCAATGAACTGTTAAGGCGAAGCTTGTCATCTGGTGATTTCGAATTTAGTGTCACAGAGAACAATGCCGTTTTGATTAAGGAAAAAACCAAGGGAAAAACGCCGTTGAAACCTCAAGAATATATCATACAAGGTCTGGTGACTGATGATGCCGGGCAACCTTTGCCAGGTGCCAATATTATTGAAAAAGGGACCAATAATGGAACACAAACCGATTTTGATGGGAAATTCAATTTGGTCATTAAGGGTAAAGCCCCAACATTGGTCATCTCCTATTTGGGTTACAAAACAAAAGAGGTTGCTTTGCAGGGAGAAACCCAAATCACGGTCGTTTTAAAAGAAGATGCCGCCAGTCTTGATGAGGTGGTAGTGGTAGGCTATGGTACTCAGAAAAAAGTGACCCTTACCGGGGCGGTTTCTGATATTAAAACGGATGAAATTCAAGAAAGCCAAACAGCCAACCTAGCAAATAATCTCACGGGACGCATCCCAGGGCTTATTATCAACTCAAGAGGTGGAGAGCCAGGTAGTGATGAAATAACAACCTTGATAAGAGGAATTGCAACCACGGGGAACAACACGCCACTATATGTTATTGATGGTATACCCAACCGAGGTAGTTTTGAGCGATTGAACCCAAATGATATTGAGAGCATTTCTGTTTTGAAAGATGCCTCTGCAGCCATTTATGGTGCTCAAGCGGCCAACGGGGTCATACTTATTACCACCAAAAGAGGAAAGGAAGGAAAAACGCAATTCACTTATAATCAAAGCTATTCACTAGCCCAACCTACCAGAAGACCATTTTTAATGAATGCCCGTCAGTATTTAACATGGATTGACGAAATCAATGTCAGGAATGGAAGGCCTATGGAGTTTCAAGATGTCATTAGACAATATCGTGATGGAAGCATAGACAGCTCCCAATGGGCAGATACAGATTGGTGGGATGTGGTTACAAGCAAATGGACCCCGCAACTACAACACGCTTTAAGCATAAGGGGAGGCAATGAAAAGACACAATTTTATCTTTCAGGACAATTTTTAAACCAAGATGCCATTTACACAGGTGACGCCTACGGGTACAAACAATACAACATGAGGTCAAATATTGATACCCGATTGGCTAAAAACCTTAAATTAGGTTTTGATTTGTCGGGACGTTTTGGAAATAATCATAGACCAACTCTAGATACTGATGGTCTCATTAGGCAAATATTTGTTCAAGCGCCTTATGAGTTTCCTTATTTTGAAAATGGACTCCTAGCAAAAACGTCCTCTGGAAATCCAATTAGCTTGGTTAATGGTGACAGCGGAAACAAAAATACCAAGACCAAAAAATTTGACTCGAAGTTTTCATTGCACTGGGATTTGCCTTTCATAACCAAGGGCCTTTATGCCAAAGGCTATGCAGCCATTGATTATTACACAACTACCAGAAAAGACCTTTCTAAACCTTTTGACCAATATCAATACGATGAAACAACAAGAACTTATGTTAATTTAAAATATCAAACGGGCAATATTTCCTTATTTCAACAATTTTCAGAAGAACTCAATAAAACCTTTCACTTTGAATTGGGGTACGACCAAAAGTTTGGAAAGCATAACATCAGTTCGTTCATAGCTTACGAACAATATCAACAAAAAGGGGAATATATCTTTGCTTCACGTCAAAACTTGATTTCAGAAGATATCCCCTATCTATTTAGCGGCTCCGATGAAAACAAAGAGAATGGTGGAAAGGGTTTTCAAACGGCTAGGCAAAATTATTTTGGTAGATTAAACTACGGATATGATGACAAATATCTGGCCGATATTACCATGCGCTATGACGGTTCCGCAAATTTTCCGAAAGGTAAACGTTTTGGGTTTTTCCCCGCGGTCACATTGGGGTGGAGGATATCCAAAGAACATTTCTTCAAAAGCGACCTGATAAACGAGTTAAAAATAAGAGGCTCATGGGGGCTGTTGGGAAATGATAGGGTTGATAATTTTCAATATCTTCAAATTTACAACATAGGCAACTCCTATATTTTTGGGGAAAACCCCAATAGAGTTAATGGTTTGACCCCAGGGACAACCCCCAATCCCAATATTACTTGGGAGACTTCAGAAAAAATAAATTTAGGGCTGGACTTTTCTTTAAAGAGAGGGTTATTGGACGGGAGCATTGATGCGTTTTATGAAAAGCGTTCAGATATTTTGGCACCAAGAAATGCTTCGGTACCGGTGTATTCAGGCTTGACCTTACCCGATGAAAATATAGGGAGGGTTTCCAACCAGGGGGTTGATGCCCAAGTACTGCACAGAAACAACATTAAAGAGTTTAAATATTCCATAGGAGGACAATTTACCTATGCCAAAAGTAAAATAATCTTTATTGATGAGCCGCCCAATGTGCCGGAATGGCAACGCAGAACGGGCAAACCAGTAGATTTTATTTTGTTGTATCAAGCAGACGGTATTTACCAAAATCAAGATGAGATTGACAATTCGGTCCATTTCCCTGATGCCCAGCCCGGTGATGTCAGGATTGTTGACAAAAACAATGATGGGGTGCTTAATGAACAGGATCAAATCATCTTACAAAATTCACCCACGCCTAAAATTGTTTATGGGTGTACCATGGGGTTGGAGTGGAAAGATTTTTCATTGAATATATTGTTCCAAGGCCAGGCCCAGGCACAGACCATTTACAGGCCTTTTGATATTAACCAACAATCTGAGTTTTATGAAAAAAGATGGCGGTCTGCCTTAAGAACGCCCAATGCAGAGTATCCAGCTGCCTTTGATACGGCTAGTAGTAGTTTTAGGGAGGTGTCCACCATTTGGATCAAGGACAATTCCTTTTTAAGGCTTAAAAACGTTGAGCTGTCCTATTCTTTCAATAAAAGACTTTTGGACCAACTAGGACTTGATAGCTTAAGGTTTTTTGTGTCTGGACATAATCTATTGATCATTTACGACAAGGTAAAAATCAATGACCCCGAGAGCAGTTCGTCAACAGGATGGTTTTATCCACAACAACGATTATTATCAACAGGTCTTAGCTTAACATTTTAAAAAAGAACAAATGAAAAAAATAAAGTTTTATATAATCCTGGTTTTAATGTTATCTATGACGGCTTGTAACAAGGACTTTTTAGATTTAAAGCCGTTGGATGCTATTTCTGAAGCTGATGTTTGGCAAGATTTAAACCTTATTGAACTTTACGTTAATGACAGGTATGATGAGTTGCCACATGGTTTTTGTAAATGGGCCGGAGGGTTGCGTATGACGGGTATTACCGATGAAAGCTACCATATGCATGAAGCAAGGTTTTTGGATAAATATACCCAAGGAGGTCTTACATCGGGATCCTTGAACATGTATTATTTTAATGGATTTTGGTTGGATGCCTACACAGCCATAAGAAATGACAATATTTTCCTTGAAAAAATATCCAGTTACCAAGGTGGGGAGCAAGAGCGGATTAAACAACTTACTGCCGAAATCCGGTTTTTGAGGGCTTATTTCTATACTGAGCTCATTTCAAGATATGGTGGCGTACCATTAATCAAGAAGACATTTGATTTGGATTCAAATTTCAATGTCCCCAGGGCTTCGTTTAATGAATGTGTGCAATTTATAGTTGATGAATTGGATCAAGCCATAGAAGATTTGCCTAATCGAGACGAGGCCGTTGGTGAGGATTTTGGAAGGATTACCAAAGGGGCGGCTATTGGTTTAAAAATAAGGGCTTTGATGTTTGACGCCAGCCCACTTTTTAACAAAACCAATGACCAGACCAGATGGCAAAAAGTTTCCCAGGCCTGTGAAGAATTGTTCAATTTAAATCAGTACAGCCTATCAAATGATTACCCGGGCTTGTTTTTGAACCCCATGGATTCAGGTGTGATTTTCTTTAAGCAGTTTTTAGGTCAGTACGGCTTTGAGCTCGTAGATGTGTTATCAGATTACTATTATCATTACAGGGGAGGACAAAGTATAGACGAATGGCGTTTCCCTAATGGTGACGGTGGTTGGATAAGTGAAAACCCCAGACAGGAATTTGTGGATCAATATGAGACAACTTCCGGAGAGATACCAGTTTTGGGTTATACCGGCAGCCCCAATAACTTAACACCCATTATCAATCCTAAGGCCACCAATTACAACCCGAGCAATCCTTACCAAAACAGGGACCCAAGACTTCGATATTCTGTGTTGTATGATGGAACAACATTTAAAGATAGAGATTTGGAGTTTTGGGATGGAGGTAAAGACAGTAGAAATACCAATGTAGATTTTTGGTGGAATGGTAGTATGCTGGGCTACGGTATTAGAAAATCTTTAGATGAAAGCTGGTCGTTAAACGCTGGTGTATCCAGTCATCAACCATGGATATATATGCGGTTGGCTGAATTTTATTTGACCTATGCAGAAGCCCAATATCACTTGAATAATTTTCCTATGGCTGTGGAATATGTCAACAAGGTAAGATCTAGGGGTAGTGTTAACATGCCTCCCATTGATGCATCGGGCAATCTGTTGGAAAAAATCAAGCATGAAAGAAAAATAGAATTGGCTTTTGAAGGCAATAGGTGGTATGATGCCCGCAGATGGTTGGATGCTGAAGCAGATTTTGCTAAGGATATTATTGCGGTCCAGGTAAAGAAAGACGCCAATACCGGAGCCAAATCTTACAGGTACTATTATTTTGAGGGTGGAACCGGCAAAAGAAGTTTTCCAACGAGTCATTATTTATGGCCAATTCCTATTGAGGAAATTCTGAAAAGTAATCTAGAACAAAACCCTGGTTACAATTAAAAAAATTAACATGATGCCATATTATCTACATAGTATTTCAAATAACATAAAAATCAGTAAATTTCTGATGGTGTGCCTCTTGTGCTTAACTACAAGCTGTAGTAGCTCAGGGGACGTTGGAAAAACACCTATGCCAGACCCCATTGGAGGCACAGGGGGAGGTAACCAGCCATCCGATGGACCTTATGTGCTTCCTGAATATGCCGCGCCCAATCATGATCCTGGTATTGCCATATATACGGCTGATATGGGAAAAAATAGAAGCACCGAGGTTAATTCAGAATGGGTTACCAGAAGTAGTCAATACACGAAGGTATCATCAGAAATTATAAGGAATGGCTATAATGCCATGCAAAAAATATCCTTTGAGGGAATTAATAAAGAAAGCGACTATTTTGAATTTGTTTTGGCCCTATACGGAAAATTGGTTAACCCCGTGCCCGTGCCCGGTGCATTTTTACAGAACTTAAGCGGAGTAAGTTTTAAGGCCGTTAGTTACGACGTGTCCATAACGTTGACGTTGGAAGCCTATAGCATAAATGGAGATCTTATTAAAAGTGAAGACTTTGAGGTAACGACCAAAGAAATGAAGTCCTTTATAATGTCTATTAACGATCAAAATTTACATCATTTAGTTTTTAAAATTGAAGGTAAAAACCAAGACTTATCGACATTTAAAAAAGGGGCGATTGGAATAGATGATATTTACTTGGAAAATGGAAATACCCAACCTTTTCAACCTCCGGTTGATGATGTCCAATTGTTGGAATGGCTTAAAAAATCAAGTATCAATTATTTTTTATGGAATTACAAGGATTTGGGTGATGGTAGAGGGGTGGTGCTCGAATCGGCTGATGAAACCTCTAGGGTATCTTTGTCGGGTATGGGTTATGCGTATGCCATCTATATACTTGCCGAGGACGCCCATTTGATGGATTCGCAACAAGTAAGAGACCGAATATTCGCCATGCTCAAATGGCAGCAATCCCAAAATTGGTTTGATGGTTCAGGTGGTATTTATGGGTTTCCTCTGCACTACTATAATGCCAATGGTACTGGCCTATTTCAAAATAATGCTGCTGCCATTAGTACCATAGATTGGGCCATTTGCGCAGCAGGTTTGAGAGCGGTCAGACAGCGGTATGCCTCAGAGGATGATATGCTACAGTTATGCAATGAATTGTTGGACAGGCCCCAATGGGAAAAAGTCATTTACAATGATGCCAATGATTCATATAAATACGGAAGAATCTCCAAGGGAATGAATGCCGCTAACGGCCAAAAAAACGGACAGGTTTGGGGTGATGCCTTTTCAGAAGAAACAGAATTGGTCTATCTAGAGGCCTTAGCTTCTGGAGAAGCTAATAATCTTGATTTAAATAGAATAGTTAGAGAAAAGAAAAATGGGTACTATGTAAGTTGGTTTGGTGCTGGCTTCACATATAATTGGATGCAACTCTGGACAGGTCCCGTTGAACCTTACAAAACCAATAGTACCAGCGCGTTTACGATGGATGCAACGGCATCACAATCAAGGTTTGGCAAACCGTTGATGGGGCTTACGGCCTGTGGCACCTTGTCAAATTTAGAAAATAACGGTTTCGTTAATTGGGATAACTACATCAGTAATCAAGGGTCTTTTGTTTCGGGGGCTAATCAAAGTGAAGTCATTCAAGAATCGCCAGCACCTTACGGTGCCACATTGGCCTTGCCTTTTGTACCCTCAAAGGCTCTGGAAGCATTAAGGGCTTATGTGGCTTTGGGGTATTTCCATCCGCTTTTGGGCTTGCCAGACAATATAAGAATCAACAACTTGCCCCAAAACCTAAACACTCCAGTTCCCAATTGGAATCCGTATGACATCAATATTGGCTCAATGGCGTTAGCAATAGATCAATATCAACAACACATTATTAGCCAATTTTACAGGAGCGATCCTGACATTAACAATAGTTTGCAAAGTTTGATACAATCGTTTTAAAAAATTATGATAATGAAAACAAAAATTTTATCCTTTTTACCAGCATTTGCTTTGTTGTTCTTAGGCTGTGTTGAAAATCATATCTATCAAGATGAGATTGTTTTTGATCCCGATGTGAGTTCAACACAAACCAATTTGGGACAACCTGTTTTGTTTACAGATTATTCATCGGGTGTTGTTTCAAGAAAATGGACATTTCCTGGTGGAACACCTGCTTCATCTACGGACAAAGAAGTTAGTGTTGGTTTTTCAGAGGTGGGCTTGATTACCTGTACCATCGAGAATACCTTTTCAGATGGAATCACACAATCCAAGGAACTATATGTTCAAGTGGGCAGTGGACTGATAAATTATGAGGTGAGCGCTTACCAAACCGATGCAGGAAGCCCTATTGTATTTACAGATAACTCAAAAAGTGTGGCATCCAGGGTTTGGACATTTCCAGGCGGAACGCCCGCTACTTCTACCAATCAAGACGTTAATGTGACATTTTCACAAGAAGGCCCCGTAGCCTGTACTTTGGAGGTCACCTTTCTAAACGGGATGGTTGACACCCAAACCATTAATGTTCAAGTAGGAACCGAGCAGTTCGTGCGGTCTGTATTTGGTTTTGAAGCGTCTGAAACAGCGACAGATGTTTGGGAATCATGGGTTTCAAATGGCACCGATGCCATGGTGTTCAGTGTTGAAAATACGCCCGGTGGGGGTGCCCTGGGGACCGATGGTTATGCTAAAATTGTCATCAATGCCGCCAATGTGGAATCCCAGTTGTTTACCAAAGGGATCACCGGGTTCCCCAATGCCGTTCTGGAAAGCAACAAAACCTATGAATTGAGCTTTTGGATAAAGAGCGATGATTTTACCCAAGTTACCGCTGCAGAACTGACCAATCAAAGTGATGAGCAGTCCTGGCACAATTTTGCGTGGTACAGTCCCATTAGGGAAGTTACCGGTGATTGGTCTTTTAAAACCATCACGTTTCAAACGGGCGATCTTACGCAAATTTACTCCGAGGGGAAAGCCAATAATGCTTGGGTTCAGTTCAAGTTCATTCAACCGGGAGCTGGCACCATTTATATTGATGAAATTTCTCTTAAGGAATCACAATAATTAATTAAAAAAATATAAATACCTGATAATCAAATGATAATAATTATTTGATAGAGGCTTTACATACTAAGTCTAAAAAATGAAGCTAAATAATTGTCTAATCTTAATCTTTAAATTATGAAATCTAAAATTACGTTTCTCTTTTTATTCGCCATGATACTATCCTCGGCGATACAGTCCCAAACAATCGTTTACAACGAATCGACTTCTTCAGGGATTTGGTTTGCCGATGGTTCTGAAGTGTCCAACCCCAACCCCGACAGTGTAAACGGTAGTACCAAAAGTGCCGCAACAGGGCCGTCCAATTGGAGCCAAATACAGTATTTTCCAACTTTCACGCCATCGATCGGTGACAAGATTTATTTTTCAATCTACAATCCCAGCAATGTGGGTCCGGGCCAACTACAGTTTGAATACACAAGCAGTTCCGGTACATGGCAATGGGGAGGCAACTTGACCTATGATGCGGCCTCAACCACAGGTTGGGCTGAATACAGTATTGATTTGAGCAGTCATGTGGGCAATGAGATCAACAAGATTATTTTCATGCCTGCAGGAAACAGTTCTGCCATAGTCTATTTGGATAATGTATATTTTAGTTCTCAATCATTGAACGTATCGCAAACCAATTATATTTACAACGAATCGACTTCTTCAGGGATTTGGTTTGCCGATGGTTCTGAAGTGTCCAACCCCAACCCCGATAGTGTAAATGGCAGTACCAATAGTGCGGCAACAGGGCCATCTAATTGGAGCCAAATACAATATTTTCCAACTTTCACGCCATCGATCGGTGACAAGATTTATTTTTCAATCTACAATCCCAGCAATGTGGGTCCGGGCCAACTACAGTTTGAATACACAAGCAGTTCCGGTACATGGCAATGGGGAGGCAATTTGACCTATGATGCCGCCTCAACCACAGGGTGGGCTGAATACAGTATTGATTTGAGCAGCCACGTGGGCAATGAGATCAACAAGATTATATTCATGCCTGCAGGAAACAGTTCATCCATAATCTATTTGGATAATGTTTATGTTGCCAATCAATCGGTGTTGGGTATGAAATCTTACGAACCACTTAATGAAAGGGTGTTTTTTGACGCTTCTGGCAGGATTAATTTTGCCAAAAATCAAATGGGTACAAAGCTACATGTTTTTGATATTCAAGGCAGACTGATAATGAAAGAAACCATACGCGGAACCAAATCTTCAAAAGCAGTTAACAATACAGGTGTTTATATTTTGCAGATAAATAAAGACAATGTCTATGGTGTTAAAAAAATAATATTCAATTAATTTTTATAGTACCACTTAAAATAAGGCCCATTGATTTAAAATGGGCTTTATTTTTAAAATTCCATCAAATTATATATCATGAAAATTGCAAAAGTTCTATTCCTGTTTTTATTAGTATCCTTTCAAATGTTTGCTCAAAGCAAGGTGCCCTATCTTACAAAACACGGTAGGGCAACCCAACTTGTGGTGAACGGTCAACCTTATTTAATGATTGCTGGTGAATTGCACAACTCCTCTGCTTCAACTACAGAATATATGAAGCCATTGTTTCCCAAATTGAAGGCCATGAATCTTAACACAGTTTTTGTATCGGTTGCTTGGGAACAATTTGAACCCAAAGAAGGTGTTTTCGATTATACATTAGTTAATGCCATTATTGATAATGCCAAAGAGAATCATTTAAAAGTCTGTTTGCTTTGGTTTGCCAGTTGGAAAAATGGCGAATCTAGTTATGCGCCAATGTGGGTTAAAAAAGACACCAAGCGTTTTTTTAGGGTAAAAACTAAAGAAGGCAAAGCAATAGAAACTTTGTCGCCTTTTTGTGAAGCTACCAAAATAGCCGATGCTAAAGCGTTTACGCAATTAATGAAACATATTAAGGAATATGACACAGACCAAACCGTTATTTTAATGCAACCAGAAAATGAGGTGGGCATGTTCCAAGACATCGATTATAATAAAGTTGCACTTGATTTATTTGAAAAAGAAGTTCCTAAAGCATTAATGACTTATTTAAAGGAAAACAAAAAACAATTAGACACTTATGTTAGTAATGCTTGGTCTAAGTCAAACTTTAAAACTTCAGGAACATGGAAAGAAATTTTTGGAGATACGCCCGAAGCCAAAGCCTTTTTCACCACTTGGCAATATGCAACGTACATTAATTTTGTGGCAAAATCGGGCCGGGGGCAATACAATTTGCCCATGATGGTCAATGCTTGGATTGTACAGAAACCAGACGATTTACCGGGAGTTTATCCTAATGGCGGTCCCGTTTCAAGAGTCATGGATATCTGGAAAGCGGCCGCGCCCAATATCGATGTTCAATCACCAGACATTTATTTGCCCAACTTCAAGGAGATTGTGGCTAGGTACCATAGGGACGATAATCCTTTGTTAATCCCAGAATCAACCGCACAAATGGGTCGGGCTTATTATGCTTTTGGGGCGCACGATGCGATTTGTTTTTCGCCTTTCGGCATTGAAGATGCCAGTGATGATTTTGTGTTCAAAAAAGCCTATGGTGTATTGAATGAAATTCAACATTACATTTTAAAATATCAGGGAACTGGCAACATGAAAGCAGTGCTTAAAGAAGGCAATGAAACCTATGAGGACTTGTATATGGGCGATTACAAAATTAAAGTGATGTACGAAAAACCCAATGAGCCATCTTTTGGCATTGTCATTCAAACGGATGCCAATGAATTTTTGATTATTGGAATGAACTTATCCGTATATTTCTATTCAGAAAAAAGGGATACTACAGCTTATATAGGACAAGTATTTGAGGGACGGTTTGAAAATGGTGCTTGGGTAACAACCCGCATGCTGAACGGTGATGAAACCTTCCACAATTCTAGGTTAAGGGTCTTTGGAAGACTATTTGAAAGCAGTAAAGGTATTGACCAGATCAATAAAAAAGAAGGCGATCCGGATGCGTATTCCCCTTCAAAAATGCAAAAAACCATTACTCCAGGAATCTACAAGGTAATTACTTATGAGAGATAGCTATTGATAGAAGTGATTCTATAGCTCAACCCTTTGGGTTGGATGTTTTTTGTTTTCAAAAAAGTTACTTATATATTTAAAGAATTCAATATTTTGGTTCGATAATAAGTCAATGTTCAGTACTGTAGAACCTTCAACCTTTTTTGGTTGGAGGTTTTTTTGTTTTTAAAAATCATCCATCAAACTTTTGAATAAATTCAATATTTGGTTCGATAATAGGTCAATGTTCTGTACAAAAGCTTTTATCTTCAAGAAGATAGAGGCTTTTTTGTATTTCCTTTTTTTAAAATATGCGACTCAAAAACTTAAAATTCATTTAAAAATTTCTACTTTAGAAATCTGTCAATTAATGTATGAAATGATAAATTGTCGCAAAGGCTATTTTTTAAAGGACATAATTCTCATAAGCTTAATTTTGGTTTTTGGATGTTCAAATGATTCTAAAAACAAAAAATATACTATTGGGTTTTCTCAAACAGGTTTTAATGACGAATGGAGAAAATCAATGAATGAAGCTATGGAAATCCAAACCGGGTTTTATCCGGATGTTGACCTTCAAATTTTGGATAGCAAAGACAATATTGATGAACAGATAAAAGATATTGAGCAACTCATTTCTGAACCTGTAGACATATTGATTGTATCTCCTATAAAATCTAAACCTATTACTCCTGTTGTTGAAAAAGCTTTTAAAAAAGGCATACCCGTTTTGGTTGTAGACAGAAAAATAGATGGAGATAATTATACGGCTTATTTGGGGGGCGATAATTATCAAGTGGGCACTAATGCAGCCAATTACTTGGCATCATTAACAACCAGCCCTAAACGGGTTATAGAAATCAAGGGACTTAAAGGCTCTTCGCCTGCTTTTGAACGCAGTTCGGGTTTTAACGATATTGTTGACACAACCCCTAATTTAAAAGTTGTTAAAACCATTGAAGGAAATTGGGAGAGTTATTCAATTAAGGATCAGTTACGCCATGTACTTGACAGTATAAAAGACGTGGATTATATATTTGCTCATAATGACAGAATGGCTTTGGGAGCTTACGAAGTAACCAAGGAAAAGAAACTTCACAACCAAATCAAAATTATTGGAGTGGATGGGTTAAATGGTCCCAATGGAGGTATTCAATTAGTTAAGGATAAAAAATTATTGGCTACCATTTTATATCCAACAGGAGGTGATGAGGCCATTAGATTAGCTTTAAAAATATTAAATGGCGAGCCAGTTCCCAAAAATAACATATTGAGTACCATCGTCATAGATTCTCGTAATGCTGACATTATGAGCAATCAATTTGACAAAATCAATCAGCATCAGCGCGACATTGAACGTCAACAAGTAAAAATAAGACAGCAAGAAAAAACATTTACTACACAAAAAAACACTTTAAAATTACTTTTGGTATTATTGATATTAAGTGTTCTTTTAGGAGCTTACAGTATTTATTCAGGATACAACATTAGAAAGAAAAAGCGGGAACTGGAGTTGCGAAATAAAAAGATCACCATTCAGCGAAACCAAATTAAAAAAATAGCCGAGGAGGTTAAAATCAGTAACGATGCCAAAGTTAACTTCTTTACGGGTTTGTCACATGAATTTAAAACACCTATAACACTCATTTTATCATCAATAGAATCTTTAACAGAAAACAAGGTAATTCGTGATAATAAGCTATTGAATGAAGTAAATCTGATTTTTAATAACTCCAAACGATTATTGAGATTGATCAATCAATTACTGGATTTTAGAAAGATTGAAGACCGCAAATTTAATTTAAAGGCATCTAAAACCAATTTATTTCAGTTTTCGAAAAGGATTTTCAAGGATTTTGAGCGCGAGGCCCAAAAGCGGCATATTAAATTCTCCATTCATTCAAACAATGAAGATTTATCAATTTATTTGGATAGGAATTTAATGGACAAAGTGTATTTTAATTTACTTTCAAACGCTTTTAAATTTACTCCCAATAACGGTACTATAAGCATTGAAATTATTGATGATCCCAACACCAATTTTGTTAAAATCCATTTCAAGGACTCAGGAATTGGCATACCAAAACAAGAGTTGCAGGATGTGTTCAAGGCATTTTTCCAAGGATCAAACAATAATAAATCCAGTTCTGGGATAGGGCTGCATCTTTCAAAAGAGTTTGTTGAGTTGCACAAGGGAACTATTGAAGTGATTTCAAAACATGGTGCCGAATTTATCATTACACTATACAAAGACCATGTCCATTTAAATTCTGATGAAATTATTTTTGAACCAGACATTATTGACCAGTCTATTACAGATTTGGAAGTAGAGGATTACGAAGATGACTCCTTTAGCGAAAAACCTATATTACAAGATGATGAACGCTATTCTATTTTAATAATTGAGGATAACCCAGATTTGGTAAAATACTTAAAAGGTAAGTTCTCAACAGATTATACTGTATATGTTTCTGATGGTAGTAATGGTATTGAAATGGCTTTCGAGTTTATTCCAGACATCATTATCTGTGATGTTAATTTGCCTGGCAAAAGTGGTTTTGAGATCTGTAAAACCTTAAAATCAGACCTTAGAACATCACATATCCCCAATATCATACTCACGGCACTAAACAATAAAGAATCTTATATTAAAGGCTTGGAATCTGGCACGGATCTTTACTTGACAAAACCTTTCAGTTTTGCTATTCTATCACAATCTGTTAAAACCTTATTATACAATAGAGAGAAGCTGCGTTATTATTACATTAATAATGTGCATACCATTGATGCTCCAGAAGGTTTTGGCCAATTTGAGCAGGAGTTTATTTTAAAAGTTAATGAGCTAATAGCTCAAAATTTAGACAATTCAAAGTTTTCGGTAGAGCAATTGGCCAGCAGTTTAGATATTTCAAGAATTCAACTTTACAGAAAGATGAAGGCCATACTAGGTGTTAACATTAGTGACTACATTCAAAATATACGATTGGAAAAAGCCAAAGCCTTGCTCCAAGAATCGTTATTAACCATATCAGAAATAGCCTATTCCACTGGTTTTTCTTCTCCAAATTATTTTTCCACAAGTTTCAAAAACAAATACAATAAGTCGCCCAAGGCTTATAGGGAAGATTAAACCCATAACAGCACGTTTTTATTTGGCAATTCAATAATTTATAGGTTGTTTTTTTGTGTATTTATTTTTAATGAATACATAAAACAGTTAAATTAATAAACATGTATCATGTTTTTTATGAATTTGACACTTCTTAGATTCATTTTAGGGTAACAATTTTGAATATATCAAGTAACAATTTTGAAACCCAAAATTTAATTTTAAAATTGTTAATATTGTAACATACTGATTTTTAGTTAATTATATCAAAGTTAAGAAATCATTAACAGATTCATAACTTATTGTTACAAATCTAAACTCCAGAAATTCACTTTCCTTGTAATTTGGCGATAACAAAACTAAACTATAATGAACAAAAAAATATTGATATGGTCCATTACGGCCGCATTGGCTGGTTTCCTTTTCGGATTTGATACCGTAGTTATATCGGGCGCTGAAAAAAAACTACAATTACTTTGGGGATCTTCGGATATGTTTCACGGAATAGTTGTTATAGGAATGGCTCTATGGGGAACTGTAGTAGGCGCTTTTTTTGGTGGTATTCCTACCAATAAAATAGGACGTAAAAACACACTGATTTGGATAGGTGTTCTCTATACAGTATCTGCTATAGGGTCTGGGTTGGCCAATGACCCATGGACATTTGCCGTATTTAGATTTATTGGGGGGCTTGGTGTGGGGGCCTCAACCATTGCAGCACCAGCCTATATATCTGAAATTGCTCCTGCAAAAGACAGAGGAAAACTAGTTGGCCTTTATCAATTTAATATTGTTTTCGGAATACTAATAGCATTTCTGTCAAATTATTTATTGAACAATGTAGGAGATAATGATTGGCGTTGGATGATTGGTGTTGAAGCCTTTCCTGCTGCATTTTATACTGTATTCGCATTAACAGTGCCTAAAAGCCCGAGATGGCTGCTTACTAAATTTAGAAATGATGAAGCCAGAAAAGTGCTTCAAATAATAAGTCCAGATAAAGATCCTGAAGCACTGATGTTAGAAATCAAGGATGAAATGGACAATACAGTTCCCAACGAAAATATATTCCTTAAAAAATATCGTTTCCCTTTAATATTGGCTTTTTTGATTGCTTTTTTCAATCAATTGTCTGGTATCAATGCCTTTCTGTATTATGCACCAAGAATTTTAACTGAAGCAGGTCTTGCCGAAAGCTCCGCCCTTTTAAGTAGCATAGGTGTTGGGGTAACCAATATGCTATTCACTCTTTTAGGAATTTATCTCATTGATAGATTAGGCAGAAAGCAATTGATGTATATCGGTTCTGTGGGCTATATTATATCCTTGACCCTAGTGTCTTGTGCGTTCTTTTTTCATTGGGAAGGAAGTTCCATGCCCATATTCCTATTTATGTTTATAGCGGCCCATGCCGTAGGTCAGGGAACCGTAATTTGGGTATTTATTTCTGAAATATTTCCAAACCATTTAAGGGGTTCAGGGCAATCCTTTGGCAGTTCAACCCATTGGGTATTAGCTGCTGTTGTGCCATCTCTGGTACCTGCTTTGTTTGCAAGCATCGGTGCAGGCGTGGTCTTCATGTTTTTTGCCATTATGATGGTTGTGCAATTGTTGTTTGTGATATTTATCATGCCGGAAACCAAAGGGGTTCCTTTAGAAGAATTAAGTAAAAAATTAATAAAAGGTTAAAATATGAAACGTACACTTTTAACAATGTTGGTCATAATATGTTTTGTTGGTTGCAAAAATGCCAACAAAAAATCAATAGCGAATGAAAAGACATATTCTGAAGAGGAACTGTATCGTCCCAATTTTCACTTTACCCCTAAGGCGCATTGGATGAATGACCCAAATGGTATGTTTTTCTACAATGGGTACTATCATTTGTATTTCCAATATTACCCTGAGGGGAATGTTTGGGGGCCTATGCACTGGGGGCATGCCATTAGTACCGATATGATAACTTGGACGGAACAACCTATTGCACTTTATCCTGATAAATTAGGAGACATATTTTCTGGAAGTGCTGTTGTTGACTTAAATAATAGTTCAGGTTTTGGAGCAACTCGAAACAAAATACCAGTAGTTGCCATGTATACCAACTCTAAACGATTAGGGAATGACGAGTGGTTACAAACTCAAAGTATAGCCTATAGCTTGGATGAAGGCAAAACATTTACAAAATATGAAAACAATCCAGTAATTGAAAATCCCGGATTGAAGGATTTTAGAGATCCAAAAGTAACATGGGATTCCATTCATCAAAAATGGACTTTGGTTTTGGCGGCAGGCGACAAAATAAACCTATATACCTCTACAAATTTAAAAGATTGGGAATTTCAATCAAGTTTTGGAGAACATATTGGTGCCCACGGAGGTGTTTGGGAATGTCCAGACTTCTTTCCAATGGTTGTTGAAGGAACCAATGAAATAAAATGGGTATTGCTAGTAAGTATTAATCCGGGAGGTTTGAACGGAGGTTCTGCAACCCAATATTTTATTGGTGATTTTGATGGTAAAACATTTAGCTTGGATCCATCATTCAATAATGATTTAGAAAACGAAAAAGCGCTTTGGATCGATTACGGAAAAGATAATTACGCTGGTGTAACTTGGTCTAATATCCCAGATTCTGATGGCAGAAAATTGTTTTTGGGCTGGATGTCCAATTGGCAATATGCTCAACAAGTTCCTACCGAAACTTGGCGAAGTGCCATGACAACGCCAAGAGAAATAACCGTAATTAAAAATGATGGACAATATCGGCTAAAATTTTTGCCCGTAAGAGAACTACAAAACTATGTTTCCAAAACGATACGTAAAAATGAGATTTCTATAACAGACAAAACGGTTGTTGCCAAATCCCCATTAGTGGATTTTACAAAAGCTGATATACAATTCACGGTTTCAGATTTAAAACAAGATGTTTACACATTTAGTCTAAGTAACTCTATTGGAGAATCCATATCGTTTGGATTGAACAATAAAGACCATTTCTTCTTTATTGATAGGTCTAAATCAGGAAACACCTCCTTTTCTGAGGACTTCGCAAAAAATGTTTCGAAAGCACCACTTAACAAAAATATAAATGATCTGGATGTAAGAATCATTTTAGACAAAACTTCTATTGAACTTTTCTACAATAATGGAACAACGGTTATGACAGAGATATTTTTTACCACACAGCCGTTCGACTCATTTTCCATAAATGCGAATGCTAAACCAGTTGAAATAGAAAACTTGATTATTAAACAATTAAAATTAAACTAAATAACAACTCAATTATGAAAATTAGATTACTCATTTATTTATTGCTGTTCGGCTCGTTTTTGTCAGTAACAGCCCAAGAAATTGAAGTAAAAGGAGTCATTACGTCTTCTGAAGACGGATTTCCATTACCTGGAGCTTCAGTAATTGTATCAGGAACAACAAAAGGTGCTGTTTCAGATTTTGATGGGAACTACGTTCTAGAGGGCGTAGACAGTAATGCCACTCTTGTATTCAGTTATGTGGGCTATAGAACACAAGAGGTTCAGGTAAATGGTCAAACTACCATTGATATTGCTATGGAAACTGACACGGCGCAACTGGAAGCCGTGGTGTTAACGGGGTATACCAAAGAACGTAAAGTTGATGTTACTGGTGCCGTAACCGTAGTGGATTTTAAACCATTGCAAGGACAAAGCTTAAGTACGGGAAACCCCATGCAAGCCTTACAAGGACGTGTACCAGGTCTTTTTGTTGAAAAATCAGGTGACCCTACCGGAACTAATAGCAGAATTTTAATTAGAGGTGTTAGTACATTAGGCAATAACGATCCGCTTTATGTGATTGACGGAATTCCAACCGTGAGGCAAGAAGTGTTTTCATCCATTAGTGGAACAACTATAGAGTCCATTCAGGTACTAAAAGATGCCTCTGCATCCTCTATTTATGGTTCTCGGGCTGCCAATGGTGTTATCATAGTAACAACCAAAGGCTCAACCAGAAGTGAAGACCAAAAATTGAGCATTTCATATAATTCAAGTTTCTCTGCTCAATCTGAGAAAAAACAACGTTACAAAATGTTAAATGCCCAACAGAGAGGTGAAGTATTGTGGAGAGCATCTGTTAATGATGGTGCCGATCCAAACGGAGGTTATGGCGAAATCTATAATTTTGATTGGAATGGGGATTATAATAACCCAGTATTAAACAGTGTCACAGTTCAGCCGTTTGTTGGTGGTGACCCCAATGTGCCTGCAGGCGATACCGATTGGCAAGATGCAACCTATGAAACAGGCTATGTTTTTAATAACGAGTTAACAGTTTCTGGTGGAACCGACAAGGCCTTTACGTTGTTCAATGTAGGTTACATAAAAAACACAGGAATGCTAAAATACACCAATTATGAAAGGTATTCCGCTAGATTAAATTCAAGCTATAAATTGTTTAATGATAAAGTACGGACAGGAATTAATACCCAGTTTTCAAACTCAAATGAGTTGTTGGCTTCACCTGATGTAGGTAGTGCTCCAACTCCTGGTTTGGCTATTACTTTGGCTCCAACCATTCCAGTATATGATAGTAATGGGAATTTTGCTGGGCCAATAGGCTCTGGATATTCTGATAGGAACAATCCGGTTCTTATGCAATATCTTAATAGATGGGATAATACCAATAGACTATCGTTCTTTGGAAACATCTTTGCAGAAGTAGATTTAATGGAAAACCTGACATTCAGAACCAGTATAGGGATAGACTACAACAATTTTGAAAGAAAGGATATTGAAACCACCGTTAATAATGGGTTTATTACCAGATCAAACAACAGTTTGACTTTTGATACCAATAAATATACCAGTCTTACCTTTTCAAATACCTTAAACTACAATGTAGAATTTGGTGAACATAAAATAGGCGTTTTACTTGGTACAGAATCCATAAAAACGGATTTTAAATCTCTTTTGGCATCTGCTGATGGATTTGCTGTAGAAACAGAATCCTATTTTACTTTGGCAGCTGCCTCAGGAGCAAGGTCATCCAATGGAACTTCAAGCGGAAGCCGATTATTATCTCAATTTGGAAAAATAAATTATGCCTATTCTGACAAATATTTGGCAACATTTACATTAAGACGGGATGGTTCCTCAAGATTTGGTGCTGATAATCGGTATGGTATTTTCCCTGCTGCAACTGTTGGCTGGAGAATTAATAATGAAGACTTTTTAAAAGACAACGATTTTATTTCAAACCTAAAATTAAGAGCCGGTTATGGTGAAGTGGGTAATCAATCCATTGGTGATGTAGCGCGATTTGGTTTGTATGAATCTAGATATGGACCCAATCAAAATGTCTATGTTCCAGACTTTTTCAATATTTACTATAATGTTGGTACAGCCTATGATTTAAATGGCGCCAATACTGGTAATTTGCCTTCTGGATTTGTCTCTATTCAAGCTGCCAATTCCGGTTTGAAATGGGAATCCACAAAAGAAGTGAACCTAGGTGTTGATTTTGGGTTTATGCAAAACAAGCTTATTGGGTCATTTGATTATTTCACCAGAAAAACCAATGATATCTTAATCAAACCTCCAATCGCATCAGCAGTTGGTGAAGGGCAAGAAAAATTTGTTAATGGTGCTTCTACATCAACAAAAGGATGGGAGTTGTCTTTAGCATATTCCAATACCTTGGATAATGGTTTATATTTTGCTGTGTCTACTAATTTTGGAGCTTTTAAGGATGAGATTACAGATTTGCCAGAAGAAGTAAGGGCGGCATATCCTGGAACGGCAGAGAATTCAATTATTGGGCACTCCCAATTCTCAATCTATGGTTATAAAACAGATGGTCTGTTCCAAAGCCAGGCAGAGGTCGATGCCCATGCAAGTCAGGTTGGTGCCAGACCAGGAGGTATTAAGTTTGTTGACCTTAACAATGATGGTGTTATTAATTCTTCTGATAGAGATTTTCTTGGAAACACCTTACCAGATTTAGAATATGGTATAAGCATTGATTTAAAATACAAGGATTTTGATCTTTCAATTTTTGGATCAGGTGTAACAGGACGTATAGGACAAGATCCCTATATTTTTTGGAACAACTTTGTTCAAGGAAGAGAAAATGCAGGACCTGGTACTCTAAATGCGTGGACGCCACAAAATACAAATACTGATATTCCAGCATTGTCTTTGGTTAATAACGATACCCAGACATCAGACTATCTTTTTAGAAACAATTCCTATTTTAAATTGAGAAACCTAGCATTAGGATACAGTCTGCCAAAAGATTTAATCAGCAAATGGGGTGGAATGACCAATTGCCGTATTTATCTTCAAGGTGAAAACCTATTTTGGATAACCCCAAAAGGCTATATAGGTTCAGACCCTGAACGCGTTGATGTTAATAGAATCCCTGTTCCAACAACCTTATCCATAGGTTTAAACTTAAATTTTTAAAATTAGAATCATGAAAAAATATATAAAAATATCAAGTCTTGTTTTATCAGTAGTTTTATTGGTAGCATGTAGCAAAGATTTTTTAGAATACGAACCAGAAGGCTTATTGTCTTCTGAAAATGTGGGGACCGCTGAAAATGCAGAAGCACTAGTGGTTGCGGCTTATGCTGGCATAGCCAATGACGAAATGATTGGGCCTCTTACTCATCAATGGGTATATGGTAGTGTACGATCTGATGACGCTTATAAAGGTGGAGGCGGAAGAAGTGATGTGGATATTGTGGATCATTATGAGCAATACAATTTAACAAAAGCTGATGATGGCGATTGGATGACCCCAAGAACCTGGACCAATTTTTACAAGGCGATTTCAAGAGCAAATTTTGCCCTAACCGTTATCAATGAAATTCCTGATGCGGATTATCCAGATAAAACAAAAAGAATAGCAGAATTGCGGTTTTTGCGTGGTCATTCTCATTTTATGTTGAAGCTATTGTTCAATAAAATACCCTACATAACTGAAGATTTAACGCAAGAGGATATTCTTCAAACATCAAATGATCTATCCAATGAAGACTTGTGGAATAAGATTGCTGATGACTTTTTATTTGCTTATAACAATTTACCGCAGTCACAAGATCAAGTTGGAAGAGCCGATAAAAATGCAGCAGCTGCCTATTTAGCAAAACTTCGTTTGTATCAGGCCTATGAGCAAAATGACAAACACCAAGTTACAAATATCAATATGTCAAGATTGCAGGAAGTTGTTGATTATGCCGATGATGTAACAGGGGCTTTAGAACCTGACTATGCCAATAATTTTTTAGACGGATATGATAACGGTCCAGAATCAATATGGGCAGCACAATTTTCAATTAATGATGGAACCGAAGTAGGTAGGGTAAGCTATGTTACAGGGTTAAACTCGCCACATGGAACTGGTCTTTACGGATGTTGCGGATTTCATTTAGCGAGCCAGAATATGGTAAATGCTTTTAAAACAGATGCCAATGGATTGCCTTTATTGGATACGTTTAACAATTCAGATATTTTCAATGTTATTGATGGCAATGGGGAAGCGCCATTGGCTTCTGGTGTAACACTTGACCCTAGAATTGACCATACTGTAGGCATTCCTGGAAGACCTTTCAAATACAGAAATACGGTAAACTCCAGTGGTGATATGATTTATAATTTTAGTTGGGCAAGAGACCCTGGTGTTTATGGATATTTTGGGAATATGAAAGAACAACAAGCTCCAGACTGTTCATGTTATGTGAAAGAAGGACCTTTTGTTGGAACATCTAAAAATGTGGATTTTATTAGATATGCTGATGTGTTGCTCTTTAAGGCAGAAGCTTTAATACAAATGGGACAAGTTGATCCAGGGATTGCGATTGTTAATCAAATTAGAACACGAGCTTCTCAAAGTACACAACGACCAATTGATGCTGGAGCTTCTGATGTGTATAATATTGGATTATACCCAACAGGACTCTCTCAAGCAGAGGCTTTAAAAGCTCTGAAATTTGAAAGAAGACTGGAATTTGGTATGGAAGGACCACGCTTTTTTGATCTGGTTCGTTGGGGAGATGCCGAAACCGTTCTAAACTCATATCTTAATGAGGAAAAAACAAAACGTGATTTTCTGGCAAATGCCCACTTTACAGCTGGTAGAGATGAGTATTATCCAATACCACAAAGAGAAATAGATTTTACGGGAGGGTTATATGATCAAAACCCAGGTTATTAATTTTTTAAGTGTTTAGTTTGAGTTAGTTTTTTCATTCCAGAAGGAATCAGTATATTCCTTCTGGAATAATTTTATAGAAAAATGTCAAAAATCACATGTTTCGGAGAGGTGTTGTGGGATGTGTTTCCAACGCACCGAAAAATAGGAGGAGCACCGTTAAATGTAGCAAATAGGTTGCAGGCCTTAGGCAATGACGTTACCATGGTCAGTGCCATAGGGCAAGGAAAAAATGGAGCGGAAATACTCAACTATATCAAAGGAGTTGGTATTGATGCAGGTTGTGTTCAGGTGCACAATGAGTACAAAACTGGAAAAGTAAAAGTAATGCTGAACGACAAAGGGTCGGCATCTTATGATATTAAATACCCAAGAGCTTGGGACAAGATACGCTTGACAGAAGTAAACAAAAAAGCAGTTAAAAATTCCGATGCGTTTGTTTTTGGAAGTTTAGCAGCAAGAGATGATAGCTCTAGAAACACATTATACAAACTCATTGAACTTGCAAAGTACAAAATTTTTGACCTTAATTTAAGGCCGCCTTACTATACCAAAGCGGTATTGGTCCATTTAATGGAAAAGGCCGATTTCATCAAGTTCAATGATGACGAGCTGTATGAGGTCAGCAAGATGCTGAGCTCTAAATACTTGTCATTGGAACAGAACATTCGTTTTATTGCAAGCAAAACCAATACAAAACACATTTGTGTTACCAAAGGCCATCATGGAGCGGTTTTGTTGTATGATGACAAGTTGTATTACAACAGTGGATATTTAATTAAAGTTGTTGACACTGTTGGAGCTGGCGATTCTTTTTTAGCCTCTTTAATCAGCCAGTTACTTAACAGGGTCAATCCACAAGAAGCTATTGATTTTGCCTGTGCTGTGGGAGCTTTGGTAGCGCAAAGTGAAGGAGCCAACCCAACAATATCGCGTAAAGAAATAGATGCGTTTATAAATCCGTATTAAGTTTATAACATTTCAATTAAAGATCTTGTCAATTTTCATACGTCTAAAAGCTCAATTATAACAGAATGTATAACTTCTTATGATTATATTTGATTTAACGAATCTTTGATTTTTATAAAAAACAAAAGACCTTAAAATGACATTTAAACGTATTAGTCTTTATGTAATTGCCTCACTTTTTTCTGTGATTGGTTGTAATAAAACACCCGACCAAAATTCAAACGCATTATACAAATCAAAACATTTTGCAGTTTATAAAGACAGTGTTGTCCAAGGCAACAATAAAGCGGTTATAGTTTCTCCAAATGAGATAATTTCAAACTATGTAAGCTCTGTTTATGCAACGTATTCCAATTATATCAGTTTTAAATTTACGATCAACGAAAAGGATATTGAAATGCCTGTTGGAAATGACCATCATGTGTTAATTAAAGCAGGCATTCATGATTCTCCGGTTTTTTCGTTTGGAAAAAAGGATACAGAAATGGTTCATGATTTAGGAGAAAAATTACCACCAAATTACCAGTATACTTTTAAAGTAGATATGTCGCCTGTGTTAAATCAATTTAAAACGCAAGGCTATTATCAAGCTTATGATGGTACCCGAATTGCAAAACAAGATTTTAAGGGGTTTTATATAGCTGGAGGATCCGAACCCTTAACATGGGATTTTTCCAATTTAGAGGAAAACAATCTTGAACTAACTGACAAGGATATGGATGGTGTTTATGAAATCACCCTTATTATGAATCCGTATGATACGTCAATGAAGCGGGAAAAAGAATGGAAGCTTTCAGAAGATGTTTCAAAAAAACCAAAGTATACATCCGATCAGCCTATAGTAGATGCCCTATATAATTTGGCTACAGAGGAGGCGCTTAAAAACATTGAACCCGATAGCACGTTTAGAACGGGAGCAGAGTGGGGTGGCGTTTGGACTAGGGATATCAGTTACAGTATCTACCTCGCTTTTGCTTATCATGAGCCAACAATTGCCAAAATAAGTTTAATGCGTAAAGTTAAACGTGACCGTATTATCCAAGATACGGGTTCTGGTGGTGCTTGGCCAGTGTCGTCAGACCGTGTTGTATGGACTATTGCCGCTTGGGAACTCTACAAGGTAACAGGCGATAAAGAATGGCTGAAACAATCCTATCAAATCATTAAAAACACCCTTGAAGACGATTATAAAACCTTGCAATCTGATATAGGGCTTTATAAAGGGGAATCGTCTTTTCTAGATTGGCGGGAACAAACCTATCCCAAATGGATGTCCAATATGGATATTGCTGAATCCATGAATCTAGGCACCAATGTATTACATTACCAGGCCAATACAATCTTGGGAAACATGGCTAATGAATTGGGTGAAAACAGCCAACCCTTTTATAAACGAGCCAATATCATAAAAGAAGCCATCAATAAAGAACTGTGGATGGAGGACAAAGGCTTTTATGCCCAATACCTTTACGGAAGAAAATATTTAAACAAGTCTAAACGTTTTGAAGCATTGGGCGAAGCATTGGCCATTTTGTTTGATGTAACCAGTGCAGAACAATCAAACAAAATAATTTCTGAATCCCCAGTGACCGAGTTTGGAGTAACCTGTATCTATCCTCAAATCCCCAATATTCCACCCTACCATAATAACGCCATTTGGCCATTTGTACAATCATACTGGAACTTAGCTTCTGCCAAAGTTGGCAATGAAAAGGCGTTGACCTATGGATTGGCAGCTATATACAGACCAGCAGCACTGTTTTTAAGCAACTATGAGAATTTTGAAGCGGATAATGGTGATTTTAAAGGAACCGAAATCAATTCCAATAGAATGTTATGGAGTATGGCGGGAAACCTGGCCATGGTTCATAGGGTATTTATGGGAATGCATTTTCAAAAGGATGGTATATTGTTTCAACCTGTAATTCCAAAGAACTATTCTGGCAAAAAAGAGCTTTCAAATTTTAGCTATAGGGATGCCACATTAACAATAACGGTTGAAGGCTATGGCGACAAGATAAAAGCATTTCAATTAGATGGAAAAGCGGAATCAAATCATTTTTTCCCCGCAAATCTTTCTGGAGATCATATCATTCACATTCAACTGTCCAATGAAGATTTCGATACAAAACCTATCCATATGGTTGAAAATAAGTTTAGTTTGCCAAATCCAATCGTGACAATTCAAGATAACACATTGTATTGGGATAGTATTCCTGCTGCCAAAAATTATAGGGTTTATAAAGACGGAGAAGCTGTTTCTGACGTAAACACCAATTCTTTTAAAATTAGTGCCAATAAATTTGCTGAGTACAAGGTAAGCGCTGTTGATGTTAATGGATATGAATCCTTTACAAGCGAGCCCATTTGGGTTTTTGAACCTAAAAACGAAAGAACAATTGAAGCTGAAAACTATTATAAGGCCTCAAACAAACATTATATAAACTATTCAGGAAAAGGGTTTATAGAGCTTTCCAATAGAGATAATAGGTATGTTGTAATTCCTGTTACCGTTGATAAAGCAGGAAAGTACAGTATTGATTTTAGGTATTCCAACGGAAGTGGACCTTGGAATACGGATAATAAATGTGCTATTAGAAGCCTGTATGTCAATGATACATACAAAGGTGTTGCAGTCTTCCCACAAAGGGGAAAAGATGAATGGTCAGACTGGGGCTATTCCAATTCGTTCACGGTTGATTTGAAAAAAGGAACAAATCAGTTGGTGTTAAGTTTTGATGAGTGGAATATTAACATGAACGTTGAAGTCAATACAGCTATGCTGGATTATGTTAGGGTCATAAAATTATAGAAAATAATTTTTGCCTTAGCTATATCCGATATTTAGATGTTGAGCAGTTGCTAACAAGTGTAGAAATCTAAATATTATTAGTTTTTAAATGTTATCAATAGTATTTTTGAACATATCTAGTTTGGCAACAAGATAGTGTGATAAAAAAGCCTTTATCAAACGATAAAGGCTTTTTTGTTTTGTGTATTTTGTGCCAAAAGGCTTAGTTGTCACCTACTTTTTCTACGGCTTCTTTAGTAGCTTCCCCAGCTTCTTTGGTTTTTTCAACAGCGTTGTCAATGGCTTTACCTGTTTGCTCAAGAGCACCTTCTGTGTCATCAGCAGCATTATCTATGGCATTTTCAACGGATTCAGATTTTTTTGTATCTCTACAAGATATGAATGATATACTGACTGCTAATAGTAATAAAGTACCTAAAAATAATTTTTTCATCGGATTAGTTTTATGATTATTAAAAAAGTGAAGTAATTTTATGTAATTACTTTCTAAACTATATACGTGAATATTAAAAGGTTTGGACTATATACCATTGTTTACTGATTTTGATAGCTTATAAAATGAACTGTTAGTTTGCAAGGATAGCATTCATTTCTTTGGCCAATTTATTTTTTATACTAGTGTGTTTTTTATCATAGGCCAAATTGTCCCATTCATAGGGGTCTGTGACATGGTTATACAATTCTTCTTTGCCATCACTGTATCGTATGTATCGCCAATTTTTGGTTCTGTATGAAAAATTTTGTTTCTCTGTTGGAATGGTAACACCATAATTTCCAACAACCGTTAATGTGCCATTGGGACCTTTAAAGTCTCCGGTTCCTTCTATAAGTGGTCTTAAGCTATGGCCGCCCAGAGGAGCTCCTTGGTCATTTATTTTATTGTTCCCAGTTAAGTGGCAATAATCCTTAAATGTTGGAAACAAATCAATTAATGATACGGGATGTTCAACTTTTAGGCCTGAATAGGAATTTGGAATTTTAATGACCATAGGGATTCTGACACTTTCTTCCCAAGGTGAGTTTTTGAACAAATATTGCTTTTCACCCATTTGCCAACCATGATCACTGGTCAAAACAACAATGGTATTGTCTTTAAATTTACTGTTATTTAAGGCTTCCATGACTTGTCCTATTTGGTCATCAACAAATGCAACACAGGCCAAGTAGGCTTGTAAAAAATGCTTAAGAGCCAGTTCTCTATTACCGCCATAAGATTCCAATAACATCCTATAATATCTTGGGCCTTTGTTGTTGTCTTTATCTTCCGGGTCAAAATTTTCAGCATAAAACGTATCTTTTTCATCATCAATCATCCATTTTTCCAATTGTAATTTTTCAATGGGAAACATGTCAAAATATTTCTTTGGCGCATGAAGCGGTGTGTGTGGTCTTACAAAACCTATTCCCAAAAAGAAAGGTTGATCGTCTTGACGGTTTTCAAGTTCTTTAATTTTCTTTTTGGCCCATTGAACATGTAATTCGTCTTGCATTAAATCTCTATCATCATCGTTGATGTAGCGCATGGGCTTATTGTCTGGCCCATAAACCCATCCTTTTTCTCCTTTTTTGCCTTCAGATATTGCAGCCGATAGCGGTCCAAAAGACCCATCAATAGGACCAATGGAGTTATAAGGGGCAGGAACGGATGGATTACTGGTTCTTTTCTCTCCGTTAAAATATACAGGACCATAATTGTGGTTTAATGGCATCCCCCATTCATCCCAATCTTCCTTGATGTTCCCGTGGGTTATTTTTCCTGTTCCTAAAGTTTTATATCCGTTTTCTTTAAAATAGCGGATAAGTGTTTTATTATTTTTTAAAACGGGCTGTTTTTTTAGGTCTGTCCATCCATAATCTTTTGATGCGTGTGGATAAACGCCCGTTATTAAACTATTTCTTGATGGGCAACATACGGGAACGTTTGTTGCTGCATTAATAAACTGAACACCAGAAGCTGCCAACTTATCAATATTGGGTGTTTTGGCTTGTGGATGCCCACCAAAAGCACCTTCATAATCATTTAAATCATCGCAAATAATAAATAAAACATTGGGTTTGTCCTGTAGCGTTTGGCAGATGATATGTTGTAAACCCATAATGAGTAAAGCAAAACCAAACAGTACTTTTTTATTGGGATAATTCATGATTCAGTAATTATTAATTTATTTTTGGCTCGATGGCTCCTAAACTAGGGTTACCTTGAATGGGATTACCTAAAATATCTTTCTTGGGTTCAAGAGATTGTAATAAACCAACAGAATCGTTAGGGAGTAAACTAATTTGAATTCCTTTGTTTAGGATTAATTTTAAATTTTCAGGAATATAATCTTTGGCTTCCAAGCCTCCTTTTTTTGCAAACTCAGGATTCCCAATAATAGGTGCAATGTCTTTAATTCCTATTTCTTTTGGCCAGTCATCTTTATTTAAAAACAAATTATTCTTAAAAAATACATTTTTAGCCAAATCACCTGTCAGTTTATCGGGCTTATATTGGTCGCCTAACACGGCTTTTGAAGGCCCTTCCAAATAGAAAATATTGTTAGCTATCAAGATACCGTTACTGGTATTGTCAATGGCTATTTTGGCAACAACTGTAGAATCAGAATAAATGGTATTATTATAAAAATACGAATTTACGGGACCTTTGCGTTTCCTTTGCTCTCCCTGAAATCCACTTAGCCAAAATATTTTGCCTTCTTGAAAAGCGCCATTAACACCTTTAACTCTGTGACCATCATTAATACTGATGTTGTAACGATATGAACAATTGTAATTGTTGCCAAGAATTTCACAAAAACCACCGGCATTATAGGCACTAATATTGTATTGTAAAACCACATTGTCACAATTAAAATCTATATGGGCACCAGCAGAGTCGCCGGGTCCGTTAGCATACATGAATTTATTTTTTTCTATTAAAACGTGTGATGAGCCCCAGGTCCACAGACCACTGCCGCGACCCCATTTTCTGGAATCATCATCACTGCCAGAATAGGATACGTTATTTTTATAAACATGCACATTTTTAACTTCAGACATTTGAATGCCTGGCCCACCTGTTTGTTCAATACTATTATCTGCTATAGTAATATTTGAAATGTTTTTTGAGTTTCCTGTTAATTTGATTCCAGTATGTGACACACTGTTTATGGAGCAGTTTTTAATTTCAATATCCTCAATTAAGTTGTTTGGGTTTTTATCAATAATTCGAATGCCCCAACCGTATTTTTGGGTGCCATTGGCTGTTTTTACTTCTTCTTTACCTCTTTTAAACGCCAGATTTTCATAAAAAACATCAAAAATTTGAACGTCTTTGATACTAATGTGTTTCATCAACGACTCATTTTTATTGGTGATCATGATGCCACATCTCATGGTTTGAGCCGCATCAGCACTAAAAAAGCCATTTGCAGTTAAAGCTATTTTTGAAACTTCAATATAACTACAATCCTGAATCAGAATGCCATACGATTCTCCTTTAAAATTGATGGTAGCTGGCTTTGTTTCTTCTTCAGTAATATCCCAATTTATTGTAGAAATAACAATTGGGTTCTCTTTGGTGCCACTTACATTTATTAATTGAAGTCCGGTCTGATATTCTTGATTTGAAGCCAAAAATAATCGATCACCAGCTTGCAATGCAATTGTTGAGGCTCGAGATAAAGTTTTAAATGCCTGTTCTTTTGAAAGACCGGTATTGGCGTCATTTCCTAAACTAGGGTGTACAAAATAATCTGTAGCCCAAACAGTGCTTTGAAGTAAAACAGCCAAAAATGAAATTAGAAATTTGGTTTTGATTGACATTATTAATTGAATTAGTTGATGAGTATTTTATGGGTGCTAATGGTTTGGTTTGTAATAATCTCAAACAAATACAGCCCTTTAGCAAAATTGCTCACATCAATAGTAGTTGATGTTGATTTTTTTGAATGCATGATAAGCCGGCCGTTAGTATCATAAATGTTAAGCAGGTACTCGGGTTCATTTGACTGTATGGTTACTTTGTTTACGGCGGGATTTGGATATATATTGAACGTATTATCAACACGGACATCTTTAACACCTAATGTTGAAGATAGTTTGTAAACCCTCACATAATCAACCAGTGCATCAGATAAGTTTCCTACGGGTTGACTTTGAAAATCACCATCGGCAAAACTGGCACCAACCGAAAGCCATAACCATTCAGGAACTTGCGGCACTAGTGGATAGCCGTTTGAATCAACCGTAAAAGGGAACGGTTTGCTTGAATTGGTAGATACAACTTTAGCACCATCATAATAAATATCCATAGAGGTTGAGGTCCAATACAAACCAAAAATATGATAGCCTGTATGTATATTTGGTGTATTGTATTGAATGGTGTAGTTTTTTGCATTGGTACCATAACCATCAAAATGAACAACAGCCTTTGTGTAGTCTGCTAACCAAGCGGATTCAACAATATCCACTTCTGCGCCATCAGCTGCGGAATTATCAACATTACCTTGGTTATGGCCTTGAAGCCAAAAAGCGGTGTGATTGCCTTTAGCTGTTTCGGCTATTTGTATACGCGCTTCCAAATACCCATAGGTTGGTTCATACAGATTTTTACTTTCTACACTACCACAATACATGGTATTGTTATCTACCTTAGTGCCTCGTAAAACCAAATCTCCCGTTCCATTTAAAAAGACATTTTCAGGTTTCCACCACCAATCATTTACTCCTAAATTTGTTCTTGATCCTCTTGAACTGCTACTAACGGACACAACCCATTTTGATGTGTTTAAGGTTGCATCATTAAATTCATCGCTAAAATCCAAATCCCAATCACCTGCTACACCAATAGGTTGGGCGTTCAAAGGTGTATTGGAATCTATAAAAGTTGATATAGAACCTTGGGGCGCCACATAAACATTATCCATTCGTAAAGGCCGATTGCCGGCAGCTTTATAAAAAATAATTCTCGCCTGCGTAACTCCAGTTGGAACCGTAAAGGAAAACGTGCCAGTATGCCAAAAATCAGGCGTAGTGTTTAATGTTAAAAGCCCTAGATTGGACCCTCCTGTAGCGCCGTCTTTTACTACCACGTTCATGTTATAAGTTCCGGATCCGCTAACCCATCTGTAATCAAAAGCGACATCATAGGTTACTCCTTCTGTGACAGAAAAGACTTGAAAAGTGGACGAATCACCATTGTTGTCATTGCCACATAATGAGTTTGTAATATCATCTGTAAGAACCTGATTGGCATAACCACTCCAAGGACTTAAGCTACCTGTCCCAAAATTTCCATTAACAATAATGTTTTGTCCATATATTGAACAAGACATGATTACTAATATTAACAAAATATGTTTTTTCATATCATGATTTTTGTAAACTTAATGAGTAGCTATTTGTTTTTTCTCTTCAGGTGATTTGTACAATACAGGTTTGTTTTCCATGAGTCTTTTTTGGATATAGTACGTAACATCTTCCCATGATTTTCCTTCTCGCCATAAAGGAACCATCATGTTTGATTCCCAATCAGTGTATTTTTTTGATAGGGTATTATAAGTTGCTGTATCAGATGTTGAGAGATCATTCATTTCTCCTAAATCTTGAGATAAGTTGTACATGGTTGCTCCAAAATCTTTAAGTTGTACCAATTTAAAATCACCCATTCTGGCAGCTGATTCTTCCAGTTTTCTCCAATACAGTTCTTGATGTGGGTTTCCTTGTTTTTCTTTAAATAAATAAGGCAATAAATTCACGCCATCCAATTGCAAATTATCATCTTGTTTGATATGTGCCGCCGCCAGTGAGGTTCTAAAAATATCCAATGACGAAGTCAATCCATTAAATTTTTGATCTGGCTTTATTTTGGCTGGCCAACTTACAATAAAAGGAACCCGATGGCCGCCTTCAAATTCATTACCTTTCCAGCCTTTTAAAGGGCCATTTTGTGAACTGTTGTTGTGGGCGCCTCCGTTATCACTTAAAAAATAAATAAGGGTATTATCCAATAGGTTTAATTCCTTTAATTTATTTCTGAGTTTACCTATGTTTTGATCCAAGGACCAAGTCATGGCTGCTAAGTATTGTCTAGGATTATTTTTGTATTTTTCTAAATCATCCTCTTTGGCTTCAATGGGTGTGTGTACCGCATTATAGGCCAAGTACATAAAAAATGGTTTGTCTTTGTTTTCTTCAACAAAACGAATCGAACGGTCGCCTAAAACATCCGTTAAATAGCCATCAAATTTGATGCGTTTTCCATTTTGTTGGAGCATGTGTTCTTGATCTGGATTATCTAAAGGAAAATAGGAGCGACTACCCGCTAAAAAGCCATAAAATTCATCAAATCCTCTCTTGTTTGGGTGATCTGTTGCAGTTGCCCCCAAATGCCATTTTCCGATAGCTATGGTTTTATAATTGTTTTTTTGAAACACATTGGCCATAGTCACCACATCATCAGATAAGCCAATATCACCTGATTTAGCATCTCCAGTTCCGTTGGATTCAAATCCGAACCGTTGTTGATACTTACCAGTCATCAGTCCTGCCCTTGAAGGAGCACAAACGCTTGCCGTGACATGGGCATCGGTAAAAACAACACCATCTTTAGCCAACTTGTCTATTTCTGGCGTGTCTAAATCCTTGCAACCCATAAAACCAAAATCAACATAACCGGCATCATCAGCAAGAATGATAATGATGTTGGGTTTTGATTGTTCCTTTTGATTTGATGCTGTTACGGAACTATCTTTTGGTTTATTGTTACATGAATAAATCAGTAGACCCAAGAAAAGGATAATAAAATGATGTATGGGCCTGTGTTTTTCCATTAAAATTATTTTTTCTGAAAGTGTTCTAAATAATTATTGATAAAAAAACAGAAGCATTCTAATAGGTTTATTTAAAAGAATACTTCTGTAATCAAATTACAACTAAAACTAACTATTAATCAAAATTTACTCTTTAACAAACTTATAGGTTCCAGTAGCATCTTCAATAAATGCTTTTAGGATGTAAACCCCTTTTGAAAGGTTTGAAACACTGATGTCTTGTCTGGTACTGTTAAGGTTTGAATTAATGACTTGTTGTCCCAAAAGATTATAAACTTCTATCTTATTAATGGGTTTAGCAGCTGATATGTTTATATAATCTTTTGCTGGATTTGGTGATGCAGTAAATTTAAACTGTGCTAAATCTTTAACAGACAAAAGTTTTTCAGTAATACTAATGTCATCCATTCTGGCCGCATTATTTGGCCCTGAAGCTGCACGAGCTTGTTTAGTCATAAAAAGTAACAAATTGGCTTGAGGCGCTGTAAACTCTAAAGTAAGTTCATGCCAACTACCATCAATGGTAGAAGGATCAATGTAAACTTGAATAGGGGTGCTAAATTGCGAACCATTTCCGCTGTCTGACCCATCATCGTTTCTTATTGAAACATATATACCATCAGTAGCGTCAGGAGTGCCTTGTCCCATAATAAATTGATACCATATACTTAATGTATAAGTGGTATTTGCAACTGCGGTAAATGATTGCCTTACGTTGGTAAAGTCATTCGGCATGGCTAAAAATTGATCTCCCAGATGAGCTACGGAACTGTTATTATTAACTGAAGATTGGCCAGAAGTATAGCCAACACTTGATGACCAAGGGCTTGATGCCGATGTTATTTTTCCTGTTGCCTGGGGTGATTCAAAATTACCATAGGTGATTAAGTTGGTTTGCCCAAAACTAAATGAAATGGTTAATAAAGTAATTAAAAAAGTAATTTTTTTCATAATGATTTATTTTAAATGGTTATTAATTAATTAAAGCAACTTTCATGACCTTTTTGGTCATGAAAGTTGTGAGAGATCTTATTTTTTTAATTTAAATGATATGTCATCAAAATAAAAGTGTGTTTGGCTACCATTCCAAAGTGAGATTAATACTTCAGTCACACCATCAGGAATTGTAATTTCTCCAGTTGATTCTGTCCATTCTGTAGAGATTGGCAAAAATTCTGATTGGCCAATTTTAACATTGGCTACATTGTCTTTAAAGACAATTCTCATATTGACACCCTCTTGAGCCCATTTAGAATACAGTTTATAAACGTAAGTTTTACCAGCTTCAACTGGAACCACTGTTGTTAAGGCGGAACTTCCACTTTTTAATCTAGCGCAGTAATTACCGGTATAGGTTGTTGTAACATCAGTATCAACAATGCCAGACTCGTATCCATCCCAACCATTTGGCATAGGAGCAGTTCCCCAGTTGTATGTTTTTGTGTAGGTTCCTCCCTCAAAATGCCCATTTTGAATCAATTCATCAGCATCAAAAGGTGGTGTATATTCAGTATCTACGCCAGGGCCTATGTTCTCATTTGGATTAATAGCAGCATATACTTGTCCTAAAGTAGTAATGTTAGCATCGTTGTCAAATAAGGACGAGGTTGCCAAAGCGGCATTACCGCCATCAAACCAGGCATAGCGTTCAATCCAGTCTATAGTGTTCATAGCTGTAGTAGCGTCTTGCATAAATGAAATAACTTGCGATTCACTATACTTGTTAGACTCTGGTGTTGAAGCATTCCAATCAGCCACAGCAAATTCAGTAACCCAAATTGGCAAGTTGTATAATTCGTGCGCTGTTTTTAAATTATTGATGAAACCTAAAACATTAGCACCGCCATAACTGTGAACCGTTAAAAAATCAATTCTGAGACCAGCATCACTTGCTTTTTGCATAAATTCGGTCATCCATGCATTATTAAAACCTGTTGCAGCAGGAGACCCTAGAGGAACTCCAATTTCTTCCAATCGTGGCCATAACGCTATGGCTTCGTCTACGGTCATATTGGCTTGAGTTGCATTATCGGGCTCATTAAAACCTAATACGTATTTAACTTTACCATCTGCAACTAACTGTTTGATTCGGTTTATGTTATCATCCGTTACAGAGCCTTTGCCCCAAAACATGGGGACAAATTCTACGTTTTCAGGAATTTCGTCTGCCAGCACATTGCCCCAGCTGTACATCCAATGTGCTTTTAAATCACTGGTTTTATGGGACCATGCTTTGGTTTTATTAGTAAACGCTACTCCTTTTTTTGCTATTGCCTCAGGAGTTATACCGTCAGAGGTTGGGGACAGTGTCGTCCCAAAATCTCCTATAACATTCTTTTCACAACTTATTAAAGTTAGAATGGTAAATAAAAATAAAATCTGTTTTTTCATAATAATTTTTTTTTGATTATTGCCATACTGGATTTTGAACCAAATTAGAATTCACATCAATTTCGTTTTGCGGTATTGGGAAGACTTCTGATCTACCTCCCAAATATTGGGGATTGTATGAACCAACAGGGTCAGCAGCAGCTCTATTAAATCCGTCTTCTACCTCACCCCAACGTTTTAAATCCATAAAACGCAAGCCTTCCAAGGCTAGTTCTACGCGTCTTTCATGACGTACGATGTCTATCATTTGTGTTTGGTTTACAGCACCTTCAACAGCTTCTACATGTGGCATACCCACGCGATCCCTGATTTGATTGACCAAACCAGTTGCACCCGATAAATCTCCGGTTTCAGCCATAGCTTCGGCTCGCATTAGTAGAATATCGGCATATCTTATGAGGTAAAAATCTTGCGAACCCTCACCATAAGAGGCATTGCCTTCGGCATCTGGGCCTCGTCTAATATATTTACGCATGCCATAGCTTGTAGGACCATTACCTGGAAATACTTTAACAGGATCGTCATAGTATTGATCTCCTTTAAAATAAATGGTTGCAGTGGCTCTTGGGTCTCTGTTTTGTCTTTGGTCAGCTGGATTGAACAATGGTGAACTGGTCACCGGTAATCCATCAATACAATAATAATCATTTACCAAATTTGGCATGGGTCTTTGGTCTACTTTTGGAGTCCCTTGATAGGTGCCAGAAAACGTTTCGCCATTGTTTGTGGCAGCGCCTCTTAAAAAGCGGATTGAAAACACAATTTCTGGTGACTGCTCTTTTTCAGGGGTGAACAGTGCTGCATAATTTGGATCTAGTGAATAACCCAATCCCATGGCTTGTTCGGTTAATTTTAAAACACCATAATCACCATCATACTGATGGTTGTATAATTGTACCCTGGCAAACAGTCCAAGGGCAGCGCCTTTGGTAGCGTAACCATATAAATTATCAGGTTGGCTGGTTGGTAAGTAATCAACGGCCAATTTTAAATCCTCAACAATTTGTGCTGTAATTTCAGCATAGGTGTTTTTAGGCACATAGGCGTTCTCTAAAGTTTGAGGTTCAGTGATTAAAGGTGCATCTTCATAGTACACTGCCAAGTTAAAGTAGAACAAAGCTCTTAAAAAATAACCTTGACCTAATAATTCTTTTTTGGTATCGGCAGACACTAAATCCTCTGAGATGGTTTGCACATTTTTAATGACTGCATTGGCACGGGCAATACCTCTGTAAAGATCGTTCCAAATGGCTCCTAACTGACCACTTGAAGGGTCTATGGTGCCTTCCATAAACAACCCAAGTCCTTCCCACTTATATTGGTTAAAGGCATTGTCACCCAATCCATCAAAACCAGGAAAACCTTGCCAACCATTAAGATTACCACCATACAAAGATTTACTTTGTAGTGTTGAGTACACGCCGTTGAGTGCCAAAAAGGCATCTTGTTCACTTTGCCAGAAGTTATTCTCTGCTATTTGTGTTAGCGACGAACGTTTTATAAAATCATCGTTACAGTTAGTAACTGTAAGTATGATGCATAGTGCGAATAGTATCTTTTTCATCTTGTTATATTTTTAAGTTTAACCCTAGGGTAATGGTTTTGTAAAGTGGTGCATTTCTGTTACTTTGACTTCCTGAACCGCCTTCTGGATCAAAGTATTCCAGGCCTGTAAAGGTGAATAGGTTTTGAGCACCTACAAAAACTCTTAGCTTGCTAATGTTGATTTTTTTCAAAACATCATTTGGCAATGAATAGCCTAGCTCTAGTGATTTAAGTCTTAAGTAAGAAGCATCCTGTACATAAAAAGACGATACTCTGGTGTTGTTTTGTCCACCTACACGTGGCAAATGCGCACTTGGGTTGTCTGGTGTCCATCGGTTAATCCAATAGCTCAACACATTACTTCGGTCATCAGCCATTGGTAGATTACCGTTACCCATTAATAATCGGTCAACCCCGCTCACGCCTTGGAACATAAAATTAAGATCAAACCCTTTGTATTCTATAGAGCCATTAAAGTTTACTAATAATTTTGGGTTTGGATTTCCAATAATTGTACGGTCGTCATCATTTACAACGCCATCAGGTACACCATCTGGTCCAGATATATCAGCATACCTAATATCTCCGGGTGCTGTGTTAGCATTCCCAAATTGAGTTGGCGCATTGGCAATTTCTTCTAAGTTTTGAAAGATACCAATAGCTTTGAGACCATAATACGATTTAAACGGGGCTCCTATCCTGATGATATCAATATTGCTGATAGTCTCCTCACCACCGTCACCTAAACCAGTTACTTCATTTTTGATCATTTTGGTAAGGTTTGCTCCCAGTGAGAACTTGGCATTACCAAGATTGCCTCTGTAGTTTAAACCAAGCTCAAGACCTCTGTTTATCATAGAGGCCGCATTTTGCGCCGCTAAGTTGGTTACTCCTAAGGTGTTTGGTATTGGGAAATTTGTATATAAAATATCGGTACTATTTCGGTTAAAGTAATCTGCTACTAGCTCTACTTTATTTTTAAATAGACTTAAGTCCAAACCTAAGTCATATTGCTCAGTTTGTTCCCATCTGATAAATGGATTTGCCAAAGATGTAACAGCTACCCCAACAACATCTGTGTCGTTACCCAACACATAATCTTGGTCTGCATTATAACCTTGATAAGGAATATAGTTTCCTATTCTGTCATTTCCGCTGATACCCCAACTGGCTCTAATTTTTAAATTGGTTATATAGTCTGCATTTTCCAAAAACTTTTCTTTGGAGATATTCCAACCAACAGATGCAGAAGGAAAATTACCATATAAGTATCGAGGTCCAAATTTTGAGGAACCATCACGTCTTAAATTAAATTCAGCCAGATATTTACCAGCATAGTTGTAATTGATTCTACCAAAAAATGACTGGGTCACTTCTTCATAGGCACCACCATTAACTGCGGGATTAGTAAGACCTCCTGCATTAAATTCTTCTAAATTATCTGTAGGAAACCCACTTAATTGGCCATTAAAGCCATCGTTTCTTAGATAGGAAATGGAATGGCCTACCAAGATTCCTAAATCATGAACTTTATTGAAGGTTTTATTATATCTTAAAATATTTTCGTTTAATAGTCTGTACTCAAGATTCGTAGAATTTTTTAGTGTATTTAACTGATCTTGTCCAACAATATTACCGGCCCAATCCCTTATGGTTGCTGTTGGGCTAAAATCTGATGCATTATTGTATATGATGTTCGCACTGCCACTGGTTTCAAATGAAAAACTATCTGATAATTTAAACGTTAACCCAATCCGCTGGCTTATGTTAATAATATCTTGATTATAATTTCCAAGATAACCTCTTCTCAATGGGTTAGCTGTTCCAAATGAATAGTTGCTATTTTCATAGGCACCATCTACAATACCATATTCACCATTGCTATAATAGGCCGGAATGGTAGGTGCGGTTCGTTGCAACATGTAAATAATGCCATTATCACCATCAAAAGCACCTTGACCTCCTGTAGGACCTTCATTGCGTTTCCAAAACGCATTACTCACACTGCTCAACGTAAACCAATCTTTTAATTTTGAGTTGATATTAAAACTTAAGTTGTAACGTTCACTTTTAAATTTACTTCTTACAATGGCGTCTTGACCTAAATACCCTAAGGAGAGTCTGTAGGTGGTTTTTGAATTACCGCCAGAGAAGGAAAAGTTGTGATTTTGAATGGATGCCATTCTAAGAACTTCATCAGCCCAAGAGGTGTTTGCAAATTGGTCTGGTAAGGACCCTGTTCTAATAGCGTCTATTTGATCAGGTGTATATCTTGGCAAAAAGCCTGGCCCATCTTCGTTTCTGAATTTTTCATTCATTAAGGTTGCATAATCGTACGATCCCAGAAAACCAGGTTTCACGGTAGCATCCTGAACACCATAATAAGTATTGAAACTGATTTCAAATTTATCTTCAGTACCTTTTCTGGTAGTTACCAAAATAACGCCATTGGCACCTCTAGCCCCATAAATGGCACTTGCAGAAGCATCTTTTAAAACCGTTACACTTTCAATATCAGATGGTGCTAAACTGTTAAAAGCAGCTAAATCATCATATTGAATATTGTCTATTACTACTAAAGGTGTACTATTACCAAAGGTTCCAATGCCCCTAATAACTATAGAGGAGCCATCAGCACCTGGGTTACCAGAGGTTTGTGTTAATTGTACCCCGGAAAACCGACCATATAATAATTGGCCCGAGTTGGTTACAGGTTGGTTGACTTCCTCTTTAAAAGATACCGTAGCAACCGATCCTGTTAAGTTCACCTTTTTTTGCGAACCGTATCCTACTACGACCACTTCGTCTAACTGAGCAGCGTCTTCCTGAAGTTGTACATTGTAGGTTTTAGCTGTTCCAACTGTAATTTTGGCTGTGGCAAATCCAACGTAAGAGATGTTTAAAATTTCACCTTGGGAAGCTGAAATTGTGAAACCACCATCAAAGTCTGTTGTTGTCCCTCTGTTTGTTTTTTCCACAAGGATGGTTGCTCCAGGAAGTGGTTGACCACTACTGTCTGTAACTGTTCCGGAAATATCATTTTGTGAAAAAGCTAGTTGCCCAATTGGGATTAAAAGCAGAAAATAAAAAATAAATACTTTCATAGTTTTGTTTTGAGATTAGTTTAGTAAAAAGTTCTTTGAAAACTCTATTACAAATATCAAAACAATAAAAAAATAACGCTAGGTGAAATAGAGCAATTAAGGGTTTAAATCATTCAATTTGCTAAAAAACCCCCTAAATTACTTACTATTGATGAGGTCTTTGTATTTTGAAGGCAAACAGTTAAACTGCTTTTTGAAAGAGGTTTTAAAGTATTTATAATCATTAAATCCAACTTCATAAGCTATTTGATTAAGGTTCAAATCTGATGCAAGGATGAGGTGTGCCGCTTTCTTTAAACGCACCGATCTGATAAAGGCTGTTAATGAGAGTCCGGTTAATGATTTGATTTTTCGGTACAAGGTAGATTGGCTCATGTTCAATTCATCAACCATATTCTCAATGCCAAAATTAGGATTGTGCAAATTGTTTTCAACCAACAAAATGGCTTTGTGTATGAAAGCGTTTTCAGTATCGGCATCGCTTTCTATTTCATTTGCTGTAGGTTCAAAACGTACTTTATTGAGTAAATGGGCTCTGAGTTTTTCCCTGTTTTCCAATAAGCTGGAAATTCTGGCTTTTATAACTTTTGAATTAAACGGTTTGGTAACGTAATCGTCAGCTCCCGTTTTTAGACCTTCAATTTCAAAAACCGTAGATGTTCTGGCAGTCAATAATATGATAGGAATATGTGAGGTTGTAATTTGTGATTTTAATTCCTTGCACAAGGTTATACCATCTTTACCTGGCATCATGACGTCACTTATAATTAGGTCTGGAATTTCAGTGGAAGCTTTTTCAAAACCTAAATCACCGTTGTCAGCCTCAATTACAGAATACGTATCAGAAAGGATGTCTTTTAGATAACTGAGTATTTCTAAATTATCATCTATAATAAGTACCGAATGTTCTTTGGCTTCAATACTCAGGTTTTCTATAGGTCTTGATATCTCATTGGTGTTGTAGCCTTTAATATTGTCTGTTGTTATAAAATCTTCATTGATTTCTCCCTCGTAAAGTTTTGGGTTCATGGAAAGTTTAATGATAAATTCAGTTCCAACATTAAGTTCGCTGTTTACAGTAATATTTCCGTAGTGTAATTCAATGATTTTTTTTGAAAAAGACAAACCAATGCCACTACCAATCAAACGGGCTGTTTTTGCTGATTTAATTTGGAAAAACCTGTCAAATATCTTGTTTTGGTCTGAGGGGTTCATTCCAATACCGGTGTCTTTAATTGATATAATACAGTATTTAGAATCACTATCTATCTTCATGACTATTTTGTCACCAGAATTGGTATATTTAACAGCATTGGACAAAATATTACAAAGCACAATTTCCATTTTATTTCTATCAAAAGGAAACAGGATTTCTTCTTTTGATGTCTTGAATTTGTATTTTATGTGTTTTGCTTTGGCTGCTTCCTTGAAATACAGATGGACTTCTTTGGCAAACCTAACAAAGTTACCCTGTGAGACATTTAGTTTTAGCAAGCCATGGTCGGCTTTTCTAAAATCCAATAGTTGATTAATCAGGTTTAAGAGTCTATTGGTGTTTCTGTCAATATAGTTAAGGTTTTTGGACATTTTTGGAGACAGGTTTTCTGTTTCCAGAAGTTCTTTCAATGGACTGATAATCAATGTTAAAGGTGTTCTGAATTCGTGGGAAATATTGGTGAAGAAATTTAATTTGGCTTCTGTGAGTTCGATTTCTTTCTCCTTATCAATTCTTGCAATCTCTAAATTGTTTTTGAGCATTAACTTATATTTGTTTGATCTTATGAAATACCAGATAATGGCTAAAAGAATCAGTGAATAAATCAGTATTGCAAGCGGACTTTTCCAAGGAGACCCCAGTAATATGATATCTATTGATTTTGGGGCGCTCCAGTTTTGGTTGTCTCTGGAGGCTTCTACTTTAAGTGTGTAATTACCTGGAGAAAGACCTGCAAAGTTTATTTCGTTTCTGTTTTGTAAATCAATCCATTGGTCTTGATAGCCTTCCAACGAATATCGATATTTGATGTTTAGTTTCCCTAAAAAGTCATTGGCTACAAACCGTGTTGAAAAAAAGCCGTCTTTGTAGGTTAACTTAATTTTATCGGCATAGTTAAAGTTTTTGTCTAAAATAGAATTGCCTGGCCCATATTGGATCAGTTCATTGTTTACTCTTAAGTTTGTAAAAATAATTTCAGGAATGGTGTTAAAATCCTTGAGCTTTGAAGGATTGAAAAACGTTAAATTATCTATGCCCCCAAAAAAAAGGAGATCATGATTGTAATTGTAAAAGCTGTTGTTATTAAACGATGTTGATTTAATGCCATTGATGTCACCGTAGCTGATAATGGATTTATTAATAACATTATACTTTACAATTTCTGTGTGGGTACTAAGCCATACATTGGATTGATCATCAAAAGTTACGGCACAAATAAAGTCACTGTTTAGGCCGTCTTTTTTTGAGACAACATTATCAATTGTTAATTGGTTGTTTTTGTAATTGAGCTTAATTAAACCACTGGGTGTTGCCAGCCATAAAAAGCCGTCTTTTATAGCCATTGAATTAATAATAACACTGGGCAATTTTTCTTGTAATAGAGTTGATTGATGAATAAAGGATTTAGTGTTCTTGTCAAATAAATGCAATCCGTTATACGTGCTCACCCAAATATTGTCATCATCGTCTTTTTGAATAGAAGTAATCCGATTACTTTCTATTTTTTGTTTGTCCTTTTCATCTTCAGAATAAAAAACATAAGAATCTTCATCATGTATTGTTTCCAAAGGGAAAACAGCAATACCTAATTGCTGCGTTCCAAGATATAGGGTGTCCTTATCAACAAGAAAAGCTGTGACCTTAAAGTTTCTTTTAGAGGAAAAAACAATTTTTTCCAAGTTAAGGTCATAAATGTAGAATCCGTTTTGGGCCCCTATGTACAGCTTTTTGTCATGTTCATACAGGGCATTTACTTTGGTGTTACCAATTTGTTTTATTTGTGATAAAGAAGAAAAACCTTTTCCGTGATAAACGCCTTTAAACAAGGTGCCCAGAAAAATGTTTTGAATGTCTTTATAGATGGTTGTGCAATTTAAATAGCCTTTTAGTTCAGGATTATTAATGAGTTTATCAGCATTTTTAAAGCCATTTCCTTCCAGTAGCTTTACAACGCCCCCATTGGCAGTAGCCAACCAGGTAACATTGTTTTTATCATGATGGATGCTTAAAATAGTATTGTAGTTTCCACTAATTCTATCCAAACTACTTGAAACCAAGTCGATTTTACTGAATTTTGAAAGATCTTCATTGCTTCTGTAAACGCCTTTCCCCCATGTTCCTATCCAAATTCTGTGGTATTTATCTAATGAGAGTTTTTTTGAAAAGTTACTAATTACGCCCGTTTCAATACTCTCAATAGATTGGGTGTCATAATTAAAACCATATAATTTGGTATCAATAATACCTGAGGTTGAAATCCAAACTTTGTTTCTTGAAGCATCTGGCAGAATATCAGTAATTCCAAAATGTAAATTAAAATTGGTGATTTTTTTATCTGTGCTGTTGTAGAAATGCAAATTATAGCCACTGCAAAACCACATATTGTTATTAAAATCCTTTGCTATACTGTATACCTGTTGGTTGAAGGGGAAATGTTTTACAAGAACGTCATTTTTAAAATCCATTACAAAAACACCATCTTTCCAGGTTCCAACCCAAATATTGCCCTCGTCATCCTGAGAAATTGAGGTAATTCTCAAAACACCTTCTTGAGCAAGATCAATTAAATAATTGTAATTTTTTATGGTATTATTTTTAATGTCTAAAAAGGAAAGGCCCCCACTTTTTGTTCCAATCCATAAATTGGAGTCTTTGTCAACAAAAAGCGTCTCAATATTTTCATTTAATAAGCCTTTGTATTCATCACTGGGTTTAATATATTCATAATCATACCCATTGAATTTTGTGATGCCATTTTCAGTCCCTATCCATTTGATGTTCAGATCATCACTAACTATGCTTGAAACATAATTATGGGATAATCCTTGTTTTGTGGTTATAAAATCAATGACATAGTTAATGTCATTCTCTTGCGCAAAAATGGTCAAAGAGAGAAGAAAGTTAATAATCAGAATGGCTCGTCCCATATAAATTACAAAGTAAACCTAATTAAAAATAGCAATTTATCGCAAATTGATTGTAACCTTTTAAGGTAATAATTTAATGGTTGAGTACCTATTAAAATTAGGCAAATTTAATTGGATATTTTGGTGAAGATAAAAAAACCATAAGATTTCATAAGGAAAAAAAGCAAGACTCAACAGGTGTAAAATTTGCTATGTTTTTTGTTGCCAGGGTTTTAATAAATTTGAATGACCGCTTTGTTCCCCTAAATTGAGCGTATAGCCCCCCAAGTTTATTTATTACATTGATATATTTGAGTTATGATTACTTACAAAAAGTGTATGAATAAAAATTTTGTTTTATGTGCTTCCCTGTTTATGTCATTATTGACCGCATCAGGGCAGAATGTGTCATCTCATAAATCACCAAACTTAATTATTATTTTGGCAGATGATTTGGGATATGCCGATGTTGGCTTCAATGGTTGCCAGGATATCCCAACGCCAAACATAGACAAAATAGCGGCACAGGGTGTAAAATTCACAAATGCTTACGTAAGTTATGCCGTTTGTGGACCTAGCAGGGCAGGGCTTATGACCGGGCGTTATCAAGATCGATTTGGTTTTGGTAGAAACCCCTTGTTTGCACCCAATGACCCTGAAATGGGTTTGCCTTTAAGTGAAGAAACTTTAGCAGCAGCACTCAAAAAAGGAAACTACAAATCGGTCGCTTTGGGAAAATGGCATCTTGGAGCCCATGAAAGCCTGCGCCCATTAAAACGAGGCTTTGATGATTTTTATGGGTTTTTAACAGGTGGCCATCAATATTTTCCAGAATTGTGGACATTAAAAGATGAGTATGAAGTCAAGTCCCAATTTGATGCTTACAAAACAAAATTGTTGCGAAACAATTCGCGCGTTGAAGAAACGGAGTATTTAACTGATGCTTTGTCTCGTGAAGTTGTTAATTACATTGATAAGTACAAAGATGAACCGTTTTTTATCTATTTGGCATACAATGCGCCACATGGGCCATTACAGGCCACACAGAAATATTTGGACCGATTTAAGTCCGTTGAAGACCCCAAACGAAAGATTTATGCAGCCATGGTTAGCGCCATTGATGATGGTGTTGGAGATATTCTTAACAAACTGGATCAGTTAGGTCTTACAGATAATACCATTATTTGTTTTTTATCTGATAATGGAGGGCCTGAAAAACACAATGCGTCAAATAACGGTATTTTAAGAGGTGGCAAAGGAGAGCTTTTTGAAGGAGGCATTCATGTGCCATTTGCCATGAAATGGCCAAAAAAAATACCAGAAGGGATGGTTTATGAGAAGCCGGTTATATCCTTGGATATTTTTGCAACCATTATAGCACAATCAACTATTCCAATTAAAACAAAAAACATTTTGGACGGAGTAAACCTAATGCCATATTTGGCCGGGCAGAACACTGGAGTGCCACATGACTATTTGTTTTGGAGAAAATTTGATCAACATAATTATGCTAGCCGCAGCGCGAATGGCGATAAAATTTTTGTGAAAGACAACACAGTCAATTTTTTTAATCTTAATCAAGATATCAGTGAGAATCATGATCTATTGGAAAGCAATGCGCCAAAAGCTGATACCTTAAAAGCGTATTACAACAATTGGAACTCAAAAATGAAAGATCCTATTTTCTTAGGTTTAGGTTCTGATAAAGCTTACGATGAGAATCATCCAAACCGATATATTAAACAACATTAAATTTTTATCAATGAAACATTTAAAAGTAATATTCTATGCATTAATCATTCTTTTCAGTGCCTGTAAAAACAAAGAAAAAGAGGTGGTGACACAGGTTGAAAAGCAAGATCGTCTTCCTAATATTATCTTCATCTATGCTGATGATTTAGGGTATGGAGATACCAGTGCCTATGGTGGTATTGGATTGGAAACACCTAATATTGATAAGTTGGCAAATGGTGGCATTAGGTTTACAAGAGGATATGCGTCTTCAGCAACCTGTACGCCCAGCAGATATGCGCTGTTAACTGGAACATATCCATGGCGAAACAAAGATGCTAAAATCTTACCTGGCACCGCACCGCTGCTTATTGATACAACACAGGCTACCATACCAAAAATGTTGAAATCAAAAGGCTACCATACAGGAATTGTAGGAAAATGGCATTTAGGACTTGGAAGCGGACATGTTAATTGGAATGAGCGCATTACCCCAGGGCCTAATGAAGTCGGTTTTGATTACAGTTTTATCATGGCGGCCACACAAGACAGGGTGCCAACGGTTTATATTAAAAATGGGAATGTTGTAAATCTGGATCCAAATGATCCTCTTGAAGTAGACTATGACCATAATTTTGATCATCAACCAACAGGATTAGACAATCCAGAGTTGATACGAATGAAATGGCACCATGGCCATAATAATACCATAGTAAATGGCATTCCTAGAATTGGTTTCATGAAAGGTGGGGAATCTGCAAAATGGAAAGATGAAACCATGGCCCAAACGTTTTTAACTGAAGCACAGAACTTTGTAAAACGAGAAAAGGACCATCCGTTCTTTTTGTATTATGCCATGCGTCAACCACACGTTCCGCGTACACCAAGTCCTGAATTTGTTGGTAAATCTGGAATGGGTCCAAGAGGAGATGTTATTTTAGAAGCAGACTGGTGTGTTGGTCAGTTTTTAAAGACCTTAGAGGATGAAGGATTATTGGATAATACATTGATTGTATATTCAAGTGACAATGGGCCGGTTTTAAATGACGGTTATTATGACGATGCCGTTGAAAAATTAGGAGACCATAAGCCGGCAGGGCCATTACGCGGAGGCAAATACAGTTTGTTTGAAGCTGGAACCAGAGTGCCCTTTATGACCTATTGGAAAGGAAAAATCCAGCCCGCGATTTCTAATGCCTTGGTATCTCAAATCGATTTATTCTCATCATTAGCAGATTTGGTAGGTAGTGATGAAACGGTTCCAGACAGTCAAGACTTGCTGGATGTTTTCTTGGGCAAAAGTAATGAGGGCAGAAAAAACTTGGTTGTTGAAGCCACCTCACGAACCGCTTTTAAACAAGGTGATTGGGTATTGATTCCACCTTATAAAGGAAGCCCTTTAAACAAGGAAGTCAATATTGAAACAGGTAATTCAAAGAAATTTCAATTGTATAATCTTAACCAAGATATAGGTGAACAAAAAAACTTGGCAGAATCCAATCCAGAAAAATTGCAGGAAATGATTACGGCTTTTGAAGCCATAAGAGGTAAAGATTATAAAAACACACAAAAATTGGAGTTGAAATAGAACCAATCAATTAAATGAGAAAAAATAAAACTTATTTAGCTTTAGTGCTTCTAGTTACTTGGCTAACCATATCGTTTGTTGATAAAAAACCTAAAATATTGATTATTGGTGATTCTATTTCAATAGGATATACACCTTATGTAAAAGCAGCTCTAGCTGATAGTGCAATCATTGAACATAATGTTGGAAACGCACAGCATACTGGAAACGGATTGCAACATATCAAGGAATGGTTAGGTGATGAAGATTGGGATATTATTCAATTTAATTGGGGATTGTGGGATTTATGTTATCGTCATCCAGATTCAAAGGAATATGGGCATCGAGATAAAATAAACGGAAAGGTTACTTATACAGTCGAAGAATATGCTTCAAACCTAGATTCAATTGCAACCTTGATAAAACAGAAAACCCATGCAAAATTAATTTTTGTAACAACCACCTATGTTCCTAAAAACGAGCCGGGCAGATATGAAAGTGAAGTGCAAAAGTACAATAACGCTGCAAAACAAGTTATGAAAAAACACGCTGTTATAGTAAATGATATATATGATGCTTCTATCCCTATTCATAATACATATGGTTTAGGTTCAAATAACGTTCACTACAAAGAGGAAGGCTACAAAAAACTTGGTAAGTTAATAGTTGGGTTTCTTAAAGCACAAATAGAATGAGCGACAAATTTTTTTTCTTTTTTTCTTTTTGGATTGTATTGTTTTCAACATCCTGTCATGGTATTAAAAACAAGAAGGCCATTCAACACAGTAAACCTAATATCATCTATATTTTAGCTGATGATTTAGGTTATGGCGATTTAAGTTGCTATGGTCAAACACATTTCTCTACACCAAACATTGATAAGTTAGCGCAAGAAGGCATGTTGTTCACGCAGCATTATGCAGGTTCAACGGTTTGTGCACCGTCTCGGTCATCTTTAATGACTGGAATGGATACTGGTCATACTCCAATACGTGGTAACAAACAAACCGAAATGGGGCAATTTCCTTTGCCTAAAGATAGTTACACGGTAGCCGAATTGTTGAAGGATAACGGCTATGCAACGGGTGCTTTTGGCAAATGGGGATTGGGAACTTCAGGTTCTGAAGGTGATCCTTTAAATCAAGGATTTGACACCTTTTTTGGATATCATGACCAAAAATTGGCACATCATTATTACCCGTATTATCTTTGGGACAACGACAAAATTTTTACCTTAAATGGCAATTCAGGTTTAAAAAAAGAGCAGTATGCTCCTAATTTAATTCATGAACGAGCGCTCTCTTTCATAGACAAACACAAAAATGAGTCGTTTTTTTTATATTATCCAACCACCATTCCACATGCTGAGTTGTTTGCTCCAGATAAATATATGAATAAGTTTTTAGGAAAGTTTGATCCTGAAAAACCATTTAAAGGTGTTGATGAAGGTGAAGGCTATAAAAAGGGACGATATGGCTCACAAGACAATCCGCATGCCGCTTTTGCAGCCATGATAACTTTGTTGGATGATCAGGTAGGAGAGATTATGAAGAAAATAAAGGATTTAGGTTTGGAAGATAATACCATAATCATTTTTACGTCTGATAATGGTCCCCATAAAGAAGGTGGAGCCGATCCCGATTATTTTGATAGCAATGGCATATTGAGAGGTTATAAGCGAGATTTGTTTGAAGGAGGTATTAGAGTTCCTATGATTGCTAAGTGGAAAGGAAAAATTAAACCAGGAACAACCACTGATCACATTTCTTCATTTTGGGACGTACTTCCTACGTTTTCAGATATTGTAAAAAGCAATAAACGGTTAACAACAGAGGGTGTTTCTTTTTTGCCAACATTGGTTGACGAATCTTCAAAACAAAAAGAACATGACTATTTGTATTGGGAGTTTCATGAGTTGGGTGGAAGAAAAGCCATTAGAAAGGGCGACTGGAAGCTTATTGAAAATAATATCAAAGATGGGGGCAACTATCTGCTTTTTGATTTAAAATCAGACCCAGAAGAAACCAAAAATCTGTACAATGAAAAACCTCATATTGCGAAGGAGCTTGAAGCATTGTTAAAGACCGCAAGAACTGAATCTAAAGACTTTAAATTTTAAAACAAGATGTATTACAAATCCATTTTTTTCGTATTGACCATATTCTTAATCTCATGTCAACAAAAAACAAAGGAAAAAGCATCTTTAGTGCCAGACAAGCCAAATATTCTGTTTATTCTTGTTGATGATTTAGGTATAAATGATTTAAGTTGTACGGGTAGTTCCTATTACGAAACCCCCAATATTGATCGTATAGCAAGCGAAGGGAAAATTTTTACTCAGGGTTATGCTTGCAGTCGCGTTTGCAGTCCATCAAGGGCTAGTATCATGACCGGTAAGTTTACGGCTCGCCACGGCATTACGGATTGGATAGGAGAAAAATCTGGTGCTGATTGGAGAAGTATGAACAGGCAGGATAAAATGTTGCCTGCGGAATATCTACATAATTTACCCAAACAGGATACCACTTTAGCGGAAGCCTTAAAGGCCAATGGTTATAGAACTTTTTTTGCTGGTAAATGGCATTTGGGTGATAAAGGGGATTATCCAGAAGACAATGGTTTTGACATCAATATTGGAGGCTATGAAGGAGGTGGCCCACGGGGTGGTTATTTTTCACCTTATGACAATCCAAAATTGGAAAACAAACAAGATGGAGAAAATCTCTCTATGCGCTTGGCCAATGAAACTGCTTCATTCATAAAAAAACAAGACAATAAAGCACCGTTTTTTGCTTACTTGGCTTTTTATGCGGTTCATGGCCGTATTGAAACCTCAGAGCCCAAATGGAATAAATACCGTGATAAAGCAGAAAAACAAGGCATAGCGGACAGTGGTTTTGCAATGGAGCGAAAACTGCCAATACGTCAAGTTCAAGACAATCCTGTTTATGGTGGTTTGGTGGAGACCATGGATGATGCTGTAGGCGTAGTTCTAAACGCGCTGAAAGAACAAGGATTGGACAAAAATACCATCGTGATTTTTACGTCTGATAATGGTGGTGTGGCATCCGGTGATTCCTTTTCTACATCAAACTTGCCTTATAGAGGCGGCAAAGGATATCAGTGGGAAGGTGGTATAAGAGAGCCTTATTTTATCTATATTCCTTGGAACCATACCAAACAGAAAACCTTTGATTATCCTGTAACAGGGGCTGATTTTTATCCTACTATATTAGATTACGCTAATATCAGCTTAATGCCCAATCAACATAAAGACGGTGTTAGTTTAAAGCCTATCATAGAAAATGGTGCACAACTTTCTGATAGACCCTTATATTGGCACTATCCGCATTACGGAAACCAAGGTGGCGACCCTGCATCCATCATCAGAAAAGGGGATTGGAAGCTCATTCATTATTATGAAAATGATTCGAATGAACTGTACAATCTTAAGACAGATCCTTACGAAAAAAGTAACGTTGCTGAAATAAATCCTACAATAGCTGCCAGTTTATACGATAATCTAAAAAACTGGCTTCAAGAAGTGGGCGCAAAATACCCAGAACCCGATCCAGAGTTTGATCCTAAAAAACGGGCTGTACATGACAAAAATATTGTTGAAAAACTATGGCCAAAACTTGAAAAAGAGCGCATGGAGATGTTGTCAAAAGATTTCAAACCTAATAAAGATTGGTGGGGCAGTAAGCTAACCAAAGATTAGAGAACACGCTTATGAATAAATTATTTGGCCTATTACTGATAATCCTTTTGTTTTCTTGCAAAACCACAGAGACACAAGTAAGAGAACGGGATTCATTCAATGACAATTGGTTGTTTAAAAAAACCAAAGATTCATTAGCTTCTGCAGTAGAATTTGACGATTCCGGTTGGAGACAACTTAACCTACCACATGATTGGGCCATTGAAGGGCCTTTTAAGCCAGAATACAATCTTAGGACTGGTGGTTTACCAATTTTTGGAACCGCTTGGTATCGTAAACATTTTGTAGTGGATGCATCAAAAAAAGGAAGTATTGTAACGCTTGAATTTGATGGTGTTATGAATAATTCAACTGTTTATATAAATGGCCAAAAAGTCTATCACAGACCATATGGTTTTATTGGTTTTGAAATTGACATAACGCCTTACATCAATTTTGGAAAAGACAATTTAATAGCTGTTGAAGTGAGTCCAGAGGTATTGTCAGCCAGATGGTATCCCGGTGCCGGTATTTACAGAAATGTGTGGTTGGAAATTAAAAATCCAATTCATATAAGACATTGGGGAACTCAAATCACAACTCCCAACATTACCGAACAAAAAGCGGATTTAGCCATTGAGACAAAGATTGAAAATGTTCAGAATGACCAAAAAGGAAACTATCGGTTACAAACAATCATTTATGATAAGCAAGGCAAGGAAGTGGCTTCAAAAATAAATGATTTTAAATTTAACTCAGACCAAGAATCTTTAGTCCAACAGAATTTAATTGTAGAAAAACCCCAGTTATGGGATTTTAAGACGCCCTACTTGTACAAAGCGGTTTCTACGATTTATAAAGACGATGTAGCAATTGATAATTACAGTACCAGTTTTGGAATCAGAACCATTGAATTTACTAGGGATGGCTTCTTTTTAAATGGTAGAAAAGAAAAAATAAAAGGCGTTTGTCTGCATAATGATTTAGGGCCTTTGGGAGCGGCTGTTAATTACAGAGCCACACAACGGCAGTTGGAAATCATGAAAAAAATGGGTGTTAATGCTATTAGAACGTCCCATAATCCAACATCTCCAGAGCAATTAGAGCTATGCGATAAGATGGGGCTTTTGGTAATGGCTGAAGCTTTTGACTGTTGGCACGAAGGAAAAACCGAAAATGATTACCATAAATACTGGGAAGACTGGCATGAGAAAGATTTACGGGATATGTTAAGACGTGATAGAAACCACCCGTCCATTATTATGTGGAGTATTGGAAATGAAGTGAGAGAACAAGGAAGCAAAAAAGGCTATGAAATCGCCAAAAGTTTGGTTGGAATCTGTCATGAGGAAGATGTTTCAAGGCCCACAACAGCTGGTTTTAACAATCTAAACGCAGCCATTAAAAACGGATTGGCTGATGAGGTTGATTTGGTTGGAGCCAATTATAAGCCAACACTCTATGCAAAAACCAGGGAAGAGCATCCCAATTGGATTGTGTATGGGTCTGAAACAGCATCCTGTGTGTCGTCAAGAGGGTATTATGTGCTTCCAGTAAAAAAATATGACAAACTCAAATCATTGCAAGTAAACAGTTATGATATAGATAGTCCCAATTGGGCTTATCCACCCGATGTGGAGTTTCATTTTCAGGACTCCATTCCCGGAGTTTTGGGCGAGTTTGTATGGACAGGATTTGATTATTTGGGCGAGCCAACCCCGTATGGCGGTAAGGACAATTTAACACATGGCAATTGGAACACGGACTGGCCTTCAAGAAGTTCTTATTTTGGAGCTGTGGATTTGGCTGGTTTTCCAAAAGACCGTTTTTATCTCTACCAAAGCCAATGGACTACAGAGCCTATGGTGCACATATTGCCGCACTGGAATTGGGAAGGCTACGGAAATAAAATAATACCTGTTTATTGCTACACCAATTGTGATGAAGTTGAATTGTTTTTAAATGGAAAATCATTAGGAAAAAAGATAAAAGGGGTTGACAAAACACAAATTCCCGTTTCTTTTGGGGCTTGGAATGGAAGACCAAACTATTTTGATTCGCCCTACAGATTAAGTTGGAATGTTGACTATAAACCAGGCGAATTGATAGCAGTTGGTTTTAAAAGCGGAAAGGAAGTTGCCAGGGAATCTATAAAAACAGCCTCTGAACCCAATAAAATTGAATTGATTCCAGATAGGAGCATCATTTATGCCGATGGGGAGGATTTGTCCTTTATCACGGTTAAAATTGAAGATGGGAATTCGGTTTTTTGTCCTTTAGCAGATAATTTGGTTAATTTTAAAGTTTCAGGACCTGCCACTATTGCAGCCGTTGGAAACGGAAATGCCGCTTCCATTGAACCATTTCAAGCAAACTACAGAAAGGCCTTTAATGGGTTGTGTCTGTTGGTGATAAAAAGCAAAAAAGGAGAAACGGGAGACATAACGATTGAGGCGTCTTCAAATGGTTTGAAATCAAAAACAATAACAGTAAAATCTGAATAATCAATAAACTTATTCACTTTAGAATTAAAAAAGAATCACAGGTATGAATATAAAACACCTAATCGTTTCAGTGTTGTTAGTTTCAGTTTTTTCGTCTCAAAAGGCACAGGCACAAAAACCAGTTTATAAAGCAGAAACATGGAAAAATCCAGAATGGGAAAATCCTGAGATATTTCAAATAAACAGGGAAGAACCCACAGCTACTTTTTATAGATATACTGATAAAGGATCAGCATTAAAAAACGACAGTTGGGAAGCCTCACCATTATACAAATCCTTAAATGGCACCTGGCATTTTTATTATGCCGATAGTGTGCAGGCAAGACCAGTTGATTTTTATAAAGATGATTTTAGTTTAAAAGGCTGGAACACAATTGAAGTGCCTTCTAATTGGGAAATGAAAGGTTTTGGGATTCCAGTGTATACCAACATAAAATACATGTTTCCTGCCAATCCACCTTACATTCCACATAACATAAACAATAATGGCAGCTATAAAAGAGATTTTGAAATCCCACAAGATTGGGACGGCAAAGATATCTATTTGCATTTTGCAGGAGTGAGTGGTGCCATGTATGTTTGGATCAATGGCGCTTTTGTAGGCTACAATGAGGGCAGCAAAACACCAGCTGAATTTAAAATCACGGACCACCTTAAAAAAGGGAAAAACACCATATCTGTTCAAGTGTTGCGCTGGTCAGACGCCAGTTATATGGAAGACCAGGATTTTTGGAGGTTGAGCGGTATTGAGCGTGATGTTTACCTCTATGCAACAAACAAAGTCACTATTCGGGATTTTAGGGTCACTTCTGATTTACAAAACGATTATCAAGATGGGGTTTTTAAAATGGCTTTAGAAGTAGAAAACAATTCTAAATCCAAGGCAAAAAAAACAATTGAGATTTCACTCATGGATGGCAATACCGAGGTCTATTCTGAAGCTAAACAAGTCAATTTAAAGACAGGAAAAAACGATATTGATTTCAGCAGAATCATTCCTCATGTAAAGTCATGGAATGCCGAGCAACCCAAACTATATAAACTCTTGATTAATTGCAACGGAGAATCAACTGCAGTAAAAGTTGGGTTTAGAAATATCAAAATAGAAAACAGCCAGTTTTTGGTCAACGGGAAGCCTGTTCTAATAAAGGGCGTTAATTTGCACGATCATAGCGAAACAGAGGGGCATGTGGTTTCTGAAGATTTAACAAAGAAGGACCTGGAAATCATGAAACAGAACAATATTAACGCTATTCGTTGTTGCCATTATCCAAAAAATCCTTTCTTCTACAGATTATGTGATCAATACGGATTTTATGTGATAGATGAAGCCAATATTGAAACCCATGGTATGGGTGCCAGCAATCAAGGGTTGGACAATGATTTGGCAAAACAGGCGGTTCATCCTGCTTATTTACCGCAATGGAAAGGCATGCACTTAGATAGAACCATTCGCATGTTTGAACGCGATAAAAATCATCCTTGTATTGTTATTTGGTCGTTGGGTAATGAAGCCGGAAACGGGTCAAATTTCTTTGCAACTTATGACTGGCTCAAACAACACGACACAACACGACCCACGCAATACGAAGGTGCAACATCGTACAGCAACACCGATATTCAACCGCCCATGTATTGGCCAATTGAAAAGATGATAGAATACACCAAACAGAATAATACACGTCCGTTAATACAGTGTGAGTATGCACATGCCATGGGCAATAGCACTGGCAATTTTCAGGACTATTGGGATGTTATTGAAGCCTATGATATCATGCAGGGTGGTTTTATTTGGGACTGGGTAGATCAAGGGATTTTGACCACAAATGAAGCTGGACAATCCTATTGGGCCTATGGTGGAGATTTGGGAGGGTTTGATCTGCAAAACGACAAAAATTTCTGTATCAATGGTATTGTAAACCCTGATAGAACAGCTCATCCTGCTCTAAATGAGGTGAAAAAAGTGTATCAGTATATCAAATTCATGCCAACCAATTTAAAAGCAGGCGACATATCCATTAAAAACATCTATGACTTCACTAATCTAAACGAATTTGAATTTACTTGGGAAGTATTGGAAAATGGTCATGCTGTAGTATCGGGCTCCTTGCCAACCTTAGACATTCCTTCTTACGGCACAAAAACCGTCAAGATTGATTTGCCTGAACTTAAAAACAAAGATGCTGAATATCATTTAAACATCTATGCACTTAACAAGTACAAAACCGATTTAATGCCATTAAATCATGTAGTAGCTTTTGAACAATTTCAACTAACAAAAGGACAACCGGTTTTAAAAACACCAGTGATTCATGGTGACATTTCGATTAATAAAACAGCTTCCATAACTACTATTTTCAACAACAATTTCAAATTACAGTTTGATAACAATAAAGGAACATTGACAAGCCTTGATTATGGCGATGGTAACATATTACTTGAAGGCATGACCCCAAATTTTTGGCGTGCCGTTACAGATAATGATTTTGGGGCCGGCTCACCAAAAAAATTGGTACAATGGAAAGAAGCCACACAAGAACAAAAACTAACCAATGTTACAATAACAAGTAGCGGGAATGAAATCAGTGGCAATACAGGTTCGGTTACTGATGTTGTAAATATTGAAACAACTTTTGATTTACCGTCAGTCAATGGACAAATCGTCATGGTCTACAATATTGATGCGTCTGGCGGAATCACTGTAACCAATCAATTGGAAAATATTAAAAGTGATTTACCGCACTTGCCAAGATTTGGAAATAATTTTATAATAAAGAATGAATTTGACCAAGTGAATTGGTTTGGCAGAGGCCCACAAGAAAATTACTGTGACAGAAAAACGGCTGCTTTGGTTGGATTATACAAGGCAAAAGTTGAAGATTTATACGTTCCGTACATTCGCCCACAGGAAAACGGTTACAAAACCGATGTGCGTTGGATTACTTTTACAAATAATGAAGGAAAAGGCATTAAAATAGAAGGGCCGCAATTATTAAGTTTTAGTGCCCATCATCAATATAACGATGATTTTGATGCAGGCATGACCAAAAAGCAACGACATACCACAGATATTAAACAACGTGATTTGGTGAACATTAATATTGATTATGGCCAAACGGGCGTTGGAGGTGATAACAGTTGGAGTCCAAGTGCATGGGCTCATGAAAAGTATAGAATTCATCCAGCAAATTTAAAATACACATATAAAATCATCCCAATTAAATGATTTCCAAAAGACAATTAATGAAACATCTACCACAAGCATTTTTCTGTTTTTGCAGCGTTTTTATAATGGCTCAAACTAATTATACCAAATTTGAACCAGGACAATTATGGCTTGATAACAATGGAGTCCATATCAATGCGCATGGTGGTGGTTTTTTGTTTCATGATGGAACGTATTATTGGTTTGGAGAACATAAAATATCAGGTAAGCTTGGAAATAAGGCTATGGTTGGTGTTCATGCATACAGTTCAAAAGATTTATATAATTGGAAGGACGAGGGTATTGCCCTGAGCATGTCAAATGACCCAAAAAGTAAGTTAATAAAAGGTTGCATTTTAGAACGTCCAAAAGTCATATATAATAAAAAGATCAAAAAATTTGTGATGTGGTTTCACCATGAGCTGAAAGATCAAGGCTATAGCGCTGCGTTAACTGGTGTTGCTGTTTCCGATAATGTAACAGGGCCATATATCTATCAGGATAGTTTTAGACTTCATGGAGGGATACTACCACTCAACTTTACAAAGCAACAATTTGATAAGGCAGAAATAATAGAAAACGATTCTGATCCCAACAAAAAACAAAAAGTGATAGATGGCGCTTATTTTAAGCGTGATTTTGAAACAGGTCAAATGTCTAGGGACATGACACTGTTTGTTGATGAAGATGGTACAGCCTATCATATTACCGCTTCAGAAGAAAATCAAACATTACTGATTTCAAAATTATCCGATGACTATCTTTCCGTAACAGATGACTATATAAGAGCGTTTCCGGGAGGCCGAAATGAAGCACCTGCCGTATTTAAAAAGGATGATAAGTATTACATGTTTACCTCAGGACTCACTGGATGGAAGCCAAACCCGGCAAAATTATCAGTTTCTGACAGCATGCTGGGCAACTGGAAATCATTAGGTAATCCATGTATAGGAACCGATGAAGAAAAAGCAGTGACTTTTTGGTCGCAAAGCACCTATGTGCTTCCTGTTGAAGGCCGTAACAACAGTTTTATTTTTATAGCAGACCGTTGGCGTCCTGAAAATGCAATTGATGGACGTTATATCTGGTTACCCATTCAATTTGAAAACAATATACCTGTTTTAAAATGGGTGAGCAGTTGGGGCTTGTCAGTATTTAAAAACTAGTTTTTTTCAAGAACAGAAATGTTTTCTTGTCATAAAAGTTCCTTCAAACGTTGTGTTGCTATTTCGGCTGTTATATCGCGTTGCGGAGAACCAAACATTTCATAACCCACCATAAATTTTTTCACGGTTGCGCTTCTCAATAGCGGTGGGTAAAAACTCATGTGCCAATGCCAATGGTCATTGTCTTTTTCATTTGTAGGTGCTTGGTGAATGCCGCTGGAATAAGGGAATGAACAATTAAACAGTTTGTCATACGCTTTGGTAAGTACCGATATGGCCTCAGCAAACAACAGAGTCTCAATATCTGACATTTCGTTGATGTTCTTTTGATGTTTTTTTGGAACAATCATGGCTTCAAAAGGCCAAACAGCCCAAAAAGGCACAAGGACAACAAAGGCATCATTTTCAAAAATAATACGTTCTTGTTTATCTAATTCTTGTTTAAGGTAATTGCCCAAAAGACTGCTCTTGTTTTTTGAAAAGTACTCGTATTGGTGAACATCTTTTTTGTAAACCTCGTTGGGTAATGTGGATTGGCTCCAAATCTGACCATGAGGATGTGGATTGCTGCAACCCATCACAGCACCTTTGTTTTCAAAAATCTGAACATAATTGATATTAGGGTTTTCTCCAAGCGTGGTATATTCTTCTTGCCAAGCTAGCACGACTTTTTGAATATCGTTAACGGCCATTTCAGCTAAACTTTTAGAGTGGTCCGGGCTAAAACAAATCACTTTGCAGATACCTTGCTCGCTATGGGCCACCAATAAATCGTCTTCAATTTTAAATGATTTTGAATCGGTTTGAAGTGCGGCAAAGTCATTTGTAAACACAAATACATCTTGGTATTTAGGGTTTTTCTCCCCGTTTACCCTAGTGTTTCCAGCACATAAATAACAGGTTTCATCGTAGGCTGGCCTGACATTGGTTGAAATGGATTCATTTTGTCCTTGCCATGGTCTTTTAGCACGATGGGGCGATACTAAAACCCATTCTCCAGTTAGTATATTGAGGCGTTTATGCGAATAGTCTTGTAAATCGGTATTCATTAGTATTCAGTTTATTTGTTTTGTTATTCTATGATTCCAGTGCCGTTTGAAAGCTCAACAGTGTATATCGAACAGTCTTTGTTAAATCTATTTTTATAGGCTTCTGTTATAAAAGATTTAAATGAGTCCGTTTCAGATTTGGCAATCAAGTTTATGGTGCAGCCACCAAAGCCACCACCCATCATTCTTGCTCCTAAAACATGGCCATTTAATTTTGCTTGCTCTACAAGAAAATCCAATTCCTCACAACTCACTTTATATTGGTTTTGAAGGCCATAATGTGATGCATAGATAAGTTCTCCTAGTGTTTTTAAATCGCCTTTTTCAATAGCTTTAGAGGCTTGTATGGCCCTATTGTTTTCTTGGATGACATATAAGGCTTTCTGATAATTCTCTGGAGTAACTTTATCTTTAATGGATTCCAGATCATATTCTGTGGTATCACGCAATGCTTTGACCTTGAGCATTTCTGAAATCGATTCGCAAACAGAACGCCGGTCATTATATGCACTATCAGACAAACTATGTTTTACATTGGTATTGATAAGGATTAACTGATGGCCTTCAAAATTGATCTCATACGGTTTTGAAGTCACGGTTCTGCAATCAAGCAGTAAGGCATTGTTTTCTATTCCAAACATACTGGCATATTGATCCATGATGCCACATTTAACGCCCACATAATTGTGCTCTGCCTTTTGTGATATTAAAATCATGTCATGTTTGGACAAGCCTAAATTAAAAAGTTCATTCAAACCATAAACCACACTGTTCTCAAGTGCTGCAGATGATGACATGCCGGCGCCACCGGGAATATCACCGCCAAAAGCAATATTAAAATTGCCAATGGTTTTGCTCCTATTCTGTATTTCTGCCACAACTCCAAGCACATAATTTTCCCAACGGCCTTCTGCTGATGGTTTCAGTGTGTCCAGTGAAAACGCTATGCGTTCATCTTTATCCACGGCATAAGCCACGGAAGTGTTGGAATCACTTTTTTGAATAGCTGCTACAATGCCTTTGTTTACTGCTGCTGGAAAAACGAATCCATCATTATAATCGGTATGTTCACCAATTATATTAATTCTGCCAGGTGAAAAAATAAGTAGCGGTTCCGCATTGAATTCGGTAGAGAAAGCTTTGGAGACTTTGTTTATTAGCTGTGTATTCATGATTAGTTTGTTGTTTCATTTTTAATTTATAGTGATGTTCCAATTGATTTCATAGAACGTTTGTGGATCCAAAGTTTTTAGTCCGATGCCGTTATTAAAACTGTCAGACACACCTGTTGTAGGTTCAATGGCAATGGTATTGGGATGAGGTGGTGTGTATAATTGTAAAAAATTATCGGTTTCTGATGAGGTCATCACAAAGCTGTATTTGGGAGTGAAAAAGCGTATTTCATTTGAGTTTAGTAGAAAGCAATCATCAAGATTTTTGTTTTTAAGTCTAAATTCACCATCTATGTTAAATGGCTTTTTATCGACTGTGATGTTTCTGTCATCAAAAACCAGTGTGTCGTTACTATCAAATTTTAAATAGCTATTGTTTAAATTATGGCTTAAAAAATACGGATGCCATCCGATGGTAAATGGAAAGCCATCTGTACCTGTATTTTCTATGGAGACATTTAAGTCTATGGTGTTTTTTGTCAATGTATAGATTAATTGAATGGAATAGGTATATGGAAACCCAACTGAATGTTTGGTTTCATTGTACAAAAGTTTAACAATAGCATTTTCTTCTGTGGTTTTTTGTTCAACAAGCTTAAAAGTCTTATTGTAAACCAGTCCATGCAATGCATTGTTTTCCTCTTTTTGATTGATTTCTAATTGGTAAGGCTTTCCATTAAAAGTGTAAAGCCCATCTTTTATCCTGTTTGCAAACGGAAACAAAATGGATGAGGCATAAGTATTGTTATAGGTCAAAGGGCTTAAGTCTTTAATGATATGGTGTCCATCAAGAATAAGCTCTTGTAAACTGGCTCCTAAGTTTAGATGGATTTTGGCATAACTATTATGTTTAGAGTTCTCAATCTCTAAATAATGACTGCTTTTGTCTAAACCCTGTGTTTGATTGATTTTATACAATGTTGTGTCTTTTTGGCTTTAATAACTCAATGAACAGGCGATTAATTAGGTTTAAAAATCGTCTAAATAGCATTGATAATTGTTTTAATTGTATCAAAAATAGTAAAAAATCAGACTAGTAGCTACTAGTTGTTAATAACTTTTAACGAATAATTGTTAAGAAAGTCATATATTTCGACTTTAAAACATAAATTTCTACTAACAAACTAAACAATAAGCAATATGAAATCAGGTTTTGAATTTTGGGACTACGCTGTATTTGTTGCGTATGCCGTCTTGATATTAGGTGTGGGTCTTTGGGTTTCTAGAGACAAGAAAGGGCATCAAAAGAACGCAGAGGATTATTTTTTGGCGAGCAAGTCCTTGCCGTGGTGGGCTATTGGTACATCATTAATTGCCGCAAACATTTCTGCTGAACAGTTCATAGGGATGTCTGGTTCTGGATTTGCGTCAGGATTGGCAATCGCATCGTATGAATGGATGGCGGCACTTACATTAATTATTGTTGGAAAATACTTTTTGCCCATTTTTATAGAGAAGGGATTGTACACCATACCGGAGTTTGTTGAAAAGCGTTACTCAACCAATTTAAAGACCATTCTTGCCGTATTTTGGATTGCGCTATACGTTTTTGTTAATTTGACAACAGTACTATATTTGGGTTCTTTGGCCTTAGAGACTATTATGGGAATTCCCCTAATTTATGGTGTTATAGGTTTGGCGTTATTTTCTGCTGCTTATTCATTATATGGAGGTCTATCGGCAGTGGCTTGGACTGATGTTATTCAAGTTGTGTTTTTAGTGCTAGGAGGATTGGTCACAACCTATTTGGCACTAAATATGGTATCTGACGGTACAGGAGTGTTTGCTGGACTGCACAAAATTTATGAAGCGGTTCCCGATAGATTTGCCATGATATTGGATAAATCAAATCCTGAATATAATAACCTCCCAGGAATAGGTGTTTTAGTTGGAGGTATGTGGGTAGCTAATTTATATTATTGGGGATTCAACCAATATATCATTCAAAGAACATTGGCAGCCAAATCATTGCGGGAATCCCAAAAAGGAATTTTGTTAGCGGCTTTCTTAAAATTGATAATACCTTTATTAGTTGTGATTCCTGGAATAGCAGCCTATGTTATGGTCAACGATCCTGAAATTATGGCCAGACTTGGTCTGGAAGGCTTACATAACTTGCCATCATTAGAACAGGCCGATAAAGCTTATCCTTGGTTGTTGCAGTTTTTGCCAACAGGCTTGAAAGGTGTTGCATTTGCAGCATTGGCTGCGGCCATTGTGTCGTCTTTGGCGTCTATGCTTAATTCAACATCCACTATTTTTACCATGGATATTTACAAACAGTATATTAATAAAAATGCAGGTGATAAGACAACGGTTAATGTGGGAAGAATTTCTGCAGCTGTAGCTCTTATAATAGCTTGTGTTATAGCACCGTTACTAGGAAATCTTGATCAAGCTTTTCAATTTATACAAGAATATACGGGTATGGTAAGCCCTGGTATTTTGGCCGTCTTCTTATTGGGTCTGTTCTGGAAAAAGACCACAAATAAAGGCGCTATTGTTGGAGCTTTGACATCTATTCCAATAGCCATGTACTTTAAGGTGGCACCAAACGGTTGGTCTACATCACCATTGTTTGTGAACGTTCCGTTTATGGACCAAATGGGTTACACGGCCTTATTGACGATGGTTGTTATTGCTCTTGTTAGCTATGCTCAACATAGAGGAGCTGATGATGAAAAAGGTATACCAATAACAAAACAAATGTTTAAGACAAGTCCATTATTTAATATAGGTGCTTTTGCAGTCATGATTATATTGACGGCACTTTACAGTATTTTTTGGAATTAATACTAATTTAGTTTAAAAAACGACCCTTGAAATATTTATTTCAAGGGTCGTTTTTTTTATGGTGTTATTGACTTTAAATTTTACAGTGATTTTCTTAAAATCAAATCATTGTCATTCTCAATTTGTAATTGCTCTTTGTTGGTAATCATGTGTGCCAAACGAGCCCCCATTTTATTAAAATCTGTTGAAATGGTCGTAATACCGCCTTCTACAATTTCCTTGAGCATGGTGTCATTGTAGGATATGATGCCAATGTCTTTTCCAAGGATAAGTTGCTGTTCTTTTATTTTTTTTATGATTCTAATTAAGTTTCTATCATCTGGAATTACATAAACATCCCCAGGAGTCACAACCTGGTCTTTTAAAGAATCAATGATTCCATGCTTGATTTTGTAATGTTTACAAAATTGTTTGAAACCATTAAGCATACCTTGCGGCTGTTTGTCTGATATAAAAAGCAAAATCAGCTTTTTATATTTATTGATAAGCGACAGCCCTTTAGTAAGATTATTATAAATATCGGTTTGAAAATTTTGATAGATTGCGGAATACGACCATAAATCTTCATGCATTTGATCCAAAATATAGACTTTGTCAGCTGGCAACTTTTCTATGACCTGATTGGTGTTTTTTAGATTGGCTGGCATGATGACATAATAGTTGTAGTTGCCAATATTATCGTAGATTAACTTACTGAATAAATCATGATTAAAATGATGGAAGAAGATATCAACCTGAACGTTATCACCAATATTGTTTAAAAAGGAATTATATAAATCTTCTTTAAATCCATTGAGTTCATCAAACAGCAAAAAGACCTTTTGGGCAACATTAACACTTTCACTTGCAACATAGTAGCCCTTACCTGGGACTGATTGAACAATTCCTCTTGTTTTTAATTCATTAAATGCTGTTAAAACAGTATCTCTTGAAATGGAATTTGAATCTTTTATGCTGTTGATTGATGGCAATGGATCTCCCTTTTTCAAACGACCACTTGTTATGGCATTTTCTATGGCAGCAATGATTTGCTTGTATTTTGGTGTGCCCGATTTGTTTTTTATGGAAAAGTCACTCATAAAACCAAATATATGAAATAATCAAATACCAGTAGGTACCGGTTTGAGTTAATAACCTATCCTCCTATTGAAGATGCAAATAATTTAAAACATGCTCCACGGCGCCTTTATTTTTCAAAATATACTCCGAATTATGATTACCTGATGTTTTCCTTTTTTGTTTGTTGGTAATCAAATCATTTAAAATACTGTTGAATTCTTGTTGGTTTGAAATGGAGAACATCCCAGAATTATCAATCATGGCTTTAGCTTCAGGAAATTTTGAATGGTGGCTTCCAATAATGATAGGAACTCCAAAAACAGCAGGTTCCAAGGTGTTATGTAGCCCTGTTTGTCCCATGGCTCCACCAACATAAGCAATATCAGCATAGCTATAGATTTTTGAAAGCAATCCAATGGTATCAATAATAAACACTTGGGCTTTGGAGCAATCATGACCTTCTTTTTGGGAATACAAAACAGTGTCTGCTGTTAATTTTTCTTGAAGACTCGCTATTTGGGAAGTTTTAATATTATGTGGTGCAATGATAAATTTTGTGCCCTTTGATGCTTCAGAATTTATAAAGTTGATAAAGAGCGCTTCATCTTCAGGCCACGTGCTTCCGGCTACCACACATAATTTGTTTTGTTTAAAGTTTTCTATAAAATCAAGAGAGTTGTTTTGGTTTAATTGATCTGAAACCCTATCAAATCGGGTGTCTCCAGAAATGGTTGCATTCAGGTAATTGATGGATTCAAGTAATGTTTTTGAACTGTCATTTTGTGTAAAAATATGTTCAAAAGCAAACAGTGCTTTTCTTAATAGCAAACCATGCCATTTAAAATAAGGTTGGTAGGGCCTAAAGGAAGCCGAAATCAATAGGGCTCTTAATTGGCGTTTGTTTAATTCATTTAAATAATTGGGCCAAATATCATATTTTACAAAAACGGTCAATTCTGGATGGACCAAATTTAAAAAGCGCTTGGCATTCTTTTTAGTGTCCATTGGTAAATAAGCCACGACATCAGCAATGGGTGAATTTTTCCTGATTTCATAACCTGAAGGCGAAAAAAAGGTCAATACCACTTTATGATTTGTGTATTTCTTTTTTAGTTCTTTAAACACGGGAAGACCTTGCTCATATTCACCCAAAGAAGCACAATGAAACCACAGCGTTTTGTCTTGTGTCGACAAGTTGTTTTTCAATATGTCAAAAGTCTCTGATCTGCCTTTTACGCCTAGTTTAATTTTATGGTTTAAAGGCGCTATGCAATTCAATACAAATTGCATCAGATTAATGGTTATGTTGTAGATAAGATTCAAAGTAATGCTTTGCAACAAAAATACATTTCTTTAAAAGAAAAACATTGTTAAGCTGTAGTATTTTTGTAATTTCGTAATGTATTAATTCGCGCTAATTGTACGTTCAAATGAATGATTGCTTTTATGCAACCGTAAGCGAATTGTAACTTTTTTTAGATGAAAAAAATTCAAATGGTTGATCTTAAAGGTCAGCTAGATAAGATTAAGAAGGAAGTCGATACGTCTATTCAAGACGTTTTAGAAACCACAGCATTTATAAACGGTCCTAAGGTTCATCAATTTCAACATAATTTAGAGCAATATCTTGGTGTAAAACATGTCATCCCCTGTGCCAATGGCACCGATGCGTTGCAGATTGCCATGATGGGACTTGGTTTAAAACCAGGTGATGAGGTTGTCACGGCCGATTTTACTTTTGCGGCAACCGTAGAAGTGATAGCGTTGTTAAATTTAACCCCAGTTTTGGTTGATGTCAATCCTGATGATTTCAATATCAATATTGAAGCCATAAAAAAAGCCATTACACCTAAAACCAAAGCTATTGTTCCGGTTCATTTATTTGGGCAATGTGCTGATATGGAAGCCATTTTGGAAATAGCCAATGAGCATAATTTGTTTGTTATAGAGGATAATGCGCAAGCCATTGGTGCTAACTATACATTTAAAGATGGCAGAAAAGCAAAAGCGGGAACCATTGGCCATGTAGCATCAACTTCTTTTTTTCCTTCAAAGAATTTAGGGTGTTATGGTGATGGTGGTGCTATTTTTACTAATGACGATGCCTTGGCGCACACCATTAGAGGAATTGTAAATCACGGTATGTATGTACGATATCATCATGATGTAGTTGGTGTTAATTCGCGTTTGGACAGTATTCAAGCAGGTGTTTTAGACGCCAAATTGCCACATCTTGATAGCTATAACAGGGCAAGACAACTGGCAGCAAGAAAATACAACCAAGCGTTCAAAGATTGTGATAAGATTATAACGCCTTCTGGAAAAGCAATTTGTCAAGGTATCTGTGATACTTGTGATTGCCATGTCTTTCACCAATACACATTAAGGTTAAAAGGTGTTGATAGAGACGCTTTGGTTGTCTATTTAAATGAGAACAATATTCCATGTGGGGTATATTATCCTATTCCGCTGCACAAACAAAAAGCGTATGCAGATGATAGGTATAATGAAGCTGATTTTAAAGTCACCAATCAATTGGTGCAAGACGTTATTTCGTTACCCATGCACACAGAATTAGATGACGAGCAAATAGATTATATTACATCAAAAGTAAAATCATTTATAAATGGATAAAATATTAGTTACAGGAGGTTTAGGCTTTATAGGGTCGCATACCGTTGTTGAGTTACAAAATGAAGGTTTTGAGGTTGTAATTATTGACGATTTATCAAATTCTTCCATAAAAGTGCTGGATGGCATTACTTCAATTACAGGTAAAGCACCCATTTTTGAAAAAATGGATCTTAAAGACAAATCACTTGTGGAAGCCTTCTTTAAAAAACATAATGATGTTAAAGGCGTTATTCATTTTGCCGCTAGTAAGGCTGTTGGAGAAAGTGTCAAAGAGCCATTGTTGTATTATGAGAATAACATCAGTACGTTGGTTTATCTTCTAAAAGAACTGAAAAAACTACCTGAAGCTAGTTTTATATTCAGTTCATCTTGTACGGTTTATGGACAGGCCGACGAGTTACCGATTACAGAAAGCGCCCCTGTTAAACAGGCGGAATCTCCTTATGGAAATACCAAACAAATAGGTGAAGAAATTATAAGTGATACTTGTAAGGTAACACCAAATTTAAAAGCGATTGCCTTGCGCTATTTCAACCCGGTAGGTGCGCATGAATCGGCTAAAATAGGAGAATTGCCTATTGGTGTTCCGCAAAACCTAGTGCCATTTATCACACAAACAGGCATTGGGTTGAGAGAAGAACTATCTGTTTTTGGTGACGATTATCCAACACCAGATGGTACTTGTATCAGAGATTATATTCATGTTGTAGATTTGGCTAAGGCTCATGTGGTTGCCCTTAAACGTTTATTGGAAAACAAGAATACATCTAATTATGAGACCTTTAATTTGGGAACAGGTAAAGGTAGTTCGGTTTTGGAAGTCGTTCAGTCTTTTGAACGTGTATCTGGTAAAAAACTGAATTATAAAATAGTTGGTAGACGTGAAGGTGATATCATTTCGGCCTATGCTGACACCAATAAAGCTAATAAAGAACTAGGTTGGAAAGCCCAATTAACATTAGATGATGCCATGCGATCTGCTTGGAAATGGGAGCAGGTTGTAAGAGACACAAACTAAAAAAAGGCATAAATATAATTTTAAAAAAAGTCTCAATCTTTGAGACTTTTTTTTTGCTATGTACCTTTAAATCAATGGTAAAATCTTATCGGGCTTTACTTTACGCAATGCTTTTAAGACTTTTTTAACAAGTTTAAACTGTAATAATAGCTATTTTTAATCGTCTTTATTTTATATAAAGACTATATCAATCAAATCAATCAAACTAAAATCAATCAACAAATGTCTAACCTGTCTCGAATAACACGCATTGTGCAATGCATGTTCCTTTTTTCAAATATTCTGAGTCCCATTACGTGTTTTGGCAGTAATGTCCAAGAGGCGATAAATTATGTTAATCAAGTTGACTATAAAGCAAAAGCGCTGGAGAATTATAAGGAAGAAGGATTACAAGATTTGTTGGAGTTTAATAAAAATGCATTAAAACAAAATGTAGATTCTGTGCCAGTTTTTAAGAAGCTTGCAATTATAAATGCCGAGTTAAAAAATCCAGAGCAAGCTTTTCAATATGCAAATAAATACATTAATAATACGTTTGATTTTTCAATATTGCACAATGACTCATTTGATAACATTCAAGATTCAAATGAGTTTAAACAATTGATTGAGAAATATCTTATAAAGTTTGATTTTTTTTCGTTTTTGTACTTATACATAGCTTTAATTGGCTTTTTTTTAGTGATTGTGTTGAATCTAAAAAAGCGAGTTGATAAAGCTGCCAATATTCTCATTAGTAGTTTTGTGTTGGTTCACGTATTATTTGTTATAGAGTATGTACTTTACCTAACAAATATCCAATATCAATATCCGCATACCTATTTATTTTCCTCTTCATTAGCATTAATGTATGGTCCCTTATTGTTTTTATATTTTAAAAGGGTCACACAAGGATATATCTTTAAAAAATCAGATATATTGCATTTTTTTCCGACAGCTATTTTAATTGCATTTGTTTTATGGCCAATTTATTCTTTGAATGCGACTGAAAAAATTAAAATGATGCTTGGAACAAGTACTTCCCACAAGTATTTTTGGCTGTTTGTGTTTATACCAAAAGTATTGTCGTTGATTATTTATGGTTTACTAATTGGAAAATTGCATTATGCCAAGATTAAAAATTCAGGAAAAGAGAATACTGAAAAGGCAACTATTACTTGGGAGAAAAACATCTTTAGGATACATCTTGTATATGTGTTTTCATACTTAATTTATGGATTGTCAATAAGTTTACTTGGTGAATCGGCAAGTATAATTTATAATTCACATGTGGCAGCCATGTCTGTTATGATTCTTTATGTGGCCTATATGGCTTATGCACAGCCTAAAATATTTTCAGAAGGATTCATTTTGAATAAAATAAGTAAATACGAAAAGTCTGGATTGACAGAGTCCTTATCAAAAGAATTAAGTGAGAATTTATTTAAGTTATTTATTGACGATAAGATTTATAAGGATAATGGTATTTCGTTGGAATCTTTATCAGATAAACTGGGTACCACCAGACATAATACGTCGCAGATAATCAATGAATCTTTTAATATGAATTTTTTTGAACTCATCAATAAATTCAGAATTGACGAAGCAATAAACATATTGCAATCTGATCTTTACGGAAATCTTCATATCATTGATGTCGCTTATGAGGTTGGGTTTAATAATAAAGTAACTTTCAATAAAGCTTTTAAAAAGCAGACATCCCAGACTCCTTCAGAATTTATAGCATCCATTTGCAATAGTTCAAAATCGGTAAATTGTTAGTAAACCTTTATCGGCAAGGTAAACTATTATAAGGTTTACCCATTAATACTTTCATAATATCTTCTTTTACTTCCGCAATTGTGTAAGGTTAGGTGGCTAAAGAGCTTTGCTTCTAATTATAGTTCCACTAAACTTTAGTTTATTTCGTGAAGTAATTTTTTGAATTAGTCCTTTAAAAAAATGTCTTTGTCACCTTCCTTATTACAATCTGCATAGACTAACTCATAAAAATTTTTATTCATGAAAGTAAGAAACTACTATTTTATGCTAGTGCTTTTGCTGTTTGGTTCAACCATGGCTTTTGCACAAGAAAAATCATTATCTGGGACTGTTACAGATAGCAAAGGGCTACCCTTGCCAGGAGCAACAGTTTTAGTTAAAGGTACCACAACAGGTGCCTCAACAGATTTTGATGGAAAATATGCTATTGAGGCAAATCAAGGACAGACCCTTGTTTTTAGCTTTGTAGGATATGCTAATAAGGAAGTTGTTATTGGAGCATCCAATACAATAGATGTAAAATTACAAGAAGATGCTACCGCACTTGAGGAAGTTGTGGTAACTGCTTTTGGTAAAACAAAACAAAAAAGATCACTTGGTTATGCTGCTACAGCGGTTTCTGGAGAAAAGTTAACCGAAGTGGCAACGCTGAACCCTTTTGAGAGTTTATCGGGTAAGGTTGCTGGTTTAGATATTACGTCTCCCAATCAACCTGGCGCTTCAACAAAAATTATTTTAAGAGGGTTTAGTTCTGTAAGAGCTATCAACGGTCCTTTATATGTAATAGATGGAACACCTATTTCCTCAGCTTCCAATAGCGGAAATACAGGTACAGGACTTTCAACAGATGTTAATAGATCATTTGATGGAGGGACTAATATTAATGATTTAGATGCTAATGCTATTGCGAGCATTAACATTCTTAAAGGAGGTGCGGCAACCGCTCTGTATGGATCTAGAGCATCAAGCGGTGCTATAATTATAACCACTAAAAGAGGGCGGTCTGGTAAAGTAAAAGTTGAATTAAACAGTTCATTAGACTTTTCAGAAGTATCTAGAATTCCTCATTTACAACAAAAATTTGGTCAAGGTTGGAACGGTGTAGGATATTCTGGACTTCCAGCAGGCGGCACTGGAGCCAGTAACGAAAATGGTTCTTGGGGCCCTAGGTTTAACGACCAGCTTCGTGTTTGGGGACAGATTGTAGATAATTCCCAACAAATTAAGCCCTATTCAAATTTAAAAGATAACATTAAGGACTTTTATGATATAGGCGCTACGTACACCAATTCACTGCGTTTAAGTGGTGGTGGAGACAATTCAGATTTTTCATTAATCTTCACTAAAATTGATACAGATGGTGTGATCCCAACGGATGCTGATGCTTTAAACAGAAACACAATAAGTTTAAACTCTGGTATCTCAGGTAAAAAATTTAGGTTACGGGTCAATGGTAATTATGCTCAAACTAGACAGAATGCAGTAAATACGGGCCAGGGAGACAACGCAGGAGAAGGTGAAACCTTTATGCAGGAGTTATTACAAATACCAAGAGATATTAGCGTTTTGGATTTGGCAGACTATAAAAACAATCCATTTAATAATAATGATAATTTTTATACATCCTACTCCAGAAACCCTTATTGGGTTATAAATGAGAACGCTACAAACTTAAGCAGAGAGCGTTTTTATGGAAACATAAACTTTGCTTATGATATAACTCCAGAATTAGTGGGAACCATTCAAATAGGCGCAGATATTCTTAACGGCAAACGTCATAGTCATGGTGCTGTTATCAATTATACACCTGGCTCACCAAATGCATTATTAGGGGCTACTAATAATGCAGGAGGTGTCACAGAGGCTACAAACCAAGCAAAGCGTTATGAATCATTTATAACCTTTGATTATGATACTGTGTTAAATGATAATTTTAGTTTGCAAGCTTCATTAGGAGGTTCTATTAACAATAGTATTACCAGCAGTTTGAGCGTTAATGTAACCAATTTGGATATTCCTTATTTTTATGAAATCTCAAACTCGGCAGTGCAACCAATTACGGCACAGCAAGACAGTCAAAGAAAAGGATATTCTGCTTTTGGATCTGCAACATTGTCATATAAGGAAAGAGTTTATTTAAACGTAACAGGTAGAAATGAGTGGACTTCTACCTTAGCTATTGGTAAAAATTCATTTTTCTATCCATCGGTCAATTTAAGCGCCATTGCAATTGATAATGGTAAACATTTCCTAAAAATAAGAGGAGGCTATGCGTCACTTGCAAATGATGCAGGGTTGTACAACACTGAGAGTTCAGCTTTACAAGCCGTTGCAACAGCTTATTTTGGACAGATAACATTCCCTTTTAACGGATTGAATTCATTTGAGATTGCACGAGCATTAGGAAACATAAATATTGAGCCGGAATTTACAGATGAATATGAAGTAGGGGCGGAAGGGCGTTTTTTTAATAGTAGAATAACGGCAGATGTTGCTTATTACAGTAAAAAAACAAATGGGTCCATTATTTCTCTTTTATTGCCTGAATCAACAGGTTATGGATCCATTGTTGGAAACTATTTAGATCTTGAAAATAAAGGTGTGGAAATAGCACTTGGATTGGTGCCAGTCAGAACCGATGATTTCAGTTGGAATGTGGATTGGACATTTACCAAAAACAAGAATAAAGTAACATCATTACCAGAAGGTCTAGATAAACTTTTGATTAACAACTCTTACAACATTAATTTTTATGCTATTGAAGGACAACCTTTAGGTGTTTTCTATGGGCGTAAACCTTTGGTTAATGATGCCGGCCAAACGGTTGTTGATCCAAATACAGGAATTCCATTGCAGACACTTGAAGAAGAACCGCTTGGTAATTCACAAAGAGATTTTGTTATGGGACTTCAAAATACATTTAAATATAAAAATTTCAGGTTGGCCTTTAATTTTGATTGGAAGCAAGGTGGTTTAATGTATTCCTATACCGCTCGATTACTTGGCTTTACTGGAAATTCAATAGCTACAACCTATAATGATAGGAACCCTTTTATAATACCAAATTCAGTAAATGACAATGGAGACGGAACCTATTCAGAAAACACAACACCAATATCTTATGGCAACATTTCAGGTTTTTACAGTTCAAGTAATAACCCAACTGTTGAGGCTACAGACCATGTAATAGACAAAACATTTGTAAGGTTAAGGGATTTGTCCCTATCCTATAATTTTCCTCAAAGTATCATTGGAAAAACAGGATTTAACAGTATGGTATTAAGTGTTTATGGCAAAAATTTAATGTTATGGACACCTGCCGAAAACCCATATGTAGATCCAGAAGTTACATCTTTTGGAGGAAATGATTTAGTCACTGAGTTTGGAGAATTTGGTGCTAATCCAGCACAAAGAACCTATGGGGTTTCTCTAAAAATGTCATTTTAATAAATAAAAAAAATACAATGAAAAAAATAATATTAATATTAATAGGATTTGGATTGTTATTGTCTTGCGATTCGCAACTAGATATTAACAGAGATCCAGACGATTTAACACCAGATGATTTAGCATTTGAAGTAGAACTTCCTGGAAGCATTACCGGAATTGCTGGTGTTCAAGGAGCAAGTTGGGCAATTATTGGTGGAATTTGGTCACAAATGTGGTCTCAAAGTCCGGGTTCAAGTCAGTACCGTGTAGTGGATAATTACACACTTGGAACAACCGATGGTATTTCAACAACAGGTTGGAGAAATGCTTATGATGCACTTTTAGATGTTAGAAACATAAAGAGAAAGGCGTTAGAAGCAGAAAACTGGAACTATTATTTAATAGCTACCGTTTTAGAAACCTATACATTCCACATGCTAACTGATTGGTATGGTGATATTCCATATTCTGAAGCTAATAATCCTTTGATTTTTAACCCCCATTTTGATTCAGGTCAAGATATTTATGATGACTTAATTGTGGCTTTAGATGATGCCTTGGGGAGAAACCTGAGTGCTTCTCAAGGGAGAGAACCAGGAACAGATGATTTAATATTTGGAGGAAACATGGATAACTGGGTTAAGTTCGCAAATACCTTAAAGTTAAAGATCTTTTTACGCCAAACAGAAGCCAGACCGTCTGTTGCACAGGCTGGTATTACAGCTTTGCTAAATTCTGGCGTTTCTTTTCTTGATGTAGATGCTGCTTTAACAGGATTTACTGATGCTCCTAATATTAGTAATCCATTATATGAATCTGATAAGCGTCAATTAAATACCTCTTTGAATTTAAGGGCCAGTACAACCATGCATTCGTATTTAACAGATAATCTTGATTCACGTTTAGCATTGTTTTATACAACAGGAAATCCAGTTGATCAAGGTGATTATAACAATCCAGCGGGACCTAACACGTTTGCTGTTTCCATATTGCACCCAGAGACACCTGTGTACTTTATTAGTCATGAAGAAAGCTTATTTATGCAGGCTGAAGCAAGAGAGCGATACAATATTGGAGCTTCAGGAGCCAAAGCATTATATGATGCAGCCGTATTGGAAAATTTCAATAAATGGTCATTGGATGGAACTTCCTATATAGCCGCTTCAGCCCCATATGAATATCCTAGTTCAGGAACTTTTAATGATAAATTGAAAGCCATTATAACTCAAAAATGGATTGCAAGTTACCCTGGAAATGGAGCTGAATCGTTTTTTGAATGGCAACGTACAGGAATTCCAGCAACATCTTCGGTAGCTCAAAGTGACCCAGCATATGTTCCGGGAGAGTTTGCTGTATCACTTAATGGTGTTTTGGGCACGGGCTTTCCACAAAGATTGCTGTATCCAACAAATGAGACGTCCAGAAACTTAAATGCGCCTGCTGTAGTGCCAATTACTACTCCAATTTGGTGGAATCAATAATTTTAAAAAAAGAAAGAAGATGAAAAACATATTTAAAATAATGATTTGTGTGGCGTTGCTAATATTAAGTTCATGCGATACAGAATCAACAGCAGATGTAAGTGAAGTTACTAATTATGCAGTTATCGAATTAAATGGTAGTGACGAAGTGATTATAAACCAAGGTGATGCTTGGACCGACCCAAGTGCAAATGTAACTTTATCAGGCGAACCTTATCCGTTTACCACTAGTACTGTTGTAGATACCAATGTGCCAGGAGTGTATTATATAACTTATGAAGCCGTAAATGATTTAGGTTTTGCGGCATCGGCAACAAGAACAGTTGTAGTTGTTTCAACGGCACCAAGTATTTACAATTTAGAAGGTAGTTGGGCTAGATCAAACGGTAGTCCTGGAACTTGTACTAAGATATCAGACAGATATTATACTTACGATAATGCAGGTGGCGTAACAGGAGCCAATCAAGCTACGGTGACGTTTATTAATGTCAATGATGATGAAATTTATATTCCATATCAAGAAAATACATCACCTAGTGGGATATCCATAAAAAGCTTTTTGCCTGGTCATATTGATGACAATGATAATTTTAGATGGCAATTACAAGCCAGTGCATTTTATGGAACTTTTGAAAGAACATTTTCAAGACAATAATTAAAAAATTAAATCAAATAAATATGAAAAATATAAATATAATTAAAGTCTTTATACTGTTGTGCACAGTTAGTTTATTTGTCTCTTGCGATGAAGGGGGTGATCCAAATCCAGGAGGAACTAAAGTTGAAGCTATTGCTGGCGATTGGTGGGTTATTGCTTTAGAACCAGATGGTGTTACTCCAGCATACGGTGGAGATTATGTGCAATTTAGTACATATAACACTGCTGCCAATGATAATGGTTTTTGGCTTGATGATAATGATAATTGGATGGAAATAAAAGCTAAAGCATCATTAAATGCAGATGGCATGACGTTTTCAAGCGAGCCTAATACTCCAGAATTATATACAGATGAAACCGTAACAGTAACCAATGGAACGATTACAAAAAAATCCTACACAACAACTAGCAATACAGTTGTAGATGAAATTTCATTTGAAGCTGAATTCAGTTGGGATCCCGGTACTGTCTATAAGTTTGTGGGGCATAAACGAACTGGATTTTTAGAAGATGAGAATCCTCACTATTAATAAAGTCTAACTACCAAACTAAAACCCACCTCATTAATGAGGTGGGTTTTTTATGTATATATGTCTTTTGAAATATTATTCAGGGGTATTCCTTTTCTTCTTAAAACTGACCACCAATAACATAATCATGCCCGTGGTTACAAAAAGGTCTGCCACATTAAAAATACCAGTGTGCAGTGTGTCCGTTAATTTCATGTAGAAAAAATCAGTAACAGAGCCATAAACAATTCTATCATAAACATTGGCAATACCACCACCAACAATAATAGAAAACGCAATAAGCGATAAACGGTCTAAATCTTTGTTTTTTAAAATATGAATAAGCACAAAACCTAATACAACTATAGGTAAAATAAGTAATAGAATAAGTTTAAGGGTAGGGTTTAAACTGCTCCCCATTCCTAAAAATGCCCCAATATTTTCTACATTGTGAAGCGTAAAATAATTGCCGATAATCTTTGTTTGAGAGCCTGGTTCTACATAAGCTCTAACCAACACTTTTGAAATTTGATCAATGGCAATAGTGGCTATAATGATTGCTATAATTGTAACCGAACGTTTAGATAGCTTCATGTTTTATTTTTCTAATGTAGCAGAAGCCGTTTGTGCCTCTCTGCTTATTTTTTTAACAAGACCTTGCAAGACGTTACCAGGGCCAACTTCAGTAAATAAAGTGGCACCATCCGCTATCATTTGCTGTACAGATTGCGTCCAACGAACAGGTGCTGTCAATTGTGAAATTAAATTGGATTTGATTGCCGCTTGATCAAGAACGGCATTGGCTGTTACATTTTGATATATAGCACAAATAGGTTTGCTGAATTTGGTGTTTTCAATGGCAGCTGCCAATTCCTCACGAGCAGGTTCCATTAAAGGTGAATGGAAAGCCCCGCCAACAGGCAATACTAAAGCACGCTTGGCGCCAGCTTCTTTTAAAGCCTCACAGGCATTGTTTACCGCTTCCACTTCTCCCGAAATTACCAACTGTCCTGGGCAATTGTAGTTTGCGGCCACCACGATGCCTTCAGTTTCAGAACATATTTTTTCAACAAGAGCATCTTCCAATCCTAATACAGCTGCCATAGTGCTTGGTTTAATTTCGCAGGCTTTTTGCATGGCTAATGCACGTTGCGATACCAATTTCAAGCCGTCCTCAAAAGTTAAGGCGCCATTAGCAACCAAGGCTGAAAATTCACCTAGAGAATGTCCTGCAACCATATCTGGTTTAAAACGATTACCTAAGGCTTTCGCAAGAATGACCGAATGTAAAAAAATAGCTGGTTGGGTCACTTTGGTTTCTTTTAGAGCCTCGGCAGTTCCTTCAAACATAATATCTGTTATTTGAAAACCTAAGATATGATTGGCTTGCTCAAATAAATCTTGAGCAAAAGGGGAGGTTTCGTATAGGTTTAAGCCCATTCCAGTGAATTGAGCACCTTGTCCTGGAAATATATATGCGTTCATGATGTCTAGTTTTTTGTTGTGCAAAAATAGGAATAAAATTAATATCTATAATCCTTTAACAGCTGCTTCGGCACAGCGTTCGCCATCCATGGCGGCAGATACAATACCACCAGCGTAACCACCACCTTCGCCACAAGGAAACAATCCCGAAACTTCAGGGTGTTCTAAATGTTCATTTCTGGGGATACAAACCGGTGATGAGGTTCTGGATTCTACACCAACCACATTGGCTTCAGCCGTATAATAGCCTTTCATTTTTTGACCAAAAGCCTCAAACCCTTTTCGTAATCGACTTCCAATTAATTTAGGAAGTAAGGAATGTAATGGTGCGGATTTTAGTCCGGGTTGATAGGAGGCTGGGTTCAAATCATTTGAGAGCCTACCTTCCACAAAGTCTGTTAAGCGTTGTGCTGGAGCAGTCTGGTTTCGGCCTCCAGCGGTAAAAGCCATTTTTTCTAAAGATTTCTGGTATTCCAAAGCTTTTAAAGGACCGAATTGTTCATATTTATGCAAATCTTTGTCGGCATTAATTTCTACCACAATGCCAGAATTGGCAAATAAATTATTTCGTTTAGAGGGTGACATACCATTAACAACCACCTCACCATTGGCTGTAGCAGCAGGCACAATAAATCCGCCCGGGCACATACAAAAAGAATACACGCCGCGGTCATTGACTTGTTGGACCAGTGAGTAAGATGCAGCTGGTAATAATTCATTACGCTCACCTTTACAATGATACTGAATGGAATCAATAATATGTTGTGGATGTTCCACCCGAACACCCATGGCAAAGGATTTGGCTTCTAAAGCTATTTTCTTTTTATAAAGTAGATAAAAGATATCTCGTGCCGAATGGCCAGTAGCTAAAATGACTCGGTTAACGGTCATTTCTTCGCCATTTTGAAGGATGATGGATTGAATTTTATGGTTCTTAACGGTGAAGTCAACAACACGGGTTTCAAAATGAATGTCTCCACCATATTTTAAAATGGTTTCCCGAATGTTTTGAACCACTTTGGGCAATTTATTGGTGCCAATATGAGGGTGGGCATCTACTAAAATTTGCTCGGTAGCTCCATGATACACTAGGTTTTCAAAAATCCTGCGCACGTCACCACGCTTTAAACTTCGGGTATAGAGTTTGCCATCACTATACGTGCCGGCACCGCCTTCGCCAAAACAGTAGTTGGAATCTTCATTGACAATATGGTCTTGGTTAATGACTTTTAAATCCCGTCTTCTGTCCTGAACATTTTTACCACGTTCTAAAACAATAGGTTTAAATCCTAATTCAATACAACGCAAAGCGGCATACATACCTGCGGGGCCAAATCCAATAATGTGAATGGGCTTGGCTTTTGAAACATCCTTGTAATCAAAGGTGTATTGTGAAGTTTTTGGTAATGGTTCTTTAATATAAACGGCAACTTTATAATTGAAGATGATTTTAGGCTTACGGGCATCAATGGATTTACGAAGGACTTTGACGCCTGTAATATCTTCTTTGACAATATCTAAAGCATGAGCTGATTTTACTGTTAAAATATCGCTGCGTTCTTCCTCTTTGAGCGTAACCCGAAGCTGTAATTCTTTTACCATAGTGCGAAATTAAGCAAATAGTAAATATGGAACTGTATATTTTTTATTGTTTGAGACTGAAGTGCCCTAATTTCACAAATCTATCGTTGTTTTTGTCAACCAAAGTAGCTTTAAACCAATAGTCTGTAGAGGTAACTATAGAGCCATTGTAGGTGCCGTCCCATCCATTTTGGTTTTTGGTTAAATCCATATTATATAAAGGTTTTCCATATCTGTCAAAAATGCTGATATCCGCAGAAATATAAAGATCATCCGAAATGCCTTCTACTTTCCAAACATCATTATTTCCATCGTTATTTGGAGTAAAATATTTTGGGAAGCCTATTATAGAAACCTTGGTACTTATTGTAGGTTCACAATTGTTTTTATCTCTAACATAAACGGTATATATTCCGGCACTTACATTTAAGAATTTATGCTCAAGCCCTTGCCCTGAAAACGATGTATTGTCCAAAGAGTATTCATAATCACTTTCACCGGTAATGGTTACTTTTATTTGATAATCTTCAGCTGTTACTGTATCAAATTTGGCAAAACCAGATTCATATACTATAAAATTTTTAGTTGTACTACAAGTTACTTGGTTTTCTGTTTTAGAAATAGTTAAGGAAAATGAACCAGCTTGTGTGATTTCAAAATCTTTTTTTGTGGAAATAATATTGCCATTGTTGTCTTTCCAGGCCCAACTATCATTTGAATTACCACCATCAAGAACAATGTTTGAATAAATACTAGGATCACAAATAGTATAAGAGTCATTAATATTTATTTCAATGGCAGAGTTTACTTCCAAGTCTATAGATTGAATTCCATAACAACCAAAATTGCTATCTTCAATTCTAACCCAAACAGTAGTGGTTGTCGATTCAAAATGAAAGGGAAGAGAATTTGTCTTTTTTTGTGCTTCCTGAAACGATTCATAAAATGAAATTCTTGAAGTTTCTGGAATGTTGAATTGGCTCCTTATTTCCAACAGTTTGCTCTTAAGATCAAAAGCACCCACCCCATTATTATAAACATCATCAGATAATTCACAACTAAACATAGGGTCTATAGGGTCTAGAACTGTGTAGGTTGTTTCTATAAAAAAATTGGTAATGGTTATGCAGCCTTCAGGATTAATAATTTTCACAAACAGTTCTTCGGGATTACTTTTGTTTTCATACTCATCTGGGTTTGCTATTTCATTTGTGTCGTTAATGGCATCATCATGAGTGTTGTAAAAATAGAATTCATAGTCTGTATTTGATCTTTTACTCATTTTTTCTTCAATGTTGTATAGGTTAAAAATACCGTGCCCATCGTTGTCTGTATCACATTGTGATAAGACTTGATTGTCATCAATTTGTGGCAAAGCATATACCATGACTTGTTTGTAAATTTCAACGGGTTGATTATTGATCGTTAGCGTTGCCTTGACAAAATAAAGTCCTGGTTTTGAGTATTTATGGTTAGGATTTACAAGTGATGATGTGGTTCCATCATCAAAATCCCAAAGAGCAGATGTTGCTGGGGCGTAAGTATCAAATGAAAAATTAAAGGTATCGCTAACGCACTGATTTTCGGTAAGGATTCTGTTCCTAAAAAATGATTGAACAAAAATAGGCAATCCCTTAAGTGACTCACCTGTTTGCAAATCAATTCCAAGCGGTTGGTAGCCAATATCGCTGTTGTCACTAGGCGCATTAATAACACTTATTTGTCCTACTGAAGCCAAAGGATTATTTTGTACAAAAATGGCCATGTAAATTTTACCATTGCTGGCAAGCTGTAACGATCCAAAATCATAACCAGAAGAGACATCCACTACTGTTTTGCCTTCAACATCCGAACGGTCTACCAATCTGAACCTAATGAGATAACTGTTGTTATTGGATTGGTTTTTACCAGAATAAAAGATGACTTCAGAATCTTGAGAAAACTCCAAACCATAGGGGTTTATTGGGGTAAACAGTAAATCGGCCAATAGTGTTTTGTCAAAGCTCAGTGTTGCTGTGTCATTATTGAAATTGTATAAATAAATTAACCGGCCGTCATAATCTGCTAGTCCTAAAATCTTTCCGTTAGGCGAAATTTTCATGGCTCCTGCCGATGATAAGTTCACATTTTGTTTGTCAATCAACGGAATTCTATCCACCCCATTTTCGGTAACGTTAAAAATATAAAAAGTGTCTTTTGGAGTTCCTGCCTGTGATGATCGACTTCCAAAGGTAATTACTCTAATGGTATTGCTTGCAGCGTGATGAATAGCCGTAATACGTTCAGTAATTGAAGAAGTCAGTCTAATATTTTTAATTACAACTTTACCCAAAGGGAATTGGGAAGAAAATTCAACTTCTGAATAAAACAAACCTGGTGTTAGTAAGGGAGTCTTTGATGGTACTTCCCTTGTGGTAAATATATAATAAACATTGTCGTCATTAGGTTTAGGAATGATAATTGAAGATTGGGTGTTGTTTGGATCTCCTGCTAAATTGGAGCCATTTTCCATTAAAACATGGTCTTTATTCCAGACATCTTTTCCGTTGGTATAAAAAAGTAAATTGCCAAATCTGTCAGAAATGCTTGAGCACCCAGCGACAGTGTTCATTTTTCCATCTGTAAGAACTGTTTGTCTCCCATTGTTAAAGCTAAGTCCGGCCTCATTGCCAAAATACCAATTATTGGTTTCATTTTGAGACACTAAATGGTCTGAAAATAAAATTAAAAACAATAGGGTTATTATTATTTTAAAAAAATTAATTGTCAAACGTTCAAGATTTTTAAATACAAGCTTTTAAAATAGGTAAAATATAAACAAATCAACATAAATGATTAATTATTGATTTTGATCCTTATCTAGATACAGATAAAAAATCACCTTTGCTCATAAGTTATATATGAAAAATCATATTCGTTTTTACTGTCTTTTTTATGGAAATTTCTGGAGGTTTCTTTCCAAACAGAGGTGTCAATTTCAGGGAAAAAGGTATCAGCTTCAAACGTTTCATGAACACGGGTTATTTCTATTTTATCAGCAATATTCATGGCTTGTTTGTATATTTCGCCACCTCCTATAATAAATGGCTGATTGTCTTTTTTTGAAATTTCTATGGCTTCTTCAAGCGTGTTTGCCACAATCACGCCAGCAGGGACTTTGTAATCTTGTTGCCTGGTTATAACAACATGAGTTCTATTTGGCAAGGGTTTAGAAAAGCTCTCAAAGGTTTTGCGCCCCATGATGATATGGTGATGGTTGGTTAATGTTTTGAACCGTTTTAAGTCATCACTTAAATGCCAAATAAGTTGATTATCCTTTCCAATAGCATTGTTTTCAGCGGCGGCCACAATAATGGTAAGACAAGAAGTTAACTCAGTTTTTTTTTTAGTGTCTGTTTCAGAGGATGTTGGAGATAGGTCTTGATTTGTTTCTGATATGTTTTTTTTGAGCGCTTCTATACGCTGCTTCTGTTTGGCCACCAATTTTTCCAATTGCAATTGTTCCCATTCCTTTCCCATAAAGTGATGGGTTACAAATACGTTAAAGGTGTGATACAATAATAAGAATAACCATGCTAAAATAGCATATACAAACCAATCGGTATCAAAGGGTCTGAAGGTTTTTCCAAAACCAAGCACCACATTAAGAAGGATTAAAAATAATGAGCCAATTAAGAATAATACAAAATGCACATACAATCGTTTTTTTTGTTTGATGCGTTTTTGGGCATATTCAATAAGCTCTAACTGGTCTTTATCTATTTTTGGATTATCTTTTTTTGTTCCGAACATAGTATATAAATCATTCTTGTAAAGTTAACTATTTTTAATCATATAGCAGATAACATGTTTAGATTGAAAATAGGTGTCTTTGCGCAATCGATTTCGTTCTAAAACCACTGAAAATCAGCACAAAAACATCAAATAATGCATTAGCAATCTCATAATTAAAACTAATTTATTTTTGAGTCCTTTTGTTTTTTAACGCCCATATTAACAAATTGATAATTCTTTCATTAAAAGGACATTAATTAACATCACATACCTAATTGTTTTCTAAATTTGCCTTGTTAATTAACTCAAAAAAAACGAAATTATGGCTATTACAAAACAATATTTGAAAACCAAACCAGTTTGCAAAGTTACTTTTTCTGTGCCAGCTGAAGACGCAAAAGAAGTTAAAGTTGTTGGAACATTTAATAATTGGGACACAAAAACCAAGGGACTTAAAAAATTAAAAAGCGGCATTTTTAAAGGAACTGTTGATTTGGAAACCGGAAACTCTTATGAGTTTAAATACATCATTGATGGTAAATATGTAAATGATTCTGAAGCTGATGCTTATTTGTGGAATGATTTTGCAGCGGCAGAAAATGGAGTGTTAAACCTTTAATTATATTGTTAAATCCAAAAGAAAAGCGCTTTCAAACTTGAAAGCGCTTTTTTTATATAGCTACCACACCTTTTATATGGGGATGCGGATTGTAATCTACCAAGGTGAAGTCTTCAAACTTGAAATCAAAAATATCTTTAATGTCTGGGTTTAAAATCATTTTTGGTAATGGTCTTGGCTCCCTGGACAATTGCAGTTGCAATTGCTCAAAATGATTACTGTAAATATGGGCGTCACCAAATGTATGTATAAACTCGCCTGCCTCATAGCCACAAACTTGTGCCATCATCATGGTAAACAATGCATAGGATGCTATGTTAAAAGGAACTCCTAAAAAAATGTCGGCACTACGTTGATACAATTGACAAGATAGTTTGCCATTGGCCACATAAAACTGAAAAAACGCATGGCAAGGCGGTAAGGCTGCTTTTCCGTTGGCCACATTTTCACTGAATGATTTTGAGGTATCTGGCAATACTGATGGATTCCAAGCCGATACCAGCATGCGGCGGCTGTTGGGATTATTTTTTAAAGTATCAACAATTTCTTTGATCTGGTCAATCCCATCATTATTCCAATTGCGCCATTGATGACCATAAACGGGGCCTAAATCGCCATTTTCATCGGCCCATTCGTTCCAAATACGTACACCGTTTTCAGTCAAATAGTTGATATTGGTATCGCCTTTCAAAAACCAAAGGAGTTCGTAAACAATAGATTTTAAATGTAATTTTTTGGTGGTAACCATAGGGAAGCCTTCACTTAAATCAAATCGCATTTGGTAGCCAAAAACACTTTTTGTACCCGTACCTGTTCTATCTCCCTTTTGGTTTCCGTTTTCTAGAACGTGCCTTACAAGGTCTAAATATTGCTTCATTGTCTTATCGTTTTTCAGGAAATAAAAATAGAAAAAAGGGTTAAATCAAAAAGACTCAACCCTCTAATAATATTAAAAGTTATTAACGTTTTTTAGTGTTTAATGGGTAATCTTCTTTATAACTTCAGGGTTGTGTTTGTGTTTAAACAGTACAGCAAAAGCAATGGCTATAACCAGCGAATAAATGGCAAATGTTAGCCATATACCATGCCAGTCTTTACCGCTTGTGGTTGTAAAAAAGCGATCAATTAAATAACCACTTACCACACTGCCAAAAATGGCTCCAACACCGTTGGTCATCATCATAAAAAGCCCCTGTGCAGAAGAACGGATTTTGGAATCGGTTGATGTTTCAACAAACAGAGACCCGGAAATGTTAAAAAAGTCAAATGCCATTCCGTAAACAATACAGGAAAGAATGATTAATCCTAAACCAAAACCTTCGGGATAACCGTAAGCGAAAAAACCAAACCTTAACACCCATGCAAACATACTCATGAGCATAACTTTTTTGATTCCAAAACGTTTTAAGAAAAACGGTATGGTTAAAATGAACAAGGTTTCTGATATTTGTGAAATGGACATGATAATGGTTGAATATTTAACCACAAACGAGTCCGCATATTGAGGGATGACTTTAAAGTCGTCTAAATACACATCGCCATAAGCATTGGTTAATTGTAAGGCTGCCCCTAAGAACATACTGAAAATAAAGAACAGTGCCATTTTGTAATTGGCAAACAACTTAAAAGCGTCCAAGCCTAATATTTCAACCAAGGATTTACTTCCGGCAGTTTCATTTTGAGGTTCACATTTTGGTAGCGTAAAGGAGTAAATCCCTAAAATTATGGCAGCTGTTGCTGCTATATAAAATTGATTTGCAGAAGCCTTATTTCCGGTAAGGTTGGTTATCCACATGGCAACAATAAAACCGATGGTTCCCCAAACCCGGATAGGCGGAAAATCTTTTACAACATCTAAATTGCTTTTCTTAAGGGCATTGTAAGCAACCGAATTTGATAAGGCTATGGTAGGCATGTAAAACGCCATGGCCAATAAAATGACCCAAAAGAATGTGACTGGATTGTCAATCATTGGTACATAACATAATGTTAGACCGCCAAGAATGTGCAACATGCCATATAGTTTTTCTGCATTGACCCATCGGTCGGCAATGATTCCACATATTGTTGGCATGAATAAAGACGCAATTCCCATGGTAGAAAAAATGGCTCCAAATTCAGAACCATCCCAACCTTTTGTGCCAAACCAGTAGTTAGCAACTGTTATTAACCAAGAACCCCAAACAAAAAATTGTAGAAAGCTCATGATGGTTAATCTAAATTTTATGCTCATGCTTTATATTGTTAGAAATTAACGTTTTGAAATTTCGTCCCTTATATGGGCGGCCTTTTCGTAATCTTCGTTGGCCACGGCTTCATCCAGTAGGTTATGAAGCTCTTCAAGGGTTTTGGTTTTGTAGTTTTCCCTTGGTTTATTTAGTTCAAGTTCATCAGCAATTAAATCATCCATCAAAACGCTGTCTTGTTCGTCCTCTTCTTCTTTTTTTGGATTGACTTTTAGATATATGCCTGCTTTGTCCAAGATGTTTTTGTAAGTGAAGATAGGGGCTTGAAAACGTAATGCCAAGGCTATGGCATCACTGGTTCTGGCGTCAATGATTTCTTCAATTTTATCACGTTCACAAATCAAACTGGAATAAAAAACACCATCAACCAATTTATGAATAATCACTTGCTTGACCACAATATCAAATCTATCGGCAAAATTCTTGAATAAATCATGCGTTAATGGGCGTGGTGGCCTGATCTCTTTTTCTAAAGCAATGGCAATGGATTGTGCTTCAAAAGCACCTATAACAATAGGTAATTTTCGGTCGCCATCAACTTCGTTTAATATCAGCGCATACGCACCATTTTGGGTTTGGCTATAGGAGATTCCTTTGATGTTAAGTCTAACTAAACTCATAAATTTATAAAACGCAAAGAACTGCTTAAATTTGGACTTTACCAACTACCCAAAGCAGTTTAAGCTAAACTACCAAATTAAACAGTTTATTTGATAATACAAGTTAGAAAAAATAATTTATTGTTGCGCTTTAAATGTTTTTAATTTTTTAATAAGCTCTGGCACCACAACAAAAGCATCACCCACAACACCATAATCTGCTGCTTTAAAGAAAGGAGCTTCGGGGTCAATATTAATAACCACTTTTACCTTTGAAGCGTTAATACCGGCTAAATGCTGAATAGCTCCAGAGATACCCACGGCCAAATACAAATTGGCAGCTACTGGCTTTCCGGTTTGTCCAACATGTTCGCTATGTGGTCTCCAACCTAAATCGGATACTGGCTTTGAACAGGCTGTGGCAGCACCTAAAACATCGGCTAATTCTTCTATCATGCCCCAATTTTCAGGTCCTTTTAATCCACGTCCGGCAGACACCACAATTTCAGCATCGGCAATGCTTACTTTGTTGGTTGCTTTATCGACTGAATCCACATGAACACCAAGTTCTGGAATAGTGACCGAAAACGCTTCTGATTTGGCACTGGCTTTATTTTCGCGCAAACCAAAAGTGTTTTTTGAAACGCCCAAAAGCTTAACTTCTGTATTTATTTGAAACATTTCAAAGGCCTTATTGGTAAACGCATTCCGTTTTACAATAAATGGCGATGTGCTTGAAGGAACTTCCAATACATTAGAGGCATAACCCGCATTTAAGTTTATGGCCAACAGTGGCGCTAAATACTTGCTGTTTACACTAGAGCTTACAACTACAACCTTGGTGCCTTCCTTTTCTGCTGCTTGTTGAATGGCAGCGGCATAAGCTTTTGCATTAAAAGTTTCTAAGTCTTTATTGGTAACATTTAAAACCTTGTCAACACCATAGTTGCCAAGTTCTGAAGCATCATCAACATTTATGGTAATAGCTGTAACGGTTGTGCCTAATTGGTCGGCAACCGCTTTTCCATAAGAAGCTACTTCCAATGCTATCTTTTTAAAGGTTCCGTTTTCTGATTCTGTATATACTAAAACTGACATAAATTTATTTTTTTGTCATCCTGAACTTGGTTCAGGATCTCATTATTTTTTTCTTTTTTTTAGATTCCTGCCTTCGCAGGAATGACAGACTAAATTACTTTTGCTTCGTTATGAAGCAGATTGATCAATTCGTCTAAATTATCTGGTGAAACCAACTTAACAGCGCCTTTTGGTGCTGGCTTGTCAAAAGAAACCGATGCTGTTTCTGGTTCAATATTTATGGGTTCCACTACTGTGAGAGGTTTTTGGCGCGCCATCATAATACCTCTCATGTTTGGGATACGAAGATCACTTTCCTCAACAATACCTTTTTGTCCACCTATAATTAATGGGAGTGTTGTAGATACGGTTTCCTTGCCACCGTCAATTTCCCGAATAACTTTGGCCGAAGTCCCATCAACCTCAAGACCTATGCAGTTATTTACAAAATTTGAATTGGTTAAACCAGCAATCATACCAGGTACCATACCGCCGTTGTAATCAATGGATTCACGTCCGGCTATTACCAAGTCATAACCACCATCCTGCACTACTTTTGCTAATTGTTTAGCAACGGAAAAGCCATCATTGGCTGGTGTGTTAACCCTAATGGCAGCATCGGCACCAATGGCCAAAGCTTTGCGCAACGTGGGCTCAGTTTCAGGGCCGCCTACATTGGCAACCGTAACGTTCGCACCTTGTTTTTCTTTAAACCACATGGCACGCGTTAAACCAAATTCGTCATTTGGGTTGATAACATGTTGTACACCTGAGGTGTCAAATTTGGTGTTGTCTGCCGTAAAATTAATTTTTGATGTAGTGTCGGGAACGTGACTGATACATACTAATATTTTCATTTTGAATGATTTATGTGTTCTTAAATTTATTTAAATAAGCTTCAGTAAGCGTAGAATGATTTAAAAGAAAACTAAAACTTAAAATTAGTTGCCACGAAGTTAATTATTTTATTCTGAATATTTACTATGCACGCATAATAAATTTTAGATAATTCTTTTGAGTATAGTATCTCATTTATTGTTATTTTTGCAACTCGGTAAAAAAATAATTTAATGAAGACAATTCAATTTAGAGAAGCTGTTTGTGAAGCAATGAGCGAGGAAATGCGCAGAGATGAAAGCATTTACCTAATGGGAGAGGAAGTAGCAGAATATAATGGAGCCTATAAAGCATCTAAAGGGATGTTAGATGAATTTGGTCCTAAGCGTGTTATTGACACACCCATTGCAGAACTTGGTTTTGCAGGTATTGCCGTCGGTTCAACCATGACAGGGAATAGACCCATTGTCGAGTATATGACTTTTAACTTTTCATTGGTTGGAATTGACCAAATTATAAATAATGCTGCTAAAATCAGACAAATGTCCGGTGGCCAATTTAAATGTCCTATTGTCTTTAGAGGTCCTACTGCATCCGCAGGACAACTAGGTGCAACACACTCGCAAGCTTTTGAAAGTTGGTTTGCCAATACACCTGGATTAAAAGTGGTTGTGCCATCAAATCCATATGATGCCAAAGGATTATTAAAGTCAGCTATTCGTGATGATGACCCAGTTATTTTTATGGAAAGTGAGCAAATGTACGGTGATAAAGGCGAAGTGCCAGAAGGCGAATATACGATTCCATTAGGAGTTGCAGAAGTAAAACGAGAAGGAACCGATGTGACTATTGTATCATTTGGTAAAATAATCAAAGAAGCTTACACAGCAGCCGATGAATTGGCCAAAGAAGGTATTTCTTGTGAAATCATTGACTTGCGCACCGTTCGCCCGATGGATCAAGAAACTATTTTAAAGTCCGTTAAAAAAACAAACAGACTGGTTGTTCTTGAAGAAGCATGGCCTTTTGGAAATGTGTCTACCGAAATCACATACATCGTGCAATCAAAAGCATTTGATTATTTAGATGCTCCGATTGTAAAAATCAATACCGCTGATACACCAGCACCATATTCACCTGTTTTATTGGCAGAATGGTTGCCAAATAGTGATGATGTTATAAAAGCGGTTAAAAAAGTTTTATACAAATAAATTACAAAAATTAACGTTATAGAAACTTCATTAGCATGCTTGTTGATGAAGTTTTTTGGTTTATGGATGAACCAAGATTGTATCCCAATGATGCTACCATAGACACATTAAAGTGTTTACAAAAGAATGAATTTTACCAGATGCGCATAAGACTTACAATAACATTTTTTTTCTTCGGAATCATCTCACTATTTGCACAAACCAAAGTGAGTGGTTATGTATTTGATGAAGACAACCAACCTGTGTCTTTTGCCAATGTTATTTTTAAAGGCTCTACAGAAGGCACCATTACTGATGAAAACGGGAAATTTTATCTAGAGTCCAGTGAAACCTGGAATGGGTTGATAGTCTCCTTTATTGGGTATGAAACGCTTGATATTCCATTGACCAAAAAAGTTAATTATGATTTAAAGTTCATTCTAAAGGAAGAAGCATCCCAACTAGATCAAGTTTATATTGTTTCCGGTAAACAACCCAAAAAAAACAATCCGGCCATAGACTTGTTGCGTAAAATATGGGCACACAAACGAAAAAACGGCCTCAAACAATTCAACCAGTATCAATATGACAAGTATGAAAAAATTGAGTTTGATATCAATACCATTGATAGTGCTTTAATAAAAAGTAAATTGTTCAGAGGCATGGAGTTTATGTTTGAACAAGTAGACACCTCAAAAGTTACTGGAAAAACCTATTTACCCATTTTTATCAATGAAGCCTCTTCAAAAGTGTATGGCGACAATCTGATTAACAAAGAAAAAAATGTTTTAAAAGGTAATAAAAACTCGGGATTTAGTAATAATCAAATCATCATAGATTTTGTAAATGATCTGTATTCAGATTTTAATGTATATGACAATTATTTGAAGTTTTTTGATAAAAGTTTTGTAAGTCCGTTGTCACGTACCGGTATTAACACCTATAATTATGTGTTGTCTGATAGCACCTATATTGACAACAAATGGTGTTACAATATTATTTATTATCCAAGGCGAAAAAACGAACTGACGTTTAAGGGTGATTTTTGGGTGGCCGACACCACCTATGCTATCAAGGAAATCAATTTACAAGCATCAAAAAGTGCCAACATCAACTGGGTCAAGGATATTTATATTGAACAGGAATTTGAAGTGCTGAATGACTCCTTATTTTTGGTAAAGCGTGACTATATGATGTCTGATTTTGCGTTTAACAAAAAGGAAAAATCAAGAGGCATTTATGGGAAGCGAACCACATTGTACAACAATTATGAGTTTGACAAACCCTTGGACAAAAAGTTTTATGATAAGGAAGTTTATAACTATGACAAGGATGTTTATGATAGGGATGATGAGTTTTGGAAAGAAAACAGGCTAGAAGATTTAAACCGAGACGAGAAAGGCATTTACAAAATGTTGGATACGCTTAAAACCGTTAAAAAATTTAAGCGCCTATATAATCTCGGAAGTATTCTGGCATCCGGGTATATTGAGTTTAATAGCCTGCCATTGGATTATGGCCCCATCTTTTCAACGTTTGGATTTAATGAAGTTGAAGGTACTCGCTTACGGACAGGAGCAAGAACCTATTTTGGAAGAAACGACCTTTGGCGATTGGAAGGGTTTTTAGCCTACGGATTTAAAGATGATAAATTTAAATACGGCATTTCAGGAAAATGGTTATTGGACAAAAAAAGTAGATTCATTATCTCAGGAGGAAACAGGCGTGATGTGGAGCAAATTGGCGCCAGTTTAACCACATCAACTGATGTGTTAGGTAGAAGTTTGGCATCATCTTCGGTTATCGGTACGGGTGCTAATGATAAATTAACTTCCATAAACTTAACAAGCCTTGCTGTTGAATTAGAACCTTGGCGAAATCTGGTGTTTAGGTTGGGCGGAAATTATCGCACATTACGGTCAGCTTCACCTACATTTAGCCTTGATTATAATACGCCAACTGGTGTAGAATCAGAAATTAAACAATTTGAATCGACTTTTTCAGTATCGTATTTTCCCAAGCGAAAAATGACCGGTTTTGGAGTAGAGCGTTTAGAAGCCAATGATAATTATGCAAAACTTTTTGCGCAAGTAAGTCGGGGTGATAAAAGTTTGTTTAACAGTGATTTTGACTATACAAAAGTTCAATTGTCATACTTACAACCTTGGCAATTAGGAGGGCTCGGTAGGTTAGACACTTCAATTGAAGTGGGTAAAACCTTTGGTGAAGTGCCTCTAGGGCTTTTAAGTGTTATTCCTGGAAACCAATCTTATTTCTCTATTTACAATACGTTTTCACAACTGGACTACTATGAATTTGTGTCTGACACCTATGCATCATTTCATTTTGAACATAATTTTAACGGACGTTTATTTTCAAGAATTCCTTTTTTAAGGAAGTTCAACCTTCGAGAGATTGTGAGTTTAAGAGGTGCTTGGGGAGATATTTCAGAGGCAAATATAACCTTGAATAAAACTAATAATCCTAATACCATTCCGTTAGTGGCTCCAAATGATAAGGTGTATTATGAATACGGTTTTGGTGTTGGCAATATCTTTAAAGTCTTTAGGATAGACTTTAACTTTAGAGGTAATTATTTGGATAAGATAAAAAATCCAAATGCCCGTAAATTTGGTGTTACAGGAACGTTTGGGTTTTATTTTTAAGGTTTAAAGAAAGGGTAGTTGATACTAAATAATTCTAATAGATTTTAAATAGTAAAAAAGGAGAAACTTTAAAGTTTCTCCTTTTTAATTTATAGTTTAAAAAATGATTTAATTCTTTTTGTCACGTAATTTTTTAACGCCAAAAGCAGCGGCGCCTAACAATAGAATGCTTAAACCACCATCTAATGGTATTGAATCTCTAGTGCCAGTTCTTCCGTTAGGATTGTTATTGCTTCCTTGATTTCCATAAGGTAAATTTCCAACTCCATTACCATGGTTGCCCTCACCAGCATGACCATTATTACCATTATTATTTACGTAAGCCGAATGCTCAATAGTAGCTCCATTATTACCTCCAATGCCTTTGCCATTATTTTGGAAAGCTTTTGAGGGAGTGGCAAAAGTAAAAAGTAAAATAGACAAGAAGATACTCAATTTTCTATTCATTGTATAGCTTTGTGTTTTCATGTTTTAATTGTTAGATTGATAGCTAAT
>NZ_BMNR01000001.1:190076-345194 GCF_014646655.1 Yeosuana aromativorans | reverse complement strand
TTTTTTTTTTTTTTTTTTTTTGAAAATCAAGGTCTTATAACAATTTTTCATTAAATCATATTACCCAGATTTAGTATGAAATGAGTTTTTATCAAATATGTTCCTTGGCTTTGTTTATAGCTGAAGTGATATCCTTGACCACAAATTCTTTTTCCAGAATCAAGAACATACCATTTTTTTTGAAGTCTTTTTTTAAGTCGTCTTTAATACCTGATAGAATGACCTGAATGTGCCTAGCTTTATAACTTTTGATGATTTCCTTTAAACTTTGGTAGCCAGTGGCATCAATCATTGGTACATACCGCATTCTTATAATAATCACTTTGGGTTGCAAATGTGTATTTGTGATGGTTTCTTGAAACTGCCTGGCAGCACCAAAAAACAGCGGCCCGTTAATTTCATAGAGCAGAACTTCTTTAGGCAAATCTGCTAATTCTTCATCAAAAAGATGTTCGCCATTAGTGTTTTCAGAAGAGATATTTTGAATTAAAACCGAATCGCTCATGCGTTTCATAAACATAAAACTTGATAGGATAATGCCAATTTCAATAGCAATGACCAAATCAAAAATTACGGTTAGGAAAAATGTAGTGAGCAAAATGATAATATCCATTCGGTTACCTTTTAAAATGGATTTAAATTGACGCCATTCACTCATATGGTAGGCCACAACAATCAAAATGCCCGCTAAACAGGACATTGGGATTAATTTAGCATAAGGACCAAAAACAAGCATAATAGCCAATAAAACAAGCGCGTGTACTATACCGGCAATGGGCGTTCTACCGCCATTTTTAACATTGGTTGCTGTTCTAGCAATAGCCCCTGTGGCTGGAATGCCACCAAATAATGACGATACAATGTTGGCAGCTCCTTGAGCTATTAGTTCCATATTGGAGCGATGTTTTCCACCAATCATCGAGTCTGAGACTACCGCAGAAAGCAAAGACTCTATACTTCCTAACAGCGCAATGGCAAAAGCGGGCTGAATAAGTGCCTGAATGGTATTGAAATCAATTTTAGGAAAGGTTGGCATGCTTAAATGATTTGGGATAGCTCCAAAATTACTTTCAATGGTGTCAACAGGGATATCAAATATCTTGACAACAACTGTGGTCAAAATGATGGCAACAATAGAACCTGGTATTTTTTTAATCAGTTTTTGAAAATTCAACATTATAATGATGGTAGTTGTTGCTATTGCAATGGCGTACCAATTCAAATGGTCAAAGTTTTTAACGAATAATATCCATTTATCAATAAAATTGGCAGGGACTTTTGAAATATCCAACCCAAAGAAATCATTGATCTGGGATAAAAAAATAATCAAGGCAATACCACTGGTAAAACCTACAATCAAGGAATATGGAATGAATTTCAATAAATTGCCAAGCTTGGCAATGCCCAAACCAATAATTATAAACCCGGCCATAAAGGTTGCAATGGTCAGTCCATTTATCCCATACTGCTGTATAATACCATAAACAATAACAATAAAAGCACCGGTTGGACCTCCAATTTGCACACGGCTTCCTCCAAATGAAGAAATGATAATACCCGCCACTATGGCTGTGATAATTCCTTTTTCTGGTGACACACCCGATGCAATTGCAAAAGCAATAGCTAAAGGCAAGGCAACTATGCCAACAATAAGTCCAGAAAGAACATCTTTTGTGAAAACCTCTTTTGAGACACCTTGTTTCAAAATAGAAAACAATTTGGGGGTAAACTCAGGATTCATTTTTAAAATAGAAATAAGATATTAATGTTCAATTTTTGATCTTTGAAGAAGGTATCACGAAGGTAATTTTTTTTCCTGAATAATCATGATATGTCAAATGGATATAAATCATTAATAACAATTGATAGCTTCATTTTTGTTAAAGTTACAAAACCAGTCTCTTTATATTGCTTAATCAACGAGGGATGAGTATCTTTGCAACCTTTTAAATGAAGAATTAAAACAAATTTTAATTACATATACAACAATAATTATGTCCAAGAAAAAAGCAGTAACATTTGATGTGTTAATAGAAATACCTAAAGGAAGTAGAAACAAATACGAATACGATTTCACATTGCATAAAATCCGTTTTGACCGTATGTTGTTTTCATCCATGATGTATCCTGGCGATTATGGCTTTGTGCCAGAAACTTTGGCTTTAGACCAAGATCCACTTGATGTGTTGGTTCTAGGGCATCAAGCCACATACCCAATGGTCGTTATGGAAGTAAGACCTATTGGTGTGTTTCATATGACCGATGAAAAAGGGCCTGATGAAAAAATCATTTGTGTACCGGTGTCTGACCCAATTTGGAGCAACAATAAAGATATTAGCGATTTAAACCCTCACAGATTAAAGGAAATTGAGCACTTTTTTCAGGTTTATAAAGATTTAGAAGAGAAAAAAGTTGATGTAGGTGGTTGGGGCAATGCCGAAGAAGCCATAAAAATTTATGAAGAGTGTGTAAAGCGATATGAAGAAAGTGACCACAAGAAAAAAAGAACATTTACTATTTAATTAGTAGATTCTTAAAATAATGTCAAAAAAAATAAAACCATCTTAATTTTAGGTGGTTTTTTTTATCAATTATATTTTACTATTTTTAGCCGGTTTTAAAATAAAATTCATTAACAACTAATCACTAAATATGGAATTATTAGTAAAATTTTTACCTGCTTTCGGAATTTTAGCATTGCTATTTGTTTTTGTTAAAAATGTTTGGATTACCAAGCAAGATGCAGGAAATGAAAAAATGACAAATATTGCAAAGCATATTGCCGATGGGGCGATGTCATTTTTAAAAGCAGAATATAAAATTCTGATAATTTTTGTAATAGCAGTCGCTATTTTATTATTTCTTAAAGGTAATTCTGAGACCGGTTCAAGTGGCATGGTAGCAGTTTCTTTTATTGTTGGTGCTATTTGTTCTGCACTGGCAGGTTTTATAGGCATGCGAGTGGCTACAAAAGCCAATGTAAGAACAACGCAAGCAGCAAGAACGTCTTTGGGCAAAGCACTAGAAGTGGCTTTTGCTGGTGGTTCTGTTATGGGATTAGGTGTTGTAGGATTAGGTGTTTTAGGGTTGAGCAGCTTGTTTATGATTTATCAAGACATATGGCCTGGTTCAGAAAACATCCCGATGGTGTTAAATGTACTTTCAGGATTTTCTTTAGGCGCATCTTCTATAGCATTATTTGCACGTGTTGGTGGGGGTATTTATACAAAAGCTGCTGATGTTGGAGCCGATTTAGTTGGAAAAGTAGAAGCAGGAATTCCAGAAGATCATCCTTTAAACCCAGCTACCATTGCTGATAACGTTGGAGATAACGTAGGTGATGTTGCCGGTATGGGAGCCGATTTATTTGAATCGTATGTAGGGTCTATTATAGGTACCATGGTGTTGGGAGCTATTATTATCACACCCGGTTATGGAGGTTTGGGAGCTGTATATTTGCCATTGGTTTTGGCAGCTGTTGGAATTGTAATGTCTATCATAGGAACCTTGTTTGTTAAGGTAAAAGATGGTGGGTCTCCACACAAAGCTTTAAATCTGGGTGAATTTGGATCAGGATTTTTAATGATTGTCGCATCCTATTTTATAATTAACGCCATGATTCCTGAAACAATAGAAGGACTGCCTTTTGGTTCTTTTGGAGTGTTTATGGCAACTCTTGCTGGTTTGATAGCTGGTTTCTTTGTTGGTAAAGTAACCGAATATTATACGGGTACAGATACAAAACCGGTTACATCCATTGTGAAACAATCTGAAACAGGTTCTGCAACCAATATTATTGCTGGTTTAGGAGTCGGTATGATGTCTACAGCTATTCCTATTATATTAATTGCCGTCGCTATTTTAGTATCACATTATTATGCTGGTTTGTACGGAATTGCAATTGCAGCTGTTGGTATGCTGGCCAATACAGGCATTCAATTGGCAGTTGATGCATATGGTCCAATCTCTGATAATGCTGGAGGTATAGCTGAAATGGCTGAATTACCAAAAGAAGTTCGTGAACGAACTGATAAATTAGATGCTGTAGGAAATACTACGGCAGCTATTGGTAAAGGCTTTGCTATTGCATCTGCGGCTCTCACAGCTTTAGCCTTATTTGCAGCCTTTATGCATACGGCTCATGTAAAATCCATTGATGTATCAAAACCTGATATCATGGCTGGATTGTTAATTGGAGGCATGCTGCCGTTCTTGTTTTCAGCCTTATCCATGAAAGCTGTTGGCCGTGCCGCTATGTCCATGATTGAGGAAGTACGTCGCCAGTTTAAAGATATCCCACAATTGCATGCGGCTCTTGAAGTTATGAGAAAGTACAATTCTGATATGTCTAAAGCGTCAGAAGCTGACAGAAAAATATTTGATGAAGCTGATGGATATGCCGAATATGAAAAATGTGTTGAAATTTCTACGCAAGCCTCGATTAAAGAAATGGTCTTGCCTGGTCTGTTGGCATTGGCTGTTCCGGTAGCTATTGGTTTTATTGGAGGGCCTCAAATGTTAGGAGGCTTATTGGCAGGTGTGACCACAAGTGGTGTGCTTATGGCCATTTTCCAATCCAATGCTGGTGGTGCCTGGGATAACGCCAAGAAAATGATTGAAGCTGATGGCCGCAAAGGATCTGATGCACACAAAGCGGCTGTTGTTGGTGATACTGTAGGAGATCCTTTTAAAGACACATCAGGGCCTTCACTAAATATCTTATTGAAATTGATGTCGGTTGTGGCCTTGGTCATTGCGCCTAGTATCGCTTTAGATCAGGATGCTGTGACGGCTTATGCTGAAGGTTCAACGAATTCAAAAGAGGTAAAAGTAATCATGAACAACAATGATGAAGGCGTTTATACAGCGACAGTAACTACTGTGACTAACATGAATGGTGAGAAAAACACAACTGAGCAAGTTTTTAAAGGAACTGAAGATGAGGTAAAGGCTAATGTTGAAGCTCTTAATTCAGAAGCTAATTCATCTCAAGTACATGTAGAAAAAATCATTGAAGAAAAAGTCCAATAATCAAACTAAACTAAATTAATTCAACCAAAAAACCATACCTGATATAGTGTGTGGTTTTTTTATGGTTTAATCTTTTTAGCTGATTGTCATTTTTAAGAAAAAGTAGTTTAATTACTTTTTGCAAGTCAACTAATTTTCTCTTTTGGTCTGGGCTTAATCAATAAAATTTAACTACTTTAGATATGAAATTATTTAACATTTTAAAGCAATTAATTAGCTTATTAGCTATTATGCGAGGGGTTTTGGGATGGCTAGCATTATATCATACTTTATGAGAAACTCTATCTTCTTCTTATTTTTTCTTTTTTTTTGTGCATCAAGTTCCATTTTTAGTCAAACCACATTCACAGATGTAAATAAAAAATATTATTTGTTTTATGATTCACTTTTAGTTAATGAAAACAATAATATCTTTAATGGTCCTGAGTATATTGATATCCATAAAAGTATATCAAAAGAAGACCATAAATTTTATAAATCTTATGATTTTCATAAAGGTTTGGTTGTTTACAATGGTCAGCCATATTTTGACATAAAAATGAAATATGACTTGCTAAATGATTTGTTAATTATACAGTTTGACAACAAAAATTTCAAGTACATAAGCTTGAATTCTAGTTTGATCAGTGAATTTGAGATTGACAATAACAGATTTGTAAGGCTTAAAAATAATACTATTTTAGAACCATATTACAAAAACGGTTTTTTTGAGGTCGCATACCAAAACAAGGAGTACTCGCTGTATACAAAGTATAAAAAGGTAGAAAAAAAGAAAATAATCAATAAAAGTATTTATTACACATTTAAAGAACACAGTGTGCATTTTTTAAACTTTAAAAATAAACTCAATCTAATTGATTCCAAAAAGGACTTATTGAAAGCCATTCCAGGTCGCGAAAGTGAAGTGAAGACTTTTTTCAGTTCATATTCAAAGTTATTTAAAAAAAATAAGCAACAATTTTTAATAAAGCTTTTAGGTAATTTAAGTGCTAATCAACAGTAAAATTTTTAAATCTTGAAAAGACTAATAGTTACATATTTATTTTTTTTATTGTCACAAATTTGTGTATCCCAAAACTTACAAAGAGTTACCATTAGTTTTAATAATGTATCCATAAAAGAAGCGATATTAAAATTAGAGGATGTTAGTGGTTTTAAGTTTTATTATGAACAAAATTGGTTTGAGGAAACATTGATTTCAAAATCTTATCAAGATGAATCAATAGGCAATATTTTAGATGATATCTTGAGAGAAACCAATATTAATTATCTCATTTTAAAAGACAGGATAATTTTAACAAAAAACAATGCCATTATAACTAAGTTGCCTCTAGATTTTTTTAAAAGTCAAGATTTAAATAACGAAAACAATGACGATACAGAACTAAAAACACCAGTGTTTCAAAAAGAGTATATGGCCGCCAAAAATGGTAATACAAATGTAGAACTCTTAACGGTGGGAAAAGAAAATAAAAACGCTTCTAAAACCAAGTTTACAGTTTCAGGATATATTAGGGATTCAAAGACCAATAGACCAATTGAAAATTTAACAATATTAATAAGAGACAAAAACATTAGTGCAATAACAAATGAAGCAGGTTTTTTTAGTATAGAAGTTCCAAAAGGGCTCAATACTTTGGAAATATCATCACTGTCTTATGGTCAAAGTAGTAAAAAAGTTATTGTGTATGGTAGTGGAGACTTAAGCTTCAATTTAGAAGAATCTTTAGAGCAGTTGGATGAAGTGTTAATTGAGTCCAGTAAAGATGATAATGTAAAAAAAGCTATTGTTGGTGTAACAAAAGTTGATGTTCAGGGAATAAAAAATATTCCATTAGTTTTAGGAGAGCGTGATGTTTTAAAAGTTGCGACCACAATGCCAGGAATAAAAACAGCAGGTGAAGGTGCCTTGGGGTATAATGTAAGAGGTGGTAAAGTAGATGAAAACCTAATTCTTTTTGATAATTCTGTTTTATATAATCCGTCACATTTTTTCGGCATTTTTTCAGCTATTAATCCATTTGCTACAGGGAGTGTTGATATTTATAAAGGAAGTATTCCTGCAGAATTTGGGGGGCGATTGTCATCAGTGATAGATATTTCAACCAAAGAAGCCAATATGGAAAAATTTTCTGGAGAAGGTAATATTGGGCCTATAACCGGAAACTTAACACTTGAAACCCCTATAGTGAAAGACAAGGTTGCAATTATGGCTGGGGTAAGAGCCACCTATTCTGACTGGGTTCTTAAATCAATTTCTGAAGAGTCCATTAAAAATAGTAAAGCCTCTTTTTATGATGCCATTTTTAAATATGATCATAAAATAGATGAGAATAATAAGATACAGGCTACAGGTTATCTAAGTAATGATGAGTTTAGCATATCTTCAGATTCTATCTACAGTTATGGCAACAGATTGGCCTCTATTAAATGGGATCATAACTTTAATGATAAAAATAGGTCGTCACTTATATTGGCTTCTAGCCAATATAAGTTCAATATATTGTATGAAGGGATATTTAACAGGAATTTTGATTATGGCTACAGTATCAATGAAACGCAGTTAAAATTAGTAGCAAAATACAATTATAGCAAGCAGCATAAATTTAGTTATGGATTAAGCAGCAAATTATACAATATCCAACCTGGTGACATGAAACCTTTAGGAGATGAATCTATTGTTCAAAGTAAGCGTTTAGAAAGGGAAAAAGGCTTAGAATCGGCGATATTTATTTCAGATTTATTTGAAGTCAATGATAAATTATTATTGGATATTGGATTTAGATATTCACTGTTTGCAGCGCTTGGAAAAAGAAATCAAAATATTTATGACGTAAATCAGCCCATAAGTAATGAAAGTGTAATTGATACTAAAGTTTATAGCAATAATGAGGTTATAAAAACGTATGGGGGTCCAGAAATACGGTTTTCCAGTAGATATTTCATCACGCCATCATTGTCCATAAAAGCAGGATATAATAAAACAATTCAGTATTCCCATTTATTATCAACAAATACCACAGCCTCTCCCGTTGACTCATGGAAATTATCAGATTTAAATATCAAACCAGAGAGAGCAGAACAATTTTCTGTTGGACTATATAAAAATTTTGACGACAATTCACACGAGATTAGCATAGAAGGTTATTACAAAAAAATGAAGAATCTTCTTGATTTTAAAACAGGCGCAGAGTTGGTCTTAAATGAAAATATTGAGACAGTACTGTTGCCAGGTGAAGGAAAAGCTTATGGGGTAGAATTTTTAATTAAAAAGAAAAAAGGACAATTTAATGGTTGGTTGTCATATTCTTATTCTAGGTCAATGATAAGGTTAGACAGTAAATTTTTGTCAAATCAGGTCAATAACGGAAAGTATTTTTCTGCCAATCAAGACAGACCACATGACATAAATTTAATATCAAATTATAAGCTTACTAAGCGTTATAGTTTCTCCTTAAATTTTAATTATCAATCGGGAAGGCCAATTACTTATCCGGTAGGCAAATATATTTACAACGGAGAAGAGCAGGTGTTATATAGTGACAGAAACAAGTATAGAATCCCAGATTATTATCGCTTTGATGTTGGGGTAAATATTGAAGGAAATCATAAAAATGTTAAGTTAGCCCATAGTTTCTGGAATATTTCTGTTTATAATGTTTTGGGAAGAAATAACCCCTATTCGGTTTATTTTGTGAATGAAAATGGAGAGATAAAAGGCTATAAGTCGTCAATATTTTCTATACCTATTCCAACTATAACCTATAATTTTAAATTTTAATTATGAAATTGAGAACGATATATTTTGGAATTCTATTCATAGTTAGTTTATGTTTCATTCGCTGTACAGAGCCTTTTAAGTTGGTAACCCAATCATTTCAAGATGCGCTGGTGGTTGAAGCCACAATAACAAATGAATTAAAACATCAAGAAATTAAACTGTCCAGGACTTATGCTTTAGAAAGTGAAAATCAAGATTTAGAAACTAATGCCAACGTGAGAATTGAGGATAGCAATAATAATATATATAATTTTCATGAAACCCAAAGTGGTGTTTACCTATCCAATGAGGAGTTTCAAGCGGTTGAAGGAGTTTCTTATCAATTAATGATTTCAACAACCGATGGAAAGCAGTACAGTTCTAACAAGGAATATTTACCACCAAAAGTAGATATAGAAAAGGTTTACACAGAATTAGTAACTAAAGATGGTGAAGAAGGCATTCAGGTATTAGTTGATAGCAAAGCAGGTTCAGGTGATGCAAATTTTTTTAGGTACGAATATGAGGAAGCTTATAAAATAGTTGCTCCTGCCTACAGTCCATATGATATGGTTTTCTCTAATGTTACTAATGACGGATTAAGTTATACTATTGATTTTGTTTTAAAACCTGAAGATGTAAGTGTTTGTTATGGAATAAACAATTCAACAAACATAATTTTAACAAGCTCAAATAGCTCAACTGAAAATAAGGTCTCTAGCTTTCCGTTACGGTTTATTCCTATTGATGATTCCAGAATTAGAGAAAGATACGGTATTTTGGTGAAACAATATGTGCAGTCAGCTGAAGCTTATAACTTTTATAAAGTTTTAAGGGATTTGGGAACTGATGCTAGTGTTTTGGTTGATAATCAACCTGGTTTTGTTCAAGGAAATATGTTTTCCCAACAAGACCCCAATGAAAAAGTCATTGGTTTTTTTGATGTTTCATCAGTTGCAATATCAAAAAGGTTATATTTTAATTATCAAGATTTTGAATTGGATCCACCTCCATATTTTTATGATTGTAACTATTTAGAATTAAACACTGTAGAACCAAGATCTGCTTCTACATTATATGACCAAGTACAGTATGGTGGCTTAAAATTTTACTCATATAGTAATGGCATTTACACGATAGTTAGTAGGAATTGTGGCGATTGTACAGCTTTTGCTTCAAAAATAAGACCAGAGTTTTGGGAAGATTAGTCAATATATCAATAATAAGGTTAATTGCTTTGTGCTGCCTTTTGGGTTATAGTTCTTATGGACAAGTGGGTAATAATAACTTGGGCCATTTTAAGGGTGATATTCCAAAGGAGAAAATAAGCATTACAGTAAATGATTCCATAATAATAGCTGGAGGAGAACTCTACTATAAGTTATATTGTATGGTGGATGGAAACAAAGGGTTAAGCAATTTTAGTAAAGTAGCTTACGTTGAGCTTATTGGAGATAATAATGTGGTTTTGTTTACACATAAGCACAGGTTGGAAAAGGGTATTACCTATGGTGATTTTTTTGTTCCACCTACTGTCAAAACAGGAAATTACAAATTGGTAGCTTATACAAAATGGATGAAGAATAATCCGGACAATTCTTTTTTTAAGCAAGATATCAATATTATTAATCCTTTTATATCAGAAAAAAATGTAACAATAAATGCGGATTCACTCCAAACGAGCCAAATAGAAATAGCCAAAACCAATAAACAAGTTTCAGCTAAAACTGAAGATGGTATAAATATACTTTCAGATTTAAGTACTTATAAAAACAGAAGCAAAGCCACTATTACAATAAATAATGTTTTAGGAGAAAGTAATTATGGAAATTATGCTATATCAATACGAAAAGTGAGTTCCATTGAGGCCGTCAGAAAAAATGGGTCTAAAAGAACTGTCTCTAAAAATGAACCTTTAGACAGCATTAAGTTTATTCCAGAAGTCAGAGGGGAAATCATTTCAGGGAAAGTAGTGTCAAAACAAGATGGTACGTTTGTTTCTAATAAAATAGTTGCATTGTCAATTCCAGGAAGCAATTATGTGTACAAAAATGTGAAAACAGATTTATCAGGCAGGTTTTATTTTAATGTTTATGAAAATTATGATGATAATAAGGCTATTATTCAAGTTATAGGTGACAATAAAGAGCGTTACAGTATAGTTTTAGATGACATTACATTTAAATATAATAATGAATTGGAATTTAAAAACTTAACTCTCAATCCTAATATAAAAGATTGGTTAATCCAGCAAAGTATTTATGACCAAATAGAAAATGCTTACCATGATTTTAAACAAGATAGCTTAATTATCAAAAAACCTAACCATCTTTTTTATGGTAATCCCACAGCCAAATACAAATTGGATGATTACACAAGGTTCCCTACCTTAAGGGAAACATTTGTGGAAATTATAAAAGAGGCTGCTATTCGAGAAGATAAAGATTCTTATAAGTTTAAGGTGTATAATTATAATGAACGAACAGTTGGCTTTCCTTCATTTGAACCATTGGTGCTTTTTGATGGGGTTTTGATTCAGAATGGTAATGATATTATAGATTATGATGTAAATAAAATTGATGAAATAAGTATTGTTATGGGAATCTATTTTTATGGACCTAGTATTTATAATGGTATTATAGACATTAAATCAAAAAAGGGAGATTTCAGATATAAGGACAGTAAGGGCGGAATGCTTAATTTTAATCTTAGTGCTCTCAAGAGCAGCAAAAAATACTATATGCCTAATTACAACAACAATTCCTTAGGTAAATTAGATAGAATTCCGGATTATAGAGTTCAGTTATTATGGCTTCCAGAGATGTTTTTAAATTCAGACAAGAAAACAGTTGATTTTTATACGTCTGATGTGGAAGGTACTTATGAGATTCTATTGGATGGTTTTACATTAAAAGGAAATCATGTTGTTTCAAAACAATATATTGAAGTCAACAACAATTAAAACAAACCATTGATTTCTGCATCAATGGTATTGATGATAGTTCCCAAATCCTCTGGTTTTTCAACAAAATCCAAATGGTCAACATCAATGACCAACAGTTTGCCTTTATCATAACCATGGATCCAAGCTTCATAACGTTCGTTTAATCGGCTTAAATAATCAATGCTGATGGTATTTTCATAATCCCTACCGCGCTTATGGATTTGTGCCACTAAATTAGGGATAGAACTTCGTAAATAAATCAAGACATCAGGTCCATGAACCAATGATTCCATTAAATCAAACAAGGATTTGTAATTTTCATAATCACGATTGGTCATGAGTCCCATGGCATGAAGATTGGGCGCAAAAATATGGGCATCTTCATAAATGGTTCTATCCTGTATGATATCCTTTCCGCTTTTACGTATTTGCAATACTTGACGAAACCGACTGTTTAAAAAATAGACTTGCAGGTTAAAACTCCAACGCTCCATCTGGTTATAAAAATCATCCAAATACGGGTTGTCCACAACGTCTTCAAGTTGTGCTTCCCATTTATAGTGTTTTGCCAGTAATTTTGTAAGCGTTGTTTTTCCTGCGCCTATGTTTCCCGCAATGGCTATATGCATAATATCAGTTGGTTTTTAATTGGAATTCCTTAAGGAATTCATTGTTGTAAATATACAAGGTTTCATTGGTTACTGAAAACTGATTTATTAACAAATTTGGTAATTTGATTGGTACAATGGCATCAGTATTCTTCTTTAAATAATACAATAAATTACCTTTTTTTAAAATGATGTTTTCATTGTTTTCAGCTATAGCTATATATCCTTCATTTTTTATTTTATTTATCAATATACCAAAATAATTATACTGGTATAAATAATCATCTGTAAGTAGCCAACAATTATTGTAGTCACTTTTTATATCTAATACAGAACTTGAAACAGGGAGTGTCTTGGCACGGCTAACATGGGTTTTGTAATCATACAACTCTAGTTGTTGGGTAATTTGGTTAAACACCCATAACGTGCTGTCATGTCCAGATGATATACAAGAAATGCTCCTGTAGGGCTCTATGGTATTAAAATCTAATTTGAATATCTCAGCAAGTCTATTGTCAAGAATGACAACCGTATTAAAATCTCTATAAAACACATTTATTTTTAGTGGGTTTGAAACGTTTGCGGATGTAATAGACCCTAACTGCAAATTATTATAGCTAATGGTTTTTGCATTGTCTTTTTTATAAAGCACATCCTTGTCAATAACATACATTGCTTTAAAATTGTCAACACCAATAAAGGTTTTGGCTTTAAGGGGTGTTTCCTTAATAAAAATGGCATCAACAGGCTTTTGGGCAACTATTGAAAAGGAGACAAGCAATAATGTGACAATCCAGATTTTCATACGAACTTGAAAATTACAAAAACCAAACCATATTATTTTAAATTTTAATCAACATGATTGAAGAAGGCTATAAAACCCATACATAATGTTGCAGTTACATAAAACATACATTTAGATAATTTTTATTCTGTTCTAAGAGCAGTTATTTAACACAGTGTTAATTTTTAAAACAGTTACAGGTTACATTGTTGATGTACTTTTCATAAAAATTTATGAAGTAATTTTTTAGCGTGTTTATGACGAAAAAAAGTTCAAAAAAGCGAAAAGTAGACCTGCTTGTTATTTCTGATATCCATTTAGGTACATATGGCTGCCATGCCAGTGAACTCTTAAATTACCTACGGAGCATCAAACCCAAAAAGGTTATTCTTAATGGCGATATTATTGATATTTGGCAGTTCAAAAAAAATTACTGGCCCAAAGCACATATGCAGGTTGTCAAGCACATCATCAAATGGATAACAGATGGTGTTGAGGTATATTACATAACAGGCAACCATGATGAAATGCTGCGTAAATTTGCAAACTTTAAGATTAATTCCTTTAAAATTGTCAATAAATTGGTTTTAAAACTGGATGGTAAAACGGCTTGGTTTTTTCACGGCGACGTGTTTGATGTAACCATGCAGCACTCCAAATGGTTGGCCAAATTAGGTGCCAAAGGCTACGATATGCTCATTTTAATCAATAGCTTGGTAAACCGCATGAGTAATGCTATGGGCAAAGGCAGAATATCCTTATCAAAAAAAATAAAGAACAGTGTGAAAAGTGCTGTTAAGCACATCAATAATTTTGAAAAAACAGCTATTGATATTGCCGCTGAAAACAACTATGACTATGTGGTGTGCGGTCACATTCATCATCCTAAGATTGAAACGTTCCAGTCATTGCAAAAAGATGTGACCTATTTGAATTCAGGCGATTGGGTAGAAAATTTAACCGCTTTGGAATACCATAAATCAAAATGGACCATTTACAGATATGATGAAAACAACTATAAGTTAGAATCAAGAACCAACAATAAAACGGAGCGCTTATTGGAAAAATCCAACAAGGAAATTTTTAACGAATTACTGGCTGATTTTAATTTAATCAGGCCCAAATAAAAACCCCAAATGAAGATATTGTATGCAGTTCAAGGAACTGGAAATGGACATTTAAGCAGGGCAAAAGAGATTTATGCGATGCTCAACAACCGTGTTGAGGTTGATGTACTCATTAGTGGGACGCAGTATGAAATTGATTTTGATTTTCCGGTAAAATTCAGGTGCCGAGGTATTGTTTTTGTCTTTGGGAAAAATGGCGGTATCGATTATCTAAAAACCCTGAAAGCCAATAATATTTTTAAAATAATCAAAGAAATCAGGGAGTGCAACTTAAGTGACTATGATTTAATCATCAATGATTTTGAGCCCATTACGGCTTGGGCCAGTTATTTTAGGGGCGATTTAAATTGTATCTCATTAAGTCATCAAGGGGCTTTTGTTTCAAAAAAAGTGCCCAAACCAAAAAAGCCAAGTATTATCGGCAAATTGGTTTTAAAATATTTTGCACCTTCTACAACCAGATATAGTTTTCATTTTAAAAGCTATGACAAAAACATCTTTACGCCTATCATAAGAAATGATATACGACGCCAAAGTATTAAACAAAAGAATTACTACATCGTGTATTTGCCATTTTATAGTGATGAAAAAATCAGCAAGGTATTATCTAAAATAAAAGGTGTTAAATGGAAGGTGTTTTCAAAACATTCCAAAGAGGCCTACAGTGTTAAAAATGTCAAGATAAAACCTATTGCAAACAGTAATTTTGAACGTGCCATGGCGTGGAGCAGTGGCGTGATTTGTGGAGCTGGTTTTGAAACACCTGCTGAGGCTATGTACCTTAAAAAGAAATTATTGGTGGTGCCCATGAAAAATCAGTATGAACAAGCCTGCAATGCAGAGAGTTTGAAAGAACTGGGCGTATTGGTCTTGCCATCATTCAATAAAAAAATGGTTACTTCAATTTCAGAATGGATTGAAGGCAATACCATAATTGATGTTGATTTTCCTGATAGAACGCAGTTTATCATTGACGAGATCATCACCAATCATATTGTAGCAACAGAACTGTCAGAACGGTTGTTACAGAATATTTAATTTACAGTCCGAAAGCTTGTTTTACTTTATCAACGTAATCTAGTTTTTCCCAAGTAAACAATTCCACACTCAATGTTACAGATTCTCCATTAGGTTGCTCAAAGACTTTGGTAACGGTTTCGTTTTTACGTCCCATATGACCATAAGCAGCAGTTTCGCTGTAAATAGGGGCACGTAATTTCAAGCGCTCTTCAATGGCGGCTGGGCGCATATCAAACAATTTTGACACTTCCTTGGCAATTTCACCATCGGTCATGTTAAACGGACAGGTCCCAAAAGTATCTACAAAGATGGAGGTTGGTTCCACCACGCCTATGGCATAAGATACCTGAACCAGAATTTCATCAGCAACACCAGCAGCCACAAGGTTTTTGGCAATATGTCTGGCAGCATAAGCGGCACTGCGGTCAACCTTGCTGGGGTCTTTGCCTGAAAAGGCTCCGCCTCCATGGGCGCCTTTTCCGCCGTAGGTATCCACTATAATTTTACGTCCTGTTAATCCCGTATCACCATGGGGTCCACCAATAACAAACTTGCCTGTTGGGTTGATGTGATAGGTAATGTCATCATTAAATAGAACCTGAATGTGTTCTGGTAATTTGGCAACAACCCTAGGAATTACAATATTGATAATGTCTTTTCTTATCTTGGCCAACATCCTGTCATCCGTATCAAACTCGTCATGCTGAGTTGAGACCACAATGGCATCAATGCGTTGTGGAATGTTGTCATCACTATATTCTATGGTTACTTGACTTTTTGAGTCGGGTCTTAAATAGGTAATCTCCTTGTTTTCTCGTCTTAAGTTGGCCAATTCAATTAAAATCCGGTGTGATAAATCCAATGCCAAAGGCATAAAGTTTTCGGTTTCATTGGTGGCATAACCAAACATCATGCCTTGGTCGCCGGCGCCTTGTTCTTCTTTGCTGGCTCTGTCAACGCCACGGTTAATGTCTTCAGACTGTTCATGAATGGCCGAAAAAATGCCACATGAATGGCCATCAAACATATATGCGCCTTTTGTATAACCTATTTTGTTAATGGTATCTCTGGCAATTTTTTGAACGTCAAGGTAGGTGGTAGATTTTACCTCGCCAGCAAGAACCACTTGCCCAGTGGTGACAAGGGTTTCACAAGCAACTTTTGAGTTGGCGTCAAAGGCTAAAAAATTATCTACTAGCGCATCACTGATTTGGTCGGCTACTTTGTCTGGGTGTCCTTCAGAAACACTTTCTGAAGTAAATAAATATGACATATATTTAAATTTATGATGAAGATTTGACGATAACGTCTCAGGGAGTTTGCACTGCCTTTAGCATTTTTTATTCTGAATTAATTTCAGAATCTTTCAATTCAAAAATTAATTAGAAGAGGTTGCAATCAGTCAAATCTTTCCTCTATTATTTGTGGCTACAAAAGTAAAAAAATTAAAGGAAAACAAATTGGATTTTGTGTTTTTTAATAAATAATTAGGATGTTAATTTTTATTTCTAAATATTTATTAAGCTAAAATGAAAGAACAAATTTTAAATATCATTTCTATTATTGTCATTGTGGTTCTGTCACAGGGATAGGGAATGGTACATTAAAAAATCAATAAGTTTTATAGAACCTTCCCGAAATGGAAGGTTTTTTTATTGGATTTTTTACATATTGAACATCATAAAAATATTGAATTAAATAGCTGTTAATCAAAATTTTAGTTCATTTTGTAGTGTGGTGGATTTAACCTTGAAAACCAATGGGTATAATAATTAAAAACGTAATGAATTAATTTCGAATAATTTTTTAAAACATTTAAACTCGGATAACGAACATTATTATCCATATAAACATGAATAAACTCAATAAATATAGTAAGACAGTTACTCAGGATCCAACACAACCAGCGGCTCAGGCTATGTTGCACGCCATTGGATTGACAGACGAAGATTTTTACAAACCCATGGTTGGAATAGCCAGTACAGGTTATGAAGGGAATCCTTGTAACATGCATTTGAATGATTTGGCTAAACTGGTAAAAGAGGGTACGCAAAATGAAGATATTGTCGGACTCATTTTTAATACCATTGGTGTGAGTGATGGTATCTCTATGGGAACGCCAGGCATGCGTTATTCATTGCCTTCTCGGGATATTATAGCAGACTCCATGGAAACGGTGGTGCAAGCCATGAGTTATGATGGGTTAATTACTGTTGTGGGATGTGATAAAAATATGCCTGGGGCTTTAATGGCCATGATTCGTTTGAACAGACCCTCAATTTTAGTATATGGTGGAACCATTGATTCTGGTTGTCATGAAGGTAAAAAACTGGATGTTGTATCAGCTTTTGAAGCTTGGGGAAGTAAAGTGGCGGGAACCATGAGCGAAGCTGAGTTTAAAAGTATTGTTCAAAAAGCGTGCCCAGGCGCTGGAGCGTGTGGTGGTATGTACACGGCTAATACCATGGCGTCTGCCATTGAAGCTTTGGGAATGGCGTTGCCTTACAACTCATCAAATCCAGCAACAGGAAAAGAAAAAAGGGAAGAAGCCATAAAAGCTGGTGAAGCCATGCGCGTATTACTAGAAAAGGATATTAAACCTTCAGATATCATCACCAGAAAGTCTTTGGAAAATGCCATAAGGTTGGTGACTATTTTAGGAGGTTCTACCAATGCTGTATTACACTTTTTGGCCATAGCCAGAGCAGCTCAAATAGATTTTACCTTAAAGGATTTTCAAAACATTAGTGATAACACGCCATTCCTTGCCGATTTAAAACCTAGCGGTAAATATTTAATGGAAGATGTCCATGCCGTTGGCGGTATTCCTGCCGTTTTAAAATATCTATTGAAAAAAGGTCTGTTGCATGGCGATTGTTTGACCGTAACAGGAAAAACATTAGCAGAAAACCTATTGGATGTTCCAGATTTATCAGAAGGACAAGACGTGATAAAACCACTTGAAAACCCAATTAAAATTTCAGGACATTTACGCATGCTATATGGCAATTTAGCCACAGAGGGTAGTGTAGCCAAGATTACCGGAAAAGAAGGATTGCGCTTTCAAGGGAAAGCCAAGGTATTTGATGGCGAATATGACGCTAATGATGGAATTAGAGATGGAAAAGTGGAAAAAGGTGATGTTGTGGTCATTCGGTATGAAGGCCCTAAAGGCGGCCCAGGCATGCCTGAAATGTTGAAACCTACAGCGGCCATAATGGGAGCTGGACTAGGAAAGGATGTGGCCTTGATTACTGACGGACGTTTCTCTGGAGGAACACATGGATTTGTAGTGGGGCACATCACGCCTGAGGCGCAAGATGGTGGTAACATTGCTTTAGTAAAAGACGGGGACATCATAACAATCGATGCTGAAACCAATACCATTTCGTTGGACGTTTCAGATGAAGAATTACAACAAAGAAAACAAAAGTGGACAGCACCAAAATTAAAATTCGACCGAGGTGTACTTTATAAATATGCAAGAACCGTTTCATCAGCATCAAGAGGATGCGTTACCGATGAATTTTAAGTGAGACGTATGAATACAGAAACAAAAATCAAAACAGAAGCAGTGGCTCAAAAAACCCAACGTATTACTGGTAGTGAAGCTATCATAAGATGCTTAATAGAAGAAGGAGTCGATGTGCTTTATGGTTACCCAGGAGGTGCTATCATGCCTGTGTATGATGAGTTGTATAAATTTAGGGATCAAATCCATCATGTATTAACAAGACATGAACAAGGCGCTGCACATGCGGCCCAAGGCTATGCCCGTATTTCAGGCAGAGTGGGTGTCGCCATGGCTACATCAGGCCCGGGAGCCACCAATTTGATTACGGGTATTGCAGATGCACAAATAGATTCTACACCCATCGTGTGCATTACAGGTCAAGTGGCCTCTCATTTGTTGGGAAGTGATGCGTTTCAAGAAACGGATATTGTTGGTATTTCCACTCCGGTCACCAAATGGAACCATCAGGTTACTAAAGCCTCTGAAATTCCTGAAGTGATCGCCAAGGCGTTTTATATTGCTAAAAGTGGACGCCCAGGGCCGGTATTGATTGATATTACAAAGGATGCCCAATTTGAGGAATTCGATTTTTCATATAGCAAATGCACTGGAATACGCAGTTATAATCCAATTCCTAAAACAAGTCAGGAATCTTTGGAGGCTGCGGCAGCATTAATTAATAAAGCTAAAAAACCATTGATTGTATGGGGACAAGGCGTTATTCTTGGTAAGGCCGAAAATGAATTGAAAGCCGTTATTGAAAAAGCCGGTATTCCTTCTGCTTGGACTATTTTAGGCGCTTCGGCTTTGCCAACATCTCATCCGCTAAATGTCGGTATGGTTGGTATGCACGGTAATTATGCACCCAATAAATTAACCAACGAATGTGATGTACTTATTGCCATCGGGATGCGTTTTGATGACCGTGTTACGGGCGATTTAAGAACATACGCCAAACAAGCTAAGGTCATCCATTTTGAAATAGATCCTGCCGAGGTTGATAAAAACGTAAAAACCGATATTGCTGTTTTAGGTGATTCTAAAGTAAGTTTAGCAGGGCTTTTGCCATTATTAAATGCTAATTCACACCCAGAATGGCTTCAAGAGTTTAAGGATTTATATGATATCGAATTTGAAAAAGTCATAAAACACGATTTACATCCTGTTAAGGAAGGATTGACCATGGGTGAAGTTCTTAAGGAAATCAATGCCCAAACAAAAGGAAATGCAGCCATTGTGACCGATGTGGGACAACATCAAATGATTGCTTGCCGATATGCAGATTTTAATATCACAAAAAGTAATATTACCTCTGGCGGATTAGGTACCATGGGCTTTGGTCTTCCGGCCGCTATTGGAGCAAAAATGGCAGCTCCGGACCGAGAAGTGATTTCTATTTCTGGTGATGGCGGTTACCAAATGACCATTCAAGAATTGGGAACTATTTTCCAAACAAAAGTGCCTGTAAAAATCGTCGTGCTTAATAATGACTTTTTAGGTATGGTACGCCAATGGCAGCAATTGTTTTTTGACAAACGCTATGCGTCAACAGAAATGGCAAATCCAGATTTTGTGACCATAGCAAAAGGATATTATATTGAAGCAAAACGGGTTACTAAACGAGAAGAATTGGCCGATGCCGTTAAAGAAATGATTGCTTCAAAAGACGCCTATTTCTTAGAGGTTTGTGTTGAGAAAGAGGATAATGTGTTTCCTATGATTCCATCTGGAGCTTCTGTTTCAGATATCAGATTAAGTTAAGTTTTAGACATAAAGAAATGAACGAAGACATCAAAACATTTACCATATCGATTTATACCGAAAACAATATTGGGTTGTTAAATCGAATCTCAGCAATTTTTCAACGCAGACATATCAACATTGAAAGTTTGACAACCTCGCAGTCTGAAATTGAGGGTGTTAACCGATTTGTAATCGTTGTAAATATTACAGAGGATCAAGCCAAGAAAGTTGTTAAACAAATAGAAAAGCAAGTAGAAACCATACGCGCCTATTACCATACAGATGAGCAAACTATTTTTACCGAATCATGTATGTTCAAGATAAAATCGGCGTTGTTGTTTGAAGAGCCTCAAATTCAAAATATCATAAAGGAAAGCAATACAACTATTGTGACCGTAAATAAAGAGTTTTTTGTACTTGAAAAATCAGGCAGACGGCATGAGATTGAAGCACTTCGCAGAGACTTAAATGCCTTTGGCATCATGCAATTTGTTCGCTCAGGAAGAATTGCCGTTACAAAAGATGAAATGAAAATAACCGAAATGCTTTTGGCATTCAATAATCAATAATAAACAATTAAAAATGGGAAATTATTTTAATACACTTTCGTTGAGAAACCAACTGGACCAACTGTCGAAGTGTAGATTTATGGAATCTTCAGAATTTCAAGATGGAGTCAATGTTTTAAAAGGAAAAAAAATAGTCATTGTTGGATGTGGTGCCCAAGGGCTTAACCAAGGGTTAAACATGAGAGATTCAGGATTGGATATTTCGTATGCCTTACGTGATGCAGCCATTGCAGAAAAACGCGCATCATATAAAAATGCAACGGATAATGGCTTTACAGTTGGAACGTATCAAGAGTTAATCCCAACAGCTGATTTGGTATTGAATTTAACACCAGACAAACAACACACCAGTGTTATTAATGCGGTTATGCCATTGATGAAAAAAGGAGCAACCTTATCCTATTCTCACGGGTTTAATATTGTTGAAGAAGGGATGCAAATCCGTAAAGACCTTACCGTGATTATGGTGGCACCAAAATGCCCAGGATCTGAAGTAAGGGAAGAATACAAACGTGGTTTTGGAGTGCCAACATTGATTGCGGTTCATCCAGAAAATGATCCAGAAGGAAAAGGATTGGCGCAAGCCAAAGCTTATGCTGTTGCAACAGGGGGCGATAGAGCAGGGGTATTGGAATCTTCTTTTGTAGCTGAGGTTAAAAGTGATTTAATGGGTGAGCAAACCATTTTATGTGGTGTGTTGCAAACAGGTGCTATCTTATCGTTTGATAAAATGGTTGAAGAAGGAATTGAGCCTGGCTATGCGGCCAAATTGATTCAATACGGATGGGAAACCATTACCGAAGCCTTAAAACACGGTGGTATTACCAATATGATGGATAGATTGTCTAATCCAGCTAAAATAAAAGCATTTGAATTATCAGAAGAATTAAAAGACATCATGCGTCCGTTGTTCCAAAAACATATGGATGACATCATGTCTGGGCATTTTTCAAAAACCATGATGGAAGATTGGGCCAATGATGACAAAAATCTATTAACATGGAGAGCTGCAACAGGTGAAACAGCCTTTGAAAAAACACCAATTACTAGTGCTGAAATTTCTGAACAAGAGTATTTTGACCATGGAACTTTATTGGTGGCCTTTGTACGAGCAGGTGTTGAGTTGGCTTTTGAAACCATGACAGAATCTGGAATCATAGATGCCTCTGCTTACTACGAATCATTGCATGAAACACCGTTGATTGCCAATACCATTGCGCGTAAAAAGTTATATGAAATGAACAGGGTTATATCTGACACAGCGGAATACGGATGCTATCTATTTGATCATGCGTGTAAACCATTATTGAAAGATTTCATGAAAACGGTTAAAGCCGATGTAATTGGAAAGCCGTTTGCTAAAGATAATGGTGTAGATAACAAAAAATTAATAGCCGTTAATAAAGTCATTAGAAACCATCCAGTTGAAAAAATAGGAGCCGTTTTAAGGGCATCTATGACGGCAATGAAAGTTGTAAAAACCCCAGAAAGTGCTGAAGCATCTGTTTTAGCATAACAATTTGTGCAAACTAAAACTACATATTACCCAAGTTTAAAGGCTATTGAGGCTGCATCCTTAAAATTAAAGGATGTGGCTTCAATAACGCCTTTAATCGAAAACTTCCAGTATTCGAAAAAATTTCAAAGTCACATTTTATTCAAGCGTGAGGATTTACAGCTAGTTAGGTCTTACAAAATTCGTGGTGCGTACAATAGGATGTCTTCCTTGTCTGAAAATGAAAAGGAAAATGGTATTGTGTGTGCCAGTGCTGGAAACCATGCCCAAGGGGTTGCATTATCTTGTAAATTATTAAAAATAAAAGGCACCATATATATTCCTGCGCCAACTCCAAATCAAAAAGTTGAACAGGTACGGATGTTTGGTGAAGACTATATTGATGTTGTACTGCATGGCGATACATTTGATGATGCTTACCATGCTGCCATGCAAGCTTGTGAGCAATTAAATAAAACATTTATTCATCCGTTTGATGATGAAAAGGTTATTGAAGGACAAGCAACCATTGCTTTAGAATTGTTAAAACAAACTAAAGAACCAATTGATTATATTTTTGTTCCGGTTGGCGGTGGCGGATTAGCAGCAGGATTATCAACTGTTTTTAAAGAACTGTCGCCCAACACAAAAATCATTGGGGTAGAGCCAGAAGGCGCCCCATCCATGTCTGTTTCCATAAAAAACAATAAAAATACAGAGCTAAAGCATATAGAGAAATTTATTGATGGCGCTGCTGTAAAGCGTGTGGGAAACCTCACCTTTCCTATCTGCAAAGAGAATTTACACGCCATGATAACAGTTCCAGAAGGAAAAGTATGCCAAACCATTCTAGAGCTTTACAACAAAGATGCTATTGTAGTTGAGCCAGCTGGTGCTTTAAGCATTTCAGCACTTGATTTTTATGCAGACCAGATAAAAGATAAAAACGTTGTTTGTATAGTTAGTGGCAGTAATAATGACATTACCAGGACACCTGAAATCAAGGAGCGAGCTTTGTTGTATGCCAATTTAAAGCACTATTTTATAGTTACGTTTCCGCAGCGTGCAGGAGCCTTGAGAGAGTTTGTGGTTGATATTTTGGGGCCAAATGACGATATCACTTATTTTCAGTACGCTAAAAAAACCAATCGTGAAAATGGGTCTGCTGTTGTTGGTATTGAATTAAAATCTGCTGACGATTTAGAGCCACTAATCACCAAAATGAAGCTTCATAATTTTTATGGGGATTACCTTAATAACAAACCGGATCTATTTCAATTTTTAGTGTAAGCCTTAAAACTTGCATTGTGTCTTTTTTGTTTTATCACACGAAAACGTTTTCGTTGTAAGTTATTTGTTTTCAAGTAATTAAATCGCTATTGAAATGTTATTTTTTCAATATAAGTCTTTTTAAGAAACACTTTTCAGCGAAAATATAAGTATATTAGCCTATAGTTTTTAAACAAAAATTTTATTTATGAACAGACCGTTTTCAGAAATCCCAGAAGCCTATAAAATCAACTCTCTTTTACACCAAGACACCTATTTAGTGTCTGGTGAATTAAAAAAATGGAAAGGGGAAACGTCCAATATATATTCAACAATTTCGTCAACTAAAGAGTATAAACCGACTTTACTGGGAAGTATTCCCAACCAAGGCAGAGAAGAGGCCTTGGAGGTTTTGGAGTCAGCTTGTTCTGCTTATGATAAAGGACAAGGACTATGGCCAACCATGAAAGTTTCAGATAGGATAAAATGTATGGAGACTTTTGTGGAACTAATGAAGACCAAGCGAGAAGAGGTTGTAAAATTATTGATGTGGGAAATTGGCAAAAACTTACCAGATTCAGAAAAAGAGTTTGACAGAACAGTTGATTACATTTATGATACCATTGAAGATTATAAGCAGATGGATCGGGATAGTGCCAAATTCAGGAAAAGTGATGGCATTTATGCCCACATCCGTAGAGGTCCGCTTGGGGTTGTATTGTGCTTAGGCCCATATAATTATCCGCTTAATGAGACTTTTTGTTTGCTTATTCCAGCGTTAATAATGGGTAATACAGCCATATTTAAACCGGCAAAACACGGTGTTTTATTGATTGCACCATTAATGGAAGCCTTTCAAAAAAGTTTTCCAAAAGGGGTTGTTAATATTATTTTTGGTAGAGGCCGTGCAGTGGCATCACCAATTATGGAGTCTGGAAAAGTAGATGTGTTGGCATTAATTGGAAATAGTACGTCTGCAAATGCCTTGCAAACCATTCACCCAAAGAAAAACAGGTTGCGTTTGGTTTTGGGTCTTGAAGCCAAAAACCCTGCTATCGTCTTGCCCGATGCCGATTTGGATTTGGCAATTGATGAATGTATTGCGGGAACCTTATCATTTAATGGACAGCGTTGTACGGCTTTAAAAGTGCTGTATGTTCATAAAGATATTGTGGATGAATTTAACAATCGATTCGCTAAACGAGTCGATGCTCTTAAATTTGGAAATCCATGGGAGCCCGGCGTAAAACTAACACCGCTTCCTGAAAAAGATAAACCGGCTTACATTAAAGAGCTTATTGATGATGCTTTGGAACAAGGGGCAAAAATCATTAATGACAAAGGAGGAGAAATCACAGATAATTATATATATCCAGCTGTTTTGTATCCCGTAAATAAAAATATGCGAGTATTTAAAGAAGAACAGTTTGGACCAGTAATTCCTGTTCTGCCTTTTACAAAAATAGAAGAACCTTTGGATGATATGGCAGAATCCAATTACGGACAACAAGTAAGTATCTTTGGAAAAGATGTTAAACGATTGGCGCCCTTAATTGATACCTTGGTGAATTTGGTATGTCGTGTAAACTTGAACAGTTCTTGCCAACGAGGTCCAGACGTGTATCCATTTACAGGTCGAAAAGATTCTGCCTTCAGCACCCTAAGTGTGCATGATGCGTTGCGTTCATTCTCCATTAGAACCTTTGTGGCCTCCAAAGATAACGATTACAATAATGCCATTTTAAATGAGTTGTTAGACAAGAAAACATCCAATTTTATAAGTACGGATTATATTTTATAGAACGTTTTGTTTAATGCAGTAAAATTTTTTTAATATGAAGATGAGTAGATTTCAGTTATTATGTCTTTTTTCAGTGATATTGTTGATGGGGTGTGGAAACAAAGAGGACAAAAAGAAAGACGGTTTTACGTATGAAAAATCCAATACACAAAAAGCTTCTGAAACAAAAACCGAGGATAACGTTGCTAATATTGTGTTAACGGCCAATGATATGATGCAGTATAACACTAAAGAAATTAAGGTTAAGTCGGGCCAAAAGGTTAAGCTTACCTTACGCCATGTAGGTAAATTGGGTGTCAATGTAATGGGGCATAATTTTGTATTATTAAAAAAAGGAACAGATTTAGTAGCATTTGCAACTGAAGCTTCTACCCAAAGAGATAACAAGTACATACCAAAAGATTCCAGTGATATCATAGCCCATACAGACCTGATAGGAGGAGGCCAAGCAACATCTATCGAGTTTGATGCGCCAGAAGCTGGAACCTATGAGTTTTTATGTAGCTTTCCAGGACATTATACCATGATGCGCGGTAAGTTTATTGTAGAATAATTATTTTAATAAAATAATTATCAAAAAAGTCAATAATTAGAATAAAAACTGTTGAAAACTAGAGAAATTGATAATTTTTGTGAATTTCTCTAGTAATACAACAAAGTGTATTAAATAAAATTTTAATTTTACATTCATGAATACATTAAAAAATAAAATACGTCCTTCATCACCCGGTTTGCGCGCGAGGTCACCTCGTCGTCGCTTTTAGTCTTTTCAAACAGCAAAACCAATACGTAATTTTAATTTTTTATTTAGTGTACAAATATTCATTCATAGCATTTCAAAACATAGTTAGTAGGTCAATTAACCACTATTTCATGTGCCATATTTTTCCCCGTCGCCCGTAAGGGTGTCAATCTATTTTTTGAGCTAGGTGAGTCCAGTTCAGTATCTTAAACAATAAGCATTAATTTTAATTTAATAAAAACAATACAATACATGGACATTGTAATTGCTGATAAATCACATAGCAAATATGCCGAGATTATATGCGAGACCATTGCTGAGTCTGCTGCAGTAAGGGGCACGGGTATTGCTAGACGTACTCCTGAATATATTACTACCAAAATGGAAAACGGTAATGCGGTTATTGCATTGGACGGTGATAAATTTGCAGGGTTTTGTTATATTGAAAAATGGGGACACGGTAAGTTTGTAGCCAACTCTGGTTTGATTGTACATCCCGATTATAGAAATGCAGGTCTGGCAAAGAAAATTAAGCATAAAGTATTTCAGCATTCCAGAAACAAGTTCCCCGATGCAAAAGTTTTTAGTATTACTACGGGACTTGCAGTTATGAAAATGAATACGGACTTGGGGTATAAGCCTGTTCCGTTTTCAGAATTGACCGATGACCCCACGTTTTGGGATGGTTGCCAAACCTGTAGAAACTACGATGTGTTAACACGAACCAACAGAAAAATGTGTTTGTGCACAGGTATGTTATACGATCCTAAAGAGAAAGAACATAAACATAAAAAAATTAAAGAAAAGGTTTTTAACAGGTTGAAACATATCAAGGAAACCATGTTTTTAAAAAAAGATAAGAAATGAGTTCAACAAAAAAATTAGTGATAGCCTACAGTGGCGGATTAGATACGTCTTATTGTGCCGTTAGCCTGTCCAAAGGATATGAAGTCCATGCCGTGAGTGTCAACACGGGAGGGTTTACGCAACAGGAAATAGACCATATTGAGTCAAATGCTTATAAAATGGGTGTGTCAACCTACAAAAATATCAATGCGGTACCTTCTTTTTATCAAAAGGTCATTAAGTATTTGGTGTTTGGTAACGTATTAAAAAATAATACCTATCCTTTGTCTGTAAGTGCCGAGCGTATTATTCAAGCCATTGAAATTGTGGAGTATGCAAAAAGCATAGGTGCAGAATATATTGCCCACGGAAGTACAGGAGCAGGAAATGACCAAGTACGGTTTGATATGATTTTTCAAACACTGGCACCAGACATTCAAATCATCACGCCTATTAGAGATGAAAAATTAACCAGACAACAAGAAATAGAATATTTAAAAGCTAATGGTATTGATATGTCTTGGGAAAAAGCCAAGTATTCTATCAATAAAGGGCTTTGGGGAACCAGTGTTGGCGGACAAGAAACCTTAACATCTGAAAAACCGTTACCCAATGAAGCCTATCCATCACAGTTAAAACATACCGATGAGGAGAAAGTTAAGTTGACTTTTGAAAAAGGTGAATTAGTCGCTGTAAACGGCGTAAGCAATGATCCTGAGCTGAATATTGAGGTATTGAATAATTTAGCCTCTGCTTATGCTATTGGTCGGGATATTCATGTAGGCGATACTATTGTTGGTATTAAAGGGCGTGTGGGTTTTGAAGCACCTGCAGCTTTAATCACCATAAAAGCGCATCATTTATTGGAAAAACATACCTTGACCAAATGGCAATTACAGCATAAAGAGTATTTGTCAAGTTTCTATGGTATGCATTTACATGAAGGACAATATCTAGATCCGGTAATGAGAGATATCGAAGCCTTTTTGGAAAGTAGCCAAGACAAAGTAAGCGGTGATGTGTTTGTGACCTTGAAACCGTACCATTTCAGTTTAGACGGCATCCATTCTAAACACGATTTAATGAATGCTAAATTTGGAAGTTATGGTGAAGAAAGTAAAGGATGGACACCTGAAGAAGCCAAAGGATTTATTAAAATCCTGGGCAATCAAAATAGAATCTATCAACAAGTAAATTCATAAACATGATACAAGTTGGCATTATTGGAGGCGCAGGTTATACGGCAGGTGAACTGATTAGACTGTTGATATTTCATGACAAAGCAGACATTAATTTTGTTTACAGCACCTCAAATGCTGGTAACAAAATAAGCAAGGTACATCAGGATTTAGAGGGCCGTTTGGATTTGAAATTCACGGACACCATCAATCCAAATGTCGATGTCTTGTTTTTGTGTTTAGGACATGGTAATTCAGTAAAGTTTTTAAAAGCCAATACGTTTTCAGAAAATACGAAGATTATTGATTTGGGCAATGATTTTAGATTGGAAAAAGATAAGGTGTTTGAGAACAAAACCTTTGTGTATGGATTGCCTGAGCTTCAAAAAGACGTTATTAAAACAGCGGATTATATTGCCAATCCAGGTTGTTTTGCAACGGCCATTCAGTTGGCATTGTTGCCTTTGGCAAACAAGGGTTTGTTAAAGACCGATGTGCATGTTAATGCTGTTACAGGAGCCACAGGTGCGGGAACATCCTTATCTGAAACCACCCATTTTACGTGGCGTGACAATAATTTTTCCTATTATAAACCCTTTACGCATCAACATTTAGGCGAAATCAATCAATCGGTTAAGCAATTACAGAATGATTGTTCATCAGAGATTTTGTTTATGCCAAACAGGGGTAATTTCTCCAGAGGAATTTTTGCAACCGTTTATACGGATTTTGATGGATCTTTAGAAGAAGCGAAGAAACTGTATAAGTCATTTTATAAAGATGCCAAATTCACCTTTGTGTCTGATGAAGACTTGCATTTAAAACAAGTGGTCAACACCAATAACTGTTTGATTCATTTGCACAAACACAACAATAAATTGCTCATAACAAGTATCATTGATAATTTATTAAAAGGTGCCTCTGGTCAAGCCATTCAAAATATGAATTTGCTGTTTGGATTTGATGAAACTGAAGGATTACAGTTAAAGGCCAATTATTTTTAAACTATTTGTCATTCCTGCGCAGGCAGGAATCCATTTAAAAAAATATAACATGAAAATAGCCATTATAGGAACCGGTAATTTAGGAAGCTCAATAGCCAAAGGGCTCATTAAAAACAACACGTTTACCTCGTTGTATTTAAGTGATAAAAATACGGCAAACGTAAATGATTACAAGACCTTAAAAAATGTAACGGTAACCAATGATAATTTGTTAGCTGTTGCAGAGTCTGAGATGGTCATTTTTGCGCTACAACCAAAACATATAAACGGAGTATTAGAGAGTGTTGCTGATATCATTACTAAAGACCATGTGGTTATTTCGGTGGCTGCAGGTGTTGATATCGCCAGGATTGAAAGCATTATAGGAAGTGATAAAAACATCATCAGGGTGATGCCCAATACGGCTATCTCAATTGGGAAATCCATGACCTGCATTGCAGCCAATAAACAAGCTCAGGATAAAGTGATTTTAGCCGAAAATATTTTCAATCAATTAGGAACTACCATGGCCATTCCTGAAGATTTGGTACAGGCAGCAACGGTTATTTGTGCCAGTGGTATTGCCTTTTGGATGCGCTTGGTACGGGCCACTACCCAAGGCGCTATTCAGTTAGGTTTTGAGGCCGAGCAAGCGCATGAGTTGGCTACACAAACCTGTTTTGGAGCGGCCAGTTTGTTAATTGAATCGGGTAAACACCCAGAGCAGGAAATTGACCGTGTAACCACGCCAAGTGGTTGTACTATTGAAGGGTTAAATGCTATGGAACACCAAGGTTTAAGTTCGGCTTTGATACAAGGTATCGTGGCTTCGTTTGAAAAAATCAATCAAATTAAAAAGAATTAAGATGCCATTATTTGACGTTTATCCACTATATAATGTAACACCCGTTAAGGGCAACGATGTTCATGTTTATGACGACAAGGGAACAGAATATTTAGACCTTTATGGAGGCCATGCCGTTATTTCCATTGGGCATTCGCATCCAAATTATGTCAATGCAGTCAGCAATCAAGTAGCTAATTTGGGATTTTATTCCAATGCCATACAAAACCCATTGCAGGTTGAATTGGCCAAAAGATTGGAAGAAATTTCGGATTGTAAAGATTATCAATTATTTTTGTGCAATTCTGGTGCTGAAGCTAATGAAAATGCCCTAAAACTAGCTTCCTTTAAAACCAATAAAGCACGGGTTATTGCTTTTAACAATAGCTTTCACGGACGAACATCGGCTGCAGTTGCGGCTACTGACAATCCATCAATCATTGCGCCCATAAATGCCCAACAGCAAGTTACTTTTTTGGCATTGAATGACATTGAAGGTGTTAAGAGAGAATTGGAAAAAGGCGATGTATGTGCCGTTATCGTGGAGTTTATTCAAGGTGTTGGCGGATTGGACCAAGGAACCGCTGAGTTTTTTGAACAAGTTGATACACTTTGTAAAGCTAACAACACGTTTTTAATAGCCGATGAAGTGCAATCTGGTTACGGACGTTCTGGAAAGTTTTTTGCTTTTCAGCACTATAAGGTAACACCAGAAATCATATCCATTGCAAAAGGTATGGGCAATGGGTTTCCAATAGGAGGGGTTTTAATACATCCAAGTATTGAGGCTAAATACGGTTTATTGGGTACCACGTTTGGAGGCAATCATTTGGCATGTGCCGCCGGACTAGCGGTATTAAACACGTTGGAAACAGACAATTTAATAGACAACGTGAATGAGATATCAGACTATTTTATTTCAAAAGCGTCAACAATTCCAGAAATCAAAAACATTAAAGGAAAAGGTTTAATGCTTGGTTTGGAATTTGATTTTGAAGTAGCTGAACTCAGAAAAAAACTAATTTATGAGCATCACATATTTACAGGGGGTGCATCAAACAAAAAGTTAATACGAATATTGCCACCTCTTAGTATTAAAAAAACGCATGTTGACCAGTTTTTTGAAGCGCTAAGACAGGCATTATAAAAATTTAAAAAATAAAAATCAACAAATGAATACATTACTATCAATTGAATGGAGAAATAAAGTGTTGCTTAAAATGGCAACATTGTTAGAACAAGAAAGGGATGCGATAATAAGTATCAATAAAACAGATTTAGAAAACTATAAAGGTGAGGACATCTCTATGTATGATCGTTTAAAAGTTGACGATTCCAAAGTGGATGAGATGATAAAATCGGTCATGCATTTGGCCTCACAGGATGACCCAGTAGGTGTAGAACGTTTTAGATTTAAACATGAAAACGGTATGCAGGTTTATAACAAAACCGCCTCGTTTGGAACGGTTTTAATCATTTACGAATCCCGACCAGATGTAACGGTTGAAGCGGCCGGTATTGCTTTTAAATCCGGAAACAAAATTTTGCTTAAGGGCGGAAAGGAATCAACAAAATCCAATTTAAAAATTGTTGACCTTTGGCATCAGGCATTACAAGATAACGGCATTTCAACAGATTGGGTAGAATATTTACAATTCAACAGAACCGAAACCCAAGCATTTTTAGAAAATCCAACACAACAAGTTGATTTAATTGTGCCAAGGGGTGGTGAGCGTTTAATTGCTTTTGTAAAACAACACGCTACCTGTCCTGTCATTATCAGTGGGCGTGGAAACAATTTTGTGTATGTGCATAAGGAAGCCGATTTGGATATTGCATTGGATGTGATCATTAATGCCAAAACGGCTAAGATATCAGCTTGTAATGCCTTGGATAAAGTGTTGATTGATGAAAATCTTCCGAATAAGGAAGCGTTTATAAAAACACTGATTTCTAAGCTTAAAGCATTTGACGTTGAAATTTTGGGGGATGAAGCGCTTTCAAAACATGAAAGTGTTGACGCTTTTGAATCCGAAGATATTTGGTATCAAGAATTTTTGGACTTTAAAATTGTTATTGCTGAAATCAGTTCCAACGAAGATGCCATTGCCAAGATAAACAAATATTCAGGTGGGCATTCATCATCAATCATTACTAAAAATGACACGGTAGCTAAAGCATTTATGGAGAATGTGGATAATGCTGCCGTTTACCACAATGCCTCAACCCGATTTACCGATGGTAGCCAATTAGGATTAGGTGGTGAGCTGGCCATTAGCACCGATAAATTACACCAAAGAGGCCCGATTGGGTTGCAACATTTGGTAACCAACAAATGGTACATTTATGGGAACGGACAAATACGATAATAAGTGAAAAAAAAGCGCATTTTATTAAAGGTTGGCTCCAATACGCTTACCAAGGAAACCGATAATATTTCAAGAGGTAAAATTGAGGATATCGCCAATCAAATAGCCTTGTTACAAGATACCTGTGAGTTTATTATTGTGAGTTCTGGTGCTATTGCCGTAGCGAAACAATTTGTAAAGCTAGAGAGCAAGGGAAGGGATATTAACGTCAAGCAAGCCTTGGCATCTATTGGTCAACCCCATTTAATTCGTATTTATCAGGAAATATTCAGGGAAGCTGGGTTGTTGACTTCCCAGTGTTTATTATCCTATTCGGATTTTGAAAGACAGGAAAGTAAGACCAATATTGTCAATACCATTAATGTGCTGGTTAGCAATAATTATATTCCTATTATCAACGAAAATGATACCGTAGCAACCGATGAGATTAAATTTGGTGATAATGATAAATTGGCCGCTCTTACAGCGGCTCTTTTAAAAGTGGATTTGTTTGTAATTGCAACCAACACCAATGGGATTTACACGAAGGAATCCATAGAATCTAAAACCTTGAAAACCATTGAAGAGGTTGAGGATTTCAAACAATTGCAAGCTGAGGTTGTAAGCTCAAAATCATCCCACGGAAGCGGGGGTATGCAATCAAAAATTGATGCGGCATCAGTTGCAAAAAAAGCAAATATTGAAACGTGGATTGTAAATGGATTGGAAGATCATTTTATGATCAATGCCATGAACAGTACAGTGCCATTTACCAAAATAAAATAATACAAGATGAAACATTACACCTCCATACATGATATAGATAACATCCATGCTTGGATAGAGGAGGCCAAGGCCATAAAAGCCAATCCATTAAAGAATATTGATTTAGGAAAGAACAAGACCATTGGATTGTTGTTTTTTAACTCTAGTTTGCGAACGCGATTAAGCACCCAAAAAGCGGCTTTAAATTTAGGCATGAATCCTATTGTGATGAACGTGTCTGGTGACGCTTGGGGCATTGAATTTGGTGACGGAACCATCATGAACGGAGTTACGGCAGAACACATAAAAGAAGCTGCTGCTGTGGTATCGCAGTATTGCGATATTATTGCTGTTAGAGCCTTTCCAACATTGACTGATAAAGCCAAGGACGAAAGTGAATATGTCTTGAGATCTTTTGTTAAATACGCATCTGTTCCTATTGTGAATATGGAAAGTGCCACTGAGCACCCGTTACAAGGCTTTACCGATGCTATTACCATTTCAGAATATTCTAAGAAAACAAAACCAAAAGTGGTTTTAAGTTGGGCGCCTCATGTGAAGGCTTTGCCTCATGCCGTAGCCAATAGTTTTACGCAAGCCATGCAAAAAATGGAGGTAGATTTGGTGATTACCAATCCAGAAGGTTATGATTTGAATCCAGATATAACAGGTAACACGCCAATTATCCATAATCAAGAAGAGGCTTTTAAAGATGCTGATTTTATATATGTCAAAAACTGGAGTAGCTACAGTGATTATGGGAAAATATTGAACACAGACCCTAATTGGATGATTACCAAAGAAAAAATAGGAAATGCTAAATTTATGCATTGTTTGCCCGTAAGACGAAATCTTATAGTGGAAGATGCCGTTTTGGATAGTGACAGTTCCATTGTCATTCAGCAAGCCAATAACAGAACGTATGCTGCACAATTGGTGTTGAAAAAAATATTGGAAACTAAAGAAATTAGATAACGTCATTGCGAAAGAGGAACGATTGAAGCAATCTCTCAATAGAAATAGATTACTTCGTCGGAAACTCCTCGTAATGACAAATTAAATTATAAATGGAAAAACTATCCATAGTAAAAATTGGAGGTAATATCATTGAAGATCAGTCTTCTTTAAAAGCGTTTTTAAAACTATTCTCAAGCATAGAAGGCAAAAAGATTTTGGTTCACGGTGGCGGAAAACGAGCAACAAGCATGGCTTCAAAATTAGGCATAGAATCTAAAATGGTTAATGGCAGGCGTATTACCGATGCCGAGACCTTAGAAGTCATAACCATGGTGTATGGTGGCTTGGTCAACAAAAACATGGTAGCCCAATTGCAAGCTTTTAACACCAATGCCATAGGATTAACAGGGGCTGATGTGAACAGTATAGTTTCAGAAAAACGCCCGGTCAAAGATATAGATTACGGTTTTGTAGGTGATGTAAAGCAAGTTAATTTCAAGTCAGTTGACGCTTTAATGCAAGCAGGTTTTGTTCCTGTGTTTTGCGCCATTACGCATGATGGAAACGGACAACTGTTAAACACCAATGCAGATACCATTACCTCGCAATTGGCTATTGGAATGAGTCATTTATATGAAACATCCATTTATTATTGTTTTGAACTAGATGGTGTTTTAAAAGATATTAACGATAAAAATTCAGTGATAAAGCATATCGATTCCAAGATTTACAAGGATTTGTTGAATGAGGGAATTATTGCAGACGGCATGCTACCAAAGTTGGAAAACTGTTTTAATGCTTTGCAACATGGCGTGACAACAATTAACATGGGAAATATATCCATGCTCACAAAAGAAAATGATAATTTTACAAGAATAACCTTATAATATGACGCTAGACCAATTAACCAACGATGCCATATCACTGCTAAAACAGTTGATAGAGACCCAGTCGTTTTCATCTGAGGAAGATCAGACAGCCCAGCTTATAGAAGCTTGGTTTAAGCGTTATAACATGGACTATAATCGAACTAAAAACAATGTTTGGGCCATCAACAGGCACTTTGACAAGAATAAACCAACATTATTGCTCAACTCGCATCATGATACGGTTAAGCCAAATTCGGCCTATACCAAAGATCCGTTTAAGGCGATTGTTGAAGACGGAAAATTATTCGGCCTAGGTAGTAATGATGCTGGTGGATGTTTGGTGTCATTAATGGCAACGTTTACTTATTTTTATAGTCAAGAGCATTTAAAATATAATTTGGTTTTGGTTGCTTCTGCGGAAGAAGAAAGCAGTGGACCCGATGGGTTAAACAGTATGTTATCAATTATTCCAAAGGTAGATGTGGCCATTGTGGGTGAACCAACCTTAATGAATTTGGCCATTGCAGAAAAAGGATTGGTGGTCTTCGATGCCAAAGTAAAAGGCACTCCTAGTCATGCGGCGCACCCCAATGATGATAACGCCATTTATAATACCATTAAGGCATTGCAATGGTTTAAGGATTTTAAGTTTGAAAAAACGTCTAAAGTTTTGGGAGATGTAAAACTAACGGTCACGCAGATTAATGGCGGCAAACAGCACAATGTAGTGCCAGCTGATGTGGATTTGGTTATTGATGTGCGTGTTAATGACAAATACACCAATGCTGAAATTGCAGATATCTTACAAAAACAGGCGCCTTGTTACAGTATCACACCAAGAAGTTTACGATTAAATTCATCATCCATTCCGGCAGACCACGAGTTGGTAAAAGCAGGAATTGCCATAGGACGCACAACGTATGGGTCACCAACATTGTCAGATCAAGCGGTGCTAACCTGTCCGTCTTTAAAATTGGGTCCTGGTGACAGTACACGTTCGCATTCGGCAGATGAATTTATTTATTTGAATGAAATTGAAGAAGGCATCAACATATATGTTGAATTGTTAAATCGGGTACTAATTCCTGTGTAGACAGGAATCTTATAAGAAAAAACATCCATCTGGGTTTTATAACTGGATGGTGGGTTTGAAAATAAAGTTTAATTAAAATTGAAAGCAGGGATTTCTGCTTTCGCAGAAATTTATGAAACTCTGGGACAAAGGTATATCAATCGATAAAAAAATAGAACAATTCACTGTTGGTAACGACCGTGAAATTGATATTCACATTGCTAAATATGATGTCATCGCATCAAGGGCACATGCTAAAATGCTTCAAAAAATAGGGATTCTTTCAACTATTGAATTAGAGCAATTATTGGGTGGTTTACAAGTATTGGAAAATGAAATTGAAGCTGGTGAATTTGTGATAGATTATCAATTTGAAGATGTGCATTCTAAAATAGAGTATGAATTAACTACAACCTTGGGAGATGTGGGTAAAAAAATCCACACGGCCCGCTCTAGAAATGACCAGGTTTTAGTAGCACTTCATTTATATTACAAAGAGAATTTAGGCTTGGTTAAGCAAAAAACCAGGACCTTTTTTGAAACACTTTTAGATTTAGCAGAAGCCCATAAAGATAAGGTGTTACCTGGGTATACACATTTACAAGTGGCTATGCCATCATCGTTTGGATTGTGGTTTTCTGCATATGCTGAATTGATGATTGACGATGTATACTTGCTGAATGCGGCCATTCAAATCGTCGATCAAAACCCATTGGGTTCAGCGGCTGGTTACGGAAGTTCATTCCCAATAGACAGGGAATTCACGACCAAGGACATGGACTTTGCTACACTTAAATACAATGTGGTAGCCGCACAAATGAGTCGTGGTAAAAGTGAACGAACCATTGCAGCAGCTTTGGGCGGTTTGTGTAATACCATGTCGCGATTTGCTATGGATATTTGCCTCTACATGAGCCAAAACTTTGGGTTTGTCTCCTTTCCTGATGAGTTGACCACAGGCAGCAGTATCATGCCCCATAAAAAGAATCCGGATGTATTTGAATTGATTCGCGGTAAGTGTAACAAAATACAATCTCTTCAAACGGAAATGATTTTAATAACCAATAATTTGCCAAGTGGTTATCACAGGGATTTCCAGTTGTTAAAAGAACATATGATTACCGCTTTTGAAGAGGTAAAAGACATACTGGACATTTTTAATTACGCCATTAAAGAAATTATTGTCAAGGATATTGACATCCATAGCGATTTGTATAAATACTTGTTTACGGTAGATAATATCAATACGTTAGTAATGGAGGGGCAAACGTTTAGGGAAGCGTATCAAAAAATTGGCGGACAAGTTCAAGAAGGTACTTATGTACCTGAAACATCAAAAAAGCACAGCCATGTTGGTAGTATGCATAATTTATGCTTGGATAAAATAAAAGCTAAGTTTCCAAAGTAATTTAAATTTTAAACAATGTCATTAAAAAAAACGGTTTCATTTATTGGTTTGTTTTTTGTTATGTTAAACACTTTTGCACAATATGATATTATTCCTTTATGGAATGGAGATATTCCCAACAGTCAAAAGTCTGATGAGCAAGAACTTGTTGAAAGCACTGATAGCAAGAGAATTTATACGGTTCAAACACCAACGTTGGAAGTGTATTTACCAACCAAACGAAATGCAACAGGTCAAGCCGTTATTATTTGTCCAGGAGGGGGCTATCATTATTTAACCTATGATTTTGAAGGGACAGATATTGCAAAATGGTTTAATTCCAAAGGGATCACTGCTTTTGTTTTAAAATACCGATTGCCCGGTTCAAAATCTGTAAAAGTATCTTATCAAGCACCTTTACAAGATGCACAGCGTGCCATGCGTATCGTTCGTTCACAAGCTAAAAAGTGGCATGTAAACCCTAATAAAATTGGCGTAATTGGCTTCTCGGCGGGCGGGCATTTGGCCTCAACTTTAGGGACCCAATTTGACAAACCAAATACGTTTAAGGAAACAGCTATTGATATCATTTCTGCACGACCCGATTTTATGGCGTTGATCTATCCGGTAGTGACCATGAAAATGGATTATACCCACAAAGGTTCGCGTAATAATTTGTTGGGAGAAAACCCAAGTGAGGATTTGGTTAATCAGTTTTCCAATGAATTACAGATGACCAAAAACACACCGCCAACATTTATTGTACATGCTGAAGACGATCATTCAGTACCTGTTGAAAACAGTTTGCAATTATACCAAGCACTAAAGAACAAAGGGATAGAAGCAGAACTGCATATATATCCCCACGGCGGCCATGGATTTGGATTGGCTTTGGGAAAAGGACGCTTAGAAAAATGGACTGATAGACTGTATGATTGGTTACAAAGCCTCTAACTATCTATCGGTAAAAAATGGTTTCGATTTTTCCAGCTAGGTTAGAATATTTTGTTTTTTTATTAAAAATGGTTTAGTTTCATGTTTTATAACTTTAAACAGAATGAGATGAAATCGTATTTAAATACAGAAACCAACAGCAAATACATTCACCTTGTGTTACTGGTTGTCAGAGTGTCTGTGGCCATGTTGATGTTAACCCATGGCTACCCCAAATTAATGAAATTGCTGGAAGGGGGAGAGATACAATTTGCAGATCCAATTGGTTTGGGACAAGGACTTTCTTTTGTGCTAGTGATTTTTGCAGAATTTTTCTGTTCTATTTTAATAGGCATTGGTTTTGCTACTAGATTAGCATCCATACCGTTAATAATTAATATGTCTGTGGCTGCATTTGTGGTTTTTGCCTCAGCACCTATTTCCAAAAAGGAGTTTCCAATATTATATCTATTAATCTATTTGATTTTATTGGTGGTGGGAAGCGGTAAATACTCTGTCGATTACTTGATATCTGGCAAAAAGTGATAGCTAATTCCGTTTATGACAATGATGTCTTATACTTTGCATATTGAAAGAAGCCACTATTAATCCACCTAATTTTTTAGGTTACCTTCATAGCTTTAGAGGACTGGCTATTATTAAAATTGTTTTGGGACATGCAGTGGCGGCGGCATTTATAGCTGCTTATGGTGCTTTTGATGAATCACATCCACTTATTATGGCAAGTGAAATATTTTATCATGATAGTACACTTTATTTCGCCATTATTTCGGGCTTATTATTTACGCGGGTTTTAGAGCCCAAAGGATATTATAAATTTTTTTCAAGCAAAGTAAAGAACATTTTACTGCCTTATCTGTTTTTTACTTTGGTACTTACATTTATTACCGTAAGATTCCATGATACCAAAAGTTTTCAAGAAGGGTTGGTTTATTATTTTTCAAAAGTATTTAGAAATCTCATATATGGAAAAGCCAATTTTGCCCTGTGGTATATACCGGTTTTGATTGTTCTGTACTTGGCCACACCGGTTTTACAGAGTCTTCATAAAACAAGTAAGTGGACCAGAATGCTGTTCTTTGCTGTCATGTTCATTCCTTTAGTGGTTTCTCGCATTCAAATGGTTGGTGATTATATATTCAAATTTGAAACCGTTATTTATTTTATGGGAGCTTATGCGCTTGGAATGTATTTAGGAACGGATTTAGAAGCTAAATTCCAATCAATTAAAAAGTGCAAGATAGCTATAGTTGTTACTGCTTTTGCAAGCACAGGACTGTTATTTTATCTGTATATTGTAAAAATGGATATGGTTGGGGCGATATCAGTAAGAGAATCGGTTTTTTACATTCAGAAAATTGCATTTGCCATTATTTTTATGATGCTTTTAAAGAGACTTGGAGATGCCCAACCAAGATGGTTAAAGCCTATTGCTAGGGATTCATTTTCCATATATTTTATGCATGGCTCTATTTTATATGCATCAAGTTATTTATTTAGGTTCGTCATTGAAAATAAAACCATTGCTCCTCTTAATATTGTTTTTGGCTCCATTTTTTTGATTGTATTTTCAATTTCTGTTAGTATGGCGGTTGTTTTTGTCTTTAGGAAAGTGTTTGGTAAATACTCAAGAATGATTGTTGGATCATAGTGTTTTTTTTCTTACATAGTTTTCAACCATAAAAAAGAGCACCGTTACGATGCTCTTTAAATCCCAATACGTTTAATTTGTTGGTGACTAACTCAAAATAATTAAATAATTGTGGACTGTCCTAGATGTATGTTTGTAAAGTTTAAGTTTGTTTCTTCTGGATTGTTTATAAAATCTTCAATAAAATCACCCACTTTACTTGTTGAAATATTATCGTATTTCATGTTTAAATCGGGTGTGGTGATATGAAGTTTTATGGATTTATCAATGGCTTTTCGTATTAAGGCAGCTTCTTCAAATAAAGCAAAATGATCCAACAGCATAGCGGCTGATAAAATGGATGCAATTGGGTTGGCAATACCTTTATCGGTAGCTTTGGAATAGGCGCCGTGAATAGGCTCAAACATGGCGTATTTAGGACCTATGGATGCTGAGGCCAATAATCCTACAGAACCGACAATAACGCTAGCTTCTTCAGAGAGGATATCTCCAAACATATTTTCTGTTAAAATAACATCAAACTGTTTTGGGTTCATCACGAGCTGCTTGGCCGCATTGTCAATAAATAAAAAGTCTAAGTTAACATCCGGATATTGAGGTGCTAGTTCCATTAGCACTTTGCGCCAAAGTCTGGAACTTTCCAATACGTTGGCTTTATCAACCAAGGTTAATTTGTGCTTTCTGGATTGAGCTGCTTTAAAGGCCAAATGTGCAATCCGTTCTATTTCAAAACGATGGTATCCGCAACTATCAGAGGCATAATTGCCATCCTCACTTATTATTTTATCTCCAAAATAAATACCGCCCGTAAGTTCACGATAAATGACAAAATCGGCATCCTTGATAAATTTCTTTTTTAAGGATGATTTGTTTAAGAGATCCTCATAGGCAATAACCGGTCTGATATTGGCAAATAAATCCAATGATTTGCGCAAATTTAAAAGGCCTTGCTCTGGTCTTATTTTTGAATCGGGATCCATATTGTATTTAGGGTCACCAATGGCACCAAACAAAATTGTGTCAGCTTTTTTGCACAGTTCAAGTGTGCTTTCTGGCAATGGATTGCCAACAGCATCAATGGCGGTTCCTCCAACCAAGCCATATTCAAAAGTAAATACATGGCCAAATTCCATAGCAATGGCTTTCAAGGCTTTTACGCCCTGGGCAATCACTTCTGGCCCTATGCCATCACCTGGTAAAACGGCAATATGTAGTTTCATTTACTATGTAATATTAAGCAGAAATTATATCTCTATAAACTTTACTGGTTTCTATAATTTGATGAATATCTGAATCGTCAACTTCTTTCTTTTTATCTGCAAAATCCAAGAAGTTAGCATAAATTTCATCCAATTGCAATTTTGTTAATTCATACCCTATATTTTTAGCTCTATAAGCTAAAGCTGCCCGTCCGCTGCGTGCTGTTAGCACGATGGATGATTCTGTAACGCCAACATCTTTTGGATCAATGATCTCATAGGTCTCTCTGTTTTTAATCACACCATCTTGATGGATTCCAGAGCTATGCGCAAATGCATTAGCGCCCACAATGGCTTTGTTAGGTTGCGTATAAATACCCATGCTTTCTGATACCAATTGACTGATTCCATATAGCATAGACGTGTTAATGTTGGTATCTAAATTTAAGTATGGATGTTGTTTTAAGATCATTACAACCTCCTCAAGTGCCGTGTTTCCTGCCCGCTCACCAATACCGTTAATGGTACACTCAATTTGTCTGGCACCATTGATAACACCTTCAATGGAGTTGGCCGTGGCCAATCCCAAATCATTATGGCAATGACAAGATAAAACAGCTTTATCAATGTCTTTTACGTTCTCTCTTAAATATTTGATTTTTGCACCGTATTCATGTGGCAAACAATACCCAGTAGTGTCCGGGATGTTTAAAACCGTTGCGCCAGCCTTAATAGCAGCCTCACAAACTTTGGCTAAAAATTCATTATCGGTTCTTCCGGCATCTTCGGCATAAAATTCAACATCTTCAACAAAAGATTTTGCATAAGCAACGGCAGCATGAGCCCGTTTTAAAATATCTTCTTGGTTGGATTTGAATTTAAATTTGATGTGGGAGTCAGATGTTCCAATACCGGTATGTATTCTGGGTTTTTTAGCATATTTCAAAGCTTCTGCGGCAACTTTTATGTCATTTTCAACCGATCTTGTAAGACCACAAACCGTTGCATGCTTAACCAATTTTGATATGGCTTCAACCGACTTGAAATCACCAGGGCTGGATACCGGAAACCCGGCTTCAATAATATCCACACCCAACAAATCAAGCTGTTCTGCAATGACTAATTTCTGGTCTGTATTTAATTTACATCCAGGAACTTGTTCTCCATCTCTAAGCGTTGTGTCAAAAATTTGTACGTTCTTATCTAACATTTATTCAAATAAATTTTTGTATTGTAGTACGAATGTATATTTTGGTTTCCAAAATGGAGAATTCATCATGTTTATTTTACGATGTTTAACCTAATCAACATAGTATTAAACATTTGTTTTTCAATTACTTAATGCTATTTTTGAAACTATGACAAAAGAACAAAAAGATAACTTGTTTGTCTTGGTAAAATCATTATCAAAATCTGAAAAGAGACAATTTAAGCTTTATGTGGGTCGTTTGGGTGTTAATGAAGACTCCAAGTTTTTGTTGCTCTTCAATATTCTTGATAAACTTCCTAGTTATGATGAAGCTGCTATTTTAAAAAAGGGCATTGTTAAAAAGCAGCAACTTTCAAACCTTAAAGCACATTTGTACAAGCAAATTCTTATCAGTTTAAGATTAAACCCATCCCATCAAAACATACGGATCCAAATACGGGAGCAATTGGATTTTGCTACCATTTTATACCACAAGGGTCTCTACAGGCAGAGTCTTAAAATATTGGATAAAGCCAAAAGTTTGGCCATTTCACATGAAGAAAAAAACATTGCCTATGAGATTGTAGAGCTTGAAAAAGTAATAGAATCGCAATACATCACCAGAAGTATCAGTAATAGAGCCGACGAGTTAACCATACAAGCCAAAGAATTGAGCCAACAAAATGTATTGGCTAGCAAACTGTCAAATTTGTCACTGCAATTGTATGGCTTGTTTTTAAAAACAGGCTATGTAAAAAACGATAAAGAAAATAAAAGAATTACCAAATACTTCAATGATAGATTGCCTAAGTACGATATCAGTACTTTAGGCTTTAGAGAAAAATTGTGGTTGTATAAAGCGCATTTGTGGTATAGTTTTTTGACTCAGGATTTTTTGGCATGCTATAAATATTCATCAAAATGGGTCACCCTGTTTTATGATAACAGAGACCAAATTGTTTTAAATCCGGTGTTTTTCTTGAAAGGAAACCATTATTTGTTGGAATCTTTGTTTTATTTAAGACACTATCAGAAATTCAAATCAACGTTAAAAGAATTGGAAACCATCACCCAAGAAGATTGGTTTCCTATAGATGACAATGTTGAAGGCTTGACTTTTTTGTATGTCTATAACAATAAATTCAACCTTCATTTTATTGAAGGCAGTTTTCATGAAGGCTTGCCAATGGTAGAACAGGTTTTGAATAAACTTAAAAAATACCAAGACAGGATTGATGAGCACCACATTATGGTGTTTTACTACAAAATAGCCAGTTTGTATTTTGGTGCCGGTGAAAACAAAAAATGTATTTTCTTTTTAGAAAAAATTATTGATAATAAATCTCTGGAAATGCGAGAGGATTTATTGTGTTTTGCCAGGGTTTTAAATTTGGTTGCACATTATGAGGCTGGTTTGGATTATAATTTGGAAGCACTTATTAAGAGTACCTATAAGTTTTTAATAAAAATGGAAGATTTATATGAGGTACAAAAAGAAATGATCAAGTTTTTAAGAGGGCTGGGAGATATTTATCCACATGAAGTAAAAGGGGAGTTTATAAAACTTCATGAAAAACTAAAACAGTATGAAAATGATCCTTATCAAAGCAGGGCCTTTTTGTATTTAGATATCATTTCATGGTTGGAATCTAAAATTCAAAATAGACCGATAGACTTGGTAATTAAAAACAAGTTTCATGATAATTTAGTGAGGAAATAAAAATTTTTGCTAAAAAAATTAGGTTTTTAAATTTTTCTAACTGAATATTTGCACTCACAAAGTTCAAAAACTTATTGAAATGTTATCAAGAAAGGCGGAGGGATTAGACCCAATGAAGCCTTAGCAACCCTTTATTCGTAGAGAAGGTGCTAAATTCTACTTAAATCAATTTATTGGTTTTAGATAGATAACCAAACGAAATTACTTTCTGTAGTTTTAAAAATTCTTTTTAACATTTTTCTATTAAGTACATCAAATTTTGATGCATTTGGCTTTTGGTTTAATTATGTATTAATTCAAAAAATTAGAAAAATGAGCACACAAAAAATTGCAACACAAGCATTACACGCAGGACATAATGTTGCTGCTAATGGAGGAACCAGAGCCGTTCCAATTTACCAAACAACATCTTATGTTTTTAATGATTCAGATCATGCGGCAAACCTATTTTCATTAAAGGAGCTTGGCTTTATTTATACGCGGTTAAACAATCCAACAAACCAAATTTTACAGGATCGTTTGGCAGCTGTTGAAGGTGGTATTGGAGCGGTTGTTTTTGCTTCAGGAACAGCAGCTATTTCAACAGGGTTGTTAACCTTATTAAAAGCAGGTGACCATATTGTGGCATCCAGTAGTTTATACGGCGGAACCTATAACTTGCTAAAAGTCACCTTGCCTAGATTAGGGATTACAACCACGTTTGTAGATGCTGATAATCCAGACAATTTTGCAGCGGCTGTTCAAGATAATACCAGAGCATTTTTTGTGGAGTCTTTAGGAAATCCAAAATTAGATGTGTTGGATTTAAAGTCTATTTCGGTGCATGCTAAAGCAGCCGGTGTCCCTTTTATTGTAGATAATACCGTGGCAACACCATTTTTGTTGAATCCTATTGAACACGGAGCCAACATTGTCATACACTCATTAACCAAGTATATTGGCGGACAAGGAACATCGTTAGGAGGCGCCATTATTGATGCTGGTACCTTTGATTGGGCCAATGGGAAATTCCCTGAATTTACAGAACCTTCAGATGGGTACCATGGTTTGGTATATCATGAGGCTCTTGGTGCAGCGGCTTACACCTTCAAATTAATTTTAGAAGGTTTAAGGGATTTTGGTGGTGCGTTGAGCCCGACCAACGCTTTCAATATTATTCAAGGTTTAGAAACATTGCCAGTTAGAATAAAACAGCATAGCCAAAATGCGTTGGAGTTGGCCAAATGGCTTGAAAAGCAAGATGAGGTTGCTTGGGTAAATTATCCAGGACTGGAATCCAGTAAATATAATTCTTTGGCTGATACGTATTTACCTAAAGGTCAAAGTGGAATTGTTACCTTTGGGGCGAAAGGAGGTTTTGATGCAGCTAAGGCAATTGCAGATAATTCCAAGCTATTTTCATTGTTGGCAAATATAGGTGATACAAAATCACTTATTATTCATCCAGCAAGTACAACACATCAACAATTAACCGACGACGAACAAGAATCGGCAGGTGTTCCGAAAGATTTGATACGTTTGTCTGTAGGAATTGAAGATATTGACGATTTGAAGGCCGATTTAAAAGAGGCATTCAGTAAAATTTAAAAATAATAATTTAACCTTGAAAGAGCCATTACAACATATTATCATCAGTGATTTTCTTACGGAAAGTAACGTTAACAATCCTGAAATAAAACTCAGCTATCAAGTATTTGGTAAGCCTTTAGGCACGGCTCCTGTGGTTTTGGTTAACCATGCTTTAACAGGCAACAGCAATGTGGCTGGCAAAGATGGTTGGTGGAAAGATTTGGTTGGTGATGATAAAGTTATAGACACCAAGTTATATACCGTTTTGGCCTTTAATATCCCTGGGAATGGATTTGATGGTTTTGTTATAGATAACTACAAAGATTTTGTGGCCAGAGATATAGCTAAGTTGTTTTTGATTGGTCTAAAAGAATTGAATATAGATAAGGTCTTTGCGATTATTGGGGGGTCTTTAGGCGGAGGCATTGCTTGGGAAATGGCCGTTTTGAGTCCGGATATTACCGAGCACTTGATACCGGTGGCCACCGATTGGAAATCGACGGACTGGCTCATAGCTAATTGTCAAATTCAGGAAGCCTTTTTGACCAATTCCAAAAATCCGGTGCATGATGCCAGAATGCATGCTATGTTGTGTTACCGCACACCAGAATCTTTTAAAGAACGGTTTCAGCGATCAAAAAATGAAGAATTGGAGATTTTCAATGTGGAGAGCTGGTTAATGCATCATGGCAAAAAGTTGCAGGAGCGCTTTCAGTTGTCAGCTTATAAATTAATGAATCAACTGTTAAAAACGATTGATGTAACCAAGAACAGGCCAACCGATTTTAATGTACTGGAAAACATTCATGCCAATATCCATATTGTTGGGGTAGATTCTGATTTGTTTTTCACGGCTGAGGAAAACAGGCAAACCCATAAACAATTAGCGGTAAGCAATCCTAATGTAACATATAATGAGATACATTCAGTACATGGGCATGATGCCTTTTTAATGGAATATGAACAATTGGAAAAAATTATAGAAGGCATTTTTGTGCCAGATTCAAAAAAGAAAAGAATGAAAGTATTAAAGTTTGGTGGCAAATCGTTGGCAAATGGTGTGGGACTTAATACCGTTTTAAATATCATTGAAACAAAAGTTAAAAACGGAGAAAAAATGACAGTCGTTGCTTCTGCAAGAAATTCCGCCACAGATGAGTTGGAGAACATTCTTGTAAAAGCTTCAAAAGGATTGTCTTATAAAGAGGATCTAGAAGCTTTTAAAGCCTATCAAAAAGAACCATTACCATCCATAGATTTCTCAGAGGAATTTTCGGTTTTGGACAAACTATTTGAAGGCGTTAGCTTGTTACGGGATTACAGCCAGAAAACCAAGGACGAGATTTTAGCGCAAGGGGAGTTGTTATCGGTAAAGTTGTTAGCCAGCTTATTGAAAAAACGAGGTGTGAACGCGCTTGCCACCGATTCCAGACTATTATTAAAAACAGATGATGTGTTTGGTAACGCACAACCTATTGCACAAGTCTCAAAAGACAATGTGATTAATTATTACAAAAATCAAAAGGCTGATGCAGTTCATATTGTAACCGGATTTATTGCCTCCAATTTAAAAAATGAAACCACCACGCTAGGCAGAAATGGCAGTAATTACACAGCGGCGTTATTGGCAAACTTTTTGGATGCCGAAGAATTACAAAATTATACGCACGTCAATGGTATTTACACCGCTAACCCCGATTTGGTTGAGGATGCCCAAAAAATAAGGGAACTATCCTTTAGTGAAGCCAATGAGTTGGCCAATTTTGGCACCACGGTGTTGCATGCCAAGACCATTATTCCATTGGTTGAAAAAAACATCAACCTTCGTATTTTAAACACGTTTAATGCGGATGATGAAGGTACATTAATCACCTCCAAGCCAAGTTCAAAAGAGGTTACCTCTTTATCGACTTTGGATAACGTGGCTTTATTGAATTTAGAAGGGCGCGGACTTTTGGGTAAAGTGGGTGTTGATGCCAGAATATTCAGGGCTTTGGGTAATCACGGCATTAGTGTGAGCATCATTTCCCAAGGGTCATCAGAACGTGGTATCGGGTTGGTTATCGATGCTAAACATGCTACCCAAGCGGTGATTGCTTTAGAGCGTGAGTTTGAAAATGATTTTTATTCGCAAGACGTCAATAAGATCAGTGTGGTTGATGATGTATCTGTTATTTCCATTATTGGGATAGAACTCAGTTCTTTCCACAAACCGTTCAACGCCCTAATTAAAAACCAGATTACGCCGTTGTTGTTCAACAATACGGTTACGGGCAGAAATGTGAGTTTGGTTTTAAAGAAAAATCAATTGCACAAAGCCTTAAACGTCATTCACGGTGAGATTTTCGGAATTTCCAAAAAAATCAATATTGCTATTTTTGGACACGGAGGTGTTGGAGGCGCTTTAATCAATCAGATATTAAAATCTAAAGATGATATTGAAAAACGCAAGGGCATCAATCTAAACGTGTTTGCTATTGCCAATTCCAAAAAACTATTATTAAATAAAAAAGGGGTTGATGCTAACTGGAAACAAGCCATACAATCTACCAATCAAGAAAGTGACATTGAAGCCATTATTGATTTTGCCAAATCCAATCATTTGGAAAATTTAATAGCTGTGGATAATACCGCCAGTTCAACGTTTTACAAAAATTACAAACCTTTGGTAGAGGCTGGTTTTGATTTGGTATCATCTAACAAAATAGCGAACACCATTTCGCATACTTTTTACAAGGATTTACGAATCCATTTACAGGAACACAAAAAACAATATTTATACGAAACCACTGTTGGAGCAGGATTGCCGTTAATAGACACCATTAAATTGTTACATGAGTCTGGTGAGAATATCACAAGAATTAGAGGGGTGTTCTCTGGCACTTTAAGTTATTTGTTCAATAATTTTTCGGTACAGAATAAACCGTTTAGTGCCATTGTGCAGGAAACCATTGATAAAGGCTTTACTGAGCCAGATCCAAGAGAAGATTTTTCAGGTAATGATGTGGCCAGAAAATTATTAATTTTGGCTAGGGAATTGGATTTACAAAATGAATTTGAAGATGTATCTATTCAAAATTTAATTCCAAAACAGTATCAGAATATTGCCGTGACTGAATTTTTAAAACAATTAAATGTTTTGGATGCAGAATTCCAAAATATAAAAGACAATCAAAAACCTGGGTATGTGTTGCGGTATGTAGGCGACTTGTCAGGCGATTTGTCACAGGATAAAGGAAATCTTGAAGTCAAGTTAGTATCCATTCCGGGAGATAGTACCTTGGGTCAAATAAAAGGATCTGATGCTATTTTTGAAATATTTACAGAATCTTACGGGGAGCAGCCCATTGTTATTCAAGGTGCCGGCGCCGGCGCCGAAGTAACGGCTAGAGGTGTTTTTGGAGATATTCTAAGATTGTCAAAACATATAAATTAATTGTTAGGTCTAGCGCAGTCAAGACCTTTTCAGTTTGAAACAAAATAAATTCAGTCACAAATACACGAATTGTATTAGTTATAAATAATTAGTGAATTCGTGGCTTAGAAAAATAATAAACAATGAGCGAGGAAAGAAAACAATTTGAAACAGAGGCCATTCGAACGCAGTTGGAGCGTAGCGATTTTTTAGAACATTCCACTCCACTGTACTTAACATCCAGTTTTGTATTTGAAGATGCCGAAGATATGCGTGCATCATTTTCCGAAGAAAAGGAACGCAATATTTACAGTCGCTTTACCAATCCAAATACATCGGAATTTGTTGAAAAAATTTGCAACATGGAAGGGGCAGAAGCAGGGTATGCATTTGCTACGGGAATGGCTGCTGTGTTCTCAACTTTTGCTGCGTTGTTGGACAGCGGTGACCATATTGTATCCTCGCGTTCTGTGTTCGGCTCCACACACACCTTGTTCACTAAATATTTGCCTAAGTGGAATATCACAACGAGTTACTTTAAAGTGGAAGAGGTTGATCGTATTGAAAGCTTAATAACACCTAAAACAAAAATTTTATATGCAGAATCGCCAACCAATCCGGCGGTGGATGTTCTGGATTTGGAATTGCTGGGTAATATAGCCAAGAAGCATAATTTAATTCTAATCATTGATAATTGTTTTGCTACACCATATTTGCAGCAACCCATTAAGTTTGGAGCGCATTTGGTCATACATTCTGCTACGAAGCTTATTGATGGTCAAGGACGTGTATTGGGAGGCGTTACGGTTGGTCAAGCCGATTTGTTAAGGGAAATCTACTTGTTCTCCAGAAATACTGGGCCAGCGTTATCGCCGTTTAATGCTTGGGTATTATCCAAGAGTTTGGAGACCTTAGCGGTGAGGGTTGATAAGCATTGTGAAAATGCATTAAAAGTAGCCGAATTTTTAGAAGGACATCCTAACGTGAATTGGGTGAAATATCCGTTTTTAAAATCACATCCACAGTACCAAGTAGCAAAAAAGCAAATGAAATTGGGCGGCAATATTGTGGCATTTGAAGTCAAGGGTGGTATTGAAGCTGGCCGAAAATTTTTAAATGCAATCAAACTTTGTTCACTGTCAGCAAATTTAGGTGATACGAGAAGCATTGTAACCCACCCAGCTTCTACAACGCACAGTAAATTGACTGAAGCGGATAGATTGGAAGTAAGCATTACAGATGGTTTGGTTAGAATTTCGGTTGGATTGGAACATGTTGACGATATTATTCAAGATTTAAAGCAAGCCTTAGAACAATAACCATGAGACTATTTACTGTTGATTCGTTTACAAGTGTACCTTTTAAGGGAAATCCTGCGGCAGTTTGTGTGCTGGATCACCCCCTTTCAGAAGAAGAATATAAAGATATTGCCCAAGAGATGAACCTTTCGGAGACGGCTTTTGTTTACAAAGATGATGGAATATACCAACTTCGATGGTTTACCCCAACGAGTGAAATTGATTTATGTGGGCATGCTACATTGGCCACGGCTAAAATTCTTTTTGAAAAGTTTAATGTAACCAATGATGTTCTTGAATTCAATACCAGAAGTGGTATTTTAAAGGTAAAAAGGGCATGGAATCTTTTGGAGATGAATTTTCCATTGGGCAGGACCGTTGCTGATAATCAACATGATAAGCTATTGGAGGAATTCCTAAACGAAAAGCCTATTGCTGTGCATACCAGTGGTGATTGGTGCCTCATTGAAATTGAATCGAGTGATTCTGTCAGGGATTTAATTCCCAATTTCAATTTATTGTTGGAACATAGAAAAAAGAAGTTTATTGTAACAGCAAAGTCTTCTGACAAGGCCTTCGATTTTATGTCAAGGGTATTTGTGCCTGATTTTGGTATCAATGAAGATCCTGTTACGGGTTCTGCACATTGTTATTTGGCACATTATTGGAGTGAAAAACTATCAAAAAATAACTTGGTTGGTTATCAAGCCTCTAAGCGAGGCGGGTTAATTGCCTGTGAGGTTATTGGTAATGAGAGGGTCCTCTTAAGAGGGGATTGCGTGATTATGAGTGAGCTTTTGATTGAGTGGGATTGAGATAATAGCCTTAAATTATCTATATTAGCAGCATGCTATCCAAAAAAACAAAATACGGTTTAAAGGCACTCACCTATATTGCTAGGTCTGAAGATGACATGCCCGTTCAGGTTGGTGAAATTGCCAAAAGCGAACAAATTCCCCAAAAATTTTTGGAGAGCATATTACTCACTTTGAGAAAAGCCGGTTTTTTAGGTTCCAAAAAAGGCAAACATGGCGGATATTATTTAAGAAAGCAACCGTCTGAAATTATTATGGCCGATGTGATGCGTATCCTTGAAGGTCCCATTGCCATGGTTCCATGTGTCAGCTTGAATTTTTATGAGAAGTGCGAAGATTGTCCAAATGAAGACCAATGCACTGTCAATAAATTGATGATTCAGGTGCGGGATAGTACCCTTAAAGTTCTTAGAAATACCACTTTAGAAGATTTATCAGCTAAATCATAATTGTCAATTTCTTAAAATAAACCGCTCTTTTTGTTTTTATTCTTTGGTTTTGTCCCTATTAAACTCAATTTTATAAAAACTTTGTAATATTCTTTTTTATCTAACAAAAAGTTTTATTTTTGTAATTCCTATTAAATCGATAGGATTAATATAATACAATTTAAAATGATTGGACAAGTATTAACAAATTCAGCAGAAAAAGAAAAAACATCCTACAAAACAGATATAACAACTGAAAAGCCCTTACGCAGTGTGGCAAAATCAATTAGTTGGAGAATTGTAGGAACCATAGATACAATAATCATTTCTTGGTTAATAACAGGGAAACTGGATTTGGCCTTTTCAATAGGCTCTATTGAGTTAGTAACAAAAATGGTGTTGTATTTTTTCCATGAGCGTATTTGGAATTCAATAAAATGGGGGAGGTAATAGTATGATAGCACAAGATCAAATAAAAGAATTAAATGCACGTTTTGAAAGTGCAAAACCAGCTGAGATTATTCAAAAAGCTTTTGAACTTAGTCAAAAAGCGGTGGTAACAACAAACTTCAGGCCTTACGAAGCAGCTATTTTACACGCTGTTAATTCGGTTCAACCCAATATTCCTGTGGTTTGGTGTGATACGGGATATAATACGCCACAAACGTACCGACATGCAGAAACCGTAATTAAAGATTTAAACTTAAACGTGTTTTTGTACGTTCCTAAACAAACGGCAGCCCATAGAGATGTTGTGATGGGAATTCCTAGTATTGATGATCCTAAACATGCCTTGTTTACTGAGCAGGTTAAGCTAGAGCCATTTAGACGCGCCATGGAAGAGCACCAACCAAAAGTTTGGTTTACCAACCTGCGCAAAGGACAAACAGCATTTAGGGACAGTATTGATATTTTTAGTGTTAGTAAAGATGGGGTTTTAAAAGTAAGTCCGTTTTACCATTGGTCAGACACAGATTTGGATGTGTATTTAGAAGAACATAAATTGCCAAATGAATTTAAATATTTTGATCCAACAAAAGCATTAGAAAACAGAGAGTGTGGTTTGCACGCTTAGGATAATTGATAACATGACAATAATGAAAAAAGACACATCACATATAAATTCGCTTGAAAACGAGGCCATTTATATTATGAGGGAAGTAGCGGCACAATTTGAAAAACCTGTGTTGTTGTTTTCTGGCGGAAAGGATTCAATAACCTTGGTTAGATTGGCTGTTAAGGCATTCTATCCAGCTAAAATACCATTTCCCTTAATGCATATAGATACCGGTCATAATTTTCCTGAAACCATTGAGTTTAGGGATAAGCTGGTTAAAGAACTTGGATTGGAATTGATAGTAAGACACGTACAGGATTCTATTGATGAAGGAAAAGTTAAGGAAGAATCTGGTAAATATTCAAGTAGAAATTCCTTGCAAACCACCACATTACTGGATGCTATTGAAGAATTTAAGTTTGATGCCTGTATTGGTGGTGCCAGACGTGACGAAGAAAAAGCAAGAGCCAAAGAACGTATTTTTTCAGTTCGTGATGATTTTGGCCAATGGGATGAAAAAAACCAACGCCCAGAATTGTTCGATATGCTAAACGGTCAAATTGACCATGGCCAAAATGTACGTGTTTTTCCTATTTCAAACTGGACAGAATTAGATGTTTGGTCTTATATAGAAAAAGAGAATATTGAAATACCATCCATATATTTCGCCCACAAACGTAAAGTGTTTTTACGAGATGGGTTGATTTGGTCGCATTCAGAATTTGTGTATCAAGAAGATGATGAGGAAGTTTTGGAACGTATGGTAAGGTTTAGAACGGTTGGTGATATGAGCTGTACAGCGGCCGTATTTTCAGAAGCTACTGATATTGCTAGCGTGGTTCAGGAAATTAGGGATTCCACCATTTCAGAACGTGGCGCGCGTATTGACGATAAACGTTCTGAAGCCGCAATGGAAAAACGTAAACAACAAGGATATTTTTAGAAAATTTACTTAAGTAAATTTTCGCCATTAGCTATTGGCTTTTAGCCTTTAGCGCAAGTTAAAATTTAATAATAAAATTGTCATAAGTGGATAGCTAACAGCTAAAAGCTTACGGCCAACAGCAATAAAGATGGAAGTATTAAAAATTGCAACAGCAGGAAGTGTAGATGACGGAAAAAGTACCCTGATAGGTAGAATACTTTACGACACAAAATCATTGACCACCGATAAATTAGCAGCGATTGAGAAAACCAGTAAGCAAAAAGGATATGATTACTTGGATTTTTCTTTGGCAACCGATGGTTTAGTGGCCGAAAGAGAACAAGGCATCACCATTGATGTGGCTCATATTTATTTTTCAACCGCTAAAAAAAGCTACATCATAGCCGATACACCAGGTCATGTGGAGTATACACGTAACATGGTTACCGGAGCTTCAACCTCACAGGCGTCCATTATTTTAATCGATGCCAGAAAAGGAGTGATTGAGCAAACCAATCGTCATTTCTTTATCAATAACTTATTGCGCATAAAAGACGTGGTGGTTGCCATCAACAAAATGGATTTGGTTGATTATTCTGAGGATGTTTACAATAAAATCAAAGCGGATTTTTCTGAGTTGATGAGCAAAAGAGATTATCAAGATCAAAAAATAACCTTCATTCCGGTGAGTGCATTAAAAGGTGATAATGTGGTAAACAGGTCCGAAAACATGTCTTGGTACACAGGGCAAAGTTTATTGGAGCATTTAGAAGCATTGGATAAAAAAGACATTTTTAATGTTGGGACTCCAAGATTTCCTGTGCAATATGTTATTCGTCCAAAAACGGAGGAGTTCCATGATTTCAGGGGCTATGCCGGAAAAGTATATGGCGGTGAATTAAGCGTTGGTGATGATGTTGTAGTGTTACCATCACAAACAAAATCCAAAATAAAGGATATTTATTTCTATAATGAAAAATATCAAACAGCTTCAAGACGCTCATCGGTCACCATTACTTTGGAAGATGACATCAATGTAAGCCGAGGCGATATGATTGTTAAGGAAGGGGATTTGCCAACAATAGATAAGCAATTTACAGCTAATATTTGTTGGATGGATTCCACACAATTAACACCAGGGGCAAAATATGTTGTTCAGCATGGTGTGAACAAAGTATTGGCTAAGGTTGATAAAATCCATCATAAAATCCATCCCGATTATTCTGGTATTGAAACAGATGTTACAGGATTAAAAGTCAATGATATTGCACAAGTCACATTCAAATTAAACAAACCTGTGTTTTATGATCAATTTAAAAACCATAGAACAAACGGGTCGTTTATTTTAATAGACACACAAACGAATAATACTGTTGGAGCAGGATTTATTCAATAAAAATAATTAAAAAATTCTTGCTATAAAGTAAGGTCAGGTACGAGATGCAAAGTTTTAGAACGGAAATAGAAAATCCTATTGTCGAAAAGGACATCATTGAATTAGCTAAAAAAATTGAGCTATTCAATACAGGTAAAATTGATGAAGAAAAATTTAGAAGTCTTCGGTTGGCACGTGGTGTTTACGGTCAGCGTCAGGAAGGTGTGCAAATGATTCGAATCAAATTACCTTTTGGAAAAGTATTGAGCAATCAACTATTAAGAATTGCCGATGTGTCGGATGAATATTCACGTGGACGGTTGCACATCACAACCCGTCAGGATATTCAAATTCATCATGTTGATCTAAACAGAACGCCAGAATTATGGGCCGATTTGGAAAAAGATGATGTGACCCTACGCGAAGCCTGTGGTAATACGGTAAGAAACGTAACAGCTTCTGAAACGGCTGGGATTGACGTTAATGAACCATTTGATGTATCACCTTATGCCGATGCGGTTTTTAAATTCTTTTTAAGAAATCCTATTTGTCAAGAAATGGGACGAAAGTTCAAGGTGTCGTTTTCATCATCTGATGAAGATACCGGACTTGCTTACATGCACGATTTAGGATTTATTGCAAAAATTAAAGATGGTGTTCGAGGTTTTAAAGTGATGCTTGGTGGCGGATTGGGTTCGCAACCACGTCATGCGGATGAGTTGTACAGCTTTTTGCCTTCTGATAAAATTATACCCGTTATGGAAGGTGTGCTTAGGGTTTTTGATCGCTATGGCGAACGCAGAAGCAGAGCCAAAGCACGAATGAAATTCTTAATCAAGGATATTGGGCTAGACGCTTTTAAGGAACTGGTTGATGCCGAACAAAATGCTATTGAATTCAAATCGGTGCCAATTGACCATGAATCTTATGTGGCATCAAAGCCAGTGAATGTTGAGGTTCCTCAAACTGAAATTAAAGACCAAAAGGCTTTTGAAACTTGGAAGTCAACAAATCTCATCCCTCAAAAACAAGAGGGTTATGTGGCCATTGGTATTAAAGTGTTGTTAGGTGATTTTTATACTGATAAAGCCAGGTTATTGGCTAATTTGGTTGAAAAATATGCTGCAGGGGAAATCCGTTTAACACTTCGTCAAAATATATTGATTCCATTTGTAAAAGAAGATTTGGTACCATTTTTCTACACCGAATTGGATAAGCTTGGGTTTGCAGAAGCAGGATACAATAAGGCGGTTGACATTACGGCATGTCCAGGAACTGATACTTGTAACTTGGGTATTGCTAGTAGTACTGGTATTGCTGCAGAATTGGAGCGTGTTATAAAAACCGAGTACCCACAATATTTAGATAACAATGATTTGGTCATTAAAATAAGCGGGTGCATGAATGCCTGCGGACAACACAATATGGCCAATATTGGTTTTCAAGGGATGTCAGTCCGTACACCAGATAAATTGGTGGCACCAGCGTTACAAGTCCTTTTAGGTGGCGGTAATTTAGGTGATGGTAATGGTCTTTTTGCTGATAAAGTGGTGAAAATTCCTAGTAGAAGAGGCCCAGAAGCATTGCGTAGAATATTGAATGATTTTGAAGCCAATGCCCAAGGCAAAACTTTTGTTGAATATTATAAAGTTACAGGGGAACGCTATTTCTATGATTTGTTGAATGATCTTCAGGATGTAACCAATTTAACCCAAGCCGATTTTATTGATTGGGGAACGGATGAAGTATACAAAAAAGCCATTGGTGTTGGTGAATGTGCCGGCGTGGTCATTGATTTAATTTCAACCTTGTTTTTGGAAAGTGAAGAGAAAATAGAAAATGCAAAAACTTCTTTTGAAGATAAGGTCTACTCAAGTGCTATTTATCATGCCTATAGCTCTATGGTAAATTCAGCCAAAGCCTTATTATTGGCAGAAAATATAAGTACCAATACACAAGCAGGCATTATTAGCCAGTTTGATGAAACCTTTATTTCAAATGGAAAACTGGATTTAGGGACTACGTTTTCTGAATTGATTTACCAAATTAAAGAATTTGCACCTACGCAGGAATTTGCTTCAAGTTATATTGATAATGCTGTTTTGTTTTTAGAGAAAGTTAAAACATACAGAGAATCAGAAAACGAATCGAATAGGATTAAAAACCAAGCAGTATTAAATCTAATTGTCCATGGAACTAAACCATAAAAATCCGAAACTGACAGTTGTAGGTGCTGGTCCTGGCGATCCGGATTTGATAACGCTCAAGGCTATAAAAGCCATTGAGTCTGCAAATGTTATTTTATATGATGCTTTAATAAATGAAGCATTGCTGGGGTATGCATCTCCAGAAGCTGAACTTATTTTTGTGGGTAAACGTAAAGGTTGCTATGCCTATCAGCAAGAACAAATCAATGAACTAATTGTGAGTAGGGCATACAGTCATGGGCATGTGGTACGATTAAAAGGTGGCGATCCGTTTATTTTTGGAAGAGGCGCCGAAGAGATTGATTATGTTAGACAATTTGATATAGAAACGTATGTGGTTCCAGGAATTTCCTCATCATTTGCAGTACCAGCCTATCAAGGCATCCCATTAACAAAACGTGGAGCTTCCGAAAGTTTTTGGGTAATTACCGGTACTACAAAATCACATCAATTATCAACCGATGTTATCTTAGCGGCACAGTCTACGGCTACGGTTGTCATCTTAATGGGAATGGGTAAATTAGCTGAAATTGTAGAGGTTTTTAAAGCACAAAGCAAGCATAATATGGCAGTTGCTGTTATTCAAAATGGAACTACTGAACAAGAAAAAGTTGGTTTTGGAACGATTGATACCATTGTAAATGTTGTTGAGAAAAATCAATTATCATCGCCAGCAATCATTGTTATTGGCGATGTGGTAAAAGAGCGCGTAGTTTTAACATCAGTATTAACCGAAGTAAAAGAGCTTAAAAACATTTAATTTTTAATGGAACGTAACAATCTATATCCTGTTTTCTTAAAGCTTAATAAGCTAAATGTACTTATTGTAGGAGGAGGATTTGTTGCTGAAGAGAAATTAAAATTTCTGTTGAAATCCAGTCCAGATGCTCATGTAATTATGGTGTCGCCAATGTTTAGGGAAGGTACTAAAGAACTGGCAAAAACAGGCAATGTAACTTTGATTGAAGACCGTTACCATAAAAGATATTTAAAAGGCAGTCAAATTGTTATTGCAACAACAGATATACCAGAAGTAAACTTCAAGGTTTATAAGCATTGTAGAAAAAAAAGAAAATTAGTAAATGTGGCTGACAATCCACCATATTGTGATTTTTACATGGGCGGAATCGTTACAAAAGGTAATGTTAAGGTTGCCATTTCGACTAATGGAAAGTCACCTACTACGGCTAAGCGATTGCGCCAGTTTTTTGAGGACGTTATCCCTGAAAATGTAGATGATTTGGTTAAAAATTTAAATGAATATAGAAAAACAATACAAGGTGATTTTGAACAAAAAGTAGAGACTTTAAACGAATTTACTAAAGGATTAATTGCTAAAAAAGAAGATTAAAATGATTAAAACAGACATACTGATTATAGGTGCAGGACCAACAGGTTTGTTCACGGTTTTTGAAGCAGGATTATTAAAGTTGAAATGCCATTTAATTGATGCCTTGCCACAACCTGGTGGGCAATGCTCTGAAATATATCCAAAAAAGCCAATTTATGATATTCCTGGTTTTCCTGAAATCTTGGCGGGCGATTTAACAAAAAACTTATTGGAACAAGGTAAACAGTTTGAGCCAGGTTTTACATTGGGAGAGCGTGCAGAAACCATTGAAAAGCAAGAAGACGGCTCTTTTATTGTAACAACCAATAAAGGCACACAACATCACGCGCCTGTTGTGGCCATTGCAGGAGGTTTAGGGTCTTTTGAGCCGAGAAAACCGTTGATTGATAATATTGCTTACTTTGAAGATAATGGTGTAGAGTATTTTATTAAGGATCCTGAAGTTTTCAGAAATAAAAAAGTAGTCATTTCAGGAGGGGGAGATTCAGCTTTGGATTGGAGTATCTTTTTGGCAAATGTAGCTTCAGAAGTAACCTTGATTCATAGACGAAATGAATTTAGAGGCGCATTGGATTCAGTAGAAAAAGTCAAGGAATTAAAAGATTTGGGTAAAATAAACCTCATTACTCCTGCCGAGGTAACGGCTTTGTATGGTAACAAACAGTTAGAAGGCGTAACTGTTACTAAAGGAGATGAAAAAATATTACTAGCCGCGGATTACTTTATTCCATTGTTTGGATTGTCACCAAAACTGGGGCCAATCGGAGATTGGGGGCTGGAAATTGAAAAGAACGCCATTAAGGTAGATCATACCAGAAACTACGAAACCAATATTCCAGGGATTTTTGCCATTGGCGATGTAAATACCTATCCGGAAAAGCTTAAATTGATTTTGTGCGGATTTCATGAAGCCACATTGATGTGCCAAGCTGCCTATAGAATCATCAATCCTGGTAAGAAGTATGTTTTAAAATATACAACGGTTAGTGGCGTGGATGGTTTTGACGGAACCCGTAAAGAAGCCCCAAAAGCTGTGGTACAATCTATACAATAATATTTTTTTATTGTGTAATTTTACGTTCCTATAGCACACTTAACCATGAAGAAATATAATATCCGTTTAAAAGAGCTTATAAAACCGTTTACAAAACGATTGTTTTATAATTTGTTTGATGAGCAAGAATCTGAAACGCTTTATTTAAAAGATACGTTTCTGGAAATCACATCAAATCTTAATATCGAAAACGGAGCGGGTATTTGGAATGAGTTTCAAGGAACGTTTTTAACCATCAGGAAAAAACTGGATTTAGATGCTGCCTCGTTTTTAAAAAACGACCCAGCTTCTACTTGCATACAAGAAGTGTATTTGGCTTATCCCGGTTTTTATGCCATATCAATTTACAGATTGAGCCATCAATTACATCTTTTAAAGGTTCCTATTATGCCCAGAATGATGAGTGAGTATGTGCACGGCATTACAGGTATTGATATCCACCCAGGAGCAACTATAGGCGATTCGTTTTTTCTGGATCATGGAACGGGAATTGTCATTGGTGAAACTTCAGTTATAAAAAGTAATGTAAAAATATTTCAAGGTGTTACCCTTGGAGGACTTCAGGTAAAAAAGGATATGCAGTCCACCAAACGGCACCCAACTATTGAGGATAACGTTACTATTTATGCCAATGCCACCATATTGGGCGGGGACATAGTCATTGGTGCCAATACAACCATTGGAGCTAACGTTTGGATCACTCAGTCAGTTCCTGAAAACTCATTGGTAACCTATCAAACAGAAATCAAAATCAGACCTAAAAAAAATGGCATCCATTAAAGGTATCATAGATCAAATCGGTAATACACCACTTGTTGAAGCGACACATCTTATTTCAAATAAAGATGTCAAGTTGTATTTAAAGCTGGAAGGTAATAATCCTGGAGGAAGCGTTAAAGACCGCCCTGCTTTCAATATGATTAATGAAGCTTTAAAACGGGGTGATATCAAAAGAGGAGATTTTTTGGTTGAAGCAACCAGTGGGAATACGGGTATTGCATTGGCGTTTATTGCCCAATTGTTGGGTTTGAACATGGTGTTGATTATGCCTGAAAACTCCACTGAAGAGCGTGTTAAGACCATGCGTGCTTATGGAGCCGAGGTAATTTTAACACCTGCTGATGAAGGCATTGAAGGGTCACGGGATTTGGCATTTCAGCTACGTGATGAAAAAGGCTATACCTTACTCAATCAATTTGAAAATGAAGACAACTGGAAAGCACATTATAAAACCACAGGGCCTGAAATATGGAATGACACCAATGGAGAAGTAACCCATTTTGTGTCTGCCATGGGAACTACCGGAACCATTATGGGCGTTTCAACCTATTTAAAGGAGAAAAATAAAAACATCACTATTGTAGGTGCCCAACCAGAAGATGAGGCCAAAATACCAGGCATCAGAAAATGGTCGCCAGATTATGTGCCTAAGTTTTTTAACCGTTCTAAAGTTGATGTTGTTGTAGATGTCAGTGAATTAGATGCCAAACAAACAACACAACGTTTGGCCAGGGAAGAAGGGGTTTTTGCGGGAATGAGCAGTGGTGGTTCCGTATTTAGTGCATTAAAAATTGCCGAGACCATTGATAAAGGTGTCATTGTAGCAATTATTTGTGATAGAGGTGACCGGTATTTATCGTCTTCCTTATTTGAATAAATCAGGGATTTTTTTCAATTTATTACCAATAAAAACAATATATATAGTATTTTTGCTCACCAGTTCATAAACATAAAAATAATGTTATCAAGAAAGGTAGAGGGAATAGACCCGTTGAAGCCTTGGCAACCCTTTATCTAGTAAAGAAGGTGCTACGTTCTACTAATATTTCAATGAATATTGGAAAGATAACGAAAAGTGTTTCCCTTACTTTTCTTGATGACATACAGATATAAAAAAAATCAACATGTCAAACATAAAACAAGCTTTACAGGATCGTATTTTAGTACTCGATGGTGCCATGGGTACCATGATTCAGCGCTATAAATTTTCTGAGGAAGATTATAGAGGGGAACGTTTTAAGGACTATCCTACACCCTTGCAAGGCAATAACGATTTGTTGTCCATTACACAACCCCAAGCCATAAAAACCATACACGCTAAATACTTGGAAGCTGGTGCCGATATTATAGAAACCAATACATTTTCTGGTACTACCATAGCTATGGCCGACTACCAAATGGAAGATTTGGTTTATGAACTCAATTATCAATCGGCAAAAATATCAAAGGAGGTTGCCAATGAGTTTACAGCTAAAGAACCACATAAACCACGTTTTGTGGCGGGTTCTATTGGTCCGACCAATCGTACGGCCAGTATGTCGCCCGATGTCAATGATCCAGGTTACAGAGCCGTTACGTTTGATGAATTGCGAATAGCCTACAAACAACAGGTTGAAGCCTTGATTGATGGCGGTGTTGATTTGCTGTTGGTAGAAACCGTGTTTGATACCTTAAATGCCAAAGCAGCCTTGTTCGCTATTGAAGAAGTGAAAGAAGCGAGAAATATTGACATTCCTATTATGTTAAGTGGTACAATTACAGATGCGTCTGGCAGAACCTTATCAGGGCAAACGGCCGAAGCGTTTTTAATATCCGTATCACATATTCCGTTGTTATCCATCGGATTTAATTGTGCTTTAGGAGCTAGTTTGTTGCAGCCCCATTTAGAGGCCATTGCCAATAAAACAGATTTTGCCATTTCAGCACATCCTAATGCAGGCTTGCCCAATGCCTTTGGTGAGTACGATGAGTCTCCAGAAGATATGGGCGAACAAATTGAGGAGTATTTAAAAAAGAATTTAATCAATATTATAGGGGGTTGTTGCGGAACCACACCGGAGCATATTAAAGTTATTGCCCAAATAGCTGCCAAATATAAACCCCGTCGTTATTCTGAACCAGTTTCAGCGTCACATTAAAATTTTTTGATGAAAATTAAGCAAACAAAATACATGAAACTTTCTGGGCTAGAGCCCTTGGTACTTAATGAAAACAGTAATTTCATCAATATTGGTGAACGTACCAATGTGGCGGGTTCAAGAAAGTTTTTAAGACTGATTAAAGAAGAAAAATTTGATGAAGCGCTTGATATAGCCCGTCATCAAGTTGATGGTGGCGCACAGATTATCGATGTTAATTTTGACGATGGATTAATTGATGGAAAAGAGTCCATGGTTAAGTTCTTAAATCTCATTGCTGCCGAACCGGATATCTCTAGAGTGCCAATCATGATTGACAGTTCCAAATGGGAAATCATTGAAGCTGGCTTGCAAGTGGTACAAGGAAAGTGCGTGGTTAATTCCATTTCCTTAAAAGAAGGCGAAGAGAAATTTATCTGGGAAGCCAAACAAATTAAGAGATATGGAGCCGCCGTGATTGTCATGGCGTTTGATGAGGTTGGCCAAGCGGATAACTATGAAAGACGAATAGAGATAGCTAAGCGTTCGTATGATATATTGGTGAACGAGGTCCATTTCCCTTCCGAAGACATTATTTTTGATTTAAACATATTCCCCGTAGCCACAGGTATGGAAGAACACCGCCGTAATGCTATCGATTTTATTGAAGCCACGCGTTGGGTGCGCCAAAATTTACCAAATGTAAGTGTGAGTGGTGGTGTGAGTAACGTGTCATTTTCATTTAGGGGAAATGATGGCGTTCGTGAAGCCATGCATTCGGTGTTTTTATACCATGCCATTCAAGCGGGGATGAATATGGGAATTGTTAATCCCGCGCTTTTAGAGGTCTATGATGATATTCCAAAGGATTTATTGGAACATGTTGAAGATGTGATTTTGGACAGGCGTGACGATGCTACCGAGCGTTTATTGGATTTTGCCGAAACCGTAAAAGGCTCTAAAGTTGAAAAGGGTGTTGATTTATCCTGGCGTGAAGGGTCGCTTCAAGAGCGTATTACCCATGCACTGGTAAAAGGTATTGATGCCTTTATTATTGAAGATGTTGAAGCTGCCAGATTGGAAGCCGAAAAACCAATTGATGTCATTGAAGGCCATTTAATGATTGGGATGAACGTTGTGGGCGATTTATTTGGAGCAGGCAAAATGTTTTTGCCTCAAGTAGTGAAATCGGCTAGAGTCATGAAAAAAGCAGTGGCATATCTAAACCCATTTATAGAAGCAGAAAAAGGAGATTTGCAAGAGCCCGTTGGAAAAGTATTGATGGCTACCGTAAAAGGCGATGTGCATGATATTGGTAAAAATATTGTAAGTGTAGTATTGGCATGTAACAATTATGAAATAGTGGATTTAGGGGTTATGGTACCACCTGAAAGAATTATTGAAACGGCCATAAAGGAAAGGGTTGATGTAATTGGTTTATCGGGTTTAATAACACCATCGCTAGATGAAATGGTGTATCTGGCAAAAGAAATGCAGCGTCAAAAGTTCACCATTCCGTTGTTAATAGGTGGCGCAACAACCTCAAAAGCCCATACAGCTGTTAAGATAGATACGCAATATAAAAATGCGGTGGTTCATGTTAATGATGCCTCAAGAGCTGTTACTGTTGTTGGTGATTTACTGAATAAAAAAACAACAAAAGAATATGTTGCGGCCATGAAGAAAGATTATGACGAGTTCCGTACCAAGTTTTTAAAACGAGGTAAGGAGAAATCATACATTTCAATACATGAAGCGCGTCAAAGGAAATTTAAAATCGATTGGGAACAAGCAGAGATTTTCAAACCAAAAGCTTTGGGAATCCAGACTTTAGAACAATTGAGTTTAAAAGAATTGGAGCCTTTTATAGATTGGAGTCCGTTTTTTAGAAGTTGGGATTTACATGGAAAATTTCCTGATATTTTAACTGATGAGGTTGTTGGCGAGCAAGCAACGATTATGTATGAAGAAGCCAAAAAAATGATTGAAGGCATTATAGCCAAGCAATTATTAAAGCCGAAGGCCATTTTTGGTTTGTTTGAAGCAAACACAATACATGACGATGATATTTCCATTCAGAAAAAAGGAAAAGAAATTGCCGTGTTTAGAACCTTACGCCAGCAATTACAAAAGCGCGAAGGGATACCCAATTTGGCTTTAGCTGATTTCATTGCACCAAAGGACAGTGGATTAACCGATTATATGGGAGCTTTTTGTGTGGGTATTTTTGGAGCACAAGAACTAGCTGAAAGTTACCGTGCTAAGGGTGATGATTACAACGCCATTATGGTTCAGGCCATTGCCGATAGGTTTGCCGAAGCTTTTGCCGAATATTTGCACAAACAAGTGCGAGCCAAACATTGGGGTTATGCAACCAACGAAAGCCTTTCTAACGACGATTTAATTCAAGAAAAGTATAAAGGCATTCGTCCCGCACCAGGCTATCCCGCTTGTCCTGACCATTTAGAGAAAGAAACCATTTGGAGCTTGTTGGATGTTGAAAAACAAATAGGGGTAACCCTAACCGAAAGCTTGGCTATGTGGCCATCTGCCGCGGTTTCGGGATACTATTTTGCCAATCCGGAAGCTAAGTATTTTGGCTTGGGAAAAATTACTGATGACCAAGTAACCGATTATGCAGTAAGAAAAGGCATTAGCAAAGACAAAGCTAGAAAGTGGTTGCACCCTAGTATTGCTGAGGAATAACAAATAAGAAGATGAAACCAAAATTTATAGAATTAACATTAGGAAGTTACATTATTTCGCACGGTTATAGCAAAAATAAAGAAATGATGGAGCCCATAACATCGGATACGTTTTCAAAGAAAATCATTCCTGTTTCCAGAATTAAATCGGTTAGCGAAAAATATATTTTAACCGATTATGTGGATGGTAGATGGATTTACTGGGAATATGAAGAAGACTATAATGATGTTAAAAAGTTATTGCTTTAATTTGCGTTTATTGGTCAAATTTTTTTAATTGAAGAATTACCTCTAGAATGTGAGTGTTTTCTAAGTAAATATTATAAAATCAAACAGTAAAAAGGTAACAATTTGTTCTCTTTTATATAACAATTAAAGATGAAGGAAATAGCAGTTTTGCAGCAAAAAATAACAATGAAAAAACTTAGAACAGAGATAGTGTTTTTCATCCAGCTTTTAATGCTTGGTATTATTGCGCTGATAATTGCTAATTTCGTTTAAAATAAGAGTGTGCAGAGAAATTAAGCATAAATGAAAGTAACAGAACACATAAAAAAAGCTAACGGAAACACGTTATTTTCTTTTGAGGTCATTCCACCGCAAAAGGGAAAAAGCATTCAGGACTTATACAACAATATAGACCCATTAATGGAGTTTAATCCTCCCTTTATTGATGTGACAACCTCAAGAGAGGAATATGTGTATATTGATAAAGGTAATGGCCTTTTGGAAAAACGTATGACAAGAATGCGTCCTGGAACAGTTGGTATTTGTGCCTCAATTATGCATAAGTATGGTGTTGATGCTATTCCGCATTTACTATGTGGCGGCTTTACAAGAGAAGAAACTGAATATGTTCTGGTGGATTGCCATTATTTGGGCATTGATAACGTGATGGCCTTGCGTGGCGATTCCATGAAAGATGAACCCTATTTTAAACCGGCCGAAGGTGGTAATGCCTTTGCCAGTGAATTGGTGGCCCAGATAACTGATTTAAACAAGGGAAAATACCTTCATGATAATGTTTTGGTAGAACAAAACGCTGATTTTTGTATTGGTGTGGCCGGCTATCCTGAAAAACACATGGAAGCGCCTTCTTTGGCAAGTGATTTAAAACGCTTAAAAGATAAAGTGGACGCTGGCGCAGACTATGTGGTAACACAGATGTTTTTTGATAATAAAAAATATTTTGAATTTGTTGACAAAGCTAGGGAAATGGGCATTACGGTACCAATAATACCGGGTATCAAGCCCATTGCCGTTAAGCGCCATTTGCAAATCTTGCCACAGGTATTTAAAATAGATTTACCCCAAGAGCTGGTTGATGCTGTTGAAGCTTGTAAGGATAATAACGCTGTAAGACAAGTAGGCATTGAGTTTGCCGTTCAGCAATCAAAAGAACTAAAAGCCGCAGGTGTTCCGGTCTTGCATTACTATTCTATGGGCAAGAGTGATAATATAAAGGCCATTGCATCACAGTTGTTTTAAATATTCTGTTATTTTTGTGGCATAAAATCTATAAATGAGATTATTTTTTAGTGTTCTTTTTTGTGTTTGTTACAGTCTAATATTTTCTCAGGAAAACAAACGGTCTTCTTATATAGATGTCAACTATTTTAAAGGAAACATCGCCTTACACAACAATGATATTCTTCACTTGATAAAGGGACATCCCGAAGGTGTTATTTTAAGTTGGAACAACAAAACCTATGGACTGGAAGATTGGGAACAACGCTATAATTATCCAGATTATGGGTTTTTATTTATTTACCAAAATTTAAAAAATGATGTGTTGGGCAACAATTATTCCTTGTATGCCCATTATAACTTTTACTTTTTAAAACGCAATCTCATGTTTCGTATTGGTCAGGGTTTGGCCTTAACTACCAATCCGTATGACAAGGAAACCAACTACCGGAACAATGCCTTTGGTTCCAGAATTATGAGCAGTACCTTCGTGATGCTAAATTATAAAAAGGAACGCATTATTGACCAATTTGGGCTACAGGCCGGTCTTTCAATGATTCATTATTCCAATGCCAATGTTAAGGCCCCTAATACCAGCATTAATTCCATAACCTTAAATATTGGTGTTAACTACAATTTAGATGCTGAAGCACCCAATTATATGGTGCCAGATAGCACGGAACTGAACACAAAATTCACAGAACCTATTAAATATAATCTTGTTTTTAGAAGTGGTATCAATGAAAGTGACGTGATAGGCAGCGGCCAGTTTCCGTTTTATATTGTGTCGGCCTATGCCGATAAGCGCATCAATCAAAAAAGTGCCTTGCAGTTTGGAGCCGATGTGTTTTTCTCAAACTTTTTAAAGGAATATATTTATTATCGTTCGGTTGCATTTCCTGAAGAACCTGTTACTGGGGATGAAGACTATAAACGTGTTGGAATGTTTGTGGGACATGAGTTGTTTGTCAATAGATTGTCATTGGTAACCCAATTAGGGTATTATGTATATTATCCGTTTGATTTTGAAGGACGAACCTATATAAGAGTTGGATTGAAACGTTATTTTGGAACAAAATGGTTTGGTGCGTTGACTTTAAAAGCACATGCAGCCAAGGCCGAAGCGGTTGAATTTGGAATAGGAGTGAGGTTATGAGAAAATTAATTTACATTGTATGTATGGTTTTGCTGGCTTCCTGTAACAGTGAAAACGCCAGTGATTGTTTTCAAACAACAGGGGCTGTTGTGCAAGAAGAAGTTTCTTTGGATGCCTTTGATAAAATATTGGTCAATCGTGATGTGGAGTTGATAGTTAAAGAAGGGGCAGAGCAAAAAGTGGTCATTGAAACTGGTAAAAACTTATTGAATGATGTGGAAGCCGTTGTGCTTGATGGTAAATTGATTTTAAGCGATAACAACAACTGTAATTTTGTGCGTGATTATGGCGTTACCAAAGTCTATGTCACTTCGCCAAATATTACGGAAATACGAAGTTCTACACAATATGATATCAGTTCCGATGGGGTATTGACCTATCCAAGTTTGACCATTTTATCGGAAGATTATAACGCACCAGATACCTTTTCCGTTGGAAATTTTAGGCTTCAGATTAATAACACAAGTTTTAGGGTTGTGTTTAACAATCTATCCAATTGTTATGTTTCTGGAAGTACAACAAACTTAAATGTTACATTTGCATCTGGCGATTCCAGGTTTGAAGGCAGAAATTTGGTTGCCCAAAAAGTGACTATTTGGAACAGAAGTTCAAACGATATGATACTCAATCCCATTCAAGAAATAACCGGTAAAATTTCTGGCACAGGCAATGTGATTTGTGTCAACCATCCACCAATTGTTAATGTTGAACAACAATACAAAGGACGCCTTATTTTTGAGAATTAATTACTGGTCAACTCCCTAAACAAACTTTCCAAACTTGCATTCTTTTGGTTTAATTGCAAAATCTTAAGTTGGTTATCATAGGCAAAATCAAAAACCTTAGGGCGCATATCTTCAGAGGTTTTAAACGTGATTTCATATACAAAACCATGTGTGTTTACCACGGTACTAACTTTAGGTAAATCCTTTAAAAAGGCATCTTCAACGCGATAATCAAATTCAACAATAACCGTTTGTTCCTTACCGTCTCTTAGTTCTTCCAGTTTTTTGTCGGCCACAATTTCACCTTTATTGATTACAATAACACGGTCGCACATAGCCTCAACCTCTTGCATAATGTGTGTGGATAAAAACACCGTTTTTGTCTGTCCAATGGTTTTTATCAAGTTCCTAATATCAACCAATTGGTTGGGGTCTAAACCTGTTGTGGGTTCGTCAAGAATCAACACGTCTGGGTCATGCAATAACGCATTGGCCAATCCTACACGTTGTCTGTATCCTTTTGAGAGCTGGCCTATTTTTTTATGAGCTTCGGGGGTTAATCCCGTAAGCTCAATTACTTCATCAATGCGTTGTTTGCCTATTTTGAATATTTGGGCGTTAAAGCTTAAATATTCTTTAACGTACATCTCTAAATATAACGGATTGTTCTCTGGTAAATACCCTACACTTTTTTGAACGTTTATGGGGTCTTCATTAACATCAAATGTATTGACTTTAATAACTCCTTCAGAAGCAGCAATATAAGTGGTCAAAATTTTCATCATAGTTGATTTTCCCGCTCCGTTAGGACCTAAAAACCCAACAATTTCTGGTTTTGAAACATGAAAAGACACCTTGTTGAGCGCTTTTTGTGTTCCGTAAAATTTTGAAACGCCTGTTACCTCTATTGACATATTAAAATTCTTTGTTCAAAAATAATGATTATATAATTTATTTGAAGCTTTGCGTTAAAATCTTTAAAACTTTTAAATAAATTGTAAAAAAATGTTTTTACAATTTTGATTTGAGAAAATAATAATTACTTTAGCCGCATAATTATGAAGACAACAGTAGGTTACACATATTTTAGCAACTGGTTTTATTTCTTTTTTAGCAAAGAGATCGAGACGTTGTATGTGTAATTTATAGAAAATAAATTTAAGTATAAGTCTCGATGGAAATCGGGACTTTTTTTATATGATACATACAGTAGCCATACAAGGAATAAAAGGATCGTTTCATCATATTGTGTCGCAGCAATTTTTTGAAAAACCTGTTGATGTCATAGAATGTTTGACATTTGACAGAGTGGTTGAATCCTTAATAAGCAAAGAAAGTGATGCCGTAATTATGGCCTTGGAAAACTCCATTGCAGGCTCTATCATTCCAAATTATGCCTTGATAGACAACCATAATTTGCATATTGTTGGAGAACATTATTTAGATATCCAACATTGTTTGATGGCCTTGCCAAACCAGACCATTGAAGATATCCAAGAAGTGTATTCGCACCCGATGGCCTTGTTGCAATGTAAGGAGTTTTTTAAAGACTATCCACATATTAAATTGGTTGAGGATAAAGATACTGCAGAGGTTGCTGAGCGTATTCACAACAATCAATTAAAACATATTGGTGCCATAGCCAGTGCCTATGCAGCTGAAATCTTTGAGTTGGATATTCTAGCCCATAGTATTCAATCCATCAAACACAACGAAACACGGTTTGTGGTTGTAAAGCGCACCAATTCAGAATATCCAGAAGCAGAGATCAATAAGGCGTCATTGAAATTTGTAGCCGATCACAAACGGGGAAGTTTAGCAACGGTGCTGAATGTAATGAGTGATTGCAAATTGAATTTAACCAAAATACAATCGTTGCCAATCATTGAGACACCTTGGAAATATGCCTTTTTTGTGGATGTGACTTTTGAAACGTATCAAGATTTTGCCAAGGCAAAGTCTATTTTAAATATTATGACCCAAGGTTTGAAAATTTTAGGCGAATACAAAAATGCAAAGTTATGATTGAAGTAGCTAATAGATTGCATACGGTAGAAGAATACTATTTCTCGAAAAAATTACGAGAAGTTAATTTGCTTATTGCAAACGGGAAACCCATTATCAACTTAGGAATTGGAAGTCCTGATATGCAACCGCCGCAAAAGGTAATTGATGCCATTGCCAATAGTTTTTCAAATCCTAATGCGCATAAATACCAGAGCTATCAAGGCTTGCCAGAACTAAGGGATGCTATGGCAGCATTTTATAAAGAGCATTTTAAAGTGCCTTTAAGTCCTACTTCTGAAATTTTGCCATTAATGGGAAGTAAAGAAGGTATTATGCATATTTCCATGGCATACTTAAATGAAGGCGATGCGGTGTTAATTCCGAATCCTGGATATCCAACCTACGAATCGGTCACCAAATTAGTAGGAGCAAAATCTGTTTTTTACGAATTGGATGAAGCCAATAACTGGGCACCGGATTTAAAAGCATTGTCTAAAATGGACTTACGCAAGGTGAAACTCATGTGGGTAAATTATCCGCATATGCCAACAGGTGCACAGCCCAGTAAATTTTTGTTTGAAGAATTAGTGGCCTTTGCCAAAAAGCATAACATATTGGTGGTAAATGATAATCCTTACAGTTTTATATTGAACAATTCACCAAAAAGCATCTTAAGCGTAAAAGGAGCCAAAGATGTTTGCCTAGAGCTTAATTCCTTGAGCAAAACGTTTAATATGGCAGGTTGGCGAGTGGGCATGGTTGTGGGTGATAGCAAACATATTAGCAATATTTTAAAAGTAAAAAGTAATATGGATTCCGGAATGTTTTATGGCATTCAAAAAGGTGCTATTGAAGCGCTCAAGTGCTCAAGCATGTGGTTTAGCACCTTAAATAGCGTGTATCAACAACGAAGGGATTTGGTATGGAAATTAGCAGAAGCCTTGGGTTGCAGTTATGATAAAGAAGCAACTGGTTTGTTTGTTTGGGCAAAATTGCCGGCACATTTAAAATCAGAGGAATTTATAGATTCAGTGCTCAAAAACAATCATATTTTCATTACGCCTGGAACTATTTTTGGAAGTAAAGGTGAGGGTTATATTAGGTTTTCCTTGTGTGCATCAACCGATGTTTTAGAGGAAGCATTATCTAGAGTTATATGAAGAATATATACATCATAGGAGTTGGTTTGATAGGTGGAAGCCTTGCCATAGACATTAAAAAGAATGATCCGAATGTGGTCATTCATGGCATCAGCAGAAAAGAGACCACCCTCAACGAAGCATTAGCGCTTAATTTAATTGATAAAAAGGCCACATTGGATGATGTTGATAAAGCTGATTTGGTAATCATATCCATTCCTGTTGATGCCACCGTTAAGTTGTTACCAACAGTTTTAGATAAAATACAGGATTCCGCTTTAGTGATAGATGCAGGTTCTACAAAATCGGAAATATGCAAAGTGGTTGAAAACCATCCCAAACGAAGAAACTTTTTAGCTATGCATCCCATAGCCGGAACCGAATATTCTGGGCCAAGTGCTGCTATAAGCGGATTGTTTGTGGGCAAAACAAATATTATTTGTGAAGTAGAGAAAACAACGTTCAAGCTTCAGGAAAAAGCTTTGAAGATATTTGAAAAGATTGGTATGCGTATTAGGTATATGAATCCTGAGGCACATGACAAACATATTGCTTATGTGTCGCATTTATCACACATCAGTTCATTCATGCTTGGTAAGACAGTTATAGACAAAGAGAAAAATGAACGTGATATTTTTGACATGGCCGGTAGTGGATTTGCATCAACAGTACGATTGGCAAAAAGTTCACCGGAAATGTGGACACCCATTTTCAAACAGAACAAAGAGAATGTTATTGAAACATTGGAAGAATATATAAACAACCTCACTCAATTTAAAGAGCTGATGAAACAAGATGATTTTGAAGCTATTTTCAATGAGATGAAAAACACAAACCACATAAAAGATATTTTAAACGGAATTGCTTAAGAAGTAAGATTATGGAAAACAAAAAAGAGTTAAGAGCCTGGTTAGATGATTTAAAACTAGAACATCCATTAGTAATTGCAGGCCCATGCAGCGCAGAAACAGAAGAACAAGTTTTAAAAATTGCAAACCAATTAAAAGATACAGATGTTAGTTACTTTAGAGCTGGTATTTGGAAACCTAGAACACGCCCAGGCATGTTTGAAGGTGTTGGTGCACTAGGATTAAAATGGTTGCAAAAAGTTAAGGCAGAAACCGGATTAAAAACAGCAACCGAGGTTGCCAATGCAGCCCATGTAAAATTGGCATTGGAACACGATGTTGATTTATTATGGATAGGTGCACGTTCAACGGTAAGTCCGTTTATTGTTCAAGAAATTGCAGACGCTTTAAAAGGAACCGATAAAATTGTGTTGGTTAAAAACCCTGTAAATCCTGATTTGGCATTATGGTTAGGTGCCATTGAGCGTTTGGCAACGGCCGATATTAAAAAGCTTGGTGTTATTCATAGAGGGTTTTCAACTTATGAAAAAACCAAATACAGAAATAACCCAGAGTGGCAAATGGCCATTGAGCTACAAACCAAGTTCCCTGATTTGCCAATCATTAATGACCCGTCACATATTACAGGTAGACGAGATATGATTTTTGACGTATCGCAAACTGCATTGGATTTGAATTTTGACGGCTTGATGATTGAAACTCATTTTGACCCAGATAACGCATGGAGTGATGCTGCACAGCAAGTAACGCCACAAACGTTAGTACAAATCATGAAAGATTTAAAAATCAGAAAAGAAACTGATGCAGAGGCAGAATATAACAGGTCTTTGGATAATTTGAGAGCGCAAATAGATGTGGTGGATAATCAAATTATCAGTTTGCTTGGAAAACGTATGAAAGCAGCTGATGGCATTGGATCCTTGAAAAAACAAAAGAATGTGGCCGTATTGCAATCGAAACGTTGGAATGAAATTTTAGGGCGTATGGTTTTAGAAGGACAAGATCATGGATTAAGTGAAGAATTTATCTTAAAAATGTTTAAGGCCATTCATCAAGAATCCATCAACCATCAAGAAAAGATTATTAATGGATAACAACAAAAAGCCCCGCATCTGCGGGGCTTTTTAAATATGACTATAATTATTGTTTAGGTCTTTTAAAGATATAACGGGTAATAAAAATGCCTTGTCCATCACCTTTGCCACATTCACTTTCAACGGCACTGTTCACAAAAGCCAATTCCCAGCCTTCCTCTATCATAGTATTAATTTTTGAAGTAATGACCGCATCATTGGCAGCAATGTTTTGAAAACGAATACCACCAATATTGTAGAAATTCAATAGTTTGGTTTCATCAAAATCCTTTACGCGTATTTCGCTTCTGTCAGATTTATTACGGGTATTATCATCTTCGGTTTGGGTAGAAGTAAAATCTTTGTAATTTTTGTCTTCATTGGCGCTGATAATTCTGGAGCGACCTAAGCCATTTGGTACAATTGATTCTACGCTGGTAATAACTTTGTATTCTACTTGTGCTTTGGTGTCAATAAATGATAAAGTCAATAATGCAATGACCAATACTAATTTTTTCATGTTGTTGAGTTTTTAGATTAAGTCCACAATATACACTTTTTGTTAATTTGAAAAGTTGTTAATTTGTAAAAAACAAATTAATCATTGAATGACAGGATTGGTTTATAAATCTACTGGAAGTTGGTACACCGTTAAAACCGATTTGGGTGAAACGTATGAATGCCGTATAAAAGGTAAGTTCCGTATTAAGGACATCAAAAGTACAAACCCCATAGCAGTAGGTGATTATGTTGATTTTGAATTGGAAACTGATAACAATCAAGTCTCCGGAATTATTCATAACATCCATGAAAGAACCAATTATATTGTACGAAAATCGGTTAATCTTTCTAAACAAACCCATATCATTGCTGCCAATATTGATCAGGTATTTTTAATGATTACCATCAATAACCCACCTACGTTGACCAGTTTTATTGATCGGTTTTTGGTAACAACCAACGCGTATTCCATAAAAACCATTTTGCTTTTTAATAAAATTGATACCTATGATGAGGAGATACTTTCTGAAGTAAAATATTTAGCCCATGTATACAGAAAGATAGGTTATGAGTGTATTGCTGTATCAGCAAAAACGGGAAAGAATATTGATAAAGTAAAGTCCTTAATGCATGATAAGGTCAATATGTTTTCTGGGCATTCAGGCGTTGGAAAATCTACTTTAATTAATGCCATTGAGCCTGGCCTGAATATCAAAACCAAGGAGATTTCAACCTTGCATATGCAGGGGCAACATACCACAACATTTGCTGAAATGTTTGATTTGAGCTTTGGGGCTAAAATTATTGATACGCCCGGAATAAAGGGGTTTGGAGTGGTTGATATGGACAAGGAAGAAGTGGGCGATTATTTTCCTGAATTTTTTAAACTAAAACAAGATTGTAAATTTAACAACTGTCTGCATGTTCAAGAGCCACATTGTGCCGTAAAAAAGGCTTTGGATAATGATGAAATAGCCTTTTCACGATATCGCAGTTATTTACAAATTCTGGAAGGAGAGGATGAGCATTACAGAACTGATAACTGGGAAAAAGAATAGATGAAACATCAATGAATAAAATAGTCACATATAACACAATGACAATTTGGATGTTACATCAGACCGCTATAACAAATACGTGTTAACTGATGAAAGTAGTTATACAAAGAGTGTCTTCGGCGAGTGTCACTATTGAAGCTAATCAAGTGGCTTCTATTCAAAACGGCCTTTTAATCCTTCTAGGCATTGTTGAAGACGACCTTCAAGATGATATTGATTGGTTGTCAAACAAAATTGTGAATCTTCGCATTTTTAATGACGAAAACAATGTGATGAACAAATCGTTAAAAGACATTGAAGGAGACGCCATTGTAGTAAGCCAGTTTACCTTGCATGCCTTAACAAAAAAAGGAAACAGACCCAGCTACATAAAAGCCGCTAAACCCGATATTGCCATTCCGCTTTATAAAACATTTGTAAAACAGTTAGAAATAGATTTAGGCAAACATGTGCAAACTGGCGAGTTTGGGGCTGATATGAAGGTTGAATTGATTAATGATGGCCCGGTGACCATAATCATTGATTCAAAAAACAAAGAATAATGGCATCCATATTTGGACATAGTGTGGTTGGTTATACGCTAACCAAAATTATTGATAACAAGAACACCAAGTGGTTATTGTTGGCAGCAATTGTTTCAACTGTTCTACCAGATTTTGATGTAATAGGTTTTAAATTAGGAATTCCATATTCGCATCCATTGGGTCACAGAGGCTTTACACACTCTATTTTATTTGCCCTGCTGTGGGCGTTATTGTTAACATTCACATTAGGTAAAAAAAGCAAAAAACTTTGGTTTTTTGTTATCTTTCTTTGCACGGTTTCACATGGTATATTAGATGCTATGACCACAGGAGGGCGAGGTGTCGGGTTTTTTATTCCATTTGATAATGAGCGCTTTTTCTTTCCGTTACGGGTAATTAAGGTATCTCCGCTGGGTTTTGAGCGTTTTTTTTCGGAATGGGGCTTGCAGGTCATTTTTAGTGAATTTAAGTTTATTGTTTTACCATGTTTTATTATATTTGTTATAAGATTTTTATTACGCCATAAAACGAGCTAAAGGTTTTTAAAATTCTGTCAATTGCGTCTCTCACAAATTATAATTTAGATGTTTATATTAAACATATATAGTGAGCATGAATATTAAAAATACATTTAGCATTTTACTGCTTTTCTTAAGTTTAGCGGTTTTTTCCCAAGACAGTTTATATTTAACTTCAACCATTCCTGAAGACCTTAAAAAGAATGCCAACACCGTCATTAGGTTACATGATATTGATATTTCATTGAACTCTTCAAGTGATATGTCAATTAAAGAAAGAAGGATTGTTACGGTGCTAAATAAGGAGGGTAATGATAATGTTGATGCCTACGTGCATTATGATAACAATGTGAAAATTGTAGCATTGGAGGCTTTGGTTTTCAATAAGTTTGGTGCATTAATAAAAAAAGTTCGAAAAAAGGATTTTAGAGATGTTAGCGCTGTTGATGGAGGGACCTTATACTCAGATTCCAGAGTCAAGTATTTAGAATATACGCCCATTTCATATCCGTACACTATAGAGTTTAATTGTGAAATAAATACTGAGAACACAGCATTTATTGAATCTTTTAGTCCTATTGATGATTATTTTGTAAGTGTTGAAAACAGTAATTATAATATCAATTTTCCAAGTGATATTGTTATCAGGACAAAAGAGAAAAACCTCAATGGTGCCACTATAACAAAAGAAGAGCTTCCCAATAAAATTGGTTATACGGCCAAAAATTTGATAGCTATAAAACCAGAAGAATATAGTCCGTCATTGATTGATGTCGCTCCAAGAGTATTGGTGTCTTCAAATAAATTTACATTAGAAGGCGTTCAAACAGAAGTTACCGATTGGGCTGATTTTGGCAAATGGATGTACAACGATTTGTTGAAAGATACTTATGATTTGCCTGCCAGTACAATTGCTCATATTCAAAACCTTGTTAAAGATGAAACAGACGATATTGCAAAAGCAAAAAAAATATACGAATACGTGCAAGATAAAACCCGTTATATCAGTGTGCAGGTTGGCATTGGAGGCTGGAAACCCTTTAATGCGTCTGAAGTTGATAAATTAGGATATGGAGACTGTAAAGCGTTGACAAATTATACCTTGTCACTTTTAAAAGCAGCAGGAATCAAGTCAAATTATACGGTTGTTTATGCTGGCAGCTCTCAAAGAAGTTTAGAAACCGATTTTACTGCCATGCAAGGCAATCATGTTATACTCAATATTCCAACTGAAAAAGACACCATTTGGCTAGAATGTACCAATCAACAAATTCCTTTTGGGTTTATAGGTGATTTTACAGATGATAGAGACGTGCTTGTAGTAACACCAGAGGGCGGTAAAATTGAGCATACCAAAAAATATACTGCTAATGAAAATGTTCAGTATATAAAAGGAAGATATACAGTATCAAATGAGGGTAATATTGAAGTTAAAGTAAGTGAAACTTCAAAGGGCATTCAGTATGATAATAAGTTTTTCCTGGATGGAAAAACAGAAAGGGATTTAGATACCTATTATAAAAAGCGATGGCGGTACATAAATGGTATGAGCATAACTGATTTGCATATTACCAATGATAAATCAGCTGTAGAATTTATAGAAGACATCAGTTTTAAAGCAACAAATTATACAAAAAAAGCTGGTAACAGAATGCTTTTGAGCATCAATGCACTAAACAGGAATTTAAGTATTCCCGATCACTATAAAGACAGAAAACTACCGCTTAAAATTAACAGAGGCTTTAAAGATATTGATGAAGTTGAAGTGAGGCTGCCACAAGATTACAAGGTTGAATTCTTGCCCAAGGGCGTGGCTATTGAAAATAAATTTGGAAGCTATAAAACCGAATTGATTACCAAAGATGATAAAACATTGGTTTATAAAAGAGAGTTTAAGGTTAATGAAGGGGACTTTCCCAAAGAAGATTATGAAGCTTTCAGGGATTTTTATAAAGAGGTGTCTAAACATGACAACGCTAAAGTGGCATTAATTAAAACATAAACATATGAGAATTTTAGCAATTTTATTAAGCTTAAGTTTTTCTTTAACCATATCTGCACAAGATTATGGTTTTGGAAAAGTATCAAAAGAAGAATTACAAGAAAAATTTAATCCCTTAGATTCATCAGCTAACGCCACTTATTTATATAAGAATAGAAGAACCTATTTTGTGTATAGACAAGAAGAAGGATTTTCTTTAGTAACAGACGTCCAAGAAAGAATTAAAATTTATAATCAAGAAGGTTTTGATAAAGCTACCAAAGCCATTTTGTTATATGATTATGCAGGGGATAGCGAAAAAATATCGGGATTTAAGGCATATACTTATAATTTGATTGATGGAAAGGTTGAAGAAGATAAGCTAAAAAACGATGGTATTTTTAAAACTAAGTACAATGAGTATTATGAACAAACAAAATTTACCATGCCCAATATTAAAGAGGGTTCGGTTATTGAATATAAATATAGTATAGAATCGCCATTTTATTGGAATGTAGATGAATTTGTTTTTCAGCATGATATTCCGGTTAAAAAATTAGAAGCTTATTTTGAAGCACCAGAATATTTTAATTTTAAATCCAATACTAAGGGCTTTTTGAGTGTAGTTCCTAAAAATGAAACCAAAAATGATAAAATAACGTTTAATTATAAAGAAAGAAATACCTCTATGGGAGGTGGGACAACATTTAGTTCTTCAGATTTAGATTTTGTAAAATATGTGTCATCTTATGATTTATCAAACATTCCTGCCTTAAAAGAAGAGCCATATGTAAACAATATAGATAATTATCGTTCTGCAGTAAAATATGAGTTGTCTTATACTAAGTTTCCTCAGGCACCTTTAAAATATTTTTCTACCACTTGGGAGGATGTTGTCAAGACTATTTATGAAAGTCCAAATTTTGGAGGAGAGTTAGATAAAACAGGTTATTATGACGATGAAGTAGACGCTCTCATTGCTTCGGTATCTGATCCTTTGAGTCGTACAGGATTAATATTTAATTTTGTTAAATCTCAGGTAAAATGGAATGGCTATAATGGTAAATACACAAATGATGGTGTTAGAAAAGCGTTTAAAGACCATGTGGGGAATGTTGCCGAAATTAACTTAATGCTAACATCTATGTTACGCTATGCAGGTTTAAATGCTTATCCTGTCTTAGTGAGCACTAGAGATAATGGCATTCCATTATTTCCAACTAGAGATGGTTACAATTACGTAATTACCTATGTTAAGTTTCCTCAAGGCGGTATGTTGCTAGATGCCACAAATAAATTTAGCATGCCTAATGTTTTGCCCTTTAGAGCGTTGAACTGGCAAGGCAGAATTATTACAGAACATGGTAATTCAGAATTAATTGATCTGTATCCCAAAATTGATTCTAAAGATCAAATTACCATGATGGTAGATTTACACGAAAATGGAGATATTGAAGGTGGTTTCAGAAGTATAAAAACCAATCATGACGCTATGTTGTTCAGACAGCGTTATGATGATGTTGACCAAGCTGATTTTTTGGAAAAGCTTGAAAATAAATATGATGGGTTAGAGGTTTCAGAATTTAAAGTAGTGAATACGGATGAGTTGTCTAAACCAATTATGGAATCTTACAAACTTTTTGAAGAAAGCCAAGCCGATATTATTGGTAACAAAATCTATTTTTCACCGTTGTTCCACCTCAAAACTACTGTCAATCCTTTCAAGTTGGAAAAAAGAGAGTTCCCGGTTGATTTTGGTTATCCGTCCTCAAGTGTTTACAGAGTTTCAGTAAATTTGCCAGAAGGATACCAAGTTGAGACATTGCCTGAACCAAAAATTATAGCATTGCCTGATGACTTAGGATCCTTTAAATATATAATTGCGTCGCAAAAAACATCAATTCAATTAACAGTTGAGTATAAAATAAACCAAGCAATTATATTGCCGTTTTACTATGAAACTTTAAAAGAGTATTTCAAGCAATTAATTGAAAAGGAAAACGAACAAATAGTTTTAACAAAAACATTATGAACATTCAAAACGCACAGCAAGTAGTTGATAATTGGATTAACGAACATGGCGTTCGGTATTTTAATGAGCTGACCAATATGGCGCAACTCACTGAAGAAGTAGGTGAAGTGGCACGAATTATCGCTCGCCGTTATGGCGAACAAAGCGAAAAAGACAGCGATAAAGACAAAGACCTTGGAGAAGAACTGGCCGATGTGCTGTTTGTGCTGTTATGTTTAGCCAATCAAACCGGGGTTGATTTGCAAGACGCTTTTGATAAGCGCATGGACAAAAAAGGCAAAAGAGACCATGATAGGCATCATAATAACAAAAAATTAAAATAAATTATAAGTATCTTTGAACGCTTCTTTTAAGAAGCGTTTTTAATTTGTTATATGAATCTTACACTTCAAAAATCAACCATTCAAAAGCAATCAGTTGTTAACATTACTGGGTCAAAAAGCGAATCTAATAGGTTGTTACTTTTACAAGCCTTGTTCCCAAATCTGACTATTGAAAATATCTCCAATTCTGATGACAGCCAATTAATGGCCAAAGCATTAAAAACTGAGTCAGTTGTGATTGATATTCATCATGCCGGTACTGCCATGCGGTTTTTGACTGCCTATTTTTCCATTCAAGAGGGAAGAGAGGTTATTCTCACTGGGTCTGACCGTATGAAGGAACGCCCTATTAAAATTTTGGTTGAAGCTTTGCAATCTTTAGGAGCTCATATTGAGTATTTAGAAAATGAGGGATTTCCGCCATTGAAAATCAAGGGAAAAAAATTAAGTAACAATAAAGTGTCACTTCAAGCTAATGTGAGCAGTCAATATATTTCTGCATTACTGCTTATTGCCACAAAACTTGAAAACGGATTGAAACTAACCCTTGAAGGCGAGATTACCTCAGTTCCATATATTAATATGACTCTCAGCTTATTGGATGAAATAGGTGTGGAATCTTCCTTTAATGATAATGTAATAACTGTAAAACCAATATCTGATATTCAATCAAATAAAACCTTAACGGTAGAATCTGATTGGTCTTCAGCATCTTATTATTATAGCATTGTGGCCTTGTCTCCAGTTGGAACAGAAATAGCACTGTCGTCTTATAAAAACAATTCACTGCAAGGTGATTCGGTTTTGGTTGATATTTATGAGCATTTTGGAGTAACTTCAACATTCAACAATAACACGGTTACTTTAATTAAAGAATCCTCAATATTGCAACCGTTGAGCTTGAACTTGCAAAATGCTCCAGACATTGCGCAAACTATTGCGGTAACATGTTTTGGTTTAGGTATTTCTTGTAATTTAACTGGGCTTCATACACTTAAAATCAAAGAAACTGATAGATTGGTTGCCTTAAAAACAGAAATTGAAAAGTTGGGTGGAAACATTGATATTACTGATAAATCATTACATCTTCATGAATCTAAATCAATAAAAAAGAGTGTTCCTATTGCAACCTATAATGATCACAGAATGGCTATGGCCTTTGCGCCTTTGGCTTTAAAAAATGATATCATTATTGAACACGCGTATGTGGTTTCAAAGTCATATCCAACCTTCTGGGATGACCTCATATCCATTGGTTTTGAAATAACCCAATAATAATCACCCAAATACTTGACAAAGCCTACTTTCAGATTGTATATTTGCAGCCTTTCAAAAAAACACTAAAATACAACACATGAAATTATCGCATTTTGGATTCAATTTACCAGACGAACTATTAGCAGAATACCCATCAGAAAACAGAGATGAATCTCGCCTGATGGTCTTAAACAGAAAAGAACAAACCATTGAGCACAAATTGTTTAAGGATCTTATTGAATATTTCGATGAAGATGATGTCATGATTATTAATAACACAAAGGTGTTCCCGGCGCGTTTATATGGAAATAAGGAAAAAACAGGCGCTAGAATTGAAGTGTTTTTATTACGAGAACTAAATGAAGAACAACGCCTTTGGGATGTATTGGTAGATCCAGCACGTAAAATACGTATAGGTAATAAGCTATATTTTGGTGATGATGACACCTTGGTGGCTGAAGTTATTGACAATACAACCTCTAGAGGACGTACCCTTCGGTTTTTATTTGATGGCTCTTATAAAGAGTTCCGCAAGAAATTAAATGAATTAGGAGAAACACCGCTCCCAAAATACATAAAAAGAAAAGTAGAGCCTGAAGATGAAGAACGCTACCAAACCATTTTTGCGAAAAATGAAGGTGCCGTGGCAGCTCCAACTGCAGGATTGCACTTTTCAAAACATTTATTGAAACGCTTGGAAATAAAAGGCGTTAATTTTGCTGAGGTGACCCTTCATGTAGGACTTGGAACTTTCAATCCAGTTGAAGTTGAAGACTTGTCTAAACATAAAATGGACAGTGAGGAATTGCGTATTGATTCCAAAGCTGTGGAGATTGTAAATACAGGTATCAAAAATAAAAAACGCGTTTGTGCTGTTGGTACTACTGCCATGCGTGCCATAGAGAGCGCTGTGTCATCAAGCGGTATGCTAAATGAAATGGAAGGTTGGACCAATAAGTTTATTTTTCCACCATATGATTTCAGTATTGCCAATTGCATGATTACCAATTTCCATACTCCAAAATCAACACTGTTAATGATGGTGTCTGCATTTGCAGGTCATGATTTTATTAAAAAGGCCTATGCCGAAGCAGTCAAGGAAAAGTATAAGTTTTACAGTTATGGCGATGCCATGTTAATTCTATAACCTTATCAAAAGCCTTGTGAAAACAAGGCTTTTCTTTTATAGGACATTATTTAAAGACTAGTGCTTTCAGTAATCTTTCATACCAAAAACCGTAAATCGAAATTCCTTTCACTATTTTTGCAAAGCATATGGCAACAGTAAAAAAAGACATACGTGCTTTAACCAAAGAGCAATTAAGGGATTTCTTTGCAAAACAAGGAGATAAGGCCTTTCGTGGCAACCAGGTGTATGAATGGCTTTGGCAAAAGGCAGCCTATAGCTTTGATGATATGACCAACTTATCAAAGGAAACCAGGCAAATGTTGGATGATCGTTTTGTTATCAATAATATCGAAGTCAGTACCATGCAGCGCAGTAATGATGGCACGATAAAAAATGCTGTAAGATTGCATGATGGTTTAATTGTGGAGTCGGTTTTAATACCCACACCAACACGTACAACAGCCTGTGTGTCCAGTCAAGTGGGTTGCAGTTTAGACTGTAAATTTTGTGCTACGGCCCGTTTAAAACGCATGCGTAATTTAAATCCGGATGAAATCTATGACCAAGTAGTTGCCATTGATAAAGAAAGCAAATTGTATTTCAATCGACCCTTAAGCAATATTGTATTTATGGGTATGGGAGAACCGCTTATGAACTACAACAATGTCATTAAGGCCATTGACAAAATCACCTCTCCAGAAGGATTGGGCATGTCGCCAAAACGTATCACGGTCTCTACGTCTGGTGTGCCAAAAATGATTAAAAAAATGACAGATGATGACGTTAAATTTAATTTGGCCGTCTCATTACACTCAGCTATTGATGAGGTTAGAACGTCCATTATGCCCTTTAATGAAACGTTTCCTTTGGAAGATTTAAAAGAAGCTTTAGAATATTGGTATGCCAAAACCAAACGGAAAATCAGTTATGAATATGTCGTTTGGAAAGGGATTAATGATACTCAAAAGGATATCGATGCCTTTGTAAAGTTTTGCAAGTATGTGCCCTGTAAAGTCAATATCATTGAATACAATCCCATAGATGATGGGCAGTTTCAACAAGCATCCAATGCTGCTTTAGAGCAATATATTGAGACTTTAGAAAAAAATAGGATTGTGGTTAATGTGCGCCATAGCCGGGGAAAAGATATTGATGCGGCCTGTGGACAACTTGCAAATAAGTCGTAATTAGCAATTTTTCAAGGATTGCAAAACAATCATCATAAATTTCAATGTAAATAGTATCTTTGGGCTTACGCATGAAGATTGTAGAGCAAATAAAACAACCAATCGCTTTTGAGATGGAACTTTTTGAACAAAAGTTTCAACTCTCCATGTCCAGTAAAGTAGCCTTGCTCAATAGAATCACCCATTACATTGTCAACCGTAAGGGAAAACAAATGCGCCCTATGTTTGTGTTTTTGGTTTCAAAAATGGTGTCCAATGGGGAAATTAGTGAACGCACCTATCGAGGGGCCTCGGTTATTGAACTGATCCATACGGCTACCTTGGTACATGACGATGTGGTTGATGACAGCAATCGCAGGCGTGGTTTTTTTTCCATTAATGCACTTTGGAAAAATAAAATTGCCGTATTAATAGGCGATTATTTGCTTTCAAAGGGATTGTTATTGTCCATTGACAATAACGATTTTGATTTACTTAAAATCATATCCATTGCGGTTAGGGAGATGAGTGAAGGGGAGTTGCTTCAAATAGAAAAAGCACGTAAACTTGATATTACAGAAGACGTTTATTATGAAATCATTCGCCAAAAAACGGCAACCCTCATTGCGGCCTGTTGCAGTTTGGGAGCTGCATCAGTAAAGCCAGAGTCACAGCATGTAGAGACCATGCGTAAGTTTGGAGAATTGATTGGGATGGCTTTTCAAATTAAAGACGACTTGTTTGATTATACCGAAGATAAAATCGGAAAACCAACAGGTATTGACATTAAGGAACAAAAAATGACATTGCCTTTAATATATGTGTTGAACCAAGCTTCTAAAAAAGATAAAAACTGGTTGATTAACTCCATAAAAAACCATAATAAGGATAAAAATCGTGTCAAGGAAGTGATTGCATTTGTCAAGGAGAATGGTGGTTTGGAATATGCCATAAAAAAAATGAAGCAATTTCAATTAGAGGCTTTGAATATTTTACAAACATACCCTACTTCAGAGTACAGAAATTCACTGGAATTGATGGTGAATTATGTGATTGACAGAAAAAAATAATTCTTTTAAAAACTACTGCTGTTGCTGTTGTTGCTGAACGATTTCCTGATTTTTGCGATAACTGTTAACATCTTCCGATTTTTCAGTCTGAGCTGTGAATTGATTTATACTTGAAGTATCTTTAGAAGTACTAACAGTTACTTTTACCACTAGTTGGTCATCAACATTTCCTTTAAAAACACCTTTTACAGGTGAGCAGTCATTATAATTTCTTCCAACTGCGAGTCGTACATGGTTTTCATTGGCTATAATATTATTGGTAGGGTCAAAACCCAACCAGCCATAAAATGGAATGTAAGCTTCTATCCAAGCATGTGTGGCACCCTCTCCACGAGTGAATTCATCATTGGCAAAAATATAACCGCTCACATAACGAGCTGGAATGCCAAGCATTCTGCTCATTTGTAACATTACATTGGTAAAATCTTGGCAAACGCCTGCTTTTAAATCCCAAATTTCATCTAGAGTGGTTTGTATGGTGGTAATTCCTTTGGTATATTTAAAATTATTGTAAATATAGTCACAAAGCTCTTGAAGGATTTTATAAGGTGTTATTTTGTTAAAATCTTTGCTTTCAATCCAATCGGTAATATCTTGGGAGCCATTAAAAGGTCTGTGCTTTAAAAAATCTATATAATTGATATGATGACGTAACAGTTTTAATTCCTCCCACTGCAAAGCAGCCTTTTTGGTGTCTTCTGGAAATGGTTTTGCAAAGGTTGTTACTTCCGTCTCAGATTCTATCGATAAGAGGTCATGAGGCTCAATAATCATGAATGTACCGACCACATTGTTATAAAAATCGAGATATGTGTCAATAAATGGATTGGTATTTACCGTTACCTTTTGATATATTAATTTCTGAAAATTGTCTGCAATAGGATATAGCTTGATTTGATTGGCCGCATCAATAACGGTATCACTATAGTTGTATTGAGTAAGATGTTTTATATAAAATGTTGCCATTATCTGTTTTAATTGGAATGGGAAAAATAAACCGTGTTAATACTTAGCGAGATGTTTTTAATGTCCTCTTTAATGCCTAAAATAAAATTATTAAGGCCGAGTTCATTGATCCCCTCAATAGTAGTGTATTTTATGGTGCTTTCAAGTTTTCCCAATAAAAATTCTGTATTGTTTCGTTCCAGTTCATTGCTTTCTATAAGCTGGTTGATGTGCCTGCTTAATTTATTTACACAATAATACATGGATCTGGGAAATAACTTATCCTGAAAGATCATCCTAATTACATGGTTTTCCTGGAATGATGATTTATGTGTTTTTAAATACAGCTGATATCCACCAACAGATAACAGGAGATTTTTCCAATAGAAACTTTGTTCTAAACTATCTGATGTTTTTGCAATTTCCATGAGTTTCATAGCGGTAAAATCTGAAATCTGTATGACACGCTCCAAAAATTTACCCACATTCATAAAGTAATAGGAAGGCCCTCTTTCTTGAGTCATATCCATAGTTCCATTATACATTAAATGGTATTTTTTTAACTCGTCCAAAAAGACAATAGGATCTTCCTCCAATAGTTTTTCAACTAAATTTTTTTTGGTTAAGTACAAGTAATAATTATTGATACAAAGCCATAGCTCTCTTGAGATGTGTTCTTGAACGCTGCGAGCATTTTCCCTTGCTTTGGTGACTAAATTTAGAATGGAGTTAGGGTTGTTTAAATTAAAAACCATAAACTCAATACATTTAATAGCATCTTCCGTATAAAAATCTTCTCCTGAAGCATTGTAATTTTGAATAATTGGGGTCCAAGAGAACAGTTCCGGGGAATCTTGGTTAGCATAAAAGTTTACCTTAAGCAAGCTTAAGATGCCATTTCCACGCTCCATATACCGTTCTAACCAAATAAGATTGTTTGCAACTCTACTTAACATATATTATAGTCTAAATTTAATTGATGACCCACGTATCTTTGCTGCCTCCTCCTTGTGAGCTGTTGACCACCAAGGAACCTTTTTTAAGGGCTACACGGGTTAAACCACCCGGACAAATATCAATGCCGTCTTTTCCTGATAAAGCAAATGGCCTAAGGTCAATACAACGTGGTGATAACTGGCCATCAATATAGCAAGGAGCTGTTGATAGTTTTAAAATGGGTTGTGCAATAAAGTTTTCAGGCTTTTTTTTAAGGTTGTCTAAATAATCCTTAATCTCTTCTTCAGATGCCTCATGGCCCATAAGCATGCCATAACCACCACTGCCATCTGTTTTTTTAATGACCATGGTTTTAATGTTTTTTATAACATATTCCAGCTCATCAGGTCTTCCTAATTGATATGTTTCAATGTTTTTTAATATAGGCTCTTCGCCTAAGTAGTATGAAATCATATCTGGCACATAAACATATGTGGCTTTATCGTCTGCAACACCCGTTCCAGGGGCATTGATGATATTGACGTTGCCTTTTCGGTAGGCTGCCATGATGCCGGCAACACCCAAAACGCTTGTGGCATTAAATTCAAGTGGGTCTAAAAAATCATCGTCAACACGTCTGTATATTACATCTACCTGTTTTAGGCCATTGGTGGTTTTCATATAAACAAAATGATTTTTTACAACTAAGTCAGAGCCTTCAACCAACTCAATGCCCATAAGACGAGCCAATGTGGTGTGCTCATAATAGGCCGAATTGTAAATTCCAGGTGTTAATAGTACAATATTTGGATTGCTGTTATAGGAAAGTTCTTGTAGCTTTTTATACAACATGTTTGGGTAGTTTGATACAGAACGGACATTGTTTTTTGGCAATATGCCTGGGTAAAGACGTTTGGAAATTTCCCTGTTTTCTAGCATGTAACTTACCCCAGACGGTGTTCTTAAATTATCTTCCAAAACATAAAATTCTCCATCGTTATTGCGTATCAAGTCTACACCTGCAATGTGAACATACACATCATGGGGCACTTTAATACCTTTCATTTCCCGCATGTAATTGGGACAGGAATAGATTAAATCGGCTGGTACAATGCCATCTTTAATGATGAATTGTTCATTGTAAATATCTTTTATAAATAAATTTAAAGCTTTAATGCGTTGTTTGATACCCCGTTCAATTTTATCCCATTCAGAACCTGTGATGATTCTTGGCACAATATCAAAAGGGAATATTTTTTCAATACCCTCATTGTCGTTGTATACAGTAAATGTCACACCTTGGCTCATAAAAAGCTGTTTGGATAGTTCTTCTTTTTTGCTAAGGGTTTCTTTTGACGTGTTTTTTAAAAACGCTATAATCGTTTCATATTGACCTCTAATCTCAGCATTGGTATTGAACATTTCATCCCAAGTGCTAGAGAGTTGGTCGTAGGATGAAAATAATTGATCTTTGCTCATATAACAGGTGTGTATGTATCAAATATAACGATTGTTAAATAATATTCAATAAATTAAACTATTTACAAATAATAAATTATCAATTTCATTTTTTTTGTAAAAATAATTTACATATTAAGAAAAAATATTAATAAAAATTTAAAATTATGATTTTCGGTATTTTAAAAATGCAGGCAAGCTAAGTGTTTGATAAATATGAATTTACATATAGGGGTGTGAATCGTAAGTTAATTATTTATGCCCAGAAAATAAAGCATAATCAATTTTTTTTCACCTTTAGGCAACCATTTGTACACTATTTGCGTCTATACAAACAGAAGACAAAATGAAATCACTTTTGAAAGTCATTCAACTGTATAAAAATGAAACAAACCTTATAGCAAAGGCTATTAAAAATAATCGTGACGCACAGCACGTATTGTTTGAAATGTACGCTCCCAAAATGCTAAGTGTTTGCAGATATTACATAAAGGATTTACAGCACGCTGAGGAAGCAATGTTAAATGGATTTTTTAAAGTGTTTTCCAATTTAAAAAATTTTAGGGGAGAAGGGAGTTTTGAAGGTTGGATACGGCGCATTATGGTGCGGGAAAGTATTTCGTTTTTGAGGCAACAAAAACAGATTGAATTTCCAATGGAAGAGCTTGGTTTCAAAAACGATTTTACTAATATTATCAACACTGAAATTGAAGTAGCCGAAATACAACAGCTTATAGATGAACTTCCCGAAGGGTACAAAATGGTGTTTGTCATGTATGCCATTGAAGGCTATAAACATCATGAAATTGCACAGATGCTTAATATAACGGAAGGTACCTCAAAATCACAATTATTTAAAGCAAGGAATCTGTTGCAACAAAAAATAAAGGACTTAAACAAGACAAGCTATGGAACCAAATAAATTTGAAAAACACATAAAGAATACGCTTGAAAAGCGAACTATTCAGCCATCAAAAGATGCTTGGAATAAATTGGAAGACAAGCTGAATGCTTCAGAAAACCACCAAAAAAGCAACTATTTTATGTGGATAGGCATAGCGGCCAGTATTGTGGGGATATTATTGGTGGTATCGCAATTTTTCAATGACAATCAAATGGATAACATTGAACCAGTTATCGTTAACAATCCAAAAATTGAAACACAAGATGAACCCACACAAATAGCAGTTGAAAAAATGGATGACAACAAGCAGAATAAAGTATCTGAAAAATCAGATTATAAAATAAAGCCAGCTATAATTACAAAAACTCCGGTGCTTAAAATACATCCTAAAGAGCAGGAGCCAATAGCATTGTCTGAGCCAGTGGTTTCAGATAAAGATATTGTTCCAGAAAATCCAATAATAAACCATGTTGAAATAAAGCAAAACAAGTTAAGTTTAGAAGACGAAAAAATACAGGATGTAATCGCACAGGTTCAATCGTTAAAAGACCGAAACCATACGGTAACAGATAACGAGATTGAATTGTTATTGCAACAAGCCCAAAAGGACATCAGGCAACAACAAATGTATGATGAAAACTCAGGGGTTGTTGATGCTCAATTATTGCTAGAAGATGTTGAAACCGATTTGGATCAATCCTTTAGAGAGAAAGCCTTTGAGGCTTTAAAAGCCAATTTCAATTTTATAAAAACAGCCGTTGCTAAGCGCAATGATTAACATAAATCATCAATTAATCAATATTATTTTAAAATCAAAAAACGAACAGTTATGCAAACCATTACAAAGTATGTAGCACTCATTGTGCTTACCTTAAATGTGCAACTCATCACGGCACAAGACACCATTCAAAATATTAAAAACCAAGCTAAGATTGAGTCTTTAAGAAATCTCAAAGAACGCATCAAGACAGAAGAACGAGACTTTTTAAAAGCTGAGGTTGAAGCTATCAATATGCGTTTGGAGAAAGGCGACATTACAGCTAAAGAAGCAGAGAATTTAAAAATGGAAGCTGCCAAAAAACGAGCGCTTAACATTGAAAACAGATTGGCCATAGTTGATAATAAAATCGCATTGTTGCAGCGCAATGATGACGATTATAACAACAATGACAATCTAGATAATTCAGCTATTGGAATTAGTATTGGCGGGGAAGATGGTAGTTTTGGAGGTTTTAGAATTAATGCTAAAAACAAACCCAAAAAGTATGACCGAAAAACCACTAGTGATATGGTTTTGGCCTTTGGATTTAACAATGCCATTATTGATGGGCAAAACCTAAACGAATCGCCTTATAAATTTGGAGGCTCACGTTTTTTTGAAATTGGTTGGGCTTGGAAAACACGTGTATTTGAAAACACCAATTTTATGCGCTTAAAGTATGGCGTATCAGTACAAATTAATGGTTTAAAGCCGACAGACAATCGTTATTTTGTTCAAGATAACAATACAACATATTTAGAGGAATATCCTATTGACCTGAAAAAATCTAAGTTGTCCATTTCAAATTTGGTATTTCCAGTACATTTTGAATTTGGTCCATCCAAAAAAATTGACCGAGACACCTATTTCAGATATTCCACTAACAATCAGTTTAAAATAGGACTGGGAGGTTATGCCGGTTTTAATATAGGTACCCGTCAAAAACTAAAATATATGTTGGATGGCGAGCGTGTTAAGGACAAACAAAAGCGCGGTTTTAATACCACAAACTTGGTGTACGGTTTAAGCGGATATATTGCTTTTGATGACACAGCTTTGTACGTTAAATATGATCTGTCACCTATTTTTAATAACCAGGCCGTTGACCAGCACAATATTTCTATTGGTGTAAGGTTTGATATGGATTAGTCATTTTAAAATTACTTGTTAGGATGGCCACTCATTTCAAAAACAAGGTGGCCTCCATTTTCAATATTATGATGTGAAATTTGATTATTGGTAATTGGTATGCCATTTAACATCACACGTTTTACGTACACATGATCCTTACTTTGATTTTCAGCCCTTATCATTAGTGTCTTTCCGTTATCTAAGTGGATTTTGGCTTCTTTAACCAACGGACTTCCTAAAGCATAATTTGGTGAACCAGGAGTTACAGGGTAAAACCCTAAACTACTAAATACATACCAAGCACTCATTTGGCCGGCATCGTCATTGCCACATAAACCATCAACTGTTGGACCATACATGGTATTCATAATCATACGAACAACTGCTTGGGTTTTTTCTGGATGACCTGTCCAATTATATAAATATGGAATATGGTGTGAGGGTTCGTTGCCATGTACATAATTGCCTATTAAACCATCACGAGTGATATCTTCGTTTTTTTCAATATACTTATCATCCAAATTCATCGTAAACAGAGAATCTAAATGTTGGCTAAAGCGCTCTTTTCCTCCCATCATAGCAATCATATTGTCAATGTCTTGTGGTACATATAATCCATAATTCCAGGCATTCCCTTCTATGAAACCTTGTCCCTCTGTATCCAGTGGGTCAAATTCTTTTTTGAAGGTACCATTAGATAATTTAGGACGCATAAAACCAATACTTACGTCATAAACATTCTTGTAATATTCAGATCGTTTTAAGTATTCAGATTCTATTTCAGGCTTTGCAACTTGTTTTGCTATTTGTGCAATACACCAATCATCATAAGCATATTCCAATGTTTTGGAAACAGATGAGCTGTTTTTGTCTTCTGGCACAAAATGATATTTTTTATAGTCTCCAATACCATCATAATAATCAACATTTGAGGTGTTAAAAGAAGCCTGCAAAGCATGTTCTTTGTCAAAATCACCAACATGTTTTACTAAAGCGTCCGCAATTACTGATGTGGCATGATAACCAATCATGCACCAGTTTTCATTGGCATAATGACTCCAAATGGGCAACATGTGGTGTACACTTTGATCATAATGTGCTAACATGCTCTTTACCATATCATTATTTCGTTTAGGCTGAATGATATTGAACAACGGGTGCAAGGCACGATAAGTGTCCCAAAGTGAAAATACGGTATAATTTGTAAAATCATCAGAAACATGTATGTTTTGGTCCAATCCTCGATATTGGCCATCAACATCCTCATAGATTATTGGGCTTAACATAGTATGGTACAAGGCTGTGTAAAAGGTTGTTTTGTCAGATTCTGCAATGGTTTTGATTTCAATTTTTGAAAGCTCCTTGTTCCATTTTTCTTTGGTTTTGGATTTAGTTTTTTCAAAGTTCCATCCAGGGATTTCAGTCTGTAAATTTTTTAATGCTCCCGCTGAACTTACAGAGGATAAAGCCATTTTTATTTGAATTTTCTCATTAGCCTTAGTGTCAAAATTGAAATAAGCGCGAATGTTTTTGCCCGCCATTTCAGGAAAGTTTTCAAACTGCTTAAATTTTCTGTAAAAACCATCGTAAATAATCTGGTCATATTTTTTATGCCCGTAACTTTTAAAAGGTTTTGAAAACTTCATTGCAAAAAAGACTTTCCGGTCCCTTGCCCAACCTTTGGTTTGTCTATAGCCAGTAACGGTTGAATCATTTTCTACTCTAATAAAAGTCCAAACGTTTTTATTTTCATATTGATAAACATTATAAACCATATCTAGAATTATATGGGCGTTATCAGATTTTGGAAATGTGTATTGATGGAACCCTACACGATCACTTGTGGTAAGCTCGGCTTTAATATCGTAGCTGTCTAACATAACTTTGTAATAACCAGGAGAAGCCTCTTCGTTGTCGTGTGAGAAAGTTGAGTAAAAACCTTTTTTATTATCATTCGTTTTTAAGGGGTCAAGCACTAAGTCTCCTATTGTTGGCATTACTAAGAAATCGCCTAAATCAGAATGTCCTGTGCCACTTAGATTTGTATGGGAAAACCCTATGATTGTGGAATCTTTGTATTGGTAGCCCGCACAGTAATCATACGTCTTTGGATTATAGTGGCCATTTTCAAACATGGTTTCAAAATTGGTTTGAGGGCTTAATTGTACCATTCCAAAAGGGGCAGTAGCACCTGGAAAAACATGTCCCATTTTACTGGTGCCAATAAACGGGCTTACAAATTGGGTGTAGTCAATTGTTGAATTTGAAGCAGTAAAAGGTTTAGTTTTTTTATTGCTACAAGCATTTAAAATAAATAAGCTTAATACCAGAAAAGAGATGTTTTTCATGTTTGTGAATTTGCGTGTTTGAAATGTGGTCAAACGAAGTTCGGTATTTTTTTAATCAAAAGGAAACTTACACAAAGGTTTCAATTTTTAAAATGAATAGTTTATGCTACATTTACAGTCTCATTTTTACTATTTTAATTTTTTAGATGATATCACCAACAACCATAGATCAAGTTTTTGAAACCGCCCGTGTTGAGGAGGTCATTGGTGATTTTGTGCAGCTCAAAAAAGCAGGCAGTAACTTTAAGGGGTTGAGTCCGTTTAGCGATGAGCGTTCTCCAAGTTTTATGGTGTCTCCGGTTAAGCAAATCTGGAAGGATTTCAGTAGTGGAAAAGGCGGCAATGTAGTGGCGTTCTTAATGGAGCATGAACATTTTACGTATCCGGAAGCCATAAAATATTTGGCAAAAAAATATAATATAGAAGTAGAGGAAACCGAACAGACCAATGAGCAAAAGGAACAGCAAGATGAACGCGAAAGTTTGTATTTGGTGAGTGAATTTGCAAACAGCTATTTCCAAAAAATACTACATAAAACAGACCAAGGAAAAGCCATAGGTCTGAGCTATTTTAAAGAGCGCGGTTTTACTGAAGACACCATCAAAAAGTTTGATTTGGGCTATTCGCTTGATGAATGGCAAGCCTTTACAGATGAGGCTTTAAAGCAAGGCTATAAATTGGAGTTTTTGGAAAAGACTGGACTAACCATTGTTAAGGAAGACAAACGTTTTGACCGGTTTAAAGGGCGTGTCATGTTTCCTATAAAAAGCATGAGTGGGCGCGTACTGGGATTTGGAGGTCGTATTTTGATTAATGATAAAAAAGCCGCTAAGTATGTAAACTCTCCTGAGAGCGACATTTATCACAAAAGCAAAGTGCTGTATGGTATTTACCATGCCAAACAGAGTATTGCCAAAGAGGATAATTGCTATTTGGTGGAAGGCTATACCGATGTGATTCAGTTCCATCAAACAGGTATAAAAAATGTGGTATCGTCTTCAGGTACCGCCTTAACACCAGAACAAATTCGCCTTATTAATAGGTTGACAAAAAACATTACGGTTCTGTTTGACGGTGATGCAGCAGGAATGCGAGCTTCGTTACGCGGTATTGACTTGATTTTGGAGCAAGGCATGAATGTAAAAGTCTGTACATTTCCCGAAGGTGAAGACCCTGATAGTTTTGCAAAGCAAAATACACTGGAAGAACTGTCCGTTTATCTCATTGAAAATGCTAAGGACTTTATTCAGTTTAAGGCATCGGTGTTGTATGAAGAGTCAAAAAATGATCCGATTAAAAAGGCCGAGACCATTAGGGATATTGTAAACAGCATTTCAAAAATCCCGGATAGAATCAAAAAAGAAATCTATATTCAGGAGTGTTCAAAAATCATGGACATCAGTGAAGAGGTGTTGTTTAGTACCTTGGCACAGATTAATAAAAAGGATTTTAAGGAAGCCGACAAGCAATACAAAACAGAACAACGAGCGTTTGAAGTCATTAAACAGCAACCCGTGAAAAAAGTTGATGTTCAGTATGTGTTGGAACGAAAAATCATTGAGGTATTGTTGCTGTATGGTAACAGAACTGAGGGTTTTGAGGATTTGATTTTAAAGGAAAACGATAAAGGTCAACTGATTTTAGAGCCAGTCATCAATAGAGCAAAGGTTTTTGAAAAAATATTTCTGGATTTACAGGATGATGAAATGGAATTTACAAACCCTAAGTTTAAAACACTGTATTACACCATTATTGATACTTTAAACCAAAACCCAGAGTTTCAACTTAAAAATTTCATTAATTCGGTTGATACTGATATGGCCAATGAAATCACTACTATTTTAATGGAAGATGAACGTTACGCTTTGGATGATTGGGAACGGATGCATATTTTTCCAAAAGAAAAAACCCAAAATGTTGCCCAGTTGGTGACCGAAACCATTTTGAGTTTAAGATGTTTCTTGATTGACCAAAAAGTCAAAGAAGTTCAGCAAAAAACCATAGAGAACAAAAATAATGTAAACAAAAGTGTCCTAGAGGAAGTAAAGGACTACTCTGGTTTAAAGATGCTTTTGTCTAGAAAATTAAATAGAGCTCTGTGATTCTGCTAGTTTAGCTTGGGCTACTAAATCAACTAAATTGTTCACCTTAAGTTTTTTCATCAATCGTGCTTTGTAAGTGCTGACCGTTTTTTCGTTAACATTCAATTCTTTTGCAACTTCCTTGTTTTTCTTGCCTACACACAGCAATTTAAGAACCTCTGCTTCACGTGTTGATAGTTTTTTATAAAAGTTTCCAGATCTGTTTACTTTTTTTCCAAGGTTTAGTTGCTTGGTTATTTCATCACTTAAATAAATGCCACCGTCATTTACTTTTAGTATGGCCTCATTAATGGTAATGATATTGACCGTTTTTGAAACATATCCAGAAGCACCTGCTTTAATGGCATTGATGGCATAGACTTCCTCTGGTTGGCCACTAAAAATAATGGTTTTGATGTTTGGATATTCATTTTTTAAAATCCGCAACAGGGTTAAACCGTTGAGTTTAGGTAAATCAATTTCTGTTAAAATGATATCTACAGGAACTTTTTTAATAAAGTCAACAATGGCTTCGCCATCATCAACGCTACCCATAATCTGGATATTTGACGATGCTGAGAAAAGAAGTTCCAGTCCTTTTCTGATAATGGGGTGGTGGTCGGCTATTAATAATTTAATCATAACAATTGTTTTTTAAAAATTTGAGAGTTCTTAGGGAATGCAATGCTACATAATTAAATTATGTATTACTATTTATAAATATAGGTAAAATTTGATAGTATTACAATTTTTTCATAAAATCAATAGGAATTTCACAAATTGGTATCGGATTCATTTTGTGTTTGTTAGCGTTGTTATAACGTTTATATATTATAAACACCTCTTTTTCCCGCCCTGTAAAATCTTCTGCTTTTTTTCCTTCACCATCCATTTTCATAGCCCATTCCAGTTCTGGATAAGAAGCTCCAATTTGATCCTCATCAGTTCTGTCGTCTCCCCAAAGGCCATCAGTTGGAGGTGCATCAATGATATCTTGATTGATGCCTAAATATTCTGCAATGGCATAAACTTCGGTTTTTAGTAAATCGGCTATAGGACTTAAATCCACACCACCATCACCATATTTTGTATAAAAACCAACGCCAAAATCCTCTACTTTGTTGCCTGTTCCAACAACCAAATATTTATTGATGGCAGCAAAATAATACAAAGTGGTCATACGTAAACGAGCTCTAGTATTTGCCAATGACATGAATCTATTTTCTTCTTTTACAACAGGCGGCAAAGCTGCTATCAAACTATCAAAAACGGGTGTTAAGTTTATTTGAGTAACATAGACAGAGTTAAAATTAGCTTTTAGCCAATCTATATGGTTTAAAGCACGGGTCACTTGTGATTTTGCTTGATGAATGGGCATTTCCAAACACAGTAAAGGTAATCCGGTTTTGGCACATAGCGTCGAGGTAACGGCAGAGTCAATGCCACCAGAAACACCAATTACAAATCCGTTTACATTGGCTTTTTTAGCATAGTCCTTTAACCAGTTTACAATATAATCAACAACTTTTTCTGTTTGCATTTTAAATGAATTTAAACCAAAGAATGGTACATTTGCAAAACAAAAATAAGGGAATCACTCAATTAATAAAAATTTAGAACGTTTAAGTTTTATATGAAAAAAATAATATCACTTTTATCTGTTTTAATATTGATTACCGCTTGCAAAAAGGAAGATAAAGTAGAGGCAGAAATTGCTAAAATCCCAATGCATGTAAATATTGAAAGATTTGACAAATTGTTTTCTGAAGCGTCTGCAAACGATTTGCCCAAACTTAAAAGCCAGTACCCTTTTATGTTTTCAGAAAAATATTCGGACTCCTTTTGGGTAGCTCGAATGCAGGATACATTGCAAATAAAGTTGTTTAAGGAGGTTGCAAAAAAGTTTCCTGATTTTAATGAAGAACAACAAGATATTGAGGCGTTGTTTCAACATATCAAATACTATTTTCCAGAATTCAAACCACCTCGAGTCATCACCACAACGTCTTTTGTGGATTATAGAAACCGTGTTATAGTGACCGATACCATAGCCTTGATCTCCATTGACAATTATTTGGGAAGTGACCATGAGTTTTATCAAGGTATTCAAAAATACATTAGGGCAGATTTTAACCCAGAGCATATTGTAGTGGATTTAGCCAATGAATATGCCAAAAAGTACATCTATCAAAAGCCAAATACCACCTTGCTTGATGAAATGATTTACTTTGGAAAACAGCTGTATTTTAATGATAAGATCATTCCGTTTAAAACAGAAGCAGAACGGATTAGCTATACAGAAGCACAACTAGATTGGGCACATGTGAACGAAAGTTATATTTGGCGATATTTTGTTGAGCATGAATTGTTGTACAGTACCGATTCAAAATTACCTAGCCGATTTATTAATCCAGCGCCATTTACAAAGTTTTATTTAGAAGATATAGATAGTGAATCACCAGGGCGATTGGGACAGTATATAGGCTGGCAAATTGTTAGGGCTTATATGGAAAACAATAAAGTGTCTCTAAAGGATATGCTTGCCAAATCTCCTGAAGAAATTTTTAATAACTCAAAGTTTAAACCAAGAAAATAATGTCTGAAATACAATCAAAAATAGAGTTGAAAGTTGAATTGGATGCCAATAGGGTCCCAGAAAAATTATATTGGACAGCCGAAGATGGAGGCATTTCTAATGAAGAAGCAAAAGCCCTGATGCTGTCTGTTTGGGACGCTGATGCAAAAGAAACCTTGCGCATCGATTTGTGGACCAAGGATATGCCGGTTGATGATATGAAAGTGTTTTTTCATCAAACATTGGTGGCCATGAGCAATACCTTTTATAAAGCGACCCAGGATGAAAAAATGACCGCTACCATGAAAGATTTCTGTGATTATTTTGCTGAAAAGCTAGAGTTGAAAAAATAATTTAATTTCCCTCTTTAGCGTCTTTCACTTCTTTTTCAAGATGGTCTAAATACAGAATGCCATTCAAATGGTCAATTTCATGTTGAAAGATGACCGAAGTAAAGGCTTCAACCATTTCGGTTTTATGCTCGCCAGTCATGGTATCGTATTCAATTAAAATGGCATAAGATCGGTCGTTTAAAACCTCACTTCTGTTTGGAATGGACAAACAGCCTTCACGAAAAGTTTGCTTTTTTATGGAATATTGGACAATTGTTGGGTTAAGATACACTTCAAACGGAAAATTATCTTTATCAAAACGTTGCACCCAAATAATGTTTTTTAAAATGCCCACTTGTGGTGCCGCAATACCAACGCCAAGCGACATACTATCGGTAACGGTTTTGTACAATCGCTTGACAAATGTCTGCAATACAGGGTTTTTGGCATCGGGTTTAATATAACTACTGTGTTTTCTTAAGAGAAGCGAATCACTGGTTTTGGTGATTTTATAAACCCGCATGGGCGTTAACGAATCAGCTGCCATAATCAAGTTTGCTTGTTCCGAAGAAAAGGAAGTACCGCCAATATTTTTGGTGCTTGAGCAACCAATGATAAAAACAGAAGCTAAAATAATAAGGATGGTTTTTTTCATAATTTAACAATAAAAAAGTGAAAGCTATAGCTACCACTCATTGATTTTATTGGAATCCAATTTAACAAAAATAAAGATTAAAATAGTAAATCCCCATAGGCCAGAACCACCATAACTAAACAGCGGCAACGGAATGCCTATAGTGGGAATCAAGCCCATGACCATGCCTATATTAATCATAAAGTGCATAAAAATAATGGCAGCAACGGAATACCCATACACACGACTGAATTGTGATTTTTGTAGTTCGGCTAAGTGTAGAATACGAATCAACAACAACACAAAAACAAGAATAACCATGGAACTTCCCAAAAAGCCCCATTCTTCACCAACGGTGCTGAATATATAGTCAGTATGCTGTTCTGGCACAAACTTCCCAGTGGTTCTTGTTCCTTCCAGAAATCCTTTTCCGGTTAAGCCACCAGAACCAATTGCTTTTTCAGATTCGTTTAGATTATAGGCAAAGGTTTTCTTCATCACTTCCAGCTTATGTGGATCTTTTTCCAAACGCAACCATAGGCTAATGCGGTCTTTTTGGTGTGGTTGCAAAACATCTTGATAAAAGAATTTTATTCCTGAAGAAATGACGATACAAGCTAAGAGTATTAGTATAGGCTGAAGTATTGTAGGTCGTTTTTTGCTTAAAAAATGAAATAAAAAAATAACTAGACCCGCTATGATGGATGTGGCAATGGCACCAAACTTTAATGCAAAAAGTGATAGGATTACCAGGGCAACACCGCCCACTAAATAAATTTTTGGAAGACCTTCCCTGTACAGTACAAAAAAGAAAGCCGCGTATACTATGGTGCTTCCTGCGTCATTTTGTAAGAGTACCAAAAAAGCAGGAATAACAATAATTATAAAAACTTGAATTTGGTCTTTAAACTTATTGATATCCGTATTTAAGTCACTAATGTATTTGGCAACGGCCAATGCCGTTGCTGCTTTTGCAAATTCACTGGGTTGTAGTGTCATGCCGCCAATGGCGTACCAAGATGTGGCACCATTTACATTTTTTCCGAAGACAAAAAGCCCAACTAATGTAAGCATTGAAATGATGTAGATAACACTGGAAAACCGTTCGTAAAACTTGGATTCTATGGAAAGAATAAGAATTATCAGCCCAATAGTCATTAAAATGAATATCAGTTGTTTACCGTAGGGCTCAGAAAAATTAAAATAATCAACGGTTTCACCAGAATGGGATGCAGATAAGATATTGAGCCAACCAAAGCCAACAAGCAGTAAAAATAGAATGATGGTTATCCAATCAAATTTAAAATATCTGTGGGTCTCTCGTATCATTATTTGTCCTCTAGGTCAGTTGGTTTTTTAGATCGTAATGATTCATCAAGTGGTATGGTCTGTAGTGTTGTTGCGCCATTAATGCCAAATGGTTCACCTGAATATGGTTTCGCATATTCATCTTCTAAGCTGTGTGTTAAAATCCAGTCTTCCAAATCTGTTCTGGTAATGTAGCCTTTAATATATTTTTCAATCATTAAACTGGCAATTTTACCAGCAAAACGACTGCCCCAATAACCATTTTCAACAAATACTGCAATAGCGATTTTAGGATTGTCTTTTGGGGCGAATGCCACAAATATGGAATGATCTGTTAATTGGGTTTTTACACCATCTATTTTGATGAAGTTTTCAGCAGTACCCGTTTTTCCACAAATATCTATGCCAGGAACTCTCAAGGCCGTTGCAGTTCCTTTATTGTAAACATCAAACATACCATGTATAACAGGCTCAAAATTCTCTTTATCAATGGTAGTGTATTTTCTTGTTGTAAACTTTTTATCTATGGTGTCATTTTCAATGCTTTTAATAATATGCGGCGTGTAAAAATATCCTCTATTAGCAATGGCAGCTGCCATGTTTGCCAGTTGAATAGGTGTAGCTTCAATCTCACCTTGACCTATGGCATTTGATATGTTATAGGTTGATGACCAGCGACCTTTTCCGTACCATTTGTCATAAAAATCACCATCGGGAATACGCCCTTTACTACCAATTTTTAAATCATAGCCCAGATAATTTCCCAAACCAAAACTTTTTACATGGTTGCTCCAAACATCCATGCCTTTAGCTGGGTCATCATATTTGTCAATGATGCGTCTGTAAACATTACAAAAGTAGGAGTTGCATGATTGGGCAATACCATCATTCATGCTCAATGGACTGGGATGACTATGGCAGCCGGTTAGACGCCTGCTGCCTAAATAATAGCCCATTCTGCAACTGAATTTATCTTCGGTAGTGACAACTTTTTCCTGCAAGCCAATCAAGGCATTCAGAACTTTAAAGGGCGATCCGGGTGGGTACTGCGCCAATAAACTTCTATCATACAATGGTTTTGCAATGGTGTCATAATGCATTTTAGAGTAGTTCTTGGAGCGGTTTCTCCCTACCAATAAATTAGGATTATAACTAGGGGCCGATACCATAGCTAAAATTTCTCCAGAGCTTGGCTCTATAGCAATAATGCCACCTCTTTTGTGTTTCATTAAGAGCTCGCCGTACTCTTGCAATTTTGAATCGATGGTGATCCTGATATCTTTCCCAGGTTCGGGCAATGTATCATAAACCCCATCTTTATATGGGCCAATGTCTCTGTTAAATCGGTCTTTTTGAATGAACTTAATTCCTTTTTTACCGCGCAGAACATCCTCATAAGATGCTTCCACGCCTTGTTTTCCAATAAGGTCACCCATTTTGTAATACGGGTCATTTTCAATAATGGCATTGTTTACTTCACCCAAATCACCCAAAACATTGGCGCCAATGTTAGTTTGGTATAAACGCAAGGACCTTTTTTGGATATAGAAACCCTCAAACTTCCTCATTTTTTCCTGCAGAACCGCATAATCCTCTTTTGATAAATGAGCAATAAAAACCGATGGAAGCCAAGGTGAATAGTGGTAACCTTTCTCGTAAATTTCCTTAAATTTTTCCTTACTGATTTTGAGCATTGAGCAAAACTCAAGCGTGTCTAATGGTTTGACTTCCCTAGGGATAAACATGACATCGTACGATGGCTGGTTGGCAACCAAAAGTTCGCCATTGCGGTCATACACAAAGCCGCGTTTTGGGTAGTCATATACTTTTCTAATAGCGTTGTCTTCAAATAAATCATGATTATGCGCTGAATAAATTTGAAGGTAAAACAGTCTGGAAATAAATATAAGACCTACAATAATAATAGATACAAAGAGTAAAAATTTTCTCATTTAGTTTTTCTACTGAAAATAATGGTTACCAATATGCACAGTATAATAGTAAATATACTTGAGAATAACGTTTTTTGGAGTATTAAAATTATTTTTGAAATGTTAAAGATTTCCAATGAAAACAAAATAAAGTGGTGAATAACGGTTAGAATGGTAATATACATGAGTTTTGATCCAAACTCAACATTGTCAAATTTTATAGTTTGATATTCGTAAACTGTGCCAAAGCAAAATTTTAACACCACGGGCCTTATATAGGCAATAGTAACACAGGCTGCTGCATGAATACCACCTGAATCCAAAAACAAATCTATGCATAACCCTAAAACAAAACTCAATAAAATAAATAGGGTTCGGCTATTTTTTACAGGATATAAAAAAACAAACAAAATGTAAATATATGGGTTTATATAGCCCAAAAAATTAATTTGGTTCAGTACCAAAACCTGAACGAGTACCAGTACAACAAAGCGAGTAATATTTCTGTAGAGAACATTATTCATTGGAACTGCTGCTTTTTAAAAGATTGGTTATTTCAGGCACATCTTTATTTTCAATAATATAAACGTGCTCAATATTGGTCATATCATTGAACAGTTTAATATTGATTTCATAATAGTTTTCGGCAGCATCCAGTTTAAAATCATGAATGGTCCCAATAGGGATTCCTTTTGGGAAAATGGATGAACGCCCTGATGTAATAATGGTATCTCCCTCTTTAACGGGAGCTATTTTAGGAATATCGACCAGTTGGGAAAAATAAGGCGATTTTCCATTCCATGTCAACGTTCCAAAATGATTGGTTTTCTTGAGCTGGGCACTTATTTTACTGGTGGTGTTTAAAATGGATATAATGGTTGCAAAATGTTTGCTGGTATTATCAACAATGCCAACAATGCCCTTAGTGGTAATAACGCCAAAATCCTCCTTAATGCTATCTTTTGTGCCTTTGTTTAAAAGCAAGATGTTTGTTGATGCTGAGTAGGTGTTTTTTATTATGTTGGCTGTTGTAAAGTGATAGGGACTGTTAATTAACGTGCTATCCAATTGAATGGAATCGTGGTTATTTGTTGAGTTGTACAACAGGGTTCGCAAGCGTTTGTTCTCTTCGGTTAAAAGCTCATTCTGGGTTTTTAAATTTAAATATTCAGAAATGTTATTTACAGAATTATATACGCCTCCTGTCAAGAAGTTGGCAGAATTGATGAACTTGCTTTTGTGGTACGAGTGCGTTTGTATTGTAAATGTGAACGAAAGAGATAACAGCAACAAGAACAACAAAAACGTTTTGTTCCGTATGATGAAATTAATAATCTGTTGCATGCTTTATCTGTATGGCTATTTAATCAATACGCTTTTGTATTTAGGTAAATTTTTAAGTGTGATACCAGTACCTCTTACAACAGCGCGCAAAGGGTCTTCAGCAATATAAACTGGAAGGTCTGTTTTTTGTGATAAACGTTTGTCCAAACCTCTTAACATAGAACCACCACCGGCTAAATAAATACCCGTATTGTAAATATCGGCCGCCAACTCTGGAGGTGTTTGTGATAAGGTTTCCATAACGGCATCCTCAATTCTTAAAATGGATTTATCCAGAGCTTTGGCTATTTCCCTGAACGAAATTTGAACTTGTTTTGGTTTTCCTGTTAACAAGTCACGCCCTTGAACACTCATATCATCTGGTGGCAATTCCAAGTCTTCGGTTGCCGCACCAATTTGGATTTTAATTTTTTCAGCGGTTCGTTCTCCAACATATAAGTTGTGTTGCGTGCGCATATAATACACAATATCATTGGTAAAGACATCACCTGCAATTTTAACGGATTTATCACAGACAATACCTCCTAAGGCAATGACCGCTATTTCAGTGGTACCACCACCTATATCAACAATCATGTTCCCTTTGGGCTGCATAATATCAACACCAATACCAATGGCGGCAGCCATGGGTTCGTGTATTAAATAGACTTCTTTACCATTTACCCGTTCAGCACTTTCTTTTACGGCCCGCATTTCAACTTCTGTGATTCCGGATGGAATACAAATAACCATTCGTAATGCCGGAGTAAAAAACTTCTTTTTTAATGCAGGAATGTTTTTAATGAACATGCTGATCATTTGTTCAGAGGCATCAAAATCGGCTATAACACCGTCCTTTAATGGTCTGATGGTCTTGATGTTTTCATGCGTTTTGCCTTGCATCAAACTGGCTTCTTGACCAACGGCTATAATTTTACCAGAAATTCTATCACGTGCTACAATAGATGGGCTATCAACCACAACTTTGTCATTATGAATTATAAGGGTGTTTGCAGTACCTAAGTCTATTGCAATTTCTTCGGTTAAGAAGTCAAAAAAGCCCATGTGCTATACGTTGTTTTTAAAGGTTTGTTAACTAATCTTGTAAATGTAATAAAAGTTAATATATATAATAGAAATAATATAACCACTTATTTTTAATATTAATGTTTAAAATGGCGCGTACCAGTCAGTACCATAGCCACATTATTATCGTTGCAATAATCAATACTTAGCTGATCTTTTATGGAGCCACCTGGTTGGATAACGGAACTTATACCAGCGTTTTTTGCGATTTCCACGCAATCAGGAAATGGGAAAAAGGCATCACTGGCCATGGCAGAACCATTTAAATCAAAATTAAAGGTTTGAGCTTTATGGATGGCTTGGTTTAAGGCATCTACTCGGCTTGTTTGCCCGGTGCCACTTGCTAATAATTGTTTGTTTTTTGCTAGTACGATGGTGTTAGATTTGGTATGCTTGCAAATTTTTGATGCAAATAATAAGTCTTCTAACTCATTTTCTGTGGGTTTATTGTTTGTCACGTATTTTAAATCTTCAACGGTATCGGTGATGTTATCTTTGTCTTGAACCAAGGTGCCATTTAAACAGCTTCTTACACTTGTTTTAGGCAATTCAATGTCGTGAATGATTAAAATGATTCTGTTCTTTTTGCCTTGTAAAATATCCAAAGCATCATCATCATAAGACGGCGCGATGATAACTTCACAAAACAACTTATGGATTTCTTCAGCCGTGTCTTTATCGATTTTAGAATTACTAATCAATACGCCACCAAATGCCGAAACAGGATCGCCAGCCAAAGCATCCAAATAGGCTTGTTTTAAAGTTGGTCTTTGTGCCAAACCACAGGCATTATTGTGTTTTAAAATGGCAAATGTGGGCGCATCTTTTTTGAACTCGTTCATTAAGTTAACCGCTGCATCTACATCCAATAAGTTGTTGTAACTTAATTCCTTACCGTGAAGCTTGGTGAACAAATCGTCAAAATTGCCAAAGAAAAATCCTTTTTGATGTGGGTTTTCACCGTAACGCAGTACTTTTCCGTTGGTTTCACTAATTTTCAACACCGTTTCTTCTTGGTTTTTGTTGAAGTAGTTAAAAATAGCGGTATCATAATGTGAAGACACGTTAAACGCTTTTGAAGCAAAACGTTTTCTGTCGCTTTCAGAAAGTGTTCCGTTTTTCTCGGTTATAAGCTGCAAAAATTCAGCATAATCATCCACGGAAGCCACACAAACTACATCAGCATAATTTTTTGCTGCAGCACGAATCAATGAAATACCACCGATGTCGATTTTTTCTATAATATCTTGCTCACTGGCCCCAGAAGCAACGGTTTTTTCAAACGGATATAAATCAACAATCACAACGTCAATTTGAGGGATGTCAAACTCTGCTAGTTCAGCAATATCAGAATCGATGTTTTGGCGGTTTAAAATACCACCAAATACTTTCGGGTGTAATGTTTTTACACGTCCGCCAAGAATGGACGGGTACGATGTAACATCTTCAACAGGAATGACACCAATTCCTAAATCGTTAATGAATTTTTGGGTACCACCGGTTGAATAAATGGTGACACCTTGCTCGTTTAATTTTTTTACAATAGGTTCTAATCCATCTTTACTAAAAACTGATATTAGTGCAGATTTGATCTTTTTTTCGTTACTCATTTTAGGTTGTGTTGTTTATATTCTTTTTGTTGTGTTGTTTATATTCTTTTTGTAATGGAAAAAGTATTTTAAAAAGCCTTGATTTTTGTTAATTTTTTGATGTGTAGGTTTTTAAAATGCAAAAGTAATTATTTCAACCAAAAATATAAGGATAGAATTCGTTTTTGTTATCATTTTTTTGTAACTAATATTTTATTAAAACGTCATATCTTTATATGATTATTTGAGTTTTAGAAAAACCCTGTTATGCTTATTTATTTACGCCTTTTTAAAGAAAGTTTTTCATTTGCCATCAATGCTTTACGGAGTAATAAGTTGCGGACGTTTTTATCGCAAATAGGCGTAACGGTTGGGATATTTTCTATTATAGCGGTTTTGGCGGCCATTGATTCTTTGGACAGGAACATAAAAGGACAATTGGAAGGTATTGATAAAAACACCATGTATGTTACCCGATTTTCTTTTGGACCGACCAACGTGCCAAGATGGAAACGCGACAATTTCCCCCAAACGGGAAGTGAAGATTATGAGTTTATAAAAAGAAATGTGCCCGATATTGACGCATGTGCGTTTGCCATTGTGGGAAATCCACAAACTATAAAATATCAAGACAATACAGTAACCAATGTTCAGGTGACTCCCGTTTCAAATGAGATTTATGAAATTGATAACCTGAAACTGTACAAAGGCCGGTTTTATAATGAAACAGAGTCCAATAACGGTTCGGCTGTTATTGTTTTAGGGTATAATCTAGCGAAAAACATCTTTGAAGACGAAGAACCCATAGGTAAAGTAATTCGGGCTTATGGTAGAAAATTAACTGTCATTGGTGTGTTGCAAAAGTTTGGAGGTCTTAATATGGACTCGCCTGATGAGAAAGGATTTGTGCCAGCAAATTTTGCAAGGCGGTTTATGAACATTGGTGAAAAAGGAGCTTTGACCATGATTGCCATTAAACCAAAAAAAGGTGTTGATGTTGCTGCTTTTGAGGAGGTTTTAAGACAGAAATACAGACGATTTAGAGGGCTTAAACAAGGAGATATTGATAATTTTTTTATAACCAAACTGTCAGGATTTACCGATTTGATTGATGGTATCATCAGTTTTATGAACACGATAGGATGGATTATTAGTGGGTTTTCTTTGTTGGTAGGCGGATTTGGAATTGCCAACATCATGTTTGTTAGTGTTAAGGAACGCACGCACATTATTGGTATTCAAAAAGCTATGGGAGCCAAAAACCGATTTATACTCTTCCAGTTTTTATTTGAAGCAATTATTTTAGCAGTTATTGGAGGTCTTGTGGGCTTAGTGTTAGTTTGGATAGGAACCATTATTGGTACTCAGCTTGCTGGCGATTTCGAGTTCGTGTTGTCTTTTAAAAATATGTTTCTTGGGTTTTCAGTGTCAACCATTATTGGGTTGATTGCTGGAATTTTACCAGCTAATTCGGCAGCAAAACTGGATCCGGTTGAAGCTATCAGAAGTGGTTTTTAATAAGTCAGATTATAATAAAGTTGCAACCTGGGCACAAACAAATTCTAAAAAACGCTCATCGTCTTCAGTAAATGGGTCTGGTGTGTTGGAATCTATATCTATTTGTCCAATATTGTTACCGTTCACAAAAATGGGCACCACTATTTCTGCTTTAACCGTGATGCTACAGGCTATGTAATTGTCTTGGGCAGACACATCGGGCACTACAAAATTTTGATTGCTTACGGCCACCTGACCACAAATACCCTTTCCAAAAGGAATGACTGTATGGTCTGTGGGCGCACCAACATAAGGGCCTAATACAAGTTCCTCCTTATCGCCATTTCTAAAATAAAACCCAACCCAGTTATAATAAGAAACACTGTTTTCCAATAATTTGCAGATGGCCATTAATCGGTCATTTACCGGTTTTTTATCATCAGAAACAATCGATTCAATCTGTGGTTTTAAGGTTTCAAAAATCATCTTTTAAAAGTTTTGGTAAAAGTATTCAAAAAGGTGTAAATTCGACAACCCTTACATTTATAATTTTTGTGGTAATTATTTTTTGAAAACACTTATTATCAAATATAAATCGGTCATTAAGTTTATACTCACGTTTTTGTTAGTATATATTTCGTTGTCGGTTGCTTACAAGTTTTATTTGGACTTTTCCAAAGATTCCAAGTTTTATCCAGACTATGTTACGAATTTAGTGGCTAGGCAAAGTGCTGATTTGATTGATGTTCTTGGGTATCATGCACAGGTTTTGCCTCATCCTGATGAACCTTCTATGAAACTTATTATTAACGACAAGTATCTTGCAAGAGTCATTGAAGGCTGCAATTCTGTAAGTATCATCATATTGTTTGTGTCCTTTATCATTGCGTTTTCTGGCAAACCAAAAACCACGTTTTTATATATCCTATCAGGAAGTGTTTTAATTTATGTGGTCAACTTAATGCGTATCGTTATTTTGTCCATTGGATTGTATCATTATCCGTGGAGACGAGAGATCCTTCACACTGTTATTTTTCCCGGTATTATTTACGGGATGGTTTTTTTATTGTGGATAATTTGGGTCAATAGGTTTTCAAACATGATTAAAAAGAATGAATAATAAAACTAAATATATCTGGCTTTTTGTATTGTTTGGACTATTGGTCTTGATTCGGGTTTTTGAAAACGAATTGTTTTATGATCCCTATTTGACTTTTTTTAAAAATGACTATTTGTATATTGATAATCCAAGACGGGAAGTTTTTAAATTGGTTGCTTTTACAACCTTACGGTACGCTTTAAATACCGTTATTTCTTTAGCTATTTTATTTGTTGTTTTTAAAGATAAAAGCATGATAAAATTCTCGGTATTTATTTATGCTGTTTCATTTGTGATATTGATAGCCATTTATTTGTATTTTGTTGTAAATCCAAGACAAGAAGACTATTATTTGTTTTTCAATATGCGGCGGTTTTTAATTCAACCCATAATTTTATTGGTTTTATTACCAGCTTTTTACTATTACAAATTGAAACACTAACTGTTAATCTCATGATAATAATCAGTTTAGCTAAATAATATTTTTGTACTTTTGTTCTTTATGAAAGAAGTGTTCCACAAAATAATGGCTTTGTTTATGGCGACGATAGTGGTCTTTTCTACCATGTCGTTCACTATAAATATGCATTACTGTGGAGATGATTTAGTTGATATTGGAATTTTCAAACAAGCCAAGACTTGTGGTATGGAAATGAATGAATCTACACCGCTTTCAGATAGTACGTTTTCTAAAAAAGGATGTTGCACAGATAAGCATATCACCGTTCAAGGGCAAGATGAGTTAAATCTGTCTTTTGATAACTTAACGCTACAACAACAGCAGTTTGTAGCAACATTTGCTTATACTTATGTTAATCTTTTTGAAGGTTATACAGAAAACAAAACGGCATTTTCAGAATACCCACCACCAATTATTGTCAAGAGTATCTACAAGCTTGACGAGACGTATTTAATTTGATTTTTAAACTTTAGACTTAGTGTCCTTATTTTCTAAGGATGACTGATTGTATTCGGTGTTTTCCAACACCAATGTCTAACGGTTTAATCATCAAATTACATGCTAAATAAAATCATAAAATATTTTCTTGAGAACAAGTTAATCACATTTATACTACTCGCTGCATTTATAGTGGGTGGGTTGGTTACAGCTCCTTTTAACTGGGACACATCATTAATAGAACGAAATCCCGTGCCTGTTGATGCCATCCCTGATATTGGTGAAAACCAGCAAATTGTATATACCGAATGGATGGGGCAATCGCCCCAGGATATAGAAGATCAAATCACTTATCCGTTAACAACTGCCTTACTAGGAGTTCCAGGCGTAAAAACCATTCGAAGCAATTCTATTTTTGGTCTTTCCAGTATTTATATCATTTTTAATGATGATGTAGACTTTTATTGGAGCAGAACCCGTATTCTGGAAAAATTGAATTCCTTACCGCCAGGTACGGTTCCAGACGAGGTAAAGCCTGCTTTAGGACCAGATGCGACCGCTTTGGGACAAGTCTATTGGTACACTTTGGAAGGACGCGACCCAAAAACCGGCAAACCAACAGGTGGATGGGATCCGCAAGAATTAAGAACCATCCAAGATTTTTATGTACGGTATTATTTAACGGCAGCTAGTGGTGTGTCTGAAGTGGCATCCATTGGAGGCTTTTTAAAAGAATACCAGATAGAAATTGACCCAGATGCCATGAAAGCGAACAACGTGAATGTCAATATGATCATGAACGCTGTTAAGAACAGTAATCTAGATATCGGTGCCCGTACCATAGAGTTTAACAAAGTTGAGTATTTGGTTAGGGGCTTAGGTTATATTAAAAACCTGTCTGATTTAGAAGAAAGTGTTGTTGCGGTAAGCGATAATGTGCCCATTCGTTTAAAGGATGTAGCAAGAATACAGTTTGGTCCAGCCACCCGAAGAGGTGGTCTTGACAAAAGCGGAGTTGAGGCCGTTGGGGGAGTGGTTGTAGCAAGATATGGTGCCAATCCACAGGAAGTCATTCAAAATCTTAAACATAAAATTGAAGAAGTAGCACCTGGTTTACCTTCTAAAACATTGGCAGATGGTACGGTGTCAAAAGTAACTATTGTACCGTTTTATGACCGCTCAGGATTGATCCGGGAAACTTTGGGAACCTTAGAGTCTTCGCTTTCCCACGAAATATTGATCAGTATTTTGGTGGTTATTGTGTTGGTACTCAATTTAAGGGCCTCCGTATTAATTTCAACCTTATTACCAGTCGGGGTGTTAATGACCTTTATCTTAATGAAATATTTTCATGTAGATGCCAATATAGTAGCGCTGTCAGGAATTGCAATTGCTATTGGGGTTATGGTAGATGTTGGCATTGTCTTTACCGAAAATATTATCAGACATCTTGAAATGCCCGAAAATAAAGATGTTAAAGGAAAACAATTGGTGCAGGTAATTTATCTTGCAACTGTTGAAGTCGCTTCGGCCATTATGACCGCATTGGCAACAACTATTGTAAGCTTTTTGCCCGTATTTGCCATGCAGGCTTCAGAAGGTAAATTGTTCAGGCCTTTGGCCTTTACCAAAACATTTGCTTTGGTATCCTCCTTGTTTATTGGGATCATGTTTATTCCTGCCATGGCCCAAGTACTGTTTTCAATCCGGTTTGATAAAAAGAAAACCAGCAGAATATTCAATGCCCTTTTGATAGGATTCGGCTTGGTTTTTACAATAGCTTACGGAAGCGTCATTGCACTCGCTCTTATTGCCTTTGGTGTCAATAATTTATTGACCAAAGTCGCACCACGGAGTCTGTTCAACAATAAGATTAAATTACCATATTCCGAAGAAATAGCAAACTATATCAATATTGCTATCACCTTGCTTGTTGTTCTTTATTTTTTAACGGTTGAGTGGATGCCATTAGGAGCTTCCAATTCAACCTTAATCAATTTTATTTTTGTCATTATTATTGTAGGGTCGGTTTTAGGAATCTTAATGACCATCGTTCATTTTTATACTAGAATCCTTGCTTGGTGTTTGGACAATAAATGGAAATTTTTAAGCATTCCAATTATTGTGATTTGCTTTGGAATGGTCATCTGGTTAGGTTTTGGTAAAGCCTTTGGGTTTATGCCCAATGCTGTTAAAAGCAACAGCCTTTGGGCAGGATTGGAACAAACATTTCCTGGCGTAGGGAAAGAGTTTATGCCATCTTTAGATGAAGGTTCTTTTCTGTTAATGCCAACTACCATGCCCCATTCAGGAATTACCGAAAACATGGAAGTTATTGCCAGTATTGATAAACGGATGAATTCCATTCCAGAAATTGCTACATCGGTTGGTAAATGGGGACGTGTCAATTCAGCATTAGACCCTGCGCCAACATCCATGTTTGAAAATACCATTACCTATATCCCCGAATATATTTTGGATGAAGATGGAAGAAAAGTTCGCTTTAAGGTTGATAAAGATGATGCTTTTGTGTTAAAAGACGGTTCGACCTACAAATATAACGAGGATCCTTTCAGAAAAATAACAAAAGATGAGTTAACAGAAGATGAAGATGGTGAGTATTTTAGACAGTGGCGGCCTCAGATTAAAAAAGCAGATGATATTTGGAAAGAAATCTTGAAGCATTCTAATTTCCCGGGATTGACATCAGCGCCCAAGTTACAGCCCATCCAAACACGGTTGATTATGCTGTCAACGGGTATGCGTGCCCCCATGGGAATTAAAGTGTTTGGCCCCGATTTGGAGACCATTCAAAAGGCAGGTTTTGAACTTGAAAGCCTTTTGAAGGAAGTCCCTAGCGTGAACCCATCTACGGTCTTTGCCGATAGAGTGGTTGGTAAACCCTATTTGGAAATAAAATTAAATAGGGAAGCCATGTCTAGATATGGACTAACCATAAAAGACATGCAAATGCAACTATCGGTTGCGGTAGGGGGTAAGCAACTAACAACAACAGTTGAAGGAAGAGAGCGGTTTCCAGTTCGGGTGCGGTATGCCAGGGAGTTTAGGGACAATCCCGATGATTTGAAAAAAATCTTGATTCCAACGCCATCGGGTGTTCAGGTGGAATTGGGAGAATTGGCTTCCATAGATTATGTTAGAGGGCCCCAGGTTATAAAAAGTGAGGATACCTTTTTGACTGGTTATGTTATTTTTGATATGAAAGATGGTTATGCAGAAACCAATGTAGTTGAAGATGCCCAAAAGTTCATTAAAGACAAAATCGATTCCGGAGAGTTTACATTACCGGATGGCGTAACCTATCGGTTTACAGGTAACTATGAAAATCAAATCAGAGCTTCAAAGCGACTCATGATTGTGGTTCCCATTTCATTAATCCTGATTCTATTGATCCTATATTTTCAGTTTAAATCTTTAGTACCGTCCTTGATGGTCTTTACGGGTATTTTTGTAGCCTTTTCAGGTGGCTTTATCATGATTTGGCTATATGGACAAGACTGGTTTTTAAACTTCAGCTTTGCAGGGGTTTATATGCGGGATTTATTTCAATTGCATACCATTAATTTAAGTGTTGCTGTGTGGGTAGGATTTATCGCGCTGTTTGGTATTGCCACCGATGATGGCGTTATTATGGGAACCTATTTAACCCAAGTGTTTAAAGACGAAAAACCAAAGACCATAAAAGATGTAAGAACGTCTGTGCTACATGCAGGAGCCAAACGGGTACGGCCAGCTATGATGACAGCAGCTGTAGCGGTTATTGCGCTAATTCCTGTGTTGACGGCAACCGGCAAAGGAGCCGATGTGGTCGTCCCTATGGCTATTCCGTCTTTTGGTGGTATGTTGCTACAGGTCATGACCATGTTTGTGGTACCTGTGTTGTATTGCATGTGGAAAGAACATGGTTTAAAAAGAGAGCTTAAGAGTATTCATGCGTAAACTGTTAGAGATGAAAAAAATAAGTTATTATATATTAGTTATTAGTTTGATATTGATTGGTACAACAGATGTCTTTGGTCAACAAAGCTTAAAGCATTATTTAGAGATAGCAGCCAAAAACAATCTGGGGTTACAAGCAAAATTTAATGATTATATGGCTGCAATGGAGCAAGTTCCACAAGTAGGAACGTTGCCAGAAGCAAGTTTTGCTTTTAGCTATTTTATCCAACCAGTAGAAACTAGGGTAGGACCGCAAAAATGGAAATTCAATTTAACCCAGAGCTTTCCTTGGTTTGGATTATTAAACGCTAAAGAAGATGTGGCAACAGAAATGGCAAAAGCAAAGTATGAAGCGTTTGAAAATTTAAAATCAAATTTGTTCTTTGAAGTAAAAACGGCCTATTACAATTATTATTTTATTGAAAAAGCCATTGAAATCACCGAAGAGAATATTGGAATCCTTGAGGTTTTTAAGCGCCTTTCCTTAGTGAAAATAGAATCAGGAAAAGCCTCGATAGTTGACGAATTGCGGGTTGAGTTGGAATTGAATGATTTAAAAAACCAAATGGCGTTGCTTTCAGACACGAAACATGTATTGAAAGTAAAGTTCTATAATTTGTTGAACACTCAAATCTCAGAAACTATAGAGGTTCCCGAAACCTTATGGCAAGAGGAATTGCCTCTGGATAAACAATCTATGTTGGATTCCATTTACAGTGCCAACCACGAACTGAAAAGTATAGACCACAAACTGAATGCGTTTGCCAATCAAGAGATTGTGGCAAAAAAGGAAGGCTTGCCCATGTTTACTTTAGGATTGGATTATACCATAGTGGAAAAAAATCCCATGTCAACAGCTATTGATAATGGCCGGGATGCGTTTATGTTTCCTTCCATCGGAATTAAAATCCCGTTGTATCGAAATAAATACAAAGCCCGTATTAAGGAAGCAACCTATTTGCAAGAAGCAGAACGTTCAAAAAAAGAAGACAAAAAGAATATGCTGTCTACGGTTTATGAAGATACCTATAAAGATTTTAGTGACAGTAATAGGCGCATCCTGTTAAACCAAAAACAAACAGAAATTGCCAAAAAAGTATTGGATGTTTTAATGACATCCTATTCAACCGATTCAAAAGGATTTGAAGAAGTATTGCGTATGGAACGCGAATTACTGAAGTATGAATTGGAATATCAAAAAGCATTAACCGATAAAAATGCAGCCACTGCATTTGTTGACTATTTATTAGGGAATTAAAACATATTAAAAATGAAAAAATACAAACATTATATTATAGCTGTCGGCATATTAATTCTAGGAATTATATTAGGCAATGTGTTTTCTGGAGGACATTCATCTGGCACACATAAAGATGGTGAACACGAGCTTGTTCAGGATTCTGTAACCAAGTTATGGACCTGCTCCATGCATCCACAAATCAGAATGGAAAAACCGGGTAAATGCCCTATTTGTGGGATGGACTTAATTCCATTGGATTCATCAAGTGATAGTTCAGAAGCTATTGCGTCAAACGAAATTGTAATGACCCCAGAAGCTGTACAATTAGCGAATATTCAAACCACTACGGTCGAGCGCTCCAACGCAAAAAAAGATATTCGTTTATTAGGGAAAGTAAAACCAGACGAAAGACGCTTGTATTCTCAAGTGTCCCATATTCCGGGACGAATAGAGCGGTTATACGTGAATTTTACAGGCGAAAAAGTGTCACAAGGTCAACGCATTGTTCGCTTGTATTCACCAGATTTAATATCGGCCCAAAAAGAATTGTTTGAAGCTATCCGGTCTAGGGATGTCTATCCACAATTGTATACGGCGTCTCGCAACAAACTTAAATTATGGAAACTGTCTGACGCTCAAATTGATGCCATTGAAAAATTAGGAAAAGTGAGTGAGCAGGTTGATATCTATTCTGATTATTCAGGGTATGTTATGAAACGCAATGTGGAGTTGGGAGACCATGTGAAAGCAGGCGATAATTTATTTGATATTGCCAATTTGAACAGTGTTTGGGTCATGTTTGAAGCCTATGAATCGGATATTCCATGGATTCATGTTGGAGATGAAGTAGACTTCACCATTCAGGCCATTCCAGGCAGAAATTTTAAGGGCAAGGTAGATTATGTTGATCCTTTTGTGTCTTCTAGCACCAGAGTAGCCAAAGTAAGGGTTGAGGTCAACAATGGCGAAAAAAAATTATTGCCAGAAATGTATGCTACAGGTGTTATCAAAGCAACATTAAAAACAGAAAAAGACGCATTAATTATACCGAAATCTGCTGTGCTTTGGACTGGTAAGAGAGCAGTGGTGTATGTTAAAGTGCCCCATGAAAAAACCATTTCATTTATGTATAGGGAAATTGTATTGGGTCAAGATATGGGAGATTTCTATATGGTAAAAAGCGGATTGGAGGCTGGTGAGGTTGTCGCAACAAATGGCGTGTTCAGGATTGATGCCTCTGCACAATTATCAGGACAAAAAAGTATGATGAATCCAAATGAAGGCACGGGAACAATGCCAGACATGGATATGAATAATAAAAATAAATAATAATTAATAAACAATTAAATTTTAAAATCATGAAAAAGTTAGTTTTAAGCGTAGCGGTAATTGCAACAATTGGGTTGTTTAGCTGTAAAAATGAAATAAAAAAAGACTCAGATTCTTCAGTAAAAACCGAAGAGGTTACTAAAATGGCAATGACTAATATTACCTTTGGGGTAAGGGGTAATTGTGAAACATGCAAAAAGACCATTGAAAAAGCGGCCAATAGTGTTGAAGGCGTTTCTAAAGCGGTTTGGGATGTAGACAAAAAGAAAATTGATGTATCCTTTGATGGTTCAAAAACCAATGAAATGGCTATCCAAAATGCCATAGCAGCCTCTGGTTATGATACCGAAAAAGTATCAGCAAATGCAGATGCCTATAATAACTTACCTAGTTGTTGCCAGTATGACCATGAGATGTCGATGAATCAGATGAAATAAATTATCTTAATGGATAATTTTTTAAAACAATGGGCAGAAGCAGCCTATACCACTATTGGTTTTTTTTGGATGGCACTGTGGGCATTCGCTTTGGGATATATTATAAGTAGTATGATCCAGGTGTTTGTAACCGAAAAAAAGATGCAAAAAACCATGGGAGATAATGAAGTCAAAGGTGTTTTGCTAGGGACATTTTTTGGTTTTATTAGCAGTTCGTGTAGTTTTTCTGCTTTGGCGTCTACCAAGTCACTTTTTAAAAAAGGAGCAAGTTTTGTTTCTTCAATGGCTTTTTTACTGGCGTCTACTAATTTGGTTATTGAACTTGGAATTATCATTTCAATTTTCCTAGGATGGCAGTTTGTGGTTGGAGAATATGTAGGCGGAATTTTATTGATACTTATTTCTTGGCTGTTGATTCGCTTGATAAATCCAAAAAAACTCATTGAAAATGCTCGCAAAAATCTAATGGACAAGGATCATGATGGAATGGATGGGCACCAATCATGGAAGGAGAAAATACAAACTGAAAGGGGTTGGGCAAAAGTTTCAAAACAATATGGCATGGAGTGGAAAATGGTTTGGAAAGATGTAACTGTGGGCTTTACCATTGCTGGAATTGTAGCGACTTTTGTGCCGGATTCCTTCTTTCAAACCTTGTTCATTCATAGTGGTAACGGGCATACAGATTTTACATTTTTTGAAATTTTACAGCATACAATTGTCGGTCCTATTGCTGCATTTTTTACCTTTATTGGATCCATGGGAAACATCCCTTTGGCAGCGTTGTTATTTGGTAAAGGGGTTAGTTTTGCTGGCGTTATGGCATTTATATTTAGTGATTTAGTGGTCTTTCCAATTCTTCGTATCAATGCCAAATACTATGGTTGGAAAATGTCGTTGTTTATATTGTTTTTGTTGTTCATGGCACTCATAGGCGCCTCTTTGATTTTGTATTATTCTTTCGATTTGTTGAATGTTTTGCCTAATCCATCACAGGTCAAAATTATGGACAATGCATTTTTTCAAATAAACTATACCTTCTTTTTAAATATGGCATTTGTAGCGCTTTCCGGATTTTTAATCTATCTCGGATTTTTTAAACGGAAAGATGTCAAACACATGAAGGAAATGGCACCAAAAAGCCAATTATTGGAACGCAGTTTGAAGTATATCGCTTTAGCTTGTTATATATGGCTTGCTGGCGGATTAATTGTTAAATTTTTAGTGAACTGATTTTTTTAAACGCATATGAATCTTTAATGATATGAAAAAGCAAAACATTGAAATAGCAGTTAAAAACATGGTTTGCAATCGCTGTATCAAAGTGGTAAAAGAAGAACTAATCAAGCATAAAATAGACTTTAATGATGTTGATTTAGGGTCTATTTATTTTAATCGGGATATTTCAGAAAAGGAGAAAGAAAGGCTAAAAGCCATTCTTGAAAAAGAAGGCTTTGAGTTGGTTGAAGATAAAGAGTCAGTTATTGTAAAAACAATAAAAACAATCATTGTTCAACTTATTCATTATGGAAAAGAAAAGCCTGAGAACCAAAAAATTTCTGAGTATATAGCTTCAGAAATCGGGATGGACTATTCCCAGTTAAGTAAATTGTTTTCTGAAATAGAAGGCAACACCATAGAGCATTATATTATAGAACAACGTATTGAACGTGCTAAGGAGTTGATTGTTTACAACGAATTAACCTTGAGCCAAATATCCTATCAACTCAATTATAGCAGTCCACAACATTTATCAAAACAGTTCAAACAAATTACTGGGATGACACCATCGGTTTTTAAAAACATACGGACACGAAAAAAATTAGATACAATTTAACCAAAATTGTACACAATTATATTCTGGTTTATAAAGACCTTTGTTCATTACTTAAGGTAAAATATTATGGTTTTACTTCTAATAGCACTAAAAAATTGTATCAGATGAAACATACCTATAAAATTTCAGGAATGAGCTGTAACGGCTGCCGGTCGCATGTTGAAAAAACACTTAATAATGTAGAAGGCGTTATTGACGCCCAAGTGGATTTACAAAAAGCAGAAGCCGTTATTGAAATGGAATCCCATATCTCTTTAGAAACGTTTAGGGAAGCGCTTGAGTCAGACAGTAACGGCAGATATAGCATTTCCATGCCGGGAGAAAACGAGCATAAGCATGAACACCCTAGTCCCAAAAAACAAGAGGGAAAGGGAACAGGTGTGTTTTATTGCCCGATGCATTGCGAAGGCGATAAAACCTATGATAAACCAGGGGATTGCCCAGTATGTGGTATGGATTTGGTTGAAGAAGTTTCTTCACATTCAGAAAGCTCAGCAGAAGAAAATAATTATAAAAAATTGCTGAAAAAATTTTGGTGGAGCGTGGCGTTTACATTGCCCATTTTTTTGATTGCTATGTCAGACATGATTCCAAACAATCCGTTGTATGATGTGTTAGGTTTAAAATATTGGAATTGGATTGAATTTGCATTATCCATTCCGGTAGTGTTTTACACAACTTGGATGTTCTTTCAACGTGCCTACAAATCCATTATAACATGGAATTTAAATATGTTCACGCTTATTGGCATTGGAGCAGGTGTTGCTTGGACGTTTAGCGTGTTTGGTATGATTTTTCCAGGTTTTTTCCCACCGGAATTTAAGACCGAATTTGGCACTGTTCATGTCTATTTTGAAGCGGCCACGGTTATTTTAACCTTGGTGTTGATGGGACAGGTTTTGGAGGCCCGTGCCCATACCAAAACAAATAGTGCAGTTAAGGAACTATTGAAGTTGGCTCCCAATCAAGCCATTCGGGTTGTTGACGGACAGGAAGAAACCATATCAATAGATGCTATTAAAATTGGTGATTTATTGCGTGTAAAGCCCGGTGATAAAATCCCCGTTGATGGAACCATTCAACAAGGAGAAAGCTCCATTGACGAATCCATGATAACAGGCGAGCCCATGCCCGTTCATAAATCGGTAAAAGACAAAGTAAGTTCCGGAACCATCAATGGCAAGCAATCTTTCATCATGAAAGCAGAACGGATAGGGTCCGATACCTTGCTGTCGCAAATTATTGATATGGTCAATAAAGCCAGTAGAAGTCAGGCGCCCATACAAAAATTGGCCGATAAAATATCAGGTTATTTTGTACCTGTAGTTGTGCTTATTTCGGTATTAACCTTTATTGCATGGGTTATTTTTGGCCCAGAACCCAAATATGTTTATGCCTTGGTAAATGCTATTGCGGTACTCATTATAGCCTGTCCTTGTGCCTTAGGATTGGCAACGCCCATGTCGGTTATGGTGGGTGTTGGTAAAGGCGCCAAGTCTGGCGTGCTTATCAGGAATGCAGAAGCTTTGGAGACATTAAACGACATTGACGTGCTAATAATTGATAAAACAGGAACCATCACAGAAGGGAAGCCTTCAGTGGATACCGTTATTGCTGAATCTAGTGATTTTAATAAGGAAAAAGTGCTTCAATATAGTATGTCTGTAAATGCCCATAGTGAACATCCTTTGGCCGAAGCCACTGTTGCATATGGAAAAGAACAAAAGTTGGATTCTTTAAAAGTAGATAGTTTTAATTCAGTCACAGGAAAAGGTGTCACGGGTATTATAGAGTCAAAAAAAGTTGCCTTAGGAAACAGAAAAATGATGGATGAGGTAAAAGCTTCTATATCTGAAACACTTGAAAAGGAAGCGGCCAATCAACAGGCATCTGGCAAAACGGTTTCTTTTTTAGCTATCGATGAACATGTGGTTGGTTTTGTTGTGATTTCCGATAAAATTAAGGAAAGCAGTAAAGAAGCGATTGCGGCATTGCAAAATAGAGGTATTGATGTTGTCATGCTCACAGGGGACAACAAAAATACCGCTCAAGCAGTAGCTGAAGAAATGAATTTAGCAGACTTTAAAGCAGATATGTTACCAGAAGACAAACTGCGTGAAGTGGAGCGTCTTCAAAATGAGGGTAAAAAAGTGGCCGTAGCTGGTGATGGCATAAATGATGCGCCTGCCCTAGCAAAATGCAATGTGGGTATAGCCATGGGCACAGGAACCGATGTTGCCATAGAAAGAGCTGGTATTACATTGGTAAAAGGTGATTTACAGGGAATTGTAAAGGCCCATAATTTAAGTACCAAGGTTATGGGTAACATCAAGCAAAACCTTTTCTTTGCATTGGTTTACAATAGTATTGGCGTGCCCATTGCAGCAGGTATTTTATTTCCGTTTTTTGGCTTGTTGTTGTCACCTATGTTGGCCGCTTTGGCCATGAGTTTTAGTTCGGTGTCCGTAATTACAAATGCGTTACGATTACGTAACGCCAATATTGAATAAGTTTCAATGGGATATTATGTTAAACCTATCAAAAATCAGCTTTAAAATTGAAATTTAATAGTAGATTTAACCTCTTTTTCTAACACGTATAAATTTAAAATATTTGTTTTATGCACATTTTCAGAAAGTTTAACAACTTTAAGATTCCATTCAAATCACTACTGTTTATTGCAATTGCGATATTAGTGTCTTATCAAGGTTTTTCCCAAAGCGCTGGATTAAAATGGTCCAATGACGGGAACTCGTACTACATTGTTCAAAACAATTCCATTGTTCAATACACATTGCCTCAAAATGAGCCAAAGATATTGATTTCAGCAGCAGAACTAACCCCAAAAGGCGCCGCCAACCCACTTGAAATCAATTATTTTACCTTTTCGGATGATGCACAACGCGTATTGTTGTTTACAAATACCAAAAAGGTATGGCGGTTACATACCAAAGGCGATTACTGGGTTTTAAATGTAGCAACTGGATCGTTACAGCAATTGGGTAAATCCTTGCCTGAATCGTCACTCATGTTTGCTAAATTTTCGCCTGATGGTAAATCGGTGGCTTATGTAAGCGGGCACAATATTTATGTTGAAGATTTAAGCACATCAAAAATTAAGGCTTTGACAACCGATGGAACAACAACCTTGATTAATGGTACGTTTGATTGGGTGTATGAAGAAGAGTTTTTCTGTAGAGATGGATTTCGTTGGAGCCCTGACAGTAAATCCATTGCCTATTGGCAAATTGATGCCAGTGATACCAAGAAGTTTTATTTGATAAATAATACCGATTCCATTTACTCAAAACCCATTCCAATTGAATATCCAAAGGTAGGCGAAACGCCATCGTCTTGTAAAGTAGGGGTGGTGACGGTTGATGATGCCAAAACCACTTGGATGGATATTCCAGGAGATCCGCGTCAGCATTATTTGGTACGTATGGAATATATCCCATCTTCTGAAAAGTTACTGATTCAACAACTCAACAGAAGACAGAATGATAGCAAATTGTTTATTGCTGAACCAAAAACAGGAGCGTCAAAAGTCATAGAAGAAGAAACCGATAATGCTTGGGTAGACATCTATCAAAATGAGCATAAGTATGACATCTATTTCACCAATGATTTTATTTGGTTGAACCAAGGCAAAAGTGTACTATGGGTTTCTGAAAAAGATGGATGGCGTCATTTGTTTGAAGTATCCTTGGAAGGTAAAAAGGAGAAACTAATCACCCATGGGGATTATGATTTTATCGATTTGAAGTATGTTGACACAAAAAATGGCTATGTGTATTTTATGGCTTCACCAGATAATGCAACCCAAAGCTATCTGTATAAAACCAAATTAAATGGTAAAGGCGCCTTACAATTGGTAAGTCCAGAAGAATTAAAAGGAACGCACGATTATGATGTGTCTCCCACAGGAACCTATGCCGTGCATTCGTTTTCAAATCACTTTACGAGGCCTGCTTCAGAATTGATTTCATTCACCACCCAAAAGCCCGTTGATGAAACAAGGAGTATTGAGTCTAATCTAGCAAAATTGCAAGTAACACCTAAGGTGGAATTCTTTAAAATTACGACCGAAGATGGCGTTGATATGGATGCTTGGATGGTTAAACCAAAGGATTTTGACCCATCTAAAAAATATCCAGTTGTGTTTTATGTTTACAGTGAACCCGCTTCTGCTACCGTTAAAGACACCTATGGGGCAGGTTATAATTTTCTGTATAATGGCAACATGAGTGAGGATGGGTACATTTATATATCGGTTGATAATAGGGGAACACCAGCACCTAAAGGACGTGAATGGCGTAAAAGTATTTACAGAAAAATAGGCCAGATAAATATTCATGACCAAGCTATGGCGGCCAAGGAAGTTTTAAAATGGGATTTTGTAGATCCAGACCGTGTGGGCGTTTGGGGCTGGAGTGGAGGTGGATCGGCTACCTTAAACTTGATGTTCCAGCATCCTGAAATTTATAAAACAGGCATAGCCATTGCAGCAGTAGCCAACCAATTAACATACGATAATGTGTACCAAGAGCGCTACATGGGCTTGCCACAGGAAAATAAAGAGGACTTCATTAAAGGATCTCCATTAACATATGCCAAAAATCTGGAAGGAAATCTGTTATATATCCATGGTTCAGGTGATGATAACGTACACTACCAAAATGCTGAAATGTTGATTAATGAGTTAGTTAAGTACAACAAGCAATTTCAATTTATGGAGTATCCAAACCGGACACACAGTATTAATGAAGGCGAAGGCACTACAGAACATTTAAGAACATTATACACTAATTATCTTAGGGCACATTGCCCACCGGGAGGAAAATAAAATTTTTTTAAAAATATCTATAAACCCCAAAGATTAACTTTGGGGTTTTTGAAATGTTTTTGTTATGTTGATTTTTTTGAAAAATCTTTTAACTTAGCATAACTTCTGATATAAAACATTATAAATATGTTTACAATAGAACAAATTCATCAAGCATTTACCAAAGTTAAAAGTGGTGCTGACTTTCCACAATTTGTACAAGACCTAAAAGGAATTGGCGTAATTTTTTATGACAATTTTGTTTCTGATGGTAGAACTAAATATTATGGATCAAATGGCTTTTCTCTTAATGCAGAATCAAAATATCCAGAAATGCAAGTGAATGATATTAGTTCATCAGATAGTTTAAAGCATGCTATTTCTATTCATCAACAAGGACAAACAGATTATCCAACGTTTTGTAAACAGGCAGCTGATGCTGGAGTTGAAAAATGGAGAACCCATATGATTGAAATGACTGTAACCTATCTTGATAAGAAAGGAGAGAAATTGACAGTTGAACCAATCCCGATGCCTTAATAAATTAAAATCTACTGAAGGCAATGAACCCTCAACAAATAAGTTAAGTAAATTCATAAAAAACGCTTCAATTAACTTTGAAGCGTTTTTTTGTAATTATAATTTATCAGTGGTGATGTCTACATCATACCTGGCATACCACCACCCATACCACCTGGCATAGCTGGCGTATCTTCTTTAATATCAACTAGCGCACACTCGGTAGTCAATATCATACCAGCAACTGAAGCCGCATTTTCCAAGGCGATTCGGGTTACTTTTTTAGGGTCAATGATACCAGCTTTAAGCATGTCTACATAAGTTTCGGTTTTAGCATCAAAACCAAAGTCTTTTTTGCCTTCCAAAACTTTAGCAATTACAACACTACCCTCACCACCTGCGTTTTCAACAATGGTTCGCAACGGTGATTCAATAGCTCGTGCTACAATTTGAACACCAGTTGTTTCATCAAGGTTTTCTGTTGTTATTTTTTCCAACAATGATTGTGCGCGTACCAATGCTACACCACCACCGGCAACAATACCTTCTTCCACAGCGGCTCTGGTTGCGTGTAAAGCGTCATCCACACGGTCTTTTTTCTCTTTCATTTCCACTTCACTAGCAGCACCTACATACAATACGGCAACGCCACCAGCTAATTTAGCCAATCGCTCTTGCAGTTTTTCTTTGTCGTAATCGCTGGTTGTGGTTTCTATTTGCGCTTTTATTTGGTTCACACGAGCTTTAATGTCGGCAGCTTTTCCGGCACCGTTTACAATGGTTGTATTGTCTTTGTCAACAGTAACGGTTTCAGCAGTACCCAACATACTAATGTCGGCATTTTCTAAAGTAAATCCGCGCTCTTCAGAAATCACGGTACCACCTGTTAAGATGGCAATATCTTCTAGCATGGCTTTACGTCTGTCACCAAAACCTGGCGCTTTAACGGCAGCAATTTTAAGGCCACCACGTAATTTATTTACTACCAATGTAGCCAATGCTTGACCATCCACATCTTCAGCAATGATTAATAATGGTCTTCCAGATTGTGCTACTGGTTCTAATATAGGCAGGATTTCCTGTAAGTTGGAAATCTTTTTGTCAAACAATAAAATATAAGGGTTTTCAAGATCGGCAATCATTTTATCGGCATCGGTCACAAAGTAAGGTGATAAATACCCACGGTCAAATTGCATACCTTCAACCACATCTACATAGGTTTCCATACCTTTGGCTTCTTCAACGGTAATGACACCTTCTTTTCCAACTTTAGAAAAAGCTTTGGCTATTAAATCGCCAATGGTGTCATCGTTATTGGCAGAAATGGCAGCAACTTGCTTAATCATTTCAGATGAGTTGCCAACTTTTTTGGCTTGTTTTTCAAGGTCTTTTGTAATAGCGGCTACAGCTTTATCAATACCGCGTTTTAAATCCATTGGATTCGCGCCAGCAGCTACGTTTTTTAATCCTTCTTTAACAATGGCTTGTGCTAAAACGGTAGCAGTAGTGGTTCCATCACCAGCTAAATCACTGGTTTTTGAAGCGACTTCTTTTACCATTTGCGCACCCATGTTTTCAAGTGCGTCTTCAAGTTCAATTTCTTTCGCAACAGAAACACCATCCTTGGTTACATGAGGTGCCCCAAAGCTTTTTCCAATAATAACGTTTCTACCTTTTGGTCCTAAAGTTACTTTTACTGCATTGGCTAATGCATCAACACCACGTTTTAAACCATCACGTGCTTCAATATCAAATTTTATATCTTTTGCCATTTTTTTTGTATTTATTTTTTTGCCTTTAGCCATTGGCTATTGGCGGGTTAGTAATCTAATTGTGTTATTGTTAACAGCTATTATATAATTGCTAGTATATCGCTTTCGCGCATGATTAAATAGTCTTTACCGTCAAGTTTAAGCTCAGTTCCTGCATATTTACCATATAAAACAGTATCGCCAACTTTTACGGTAATAGGGTCGTCTTTGGTGCCTTTTCCGGCAGCAACAACAGTTCCCCGTTGTGGTTTTTCTTTAGCGTTGTCTGGAATAATAATTCCTGATGCTGTTTTTGTTTCAGCTTCAGCAGGTTCTATAAGAACACGGTCTGCCAATGGTTTAATGTTTAAGCTCATTTGTTATGTAATTTTTTAATTAATTAAATTATGTTTAACAGGTGATGTATCTTTCTAAAATTGTGCCAATAGTAGATTACTGACAAACTTGCAGTAACAAAAAATGCCAACTTATTTAAGTTGGCATTAATGTATTTTGAACAGCATAAAATTACTTTACAGAATCCTTGACTGTTGCTGTATTGTTAGTGGTTTGTGCAGGAACTTGTGGAGCTGGAACCGCTGTTTGGTCTTGGTCCAAAGCTTTTGAATCCGCTGTTGTAGTGCTTCTGTTGATGGCAACATTTGATAGTAAAATCAACGCCAACAATAAACCGGCCAAGGTCCAGGTACTTTTATCCAAAAAGTCGGTTGTTTTCTTTACTCCTCCAATTTGTTGTGTTCCGCCACCGCCAAATGATGATGACAATCCGCCCCCTTTAGGGTTTTGTACCATGATTACGACGATTAATAAAAAGGCCACTATGACAATTAGTGCTAAAAATATGGTGAACGTACTCATTATTCTATATTATTTTGTTCTTGTAATTGTTCTACTGCTTTAATTTGGTTTGCAAAGAAACTACTTTTTTCTGGATATTTCAAACTTAAAACCCGATAAGATTGAATCGCTTTTTTATAGTTTTTTTGCTCAACATAAATTCTTGCCAGAGTTTCTGTCATCAGCTCTTCTGGCTGTATTAACTGTACTTTGGCCAGATTGCCTTTGAGCCCTGTAGATTTTGTTGGGTTTATCTTTGGGTTTTTGGATATAAATTCATCTATCAGCTCAAATTTCTTCTGGCGCTCCAGTTGGGATGGATTTTCATTTGTCACAACTGGTTTGTCATTTTCAATATCTCGCTTAATGGTTTTAAACCCGGCTAATTTCAACCATTCATTAAAGGAATGTTTTTCACTTCTGTCAAATTGTAACGGTTTTCCTAAATGTAAAATATCTTCTGCTGAGGCTTCTTGTGTTTTGGTTTCGGACGTTACAGATTCAATGTTTTCTGATTCGTCTAAAGAGAAACTGGCAATTTTAGGGCGTTCAAATTTTGGTTGGAACAATGCAGGGTCCAAAGCATCCAATCTGCTTTTGATGTCTTGTTGTGAAGACTCATCAATCACGATTTTTTTGTTGACTGAAATATCTTCAACAGTGACCTCTAAATCATGTAAATGCTCCGTATTTGTTTTTATATATTTTGAAATTTCATTCTGAAGAAATACATCAGAGGTTATAAAATCAAATAAAATACTCCTATCTGTAGTATAGGCGGCAGTTGTTTTAAGTTCTTGGTTATATTTAAAACTCTCTTGGTTTTTTAGTACTTTTAGATAGAGGGCTCGTGCCGATTGAAAATAAGGGAACTGGTCAATGATGGATTTCACTTTCTCGGTTTGGGTGTCCATAACCGCTTCTGGATGTTGCAGTATATATGTGAAATTTTTATTGTTCATTGGTTACCATTTGGCAAGTGATGCATTAAAGATATCTTGCGTGATACGTTCAAAAATCTCAGCTATGGCACTATCTTTCACACCGCCAACAAGTTGTGCGTTTGCGGGGTAATCATAATAAAAAGAAAACGATTGGTCAAACTCGGCTTCCTCGTCATGCTTGTCATAAAAATGCACTTTAACGCCAATGGTCAACCTATTTTGTGCGGCTTTGTTGTCTGAGGTTGCCGTGGTTGGCGAAATTCTATATTGCGTGATTTCTCCCTCATACACAATGTCTCCATTTGATTTTACAAGGCTTAAATTGGTTTGGTTCTGTAATAAATCAATCAAGGCATTGGTAAAATCCCTGTCCAAACCAGGCTCTACCAATAGAGCGTTATTTTGAAAATAATTGACCTGAAAGGTTTTGGTGTCTGAAGAAATTGAAGCACCTGTAAACGAGTATGCGCCACAACCTACAGCCAATATGGCTGAAAAAAACAAAACAATATAATGGGTGATTTTCATATTTTGAGACTGTAAATACAATAGATAAACTTAAAATTATAAATCATATTGTTTGATTTTTCTATAAAGTGTGCGTTCGCTAATACCAAGCTCCTCGGCTGCTAATTTACGTTTTCCGTTGTGACGCTCAAGGGATTTTTTGATTAATTCCAGTTCTTTGTCATGTAACGACAAGGTCTCTTCTTCTTCAATCTCTTCGGCAAAATGATATTTATCCTGTGTGTTGTTGATGTCTTTTGGGGCAATGCCGTGTTCAGGAATAGATAATAATTCAGAATCATCTATAGCTTCTTCAAACTCCGTTTCATCATCTTGTGAGCCATAAATTTTCTGTATCAATCCTTCGTGTTCTTTTTCAACATCTTTTACATTGCCCTTTTTCATGAGCTCTAAAGTGAGCTTTTTCAAATCGTTTAAATCACTTTTCATGTCAAACAAGACTTTGTACAGTATTTCCCGTTCACTGCTAAAGTCACTATCCGATTTTGTGTGTTTAATCACAGCTGGTAAATTGCTGCCTGTTGTGGGTAAATAACTGTTGAGGGTTTCTGCGGTAATGGTTCTATTTTGTTCTAAGACTGATATTTGTTCGGCTATGTTTCGGAGTTGTCTGATATTTCCGCTCCAACGATGTTTTAAAAGTACTTGGACAGCCTCATCAGTCAATTTAATGGTGGGCATTTTATACTTTAAGGCGAAGTCACTGGCAAATTTTCTGAACAGTAAATGGATATCCTCTTGACGATCCCGTAGAGGTGGCAAATGGATGTCTACCGTGCTCAATCGGTAATATAAATCTTCACGGAACTGTTCTTTTTTTATGGCTTCAAACATGTTGGCATTGGTGGCAGCCACAATACGTACATCGGTTTTTTGGACTTTACTGGAACCTACTTTTAAAAACTCACCATTTTCTAAAACCCGCAATAAACGTACCTGGGTTGTTAGAGGCAATTCACCAACCTCATCCAGAAAAATTGTGCCACCATTGGCAACTTCAAAATACCCTTCACGGGTTTGTGTGGCTCCTGTAAACGAGCCTTTTTCATGTCCGAACAACTCACTGTCAATGGTTCCTTCGGGAATGGCACCACAGTTTACGGCAATATACTTGCCATGTTTACGGTGTGACAATTGATGGATTATTTTTGGGATGCTTTCCTTACCAACACCACTTTCACCGGTTACTAAAACGGAGATGTCAGTAGGTGCTACCTGAATGGCTTTTTCAATGGCTCTATTAAGCGCGGGAGAATTACCAATAATCCCGAAACGTTGTTTGATGGCTTGAACTGATTCCATTATTTTTTTATATTCAAGATTTTAAAATACCATCTTTATTCTTGGTTCTATAATCTTGGTTATTTTTTGTTTTAATTGTTTTTTGAATACCCAACCGCTTCGCCAATAAGGGTTGCGCTGGTGCAGTCAGTTACTTTTACATTAACAAAATCACCTACTTTATAATTCTCTTTTGGAAAAACAACCACCGTGCTTTGTGGGTTTCTCCCCGACCAATGTGCATCTGATTTTTTTGATGGTTTTTCTATGAGAACTTCTACCGTCTTACCTAAAAACTGTTCGGTTCTGTATTGACTGTGCTTTTGTTGTAAAGCCACGATTTCTGCAAGGCGTCTTTTTTTGATTTCATGCGGTACGTCGTCTTCCATTTTTCGTTCTGCCAAGGTGCCTGGGCGCTCCGAATAGGCAAACATGTATCCAAAGTCATATTTAACATAGTCCATTAAGCTCAAGGTGTCTTGATGGTCTGCTTCGGTTTCTGTTGGAAAACCTGTTATCATATCCTGGCTGATGCCACAATCTGGAATGATCCGTCTGATGTTGTCAATTAGTGCTTTGTATTCTTCAACCGTATGTTGTCTGTTCATTTCCTTTAAAATACGGTTGCTGCCACTTTGAACTGGTAAGTGAATGTAATTGCAAATATTATCATATTTAGCCATGGTTTCCACTACGTCTAGCGTCATATCCTGTGGATTGGATGTTGAGAACCGTATACGCATTTTAGGCTGTGCCTTGGCGCATAATTCCAACAAGTTAGAAAAAGAAACGGCCGTTGCCTTTTGGATATCTGTGGCTTTATCAAAATCTTTTTTCAATCCGCCACCATACCACAAGTAGCTATCCACATTTTGGCCAAGTAAAGTGACTTCTTTATACCCCTTGTTCCATAAATCATTGACTTCTTCTATGATACTTTGTGGGTCTCTACTGCGCTCGCGCCCTCTGGTAAACGGCACCACGCAAAATGTACACATATTATCACAACCACGGGTAATGGACACAAAAGCGGTTATGCCATTACTATTTAATCGTACGGGTGATATGTCACCATAGGTTTCTTCTTTTGAAAGAATCACATTAATGGCATCCCGTCCTTCATCAACATCACTCAACAGATTGGGTAAATCTTTATAGGCATCAGGACCTACAACCAAATCAACAATCTTTTCTTCTTCAAGAAATTTGCTTTTCAACCGCTCTGCCATGCAGCCCAAAACACCCACTTTCATGCCTGGATTGATTTTTTTTACGGCATTGTATTTTTCCAAACGTTTTCTAATGGTTTGTTCAGCTTTATCTCTAATGGAACAGGTGTTTACCAAGACCAAATCGGCATCCTCAAGGTGTTGTGTGGTGTTGTAGCCTTGATCAGATAGAATAGATGCTACAATTTCACTATCGCTAAAGTTCATGGCGCAACCATAACTTTCAATGAATAGTTTTTTAGTGTTATCTTTTTTTTGTTCTAAAACAAGTGATTCGCCTTGTTTGTTTTCGTCTATAATCTTTTCCATATTGTTATTGAAAGCAACTATTGTCAATAAGTGTGCAAAGATACGACAAATTTATGTTTTCTGACAAAGTGTCAGATGTAAAATTGTATTAAAATTGTGATAAAACTATTAAAGTATTTACTTTTAGCAAAACCAAACTAACATTTAAAAAGAATGAATAATCTTAGCAGTATTTCAGAAAAAATAAGTGATGCCAAATCGTTGGAATTTGGAGATATTTTTGACAAATCAATGGAATTGTTTAAAAAGAGCTGGTTGTATGGCTTTTTGTTGGAAATTTTTATTTTGATTATCACCTTGCCGTTCATTATTGTATTGTATGTTCCCTTTGTAATGTCGATTATTGCAGACTCTAAACAGGGAAAAATGCCTGATGGCTTGGACTCTTTATTTGCCGGGTTTACTGTTTTTTACTTGGTGCTTTTTGTTTTGGGCATTTTAGCGGCCACTGTTTTTCAAACTGCACTTAATGCAGGTTTTTACAGAATTTTAAGGGCTATTGACCAAGGCGAAACAGTTAAGGCTTCAGATTTGTTTTATTTTTTAAAAGGAAAATATTTTGGCAGGGTCACCATGCTGACGTTTATGGTAATTTTAATTTCATTGATATCAGCCTTATTGTGTTATATACCTTTGATTTATACCATTATACCTATATCGTTTTTTACCATTGTGTTTGCCTTTAACCCAGAAATGCAGATAGGTGACATTGTAAATATCAGTTTTAAATTAGGCACTAAAAAATGGTTGATTTCTTTTGGGTTGTTTGTAGTTGCTAATTTATTGGTCATTGTATTGACCTTATTGACTTGTGGAATAGGGGCATTGTTCTTATCACCATTTATATACTTACCATTGTATTTTGTTTACAAACAAGTTGTAGGGTTTGATGAAGAAACTACCGTTGAAATCCATGAATAGATTATTGTTTTTTTAGAGTGCTTTTATTTTTCAAAAACAGGTGCGTTTTATGGTTTTAATTATGGTTTTTTTAATATGGTCAGCTAACAGATAATCTATAAATTAGGTACATAAACTTTTTTTCATATACATTTGTACCTTCAAAAAAAGACGTATGGCGAAGAATTTAGTAATTGTAGAGTCACCAGCTAAGGCCAAAACTATAGAAAAATTTTTAGGAAAGGATTTTAAAGTTGAATCTAGTTTTGGGCACATATCAGATCTTCCTTCAAAGGAGTTAGGTGTTGATGTAGAAGGTGATTTTAAACCAAAATATGAAGTTTCAAGAGACAAGAAAGCAGTTGTAAAAAAACTCAAGGATTTAGCGAAAAACTCCGATATGGTGTGGCTGGCAAGTGATGAGGACCGTGAAGGAGAAGCTATTGCATGGCATTTGGCCGAGACTTTAAATTTGGACAAAGCAAAGACCAAACGTATTGTTTTTCATGAAATTACTAAAACGGCCATTCAAAAAGCCATTGAAAATCCACGCGACATAGATTATCATTTAGTTGATGCCCAACAAGCCCGGAGGGTTTTAGACAGAATTGTTGGGTATGAATTGTCTCCAGTGCTTTGGCGTAAAGTAAAAGGAGGTCTGTCTGCCGGACGTGTACAATCTGTATCTGTTAGATTAATTGTAGAGCGGGAGCGTGAAATCCAGGATTTTAAACCTGTTGCTTCCTATAGAATTGATGCTGAGTTCTCCAATGAAGCAGGGCAATCGTTTAAGGCTAAGTTACCAAAAACCTTTTCCACCAAAGAAGAGGCTTACAAGTTTTTGGAGTCAAATGCTGCGGCAACCTTTAAAGTAGCCGATTTAGAAAAGAAACCTGCAAAAAAATCGCCAGCAGCACCATTCACAACATCAACGTTACAGCAAGAGGCGTCCAGAAAGTTGTACTTTTCTGTTAGTAAAACCATGACCTTGGCACAACGCCTGTATGAATCTGGTTTAATAACCTACATGAGAACAGATAGTGTAAACTTATCTGATGAAGCCAGAAAAGGAGCCCAAAAAGAAATTGAAAGTGCTTTTGGTTCAAAATATAGCAAACCGAGAAATTACTCAGGAAAATCAAAAGGGGCTCAAGAGGCCCACGAGGCTATCAGGCCAACGGACTTTTCATTACATTCTGTTGATATTGATAGAGATCAATCGCGTTTATATGATTTGATTTGGAAACGTGCCATTGCATCACAAATGAGTGAAGCTGAATTGGAACGCACCAATGTTAAAATCAGTGCTTCAAACCATAAAGATTTGTTTACGGCAAATGGAGAGGTTATTACGTTTGATGGTTTTTTAAAGGTGTATTTAGAAGGTAGTGATGATGAAGATGCCGAGCAAGAAGGTATGTTGCCAGCCATGAAAACCAATGAAACACTCCATAATAATTATATTACTGCAACAGAGCGTTACACCCGCCCTCCATATAGATATACAGAAGCTTCTTTGGTAAAACAATTGGAAGAATTGGGTATTGGTCGTCCGTCAACGTATGCGCCAACTATTTCAACCATACAAAATAGAAATTATGTTGAAAAAGGTAGTGTGGAAGGTGTTGAACGCAATTACACACAGCTGACCCTAAAAAAAGGAACTGTAAAGGATAAGGTGCTAACTGAAAAAGTAGGCTCTGATAAAGGTAAGTTGGTTCCAACGGATATTGGGATGATTGTGACAGACTTTTTGGTAAATCATTTTGAACATATTTTAGACTATAATTTTACAGCCAAGGTAGAAGAAGATTTTGATGACATAGCTGAAGGAAAAGAAGACTGGACCAAAATGATGAAGAGTTTTTACAAAGACTTTCATCCGCAAGTTGAGCATGTTCAGGAGAATGCCGATAGGGAATCTGGAGAACGCGTTTTGGGGACCGACCCTAAAACAGGTAAACAAGTCAGTGTACGTTTAGGAAAATTTGGTCCTATGGTTCAAATAGGCACGGTGGATGATGATGAAAAACCTCAATTTGCCAGCTTGTCACCAGACCAACAACTAAACACCATAACCTATGAGGAGGCAATGGATTTATTTCAGCTTCCAAAAAGTTTGGGAACCTACAAAGGTGAAAATATAGAAGTGAATAATGGGCGTTTTGGACCTTATGTTAGGTTTGGTAAAAAGTTTGTGTCACTGCCAAAAGGAGTTGACCCACTCAGTGTAGAGCTTGATGATGCCATTGATTTGATAAAAGAAAAAGAGGAAGCAGACGCGCCTATTTATACCTATAAAAACCTACCCGTTCAAAAAGGAAAAGGACGTTTCGGGCCTTTTATTAAATGGAACAACATGTTTATTAATGTCAATAATAAATATGATTGGGATGATTTGTCAGAAAGTGATATTATTGAACTTATTGAAAATAAAATCCAAAAGGATATTGAAAAGGTAGTGCACAACTGGGAAGAAGAAGGCATACGTGTGGAAAAAGCCCGTTGGGGACGCCATAATATCATCAAAGGAAAGACAAAAGTAGAACTGGATAAATCCGTGGATGTGTCTAAAATGACACTGGAAAAGGCACAAGCGCTTTTAGAGCAAAAGGCGCCCAAGAAAAAGACCGCTAAGAAAAAATCCACAGCTAAAAAGAAGTAGGTTATGAAATGTTTATCTACTAATTTGGCAATTCTAAATATTTAACAAGGACAATGCATCTGACCTCTAAAACAATAAACACTAATTAACAGATGAATTTCAATTTTCTGTCTCCGGTTTCAGACATGGTGTTGGCTCATAACGAATTACTTTCCCAGCAAGCACTGGGCAGAAAATTACGAATCCATTCAAAACGAAATGGTTTGCCAGACCTTGAAGGAGTTGGCATTGCTATCATAGGTGTTTTGGAAAACAGAAATGACTCCAATTATATAGGAGAGGAATTTCAGATAAATGAAATCAGAAAATCATTGTATGCCTTATTTCCAGGAAGTTGGACTACTATTGTGGCTGATCTTGGTGACATCAATAAAGGTGAAACGGTTGAAGACACCTATTTTGCCCTTAAAACAACACTGGCTATATTAATCAACAAACAAATCATTCCTATTATTATTGGTGGTAGCCAAGACTTGACGTATGCCAATTACAGAGCTTATGACGCTATAATACCCATGGTAAACGTGGTGAATGTAGACTGCAAATTTGATTTGGGAGATTCCACCAAGCCTATAAAAAACAATAGCTTTGTTGGAAAGATTATTTTAGATAAGCCTTATAACTTGTTTAATTATGCAACTGTAGGTTATCAAACCTATTTCAATTCACAGGAAGAAATAGATTTGATGGATAAACTGTATTTTGAATCCTATCGCTTAGGCCAAATATCAAAGGATATCACCCTTGTAGAACCGGTTTTAAGAGATGCTAATATAGTTAGCATAGATTTAAATTCAGTTAAGAGTTCAGAAGTGAGTTTGAACCAAAAGTATTCTCCCAACGGATTTGATGGAAAGGAAATTTGTGCCATTTCGCGTTACGCAGGGATAAGCAATAAGGTTTCCTCAATTGGGATTTATGAATATAGCCCATCAAAAGATGATGAGATAACTTCCATGCTCATAGCACAAATAATATGGTATTTTATAGAAGGCGTTAATTTTAGGGTCAAGGATGATGATTTCACAAATGAAAATAATTATCAAAAATACATTACCTTAGTTGACGATCAAGAATTGATATTCTATAAAAGTAATAAAACAGGACGCTGGTGGATTGAGATTCCTTTTTTGACTGAGGTCAATAATAAATTAAAGAGACACACGTTATTACCTTGCATGCACCAAGATTATCTGGACGCTTGTAACAATATAGTTCCAGACCGTTGGTATAAAGCATTTCAAAAGAATTGTATCTGAAATAAATAAAAATAAGTTAAAACCCTAATTTCATCGGTAAAATGCAGTTTTTTTACGATGAAATGTAATTTTTTTTCAAAAAAAGTTGTTTTTTAAAAAATATATAAATATGTTTACGCTCTCAAAATGTAGCATAAATAATTAACCTCGAGTTTTCTATGGATATGAAGAAGTTTGTTTTATTAACCGTATTATTAACATTGCTTGCTAGTTGTGGCTCTAATGATAGAGGTGAATTAGTTGGTGTTAAAGGAAAAAAATGGCATCCAGAAAAGCCTTATGGAATGGAACTGGTTCCTGGTGGAGCCTTTATCATGGGTAAAGCTGATGATGACTTAGCAGGTGTGCATGATGCACCAGCAAAAACTGTGACTGTTAGAGCTTTTTACATGGATGAGACTGAAATCACTAATAGTGAGTATAGACAATTTGTTAATTGGGTAAGAGATTCTATTATCAGAACTAAATTGGCTATTTTGGCAGATGAGGTTGGAATGACACAAGAAGATGGAGGTATTGGTGAATTTGCTTTTAAAGATGCAGATACCGCAAACATGTCTGTTTATGAAAAGTATATGTTTGAAAACTATACAGGTTTAGGTCCTACTGGATATGAGGGAAGAAAACTAAATCATGATGTTGATTTGATTTTTGATACCGATGACTATCCAGACATGTATTATGCAGAAGTTATGGATACCATGCACCTGCCTATTGAAGAGTCTTACAACGGCCAACGTACTTGGGACGTTAACAAATTCAAGTTTCAATATACCTATATGGATATTCAAAAGGCTGCAAAAAACAGAAACTTAAAACGAAAAGATGTTTTAATCAAAGAACAAATTGAGGTATATCCGGATACAACTACATGGATACGCGATTTTGCATATTCATATAATGAGCCCATGCACAATGATTATTTCTGGCATGATGCCTACAGTGACTATCCTGTAGTTGGGGTGACTTGGAAACAAGCCAAAGCATTTTGCCAATGGAGAACGTTATATAAAAACTCATATCAAAAATCCAGAAAAGGCGCTGCCTTGGTAAATTCTTTCAGATTGCCATCGGAGGCAGAATGGGAATATGCGGCACGTGGTGGTCTGCAAGCAGCAACCTATCCTTGGGGAGATTATTACACCAAGAGTGATAGAGGTTGTTTTATGGCCAACTTTAAGCCTGTGAGGGGTGATTATGCAGCCGATCAGGCATTGTATACGGTAGAGGCCAAATCATATGAACCAAATGATTATAATTTATACAATATGGCAGGAAACGTTTCAGAATGGGTAAATGCATCCTATGATCCATCATCCTATGATTATGTTTCAACTGTCAATCCAAGTTTAAACGATGACGATAATCAACGGAAAGTAGTTCGTGGAGGATCGTGGAAAGACGTTGCGTATTTTTTACAAGTCAGTTCAAGAGATTATGAGTATGCAGATTCTGCAAGATGCTACATAGGATTTAGAACGGTACAAGACTATATGGGGACACAAGTAACAAAAAACGCAAAGAATAAATAACAACAATTTAATACTATTAATTAACCTACTTAAGTATTTTACTTAAATTAAAAACCGAAAATTATGGCACAGTCAAGAGCAAACAAAAAGTTTATGAATTTAGCTTATGGATTAGGAGCATCAATTGTAATCGTTGGAGCCCTATTTAAAATCATTCATTTTGAAATTGGATTTCTAACAGGTAACGTGATGTTAACCATAGGTCTAGTTACAGAAGCAATAATATTTGCTATTTCAGCATTTGAACCAGTTGACAACGAATTAGATTGGTCACTTGTTTACCCAGAATTAGCTGGTGGAGAATCTACCAACAAGAAAAAAGAAGCTAAAGACGCCCAAGGTCTACTATCAAAAAAATTAGATGAATTATTAAAAGAAGCCAAAATAGATGGCGAGCTAATGGCTAGTTTAGGCGATAGCATTAAAAACTTTGAAGGTGCGGCAAAAAGTATGCAACCAACTGTTAATTCTATTGAAGCCACTAAAAAATATGGTGAAGAATTATCATTGGCAGCAGCCCAAATGGAATCGTTAAACAGCTTGTATAAAGTGCAATTAGAAAGCATTAATCGTCAAGCTGCCATTAATGAAGAATCTGTAGAAAATGCCGCTAAACTTAAAGAGCAAATGAAATCATTAGCATCAAACCTATCATCATTAAATGGTGTTTACGGTGGTATGCTTTCTGCAATGAACAAAAACTAATTATGGTTTTTACCCAAATTTTAATAATTAACCAAAAACCTAATTAGCCATGGCATCAGGAAATTTATCACCCAGACAGAAAATGATCAATTTGATGTATTTGATATTTATAGCTATGCTAGCATTAAATATGTCAAAAGAAGTGCTTTCAGCCTTCGGATTAATGAACGAAAGACTAACCGAGTCTAATGAAGCTGCTGCTGAACGCAATACCGCTTTTATGGCCGGTTTAGTTCAAAAGGCTAATGACCAGCCTGAGAAGTATGAACCTTTAAAGGATAAAGCAAGTCAAATCAAAGAATTGGCAAATAATTTCAATGCTTATTTAGATGATTTGAAAAGTAAAATGACCGCTAAAATCGATGATCCTACAGATTATGAAATCATGGATAAAGGTGATTATCTTGATGAGCATTTCTTTAAAGGAGACATCATAAAACCAGACGGACAAGAGTTTTTAAAACAAATGAAAACCTTTAGAGAGGGTGTGGCAGAAGTTTTAAAAGACAATCCAGAAATGGCAAACGTTGTAAAAGATGTTCAAGCTAAATTTGCTACAGATCCTGTAAAAAGAGGGGCTGGTACCGTAGGATGGCTAGACCATAATTACAAGGGATTCCCATTGGTAGCATCATTGACAAAAATGACACAACTACAATCTGATATTAAAACTACAGAATCTGAAGTGATGTCAACCATGTTAAAAGGAACGCTTACCAGTGAAGTGTCAATGACCAACTATACAACGCTCCTTAGAGCTGATAAATCTGCTTATTTTAATGGAGAAACGTATGATGGAGAAATAGTTTTAGGAAGAACTGATGAAACCACAAAACCAAGCAGAGTTGAGTTGACTTTAGATGGCAGAAAACTTACTGAAAATCAATATGATTTTGTAGGAGGAAAAGTCAAATTAAAAGTGAATTCAGGTAATCCTGGAGAACATAAAATTGAAGGTAAATTAATATTTGCCCAAGATGGGAAAGAAGTTGAAGTACCAGTATCTAGTTCATTCGCAACTATACCTAAACCTAATGCAGCCACTATTTCTGCTGACAAGATGAATGTGGTTTACCGTGGTGTAAAAAACCCGATGACCATTTCATTTGCTGGTATAGCTGATAACAATGTTAGCGCATCTGCTCAAGGCTTAAGTAGAGTAAGCGGAAGCAGCTATGTTATGGATGCTACCATGATCAAAGGTAGAGAGGTAACAATCAATGTTACTGGTAAAATTGACGGACAAACAGTAAGTGACAATGCTACTTTCAGAATTAAGGATTTGCCTAAACCAACAGGAACTGTGAGAGGTGAAGATGGATCTTTAAGTATGCAACGTAACAGTCTTGAAATATCAACTATTGGAGCTAAATTTGATGACTTTGATTTTGAGTTGCCGTTAACAGTAACAGGATTCAAATTTAAAGTGCCAGGGCAGCCAACCATTCAAGTAAATGGCAGCAAGCTTGATGCAAGAGCCAAACAAGCTCTGAGCAAAGCCAAACGTGGTTCTGGTGTTCAAATTTTTGATATCGAAGCAAAAGCCAAAGGTGTTAGCGTTATACTTAAAAAAGTATCGCCAGTATTTATTGAGCTGACAAATTAAAATGTATAACAGATGAAACATCCATAGCTTTAATTTAGTTTATGTTTAGCTAAATAAGAAGATATGGATGTAACATGTGACAATTGAATAATAATAAAAATAGACACATGAAATTGAAAAGTTTTTTATTAACCGTTACAACTGTTTTTGCAGTATCAGGTGTATTTGCACAAGCCAATATACTCAATGCTAAAAGTCCAGAGGAAATTGGAGTTAGAACAGCTGCACAAAAGGCTATTGACAATGATAAACCTTTGGAATATGGTTATGTTGATGATAGGGATATTTTGTATTCTAAAATGACATGGGAAAAAATCGTTCTTGATGAACGCGTTAATTTTCCATTATATTATCCAATTGACACAAACAATATTGGAAAAAACAGAAGATCCTTATATGATGTACTTATCAAGAACATTAAAAATGGTAGAATAAAAAACATTTATGATGATTCTTACTTTACATCAAAGCGTACCTTAAACGATATTCAATCGGCTTTGGTTAAAATAGACACAACAGAACTAGGTATTGAACAAATCAATGCTGGTGAAGAATTGTCAGCTGAATACATTAACAGAAGGGATATTACCGCTGCGGACATCAAGGAATATCGTATCAAAGGACTTTGGTATTTTGATAAGCGACAATCTGAGATGAAATATAGATTGCTTGGAATAGCTCCTGTAGCTCCCGATGTGAATTTCATTGATACTGATAATCCAGATTTAGTAGAGCTTTTCTGGGTATTCTTGCCTGATGCCAGAAACGTTTTGCACGAGGCAAAAGCATTTAATAATGAAAACAGTAATATGCCATTTTCATATGACCATATTCTTAACTCAAGACGTTTTCATGGTGTTATTTATAAAGAAGAAAATGTACAAGGTGATAGAAAAATCAATGAGTACGTAACACACAATGCATTAATGCAGCTGTTGGAATCTGAAAGAATCAAAGATAAAATCAGGGATTTTGAACTTGACATGTGGACATATTAATGTCATCAAATAAATAATTTCAAAGCGCCCAATTGAAAGATTGGGCGCTTTTTTATTGTATTTGATTAGTGTATCTTCGCTTTACAATGCAAGTAGATTTTATTATTGTAGGATGCGGTTTAGCAGGAATTAGTTTTTGTGAGCAATTAAGAGCCCATAATAAGTCATTTGTGGTTTTTGATAACAAATCACAACAATCTTCAACAGTTGCTGGAGGACTCTACAATCCAGTTGTTTTAAAACGTTTTACGCCAGTTTGGAAAAGTAAGGAGCAATTACAAATGGCCTTGCAAATGTACCAAAATTTGGAAGCTGAATTTGATGTAAAACTAGACCACAAGATTCCTGTTTACAGAAAATTTTCATCTCTTGAAGAACAAAACGATTGGTTTACTGCTTCAGATAAACCGTTACTTTCTGAATGGCTCTCAACAAACCTCATTAAGAATACAAACGCTTATATTGAAGCACCTTTTGGTTTTGGTGAAGTCTTAGAAACAGGTAGGATTGATGTTAAGTGTTTGATAGAAACTTATAAAACGTATTTATTGAAAAACAATTTGTTTTATGAAGATGAATTCAAGTATAACGCATTACAGGTAAATGATGAAACCATTTTTTATGAGTCTATTGAGTCAAAATACATTGTGTTTTCTGAAGGGTTTGGAGTTCATAAAAACCCGTTTTTTAAGTCCTTGCCGTTAGTGCCAACAAAAGGGGAATTATTAACTATTCATGCTCCAGATTTAAAAGTTGATTTTGTTTTAAAAGGTCCTGTGTTTTTAATTCCGTTAGGTAACGATTTGTATACTGTAGGAGCTACCTATGATTGGAATGATACCTCCAATACTGTTACAGATAAAGGCAAAGAAGAACTTTTAGGCAAACTAAAAACATTGATTTCATGTTCTTTTGAAGTTGTAGACCAAGTGGCAGGCATTCGTCCAACGGTAAAAGATAGACGGCCGTTGGTTGGTCAGCATAGTATTTATAAAAATATGTTTGTGCTCAATGGACTGGGAACACGAGGTGTCATGATTGGGCCGTATGTAGCAGACCAACTTTTTAAGTTGATAGCCCTTGGAATTCCTCTGGAAAAAGAAATAGATATAGCTCGATTCAGTTAATTACGTGTTTTTTGGAATTATTTTTTAACAGCCGATTTATCGTAATGTATAAACATATTAATCCAAATGTTTCTGGAAAGGCGCATAATAATGGGCATAAAAACAACCAACGTGCATACAATCGCTATAAATGTTATCTTCAAATTCGCCTGAAAAATTACGTTGGTAATAACATAAGCGGCAACGGCAAAAGCAATGCCTACTGCATAGCTTACATACATGGCGCCATAAAAAAACGACGGTTCCAAACGATATTTCGTGTTGCATTTTGAGCAACGTTCATTAATTTTTAACGTGTTTCCCAAATCATAAGGGTTCTTGTAAGTGTACATGGATTCTCCATGACATTTCGGACAATTTCCAGTTAAAATACTATATAATGCGGTTCCTTTTTTAAACATATAATTTAGTGTACTTTTGCATTCTCAATTACGGGCAAAAGTAAGTTTTTAATAATAAGGTTCTGTAATTTAAGTTACATTTCTATGATGAACATTCATAATTTATCAATTTCATTTCAAGGTGATTATCTTTTTGAAGATATTACCTTTAAGTTGGACAATGGTGATAGGGTAGGGTTAATTGGTAAAAACGGTGCAGGTAAATCAACCATGCTCAAAATTTTATCACGGGAACTGGAACCGGATTCTGGCCAGATTGCCTCAGATAAAACACTGAAAATAGGTTTTTTAAAGCAAGATATAGATTTTGATTTTGGAAGAACTGTCCTTGAAGAAGCATATGAGGCTTTTACTGAAATAAAGGACATAGAAGCCAAGGTTGAGGAGGTCAACAAGCAATTGGCCGAAAGAACAGACTACGAAAGTGAAGCCTATCACCAATTAATGGTTGATGTAAATGAATACCATCATCAATATGAAATTTTGGGCGGTTATAACTACCAAGGTGAAACCGAAAAAATTCTTCAAGGGTTAGGATTTCAACGTAAAGATTTTGATAAACTCACCGATACATTCTCTGGAGGTTGGCGCATGCGCATTGAGTTGGCAAAACTACTGCTTCAAAACAATGATATCTTATTACTGGATGAGCCCACCAACCATTTGGATATTGAATCCATTATCTGGTTGGAAAGTTTTTTAAAGAATTATTCGGGTGCTGTTGTTATTGTGTCGCATGATAAAATGTTTTTGGATAATGTAACCAATAGAACCATAGAGATTTCATTAGGTAGAATTTATGACTATCCTAAGCCCTATACCAAGTACTTGGTTTTAAGGCAAGAGATAAGAGAACAGCAATTGGCTTCGCAAAAAAACCAGCAAAAACAAATTGAGCAAACTGAAAAACTGATTGAGAAATTCCGGGCCAAAGCTTCAAAAGCTACCATGGCACAATCGCTTATTAAAAAACTGGACAGAATTGATAGAATAGAGGTTGATGAAGATGATAACAGCGTCATGACCCTTAAGTTTCCAGTGTCTGTTACGCCTGGAAAAGTAGTGGTTGAAGCCCATGATATTTCAAAAAGCTATGGAGACAATCATGTTTTAAAGCATATTGACATAGTCATTGAACGCGACAGTAAAACCGCTTTTGTAGGGCAAAACGGACAAGGGAAATCCACTTTGGCCAAAATCATGGTTGGAGATATTAAGTTTGACGGGCATCTCAAGTTAGGGCATAATGTGCAAATAGGATATTTTGCCCAAAATCAAGCGGAATATTTGGACGGCAATAAAACGGTTTTGGATACCATGATTGATGCCGCTAATGAAACCAATAGAAGTAAAGTTAGAGACATCTTAGGCTCATTTTTGTTTAGAGGCGACGAAGTGGAAAAATATGTTCGAGTGCTTTCAGGGGGAGAGCGCAACCGTTTGGCTTTGGCAAAGTTGATGTTACAGCCTTTCAATGTGCTGATCATGGATGAGCCCACAAACCATTTGGATATTAAATCAAAAGCAGTTTTGAAAGACGCTTTGATTAAGTTTGAAGGAACCTTGGTTTTGGTATCACACGACCGTGATTTTCTGCAAGGGTTGACCAATAAGGTGTATGAGTTTAAAGATCATAAGATTAAAGAGTATTTGGGGGATATTGATTTTTATTTAGAGCAGCGTAACGTGCTCAATTTAAGAGAAGTAGAAAAACGCGATGTTATTAAGGAAACTCCAAAAGAAAAGAAGCAACAATCCTATGAGGACCAAAAAAAACTAAAATCCTTAAACAACAGATTGAGCAATGTTGAAGCACAAATAAATCAGTTGGAAAAGGAGATTAAGGAGATTGATTTTTCATTGGAAACTAACTACACAGAAGTAACTTCTAAGCCCAACTTTTTTGAACATTACCAAAAAAAGAAAAGCACTTTGCAGGAACTAATGCAAAAATGGGAAAATATACAGCTTGAAATGGAGCAGTTCACCGATTAGTATTTGTTAAATTTTTGTGCATTTCATCGAATAAAATAGTTTTTAATCCTCTTTTCGTCTAATTTCGTAAGTGAATTAATCCCAAATTTATTCAACATGAAACCTATTTACTACGTAGTAGCCTTATTTTTGGTAACAAATTTTTCATTTGCCAATATTTCCCCTAAAGAAAAAGAAGCTTTAATAGCTCTGTACAACTCAACAAACGGAAGTGAGTGGAATTCTACATGGGATTTAACAGCATCAGAAGATTCTTGGTATGGCATAAAAATCAAAGATGATAAAGTTGTTGAATTAAATTTGCAATTTAACAATCTACAAGGCGCTTTGCCCAATGAAATAGGTGATTTGGTTAATCTTAAGAAAATGAATTTAGGGTTTAATAAATTAACAGGAACCTTACCAAATACAATTAAAAACTTACATGAACTGACTTCTTTAGAATTGTTCATGAACGGTTTTGAAGGAAATATCCCTGCTGAGCTTGGTGAGTTAACAAAGTTAGAATCCTTGAAATTATATAGCAATAAGTTTTCTGGGGAAATTCCAGAAGCCATATTGAATTTAACGAATTTAAAAGAACTTTTATTGGGCAGTAATTATTTAACAGGCCATATTCCAAACAAAATTTATGCCTTATCAAAATTGGAAAAATTAAGTCTTATGGATAATAAATTAGATGGAGAGATTCCTGTTGAGATAGCACAATTAACAAATCTTCAAGAATTAATATTATCTACCAATCAACTCACTGGTGATGTGCCAATGGAGTTTATGAATTTAACCAAGTTAAATACCATAATGGTCAGTGATAATAAATTAAATCAGGATTACATTAGTATATCTGGTAAAAATCCACCAAGCTTAATGAAATTACAGTTAGATAGTGCTACAGCTACAATGGATTTAGAAAAAGAATAGTTTGATTTAGTTAGAGTTTATAAACAAAAAAACAGGCAACAAGATACTATGTTGCCTGTTTTTTTGTTTACACTAGTATGCTAGAACATCATTTTACGTGTCCGTATTGTTGGGAAACCATATCCATGTTATTAGATAACACCTTACCAAGTCAAAAATATATTGAGGATTGTGAGGTTTGTTGTAATCCAATAGAACTAACAGTTCAATTTCAAGATTTAGAATTAATACATTTTCAGGCGGATAGCATTGAGCAATAATATTTTTGAAAATTCCTATTGTAGAAATTAAAAAGGATTGTATATTTGCAGTCCAATATCGCGGGATAGAGCAGTAGGTAGCTCGTCGGGCTCATAACCCGAAGGTCACTGGTTCGAGTCCAGTTCCCGCTACTAGGAATAACAAGGGTTTCAAGAGATTGAGACCCTTTTTTATTTTCAATGGGTACAGAATAGGTACAGAATAATGCTTTTTTCATATTTAAAATAAGAATTGCAATTATTTGTTATCTTTTGAGCTTTGTTTACTCATGAGAAATGGTTTTTAAGATAAATTTTAATTTTATTTAAGGAGTTTATTCTTCGTGTATCTCATTTTCACTTTCTTTTTCAATTATTGATTCCTTTAGTTCTTTAAGCTTTGTTTTTGAAATTATTAAATTGATGGAGCTTGATCGAACAATATCATTTATTTTGATTAATAAATCATATAATTCTTGATGATATTGAGACGAAGCTGAATTTATCACCTTAATTATTTGATTTGGAAATGTTTCTATTAGTATATTGTTATCTTCCATTGGAAGAATAATTTTTCTAATGAACTCATCTGCTTTATGTGTTTCTGAAATGTTTGTAGCATAATTAAAAAGGCCATAACTAAAAAACATAATTTCTGAAATATCAAGTTCAGAATTATCAAGGAGCAAATCCAAAATATCATTATAAATTCGTTTAAGTTTTCTATTGTCTAAACAATCATTTTCTAGTAATCCATTCCAAAAATCCTTATTAGCTGGCACATCTATTTCTCTTTTAGAAATATTCTTTAAATATTTTTCATAGGCACTCATGAATGCTGGAGATTTAGTAATTGAAGTGTTTAGTAAACCATTGGTCATAAAACAATCTAAAGCTGACATAACGCTATGGTCAGGTTCACTAAAGTTTGCCGCCCAAGTATCTTCATCTAGAGTTTTTAGTTTATTTGAAGCTACTTCATAATAGTGTTTTAAAGATTTAAACTTTTCAACACCAAAATCATAAACTAAGTCGATTATTGGTGTTCCAATATCAAATACATTTTTATCAGTAATTCTCTTTTGAAAATGTTGGCTCCAACCCTCAAACGAACTTAAAAAAATCTCAATATCTTTATTAAACAAATTGTCCTGCAACCTACCTATATTTTCATATACCCATAGAGAGGATAGAGTTTGGGTAAATCCATAAGAATTGGTCGTTAATTTCTTTGCTAGCTCTTTAAGCAAGGCATAATTTCTACCGCTATCAATTATTATTTTTAATAGATCTCCATAATTAATATAGTATTGAATGATTTCGGCAATCTTGTCCGAATTGTCTATCCTATTCAATTCAACAAGCAAATATTGATTTGTTGGAGTTGTAGCACCTAATAAGCTAATGTAATTAGCAATAATATTAAAATATACCCCGTCATCTTCATTTCCGTAGGTATTCAAATAGTTATTTAGAAAATTTGTTTCAAAAGCCTTATGTTCTTTTTTCCCATTTAGAACTTTCAAAATTTCAACTATTTTATCGATATCATCTTTTTTGTTATAAGCAATCAATGGGATTTGTTCTTCAATTTTTCTTGATAGATCATTGAATTTATAAACCTTTTTATCTTTTTTTATTAAATAATCAATAACATGTAACCATTCGTGAGTTACATTAATCATTCCTGTTTCGGCATGTATGAAATAATCGTCCAGTTCTTTTAGATCTGAAGAAATATTCATTTCTTGTAAAGAAACATTTTTTGAAAAATGAGAAAAGTCATCAATATAGCTTAAGAAATCAGTAGGAGAAAATTCCATATTTTTCACATTTGGATTTATATCCAAAGACTTCTTCTTTATAAAATCAAGTAAATCATGTATCGTAACATAGTAATCCGTTGATTTTTTCTGTTTATAATTTTCAAATGACGTCTGAACAATACGATTAGATAATTTTAATCCTGTTTTCTTAGAAACATTCAATAATGTGTTTTTATGCCAATCCTTGAAAGTAATAAATTCACTTTCAGTTTTATTGTCAATACTATTTGCGAATTTTTCCCAATATCCTCTTATAGTTGTTTGTCCTAAAGTGTCTTTTACTTCCTCTAAGATTAACGAAACGTTTTGGCACATGAAACGAGAGAAATCCGATTTCTGAATGACATTATCCAGATAAGTTTTAAAATCACTATGATCCTTTATTTGTTTTAAAACCTCTAAGTCAGGTCTTATGAACATATCTTCAATGCTGTTTCTTAAGAGAACCTCATTGGCTTTTTCTTTGTCAACATTATATACGATTGATGCAATATTCTGTTCTAATTCTTTTTCATCCATAAAAAGATATTTTTCACCTTGCATAAAACTTTTAGTTGAAATAGCAGTCAATGGATTTTCTAAAATTTCTTTTTTTCTTAGCAGAAATAAAGCTAGATATTTTATGTCTACAGATGAATTATGTTGAAGAGAAAGAGATACAAGATTATTTACAAACGTAATAATATCTCTAGGCCTTCGGTTTTTTAGGTCGAATACTATTTCATATAATGAGGAAATAAATTCAATTTCTTCATCATTATATATCGATCCAAAAGCTTCTTTAAATTTAAGGTCAAAGAACCTTTTCCAATCGGAGAGTACTGGAGGAGAGATTCTAAAAATTGTTGAAAATGTTTTTCCAATAAAATTATCTGTTTTTATATCTTCATTATTTCCTTCTCCAAAATGACCTGATAAATGTTCTTTGTCATAGGGGATAATAACCCAAACATTTGCTTTTTTCTCTTCAGAGAAAAAGGTATAAATTGATGACCATAATGATAAGACTTTAGTACTGTGTGAAAGTCTATCCATATTGTCAAAAACAATAATCAAGCCTTCTGATTTAAGATCGTTTATGATTTTTTCAAAATAAACTTTAAACTGTCTAACGGAGGGTTCCTCTTCAAAAATATTTTCAAGCTCTTCAGTTTCTATATCGTTGCCACTAAAGACATAGAATAACCTTTTTAAACGTTCTTTCCATTTCAAACTCTTTGTTTTTTCATCCTTATCATATTCGAAATATCCTTTAAATAGTTCAACTATGCCCCAAACAAATAGGATTGCCGGAAATAGATATTTTACTAAAAACAGCTTTAGTTTTGGATTGCTATAACTTTTAATAATGTCCATTGATGAAAGAAAGTCTTCATGGACTATGTCAAAAAAAGAGAACAAGAGAATTGAAGTTGTAATGAGTATCCAATAGAATTTGATTTTTGGAAATTTATAGGTGTTTTTTGTGGACTTTTTTGCAAGTAATTTTTTAAGCTCTTCTTCCCAGTCGATATTTTCATTAAATCTATCGTTGATTTTTAGTTGAAAAATTAGTTCTTCTAAAAAAGTTTTTCTAGTAAGGTCTTCTTGATGACCCCAAGCATCATAAGTAAAGAAGTCATAATTTAAATCACAATTATCAAATTTTCCTCTTAAGTTTTCTATAACATTGGATTTGCCAGACCCCCATTTACCTTCCAACCCCATTACATTATTAGTAAGAGACTTTTCCTTAATTAACTTAAATATTGTACTTGATATTTTTTCTTGAGATTGACCTTCAAAAATATCATCACCAGTAGGTGTGCTAGATATGAATTTGGGGAATTCTTGGTTAGTTAAGTCTGACATGTCGTTCCTTTATTTTTATACAGATTTTTAGTACATCAAATATTGTTCCTTATATATTTTAAGGGTTTTTTTCGCTTGTAATTCTATTTAAATCAACTAATTAAATTAAATAAGATGACAAAATGACACGAATCTTCATTTTGACCATTTTTTGCAATAATCATAATAATTGCTATTTGCATTTACCTATATTGATGTGAATTTTCTTTTTAAGCATACTCATTTTTGATAAGTACCCTTTTCATCTTCGTTCAGCCCATTCTTACTACATGCCGTAAAACCCATTCATGGAAAAGAACTCATTATCAAATTTTAAGCTTAAGTCCGCTTCATCGGAATTCCATCATTCCATTGAGTCCCACTTCCTGACATTTTAAATTTCACATAGTTTTTCAATCCACTTCCGAGCTATCACTGTCCTACTTTTTTTGACAGCAAAACAACAACATTCATTCTTGGACAACGGCATAAAGCCAGGGGCGCACACGCCCCTTTTTTATACGTCTTACCAAGCCTGAATATTGGACCGCACCAAGCATCAAAAAAAGATAACAGCTGAAGGCTCTACGGGAAGTAAATCAAAATATCAGATCATGAAACCATATCAAAATATCCAAAAAGGAAGTGGCACTAAAAAAATCAAAAAAGAAAAACGCTTCTGGATACAATAAGTAAATCACTGAATATTAATCCAATCTACTTTTTAGTAGATGCTAAATCAATTTAATTATGGGAACATTAAAGAACCATGTACAGTTAATCGGAAACGTTGGGCAAGACCCAACAATGACAACTTTGGACAATGGCAAAGTATTAGTAAGATTTTCATTGGCGACCAATGAGCATTTTAAAAATTCCAAAGGGGAAAAGCAATCAGAAACGGACTGGCACAATATGGTGGCTTGGGGCAAGGTAGCCTCAATCATTGGGAAACATGTTGGAAAAGGGCAAAGAGATTGCCGTTGAGGGCAAATTGACATCACGCTCTTATGAAACCGAACAGGGAGATAAACGCACGATTACTGAAATCGTTGTCAATGAAGTGTTGTTATTGGATGCTAAAAATAATACTTCAAAAACAGACCATTAAACAAAAATAAAGAGGGCGCAAAAACCAGTTTTCAATTAGTGTGTGCCCTCTTTTCATTATTAACCTTTAAAAGTATAACAATGAAAAGTAAAGTTAATGAAATAAAAATAAGCTACAAAGAAAACATCGCCCTTTCAAAATCCCCTGCCATCAAAAGTTCTGCAGATGCAGGAAAACTGCTTTTTCAAACATGGGATAAAAACACCATTGCATTACAGGAATCCTTTAAAGTGCTGTTATTGAACAACTCCAATAAAATCAAGGGCATTTATCAATTATCAACTGGGGGTATTACAGGCACATTGGTGGACATACGCATTTTATTTGCGGTCATTTTAAAATCTCTTTCGGTGGGCGTGATCTTATCCCACTGCCATCCGAGCGGGAAACTGATGCCCAGTGAAGCGGACAAACAGCTTACCGAAAAAATAAAGAAGGCAGCTGCTTTTTTTGACGTGAAAGTATTGGACCACATCATTGTTGTTCCAAATGGAGACTATTACAGCTTTTCAGATAACGGACTGTTATAGCTTAAAAATTGGAACCATGGTTTATTTGAACTATAACAACCTCGATGAAGAAACCCAAAACCGTTTGTTTTCAATATCCAAGGAAGATGTTGAAAACAGGTTTGGAAATGATTTGAAACAATACGCCAAAGAGCACCATGTGGATTATGATGCATTATTGGATGAAGAAGCCATCAAAAACCTTTACACGTACCAATATGTGTTCAATATTTGAGGAAAGCCAAAATAAAACGCAACTAGACCTTTGAATTTCGAAGGTCTTTTTTCTTGCAAATTTTCCAAGACCATTTTGAAAATCTGACGTCCAAATTCGCAACATTGGAAAAAACCATTTTTTGCGATTCCAAAGCGAACCATTTCAGACCATTCCGCATTTCAGTTTTAACATCTAAACCAATAACTTTAAAAGAGCTGGTAACCTTGGGGTTTCAGCGAAGCCAAAACAGAAAGAAAGCAGCCGATTTTTTGATCGGGTAGCTTTGAAAAATTTGTCCAGCGAGCTGGACGAAAATGAATAGCAAGAGGGCAATGCGCTAAAGCGGCATTGCGTTATTTGATTTTTTATAAATAACTGTAAATCAGTTATTTAAAATAAATGTGTTTTGAATAAGCTGAATTAGAAAATCAAAATTTGCGGCAAATGCCCCTAAAGGCCGCATAAACAGACAAAAATTTGCGGCAAAACGGATGAAAGGCAACAAATCGACAATGAAGACATTCGGTAACATACGGTTCAAAAAGAAAACCGTACAGCGATTTCAGGAGTTCTCCAAACGGTTCTTTAAGACCCATACGGAAGCTCTGGACACCATGCTGGATTTTTTCCTTTACAATGAGATATCTCCAAAGGAGACCCTGGGACCCAATGCGCGGACCCTGGAGGCCAACATCAAAAAACGGATCAATGGCCTGGTATCCATTGTAAAGGACATCGAAAAGAACCAGACAAGGCCCACCACGGCCATGCTACAATTGCTGTTCGAGAAAACACCTGCCAAACAAAAACAGCCCCGGCTAGTAGAGGTCAAAAGGAGCAACAAGCCAGCAAATGACCCCTTTTTTGCCACGTCATTGGAAGCCATCGAACTGAGAAAGGAAAAGAACGCGCTCAAGCGGGATCTAAGAGAAACAAAACAGCAGTTTGAGGATATCCTGTTTTCCAAGATACGAATCGTGAAAAGCAGTTTTGGCAAGCCCAGGCTCCATTTGGACATGGCCTTGGAGGACTATGAAGCGCTTAAAGAAAAAATCAAAAACGCATAACCATGTACATCTCCATTACCAAACAACATCTGGACAAAACATTTTCAAAAAGCTGTGGTGACTTTGTGGACTACCTTGAAAAAGAAAACAGGGACAAAGAACCAGAGCTCCAGGAGCACTTTTTTGACCAGTACAACGACCACGTGTCCCCCAAGCATGTCACCAAGGATATCGATGGCAATACCGCCAAGCTCAGAAAAAATGAGCCCAAGTTCTATTCCCTCACCATAAGCCCAAGCCAAAGGGAACTGGAGCATATAGGCAATGATCCCGAAAAACTGCGGAAGTATGTCAGGGAGGCCATGAAGGACTACGCCGGTTCCTTTTACAGGGATGTCCCCGTATCCGTGGACAGCATAAAATACTATGCCAAGATCGAGTACGAACGTACCTATAAGGGTTTTGACAAGGAGATCAAGGAGAACCAACCCTTTAGGAAAGAGATCGTCAAACTGGAACATGACCTGGTGAAGATCAGAAGAGGGGAACTGGAGGGCAATGACCAAGCCATCCAAAAGACCATTGACAGGTTGAGGGCAGGGGCGCCACATAAAGTCAGTGGTCAAATGGTTGTGCAGGGGATGAAAAAACCGGGGCTACAGACCCACGTCCATATCATTGTCAGCCGTAGGGACGCCACCAATACGCTGAGCCTGTCCCCGGGGAGTTCCCACAAGGCCTCCGAGGCCATCCTGAACGGCAGCCCTGTCAAGCGGGGCTTTGACCGTGATGGGTTTTTTGAAAAGGCGGAGAGGACCTTTGACACCCTGTTCAAGTACGAGCGGAACTTTGTGGAAAGCTACAATGCCCATAAAATGTACAATAAGGACACCTACAGGTTCTTTGCCCACCTGATGTCACTGCCAACAAACGAAAAGAGCGCGGCCTTCAAGATCATGGGCAAGTCCGGCATGCATGTTCCCAACCTTAATATCCCAACGAACCAAGTGCAATTGGCCCTAAAGGCCTTCAAACAACTGAAAAGAACCATCGATGTGGCCAGGGACGCTGGCTCCATCGGCATTTAAAAAAGCAATCATATGACACCACTTACCTTAACAATCAGTATCTATCTCTCCATGACCGTTTTGATGGCCGTTAACTTCCGCTATGTGCGGTATGCATATGGGTTCAATTCAGGATGCCTCCTGGTGATTTGCTATCTGCTCTACCTCATGCACCCGGACCTGTCCATGAAACTATTGGGTCAATGGCTATTGCCCACTATATTTATCAATAACCTGCTCTTTGTTATGGTAAATCCAGTTTGGGAACAACCTAAAACAGAACGCAGGTATTCCATGAAGATCAAGGTAAAGAACGGCTCGATAAGGCTCCAGAACGTCCGCAGGGGGATCTCCGTTATTGGATCCGCCGGCAGTGGCAAGACCGAATCGGTGGTCTACAATGTGTTAAGGCATTTTCAAGAGCACCAGTTTTGTGGGCTCATCCATGACTACAAGCATTTTGAGATCACCGAAATGGCGTTCCCGTTTTTTAAGGAATCCGGCCGCCCGTTCCATATCATCTCCTTTGATGACATCTATGCCAAGGTGAACCCCATTGCACCGAGGTACATGGAGGACGAGGAAAGTGTCAATGAGGTTTCCAGGGTGCTGCTGGAGAACCTATTGGAACAACGGGAATCCAACCCGGCGGGCTCTTCCAAGTTCTTCAACGATGCCGTGGAAGGCCTATTGGGAGGTCTTATCTGGAAACTGAAGACGGCCTACCCCAAATACTGTACGCTTCCCCATTTGATAGCCACTTACCAATATCTGGATGCCAATAGCCTCATTGGTTTTTTGAGCTCTGATTATACTTCCAAGGCCATGGCGGATGCCTTTATCTCGGGAAGGGACTCGGAACGCCAAACGGCAGGGGTGATGAGCACACTGGCAAATGCCCTGAAGAAGATAAGCACGCAGCGCATCTTTATGGCGCTCTCTGCGGATGAAGTGCCCTTGGACATCAACGACCCAAAAAATCCCGCCGTGGTCTCCATCGTGAACAACCCTAAATTTGAAACGGCCTATTCCCCTGTGATCGCCACCATCATCCATACCATGACCAAACAGATGAGCGTTAGGCACAGGGAATGCTCTTTTATCCTTATTGAGGAGGCGCCCACCATCAGGCTGCTCAATATGCACCGAATCCCGGCGACCCTGCGCAGCTATGATATCTCAACGGTGTATGTGATGCAGGACAAGACCCAGAACGATATGATGTACGGTGACAAGGCAAGCCGTGCCATACTGAGCAACCTGTCCTACCAGTTCTTTGGAAAGGCGAACGACCCGGACACCGCCAAGTACTATGAGCGCTTTTTTGAGATCGTCAAGAAACCCACGACCACGATCAGCAAGAGCCAGAACAGTCTGGACTTTGATGCCAGGATCAGCACCGGGGAGAAGGAGGTCAGCAAGATACGATCTGATGTGTTCTTTCGGTTAAGGGAAGGTGAGTTCATCTCGTTTGCAGATGGAAAGGATCGTAAGGTACGGTTTAAAATGCCAAACATAACCCGGGAGTTGCCACCACCGAGACACCGTTACAATGATGCCGAGATACAGGCGAATTTTGAACGGATCCATCTTGAGGTAAGGCAACTGTTCCAGTTGAAATCTTAAATCACAACCATCAAAGTTTAAAACATAAAAAAGGGAGCCGTTTTAAATGATTCCCTTTTTAAATAGTATATAAATCAGGCAAATTTATTTTTCTTTCAAAAGCTTTTCTAAATATTCAATTTTATCTTGTTCAGCTTGCAATAAGCGTTCATAGAGTTTTTTGTTTTCTTCGTGAGCCTCTAAAAGCTTATCAAGAGGGTTAAACGTGCAATTGAAATTTGATACACTTACAGAC
>NZ_BMNR01000001.1:0-190066 GCF_014646655.1 Yeosuana aromativorans | reverse complement strand
TTATTTGATCCCTCGTAATTATTTTGAATATTGTAAATCAATCTTTCTTCTGAAAAATTTTGAATAGCCTCCTTAGTTACTCCTAAAGCTTTTGCAATCTGTTCCAGTTTATCATCTTCAATCTGTGGAGATTGCTCAATCTTAGAAACGGCCTGTTGGCTAATGCCCAGTTCTTCTGCAAGGGTTTCCTGTTTCATGCCCCTCAGTTCTCTGATACGGCTTATTTTACGTCCTATGTGATTTGGTTTTGTTGCTGTTTCCATATTCCAAATATAGTAATTATTCCTAAAAAAACACCAGTAAAAAACAACCATGGAAATGTAAAAAACAATTGGCAGTGGTTGGGGACACGAACAAAGGAATGTTATTTTATGAAAAACATGGAAACGATGAAAACAAAATCAATCACAAAATTTCCCTTACAAGATAAGCTCCTTGGTCTTTTAAGGAGTTTGATTTCCATCCATTCGGTATATGTCATTGATATAAACAGGAGCAAAAACAAACATATTTATTATTTGCACACCAAAAGCAAACAAGAGCATCTGGAAGCAATCTATACTTTGCTCATTGTAGGTAATAAGACAATCAATAAGAACCTGGATGATCTTATGGAGGAATTGTACAATAAGTTGAAACAGCGCTGTAAGGTGAATATCATATTTTGCACCTTGCCCAATATCATGGAAAGGATTGATATTGGCGATAATTTCCTGACAGGTACCTTAAAGGAAGCACCTTGCATGTACAGGGAGGACAATGCCCTATACAGATATGGACAATATGGTTTGATGTACCATATTTCTATATACAGAGAGATCAAGACCGTTTGGAGACACCGCATGGAACGTGCGGTTTATTTGATTTCTATCATAGACGTTATCCATGATAATGAAGAACCCTTATCAAAACTGGCAGTGCTCCATAAGGCCATGAAACAGATATGTTTGGGCCTGTTGTGCGTTTTTTGGGAATTTAAGCCCCACCATTACACACTGTCCTATCTAATGGATTTGTGCACCACCTTCACATCCTTGCCAAATGAGATGTTTCCCCAAACCACCTTTGGACTGCAACGCCAGTATTATATGCTCTGCAACGCATCCGAGATCATGAGTTTTAAAGGTACAAATGATTTTGGGTTAAGGGATGTGGATAAAGTTCTGAAACGCTGCAAACAGTTCCATCAAAAAGCCAATCAAATAGGGAAGAGGCAACTAGAACATCTTAAGGTGCTCCATTGCAAACCATCCAATCATAAAAAACCATAGGGTCATGAAAAATAAAAAAGCAAAAAAGCAATCCAAAAAAAAACTTGACAAGAAGCAACAAGAGCTGAATAAAATAGCACAGGAACACTTCAGGTTGCTCACCCCAACTTCAAGAATAAGGGGAGGGTACTATGTAAACTATGTCTATCTGTGCAATTATGAAGAGCTGGGATATACGTTGGAATCCGTTTTAAACATATGCATTATGGCATTGGACGGTTATGACCCAAATAGTGAAGCAAGGGACATCAGGGAGGCCCACAAACAATTTGCCGATGTATTGGAGTTTACCAAGAATCTGATTCCCCATGAGGAGCTTGAATTTTTGGATAAGTCCAGAAAGCTGCTGATAAAGGACAGTAAATAAAACTTAACCCAAATCTTTCTGGAAATAACACTCATTGTTGAGTGTCAAAAACTAAAAATCATGAAAAACAGAACAGACCAAATAGAAGGACAGCCCTTAGAGGGTACCTTGATAAAAATGAAAAAGATCAAGGAGTTGAGCGAGGAAAACTTTGTATTGCTAAGACCCATTGAAGGAGCGCAGGAAGGTTATTACTTAAATTACTGTCGAGTCTACGATTATGTTGAACTGTTCTCTATTTTAAAATCCACACTCAATGTATGCATTCTGGCCTTAGAAGAACAACAAGACTTGACACTACATTTAAAGAATAAAGAATCCGATGTAAAAAGAGTTTTGGAATTTGCAAAAAACCTAATGCCCTTGGAAGAGGGTATTTATTTGGATGAAATGAGAGACCTCATGCTTTCGCAAGAAGAAGACCCTAATTAAAATTCAAAAATGATATGGAAAGAAATGACACCAAGGACATGACAGACAAGGAAAAACTAGAAGTAGTTTTTGGGTTATTGAACCCAAGAGAGCGCAAACACTATAGGAGGGAAGACAGCCCCACCATCCAGGAGGTGACCTTTGAAGTGACAGACAATGGCGAACTGCGGTACATCATATCCTGCCTGCTCAGGATATGCATCCTGGCATTGGACAGTGAGAACGACTTTGCCTCTCCAAGACTGTCTAATTGCTCCAAGGACCTGACCATAGCTACTGTATTGGACTTGGTGGACAGCATACTTCCAGATGCCCAGTTGGCAAGCTATGATGCCATTGAAAAATTATTATTGCCAAAGGAAATAGTTTGATTAAGAAACCTTAGTTTTAGAACACGACTTATCTTCTCACCAAGGAGGGCGAAAGAAAATAAGTTAGGTAATACAGTTAATTCTCAATTGACCAAGTAAAGGCAAAGAATGAAGGTTCAATTTTTTTAATTAAAGCAATTGTAAATTTATAATTATTGATAAAAGAGCTTTTTATCATAAACAATAATATCATAAAAAAATATGTATTTTTTTTATGTCAGAAAATTAATGTACATTTAACCATATTCTCTCCTAAGTTATTAATAGCAAAAATCTAGTAATTAAAATTCGTCAATACATATTTGGCTTAAGCTTTTAATGCAATGAAAAGAACTTATAATGTTTTAATTATAGATGATCACCAAATAATAATTGACACATTTAAAATGGCTCTGTCTTTTGTTGAAAGAGAGGCTAAGGATGTACAATTTGAGATTGATGATGCCAAAGATTGTGAATCAGCTTTTAAAAAAATCAAAAATACTTTTAAACAGAACAAAATTGATTTGATATTTTTGGATATCAGTTTACCTCATTCTTCAATTAATAGGATTTTTTCGGGGCAAGATTTGGGAGTGTTAACTAAAAAAGATTTTCCTAGTACTAAAGTAATTATATGCACAAGCTATAATGATAATTTAAGATTAAACAGTATTCTTAAAACTATTAACCCCGATAGCTTAATTCTTAAAGGCGATATTGATTTTAAAGAAGTTGTTGTTGCCATTAAAACAGTTTTGAATAATGAATCTTATTTCTCTAAAACGGTTGTTGAATTACTTAAAAAGAGGTTTTCAAATGCTATTGTTCTAGATGAAAATGATACACAAATCTTGAAAGAACTTTCAAATGGTTCTAAAATGAAAGAATTAATGCATATTATACCACTATCTAAATCTGGAATTGAAAAAAGAAAACTCATACTAAGGCAAAAACTAGATGTTATAGGCTCTAGCGATAGGGATTTGGTTTTGGCTGCTAGGGAGAAAGGATTCATCTAAGGCTTTTAACAATTGCATTTTCCACTTTTGCCTACTTTTTGTATGAATTTGAATTCCATTCAAAGTATTCATAGTTATAAATTTATTGCAATAATATTCTAATTAGTTCTTTTTATGGATAGTTTAAAAACTCTTTTCTATTATTTAGAGGCTGAAAACATATCAGTAGATAAGGAAGAGTTCGACTTTCAGTTCAATTCCCACCCTGATTATCCTTCTTTATTGGCATTAAATGATACATTAAAGTTTTTCAATATAAACTGCGGAGCTTTTAAGGTTAACAAATCAGAAATAGAGCTATTGCCCAATAAATTCATCGCTCGATTAAAAAAAGAAGATAAGGACTTTTTATCGTTCGTGGTAAAAAAGGATAGTACTTTTATATACACAAACGGAAGTGAACAAAAATATCCAGTTTCAAAACATGATTTCGAGTCATTATGGGATGATGTTGTATTATTAGTGGAATACAATGAAACTATACTACAACCAAAATCAAAAAATTTGCTGTACAAATTATTATTATTATTAACTGTAACATTTTTTGTATCCATCTTATTTATGATCCTTCCTAATATTTGGTTTAGTTTCTTTTGTGCTTTACCAATAATAGGATTGATTTTTTCTATTGCAGCTTTAAAAGATCTATTTATTACCAAAAGTGAATTATTGGATAAATTTTGTCACGTAACCTCCTTAACCAGTTGCAATACAGTTATTAATTCAACAAAATGGAAGTTGTTGGACACTATCAGTTTCAGTGATTTAAGTATTATATTCTTTTCAACCCAAATTATAGCATTGTTCTTAATGGGTCTTTCTAATCATGCTACCGATTACTTTTACATACAAACCAAACTACTTCTAATTGCCTCTCCAGTTTTAATGGCTTCACTATATTATCAAAAATATATTGAAAAAAAATGGTGTCCCATATGTTTGGTAATAATAGGTGTTGTTATAACGGAATTATCATGTGTATTTATACTTAAAAATAGTTTTGATTTTAGTATCGATCCATTTGGTTTGCTCTTGTTTTTAACAACAGCTGCATTATTAATGTCAATTTGGTTTCCACTAAAAAACAGTTTAAAGAAAATAAATCATTTAAAGGCAGTTGAATTAAAAGCTAACCGTTTAAAAAGAAATTATGAACTCTTCAGTAAGATGTTGAAGATTTCTGAACATTATAATTTACCAGAAAGTTTATTGGTATTTGGCAACCAAAAAGCGCCATTGCGCATTCATATTATAACCAGTCCATATTGTGGACATTGTAAAGACCCCCACTATATTCTAAAATCTGTTCTGGACAAATATGAAGAGCAACTGAATATTTCGATGCTTTATAATTTGAATCCCAAAAATTCGAGGTTAAGAACATTTTTAACAAGTTTGATCACTTTAAGCAAAGAAAATCAGTTACGGTTCTATGAGGCTATGGACTATTGGTATGAAACCAAAGATGATGAAAAATGGCTAAGTAAATACAAAATAAATATAGGTGCATTTGAAATAGAGCCTCTATTAAAAAGTCAACATCTATGGTTTAAAGAACATGGCTTCAATTTTACACCTTGTTTGTTTATAAATGGATATCAATATCCAAAAGCTTATGATATTGCAGATTTACCCTTTTTTATTGAGGAATTAATAGATGATAAATCTTATTCTAAAAAATTAAATAAGCTAAAAGAAGCGGAAGCCGAAAAGCTATAACAGAGTAGGCAAATAATTTAATATCATCATTATGAAAAAAATTAGTTTAAAGTCAGCCTTGGAATTTCTTACAAGAGAAGAGATGAGAATAATTAGCGGTGGTAGTGGGGCTAGCTGTGGTTTTTCCTGTGCAGGACAAGAGGGAAGCTGTTTAAGCAGACAATGCACATGTGAAAGTTCTACTAACACTTGTGTTACAATCACCTAAAAATAATTATCCAAGAAGTTATTGTAACTCAATTACTTCTTGGACTTAATTTTAAATTATGAGAGTTAATCGAATACTAATAATCACTTCTTTTCATTTATTATTATTTTTTCAACTGTTTTCTCAGTCCAATTCAAAATTGCAAGAATTTGAAATTAGAGGGACTTGTGATATTTCAGAGGGGAAAATATTATTATCAAGAACATCAAAGGAAGATTATTATAATTATTCTTTAGATAAAGACACAATTTTCATAAAAAATCATAAATATATTATTAAAGGAAGAATAAGTTACCCCCAAATGTTCAGATTAGTTGTTCCTAATTATTTTTCTTCTAATTACTTTTTGGTTACACCAGGAATACAGATGTTTAACATAAATAGCCAAGACGACTGGGACTTACAGGTATTGGACAACAGGTTTAAAAATGAAGCTAAGCATTATATAGAAAAGTTTGAGGAAGTTTATCAAACGCGTCAACTAATATTTAAAAAGGAAGAAGAGCTATATAAATTAGAGAATGATGATGAAAGGAAAAAATTAGATAAATACTTGGATTCTTTGCATTTACAGAATTTAAAAAGAGCGGATGAATGTTTATTTACTGCAATAAAAGAAAAAAGTAATTCGATTTATCTCTTATGGATATTAGACAGGTATTTAAATATTTTTGGATATAAAAGCATTTACGAAAATTCTTTTGATGCTTTAAATCCACAAATAAAAGATACTCAAACAGGAAAATTGGTTAAGGACAAAATTTTTGAATTAAAAATATTTGGTATTGGAAAAATATTTCCAATTAAAGAAATTGACCATAAAACAATTTTAAATTCTAAGAATGAAAAATATTTTCTAATTGATTTTTGGTTTAGCAATTGCGTTCCATGTTTAGAAGAATTTCCAAAACTAAAAAAGATTTACAAAAAATATAAATCAAGAGGTTTTGAAATTATAGGTATTTCTACTGACCAGACCAAGTATATTGAAAACTGGAAAAGGGTAATAGATGAAAAGCAATTATTGTGGACACAGTACCTTGATGAGAATGGAATTGAAGCAAAAAAATATAATATAAATTATTTTCCTACTAACTTTTTGCTAGACGCTGAAGGGAAAATTTTGAGAAGAAATATTAAGCCGTCTCAGTTAGAAGAATTCCTAATTTCAAAATTATATGTGAATAAAAAATAATTTATTGTCAAATTATGACACTTGAGCTTTCAGACAACAACAATTCATTTTTAAATGGTTTAAAGGCAATCAAATTTAATTATTTAATGATAAAGAAAATAACGGAATTAGAAGAAGTAGACGAAAATTAATAAAATATAGAGAGATTCATGTTTTAAATGCGGAAGCCGAAAAGCTATAACAGAGTAGGCAAATAATTTAATATCTTTATTATGAAAAAAATTAGTTTAAAATCAGCAAAGGAGTATCTCTCAAGAAGCGAGATGCGGGCTATTAGTGGAGGAAGCGGTTCTGACGGCTGCCTTGACCTTCAGACTTGCAATTGGAATTCAGAATGTGGAAACAGTTACTGCAATAGGTGTATACCATCACCTTGGTCAAATGAAGCAGGATATTGTGCAACTTAATTTTTTGACAGAATGGCCCATTAAATTGGTTATTTGAAATTTAGTTCAATTTAATGGGTTTTTGAATAAATTAATTTAAAAAATATGAATCATTTTCTAAAAAACAGTTATTTCATTACCATTGCTGTGATGCTTATGTTACATTGTGTTCCGTCCACTGAATCAAAAAATGAATTTACTATTTCTGGTTCTGTAAAGGGTGCCTCGACGAAACAATTAATATTATATTATAAAAATAAAGAGAATAAGTCAATAGCTGATACAATTCCTATTAATAATGGAAATTTTAAGTTTATTGGATATTTAAATAATCCTCAAAAAGTAGCCTTGACTGGAAATGTAAAAGAAAGAATTTATGACAACCAAAATATTGCTAGGTTTTATATTGGTGAGGACAAGGTTTCCTTGCATTTAATTGAAGATGAGTTTAATAAGGTTAAAGTCACTGGTTCAGACATTCAAGATGAATATATTAAATACCTCAAACAAACAGAATCATTATATAAGAGAATTTATCCAATAATGTTAGAAAAAAAAAGCTTAATGAATCAAGTTTATAATGGGGATGACAATGCTATAATTGAAAATCAGTTAAATGATCTAAATAACAAGCATTTTACACTCCTTGATTCAATAAGAACTAAAAATTTAAGATATGCATGGAATCATCCTGATTCCTATTTGGCTGCTGATGTAATTTTGTTTTATAATACGGCACTATCAAAAGATTCATTAAAAAAATATTATACTAATTTAAGTGAGCCAGTAAAGACAAGTTTTCAAGCTGAAGCCATAAAAAAAATATTTAGTTTAAATAATAATATAGCAGAGGTTGGAGAAAAGGCCCCAAACTTTTACACCAAAACCTCCAATGGAAAAGAAATTAGTTTAACTCAATTTAAAGGTAAATATGTATTATTAGATTTTTGGGCTGGCTGGTGTATACCTTGTTTAAAAAAACACTCAGAATTAAAGGAACTTTATAAAACCTATCATCCTAAAGGTCTTGAGATTATAGGTGTTTCTTTTGATAAGGATAAAAAATCTTGGCAAGATAACATCAAAAAGGAAGAAGTAAACTGGTATAATGTTTTTGTTGGGTTGGATAATATTAAGAAAGATGATGCCATTAGTAAGAAATATAATATTCAGCCAATTCCAGCCTACATATTAATTGATAAGGATGGAACAATCATTGGTCGTTACCTCAATGCAGATAAAGATAGTAAGGATATGGAAGACCTTGAAAAAAGCTTAAAAAAACTTCTTAAATAATCTTATAACATTGAGTAGGCAACTTTTGATCACCTGTTATTTAGGTAAATTTCCATGGTATTTTAGCCTGTTTTTAAAATCCTGCAGTTATAATCCAACTTTTGATTTCATTATTTTTTCAGATTGTCAACGAACGAAATTAAAAGTCCCAAGTAATGTAAAAATATTACCCTTTTCACTTGAAGTTTTTAATCTTGTGGCTACCCAGAAATTAGGATTTAAGATTGCTGTTAAAAATGCTTACAAATTATGTGATTTTAAGCCTGCTTACGGTATTATTTTTTCAGAATATATTAAGTTTTATGATTTTTGGGGAATAACCGACATTGATATCGTGTTTGGTAGAATGAGTGAGTTTATGACGGAAGAATTACTGGGTAAATATGATGTTATTTCTGTTAGAAATGATTACCCAACAGGGTCATTTATGTTGTTCAAAAATAATATATTAATTAATAACCTTTTCAAAAAAAGCAAAGATTATAAAAAGGTGTTTCAATCTGATACACATTATTGCTTCGACGAATGCAATTTTAAACATAATTTTTTGCAGGGAGGTGTTGATATTTTTGATATAGATTGTGATATAGAAAGTATGCACCATGTTATAAAAAAAGAAGAGGCAATGAACGGATTAAAAGCTCATTTTGATTTATTAATTATTGAAGGCCTACCTGGACAATTAAAATTTGAAAAGGGATTACTTACGTTTAAAAATGAATTTGAAGTACTGCTTCATCATTTAATTCTTTATAAAGCTAATAGATATGCAAGGAAAAAAGAATGGAAACATGTTCCAAATATATTTTATATAGATAAGTATTTAATTAGGAAAAGTAAATCAAACTCTATAAAAGGTTTTTTAGTTTATGGAATATATAACAAAATTATTCCATATTTAAACAAATTAATTTTTAAATGGGAATACACAATTTCAAATATCCTATTTATAAAAAGAAAAGAGTTTAGAAATAATAGCTATAAATTGAATGGTTTAGATATAAAAATAGCTAATAATGAGGCAAAAGAAAATTTAATTTATTTTAATGGTGTTAAGGCTAATAATCAATTAATAAAATCAATTTTAAATAAAAATAGTTTTTTTGTCCAGTCATTCCCTTCTGTAAAATATCATTTAAACGAAGATAAAGGTGAATTAATTGAGCTACGTATAAATGGGTTAACTCAAACCTTTAAAGAAGAAAATTTTAATCAGTTTTCATAGCATTTAGTTGGATAGAAAAATAACTATATGAGCTTAAAAAAATTCCCTTTTTATAGGCAAACCGAGAGTAAAGATTGTGGTCCAACGTGCTTAAAAATAGTTGCCAAATATTATAAAAAAACAATAAATATACAAAAATTGCGTAGTGCTAGTGAAACTACCAGAATGGGTAGTACATTACTTGGATTAAGCGATGCTGCTGAAAAGGTTGGTTTTCATACCGTAGGGGTAAAAATATCTGTTAAAAAACTTTTAGAAATAACTCTGCCATGCATACTACATTGGAATAAAAACCATTACGTTGTTCTGTATAAAACCAAAAAAAAAGTGTTTTACATTTCAGACCCTGCTCATGGTTTATTGCAATATTCAGAAAATGAACTTTTAAGACATTGGATAGGGAATAATGCCAATGATCAAACTGAAGAAGGCATTGCGTTATTACTAGAGCCTACTCCAAAATTTTATAACTCAGAGTTTGATGCCAAAAAGAAAAATTTTGGTTTTTCTTTTCTTTCAAAATACGTTTTCAAATATAAACGCTTTCTATGGCAACTCATTGTTGGATTAATTGCCGCCAGTTTATTACAGCTTATATTTCCGTTTTTAACCCAAAGCGTTGTGGATGTTGGAATTAAAAACCAAGACATCCATTTTGTCTATCTTATTTTGTTTGCTCAATTAGCATTGTTCATCGGAAGAACATCTATTGAGGTAATCCGTAGTTGGATATTATTGCATCTAAGTACTCGGATCAATATCTCATTGGTATCAGATTTTTTCATTAAGCTCATGAACTTGCCCATTGCCTTTTTTGATAGCCGTATGACTGGAGATATATTACAGCGTATCAACGACCATAAGCGTATTGAACGTATCTTAACAACATCTTCATTAAACGTCTTGTTTTCCATGGTCAATTTGGTGGTGTTTAGTTTTGTATTAGCCTATTATAGTTTGCAATTGTTCTCTATTTTTTTAATAGGAAGTTTTTTATATTTCCTTTGGATTGTTATTTTCTTGAAAAAACGTAAGGATTTGGATTATAAGCGTTTTTCGCAAGTAAGCCAAGAACAAAGCAAAGTTATAGAACTCATCAATGGTATGCAGGAAATAAAACTCCATAACGCCGAAAAGCAAAAACGTTGGAGTTGGGAATTCTTGCAGGCAAGATTATTTAAAATATCTATTGAAAGTTTAGCTTTGGAGCAGTATCAAAGTGTAGGTTCGGGTTTTATCAATGAGGTCAAAAATATCTTGATATCAGTACTATCTGCAAAATTAGTGATTGATGGGGATATTACTTTAGGTATGATGTTAGCGGTTAGTTACATTGTTGGGCAGCTTAACTCGCCCATCGCACAACTTATCAATTTTATAAGAGAAATTCAGGATGCTAAAATTTCTTTAGATCGTTTGTCTGAGATCCATAATAAAGATGATGAAGAACAACAGGATATGGAAAAAATCACGACTCTTCCTTTGGGACTTGACCTGCATCTATCCAAATTATCCTTTAGGTATATAGGCTCAGACCAAATGGTATTAAGGGATTTGGAGCTTACCATACCTGCAAAAAAAATAACTGCAATTGTTGGAGTTAGCGGAAGCGGTAAAACCACTTTAATGAAATTACTCTTAAGGTTCTATGACCCCAATATCGGGACATTGAAAATAGGAAAATATGATCTTCAACACGTTTCTCAAAAATCGTGGAGAAACGAATGTGGTGTCGTTATGCAAGAAGGTTATATCTTTAATGATACCATTGCCAATAACATTGCGGTTGGAGAGGAATTTATAGATAAGCAAAAATTGGCTCACGCAGTTAATGTTGCGAATATCAAGGATTTTATTGAGGCTTTACCACTATCCTATAATACTAAAATAGGAATGGAAGGTATTGGTGTTAGTACAGGACAAAAACAACGCTTGCTCATTGCAAGAGCAGTCTATAAGAACCCGAATTTTTTGTTTTTTGATGAAGCTACATCTGCTTTGGATGCCAATAATGAAAGAGTCATTATGGAGAATCTTGATATATTTTTTGAAGACAAAACGGTTGTCATTATTGCACACAGATTAAGTACAGTTAAAAATGCTCATCAAATAGTTGTTTTGGATGAAGGTAGAATTGTTGAAGTTGGGAATCATAATGCCTTGGTAAAACAAAAAGGAGAATATTATAATTTAGTAAAAAACCAATTGGAACTTGGCAATTAAAAATCAGTATTTTACTTTTCGCTAATGCTTGTAAAACGATGAATAATAAAATAGAAGACTTAGAATTAAGGAGCGAGGAAGTACAGGACATACTAACTACTGTACCACATTGGATGATCCGCTGGGGAAATGTTATATTTTTGGCGTTGATTTTATTGTTGTTATTTTTATCTTGGTTTGTCAAGTATCCTGATATTATTATTTCTGAAGCATTAATAACTACTCAAATACCTCCACAAAAAGAATATGCTAAAATCACCGGAAAATTTAACGCTATTTTGGTTAAAGACAATGAAAAGGTGAATAATAATCAGGTTTTGGCTGTTATTGAAAATACCGCAAACTATAAAGATGTATATAAATTAAAATCTGTAATAAACACCATTCAAATCAATAACAAGTCGTTTAGTTTTCCAATTGATAATTTGCCAATTTTATTTTTAGGTGATATTGAATCCCAATATGCTCTGTTTGAAAATAGTTATATTCAATACAAACTGAATAAAGAACTGAAGCCATATTCAAATGAGGCTAAAGCAAACAATTATTCGATTTTTGAACTAAACAAGAGACTTAAAAGCTTGCAGTCCCAAAAAGAGATTAATAAAACAGAATTAGATTTTAAAAATAAGGATTTACAGCGTAATAAATCCTTATTTGACAAAGGTATAATTTCTTCACAAGATTATGAAAGTAAGCAGTTGGAATATGTACAGGCTGAGCGTAATTATAAGAATTTTGAATCGTCAATATCACAAATTAGAGAAAATATAAGCAATGCTTCAAAAACCTCGAAAGGAACAGAAATAAATAGAATAAAAGAAGAAATGACATTACTTAAAAATGTCATTCAATCATTTAATCTACTCAAAAAAGCCATAAGAGATTGGGAAAATCTATATGTTTTAAAATCTAATATTACAGGCAAAGTTGCTTTTTTAAATTATTGGAATATAAACCAAACTGTTAACCAAGGAGATTTGGTTTTTACTGTTATTCCTGTTAAAAATTCTTCTTATATAGCGAAATTAAAAACTCCTAGTCAAAATTCTGGTAAAGTTGAAATTGGACAAAAGGTAAATATTAAAATAGAAAACTATCCTGATGCCGAATTTGGTGTAATCAATGGTATCGTTAAAAATATTTCAATTATTCCAAACAAAGATGGATTATATTTAATTGATGTAGATTTACCACAACCCCTAATCACTTCTTATAATAAAAAAATAGATTTCAAACAAGAAATGAAAGGTAGTGCTGAGATTATTACGGAAGATTTAAGGTTAATTGAAAGATTCTTTTATCAATTTAAGAAAATGTTTAGTCGCTAATTATTCTTAAAAGAAATTAAAAAAAAACCTAGTTTCAAATTTTATACAACTTTTAAAGTTTTAAATACGATTTCAGTAAGTTTTACTGAATAAAATACAGCTATCATTATAGAAACAATTGTTTCAGTGCAAACTCTTTGTAAATATCATTGAAAATCTTAGGAAAAAGCAAGAGGGTAATACACTACAACATGTACATTTACATTTGATTTTAAAGCTGTAAAAACGATGTTTTATTATTACAAATCAATAATTTTTTGTTTGTACTTTTATAGCTCAATTGCATCTAAAATAACTTTTTATCTTTAAGTTTTTAAATCTCCCCATTTATGAGTACCTAGGTCATTGTAATTCCAAATCTTTAATTCTTCAACGGTATGATTACACTCAGATTTACACAAAGTTAACGGAATGTTGAAGTCGCTATCGAAGAAATTATTTTAAGAAAATTTCATAAGTTTTGATAATCATTAACTTCATTTGTTCTTTAGAATTTCGTACATTTATGTCAGATAGAAAGACAATATTCAGCAAACTAATTCAATTAAAAAGGTCGTTATTGTAACACCTTACATTAATTAACATAGCAAAACCCTTATAAAATTAAGAATTATGAGTCAGGTTTGAATCCAGTCGAAAAATATTATATAAATAAAATAAAGTTATTTTTCTATTTCTAATTTGGTTTAAATACAGTGGAAGGAAGTTTTTGAAAAAAAAACAGCAATTCCTAAAATTTTTGAGATATCTATTATTTAGACATTTTGGTAATCATTCTTTGAGTTTGCAATGTTTCTATCCAGACTTCATGTAGTGGATTGTTATCTGAATGTCTATTTGCGTCCTTTACAGCATGGTCGTAATCTGTGCGCCAACTTCCTTTGTAATGTCTGTTATTGTTTTCACAAACTGCTCTGTGTTTTACTGTGAAAGTGGTATTGTCATTTTCAAATTTTAATACTGCCATGATGAATATTTTTAAGGATTAGATTTTATTTAGAAAATTTATTGGAAAAGTAAGGCGTATACCAATATCGTTTCTTTCAAATAGTTTGTAATCTGTGTCAGTACTTTTGAATAAGTCGAGAAAATTATAGTATAGTTCGGCATTAACTATTGATTTATTTTCTTTTTTTACATCCTTGAGAGCAAATAATAAACCTAGCCCAAAGTTTAATCTAGGTTTTAGGTTGTCTAGAAACACATATTGAGGGTTTATGTGAAAAGCTGCTTGATTATTATGAAATAAAAAATAGTAGAAATCGGAATATAATTCGACTCCTTTGATTTTTTCTTTATAATCACCTGTGTAGACATTGAATTTTGTAGTGGAATTTCTTTCTCCTAATGTTGTGCCAAATTCTTGTGTTTCACTAATTTCTAGTTTAGTTAAATCTCCAAAATTATTAGTATAGCTGAAGTTTAGCCCATTTGTCCAATAGAACGTTTTAAAAGAATCAGTCGAATTCCAGTTATACCAAGAATATTGAACCCCAAATACATGACTTACAAATTCTTCTTTCATAATTTGGCTATCTAAGTTTTTCGATGAATCAAATAATTTAAACTTATCACTACTTACTTCATATGAGAGACTGAACCATCTTAAAGCAAACTGGGTTACATCAAATTCTATTTTGTTAGATTTATATTTAGAGACTAATTTTATATTTGATTCTAAAATCTCAATTTCGGCATTAAACGTTTTAACTAGATCGCTTAATGAATCTATTTTCCTTTTAACAATAATATTTTTGTTTTTTAGTATATCTAATCTTTTTTCAGATAATTTCTCAGTTAGAATTTTGATATTTAAATCATTTATTTCTATTTGTAAATCATTTATTTCTTTTTGCTTTTGTTTGGTTTTATACTCTCTTTCGGCATTATTTGGTAATGATTCTATTTCTCCTTTTTTCTTTTTAAGTTCTTCAGTCTTGATGTCTACGCTTAATTTATAATTATTTATTCTTAGCTCAGAGTCATTCTCTATTTCTATTGCATTTAAATTTTTATTATACTCAATTTCATTTTCAGAAATTTCATTTTTTAACGACGCTAATTTTTGGTTCCTAATAAAATCAATATTTTCTTTTTGTTCTTTTATTAATTTTTCTTCATATTGTTTTCTAATATGCAAGTTTTTTACTCCTACTTTAGACGATTTAGAGGGGTCAATAAAATGATAATTAGCTTTTAAAGAAATATTTGTATTTAGCTTTGAATTACTAAAAACCGATGATATCCCATCTGAAACACCAGCTTTAAATTCTGCAACAAATAATCTGCCGCCTTTAGTAATAATAGTAGGTGCAAATTCTAAAGAAGAGTCTTCAATATTTATTGAAGCAAAGTTCCCTAATGAGTTATTAGACTGTCCTGAAACAATATTTGAAAATTGAATATTTAAAACTTTAGCATATTCATCATCTGTTAGCTGATTTTTAGGGGGCTTTGGTGGTTTTGAGACAGGATCGGTTACTTGCATACTGTCTTGACTTTGTTGAGAAAAAAAACTTGTATAACTAAATAATAGGAGCAATAATAAAATTATGCTTTTGTGAGATATAATTTTCATAGACATTAAAATTAATTATATAAAAATCTAAAATAAACGATTGCGATAAGATACCCAATGAAGGATATTTATGCTATATAATTAATTTTACCAACTAAACTAGGAGAATGCTTAGTACTTATTTGATAAATATAAAATAAGTTATTTAAATAACAACCATGTTTTCATTTAAATTGAACTCCATCTAAACTCAAAGTAAACTTCATTGAGTTTAATTTAGGATATCGAGTCCCAATATGGATCTCAAAATTCCTTAAGCTACGCCGGCCTTCAAATTTTATAAATAAATTAGAGGTTTTAAATATAGAAATTGGTTAGGGGTAATTATTTAATTTTAATATCAAGTATTCTAATGTAAGCAAACTAAAATTATTAAAAATTAAAAATTCTTATTGTACTTAATTTAATTAACTAAAACAGAAATCAATTAAGAGTTTTAAAAGAAGGACAATCCATCTCTCTAAAAATTAACAACACTATCTAAAGCATCATCGGTATCTCTATGAATAAAATTTGCCTGATAATTTAAGGTTGTTTTTAAATCGCTGTGGCGGTATAATTTCTGTAGCATTAATGGGTTAATCTTATCCCCAGCAATGTTTCCAAAACTATGTCTAGAAATATGATTTGAGAGATTTTTATCAATATCGCAAAGTAGAGCAATACGTTTTAAAAACTTATTGAACAATTTTGTGGCATTTCTAGTTTTTATAAAAATATCTTCAGCATTGTTGCAATCCGCATTCCTTAAAAACGGGAATACATAACCATTATTTTGATTACTTTCCTTTTTATAGAACTTTAATATAATATCTGCTTTGTCAGGGATTTTTAAGCTCAAAGGTTTTTCATTCTTGTTCATTATATAGAACAAACGATTATCTTTAAAGTCAGACCATCTTAATTGTACTATGTCTGAAATGCGAATGCCAGCAAAATAGAAGGCTACAAGCCATACATTACGTGTATGCCAAATAGAAGACCATTTTTCTAATTCCAAATTTTCAATTCGTTCTATCTCTTCTATAGTCAGTCCGATTTTATGGCTAGTTCCTATCTTAATTTTTTCTTTTTCATTGGCAAAGGGATAAAATTTAATATCAATGACATTTTCTTTGATAGCGATATTAAAAAGGGTACGGATAAAAATAAGTTGATTAGTTATTGTTCGAGTTTTATGTCCCAGGTAAGTAATGCAAAATGTTTTATATTTTTTAATAAAAGCTTCATCAATATCTAGGAAATTGAGTTTTTGGTTTTTCTTAAAATATGCAACTGCATCTATAAAGGAATATTCAGCTTTTCTACCATTACTTATACGTTCCTTTCTGCGATTTTTTATACCGCTAATTATTTCTGATTTATTTAACGAACGTTTTAAAGTAATAAACTCTTCTAAATTATAAAGGATGGACAATTCTGACTTTGCAACAGAGAATGTACCGCGATTGTATTTAGTCTCTATTCGTTCCCCCGCAACTGAAAAAAAAGATTTCTGACCACCTGGCCCGACCACTTTTTTTTTCATTTCTTTACTGGAAATTCTGTCATTGACTTCGAAAGAAATATCATTAGCTTCAGTCAATTTTTTCAATAAAAAATTATTGATTTTTTGAGAATTAGGGTGTGTTCTTTTCACTTTTCCTTTTACTTCATCCCAATCCTTTTCATAGATATATATACCTATAAAGCTATAGTTCGTTTTATAATCTTTGCTAATTCTTAATGCTAATGGTACAGTACCATCTTTACGCAGTTTGTTTTTACGAATTACAATTTTTATGGATGACATAAGCCTCGTTTTATAATTAGTATTAGTGTAATTTAAATAATTTAAAAAATGGGTACAGAATCAGTGTTTGAAAACACAAAGTAAAGACGCCAATATTCTGTTGTACATTTTTATGGAAATGCCTATTTTAACTATAATTTACAAAGTATTTTATGTTAGTATAAAGATAATAAAAATAATTAAAAAATGGGTACAGAATAGGTACAGAATAATTTGATTTTAGATAGTATTAATTGCGATCAAAGAAAATCATTAGTCGTGTAAGTAATTGATTTTAAGTTTGTTTAATTAAAATTGATTTTGTAATCTTTAGGCTCATAACCCGAAGGTCACTGGTTCGAGTCCAGTTCCCGCTACAAGAAAAAAGGTTTCAATCACTTGAAACCTTTTTTTATGGGTTATATATAAAATGAAAGTTTTTAAAAGCTGTTGGAATATAGCTTTACAAAATTAGATTTTAGTGATACTTTAAAACAACCCTTTTACTAAGTCGTTATTTAACCCAATATCTTTTGGGTTAAACTGCATTTTTTCTTTAAGAAGAGCGGCGTAAACACTTCTAAAATCGGTTTTATAAACTAAATCACCATTGTCCAGATTGTTTAAGTCTGGGTTGCTGCCAAGTACCTTTCCTTTGTTTTGTCCGCCAATAATGAGCATAGGTGCAGCAGTTCCATGGTCAGTACCGCTTCCATTATCCTTTACGCGCCTTCCAAATTCTGAAAATATCACAAGGGTTACTTGTTCCATTAATTTGGCATCCTTCAAATCTTTATAAAATGTGGTGACGGCTTCGTCCAGTTCTTTTAGTTTATTATGATGTATGCCTAACTGGTTATTGTGCGTATCAAAACCATTAAGAGAGGTGTAATATACTTTTGAATTTAAATGCCCTTTTATTAAACGGGCTATCCATTCCATTTTTGATGCTAATTCAGACTTTGGATAGGTTATTTCAGTTTTCGATTGTTTCAAGGCATCTTGTATTTCTTCGGCTCCTTCATTAACCGAATAGGATATTTTTCTGGCAAAGTCCAATTGAGGATTACCTGAAAGTGTCACGGTTTCTGTTTCGGTATCCTTAGGTTTGAACTGTCTTACATTTTTTACTGTAATGAAATTAGGTTCTTCCCCTTTTAAGGATAAGGTATCAATGGTATCCAAATTAATGCCCGCAGTTGGCATATGCCCGTTACATTGCAAATCCAGATACCTGCCAAGCCAGCCATTTGATAAATATTCGTTTGATGCTGAAGCCGTTTGCCATATTTCTTGGCTCCTAAAATGGGACCGATTGGGTTCAGAGTATCCCACGTTCTGAATAACACTCAGGTCACCTCGTTGTTGGATATTTGAAATGCCTTTTAGTATGGGGTGAAACCCCATACCGTTGCTTTTATTGATAACTTCATGTTTTGAGAAACCTATATTGGGCCTTAGAATGCTGTAAAGGGGATCATCATATGGAATAAAGGTGTTGAGTCCATCATTGCCACCATTAAGTTGAATGAATACTAAACATTGTGAATTATCATTAACAAAGGATTGGTTTTTAAGTGCAAACAAGAAGTTGGGAACTATTAAAGCACCTCCTGTAAATGTTGCAGAAACGGATAAAAAGTGACGTCTGTTCATGTTGTTTGCTAATTATATTACTTGAAATTCAGGGGTTTTTACAATGTAATTAAACACTCTTAAAACGGCAGCATTGGCATTTGGGCTGCTAGCATCAAAATCGTATTTGAGAAGTGTTTCCATATCGGTTTGCATATCATTGCTAACTTGAAAAACCAAACGATCTGTAAGAGATTTTATAATCTCCTTGTTGTTCATGGAACTAGTATAAAGGTTTATTTCTGGTCTGGTTTTGCTTTGTGTTTTTTTACCACGAAGCATTTTTCCCGTGCACAACAAATCAGCAACGTTGTTGCGCTGAAGGTAAGTCTGTGAGGATAACCAAGAATTTCCTCCATCCCATCCTTTTACATTGGGTTGGTTGAAGAGTTCCATGCCTTGTTGTTTTAAAAAGAAGAGAATGTGTTCTGGTTTTTCTATGGCAATATTCAACTCATTTTTTAATTGAAGAATATACCGTAAAGGGTCTTTGATTTTCTTGCCCTCAATATCATGATCATAGGTTTCAGTAAACATTTTAACCAATAAGGGCTGTATTTCAAAATTAACCTCCTTAAAATAGTTTCCTAAAGTTTTGATGATTTCCTCTTCAGGATCATCCTCGATAAACCATTGTATCAATTTTTTTGTAACTAAGTAGGGTATGGCGGGTTGATCAAAAATGATATCAATCATATCATCCAATTTAAAAACGCCTGTTTTTCCTAAATAAGTAATGGGGTCATTATTTTCAAAAAAGCGTCTGTAAATCCCGGATTCATCACCGTGGCTTAAGCCAGCTAATGCTTTGGCACCACTTTTTATGTCATCTTCTGTATAATTTCCAATACCTAAGGTGAACAGTTCCAATAGTTCTCTGCTTAAGTTCTCGTTAAAGGCATTGTCCCTATTTTTTTCGTTATCCAGATAGCTTATCATGGCATTGGATTTTATAATTTCCTTGGTCAAGGTCTTAAAGTTCCCAAAAGCATACCGTCTCAAAATCATGTGGTGTTGGTAAATCCAATAATTGACTTTTACTTTTTGTTGTGTAGAGACAAAATGGTTGTGCCAAAAGCATATCATGTTTTCAATTAATGGATAGTTTGAGTGCATCATTTTATCAAGCCACCATTTTTGAAGTTCAATAGCCGCCTGGCGCTGTCTTAAATTGTAAGCCTTTTTCTCATCTGCTGAAAAGCTTTTGATTGTCTTACGGAGTTCCCTGTAGGCTTTGATTGTTTTTGGGACATCTTGTAAACAGGCTGGTAATTTGGTGTCAACGGGAACATTAAATGAGTTGTTTAAAAAATTCGTAAAACCCGATGCTTCAATAGATTTTGCTTGCGCAGAACTAAATCCTAAACGTAAAGACCAAAGAACCGATTTTTTCATTTTTAAGTATTTGAATGTCTGTATGACAATTATTTATTGATTTGGTTTAATTGTGAACTTAAATTTATAACAGTTTACTAATAAATTAACTCTTAATTTGTTATTATGACAATTATTAGGCCTCATTTTGACGATTTGTTTACCCATAACAAACGATAACTGAACTTTTTTATGCAATTCATTAAATAGATTTGAAAAAAAAAAGTTTATGGTCTCAAGAATTGCGAGTTGGTTTTGTGCTGTTATGTTTTTAACTCATGGTTTTGCCATCGCACAAACTAGTTATTCTGTTATCAAACAACAATCTGTTGCTGCTATTACACCTTCAGATTATGTTAAGAATTTAGGGAAGGGTTTTGACGTAACCTGGTCTGAGTTCACAAAATACATGGGCCTGTACAACGAGCAGGATGTGATAGATTTCAGTAATGCCGGTTTTACAAATGTTAGGATTAGGATTGGAGAGGCGAATCCAGATGCGGCCTTCTTTGCACGTCTTAAAACGCAGGTTGATGATTGCCTGGCCCACGGTATTTACCCCATAATAGCCTACCAAGGTGCTTACGTGGAAGATATTGCATCCACTGATGAAGATGCTAGACAGCATTTGGTTACTTGGTGGCGTAATATGGCTCAAGAATTCCAGGGTTATTCCAACATGCTTGCATTCGATATTCTGGTTGAGATTTCAGGCAATTACAAGCTTAATTATACAGCCATCAACAGCTTTTACGTAGATGTTTTGGCTGCCATTAGAGAGACCAACCCAGACCGCATCGTAATTTTTCCTCCCGTTAAAACATCAGACCCAAGCTATTTGCAATATTTGGAAATCCCTCCAAATGATCCATATACGATGGCGGAATGGCACTTTTATGCGGCTGGTCCATCAACGGATCCAACCAACAAAAAGTACTGGAATGATGGTAGCACAGACACAGAGAGGGGAAATATTACGGACCCCATTAAAACGGCGGTTCAATGGATGCAGGACACAGGCTATAAAACTTGGGTAGGAGCCTGGATGGCTGGAAACTACAACAAAGGAAATAATTTCTCTATTCCAGAGCAAGTGGCTTTTGCTACGTTTATGACCCGAGAGCTGGCCAAGGCCAATATTCCATGGTCCATCAATGTAGGTAACAAATACTATGATTACGAAACCAATAGTTGGTTTACCACGACAACTGATGCTGCAGGATTACCTGTGAGAGATGCCATTCTGGATACAGAAAAAATTGCCGTTTACCAGAATCAAACTTATGGTGGTGCATCTTATAGATTGGCACCAGGAAATTATGACATGGCAGACCTTCAAGCTATCGGGTTTTACCAATCTGTTAGCTCCATCATGGTACCTTTTGATTTTGTGGTTGAATTGTATGATCAGCCCAATTTCCAAGGACAAAAAATGACCCTAACAACAACCCAAGAGAGTTTAAATGGTTTAGTAGTAAAGTCTTTAAAAGTTATCGCTCTTAACACCTATTCAGGGACTTTAGGAGTTGAAAGCTTTACAAAGACCAACAGAACTATCTATCCAAATCCTTTTAAGGATGTTGTTCATTTAAAGGGGTTTGACAATATAAGCAATATAGCTGTCTATGATATTACTGGAAAAAAAATGGCATTTAAAATAAACTCCAAACCTATCTCTGAGTTAGATTTTTCAAATTTCCCAAGGGGAATATATATTCTTAAAATCAATTCTAAGGTTTATAAACTCATTAAACACTAAAAACAAAAATAAACTAAACTTAAATTACATTAAACATGAAAACTAAACCATTTTATTCACAAATTCTTTTTTGTGTATTGCTATTACTCTCGGCTTGTTCCAATGAAGGGATTGAAAATTCAAAAGCATCAACTCCTGAACTCAATGTAAAAGCAAACAGTACAATAAACTTAACAGGAGGAGCCATTACACCTTCAGATTATATTCAGAATTTAGGGAGAGGTTTTGATGTGACTTGGTCAGAGTTCACCAAATACATGAATTTATACAACGAGCAGGACGTGATAGATTTCAGCAATGCCGGTTTTACCAACGTTAGGATCCGAATTGGTGAAGCGAATCCAGATGCGGCCTTCTTTGCCCGTCTTAAAACACAAGTTGATGATTGCCTGGCCCATGGCATTTACCCCATAATCGCCTATCAAGGTGCCTATATAGAAGATATTGCTTCTACTGATGAAGAAGCCAGACAGCATTTGGTGACCTGGTGGCGTAACATGGCTCAAGAATTCCAGGGATATTCCAACATGCTGGCTTTTAATATATTGGTAGAAATTTCAGGTACTTATAAACTGAATTACACGGCTATAAACAGTTTTTACGTGGATGTACTTGCCGCCATACGTGAAACCAATCCAGACCGCATCGTGATTTTTCCACCCGTTAAAATCTCAGATCCAACCTATTTGCAATATTTGGAAATTCCCGCGAACGATCCATATACAATGGCAGAATGGCACTTTTATGCAGCTGGCCCTACTACAGATCCTACCAATAAAAAATACTGGAACGATGGCAGTACCGCCACAGAAAGGGAAAATATCACAGGCCCCATTCAAACGGCCGTTCAGTGGATGCAGGCCACAGGCTATAAAACTTGGGTAGGAGCCTGGATGTCTGGAAACTATAACAAAGGCAATGATTTCTCCATTCCAGAGCAAGTGGCTTTTGCTACGTTTATGACCCGAGAGCTGGCCAAGGCCAATATTCCATGGTCCATCAATGCAGGCAATAAATACTATGATTACGAGACCAATAGTTGGTTTGCCACGACAACTGATGCAGCAGGGATACCGGTAAGGGACGTATTGTTGGATACCGAAAAGATAGCCATTTACCAAAACCAAGGTTACGAAGGAGCGTCCTACAGGCTTGCACCAGGAAATTATGATCAGACAGATCTACAGGCCATTGGGTTTTACCAATCTGTTAATTCCATTATGGTGCCATTTGATTTTGAGGTTGAATTATATCCCAAACCAAATTTTAAAGGCAAAAAAACAACCCTAACAGCAACCCAAGATAACATGAATGGTATTTCTTTTAAATCTATGAAAGTTATAGCCTTAAACAATTATTAATTTGGATTACTGCTTTCAAATAAAAAGGCCCTTAAACATTTAAGGGCCTTTTTATTTATTTTATATTAATTGGTCAATAAACTTCAACTGTAAATCTAAAAGTGAAGGTTTTTTTTGGCTCAAGTTTTATAATGCCTTCTTTTTTTGTGAAATCCTTGTCATGATTCACGTTGTCGGCAATACCGTGCCAAGGCTCAATACACACAAAGGGGGAATCTCCTGCAGACCAAATGCCCAAATAGGGACAGTTTTTAAAAGTAACACTTAAATATTTTTTACCTGTTGGTTTGTGTACAAACGTTACTTTAGAGAAAGGATTTGGGTCAAAGCATATCACGTGGTCGTCAAATCTACCATCAGGGAGTTCCAAAATACCCGGTTCGTCAAAAACTTGCATGTATTTTTCAACAAAGAAAGGTCCCTCTTTCTTTTTGGCCTTTGGGCTTAATTTTTTGTCAAATACCAATTGGTAATCACTTCGTTTTTGACCAGCTTCAAACGGACAGTTAAATGCTGGGTGGGCACCAATAGAAAAACACATGACATCGCTGGATGGGTTTTTAACGACATATTCAACTTTTAACTGTTTGTTTTCAAGTGTATAATGTACTTGTAGGATATAGTTGAAAGGGTATATTTTTTTTGTTTCGTCGTTGGCTCTTTGTTCAAGAACAATACTGTTTTTATGTTTTTCAATCACCTTAAAATCATAATCCCTGGCAAAGCCATGTTGTGCCATGGGATATTTCTTGTTCTTGTAGATGTACTCGCCATCTTTTAAAGGCCCAACAATAGGGAATAAAATAGGGGCATGGCGTGGCCAATATTCTGGGTTGGCCTGCCATAAGTATTCCATAGTTTTTGTTTTTAAGCTGGATAGTTCAGCACCTTTGGTTAAAATGCTAACAGTTAAAATCCCGTTTGTAATAGTATATGATTGTTTTTCCTCAAGGACACAGCTTTTAACAGTGTTTTCAAAATTACGTTCTTGCACTTTGGTATCTAACATAGATATGATTAAGACCAGGGAAGAAAATGCAATGATTATTTTATTCATGATTATTTTATTTTTATTTAGTCTAAACTATAAATCATGTGATTTAAATGGGTTTGTTTATAGATATAAAGCGTATAAGAATTGTCCAAGCTGTTAATAAAATCAAGTTTAAAAATTCTTTTTCATAAATTTGGATTTGCTGCTTTTAAGGAAAGTGAGGGTGATTCAATATGGTTTGTTATTTCTCTTCATAATCCTACAGCGAGATTTCATGGGATTTTAGTTTTAGGTGAAAATTTTGTGTTTGGTTGTTTTTATTTAAATAAGAGGTTATTTTTCTAAATCATGAGAAGGAGTAAATAATTTTCATTTATTTTCAACAAAGAAATATTTATTATAATCAAGAAACAAATTTATAGATTGAAGATTAAAGCATCCATATTCTTTAGCGTTTTTTTTCTGCTATCTCAATTTATTTTATCTCAAAACCAAATTGAGTTTAAGCAATTGGTAGGGGAGAATGTTTCCACTCAAAGCATTACGTATGCTATTGCTCAAGATAGTATTGGAAATATATGGGTTGCTTCGGAAGAAGGGGTATTAAAGCACAATTCAAAGTTTTATAAAGTTTACAACTCCTATAATGGACTACCAGAAGAGGTAAGTAACCGGGTCACTAAAATTTTCATAGATTCTAAAGGACATATTTGGATTGGACTTGAAAAAGGGGTCTGTGTTTATGATGAAAACCTAGATCTTTTTAAAATTGTTAGTTCTGATGCCGATATCAACCCTTCCTTGATAACCTGTATAAGTGAAGATGATTCTGGTAATGTTTGGATTGGTGGATTTAATGGCTTATGGAAGTATGGCTTAAATGATAACCAAAGTAAACTCGTCAGGGTTTTGAGCAACCAAAATATTCAGGCACTATTTCCTTATAAAAGAAAAATCCTATTTGGAACTTCAAAAGGTCTTTTTGTATATAACACACAGAATGATATTTTAAATGAAATACCATTAAGTTCAAAACCAAGCAACATTAGCTTTATAGGTCCCATAAACGATTACGTGGTAATTGGTACTAAAACAGGGGAATTATACAAGACAGATTTAAATTTCAAACAAGGGTTTTTAATAAATTTTGATGAAAAAAATCCAATAACCGATGTTATTAAAAAAGACTCCAATACACTGTATTTGGGAACAGATGGAGATGGTTTATATAAATTGGACAATTCATTTTCTATCTTGGATCATTATGTAGAAGATGCAAATGACCAATATTCCTTATCCAGTAATGGAATTTATGATATTGTATTAGGAAAAGAGAACATAGTATGGATTGCCACCTATGGAGGCGGTGTTAATTATTTTGATTCAAATGGTTTTCCGTTTCAAAAAATACAGCACAGACTCAATGACAAAAACAGTCTTGTAGCCAATTTTACAAGGTCATTGGCAAAAGATAGCAATGGCAATTTATGGTTTGGAACTAAAAAAGGGGTCAGTATTTGGAGCAAGAAATCCAATAAATGGACACACATACCAAGTTTTGATAAAACAAATGATACCTCTGGGGAAATAGTATTGGCCTTAGAGCCTAGTGATGAATATATGTGGGTAGGCACCTACAACGATGGGATTTTTAAAATCAACATTAATACATTAAAAAGTACCCAATTTAAGTCACTGGTTCAAAAAGATAACATGCCTCAAAAAGTATATACTATATTCAAAGATAACAACTCCAATATTTGGTATGGTGGCATTGACGGCTATTTAACTAAAATTACCAAAACAAATGAGGTTGAAACATATCCAATTCAGCAAATTAAATCTATAAGCCAAATACAATCGGGCAACATATTGGCAGCAGGAAGATATGGTGTTTACTCTATTAATGATAAAACAAAGCATTTTGAGCTTATAGATGCTCTAAGTCCCAATAAAAATACTCTGGCCTACTCAACAATCAATTCAGTTATTGAGATCCAGAACAACATGTTGGTTCTGGGAACTAATGGTGAAGGTGTTATTTTTTATAACCCTAATGATAAAAGTGTAAAAAAACTCAAAATCAATTCGGGAATGCCTTCAGATATTGTACAAGGGGTCATTGCTGTTTCTGATTCAAATTTTTGGGCTAGTACCACCAAAGGCTTGGTTAATATTCAAACCACCAAAGAAGACACAATTATAAATGTTTTTGATAAAAGGGATGGTTTAACAAGTACGGAGTTTAATTATGGGAGTTATGCTAAGCTTGGTGATAGTTTATTTGCTTTTGGAGGGGTAGATGGTGTTACAATTTTCAATCCTTATAATATAAAAGGAGAAAGTTTTAAACCAAAATTGGTTTTTGATGAGTTCAAACTTTTTAACAAAGCTGTAAAACCAGGAGAAAGGCCACTGTTCAAGCACATCAATGAAACAAAGTCCATTACTTTAAAACATAATGAAAATTCTATTGAAATTGGTTTCACGGGTATTTTGCACAGTTCTTCTTCAAAAATAAAATACCAATATAAACTTGAAGGTTTTGATGAACAATGGTCAACACCTAGCCATATTAATTTTGCTACCTATACCAATTTAAGCCCAGGAGAGTATGTTTTTAGGGTTAAGGCCTACAACAAATTTTCTGAACCTGGTGAGGAACGACAATTAAACATCAAGGTACTATCTCCTTGGTGGGCTACAGATAAGGCTTATGTCATTTATTTTTTGGCATTGATAGGAATTGTGATTGCAATCATTCATTTCACAAGTGTCATTATCAAGAAAAAAAATGCAGATGAGCAGATAGATTTCTTCAATAACATTACCCATGAAATAAAAACACCGCTGACCATTTTAATTTCTTCATTGGATAATATAACAGATAATGAGGGTTCAGGAGAGGATTCTAAAAAGCGGATAAAAAACACTGTAAAACGTATAAATTCCCTTTTTGAGCAGATGTTGCACTTTCAAACAGTCACATCCAGTGATAATTTATCAATAGATGTTTCACAGATAGACTTAGATAAGCATATCAAGCGAAGAGTCAATAATTTTGAACCGCTCACAAAAGAAAATAATTTAGAAGTTATTATAAACAATAATTGGGATGAACCATCCTTTTATTTTGATAAGGATATTTTTGATAAAATCTTTCTTAATTTAATATCCAATGCCATAAAATATTCTTTCAAGAACGGAAAAATCACAATCAACTTAACTAAAACCTCTTTAAAAGAATTAAAAATTGAAATTGCTGATGAAGGGCTGGGAATACCTAAAGACCAGCAAAAATTTATCTTGAACAGGTACTACAGAGCACGAAATGTTATTAATAGTCAAAGGCCAGGGACTGGACTGGGCTTAATGATGGTTAAAAAATTACTTGAAAAAACAGGTGGTTCCATTAGTTTCAAAAGTGAAGAAAACAAGGGAACTACCTTTACCGTGATATTGAAAAATTTAAAATATGAGTACAATAAAAAAATAGATTCGTTACAAAATACGGTTGAGCATAATGATTTATTGGAGGACCAAACTGAAATAGAAGAGTTTAGTGACAGTAAAATACTGATTGTTGAAGATAACGATGAGCTTAGGGACTTGTTGGTGAAAACACTGGGCGTTTATTTTCAGATTTTTGAGGCCAGTAATGGGAAAGAAGGTCTGGAAACAGCGTCGCAAATTTTCCCTGACATCATTTTAACAGACCTTATCATGCCTGAAATGGACGGTATGCAAATGTCACGGATATTGAAAAACGATATCAACCTCAATCATATTCCGGTTTTTATGCTCACTGTATTGCAAAACTCAGCTCAAAAGCTAGAAAGTATTGAAACCGGGATATCAGAGTATATTGAAAAGCCAATTGACATGAAGTTTTTATTTGCTAAAATTGTCAATACATTGAAATGGCAGAAAAAACTACGGGAGAAATACGTTCATGACAATGATGCAGACAATGCTACCGTTCATAGAAATAAACATGATCAAGAATTTTTACAAAACCTTGAAGAGACTATTATAAAAAATATTGAGAACGAATCTTTTTCAGTACATGATTTGTCAAACAGTTTCAATATGAGCAGGACATCACTTTACATGAAGCTCAAAAATCTAGTAGATTTATCTCCTCAGGATTTTATTATACACACAAAATTAAAACTCGCCAAAAAACTTCTCATAGAAGGAGAGTATAGTATCAAGGAAATTGCATATCATTCTGGTTTTTCAAATCCCAAATACTTTAGTACTTCCTTCAAAAAATTCTATGATATAACGCCGAGTGCTTTTTTGGAGAGCCTCAAAAAGGAACAATAAAATTGAGCTGTTCTTTTTAAAGCTAATAAACTTTAAATATGGTCAAATAAACAGGAACTGTACAATGTTTCTATTGTTTTTGACAATTTCCAAACCCTTTTTGATAGTTTTTTTAACCTGTTTGATGATGGTATTGGATAATTTAGCAACAACAAATTACATATCATACTAAACAAATTAAACTCACTCTAAAAAATGAAACACATTAAGCTGTTATTAATTTTATTATTATGCCCTTTTGTTTTATTGGCGCAAAAAACATTAGAAGGAACTGTTACAGACAGTAATAATATGCCCTTGCCAGGAGCTTCAATTATAATTAAAGGAACCACGAAAGGCGCTGTGACCGATTTCGATGGGAAATTTAGCATAGAAATTGATAAATCTCCTGCTACGTTAGTAGTTAGCTATCTTGGCTACATCACTAAAGAAGTTGTAATTACAAACCAAAAAACTGTTGCTGTAGTTTTAGAAGCAAATCAACAAGAGTTAGATGAAGTGGTTGTTATTGGTTACGGTTCTGTCAACAAAAAGGATTTAACAGGTGCTGTCACATCTATCAAGCCTACACAAGAAGCTGCTGAACAATCTAGTAATATTCAAGATATTATAAGAGGAAGAGCGGCTGGAGTTCAGGTTAGCTCTAATGGATCAGAGCCAGGTTCATCAATGTCAATAAAAATTAGAGGAACAAGCAGTCTTACTGCTAATTCTGAACCTTTATATGTTGTTGATGGTATTATTATGGATACAGCGGCTGAAGATGTTAATAATCCGTTGTCAGGTTATTCAGCACCTCAAGGAGGAGGTGTTTCAGGTGTAAATCCAGAGGACATTGAAAGTATTGAGGTTTTAAAAGATGCATCTGCTACAGCAATTTATGGATCAAGAGCTGCTAATGGTGTCATAATTATTACTACTAAAAAAGGTAAAAAAGGAAAGGCAAAATTTAATTTCACTTCATCATTAACTACCGGTAGTGTTGTTAGAAATATTGATGTTTTGGATGTTAATGGCTATGCCAATTATCAAAACGATATGAAAGCGACTCTTGGTCAAGAACCAGCTTTTGATATAAATCCTAATGGTGAGATCTATTATTCTGGAACCACAGATAGGGTTCAAGGGATTAATTGGGCAAAAGATACGTATCAAAACTCAATGATCAAAAAAAACAGAATATCTGCTTCTGGAGGAGGAGATAATGGCAGTTATTATATTTCTGGAGGAATGATTAGCAATAAAGGAACCATTCCTAATGCACTTGCAAAATCAGTTGATTTTAATTTAAATCTTAATCAAGATTTAACAGATAGAGTAAAAATTAATACAAAAATAGCTACAACATATACAGACTTGTCTTCTTCAAAAGGAACAGATGAAAATGGAGGTATTAATGGCGGTATGGTTAGACAAGTGCTTTTAGCCGCTCCAATAGTCAATTTTGCAGATAATAACCCTGATCCTAGTTCTACTGATGAGGCTGTTGATGGGCCAAGAGCTTGGACAACAGATTATGATGATAAAGGTAAAGAAGTACGTCTGTTAGGGTCATTAACCATGGATTATAAATTATCAAAAGCATTGACATACCGATTTAGATTTGGTGGAGATTATAGAAGAAAAGAAAGGAGTTTTTGGTATGGAACAGCCTTGCTTAAAGGTAGAGATCCTAATGGATTGGCAGGTATTAGTACTTTAAACAGATTTAGATACAATGTTGATAATACATTAATGTACAGAAAATCATTTAACAAAAACAATAGGATTAATGCAACTATTGGTGCTTTGATAGATAAAACCAGTCTAAAAACAAGCCGTTATTCTGCTGCCAATTTTGCTGATAAATCATTGCGAGCAGATGGGATATCTTATGGGTCTACCTACACACCCTTGATTATTGATAGTGAATTTCCGACCATTATATCATTTATTGGGCGTTTAAATTATACACTGTATAATAGATATTTATTTACAGGAACATTTAGGGCCGATGGTAGTAGCAAATTTGCTAAAGGAAACCAATGGGGTTATTTTCCAGCCTTTTCATTTGCATGGAAAGCGACTGAAGAACCATTCTTAAAAAATCAGAAGTTGTTTTCAGATTTAAAAGTACGATTGGGTTATGGTGAAGTTGGTAATCAAAACATTCCACCTTACAGTTATCTTACACCGTTTGGAGCTACAGAGGCTGCACTATCAGATGCATCTGGGGGCAGTTTAGTAGCTGTGGTGCCATTAAATCTTGCAAATCCAGACTTAAAATGGGAAACAGCCATCCAATACAATGCAGGTATTGATTTTGGTCTTTTCAAAGACAGGCTTTCAGGAACTGTTGATGTATACAAAAAAACAAGTTCAGACTTATTACTAAAAGTAGCTTTAGGGCCTACAGCTGGTTTTGACTACATCATAGCCAATCAAGGTGATTTAGAAAATAAAGGGTTGGAAATTTCATTGAATGCTGATATTATTAAAAATGAAAATTTTAACTGGAATCTGTTTGGGAATATTTCATTTAACAAAAACAAAATCACAAATTTAGGCCAAGTTCAACCAACTACATTTGGAACTTTGGGTGAGCAAGTCGGCTTTTTTGGAAATAATGTATCAGGAGGTACCTATTTTAAACAACCTGCCAATATTTTTATTCAAGGTAAAGAAGCTGGTTTATTCTATGGATATGAAACCAAAGGTATTATTAGAACAGATGCGGAGTTGACTGACACTCCTACAGGTGATCCATTAAAATACGGTGTAGCAGATTTAAGAGTAGGTGATGTTTACTTTGTTGACCAAAATGGGGATGGAGTTATTAACGATGATGACAAAACCATTATAGGAAATCCAAATCCTGATTTCACCTTTGGATTTGGCACCTCATTTGATTTTAAAGGTTTTTCGTTGAGCGCCATGTTTAATGGTGTTTATGGAAACAATATAGCCGTTGGAAACTTTTTAGAGTCTGGTTATGCCAACAACAGTACCAGAAATGTGTTATCTGCTGCATACTATGATGCGTTTGATGCAGTAAACAATCCTACTGGTAATTATCCAAATGTAGGTGTAGGTGGCTATGGAGCTAATTATACTACGGATTTTAATGATAGAATGGTAGCCAATGGAAGTTTTTTAAGACTAAGTTATGTGTCGTTAGCATATAACATTCCTGTGAAGGACACTAAGTTTTTTGATTCGATGAAGGTAACCCTATCTGGACAAAATTTATGGCTGTTAACAGATTATCCCGGTTTTGATCCAGAAGTAAACAGTTTTGCTTATGATCCGTTACGTATCGGAATAGATTGGGGATCATTTCCTAATCAAAGAACATTCACAGTTGGATTAAATGTTACATTTTAAAAGAAGCACAATGAAAAATAGAAATAAAATATTAGGATTATTCATGGTTATCACAGCTTTTTTAAGTTGTAATGAACAATTAGTTGACAATTTTGAAAATAAATATTCAGAGGTACAAGTATTTTCTACTGAAGAAGGTACAGAAACGGCTGTAAATGGTATGTATGCCCAATTACAAGGTTATGATTATTATGGTTCAAGAACACGTTTGTTGTTATGGCCTCATTCCGGTAAATACAATTCCTCCCAAGGGGCAAATGATGATGCCAACCAGTTAGTTGCAGCCAATACCAATATCAATTTAGATAAATTATGGCGCGGTATATGGCAAACCATCAATCAAATTAACATAGTAATTGTAAATGCTGAAGGGAGTGGCTTGGCCAACGAGAATACTACACTTGGACAAGCTTACTTTTTAAGAGGAGTGGTGTATTTTGATTTGGTGCGTATTTTTGGTGAAGTACCCATAAGATTAACACCAACAACAAAAGATGATATTCATATCGCTAAAAGTTCAAAAGAAGAACTGTATAACTTAATTATTTCAGACCTTAAAAAAGCGGCTGACTTATTACCCGACAGAGGTGAATATATTGCGGGCAGACCACTAAAATACGCTGCTAATGCCTATTTGGCAAAAGTATATGTTACATTGGCTGGGACTAATGATGCAACATCTCTACCTTCAGGTTTTAATACTGTTACAGAATCTGAAATAACCGTAACTAGTATTTCTAATTTTTGGGAAGAAGCAAAAAAGGAACTGGATTTTGTTATAAACAATGGCGGATATGAGTTAACACCAACCTTTGCCGATTTATGGACACAAGACAGCAGAAACACATCTGAATCTATTTTTGAACTGCAATATGGGCATACAGGAGCGGTAAGAACAAATGATATTATTAGAGACGTAGTGCTTAAAGGTTATCCAGGAATTATACCCGATGGAGCAAATACTTTTGGACGCATAAGACCAAACAAAGAAATGTTTAGTGACCATATTATCCAATATTCTGGAAATGATTACACAGGGCAAGATTTTATTACTGCAGGTAAAGCTTCAGACGTCATTACTTTAGATGATGCTGTGGCAGATCCTAGAATAAACGAAACCTATCTTTATAACAATTATACAAGCACTGTAAACGGTAAAAATCAAAATTTGTTTCCAAGAATTAATAAGGGAAATCAAGCCTATCCAGGTCTTGCCAAATATAAGGACTTAACCTATGATGGCACAACAACCATTAAAAATATTATTTTGCTTCGTTACGCTGAGGTCTTGTTATTGAGAGCTGAAGTTGAAAACGAAATTAATGGTCCATCATCTGCATACACTTATGTGAACAAGGTATTAAAAAGAGCCAGAACCACCGCTACTGGAACCACATTGCAACCGGCCGATTGGGACGCTACCAGTGTGCCTACTCAAGAAGAATTCCGTTACCGCATCATGAAAGAACGTCAGTATGAACTAAATGGTGAAGGGCATGAATGGTTTGATATGAGAAGACGCGGTTTGGATTATTTCCAAAATGAAATAGACCATCATAATGCAGCGGTCAGCTTTTATTCATCTGAAGGAAATAAAGATTTTATATTTTCTAATATAGAAACACAAATGACACTTCCAATCCCTTTAGCTGAGTTATCGGGTAATAATTTGATAAACGAATAAGACTTATGAGGTGTAGTTTATTCATGCTTGTTTTAGTGCCGGTAATGTTTTTAGTTTCTTGCAATGAACACAAAAAAACAGAATTTGGAAATCCAATATATCTTGATTCTTCAGCATCAGTTAATGATAGAGTAACAGATTTAATGTCTCGCATGACTCTTGAGGATAAAGTCCATCAAATGTGTCAATATGTAGGCTTAGAGCACATGAAGGCGGCCGAAAGTGAAATTTCTCCAGAGGAATTAGAAAAAAACGATGCGTTGGGCTTTTATCCAGGAATGAGGCCTGAAGATATTGCCCGTTTGACCACGGAAGGGAAAATCGGTTCCTTTCTTCATGTGGTAACTCCTGAAGAAGCCAATTATCTTCAAAGTTTAGCGTTGAAGTCCCCTTTAAAGATTCCGCTGTTAATAGGGATTGATGCCATTCATGGTAATGGTTTGGTCAATGGTTCGACCATTTATCCTTCTCCAATTTCTCAAGCTGCAACTTTTGATGATGCCTTGATAAAAGAAGGCAGTGCACAGACGGCTCAAGAAATGAGGGCTAATGGCATGCACTGGACTTTTGCTCCAAACATTGATGTTTTAAGAGATCCACGTTGGGGGCGAACAGGTGAAACGTTTGGAGAAGATCCTTATTTAGTTGGTAATATGGGGGTTGCGGCCATTACAGGATTGCAATCGAAAGACTTATCTGGTCCTGACCATGTGGTTGCTTGTGCCAAACATCTAATTGCTGGAAGTTCTTCTGTTAATGGTTTGAATGCGGCTCCAACCGATGTATCTAAACGCACGATATTTGAGATTTTCTTGCCACCATATCGCCGTGCCGTACAAGAAGCTAATGTGTTTTCCATTATGACAGCACATAATGAAGTTGCCGGTATGCCAGGACATATGGATGAATTTATGATGACCGATTTAATGAGAGATCGATGGGGTTTTAAAGGGTTTTATGTAAGTGACTGGAATGATATATCCCGAATTGCATTGTGGCATCATGTGGCTAAAGACTTCAAGCAAGCCATTGAGTTTTCTGTAAATGCAGGAATGGATATGAATATGCATGGTCCAGTTTTTGACAAACTTTTGATAGAGTTGGTAAAAGAAGGTAAGGTGGATGAGTCTCGTGTAAACGATGCATGTAGTAAAATTTTAGAAGCGAAATTTAGATTGGGGCTTTTTGAGAATCCGTACGTGGATGTTAAAAAAGCTAATGAAGTCAATTTTTCTAAAGCACACCAAGAAACGGCTTTAGCTCAAGCAAGAGAGGCCATTACATTGTTAAAGAACAATGATATTTTACCGTTACAAGGTGGTAAAAAATCCATTTTTGTAACAGGACCAAATGCAAACAATGAAACCATTATGGGCGATTGGGTTTATCAACAACCAGCCGAAAACGTAACGACAGTCTACCAAGGGCTAAAAGCTTTAGGAGAACAAAAGGGTTACAACGTATCTTATTTTAATGCGGGTGATCGTTCCAAAAAGATGAAAGATGCCGATATTGATAAAGCCGCTCAATTAGCCAAAAAAGCTGATATTACCATATTGGTATTAGGTGAAAATTCGTTTCGTTATGATTGGCCGAATAAAACAACTGGTGAAAATATAGATCGTGCCACATTAAGACTTTCGGGAAAACAAATGGATCTTGCCAATAAAGTACTTGCAAATGGTAAACCCGTTATTGTTGTGTATGTTAGCGGAAGTCCAATTGCTGAGCCTAGCTTAGAAGAACGAGCCAAAGCGGTTGTTTATGCTTACGAGCCCGGGTCTTTTGGAGGTCAAGCTGTTGCAGAAGCTATTTTTGGTGACTTAAACCCAAGTGGAAAACTACCATTGACCATTCCTAGATCGGTTGGTCAATTACAAATGGTATATAATCACAAACCAACAGCATATATACACAAATACAATACCGAGAAAAAGGTGCCACTACACCCATTCGGATTTGGGTTGAGTTATACAGAATTCAAGTTGTCAGAGCCTAAACTTTCCAAAGCAAAGTTTGTGGGTAAAGATGACACAATAAATGTTTCTGTTGATGTGACCAATACAGGAAAAATGGATGGTACTGAAGTTGTACAGCTTTATATAAGAGATGACGTTAGTTCTTATACAAGACCTGTAAAAGAACTTAAAGGGTATAAGCGTGTAGCTGTTAAAGCAGGTGAAACGAAAACAGTAACAATCCCTATATCAGCAGAAAGTCTAGCCTTCTATGACAAAGATTTCAATTTTGTTGTAGAACCCGGAACCTTTACAATCATGACAGGCAGTTCTTCTGCTGACAAAGACTTAATGAAAACAACAATCTCAGTTGATAATGAGATTATATTAGATAAAAACAAATAAAAATGCTTAGAAAAGTTAACCTTATTATTGCCTGTGCATTAGTAGTACTTTCTTGTAAAGAACACACTAAAGACCAAACGTTGGCCGATTCGTCTATTACAGAAACAAAGCGTCCTAATATTATATATATTATGGCAGATGACCTAACCACACAAGCCATTAGTGCTTATGGAGGTATTTATAAGGACATTGCTCCAACCCCCAATATTGATAGGATTGCAAAAAACGGTATGCTTTTTCAAGATGTTCTATGCACAAATGCAATATGTGGGCCTAGTAGGGCGGCTATACTGACTGGTAATTACAGCAATAAAAATGGTTATTACAAAAACGAAAGCGGTGGTAAATTTGATGCATCACAATGGACTTTTCCACAAGAATTCCAAAAGAATGGTTATCAAACAAGTATGTTTGGTAAATGGCATCTAGGAACAGAACCCAAAGGTTTTGATGTGTTTAAATACCATAATTCGGCAGGACAACAAGGTCATTATTGGGATCCTGTTTACAATGAAAATGGAGTGGATGTTAAAGAAAAAGGATATTCCACTAATTTAAGCACAAATTTTGCTTTAAACTGGTTAGAAACAGGCCGAAAAAAAGATGCTCCTTTTTTAATGGTTTTGCAGTACAAGGCACCTCATAGACCATGGGAACCAGACCATAAGTATGAAACACTTTGGGATGACATAGAAATGCCTTACCCTGCTACGTTTAATGACGACTACAAAGGCCGTGAGCTTACGGCAGGTGATACAGAAATGACGATGGATTATTTATCCCGTCGTGATATGAAACTAGAAGAACCTGCTGATTTAAAAGGTGCTGAAAAATTAAAATGGGCATTTTATGGAGCTAAACCAGGAGAATTGGTTCAACCAGAAGGAATGACCAATGAAGAAGGTAAAAAATGGCGTTACCAACGATATATTAAAGATTATTTGGCCTGTGTAAAATCCGTTGATGACAACATCGGTAGAGTATTGGACTATCTGGACAAAAATGGGTTAACCGATAATACGGTCATTGTATTAACTTCAGACCAAGGATTTTATTTGGGAGATCATGGATTTTTTGACAAACGATTTATTTACGAAGAATCGTTGCGCATGCCATTTATGGTTAAATATCCTAAACTGGTAAAACCAGGAACCGTTAACAAGGACATTATAACCAATATTGATTTTGCACCTACGTTATTGGATTTGGCCAATATTAAGACCAACCAAAAAATGCAGGGTGATAGCTTCAAATCCATTCTGGCAGGTAAGACCCCGAAAGATTGGCAACAGGCCATGTACTATCATTATTACGAATTCCCTTATTGGCACCATGTACAACCACACTATGGTATCAGGACTCAAAAATACACCTTGGCACATTTTTACTATAACATTGATGTTTGGGAATTATATGATTTAGAAAAGGATCCACACGAAATGAACAACATCATAAATGATCCACAATATACCAATGTTATTCAAGATTTAAAATCACAACTCAAAGACCTTATGGTTAAATATGATGATAATAAATCCCTTGCAGATTTCAGAACCATTACGGATACTGATTTTGGAGCGATTGTTGACAAAAAGGATGATGAGACTTCTGTTAGAGATATATTAAACCAATAAAATAGAAATGAAATTAAATAAAATAATATTCGGTTTTCTTTGTTTGGCTGTATTTACTTGTAAGAGCCAACAAGTAGCAACGGTCTCAAAAACATCTGGGACAAATCAAAAAAAGAACATTCTTTTTATTGCCGTTGATGATTTAAAGCCATTATTGTCCAACTATGGTCATCCAGAAATGATAACACCTAATTTTGACCGTTTGGCCAAGATGGGCGTTACCTTTACCAATGCCCAAGTTCAATATGCTGTTTGTGGTCCTTCAAGAGCAAGTGTGATGACAGGTACTTATCCCGATAGAACCAAAGTTTGGGACTTACACACCAATTTTAGGGAATCTGCCCCAGATTTGGTTTCAATGCCAGAGTACATGATTTCTCAAGGCTATGAAACCACAGGAATTGGTAAGATTTTTCACAAAGGATCGTCATCGCCTGGACATGACGCTAAAAGCTGGAGCATTCCTTGGATTCAACCAGATAATTTTGACCCTAAATATGGGGCACCCATGTTTGAGTACTATCAAAATCCTGATACCAAAAAGAAAATGCAAGCTTTGATAGATGAAGCCGAAGCAAAAGGGATCAAAGGAGGAAAGTTGAGAAATTATGTTTTCAAAAGACTTAAACCAAGTACCGAATGTGCGGATGTATCAGATGAAGCTTACCAAGATGGTATTTATACCAAAGAGGCCTTAAGGAAACTTGACATACTAATGAATGGTGATAAACCTTGGTTTTTGGCCGTAGGATTTCAAAAACCACACCTTCCTTTTATAGCACCCAAAAAATATTGGGATTTATATGATAGGAGTAAGGTAAAACTGGCTGAATTTCAACAATTGGCAGAAGGCACACCAAGGATTGCTTATCAAAACTACGGTGAGCTAAGAGCTTTTTCAGATATAGACGACAATTATGATATTGGCGATATTATTGACCTGGATAAGCAGAGAGAATTGGTACATGGCTATATGGCTGCTGTATCATACATTGATGCACAACTAGGAAAACTCTTAGATGCACTGGAAGCTAAAGGTATTTTGGATAATACAATTATAGTGCTTTGGGGTGACCATGGTTGGCATTTGGGTGACCATACCGAATGGTGCAAGCATTCCAATTTTGAACAAGCGGCCCATTTTCCATTTATGTGGGCTGGACCAGGAGTTGCCAAAGATATAAAAGTGGATAACCCGGTAGAACTTTTGGATTTGTTCCCAACGCTCTTCGATTTGGCGGGAGTTGCTCCAAGTTCTCAAACCGAAGGAAAATCATTGGTGCCACTAATAGATGGTAATGCTGCAACAACAATGACGGCCGATGCCGCTTTTCATCAATATGCCCGTGGAAAGCGCATGGGATATTCCATTAGAACGGATAGATACCGTTATACAGAATGGCATGACAATGATTATAGAAGCTACAAACCGTATAAAGATGAGAATATCATTGGACGGGAGTTATACGATTATCAAGATGACCCTTTGGAAACCAAAAACTGGGTTGATGATCCAAAATACAAAGCAGTAGTAACTCAATTAAAAGCGAAACTTAAAGCACATTTGACTGATCCAAAAAATCATTAATGGATAGGAGATAATGGAATGCTAATAATTTTAACATTTCTATCAATAAACTATTAAGCGATTTAACGGTCAAATATTCAGAACAAAAATTTAAAAAAAATGAAAAATATCATATTTGCATTAATGCTTGGTTTTTCAACTTTTGTTTTTTCACAAAACAAACCAAACGTATTATTCATCATCGTAGATGATTGGGGGTACCATGATTTAAGTATTAATGGTTCTCAAATGTATAACACACCCAATGTGGATAATTTGTCACAAAACGGATTTGTGTTCCAAAATGCTTATGCCAGCTATCCGCGTTGTGTGCCATCTAGATATGGAATTATGACAGGTACCTATCCGTTGGAAGAAAGCAAAGGACATCCTGGTTCAACTCCAGAAGATCAAAACTTTCCAAAACAGTTTTCAAAGGCGGGATATTATTCATTCTACGTTGGAAAATGGCATTTAGGATCTGAAGCTGATAGTCCCAAAGGCATGGGTTTCACCTCTTCATTTGCCGCTGGAGAGGCTGGTGGAACCGATGCCCGATTTTATCCTTTCAATAAAAAACGAGTAGCTGGTGCTAAAGGCGAAAAAGCTCCTATTGAAGATGTTGAAGACTATGCAAAACCTGGTGATTACCTTACCGATGTGCTGACCAAAAGGACTATAGAATACATTAAGGATAATAAGGATAAACCATTTATGGGAGTGCTTGCTTATTACGCTGTTCATACACCAATAGAAGCAAAGGAAGTCGATATCAAAAGAAACGAAGAGCAAATGAAACATGTTGATTTTGGTGATGGCCCAGAGTATATCAAAGAAGGAAATGGGGATACACGAATGAAACAAGATTATCCGCCTTATGCTGCCTTGGTTGAAAGCGTAGATGAAAATATTGGAAAGTTGATTAAAACGTTAAAGGATGAAGGACTGTATGACAACACGCTGATTGTATTGACTTCTGATCATGGTGGCCTTTCCACAAGAGGACCTAACCATCGATTAATACCAACCTCTAATGCCCCGCTTAGAGCTGGAAAAGGTTGGATTTACGAAGGCGGTATAAAAGTACCATTGATATTCAAACTCCCTCACGAAACATCATCTGGAGTGGACAAAGAATCAATTGTTTTAGGTATGGATGTATTTCCTACCATAGTTGATATAGCATTGAATAAAAAAATAACTGGTATAGACGGTGTTAGTGTGAAAGATGAAATTTATAAAAAAAGCAGCCTGAAAGACCGAACCGTTTATTGGAATTCATACAAGGCTCGTCCCCTTCAAACTGGTGATGATAAGACTTCAGCTATACGCATAGGAGATTACAAGTTGCTTCAATTTGTGGAAAGTGGGAAAGTTGAGCTTTATAATGTTGCTGAAGACATTTCAGAAAAAAACGACCTTTCCAAGCAAATGCCTGAAAAAACGCAATCCATGCTTGCCATGCTTGAAAAATTCAAAAAGGAAAGACATGTTAAGATGAAAGCCAATCACAAGGCAGGAGGCGATAATATTGAATTTGAGAAGCCCAATCCTAAAAAAGAAGCAAAAAAAGCCGAAAGAAAAGCTGAAAGAAAGGCGGAAAAAATGAAGGCTAAAGCCATGGATAATCAAGAAGATAGCGAATAATGAGATTGAAGGTGTTTTGCATATTGTTTTTTGCTTTTGCTTTTTTTGGGGTTTCGCAAAATGAACTGTCCGAAAATAACAGCAATACCATTGATAAACAATCAAACAGAGCATCATTTCCTTCACTATTAGTAGGTGCTACATTAAACTATGAGGAACTGGGAACCAAAAAGGAACGCCTTTTCCTAAAAGACTTTAAGTACCTAACACCTGCTAATGCAGCCAAACAGAGCGCTATACACCCTGAGCCTGGTAAATGGAATTGGGACAAAATAAACGATTTTATTGATTTTGCAAACAAAAATCACCTTACCGTTCGCATGCATGCCCCGGTTAGTCCACAAGCCTCAAAATGGGCCAAAGCAGACCATAGAACAGCAGAAGAGCTGACACAAAATATGGAAGAATATGTTACGGCTATTTCACAAAGGTTCAATGTAGAGCCTTCCATAAAATACATGGATGTAGTGAACGAAACCATTTTGCCCGATGGTAGTTGGTTTGGTCCAAAAGAAGGTGTTCACCAATGGGAAAACCCATGGATAAATATGGGGTATGATGAAAATGGATATCCGCTCTATATCTTGAAAGCCTTTGAAATAGCGACCAAATATGCCCCAAATCTCAAATTGGTTTATAATCAAAATGCAGGCATGGAAGACAAGCTGTGGGATAAGGTCAAAGAAACAGTTCTTTACGTTAGAAGTAAAGGTTACCGTGTAGATGGTATTGGATGGCAGGGCCATATTTTACTGGGAGCTAAACGAAAGGATTTTATAGACAATATGGATGCTACCATCCAAAAAATGTCTGATCTGATTGATTGGGCACATGCTCACGATCTGGCATTTCATGTAACAGAACTGGACTATCTCGTTAAGGATGAATTTAAAAAAGAGTTAAAGCCAGAGCGTGAAAACCAAAAGAAACTATATGATAAAATAGTCAATCTTTTAATTGAGAAAAGCAAACAAGGCGAGGTAACTTTAAACCTTTGGGATTTAAGTGTAAGACACAAAAAAGGGACAGGAGACTTTCAGTCCATTTACAATAAAAAATTTAAACCTACACCTGCCTATTTTAGTATTCAAAGGGCACTAAAAGCAAGTCATTAATGAAATTTTTAAAACAAATACAACAGTATAAAGCTCTTGTTTTTTTTCTGTGTATACTTTTTGTTTCCTGTAAAGGAAATAAAATAACTAAAGAGCAATCTAACTCACAAAAACCCAACATTTTAATTATTCACATAGATGATTTAGGATATCACGATTTAAGCTTAACAGGCTCAAAAATCTATCAAACGCCTCATGTGGACCAATTGGCAAGCGAATCTGTTAGGTTTAATAACGCTTATGCCAATTACCCACGTTGTGTGCCTTCAAGGTATGCCATGCTAACGGCAGGATACCCAATAAAGGATGGTGATGTGCCTGATGATGGTTTTGAAATGACAGATGTTCCGGATTCCAAAAATTATATTAAGCAAATCCATAATGCTGGTTATCAAACAGCCTATTTTGGTAAATGGCATTTGGGAGAAGACCCAAAAGACTTTGGGTTCGATTATAGTTTGGCTGCTGGTCATGCCGGATCGCCTATTAGTTATATCTACCCTTTTAACACACCAAAGCATAAAGGGATCAATAAAAAAGCACCTATTAAGGACTTGGATTCTATTGGAAAAAAAGGTGATTACCTAACAGATGTGTTGACTGATCAAGTCATCAAATACATTAAGAACAGGGACAAGTCAAAACCGTTTATGACCATGTTGGCGTTTTATGCTGTACATCAACCTCTTGAAGCCAAAGAAGCTGATATTAAACGCAACCAAAAGGAAATTGATGCGTTTGACTTTGGTGATCAGCCAGAATATATTTTAGAAGGCACCGGACGTACAAAAATGCGCCAGAACAATGCCACCTATGCGGCCATGGTAGAGAATATGGATGAAAATGTTGGGCGCTTATTACAATTGTTAAAAGATGAAGGTATTTCGGAAAACACCATAATTTTCTTTTCATCAGACCATGGTGGGCTTTCTAATGATGGAACCAAGAAAAGGGACTTGGCAACCTCAAACTACCCATTGCGAGCTGGAAAAGGCTGGTTGTATGATGGAGGTATTAAGGTTCCACTATTTGTGAAGTGGAACGATCATTTTCAGCCACGCGATGAAAACAAGTCACTTGTTATGTTAATGGATGTTTTTCCTACCCTTTCTGACATTACCTCGGGCAAAAAACTCGATACCGATGGAAAAAGTTTCTTACCAATTTTAAAAAATCAAGAACATTGGCAAGACAGAACGGTTTTTTGGCATTCACCAAATGCTAGGCCTACCAATACTGGAGACACCAAATCATCAGCTATTCGCAAAGGTGATTATAAATTGATAAACTGGTATGTTGAAGGAAGGACTGAATTGTATAATATTAAAGAAGATCCTTCTGAAACCCATAATTTAATCAATGAAAAACCAAAACTAGCCCAAGAGATGTTAAAAGTGCTTAACGATTGGAAGACTACATTTTAATAAAAACATATTATGAGAGCATTTTTAATATTTTGGATAAGTATTTTGGGATATACATTAAATGCTCAATCATCCATACCGGACATCATACCAGAAGCAATAGTCTACAAATCCATTGATACAATTAAATTAAACTTGCATATTTATAAACCTCAAAATTTTAATACTAATAAAACATACAATTGCATTGTTTTTTTTCATGGGGGCGGATGGAATAATGGAAATTATAAAGCCTTTCAAAGGCAATCCAGATATTTGTCCTCTCGGGGCATGATAGCAATATCTGCCGATTACAGAGTTAAAAATGTACATGGCACCACACCCTTTGACGCTGTTGAAGATGCCAAATCGGCTATTAGATATGTTAGAAAACATGCCAAGGAATTATGTATAAATCCAAATATGATTGCTGCTGGAGGAGGTTCGGCAGGAGGGCATTTGGCGGCGGCATGTGGAAACATTGAAGGGTTGGAAGGCCCGAATGAGGATTTAAGCATCAGTTCTAAACCTAATGCTTTGGTACTGTTTAATCCTGTTTATGATAACAGTCAAAATGGTTTTGGGTTTGCGAGAATGAACGGTAGGTACAAAGAGATTTCACCATTGCACAATATCAATAAGGGCGCTCCACCAACCATTGTGTTTTTTGGGACTAAAGATAAAACCACACCCGTGGCATCATCAAAGGCTTATGAAAAGAAAATGAAAGCGATAGGGAGTAGATGCGATTTGTTCTTGTATGAAGGAGCAGAACACAGTTTTTTTAATAAAGGTGACTATTTTATAGACACTTTAAGGAAAACAGATCGGTTTTTAAAATTGCTTGGGTATATTGATGGAAAGCCTACAATTTAATATGGGCAATTTGAATAAAAAGGATGAAATTAACTAACAAGTTAAATCAATGAAATTCTAAACTTTTAAAATCTAAGTAAAATGAAAAAGTTATTAGTTCTGCTCGTGTTTGCCCAGTTTGCTTTTTCATGTAAGGATACATCAAAATCCAATGAAAAGGCAAGTGAAGAACCTGCTGGTTCAGTTAATGAAACATCTCAAGAACCGACTTCAAAAAATACTCCAGAAACAGATTCTGCCAATGCCCATTACATGCCGTTTACGGTAAACGATGCCTTGGTCAAAAACATAGCAGATTTTCTTAAAAATGACTATTTGAAATCCGATTATGATATTTTAATGGACAATGATAAAAAATTCCAATTGGCCGAAATCGATTTGAACAGCGATGGCAAAAATGAGGTGTTCGTTAACTTTTTCTCAAGTTATTTTTGTGGTACAGGAGGCTGTACTTTACTGCTTTTGAGCAACGATTTAAAACCAATCACCAAATTTACGGTCACTCGTACGCCACTTTACATCCAAAAAGAAGTAGAAAACGGATGGAATACCATTTTGGTAAGGTTCGGAGACAAGTTTGTGAAACTGGTGAATAATGGTAAAACCTATCCTAATAACCCATCGGTAGTGAAACCGGTGGATTACGCACCATCAGGCCACGATTTATTGCTCTTTGATGATAATTATAGCCCTTCAAAGACTTACACATTCTAATAACCATTTATATTTTCTAATCAAATGAAGTATTTTTTAACAACATTAACCTTAACAATAGCGCTTTTTTCATGCCAGTCAAAAGAAAAGAGCACACCAGTAAAGCAAAATCCAAAACCAAACATTCTATGGATTGTCTGTGAAGACATCAGTCCGACCTTGTCTTTTTATGGTGATAGCACAGCAAAAACCCCCAATTTAGATAAGCTGGCAAAAGAAAGTTTGATTTATGATAATTCCTTTGCCGTGGTTGGGGTTTGTGCGCCAAGCCGTTCAGCAATAATTACTAGTATGTATCCTACAACCATTGGTACCATGCATATGCGAACTGGTCAAGACATTCAGTCTTGGGGAAACAGAACCTACAAAAATAGTGAGGAACAGGGTTGGAAAGATATTACCGGAAAACCCATCCGTCAATATTCGGCCGTCATTCCCGAAGAGGTTAAATGTTTTACCGAATATTTACGTGCAGCAGGCTACTATTGCACCAATAACCAAAAAACCGATTACCAGTTTGCAGCACCCATAACAGCTTGGGACGAAAATAATGCAAAAGCACATTGGAGAAATAGGCCTAAAGGTAAACCGTTCTTTTCGGTGTTTAATATTGATGATACCCATGAAAGTAAACTTTGGAAGCATGAGGATTTGCCATTGACCGTAAATCCTGATAGCGTGCCAGTACCACCATATTTTCCAGATAATGCCGCTTCGCGTCATATGGTAGCCCGAAATTACAGCAATATTGAAATGATGGATGCCAAAGTGGGCAAGATTCTTGATCAATTAAAGGCAGATGGTCTTTACGATAATACCATTGTGTTCTTTTACAGTGACCATGGTGGCCCGTTACCACGTGAAAAACGGGAGATTTATGATGTGGGCCTAAAAACGCCTTTTATTATTAAAGACATTAACAGTAAAACCAAAGGACGAACCGATCGCTTGATTTCGTATGTCGATTTGGGTGCGACGGTATTAAGTTTGGCAGGTATAAAACCGCCAAGCTATATGGAAGGCAAACCGTTTAGAGGGGAATTCGACACTCAAAAAAGAGATTATGTGTTTGGAAGTTCCGATCGTTTCGATGAATATTCCGATAGGATACGTTCGGTTAGGAATAAACAGTTTTTGTATCTGCGCAATTACTTTCCAGAATTACCCAAATACAAAGATGTAAGTTACAGAAAACAAATACCCATGATGAGCAATTTCTTGGAATTGGAAAAAGAAGGGAAGCTCAACGAAGTGCAGCATAGTTGGTTTGAAACCAAGACCAAAGAGGAGTTATATGACTGTAGCGTTGACCCGTTTAATTTGAATAATTTAGCCGATGATCCAAAATATGCAGATGTATTAAGCAACATGCGCACGGCATTTATAGACCATTATGAGGGACGTGCCGATATGGGACAAATGCCCGAGAGTCAGCTTATTGACATGATGTGGCCCAACTATCAACAGCCGGTTACGGCCAAGGCTACCGTACAAGAAAAAGACGGTAAAGTTACCCTAACATCAAAAACGGAAGGGGCCTCAATTGCATATTATATTTCAGATAAACCTGATGAACAATTGGATCTTGACAGCCATTGGCAATTATATGTTGAACCTGTCCCAGTAGAAAAAGGCAAATACATATATACTAGGGCGCAACGTATTGGTTATAAGGAAAGTGACATATTGGTTAAACCTTTATAATCTAAACAAGTGAAATCAATAAAAATAATTTATATACTTTTTGTTATTCCACTGTTTTTTTCTTGCAAAAAAACAGTGGAATATAACAATTCCGTAGCAAAACCGAATGTGCTGTTACTATATATGGATGATTTGCGTCCGGAATTGGCAATCTATGGAAAAACTAAAATCATCTCACCAAGCATTGATGCGTTGGCCTCAAAAGGTATTAAGTTCACCAATGCCTATTGCAATGTGCCGGTTTGTGGTGCTTCACGGGCCAGTATGTTAACGGGCATGTTACCTAATAAAAACCGATTTTTAAATTACGATACCTTTGTTGAAAAGGAAACACCCAATGCTATAACCCTGCCTCAGTTATTTAAAGAGAATGGCTATACTACCATTTCCAACGGGAAAATTTATCATCATTTAGATGATAGGGAATCCGACTGGGATGACATTTGGCGGCCTTATGCATTTGATAAAAATGACTTGGGCTTGTCGCCAACGGATTATTGGCAATCCCTTTGGAAAGATTATCATATACCAAAAAATATTGCTGAATATAAAGCCACCGGTACAGGACCGGCTTACGAAAATGCTGATGTGGCAGACTCAGTTTATATTGACGGTTTGGTGGCACAAAAAGTAATTCGGGATATCAAGAAACTAAAAATGTCCAAGAAACCATTCTTTTTAACTGCAGGATTCATTAGCACCCATTTGCCATTTAATAGCCCCAAGAAATATTGGGACCTATATGATAAAAAAGACATAAAACAACCAGAAAACTATAATTATATTCCCAAGGATGCACCTTTAATGAGCATTAGCAATTGGCCCGAAATGCGCGCCTATTCCAATATCCCTAAAAAAGGGCAAGTGTCCGATAGTTTGGCCATTAGTTTGATCCATGGGTATTATGCCACGGTAACTTATGTAGATACCTTAATAGGAAAGATTTTAGATGAATTAAAACAGCAAGGCTTGGATAAGAACACAATCGTGGTACTGGTATCTGACCATGGTTATAATTTAGAAGAGCATACCCAATGGGCAAAGTTTACCAACTACAACACATCTACACAGGTGCCTTTAATTATTTACAATCCGTTTTCAGAAGCACATGGTACCCGGGATGAGCTGGTTGAATTGGTGGATATCTATCCTACACTAGCTCAGTTGTGTGGCTTGCAAATCCCCAAAAATCAATTGGACGGTATAAGTTTGGTACCGGTATTACATGATGAAAAGGAGCAAGGAAATCGATATGTTCTGATTAAAAAAGGCAATGGGTTTACCTTAAAAACATCCAACTTTAGTTATACCGAATTTATCAAAGCCGAGGATAATTCAACCATAACATCTATGTTGTACGACCATAGAGTGGATAAGGAAGAAAATGTTAATGTGGTTGACCACCCGGAATATGAAGCTATCGTGAAACAATTAAAAACAATCTTGCACAATGCCTTTAAACACAATATTGAAGGGGATTAAAAGCAAAATTGAACGTATTCTGATAGTTTTTATACCATGAATTCTCTTTTATAGAATTTAATTTGCAAGTCAAACTTAAATTAACCGATTTTGAGAACCATTTACTTTATTGCCATTGCATTAGTAGCTTCAACTAGTTTTGTTTTTGCTCAAACAACAGTCACAAGTTACAATACCTTAATTAAGCCCAACCACAATTTTGGATTGACCAACCCATTGTACAATGATGGTTCCCCAATGACTTACGATCCTTCACAAGTAGATGTAAATGGGGCTGCTTTTAGTATACACTATACCAATCAGGGAGGAACCAGCTTTGATGGTTACCCCAGTGGAACTGTGGGAGGTTTTAAAATTAATGGAACGTATTATTCCGGCGATGTAAATGCATGCGGACTGCCCATACAGATACAAGATTTAACAGATGAGCTTCGAATCAATTGGAAAACATCCCAATCAAATGCTGGTGATTCCACAGATAAGTGGTGGGCTACCATTAACGTGATTTTTGATGGAGGAACAAAAACATCAGCACCAGATCCGGCAGCGCGGGATTACGATTTGGTTATTCAAAATGTAAGTTACCAACAAGATGACTTGACCGATTTAAGTAACCCTGGTGGCAGATATTGGTATTTTGCAAGGGAAACACCAGGCGGTGCAATAAAACCGTTTACAGTGTATTTGAATGGTGTTGCTTACAGCTGGGCTGTCCGCTATAAGTTTTTTGATTATCCGGTTGGTGACCCAAATTATGATAAAAATGATAAAGTTCATATTAAATTTATTCCTATAGATAACAGTAAGCCCATTCCTTATTTAGACCATTCCTTAAAACAGTTCATAGACTGTACCAAAAATTATTTGGATTATGTACCGTTGACCACAGATGAAAGGACCTTAGCCGATTTAAAAGTGGCAGTGGGCATTTTATGGATAAAGTCTATTTCTGCTGGTTATGAAGTTTATGAAGGCGAATCGATACTTAACAATGATTACTTTTATACAACATTAGACAGCACGGCACCCAATGCGCTGGCAAATTTAACTGCTACGGATCAAACAGGAAGCGTGCTGTTAAATTGGGATGCCTCAACCGACCCTGCTTTTGATACCTATACGGTATATCGTTCAGTAAACGGAGGCCCTTATACCGTCATAGGCTCAGAAATTAGAACCAATAGCTTTGTGGACAATACGGTTACCAATGCGTCTTACAATTATTATGTAACGGCTAAGGATCGCTCTTTTAATGAGTCAACACAATCCAATGTGGAATTTTTGGATATGACATTATCAATAGATGATAAAGAAAATCAGACGGTTTTATTATATCCCAATCCAACAAAGGAATTGTTGACTGTTAGTATTGGACAATCCAGCATACAAAATGGAACCATTGAACTATTTGATAACTTAGGAAGATTGGTCCAAAAAACGCCTCTAACTGGTCCAAAAACTACAATGCATTTAGAAGCTATTCCTTCTGGGATGTATATCGTAAAGATAAAGAGCGAAGCATTTGTTCAGATAAAAAGAATAATAAAACAGTAAGGTTAAATTTATAAATGAGAGTATTAAAAATTTTATTGGTATGTTTCTGTGCGCTAATGTACAATGCTTGTAAGGTAAAGCAAACCCAGGCTACAAAACATGAAAATTTTTATGCTTTCAGAAAAAGTAATCTCATTCCATGGTCCATAGTTGGTTTTGATGTTAAGGAGCGCACACCCCAACAGCGTATTGATATGCTAAAACGTTTAGGTTTAAAAAGGTATGCTTATGGAAACCGCCCAAAACATGTGCCAACTATGGGGCTTGAGTGGCAATTGGCCAAAGACAACGATATCAAGATTGATGCCGTTTGGCTGTTTGTTAATTTAAGAAGGGACCGTCCACAGGCTTTAAAACCCGAAAGCGAAGCGGTGTTTAAAAACTTAAAAGCGGTTGGCTTGCACACTCAAATTTGGGTGGGTTTTGAGCCTACTTATTTTGAGGATTTATCAGAGGCTGAATCCTTAAAACAATCTGTTGAAATGGTTTCCTTCCTATCAAAGAGAGCGCAGGCATTAGGATGTAAAATAGCCCTGTACAATCATGGCGGTTGGTTTGGAAAGCCAGAAAACCTGTTCAAGATCGTTAAAGCACTTCCAAACGAGAATATTGGGGTTGTCTTTAATTTCCACCATGCCCATGACGATTTACAAAATTATTCAGAAAACATAAAAATGCTTTTGCCTTATTTATGGTGCGTTAACCTAAATGGCATGAAAAAAGAAGGCCCTAAAATTATCACTATTGGTCAAGGTAATTTAGAAAAAGACATGATCCAACAATTGTTGGACTTAAAATACACAGGGCCGTTTGGTATTCTAGGCCATGTAAAAGGTGGTGATCCAGAAGTGATCTTACCAGAAAACCTCCAAGGCTTGCAACACTTATTTCCTTTAAACAATTAATTTAATTTCTTTAATTTAAAATTAATGTTTGATAGGTGTTTTGTTGGCAGTATCTTTTTTTTTGGCTTGTTGGAGCCTATATTTTCATCATAATCAAACGTTATCTGACTATTTTCAAACCTCTATAAAAAGGAAAAAGAGGATATTTACGTAATTAACTAATTGCAAAAAAAATACAGAAAATGAATTACACAAAACCTACAAAAATGAGAATGAAAAAAATAATGACCGTCTGTATTTTCTTCCTAGGAATGTCATTAACTGGTTTTGCCCAATCTGAAGATATTAAGCAACAGGTCAAAGAAAAAGTTAATGAAATAAATGACCAAATCATTTCAGTTAATGAATTTTTAGAACTAACAGATGATCAAAAAGAGGAAATCCAGTCAATTCTTGAAAAGCGATTGAAAGAAATTGATAAAGCTAAAAGAAAGGGTATGGACAAAAATGAAATTAAGAAAATCAGTAAAAAATATTTTCAAAAAATCCATAAAGAGGTTTTAAACAGTAAACAGAAGGAGGCGATTAAACAAGCAAAAGAAAGAATGAAAGGCAAAGATTAATAGCACGTTACATGAAGCATTCAGCATTTCTCATATTTACAATATTCACTTGCTTGTTTTTTCAACAAGCTATGTCCCAACCCACACCACAACAAATGGTGAACAAAATGGGACGTGGTATAAATATGGGAAATGTTATGAGTGCTCCAGTTGAAGGAAATTGGGCTCCAGCTTTTACAGAAAGCTATTTTCAAGACGTTGCTGTGGCAGGTTTTAAAACGGTACGTGTACCAATGGATTTTTTTGGTTCTCGAACGTCTGGTGATACTTCTGTTTATTCAAAAGACGCTGGTACTGCCGCCACATATACGGGCACTCCGGATGATTATGTGGTAAGTTCAGCTTATTTAGATCGAGTAGAAGAAGTTATTAATTGGGGATTAAACCAAAATTTGGTAGTTATTCTGGATTTTCATGGAAGCACATTAAAAAGTGAATTTATAGAAACATTCAACCAAACAAAGGCTCCTGATTTGTATACCTATCCAACATCAGCTAAACGTGCTGCGGATAATGAAAAGTTTAGGGCTATTTGGTCCCAAATTGCCAATAGATTTAAAGACTATACATACGATTTATTATTTGAAGTTATCAATGAGCCCTTTTTTAACATAACCGATGTTGAGATGGATGTTTTAAACACTGATATAATTAATATCATAAGAAATTCAGGAAGCAACAATGCCGCCAGAAATATTGTCATAACCGGAGGAAGCAAAAACTCTTATGAAGCACCACTTCAAATAGGAAATTCAGTTATAGCCAGTGATAGTAATTTAATAGCCACATTTCATTATTATTGGCCACGAGCCTTTACGGCGTCTTCAAGTCAAAATCAAAATGATTATGATTGGGGAAATTCATCAGATACTGCTGAAATAGACACTAATTTTGATGCTGTACAATCATGGTCTCAAACAAACAACATTCCCATATTACTTGGTGAATTTGGTGCCGATAATGAGGGTGGTTTCAATTATAGCACTCAAACCTATGGTGATTTTGGTGGGCCAGATGCTGCTTCAAGGGTGGCCTATTACGGGTATTTGGCAGAAGCGGCCCTTAGCAGAGGCTTTGCTTTTACGGCTTGGGATGCAGGAGATGAATCTAACAAAACTGTTTACAAGGTAAGCGATCGTACTTGGGTTGAGGATGTAAAAAATGCCTTGCTCAATGCGGGGACTCTGGGTGTAAAAAAAGTAACAGCAAACCAAACCTGTAAAATTTACCCAAACCCTGCTAGCAAGTTTGTAAACATCAAAGCGAATGCTGAAATTATGTCAATCAAATTTTTTAATTTATTAGGACAGCAGCATACCATAACTGACAATTTTAATGCTATAGATGTCTCTATTTTAAAGGACGGCTTATATCTTTTAAAAGTGGTCTTTAAAGATGGGTTTAGCACAAATCAAAAATTATTAATACACAATACTTTTACTAACTAAATTTTTAATACTATGAAAAAAATTACATTTTTAATTTTAGCAATTTTGCCCGTGTTTGGCTTTGCTCAAACCTGGGATTTTACGAATACTGATGATGGTTGGACACCTCTTGCTTCAACCCAAGCAGTACAAGCAACTTATTGGGAATTAACCAGTAAAGATGGTGTTGATAACCCTGGCTTAAAAATTAACCCTGTTGTCCCATCTGTTGATCCTGCTTTGGTGTCTATCCTAGCAATTACAATGAAAAACTTAAGTGCTACTGGTCCTCTTGAAATTAGAGCTCAATCTGTAACAAGTGGTGACGCTAATTCAGGAAATACATATGTTAGTGTACCTATTTCTAATGGAGATAGCGATTGGCAAACTTATTATGTTGATTTTAGTGGAAACAAATGGGTTGGAACTGTAGATGAATTAAATATAAAATTCAAAGCCATAGGGAATGCAAATTTTACGGGTACTGGAACTGAAATTTTTCAAATTGACAAAGTAGAAATGTTAACTTCTATTCCAACAACATTGCAAGAAACTTACAATTTTGATGTTGATAATGATGTTGAAGGCTTTACTACCACTAATGCAAGCATTTCAGGGCCAACAGGTGGAATTTTGACTTTTACACCTGTTGCGACTAAATACGCTAAGTTAGATCAACTTACTCATCATGTTGATGCCACAGCCCATAAACAGGTTCATATTACACTGAAAAATAATTCGGCAGCCAATGACCAACTGCGATTTGTTTATTATCCTGCTGGGGGTGGTCAAGTAACCAGAACACAAACAATGAGTACATTGGATGCCATGGAGCATACTTATACTTTTGATTTATCTGATGCAGGAGTTGACCCTGATTGGACGGGTAATATAACGTTTACCGTTGGAATTGGTTCACTATTGGACGGAAAAGCTCAAGATGCTGGAACAGTAGAGTTTAATTCAATAATTATTGATAATACCTTAAATGCAAAGAACTTTAATAAAGCTGAATTTACTATGTATCCCAACCCAGCAAAAGGTTTGGTCTATTTAAATAGTGCTAATAAAATCTCCAAAGTGACTATTTTTGATATCTCTGGTAAACTGGTTTTAACTACTTCTAGGTTGTCCAATAATGCAATAAACGTAAGTGCCTTAAAAAGCGGTTTATACTTATTAAAGATTGAAGACATTAACCAAAGCAAAGGGGTCCAAAAATTAATTATCAAATAGTACAAAACCACTGCATATATTTGAAAAAAATGATGCCTTGACAAGGCATCATTTTTTATAGGTTGCAATACAATCTACAAGCCGATTTTTTTGAATCCTATAAAAAAGCACTTTTCCAAAAATGATGTTTTACTTTTGTAAATTTAATTTTAGCCCAACAGATTATTACAAACAAAACTGAATCTGTTTTGGAACACGATTTTCATAAATAGCAACGGGATAGTTTGGTGTATGTGTAAAAAAAGCACAGATTATAATATGTAATATATTGAATTACAATAGTTTGAGTTTGGTTTTAGTTACAAAGTATGACCTTCGGCCTTTTTGGTTGAAGGTTTTTTTATTCAGTTTAATTGATTGTTCAATACTTGGTTTGTAATCTATATTGAGGATATTTTTTCAATTTCACTATCAGTCAAATTTTGGGTATTTGCAGTTATTTTATCAATGTTCCAATCCCACCATTTTAATTTCAATAGTTTTTTAATGGTTTTATCTGTAAAACGTTTTCTTATTTCCACAGCTGGATTGCCAGCAACTATAGAATAAGGGTTGACATCTTTTGTGACAGTGGAATTAGTTGCTATGATTGCACCATCGCCAATGGTAACTCCTGGCATGAAGGTAACATTGTGACCAATCCAGACATCGTTGCCTATTGTGGTGTTGCCTTTACTTGGATATGTTTTACCATCCATAGCTTTTTCCCAGCCATTTCCAAAAATAGCAAAGGGATATGTAGAAATAGATTTTGTTAAATGATTACCTCCGTTCATAATAAATTTAACTCCAGAAGCGATCATGCAAAACTTACCTATTATTAATTTATCGCCAATAAAGTCAAAATGATATTTTACATTTCTTTCAAAGTTGTAAACATCTTCAAAATCATGGTAATAGGTATAATCACCAACAATGATGTTAGGATTTTTAATGATGTTTTTTAAAAAGCACAGGTTATAGTGGTTTTCAAGCGGGTATTTTGTGTTTTTATCCGGGCCGTAAATATGTGTATTCATAATAGAGGGATTAATGTAATGAATGCTCCAAATACGGCCTCTGAAATAGTTCTTCCGAAAGTTAGTTTTTTTAATTTGAAAACATTAAAGAAAGATGCGTACAGGAACATGACTGAGCTAATAATTAATATCACAATTGAAACAGTTGTGAATTGAGTGATTTTCAAATCTAGAACAGAAAAAATAAATTCTTCTAAAGCCGTAAAACCAAAAAGAGCCAATAGAAAATTGGTTTTTTGATAGTTGAAAAGTAATGAAATACTGGTAATTAAGAGTAATGCAATGATTGATAATGCCACTAAATTCATTATAAAGTCACCGTTAATATGATGTAACGATTGAAAATTCTCTGAAATAAAGAGATTATGGCTTAAATGAAAATCAATGATCAGAAGTATGGATATGATTATAAAAAGGAGACCAATTAATTTTTGTTTTTTTTTCATTTCTTTATCTTTAAAACGATGTAAAAAGAAAATGATTTCTTTTGCTAACCCATTTCCAATGAGAAAGCCCAAAATTTCCTGAATCTTTGATCACTTTCATTTCGCTATCATTAATTATTTGGATGATGATGTTTCCTGAAAGGCAATCATTGCCGATAGGCATATCACTCCAATTAAGTAAAATTGTATTGTCTTGAAAGGTTCCATAGCCGACGTGGCACCAATTTGAACCTTCATTATATTGTTGCGTTTTTTTATTCATGCCTAACCAAAAAACCGTCTCATTTTGTACTTGTATCCAAAACAAATTGTCGCTTGATGATTTCCAAAAGCCGCTTTTTATTTTGTTTTTTTTAAATTCCTCAGTATTGCTCATTATTTTTTTAAATGGTTTTTTAAAGTAAGCTTTCAACAATTCTTATAAGCGTTGCAGCACCGTTTGTTCTGTTTTTAGCTTTGTTTTTAAAATCGGTAATATTTTTTTTATTAATCATTCTTCCATTTACCCAAACCATTTCGGGTGTTTTTAATGTATTGAGGTTTTCCAATGGATTTTCATTTGATAAAATAAGGTTGGCTGTTTTTCCTTCTTCAACACTTCCAACATTTTTGAAAAATTGTGAGACTTTGCTAGGGTTTATTGTGGCTGTTGAAAGCGCTTCAAAAGAACTTAAACCTGCTTCCTTGTAAAGTGATAATTCTTCATGAGTTGAAAATCCTGGTTTTGCAAACATAATACCTGAATCACTTCCACAAACTAAAGTTACACCAGCATCGCTTAACTGTTTGACTAATTTTAAATGCCATGAATGTTGGTCTTTAATACGCTTTAAGGTTTCTGGATTGTATTGTTGTTCACTTGTCCAACGGTTATAGTCATCCATAGAGCCTAATTTAACAAACATGGGATTCATATAACTAACATCTTCACCATTCAAGATGTTTTCGCCTTGCTCAATGATGTCAATTATGTTTTGAAAAATAGAAAGAGTAGGTGTGTGAGCTACATCATTGTTTGCATAAAGATTTATAATGTGTTTTGTTTTTATGCTATCATGCTGAAACTTCAAAGCTTCTTGTACAATCTCTTCAGTATGCTCAATGGTTACAATTTCAGGTTTGAAATGATAGCTATAATCAACTTCATAACTTGGATGCGCTCCTATGGGCATGTTCTCTATTCTGGCTTGTTCTATAATGGCATCAAATATGTTTTTTGGCATTCCAGCATAGGTCTTTATTAAATCGTAACCATCTGCTTTAAATTTTTTGACCAATTGCCTACCTTCTTCTGGTGTTGAAATTTGTAACTTGTCAATGCCAGAATCATTGGGTCCGGTTAGTTTTGGACTTGCTATAATAAATTGAGGCGCTAAAAAATCCTGATTATTGATATCTTCTTTTAGTCTTAAATGATAGGGTATTCCCCACATATTTCTAACTGAAGTCACACCATTGGCCAAATAAAGACCAAGTTCATACTTGTCCCAAACATGAACATGCATATCTATTAAGCCAGGTGAAAGGAACTTGCCTTTGGCATCTACAATTTCATAATTATTTGCGCTTATTTCAGTGCCAATTTTATCAATCAAACCATTTTTTATGATGACCGTTTGATTTGCTAAAACGGTATCTTTAGACATAGGTATTACATTGACATTGGTTATAGCAAACGATGTTTTATGAAAACTCACGTTTTTTTCAATACTTAAATAATTGGTTTTGTTATTATCAATACCTAAAATAATAAAGGCTGAAATAACCAATAGAATAATCAGGGAAAGTATTGTGATTAATATTTTTTTTAAAACTTTCATGCTACAATATACATTATTTTCTTTTTTTTGGACATCTGTTAAAATGAATATCCTATTGAGAACTCACCATAAAAAGGGTCAATAAAATCATAAGCTTTTCTAAAATCTTTGATGGCATTATCTACGCTAGTAATATTAGAGCTTGCATTCCATGATTCATTTGAGAATCCATATCCAAAAGAAAGTGTGATGTTAAATCCACTATTCCAAACCCATTTTTTGCCAGCATTTATTCCTGCGGTCCAATCAGGCATATCAAAACTGAAATTTTCATTTTCTGTTGTATTATTGCCTTCAATAACACCGGTTCCATTATAAATTCTGTAGCGGCCATAAGCGCCAACAAAAAAAGATTTCATTTGCTCACTGAAATGATAACGATAATTTACAATAAATGCTTTGCCATTTGACTTTATGTTAGTATTTGTATAGGTTTTTGGGATGGCTTCGTAATCAAATCTTGCTACTAGTCCGTGTTTTTTATTTAGCAAATATTCGTAGTTTACAGAATAAATACCAAAGGCTAAAGCTGCTGGACAAAAACTTATTGAATTTTTGAATTTATTTTTATCCTTTTTTGAATTCGCCATGTCTTGTGCTAAACTTGCATTGGAAATTCCGAATGCCAGAGCTACTAAAAATAATACTGTTTTTAAGTGTTGCTTTGTTGTCATAATTTAAATGTTTGATTGGTTAATAAAATTTTTAAAAATCATCTTGACAGAGATTTGTTTATATAAGCTTATTTCACGATTGTTTTTAATTGCTGATACAAAGGTTTGAAGAATGCTTCTGTTAAATGTTCGGAATTATATTTTGAAACCTATTGTTTTAAAATATCGTTGATAATCCATTCTAACATTGTGTCAAATCCGTTTTTAAAATCATCCCATTTGTAATCAATTAAAACATCTGGACTAAGAGGTTGATTGGCTTTTTCTTGAATGCGAAATAAGCGTTTAGAATAGGTAATTGTCAGGTTGGAATTTGGTAAATTAAATGAACCTAAATCTTGATAGCCATTGGGGTTTGAGCCAGTTGGTAATCCAACCACAGTACCATTTAAGATTTCTTTGTATTGTGTAGCGTTAATGGTTGCGGCTGAGAATGTTGCCTTGTCAATTAGTATATAAACACCATGTTTCCAGTCAATGCTATCAGCTAAATTTAAATAGTAGGCAAGAAGGATACCAACAAAAAAATCTCCACCACTATTATTTCTTAAATCAATAACAACTTGTCTAGACTTGTTTGCATTAATGAAATTTAAAAGGTCTTGACCAAATAATTGCATCTCATCATAGCTGGGATAAGCGCTAAAGTTTATGTAAACGGCATTTGTGTTTTGTATAGGGCCAAACCATAAATAATCATGTCTTGGATTTTTAGGTTTTATAATTTTTTCTGATTCTTTGTAGATGGATGTAAATACAGTTTCATATTGATATGTTTTACTGTCTATAGCATGTATAGTATAACTTTTAATGTTTCCCTTATCATTTGTAAACGTAAAATTAGCATTGTTTTTATGTTTGGTTAATCCCAAACCAAACAATAATTCACTTACCGTTAAGTACTCTCCAGTTCTTATTTCAAGAGAATTTTTGTTTTCAACGTATGGGGCAATTTCAGAAATGGCGCTGGCTAAGGTCTTTATGGGGATGCCATCAATGTTAGTAAGTGTTAAGCCTAATAAATTTTCATATAATTTGGAAGCTTTAACAACTCGCCAATTGCCATTAAAACATTTAATTTCAATGGGAAATATTTTTTTGTCGATATTGGATAAAGATACAGCCGTGTGTCCATCTCCAATACGTCTTGTCAACCGCATTAAATCAATGATAATTTCAATATCAGTTTTTGACGAAATCCCAAGCTTAATTTTGTCTAATTCTTTTATGAACTGTGCTTTTGGTATTTTATTATAAACATCAATATGCTTTTTTTCAAGTTGCGTTTTGTAATGATTAAGATCTTCTAACCACTGTGCTTGCCTTGTGTTTTGGGAATGGGAAATCAATGCCACCAATAAGGTAATGATAGTATATGTTTTAAACATACTTTAGGTTTTATAGTTAATACATCTTTTGATGAAGCAAAGGTGTATTAGTTGTATTTAGGAAATGTTCGGAATTATAATAAGAAACCTATTTTGAGTGTAATCTGAAGCTTTCTACAGATAATTTTACTTGATAAAACAAATTGATTTAAGAGAGTATATAGTGTTTATTTGTAGGTGTTTAACCAGGCTCTGGGAGTTAATCCTGTTTCTTTTTTAAAGAATGTATTAAAAACGGTTTTAGAATTAAAGCCACTTTCAAAAGCCAGGCCGAGTAAGGTAATATTTGAATTTTCCGGTAATTGTGCAATATGTTGAAAGTAATTCAAGCGAAAAGAATTTACATAGTCATTAAAGTTTTTTCCCATAGCCTCATTGAGTAACCATGATAGTTTGTTGGGGTGTAAATCAATCGCTTCAGCTAAAGTTTTTAAGCTTAGATTGGAATTGAGAAAAACTTTATCAACTTCTAATACTTTCTTTAAACTTAAAATATAGTGTTCTATTTGTTGGTCATCTAACAGGCTCGTACTTTCTTTCTTATTGATTTCCTTGGTTAATTTAGGTACTAGCTCTTTAGAAAAGACTTTTTTCTCAATCTGCTTAAACCGTTCATATTTTCTTAATGGATTTAAAAATGGATCATTTTTGAAATTGAATATTTGCCCTGATTTGGATTTAATTTTTTCGGATAGTATATCAAGGGCCAATTCATGGTTTCCCAAATAGATTTGTAAATATAAATTCCACAATCTTAAACTTATGTATGCGGGATCATTGTTAGCCGTATTTTCATTAACTTCTCTATGTTCAATTTTAAATACGGTTTTTTTATGGATAAGATTGTATAAGTCTTTATAAACATGGGGTTTTTCAAGCTGAGGTGTTTCTTTTATGAATTCTGAAAGCTTTTTTTCCTGTTTGCTTAAAATCAAGGCAGCGGCTTTCATTTCTAAACCTAAAGGAAATGAAGGATTTAATTCAAGAGCTTTGTCAAAGGCTTTGATAGCTTTGTCATATTCTTTTAAGAAATAGTATAAATTTCCTTTAGTAAAATGATGGTTAACCGATAAGGGATCTACTTTAAGGGCCTTTTCATTTTCCTTCAATGCTTTATTAAGATGTCCTAAGCTTGAATACAAATCTGTTGTAGCATTATAAATCTCAGAAAAGTTGGGGTTTAGGGCTAAGGATTTTTCTAGAAAATAATAGGTGTCTTTATAATTCCAATGCCCCCAAAAACTTACGGTAGCTTTTGCGTAATACCCTAAATAAGATTCTGGATTTAATTCTGATCCTAAGTTTATAAAATAATTGGCATTTTCTATTCCTTGTGTCTTTTCAATATATCCCCAACTGGCCAACATGCCAAAGCACCAACCTAACTCAAAATAAGCATCAGAAAAATTAGGATCAATTTTGATACTTTGTTTGAAATATGTGATTGCGTCAGAAACATTAGCATTGTTCCATTTAAGACGTAAGTACCTGCCCTTTAAATACAATTTATAGGCCTCAACACTTTTTGTATCAATTGTTAATAAATGATCTTCAATCTCAAAATGGCCAAAGTGTTCTCTAATTTGTTCTGCAATCAACAGGCTTATTTCATTTTGTAAATCAAAGATGTCTTCCAAATCTCTATTAAAACTATTGGACCAAATATAAAAGCCATCTTCGGTTCTGACCAACTGTGTTGTAATTCTAACCTTGTTTTTTTGAAACCGGACACTGCCTTCCAAAATTGTTGCAACTCCTAACTGGTTACCAATATCCCTGACATCTATATGTTTGTTTTTGAAAGCGAATGATGATGTTCTGGCCGTAACTTTTAAACCTTTTATACTTGTTAAGGCATTTATGATTTCCTCAGTAATGCCATCGGTAAAATAGTCATTGGACAAATCATTGCTGAAATTACTAAAAGGTAAGACAGCTATAGATTTTGAAGAGAAATTATAAAGCTCTTTTTTTTTCAATTTAAGTTAATGATTGATAAAATCAAAAATAACCATTAGAACCTAAAAAGGCAATTATAATTAAGTTTTACACTTCAAGGATTGAAGATATAAATCACTAATATGTTTTTAATGCTTCTTTTCTTAATGCGAGTGATTCATCATAAAACCCTTCCACTTGCAAAGAATCTGCTAAAATGGTTAAGCAGTCTTTATTAAAAATTGTTTAAGAAAGACAGGGCGGTGAGAACGAGATTATTATTAATATAATTATAATTTGGGTTAGCTTCATTTGGTCAGTTAAGCATTACTAAAATAGAGAATTAATCCAAAAGTATTAGCATTTTTTTATTGGTGTTTTTATTTTATAGCTGGTAGTTCCACCAAAAAATAAAAATATTCTTTCAAATAGAGCTTGATATTTATATATTTAATAATTCAATTCATTTAAGGGTAATCAATATTTTATAAAATGAATAATACTGTTAATTTTAATGAGATAGAAACCTGCTTTTTTAAGTCTACTTAAAACAATGATTTGCTCAAATAGGTTGTAAATAAATTGGATTTTAATTATTTTGTACTATATTTGTGTAATCGATTACATTTAACAGAACTATGAAAAATTATAAAACAGTATATGCTTCAAGTCCTGAGGCCGTTAAGAAATATGATACACAGAATTTGCGTGATGAATTTCTGATTCAAGACGTGATGAAAAAGGATGAATTGAATTGGGTGTATACCCACTATGACAGGTTTATGGTCGCGGGAGTTGTTCCTATTGAAAAAGTTGTTAAATTAGAAACCATAGACGCTTTGAAGTCTAACTTTTTTTTGGAAAGAAGAGAGTTGGGAATTATAAATATTGGTGGTTCAGGTATCGTTAAGGTTGATGGCAAAGACTATCAGCTAGACAATAAAGAAGCGCTTTATCTCGGTCAAGGAAATAAAGATGTGACTTTTAAAAGTATATCATCAAAAAGTCCAGCTCAGTTTTATTTAAATTCTACGCCGGCTCATAAGGCTTTCCCTAATAAAAAAATAGGGAAAGAAGATGTTGAGGTTATTGGGTTAGGATCTCCAGAAACAGCAAATGCAAGAACATTGAGAAAGTATATTGTAAATAGTATCGTTGATGTTTGTCAGCTACAAATGGGGATGACATCCATAAAAATTGGAAGTAGCTGGAATACCATGCCAGCACATGTACATGACAGAAGAATGGAAGTCTATTTTTATTTTGAAGTTCCTGAAGGTCAAGCCGTGTGCCATTTTATGGGGCAACCAAATGAAACGCGCCATATATGGATGGGCAATAACGAAGCTGTAATTTCTCCACCATGGTCTATTCACGCGGGTTCAGGTACCTCAAATTATTCTTTTATATGGGGAATGGCTGGAGAAAATCTTGATTATAGCGATATGGATGTTTGTAAAATTAATGAATTAAGATAAACAATATATGTCGTTAAGCTTATTTGATTTGAAAGGTAAAAGGGCACTTATAACTGGAGGAACCCATGGTTTAGGAATGGCTATGGCCGAAGGTTTGGCTACGGCTGGAGCAGAACTTATAATAACTGGAACAACGCCTTCTAAAATGGAAAGTGCTTTGGATTATTATAAATCAAAAGGATATGTGGCCAGTGGTTACTTATTTGATGTGACGAATGAGAAGGAGGCCAAAGAACATCTAGAGATTATTTCTAAAGAAATAGGCGATATACATATTCTTGTCAACAATGCGGGTATTATAAAACGGGAACTTGCATTAACCATGCCAGTTGAAGATTTTAGGCGTGTGATAGATGTGGATTTGGTAGGTCCTTTTATTATGTCACAATTGGTGGCTAAACAAATGATTGAGCGCAAAGAAGGTAAAATCATAAACATATGTTCTATGATGAGTGAGTTAGGTAGGAATAGTGTTTCTGCCTATGCCGCTGCAAAAGGCGGGTTAAAAATGCTTACTCAAAATCTAGCCACAGAATGGGCGAAATATAATATTCAAGTCAACGGAATTGGTCCGGGTTATTTTGCGACCAGCCAAACAGCTCCTATACGGGTAGATGGCCATCCGTTTAATGATTTTATTATAAGTAGAACACCGGCAGCTCGTTGGGGTAATCCAGAGGATTTAGCTGGAACAGCTGTTTTTCTAGCTTCAAAAGCCAGTGATTTTGTTAACGGACAAGTGGTGTATGTGGATGGCGGTATTTTGGCCACCATAGGAAAGCCATCAAACGAAGATTAATATTTTATAAATAAAATGAGTAACAAATTCATACACGACAATTTTTTATTAGAGAACAAGTATGCAGAAGAGCTGTACCATGATTACTCTAAAAACCAGCCTATTATAGATTACCATAATCACTTGCCCTCACAACAAATAGCTGAAGATAAAATCTTTAAAAACATTACCAACGTTTGGATCAATGGTGACCATTATAAATGGCGTGCCATGCGTACTTTGGGTGTTAATGAAAAATTTGTAACAGGTGAAGCCTCAGATAAGGATAAATTTTTAAATTGGGCCAAGACAGTTCCCTACACCATGCGCAACCCTTTATATCATTGGACGCATCTTGAACTTGCCCGATATTTTGATATTTATGATTTATTAGATGAAAAATCCGCCGAAAAAATCTGGGAAGAAACCCAAGAGAAATTAAACTCCAATGGGTATAGTTGCAGAGGGTTGCTTAAAAAAGTAAATGCAGAAGTGGTGTGTACAACTGAAGATCCAATAGATACTTTAGAATACCACCAACAACTGGCCAAGAGTGATTTTAGTGTTAAGGTCAGTACGGCTTTTAGGCCCGACAAAGCCATTTTGATAGCTGCTGAAGGTTATAATGACTACATAAACACACTGGGCGAAATAGCAGGTACTCCCATCAATTCCTTTGATGATCTATGCGATGCCCTAAGAAAACGCATTGCGTTTTTTAATGCAAATGGTTGCAAGTTATGTGACCATGGTTTGAACCAGATTTCCTTTGAGCCGTTCACTGAAAGTGAAGTAAAGACCATTTTCAACAAGAAAAGAAGCGGGAAAGCGCTTTCAGAAGAAGAGATTTTGAAATTCGAGACAGCCATTTTGGTGTTCTTGTCAGAAACCTATCACGAATTTGGTTGGGTACAGCAGTTTCACCTTGGAGCCTTAAGAAACAACAATGCACGCATGCACCGTGTTTTGGGGCCAGATACAGGTTGGGATTCCATTGGGGATTATCCACAAGCACAAAAGCTGTCAGCATTTTTAAATGCCCTGGACAGCAATGATAAACTCACAAAAACCATTATTTATAACCTTAACCCAGCAGATAATGAGGTGATGGCGACCATGATCGGTAATTTTAATGATGGCAGTGTGAAAGGTAAAGTACAGTTTGGTTCCGGCTGGTGGTTTTTGGACCAAAAGGACGGCATGACCAAACAATTGAACGCATTGTCCAATATGGGCTTGATCAGTTGCTTTGTGGGGATGCTTACAGACAGCAGAAGCTTCCTATCCTTTCCAAGGCATGAGTATTTCAGACGTATACTGTGTAACCTTTTGGGAGATGAGATACAGAGGGGTGAATTGCCAAATGAGATGGAATGGATCGGGAAAATGGTCTCGGACATCAGTTACAACAACGCAAAGGAATATTTCAAATTTTAAACAAAACAAACAAAAACAATAGATTGAACAATGAGTAGAGTAGTGACATTTGGGGAGATCATGTTAAGATTGGCTCCACAAGGATTTTTAAGGTTCTCGCAGGCGGACAATTTTGACGTGGTGTACGGTGGTGGCGAGTCCAACGTGGCCGTGTCCCTTGCCAATTACGGCATAACGGTGGATTTCGTTACGCGCCTGCCAAAAAATGATATTGGTCAGTGTGCCATGATGGAGATGCGCAAGCGCGGTGTTGGCGTCGACAAGATCGTTTGGGGCGGCGATCGCCTGGGCATTTACTTTTTGGAGACCGGAGCGGTGAGCAGGGGCAGCAAGGTGGTCTACGATAGGGCATATTCATCCATGTCCACGATCCAGTCCGGTATGATCGACTGGGAAGATGTATTCAAGGGAGTGGAGTGGTTCCATTGGACGGGGATCACACCGGCGATATCCCAAAGTTCAGCTGATGTCTGTCTGGAGGCCGTAAAGGCTGCCAGCAAACTTGGTGTCACCATTTCAACGGACCTGAACTACCGTGCCAAATTGTGGAAATACTGCGATGCCTCAAAAAGAGAGGAGATCATGACCGAGCTGACCTCTTACTGTGACATCATATTGGGGAACGAGGAAGATGCCGAGATGCACTTTGGCATAAAGCCAGAAGGCATATCCGTACAGACACAGGGGCACGATGTGAAGGCTGAGGCATTTTTATCAGTATGCCAACAGATGATGAAAAAGTTTCCAAGGGCAAAGAAAGTGATCACAACGTTAAGAGGGTCCATATCGGCATCCCACAACACCTGGGCAGGTGTTCTGTACGACGGAAAGAAGATGTACCAGACACGCCAATACCAGATAACGGACATCGTGGACAGGGTCGGCGGTGGAGACAGTTTTATGGGCGGCCTGATCTACGGGCTGTTGACCTACCCGGAAGATGACCAAAATGCACTGGACTTTGCCGTGGCGGCCTCCTGCCTGAAGCACACCATCAAGGGCGATGCCAATCTGGTGACTGTTGAGGAGGTGGAGAAACTGATGGGCGGCGATGCCTCGGGGCGAGTGGCAAGATAGACGGACAGCAAGATAAAAAGTTGATTAATAGTTTTTTTTTGAGTTAGTTTTGAAGGATCATCGGGGCCGACAAGAAATTTTCGGTCCTGGTCTTTTCAAGGCCAAACAAACAAAAAACATAAAAACAAAAAATTAAAGATATGGCACAATTTACAAGAATAGAAGTGGCAACGGCCATGAAAGAAACTGGGATGGTCCCGTTGTTCTTCCATAATGACATTGAGCTGAGCAAGCATATTTTAAAGGCCTGTTATGATGGTGGTGCCAGATTAATGGAATTTACCGCACGTGGTGATTTTGCTCACGAGGTTTTTGGAGAACTGACCAAGTACGCCATCAAGGAACTGCCAGGCATGATCATGGGCGTTGGCTCGGTGACCGATGCGGCCCAAGCGAGCTTATATATGGCCCTGGGGGCGAACTTTGTTGTGACACCGGTATTGAGAGAGGACATTGCCATTGCATGCAACCGCCGAAAGGTACTGTGGTCACCCGGTTGTGGGACTTTAACGGAAATTGCAAAAGCTGAAGAGCTGGGATGCGAGATCGTGAAGCTGTTCCCGGGCGATATCTATGGGCCCCAGTTCGTGAAGGGTATTAAGGGGCCACAGCCATGGACAAGCGTGATGCCCACGGGCGGTGTGTCGCCAACGGAGGAGAACCTAAAGGGCTGGTTCGATGCGGGTGTGACCTGTGTTGGGATGGGCTCGCAGTTGATCTCAAAGGACATCATCGCCAACAGGGACTATGCCAAGCTGGAACAGAAAGTGAAAGAAGCTTTAGCCATCATCAAGAAAGTGAGAAAGCCATAAGCTCAACAGGAATACTTAATTCCTGATTCAATTAAAACAAACACTAAATTAAATAGACCATATTATGAATGAAGCTCAGAAGATAGGAAATTACCGTTACCGGATTTTAGCCCTTTTAATGTTTGCCACAACTATTAACTACTTTGATAGAAGTATCATTGGGGTATTGGCTCCAACATTAGAGAAAATGTTCCATTGGAGCAATAATGATTACGCAAACATTATGATATCATTTAAGGTGGCTTATGCCCTTGGGATGCTATCAATGGGAGGAATCATTGACCGATTAGGAACTAAGAAAGGGTATATCCTATCAATTGGTACTTGGAGTATATTTGGAATGCTTCATGCTTTGGTACGTCCTGGGTTTAGTGTTATTGGTTTTGCCGCCGCAAGGTTTGGTTTAGGTTTTGGAGAATCTGGAAACTTTCCAGCAGCCATTAAGACCACGGCCGAATGGTTTCCTAAAAAGGACCGTGCATTTGCAACAGGTCTTTTTAACGCAGCAACAAGTGTTGGTGCCATTGCAGCCCCATTTGTCGTTGGGTGGATAGTTCATGAAGATGGTAAAAATTGGCAAATTCCTTTTTTAATTACAGGTGTATTAAGTGCTATTTGGGTGTTTTTATGGTTTAAAATGTATAAAAAGCCAGAAGTACATCCTAAAGTAACAAAAGAAGAATTAGCCTATATAAATAGTGATTCCGATATTGAAAATGAAGAAAAATTACCATGGAAAGCAGTTCTCGATAAACGTCAGACATGGGCATTTGCTGTAGCTAAAATAACGGATGCCGTTTGGTGGTTTTATCTTTTCTGGGGCGCAAAATTTTTAGCTGACACCTTTGGTGTAGATATCCATAATATTGCTCTTCCATTTTTTGTCATTTATATTATGGCTGATGGAGGCAGTATTTTAGGAGGATACCTTTCAGGTGTTTTTATAAAGAAAGGATGGAGTATTAATAAAGCAAGAAAGATAACAATGCTAATATGTGCTTTGATTATACTGCCGGTAAGCTTTGTTGCCATAACCGAAAGCAAATGGATAGCCGTTTTTCTAATTGGATTGGCAGCAGCAGGCCATCAAGCGTGGTCAGCTAATATTTTCACATTAGCTTCAGACGTGTTTCCTAAGAAAGCAACAGCATCAGTAGTAGGAATCGGAGGCATGGTTGGAGCAGTCGCAGGTATGGTCGGTGACAAAGCATTAGGAGAGGTCTTGGATACAGCTGGTAATACTGGTTATTTTTGGGCATTTCTCATTGCAGGATCTTGTTACCTAATAATTTTGGGCATTGTTCATTTATTAATGCCTAAAATGACACCATTAGATGAAAACTTAAAACCAATTAAAAGTTAAAATTGCTGAATAGAGCAACAATAAGATGAAGAAACTAAATAGAAAACATGTTGGATTAGAGGACAAACTTCCAATCAAAATAGTACAATTTGGAGAAGGCAATTTTTTGAGAGCATTTATTGGATATGCGTTTCAAGAATTGAACAAAGCAGTCAACTTTAATGCAGGAATAGCAGTAGTGCAGCCCATTGATAGAGGTTTGGTAAACATGCTAAATGACCAAGATGGATTGTACACCTTGTTTATGAAAGGTGTTAAAAAAGGCCAAGAAATTCAAGATATTGAGTTAATCTCCAACATTGTTAAAGGGGTAGATCCGTATGCTAATTTTAATGATTATCTAAATTTAGCAAAAGAAGAATCTTTGGAATTTATTATTTCAAATACTACTGAAGCAGGTATAGCCTATGTTGCAACTGATACACCTGATATGGAGCCTCCAAGCTCGTTTCCGGCTAAGTTAACACTACTTTTACATGAAAGATTTAAACATTTTAATGGAGATGCAACTAAAGGGTTGACTATTATCCCTTGTGAATTGATAAATCATAATTCTGAGACCTTAAAAGATATTATATTAAAGTATGTAATCGATTGGAATCTTGGTGATGATTTTAAAACCTGGTTGTTGGAAAGCAATTCGTTCCATAGCACTTTGGTTGATAGAATTGTACCGGGATATCCCAAAGATGAAATTGAATCTTACAATGCACAGTTGAATTATCAGGATAATTTAATAGTAGCTGCTGAAGCATTTTTGTTGTGGGTGATTGAAGGTGGTGACGATTTGAAAGCTAAATTACCATTCAACAAAACAAAGTTGGATGTTAAGATTGTTAATGACATGCAACCCTATCGTACCAGAAAAGTACGCATTTTAAACGGCGCGCATACCGCTATGGTTCCTTTTTCTATTTTGTATGGAAATACAACCGTAAAAGAAACCATTGATAATGATTTCACGGGAGGCTTTGTTAATAAAGCTGTTTTTGATGAAATTATAGAAACCCTTAAAATGGATCGGGACGAATTAAACAGTTTTGCTGAAGAGGTTTTGGACCGTTTTAGAAACCCATTCATCAAACACCAATTATCTGATATTGCTTTAAACTCCATATCAAAGTTTAAGGTGAGAGTACTGCCAAGTTTATTGGAATACATTGAAATAAACAATAGCATTCCTTTACATTTAACATTTTCATTTGCCTGCTTGATTCGTTTTTATAAAGGCACTTGGAAAGGAGCTAAATTACCAGTAAAAGACAGTTCAGAAATTGTTGAAACCTTTGAAAACATTTGGAAGCTTAAGGACTATGAAGATATATCCAAAGCCGTTCTTGAGCATGTTGATTTCTGGGACCAAGATTTAACTAAAATCAAAAAGCTGAAAACAGCTATTGCAATTGCGCTAGAGGAAATTGATGCCAATGGAGTTGAAAAAGGCTTTGCTAATTTCAGCAATAACATAAAAAATAAAACAATAGACATAGCATGGTAAAAAAGTTGTTAAAAATACATCCCACAGATAATGTAGCTGTAGCTTTGGTAAACATATCGGTTGGAGAGACTATTGATTTTGATAATGATACCATTCATATTTTGTCTGATGTAAAGGCCAAACATAAAATTGCTTTGAATAAACTAAATGCAGGAGACAGAATAACGATGTATGGCGTTTTAGTTGGAACGGCAAGCGGTATTATTGAAAAAGGTGATGTGTTGACCACTGAAAATGTAAAGCACCAAAGCGAAAAAGTGTATGGAAGAACCCAAACTTTTAGTTGGACGGCTCCAGATGTTGAAAAATGGAAGGACAGAACGTTTTTGGGATACCATAGGGAAGACGGACAAGTGGGCACAGAAAATGTTTGGTTGTTTTTCCCGTTGGTATTTTGTGAAAACAGAAACATAGAAACGTTAAAAGAAATTTTTGAGAAAGAGCTTTTAAAGCAGCACGTAAATCCGCATCAAATGTTACTCCGTTCACTTGTTAGTGGAGGACATGAAGATACCGCTGTTGCAGAAAATTCAACAAACGTATTTAATAATATTGATGTCAAGTTTATAACACACCCAGGTGGTTGTGGAGGTATAAGACAGGATTCCGAAAGTCTAGGTAGATTGTTGGCAGGATATGTAAACAATCCTAATGTTGCTGGTGCAACGGTATTGAGTTTAGGCTGTCAAAACCTTCAAATAAGCATTTTTAAAGACGCTTTAAATGCTATTAATCCTAATTTGAATAAGCCTGTTTTAATTTATGAACAGCAAAAAATGGGAACGGTTGATGAGATGCTGTCTGCCATTATAAAGGATTCTTTTGAAGCCATAAAAAAAGCCAATAATATTGAACGCAAACCAGCACCTTTATCAAAATTAAAAGTTGGTTTGGAATGTGGTGGCTCTGATGGGTTTTCTGGAATATCAGCAAATCCCACATTAGGAGCTGTTTCTGATATGTTGGCAGCACTTAATGGTACGGCTGTTTTGGCAGAATTCCCAGAGTTGTGCGGTGTAGAGCAAGAATTGGTCAACAGATGTGTAGATGATACCATAGGTGAGAAGTTTTTAAAATTAATGAAGGCTTATGAAAAATCTGTTGTAGATGCGGGCTCAGGATTTGATATGAACCCATCACCTGGAAATATTAAAGATGGTTTGATTACAGATGCCATGAAATCGGCAGGAGCAGCCAAAAAGGGTGGAACGTCACCAGTACAAGATGTGTTGGATTATGGAGAATATATTACTAAACCAGGTCTTAATTTATTGTGCACGCCCGGTAATGATGTTGAGAGTACCACAGCATTGGTTGGTTCTGGTGTTAACCTTGTTTTGTTTACAACCGGATTGGGCACACCAACAGGTAACCCCATTGCACCAATCATTAAAGTGTCATCAAATACTGAACTTGCAAAACGGATGCCAGACATCATTGATGTAGAAACTGGAGCTGTGATACGCGGAGAGAAAACCATTGAGGAAATGGCTGAAGAACTGCTTGAGTTTATAATTCAAGTAGCCAGTGGAACTGTAAAAACTAAGGCCAAATTGTTAAATCAAAATGATTTTATCCCTTGGCGTAGAGGGGTATCTTTATAAATAAAAAAGGCATGTTAGACATGCCTTTTTTGTTCAAGTTTAATCTATTTTTAATTTTTGGGACGACTTTCTAATCATCAACTCAGGTGTTAAAACCACCTGTTTTTCTGATTTAATTTTTTTGCTGTTATTGACTTCTTCCAAAAACACTTGGGCTGTAAGCCTACCCATTTCAATAGGGGATTGATCGACAGAGGTAATAGAAAGTTCCATAAATTTTGTAAAAGGCTCGTTTGCAAAACCGGCCACACAAATATCTTCAGGGATTCTAAGGCCATGGGCTTTGATTTCCTCAATGGCACCAAGTGCTGTAAAATCACTCGAAGAAAATATGGCATCAGGACGGTTTTCCATATCCAATAATATTTTTGTGGTCTTTCTACCTTCTAGCACTTTACTTTGTGTTTCAATGACAAGGCTCTCATCAAATTCGAGTCCATTGTCAATAATAGCTTGTTTATAACCTAAATACCTATTTTTAAATATTAATAATTTTCTATCGTTTGATAAATGGGCGATCCGTTTACAACCCTGATTGATCAAGTGTTGGGTAGCATCATAGGCGCCTTTAAAGTCATCTATGGTTACCGAGCTTACTCCCTTAATGTCTTTCTTTCTATCAAAAAATATCAATGGTACATTTTTTTTGAGTAAATTTTTAAAGCTTTCGTTATTTTCTAAATTGGCATTTGAAATGGACATTAAAATACCATCAACTTGTGCATTTAGTAAGGAATTGATATTTCCAATTTCCAGGTATTCTTGATCATGGGTTTGACAGATGATAACATGATAGCCTTTAGGGTATAATTCTTCCTCGATACCCCTGATTATGGATGCGAAAAAGTTACTGTCTATTCGGGGTACTATAACGCCAACATTGTAGCTTTTTCCACTTTTAAGAGCCTGAGCAAGTTTGTTTTGCTCATAATTCATTTCCTTGGCAGTTCGAATCACCAATTCTCTGGTTGCCTCACTAATTTTGGTGTTGTTGTTCAATGCGCGTGAAACAGTAGCAGCTGTGATATCCAGCTTTTTTGCTATATCATAAATGGTTATTTTTTTACCCATGGTTATCTTAAAAGATTAAATCACCCTAAAATTAAAATGTTAAAAATACATTTTTTAATTATATATTTTTTTAATGTGCATCTTTTTTAGTTTCTAAAATTATTACTCAAATTTTGTTTATATGTTTGAATTGTTTTATGAATTTGAGTAGAAGATTAAAAAAAGGAAGGCTTGATGCCACCTTCCTTTTTTTGAACTATTAATCAATGAACAATAAAATTATTTTTCAAAAGCACCTAAATCTGGAGCAACTCCATTAAATTGTAATCCTACATTAATTCCGGCATCTATTAGGTCACTACCATCCACTAGTTTCATAAAATCCACGTTGGGCAGGCTACCATCAGCTTGTCTAGGGCTGCTCAATAAATCGACATCTAAACTAACAAAGTCTGATGAGTTTATTACAATGCCATTTTGCCAACTATTATTGGTTATATCCGTAGTCGTGGCAGAAAAGCTGTCGTTGCTCTTACCTGATAAACTTGCTGTATTTTTTATGGTAAGTGATTCGGCAATGTTGGTGCTTCCAAAACTAATATTTTTACCGTTGTTGTAAGCGGAACAATTATAGATTTCAATAGCTCCTCGGTTGCTGTTATGGTCAAATCCATTATGAGTGTTCCCGGCAGCCACGCAATTTTTATAGATGGCATTGTGTTTTAATAATTTATCATCACTACCACCCGTTTTAAATCCATTTCCGTCTCCAGCACCAACGGTTCCGTTTTTTAAGATACCGTTTTTAAAAGACCAACAGTTTTCATAAGTGGTAGTAATATTATCTGTTCCTCTTAAATAGCCATCCCAACCATCATCAAGGTTTTGCCAAGCCCTACATCCAACAAATTTATTACCTGTTCCGGCATCAAGTTTACAAGCAAATCCATCAGCATTTTCTAAAGTGGAATCTGCGTTATAAAATGAATCACAGTTTAAAATAATATTGTTTGAAGCGCCATTGCCAATCTGAAGGCCAGTATCTGAATTTTCACTGAATGTACAGAATTCAATCACATTATTATTCCCTTGGACAAACATACCGTTATCACCGGCGTGAAATACATCAATACCTTCGATATGCCAGAATGAGCCACTGACTTCTATGCCACGATTTGAAGAGTTTTCAGTCATAGAAGAAAAGTCAAATTTAGGTCTACTTTCATCACCGGGGTAAGCCATTAATGAAATAACATTCCCAGACATACCACTGCCAGTTATTTTTATGGTTGAATCAAAAATATAATCACCACCGTGAACGTAAATGTTTTCACCAGGTGTGGCTGCTGCAATAGCGTCTAAAACTTCTTGTGAAGTACTTACTATGGTTCCTTGCGGAATAGATGAATTAGTGTCACCCGTTTTAAACGTATAGGTTGTACTAATAGAGGCGTTTGTGCCGTCACTGGTTTCAATATGCCAAAAATATACGGTATCTGGATCAACAGGGATATCTATAGTGGTATCGGTTAAACCTTTCCATTCTTCTGGAACGTCTTGATTTCCATCAACGGTATCTGCATATAACGTATAAGTAATAGCATCTCCATCTGAATCTGGACTGCCTTGCCACTCAAGAGTTACTTTACCATCAACAGGTACCACAGTAGCTCCCGAAGAAGGGCTTAAAAGCGTTGCTGGAAACGGTACATTGTTTGATTCTCCTTCGCCTGCCAAATAAAATTTCCAAACTTCTGAATTTGTAGTTGTGTTTCCAGAATTTTTGGAAGTCACCATCCAAGAATATGGATATCCTCTTAAAAGATTCACCACTGTTGAGTTTGTTGGAAGACCTACGTTAAGCGTTACATCTTGGGTTACTAAATTTGTTATTGTTAAATTGTATGTTTCAGTAGCTTCTGATGCCTCCCAGCTAAAAGTCACCGTAGCTTTGTCACCAATAATCTCACCAACTTCACATGTTTGATTGTTTAATGGTAAACTTAAAGCAGCTTCCCCTGGAGTAGTAGTGTAGGAAATGGTCTTGTCATCATTTTTTGAACATGAAGTCATTATTACAGCTCCAATAAAAACCATTAAGACTTTTAAATTATTTATATATGTTACGGTTTTCATAATTTATTTTTTTACAATTTTAATTGATTTGTTAACTGTTTCTGCCTGTAACTGCAAATAATAAATACCATTGCTAAAGTTTGCTAAATCAAGATCAATAATTCTACTATTTGAAACTGATTTTGTTGAATTCCAATATATTCTTCCTTGAAGATCAAATAACGCAACATCTACATTAGAATCTTTGCCATTAACATAAACTTGAATTTTTCCTTGCGTTGGGTTAGGGAACACCAAAACATCTTCCGAAACAAATATATTTTCTGAATACTTACCCTGGCAACTGTTATCTGTAGTGATAACAATTGAATTGTTGCCTTTTTCAAGATTGATCACCACCGAACTTTTTGAAGTAGTTGATAGCTTGCCATTATGATTGATGTTATAACTATCGGCGCCTGATAATGTAATTGAAACTTCATTTTTTGTACGATTTACCTTTGAATAAGCTTCCAGTGGTGTTGGGCCTTCAATAGTTATGTTGAAACACTGCTTATAATCATCCCTTCCTTCTATTGTGATACAGACCTTATAAGTGCCAGCGGCAAGACCATCTATCGTGGTCGTTTCGGTAAAACGAGTAGCTTCATTTCCATCAACAGAAACAATATAAGTATAGTTGTTGTTAACAGCACTAATACTGATAAATCCATTGTTTTCTCCGTTACAGGTAACGGATGTTGTTGTGATTGAAAAATTATCTGAAGGCAATTCAAAAACCTCACACCCAAAAACATCAACAGTTACGCCTGGGTCAGATTCAGGACAAACATCCTCGCTATCTAAAATGCCATCACCATCACTATCCTCACAAACATCCCCTATACCATTATTATTAAAATCAGCTTGGTCTGGATTAGCTGTAAACGGACAGTTGTCATTAACATCAGGAACACCGTCATAATCTGAATCCTCATCTGCATCTAATGTAGGTATTGGGTCCCAACCATCATTTCCTTTGGTAAAGTTAAAGGTGGTTATATCAGTTCCGTCTGTTAATTGATCTGTTGATAAAACAGTGGACCAAGAGGCTCGGCTGCCAGAATTATCCACTCCAGCTAACTCATTTGTGCTGCGCTCGTACATCATACTTGATTCTCCACCTAAAGTGTTTCTCCAGCCTTCTGGAAAAATCATTGACTGACCAGAAAAATTAGGATTCTGTGACATATCAATATTAGTTTGGTAAAATACAACCTCACTTGTTGTGGCTGCCCAAGGACGGCCAAAGTATCCTGGTTTGCCCCAATCAGAAGAAGCTGTTTCAACTCCGGGGATTGGAGATTTTACATTACATTGGTACATAAGATAACCTCTGCTACTGCCTTGTTGGGCAGCAGTAATGTAAGACGTATCATTACCTGAATCACTAGTGTTTAAAACAAGATCAGATTTATAAAATACGGCTGTCATACCACCAAAAATATAGTCAACAGCTCCCATCATGGCTCCTTTGTAAATAACCACTCTCGCGCCCTCACTACCATAAAAAGAGTCTTGACGGCCTACTACACGGCAATTGTTTAATATGGCTTTGTCTGCACTGCTGGTGAATGCAATGGCTGCAGCTCTTTCTACAAAACCTAAATCCCTGTTTTGTACAGATGTGTCTCCTAAGGTATTAGGTCTTTCACCACCAGTTGGTGCGCCATTATTTGGTACAACAATGTCTTCAGATTCTTTTTTGGAAATGTACTGGTTAAAAGAGTTTTCAAAAATCACGTCTTCAGCTTCAAAACCAGGAGCAGTTACTACAACGGTTGCATTCCAATAGGAACCATTTGTAGTTCCGGAACCTTTATTTTCATAGCTTAAATACCCATTTGCTTTATTTACAGCTAATACATCTTCATGCCATTTTTGATCTGGTCCCATACTGTAATAGTTGTAACCGTGACCATAATATGAAGTGATTCTAACGGCATTGGCATCTATATCTACACCTTTGTTTAAAAGCGCAATACTTGGCATGGCTCCAGCATTTTTCAATGAGATATTAGGACTGTTAATCACGAGCATTTCTTCGTAATTACCAGGGTCTATCATTACGGTTACGCGTTCATCATTTGGTCTATCCATCTCTGCAATTGCATTTAAAGCCTTATTGATTGTTTGATAATCTTTATCTGTTCCAACAGTAACTATTGCAGAAAAAGGCACAATTGCTTTTACAGCTATATTTGTTATATAAGTTGTGCCTGAACCAGAACAGGTTATTATTGCATTACCAGGGGTGCTACCAGGATATATGTAGGTAGCGGTTTCTAGAGTTGATGTGCTTCCACTACTAGTAGTAACAGGGTTTCCACCATCTATAGAAAACTCGGCTGAATAATAATAGGTTACTATCATTTTTTCACCTGGGTTTATAGGCACTGTAATTGTATTCCCTGGCGAACAGACAAGATGACCTTTGGCAATTTCATTTTTAGCGCCATCAAGACCTAACCCTTTATAATATAAATCTGTATTGGATATAACTTGATCATCAAAACTCCAATTGGTCACAGGATTGAACATTAAATCTTTTGAAGTATCTGCACCAGCAACTACCAAGTTTGATGTTAACGCTAATTCCAATGGATATTTATCCAAACCTGTAAGATTCATCGTGTAAACGCCATCTCTAAGGGCAACCGAAGTTATATCGGTAAAATGATAACTATAATCAGGCTCATTTAAATTAGAAAAGGTTATTTCTAAATCATTTAACTGAGTAGCATCTAGCCCTATAGCATTAATGGTTACATTAAATACAGGTTTTAGTGTAAAGTCAATATCAGCAGATTGGGCTGCATTTCCTATGGTAAGAGTGTTGGCAGGAATCTCAAAATCATTGACACCTTCTGCAGAAATGGTATACTCTACATTTGGCTCCAATTGAACTGTGTATGTAGAGGTGTTAGTATCAATAACAGGTTCTGGAACAAATATTTTATTTGCCGCAGGATCTGATGTATAAGTTAACATTACATTAGAAATATCAGAGCCTAATCCAGTGATATTACCAGAAACAGTATATAGCTCAACTTGAATTATGGTGATATCAAATGCTGTTGAAGAGGCATCAACAAGTTTGGTTTTTGTGCTACTTATAACGTAACCATTAGCATTGGCTAAACTTAATTTGTAAGTATAATCTTGCGGAAGATTGATACTGTAGGTTCCACCAGAAGGTGTTACTGCCCATTCTTTACCGGCCTCGTTTGTAAAGATTATTGAATATCCATTGGGAATACCAGATGCTTGACTGACATCTACAGTTCCAGTTAATGTTTTGTATGTTGCGTCTTTTCTTTCAATTCTATAATAGCTTGGTTTATCTGCACTATCATAAATTCGATAAGAGCCTGCATATTTTGCCACGAATTTAACTAAAGTAACTGAACCACTTGTGGGAACAATTTTTACATCGTCTTGTAAAGCAGGATCAGCAACATAAGTAAAGTGAATATTACCACTTGAATTTTGGGCGGTCATGGCTAACGTTACTTCATCATCCTCACTTAGTGTTAAACCCATGTATCTTCCAGTTGCGCCAGCTCCATTAACATATATCCTACCGCTATAATCAGAAACACCACCAAGATTGTCATCATATCGTGTAAGGCTTGTGTTAGAGGTCCTTAAACGGTCATTACTACCGCCAACCCAATTCAAAACGCCAGCGGAAAATGATGGCAGTGTGTTAGATGTACTCGCACTACCTGGAGTGATGGAAGCATCATACCATGCATTTATGGTTGCAGCATCTAATTTGTTATTATATACAGTTGCATCCAATTGTTCAGCACCAAAATCCCAAACGTCAATTTTACCATTTGATGGTTCAATGGCTGCTGCATTTTCAATAGACATACCATGTAAATAAATTTCTGCTGTTGGATATCCAGCACTTACTAAAGTTGCTGAAATAGTGCCAGCAGGACCAGTATAGCTAAAATTCATTGGAACGCCATCTACAGCAGCGGCAATGTTTTGTGCAGGTATTGAGCCAATTACATTTCCATTGATGTCTTTAAACTCTAATACAGCATCAGTAGCTTGACCATATTGACATACTATAAATGTAATAGTGGCATTACCTGCTACTATCATGTTAAATGAATTGCCAGGAAAAAATACACCACCATGAGTGCCATCATGAAAACCAAATTGACCTGCTTGATCGGTTGTATTACTGTTTATGGTAACAATACCATCGCTAGTTTTGAATGTTTCATATCGTAAAGAGGAGTAACTGGTTTGAGGTAGCACTGAACCATCTGCAAAATTATAAATATACGTTTCTCCTGGGTTAGCAGTAACAACATTGGCACTGTCAGAAATATTTAACACATATGATGTTGGATCAGTAGAGGTGTCGGTAAAAGTAATAGTAAGCTCGTTTCCGTTAACTGAAGTAGAAGCAATATCTCCTGATACTGTTGGTGAGAAGGATGATAGGTCTGCCCCACCTAAATCAATTTCAATGGAAGCGGATGTGTTGGTGGCACTGAATACGGTTCCAGCACTTACTGAAACGGTTGCTGCTTCACTGGCATCAGCACCTGAAGTAAAATCAATTTGGGTTCCATTAAGCGTAATAGTACCTGATTTTTGTATCCAAGGTGTTAAGTTTACATCGTATGGAATTGGAGAAACTTCAATGTATGGAACATAGGTAGTGCCACTAAAGTCAAGTACAACAGTCCCGGCGGTTCCTGCATAAACAAAGTCTATGGTATCACCGTCATTACCAAAGTTACCACCAGTGGTTGCCGATTTAGACGGCGTATCAAAACTTCCCGTTGTACTTGAAACTGAAATATTTCCGGAAGAATAAATACTACCGCCTATCTTAATATGAGAATTTCCAGCAACCTTCAGTATAATTTGATTTCCTGGTTTTAAGATAGAACCATGTTGTGTCCCATTATAACCATAGGCATTGCTTGAACCAACTATAACATCTACTAGACCTTTTGATATATCTGATTGGCCATTCGTTGCTGTAGGTATGATACTGCCATCTCTAAAGTCAAAATAATAAGGTATATTTTTAACAGGCGATGTATAAGCAGCACCTAATTGAGCTGGGATAACATCTAGTTTGGGTAAATAAATATCATTGTTTGTGCCAGCAATAGCTTTAAAAGCAATGGATGGGCTTCCTTTTTTTAGCGCTGGATCTGAATAAACCAACGAGTAAGTATCCAATAAATCATTTGTTACTGTAGTGCTAACGGTACCTAAATCACCTGCCGTTGTTTCGGTCCCTTCCATATTCAGTCCTGAATATTTTGATCCAAGAAGACGTACAGAATTGCTTCCGGTAAGTTGAATATTGATTTGAGAATCAACTTTCATATTAAGGCCATAAGCACTATTAGGGTCGTTATTATGCTGGGCGTAGGTGCCTGACAATGTTAAGAAACCATCGGTACTTTGACCTGCAGCTATCAAAGTAGCCCCTTCTGTTCCTCTAAAATCATAAGTTGTTATACCATGTAAATAACTGTTATCGTATAAAGCTATGGAATAGGTTTTAGGGTCTGTACTATTATCGGTAAAGGTAATGTCTAAGTTATTTCCATTAATCACTGCCGAAGCAATATCTCCAGAAAGTGAAGGAGTAAGGGTTGATAAATCTTGACCGCCTAAGTCAATTGCTACTGAACCAGCATCTTTTGATGCAGATAGAACAATACCTGTACTAACGCTAATAACTGCATTGTCTGAAGCTGTTGCTCCAGATGTTAGGCTAATATCAACACCATTAAGAGTAATCGTTCCTGATTTTTGCACATATGAACTTAATGAGACACTATATGGAACAGGTGATATTTCAATGTATGGTAAATAGCTTGTGCTACCATTATTAGTGAGGGTTACTGTGCCAGCTGTTCCTACATACAGAAAATCTACCCATGGGCCACCATCTGATCCTTGTGGATATGTGGTTGAAGTTGCGTGTGATTGAGAAGTGACATCAAAAGCACCTGTTGAACTTGTTGCAGTAATAGTACCTCCAGAATATTGATCACCTCCTAATCTTATATAACTGTTTCCGGCAACCTGTAATGTAATCATGTTGCCATCTTTGAACATAATGCCATGCTGAGTGTCTTTGTAGCCATAAGCATTGCAGCAACCAGCATCTATTTTGAATAGCCCCTGTTCATAAATATTACCCTGATAAGTGCTAGTAATTATACTTTCATCCCTAAGGTCGAAATAGTAGGCAATGTTTTTTTCAGCAGTAGAGAAATCTTTACCCGCTTGGGCTGGAATGACTTCAATAGATGGTAAATATAAATCATTGCCAGTGGCAGCTACTGTTGTGAAAGTTAAGGTTGTTGCCAATCCAGAATACACGAAATCAAATGTATCAGACAAATTATTAGTGACTTTCCCAACTTGAGTCCCTAAATCACCATCATTTATAGCGGTACCCTTTACATCTAATCCTGAATATTGGGATCCAAGAAAACGAATGGTGCAACTACCATCTACTTGTAAACTTATCACTTGATCCACTTTTAAATCAAGGCCATAAGTTCCGTCTTTATAAAGATAAGTTCCACCTAGTGTTAATTTACCATCAGCACTTTGTTGATTACTGATAATGGATCCGTCCCTAAAGTCATAAGTAATGGGATTTGAGATTTGTCCTTGTGAAATAAAAGCAACAAAGAGCAATGGAATCATTAAAATAAAGGATAATTTTTTCTTCATTTTTTTAAGTTTAGTTAGTGTTTATAGTTTTCTAGTCAGTATTTCAATAGTTTTATTAAGTAATCGATTGCATTAAAAAATAAATAAATAATACTTTAAAAATAACGATGATTGACAAACTAGTTAATATGTTAGTGTTTTTTAGTATTATGAATATTTGTAATCGATTGCATAAATATATTAAAAAATTTGAATTCAACAAATATTCATATCTCTTTTATATGTTATTTGTCTATCTGTTTCTTTTTTGAAACTAATTATTCAGATAGTGGATTTTATTTATGGCTTTTTAAACACTTTATCTAAAAAAGCAATAGTATAGCTTAACGTGGTTTCAAACCAAGGATGCATGAGCCAAAACGAGTGCGGTGTATCCAGAATAGTGTGCACCTCATTGTAAATCTTGTATTTATTGAGGGTAGCAATCATATTGTCGCGTCCAGCATGAAATCTAGGCTGGGCACTATTTATAAAAAGAGTAGGAGGGGTATGCTCATCAACATACTCTAATGGTGAAGCCTCTTTCCAATTTTTAAAATTGTTTTCTTTTTCACCATTTAGCCAAATACCTGCCATGGATACTTTGCCAGGTTTAGATTCTGCCGAGGCTTCAGGGTGAATAAACGATACAATACCGTCAATATTGATAATAGCCTGTACTTCGTCAGAAACAGTAGCGTCTTTTCCATAAATCACAGAATTTGGAGTCACACCAATTAGCGTTGCCAGTTGACCGCCAGCTGATGCTCCTAAAACAGCAAATTTATTAGGGTTTATGTGATATTTTTTAGCATGTTTTCGCATCCATCTAATAGCATCTTTCAAGTCGATGACTGCAGCTGGGTAGGGTGCAACAAGCCCCAGTCTGTATGAGACTGCTACAGCCACGTAGCCATTTAAGGCCAGATGTTGTGCCATAACACGCTCATTTTCTTTTTGACCTGTAAGCCACCCACCACCATGAATCAGTAAAACTACTGGGTATGTTTTTTTTGTTTTATCAATAGGCAAATAGATGTCTAACTTTAACTTCTCTTTATTTATTTTCTTATAGGTTATATTTTCTTTAGCAACAATTTTATCAGAAACCAATGGTTCAATGGGTGTAATAAAATTGTAGTATTTTTTTAATTTTTGATAAGTACTTTCAATCGTGTAAGGTTTAAACGTTTTTTTTTCTTGCGAATAAACCTTGAGATTTAGAATGAATAAAACAGTAACTGAGATTGTGCTCAACTTCAAAAGTTTCATTTTATTTAGAGATTTTAAACCAATCCACATCAGCATAACCGTATCGTTTTGCTTCTTTTGTGCTAACGCTAAACAGGCCAACTTTAGCTCCAATCCATTTGCCTTCTTTGGCTTTAAAAGGCTTTCCTATTTTTTTATATGTTTTTCCGTTTTCAGAGTAACTAAATTGACACATGGCATCAGGTGCCGATACATCCACCCTAAAATACGCTGAATTTGTTTTTAGACGCACTTCTTCATTTATTTTTTCTTCAGCACCGTTTATGGCATTAATGGCCTCGGTTTGTTTGATAAAATAACCGTTTTCATCCACTGAAATGCTTAAGGTTGCGTAATCCATGCCCATGATGATCAATCCGGCGGTTTTGCCACTGGTTGCTTCCTCTGGGATCAAAGTGATTTTTGTTGAAGCGGTAAAATTAGGAGCCGGGAATTTTTGAAGTAATAAATTAGGGGCCATCCAAAGGTTAGGGGCATCTTCTGGAGTTATAATGCAAAACAGTCTTAAATAACCATTACCAGGCAATTTAGCATGCCATACCACATCAGGATTGGCGTTCCATTGCCATTGAAGGCCAATATCTGTTCCATCAAAATTATCGGTTTCAGCTGGTGTTTCTATCGGATAGGTTTTACCAACATTCGGTTTTTTATGAGACATTACAGGTTCTCCAATACCATTGCCATCAAAATCTTCACCCATAATGGGCCAATCGTTTTTCCATGTCATGGGTTGTAAATGAATAATGCGTCCATAGGCACCAACATCCTGAAAATGATAAAACCACGATTCGCCATTTGGCGTGTCCACCCAGGCTCCTTGATGCGGACCGTTGATCTTGGTACTTCCTTGCTCTAGCACAACTTTTCTTTCATAAGGGCCATAAATATTCTTAGACCTTAAAACCACTTGCCAACCCGTGGGAACACCACCTGCAGGAGCAAAAATATAATAGTAGCCGTTACGTTTGTAGAACTTTGACCCTTCAATGGTATCATCTAGATCATGCCCATCATATACATGGATGCCTTTGCCAATTACCTTTGTGCCTTCAGGATTCATTCTGTTTACCGATAACAAACTTTTTACACCAGCCCTGCTTCCAGCATAAGCGTGTACCAAGTAGGCATTACCATTGTCGTCCCAAAGCGGACAGGTATCAATGATGCCCTTGCCTTCCATGACAAGAACGGGTTCATCCCATTTACCATAGGGGTCTTTTGTTTTTACCATATAAACACCAAAATCTGGATCGCCCCAATAGATGTAGAGTTCATTGTTGTGGTAACGAATACTCGGCGCCCAAACACCATTGCCATGTTGTGGTATTTTAAATACTTCGGTAGGAACTTGTTCTGGTAAGGCATGGTTGATTAAGGTCCAGTTTACCATGTCTTTGGAATGCAAAATGGGCAATCCCGGTGCTGCGTTAAAACTTGAGGCTGTCATATAATAATCGTCTCCAACCCGAACCACATCAGGATCGGAGTAGTCTGCATAAATGATTGGGTTTTTATAGGTGCCATTACCATTATCGGCTACCCAAACCTCTGAAACATAGGGTTTGTTTTGTGCCAATAGCACATTTGATAAAAAAGCAAAAACTACAATGGAACACAGTTTCATAAATGAGGCTTTTATTTGTTCAGTTCTAGGCTGGCCATGATAAATGGGCCCGTTCCTTTTGGGTCGTTAGAGCGTATGGGTTCATTAATGTAGTATTCAAAGGAGCCGTCCCTGTATGGATTACCGCCCAAACCAGCAACGGCACAGCATTTGTTTAGGTTTACAACGCCGTTGTCTTCAACAGAAATTAAATTTTCCAATATACCATTATAGCCTTTATTGGCTACATCCAGAAATTTTTCTGGCAAATAGCCTTTGCGAACTCCTTTTGCCAACGTATAGGTAAACATGGCTGTTCCTGTGGCTTCCAGATAGTTTCCTTCCCGTTTTCCTTGGTCCAAAACTTGCCACCACAAACCAGACTGGTCCTGGACTTTGCTAATGGCCTCAGCATATTGGTTTAAATAGGTAATGATTCTTGCTCGTCCTGGATGGTTTTCAGGTAAAAAGTCCAACACATCTACCATGGCCATACCGTACCAGCCCATGCCCCTTGACCAAAAGTTTTGTGAGTTGCCGGTTTTTTTATTGGCCCATTGTTGTTCCTTGCTTTCATCCCATCCGTGGTACAGGAGCCCTGTTTTTTCATCACGACTGTGTTTTTGTATCAGATCAAATTGTAAAACAACGTCGTTGTATACCTGTTGTCTTTTTGCGTCATCCTCTATATAATCCTTTGCATAATGAGCATGGAACGGTTCTGCCATATACAGTCCGTCCAGCCACATTTGGTAGGGATATCTTTTTTTGTGCCAATAACCGCCATCAGATGTTTTGGGCTGTGATTCCAGTTGCTTGTTTAAGGTTTGCATGGCTATCAAAAAACGCTCTTCCTTTGTTTTTGGATATAAATACAACAGCACGTCACCGGACTTGATCATGTCCAGGTTTTGATTGGACAGTTTATAGGTATCAATGTTACCTGTACTGTCAATCAATGTATTGGCATAATCATAGATGTAATCATAATATTTTTGGTTCTTTGTTTGTTCGTAAACCCTACTACAAGCCGATAAAACCAATCCTGGAGTATAGGTCCAGCGGGGCTCCTCCGAAAAGTCCAGTTTTGTTGCTTCCGGGAAGCGCTCAATCTCTGAGAGCATCATGCGCTCTGACCATTTCAGGTTTTCTGGAACAATTTTTTCAACAGAGGCAGTTTCTTGTGCGTTTTCTTTTTTTGAGTCTTTGCAGGCCGTAGCTGATAAACCTACCACAATAGAAAACAACACTATATGTCTAGTTAAGTTTTTCATGGAGACCTTATTTTAATACATTGGTTTTATCTAGCACTTCTAATTTTTTATTCAAATCTTGAATAAATGCTTCTTCTGTTTTGATACCATCAGGTTCTTGCTCCCAAGCACCTAAAAAGTAATAGGTAATGGTTTCGGTACTAGGTTTAAAAATCACTAAATGTTCATATTGACCTTTCTTTTGTTCGGCGACTTCATCTAATTTATAAAAGAGAGCCATACCCAAATTGTCAGGTGGACTTGCTAAAGTTTGCAATCCGTAAGTAGCTATGTATGCCCATTTTTCACCTTCCTTTTTATGAAAGGCAACGCCATGATCTACAATTCCTGTACAAATACCAGTAATCGCTTTTGAAGGCGTTAATTCTGCTTTTGTAAATCGGTCATTGGGATACATAGTAAGTTGTGCATGTAAATTGATGCTGTCATCCCCAGTTTTCCAATCTTCATAAGAAATATTAATTGTTGAGTAACCGTCTGAATTTTTAACTGTGGCAAACGTATTTTTTACACTTCTAAAATGAGCTACTGTATCGGCTACCATGCGGCCATAACCACCAATTCCCATTGATTTTCCAGCCTTTAGGATGTCCTGCCCCCAAGGCGATGGTTCGTGATAGGAATCAAAACCATCTTGACCAACATACGGCAATACCAACGTGTCTACTTTTTTTCCAAATATATCTATGGCATTTCTCCAATCCAGATATAGGCGATACCCAATTTGGCTGTTTTCCCAGCCTGGTCCCTCATAGCGTATATACCAGGAATGATCGGTATGTTCTTTGGGAACCGTTAAGGAATCAACATTTTTAAAAGACGTTCCACCATCATATTCTTTGTGTCCTCTTGAACCATCAATCCATTTTCCACCTTGTGCAATGGAAAGTTCCGCATAGGATTTTGATGAAGATCTCATTTCACTTTTCTGTTCTGCTTTAGCTTCAGAATTACTTTCAGATTTTTTTTCTTTACAGGAAACCAAACTTAAAATGATAAGGGATAAGAAAGCCAGTTTTTTCATGATATATTTTTTTTAGTGTTTTTAATATTGTTTTCCGTTTATGGTTGTGTTTTTAAACACAATGGGTTCTGAGTTCTCAACAGATACAGGCGTTTTGGCACCTTTGATGGTTACATTGGTCAGGGTAACATTTTTAACGGGATTGTCTGATCGTCCTTTTATTAAAATACCATACTCGCCACTATTTTCAACCTGAACATCCTCTAAATGGATATTTTTTATGGAGGGGATAAAATGCCCCTCTTGATTGTCATAAATGGCATAGTATGTGTTTATTTTTAAGACAGCTTCTTTTACTTGCCCCACCTGGATGTTCTTGACAAATACATTTTCTACAAAACCACCACGTATCGTGTTGGTTTTTATCCGAATGGCTCGTTCCAGTTCTGGGCTGTCCATTTTACAATTACGCACATACACGTTTCTAACGCCTGCTGAAATCTCACTTCCAATGACCACACCTCCGTGGCCGTCTTTCATGTTGCAGTTTTCAACCACTATATTTTCACTGGGGATATTAATTCTTCTGCCTTCATCATTTCTCCCGGATTTGATGGCAATACAATCGTCGCCCGTATCAAATACACAATTGTCAATGTGTACATTTTTAGAAAATTCTGGGTCACAGCCATCATTGTTTGGGCCATGGCTTCTTACTGTTACACCGTCAACCCTTACATAATTGCATTTCATGGGATGTAAAATCCAAAACGGTGCATTTGTAAACGTCACTCCTTGAACAAGCACATTTTCGCATTCAAACGGCTCAAAAAAGGAAGGCCTAAATTGGTGACCTTCACCAAACACGCGCTCAGCAACTGGTGTGTTATTTTCATTCATTTTACGCAATCTGGGTAAGTTGTGGTCATCACGTTGACTGGGTTCTCCCTCTTGATAACCAAATCTTTTATTGCCGTTCATAGGCCACCAATTATCATTACCTGCCTGGCCATCAAAAACACCTTTACCGGTCACCGCTATGTTTTTTTGTTTATAGGCACGAACCAATGGCGAATAGTTCATCATTTCAGTGCCTTCATAAGAGGTGAGAACAACTGGGAGGTAATCGTTTTTGTCTTTTGAAAAAAGTACCGTAGCCCCTTCTTCCAAGTGAAGGTTTACATTGCTCTTTAAAACGATTGGTCCTGTTAAAAAGTCACCGGATGGGATGATGACTTTACCACCACCAGAGTTACTGCACGAGTCAATGGCTTTGTTGATAGCTTCGGTATTGTTTGTAACGCCATCCGCCACAGCACCAAAATCCATGATGTTAAAAGTTTTATCCGGAAACTCAGGGTTTTTAATGGAAGCAATGATTGTATCAGCAGCAGCAAAGGCTGACGTAGCTACTGTTGTTTTTTTATTTTCTTTACATGAAGAGAATACAATTCCTATTGCTAAGAAACATATTAAATTGTAAAATAAATTTGATTTTATGATTTTCATGAGCGTTATAATTAGTTTTAAGTATCTACAATTTCTAAAATTCACAGAGATTTTACACGGAATGGATTAAAGAATTGGCGTAAACTTCAATGTTTGTATATTTTGTATCTAAAGTATATAAATTAGAATCGTTTGTTTTTGGATCTAAACCATTTTTTTCTTCCCAGATATCGGGCATGCCATCTTCATCTAGATCTTTTGGTGGGTCTTCTGTTTTTAGAATTGGCCAACCGCCAACATTGTCTTGCGAATCTATGATGCCATTTTTATAATCGGCACGTCCTTCTTTGGTGTCTCTTATTATTCTTGAATCTACTGCATCTCTAAATAGGTTGTCGCCAGCTTTCATAAGAACATCTTTATAAGCTTGAACTGCACATGTAGTTTTTACGTTATTTGATATACCAATAGGCTCATTTATTTTAGCTGCTTGAGGATTATCGCATTGTACACCATCATCCCAATTATTCTTTGTAACCTGTTTAGAGCCTTCCATATAGTTGCCGTCAACATAGAATTTACCATAAGGTTCATAGGGCTCAACAATTCTGGAACGTTTTGAAGATTCTGTTGCTGGACCTGGTTTAAAATAGTTATTTACAATGTTGTATTCGCCTTTTTCGCCCCCATAAATACTGTTATTTCCCCAATTATAAATAACATTGTTTCTAAAATCCACAAATTCGTTTACAGAATTTAATGTAGTGGATGACCCACTGAATCTTGGGTTTCTGCTATTATTGTTAGCAATTAAGTTGTGGTGAAATGATGCTTTCACACCGCCCCAAATACCACCATAGCCGTGTGGCCCTTTATGGTGAACAGAATTGTTTAATGCTTCGGAAATGATGCACCATTGCAGTGTAAAATTGGTATTATTGTAGAAAGACCCGGCCTCATCCGTTGACCAGCTTATGGAACAATGGTCAATGATGACGTTTTTGGAATCTCGACAGCCAAGGGCATCACCTTCAATTTTATTAATGTCTCCCATTCTAAATCTTAGATATCTTATGATAACATTACTGTCTTTAATGGTCACAGGATAGCCTTTAAGGGTTATACCTTCTCCAGGCGCCGTTTGGCCTAGTATGGTTAAATCGCCCTTATTTATGTCTAAATCTCTTTGAAGCTCAATGGTTCCAGATACATCAAAGACGATGATTCTAGGACCACTTTTTAAAATACCTTTCCTAAGACTTCCTTCGCCATCATCATTTAAATTGGTCACTTTATAAATAATGCCACCTCTACCGCCACTTGCATATTGCCCAAAGCCTTCTGCTGAGGGGAATGCTAATTGCTGTGAGTAGGATAAGTTATGAACCAACAAAAGGCTGTAGATGAGAAGAAACGTTTTTTTTATCATTATAATTTTTTTGGTTTAAAATGTTGTTTACCTTAAATAAAAAGGAACAACAATTTAAGATTATATTAAAAAGAGGTATACAACTAATGATGCATACCTCTTTTTTTTTATGTTATAACTAACTTTTTTAAGTTAAAAACTATTATTGTCTCCAACGAGGGTCTCCAACTTGGTTATCCAACAATGTTTGATTTGTTACCGTAAAATCTCCGCTGGCAGCATCAGTAAATCCTGGATCCAAGGTTGTATATGATGTAGTTGCGTCATATACGGTATTGGTTGTATAGAATCCTGGTGCGTTGAAATAATTATTATTATCAAAAGTTGGATTTGGATCCGTTCTACTTTGGTTTGAATAATAAGCGGTTGTTTCTGCAAACAAGTTATTGGTTACCGTTATTTTATTTAATTGGAATCTTACATATAAAATTCTATCAGTAGTATTTGAACAACCATACAAGGTACACTGATCTAAAAGAACATTACATGTTAAACCCGTTTGGGTAGAAGTTCCTGCATCATCAAGTCGGAAAAAGTCACGACCAGGTGCACAATTATTAAAAGTACTGGTGGAAACACTAACGTTTAATACATCAGAATTTCTGAAGTCAATAAAATCACCACCACTTGTGAGAATATTGGTTACCACACAATTTTCAACTGTTACTGATTGTACAATGGCATCGGTTTGGTTGCCAGCTATGAACGAACGGTCATAGTCATGGATGTTACAACCACTAACTAAAAGGGAATTATAATTACCAGCTCCGGTATATCTTACAACATCAGTTAATTGTGTAACTGTATCACCTGTAAGATCTAAATCGATTAAATTTACATCAGTAGCACCATCAACAATTGAAAAGCTAACTTTTAACTGTGGTTTAAAATCTGTCCTTAAACCTTGAATGGTAATTGATTTATCTAATGTTATTGTTCCAATTTGAGACGTATAATCACCCTGTTCCAAGAGTAAAATATCTCCAGGAGCGGCATCAGCAATCATTTGGAATAAATCATCAGTGGGTAAAACCAAAGTATTATCGCCTACATCAATTCCAGTGGTAAACGTTGTGATGCCTCTTACTTTTGTATTATTGTACAAAGTTGCTGTATAATCTGTTTCACCAGTTAATCCGGTAATCACAGCAACGCCATCTATTTTTTCTTGAGGTGTAATGTCATGGGTAATATCACCCGGTTGTACAACAATTTTAGTCACATTACTATTTGCAACCCATCTTAATGTAGCCTGAGTGGCCTCAATATCACCAGGTTCACCAGCTATAAAAATCTGTTCGGTTAGCGTTGTTGCTTCTGTAAGTGACCACTTAGATTCATCCAGCCCTCTTGCGCTTATAGCTTTTACTCTAATTGAATAAACTGTTTCACCCTCCAAAGCAATCTGAACAGGTAACTGATCACCTGTAACATCAACAGATTTGAAAACGGTGGTAAAATTTGGATCATCGGCACTGAATTCTACCACATAATGGTCTACATTGGGATCTACGGTCCAATTCAACTCCACAATGGTTTGATTTCTAACGCGCGCCGTTAACGCTACAGGGGCAAATTCTCTGTTTACAGCCAACTCTTCTATAACATCTTCATTATAACCACAATTGGTAACAATAAATGCCAAAGACACTGTAAACAATACTTTTAATATATATTTATATTTTTTCATAATCTTAAAAACTTGTTATTAATTTTTGTGGTTTTCTAATAGTTATAGTCATTGACCAATTTGCCATTACTTCCATCAATAAATACTTGCCATATAGGCCAGAATTGTCTGTCATCAGGATTTACGCCTGATTTATACAAAGAGTTGATCATAGTATCATCTAGAGCGTCCCAGCTTTTAGCAGAGTATTCTACTCCCGGATCAACATTCTCTCCTCTGTTTAATCCATAAATATCAAGTGTTTCGTTATCAGCTTCGTATTTATAGTAAAGTGTTGTTGGAACATCTGCATAGTCACCCGTACGATTTTTTAAATCCTCCATTTTAGCTATTGCTTCATCTAAATTGGTTTTCAATAAATTCCAACGAATAAGTGATTGTTTGCGAACCATCTCGCCAGTAAATTCAAACATGTGTTCTTTTACAATAGCATTGAACATAGCTTCTTTACTTGATAAGCTATTAACATAGGCATCTACTTTTTGGGCTTGATCAGCAGCATTAAACGCTCTGCTACGAACTTGTTTTAGATATGGTGCAGCTGCAGCTGGTCCTTCAAGTTCATTGGCTGCTTCAGCAGCTATTAAAAGTACTTCTGCGTAACGCATGTACATAAAATTCACACCATCATCATTGGTTGACGTTACATAACGTGTCATCCACTCATAACGATACTTTCCAAAATACCAGGTATCCAATCCTACTAATTCTTGTTGGGAAACGCCATTAACTGCTGTTCCCCATTGATAAGGAACACAGGTTACATCCCTACGGTTATCAGCTTCGTCATAATCATAAAAAACGGTTGGAAGTGGTCCTGCAATTCCGCCACGACCTTGGCCAGTATATTGGTCAACGCTACGGTGACGTACGGCAAATGAGAATAATACACGTCCACGACCATCAGCAAATGGAATTTGCCAAAGCGGTTCGCCACCTGCAGATATATCTTCTTGGTTATATTTTTCCCATAATGTTTTAAACGATGGTTCTAAATGTGCTTTACCACTGTTTATTACATCACGGCATTCATCTAGTGCTAGTTTGTACATGTTTGCTACAGAAAGATCAGGATCGGTACTTCTGTGGATACCATCAGGATATTGTTGGTAACCACTGGCAACCATTGCCAAACGCGCTCTAAAGCTTTTTATAAAAGCTTTGTTGACAGTCTCTACGGTAGAAGTCTCTGGAGATTCATTTGGCCATGGAACCAATGTTTCTGCTTCGCCAAGATCTGCTATAATTTGTTTGTAGATAACATCACGGCTTGATTTTGGTAAATAAATAGTTTCAGAGTTGATCGGTTCAAAACGAGCTGGAACGTCTCCCCAAGCTTTCATAAGGTCAGCATAATAGATGGCTCTCAACGTAAGGGCTTCACCCAGTAATTGACCCAATTCATTTCCAGGCTCTGGATTACCATAGGTACGTATACCACGAATGGCAATATTGGCACGTTCTATGCCCGAATACATCATGGCCCAAGCATTGTTTGTAGAATTCATTTGTGAATTATTTGGCTTGGTGTCATAAATCATAAGTTCTCCTTGTGAACTTCCAGCGTCATCAGAACTGTAGTTGTATTCGGCATCTGTATTGAATCCGTAAAATGGTATAAAACGCCCTCTGTAGGAGTTTGTTTGCCCCATGGGCTCTAAAATACCATTTATAGCACCTCTAGCTAATCCCGGTGTGGAAAAAATAAGGGACTCATCTAAGGTAGATTTAGCAGGAGCATCTAAAAAGTCGCCTTGTGTTTCTTGACAAGAAGTAAAAAGCCCTGCTATTAGTATTCCATAAATTATTAGTATATGTTTCATCTTCTAAGTAATATTTAATTAAAAATTAAGGTTTAAACCAAAAACCAATGACCTACTTCTTGGGTATGGAGAATAATCCACTCCAGGAGTTAGCGGTGTTTTTCTTCTTGTATTAACTTCAGGGTCAAGACCTGAATAGTTTGTAATAATGAAAACATTATTAGCGGTAAGGTAAAACCTTAGTTTAGAAACACCAACGTCAGTAAGCAATGATTCAGGAACTGTATACCCTAAAGTAAGTGTATTCAATCTTAAGAAAGAACCGTCTTCAACGGCCCAGTCGCTAAATAAATAACGGGACATAAACGGAGACCACATAGTGGTATTGGCATTAAGTGCAGACAACTGTGTAGGGTCTGTTACTAATTGGCCTGTAGCTGGATCTAAATTTGTCCAGCGTTTTCCATCAGCCATAATTGTGCTTAAATTTCTATATTGTCCATTTTGGTTTGATGTTGTAAACTCAATTTTATTGGCATTGTATATATCGTTTCCAACGCTAAAATTGAATGCAGCGGACAAATCAAATCCATAGGCATTGGCATTTAATGTAAAACCGCCTGTAAACTTTGGATTGGCATCACCAATAATAGTGTTATCATTGACATCTACAACACCGTCGCCGTTGATGTCTTTTAATTTAATGCTACCTGGCATAACCTGTCCTATAACGGCAGAGTTGTCTGCAACACCAGCTTTTAAAGTGTAGGTTCCAGAAGAAACATCGTAATCAAAATCAGATACCTCATAACGTCCGTCATTCTGGTAACCGTACATAGCACCCACAGATTCTCCAACATTTACAACATAATCATTTCCTATTTGAGTTGATGCCCAGTTTGTATTGATTCCAAAATCATCCATCACACCTAGTGAATTTATTTTGTTTTTGTTGAAGCCCATATTAAACGAGAAACTTAAACCATAATCCAGTTTACTTATAGCAACCACATTTAATGAAGCATCAATCCCTGTATTTTGAACTTCTCCCATATTTCTGTATTGAGTATCATAACCAGAACCTGGTACAGGGAAATTTATTAATAGGTCTGTAGTTACGTTTTTATAGGCCTCAACAGACCCACTAATACGTCCTTTGAAAAAGTCAAAGTCCAAACCAAGGTTTTTAGTTACGGTAGTTTCCCATTTTAAGTCTGGGTTTGCTAATGTGTTTGAAGCAGCCCAATAACTAGAAACCCCATTGATATAAGATGTCGTTTTAGATTGGAAACTCTGTACGGTTTGTCCTGATGGTATATTGTTGTTACCAGCCTCACCATAACTTAATCTAAGTTTAAGAGTGTTAATCCAAGAAGCATTTTTTAAGAAATTTTCTTCAGACAATTTCCAAGCAACTGCAGCAGAAGGGAAGTAACCCCATTGATTGCTACCTAAAAACTTACTGGAACCATCTGCCCTATAAGTGGCAGTAAATAAGTATCTGTTTTTAAAGTCATAATTAACTCGACCAAAAAATGATAATAATTTATCATCTGGACTATAAAAATCATCAACAGTTAAAGGGGTTCCTTGAGTTGTTAAGTGTCTAGATGTATCAAAGTCAAAAAACTTTGGAAATCCTTGAATTTCACTTTCAACCTCATTACGGCGCTCAACAATCATCTCTTCTCCTAAAAGTAATTTTAAAGCGTGGTTATCTCCCAAAACATTTTTAAAATCATAATTGAATGTATTGGCATTTCTAAATTTAACTCGTTTTTCATCGGTAGATAATAAAGAAGGTAAACCTTGTAATTCGGCAGGAGGCCTATTGCTTGCATAATATGTTGAGCGACCATAAAAACGATAGTCTAAATCATTACGGTTATCAAGACCTAATTCTGTTTTGTAACTTAGGTTATCTATTATTTCCCAAGTCATGCTCCCTAACAAGTTGAAATTTTTTCTAAGCTGTTTACGCTGATTATCGTCAACGGCAACAAATGGATTCACCAAATAACTTGAGAGTGCTTCATCTGTATTGGTGGTAGTTAGTCCGGGAAGTGGAATAGGAGAATACCCTACACTATGTCTTAAACGGGCATCTGCTGATGACACTTCATTTTGTTCATTAGCGCCACCTCCGTTGATTTCTGTATTGGAATAACGGAATGTGAATGATAAGTCAACCTTTTCACCAGCTTTGCTTTTTAATGCCAAGGATAAGTTGTCTCTTTTGAAATTTGAGCCTATCATAATCGCTTTTTGATCGTAATGAGCATAATTAAAGTTGAAGTTCATTTTTTCAGAACCCCCTCTTACGGCTAGATCGCGGCTTTGTACCTCTCCCATTCTGCCATAAATTTGTTTTTGCCAGTTGTTCCCTTTCATGCCAATATATTGATCATAATCTTGCCATTGGCCAAAATACTTTTCGTATGAACTTAAATCATCTGGGTTGTCAAGTAGAGCATATTCATATTGCCATTTCACAAAGTCTTGAGGTTCTAATACGTCAATTGTGTTAGCAATTTTACTAACACCATAAAACATATTGAAATTGGTAGATATTTTACCGTCTTTACCACTTTTAGTGGTTATAATTACAACACCATTGGCACCTCTGGAACCGTAAATGGCAGTTGATGAGGCATCTTTTAAAACCGAAATATTTTCAATATCGGCAGGCGATACATCGCTCATACTGTTTACGGGAAACCCATCAACAATAATTAATGGAGAAGCATCTTGGGTTAATGAACCACCACCACGAACTCTAATTTTGATTTCTGAATCAGGTGACCCTTCAGATGATGTGACTTGCACACCTGCCAAACGCCCGGTTAAAGCTTCAGCAACGTTTGATATAGATTGTTTTTTTAAATCATCACCACCTATAGTAACCACTGAACCGGTCAAATCCGATTTTTTAGCTGTACCATAACCTATAACCACAACTTGATCCAATGATTCCAAACTAGGTTGAAGGGAAACATTTAAGGTAGTTTTGCCGGACACATTAACTTCTTGGGTTTGATACCCAATGTAGGAAAACACTAAAATGGCGTTTGGGTTATCAACGCTCACCGTGAAATTTCCATCAAAATCTGTTGCAGCACCATTGGATGTTCCTTTAACAAGAACTGTTACACCAGGTAAAGGCCCTCCTAAATCACCATCAATTACTGTCCCACTTATAATTTTACTTTGAGCTAGCATATTAGTACTGCTGAACACAAATATTCCAAATAGTAAAATTAAATAAGTCTTTTTTGAAAAGGATTTCTTCATTTCTCTTACTTTGGATTTGAGAAACAAATAATCAGTACAATTGTTTGTCATAAAATAGTATAGTTTAGTTATTAATTTTTTGTAACCAACTTGCACCTAGTATAATTTCTTGTTTAAATTTGTTTTATTGTTATAATAAAGTGCAATCGATTACACAAATATAAAAGTTTTTTTTTTATTACAAAATTTATTTTCAATAATCTACCTAATGTAAAACACAATTATAGCTTTTTTTGTTTTACATGAGTATACTTTAAAACTATTATAAATATCTGTTAATTTTCTGTCAATGAAAAAAATATGACAAAACTATACTGACTGTATAAAAAATTGTATATATTTGGTAATCGATTACATTATTTTAACTAAAACTAAAAAACATGAAACAAAAATTACTTTTAATTATTTTGCCGATACTGTTTTTTGCGGCAACTTTACAAGCTCAAGATAAGGTTTGGGACTTCGGTGGTTCTGATACTGTTAATTGGGGTCCAGATGCAACAGGTGTTGCTGATAACGAAGTAAGGGATAACCTGGGTATATATATGGGTACTACTTCAACTTCAAATATTGGTATAATTGATAGTTCTAATGGATCTGTAAGTAATTGGCAAACCGCTGGTGATATTGATGGTTACAGTTCAACTACCCGTTTTAAATTCAATGGGGATTCTGGTATTTCTGATCTTGGAGGTGGAGTTTTACAACCATCAAAAAGGTATATTTATTTTGCTGTTACTGGTGCCTGCACAGTAAAATTATGGTTAAGGGGCAGCTCTGGGCGAACTGTTTATTTGTCTGATGACTCTTTTGTTCCATTTGGTTCAGTACTAATTCCTGCTTCAGGATATGTCATTGAAACTGTCAATTACACAGGAGGCTCTGGGAATATTTATATTTATGATGATGCTGCTGTTTATTTATGTAAAATGGTTGTTTCTCCTGCAAGCTCAATAGGAACTACTGGTCTTGTTCTGAGTGCTGATGATTTTAAATCGCAAGTTTCAACAAACATGAGAGCCGTAGGTAATAGAATTTATGTGTCAAACGTAAAAACAAAAACCGAGGTTAATATTTATAGTATTACAGGTGCATTGGTTAAATCCTTTAAAACAAATTCAGATACGGATTTCACTTTTAGATCAGGATTATGGATAGCAACCTTAAAAACAGTTGATGGCCAAAAATCAGTTAAATTATTGACTCATTAACTCTAGAAAAATAAATAGTATTAATATTAGTTTAAAAAGGATATCCATATTATTTCGGATATCCTTTTTTATTATAAAAAATATTTTTGTGACATGAAACTTTTAAACTATTCTGTAATCGCTTTTGCTTTAATCGTTTTCCCTACTTGTTCTCAAGCACAAAATATGGATAATGATAGCATTGATAAAAAATATACCATACAAAATTGTGTCAATCATTTTAATGGGAGCTCGGTAGTTAAAACCAAAGTAGGGTATCAATATTGGTTTGCTGACAAAGATTTTTTGGATGGCAGAACACTTAAAATGAGTGTTGTGAAACCACATGAAGCCACACATGCACCTCACAAGCATCCTGAAGATGAATTCTTTTTTGTGTTGGAAGGTACAGCTGAATTTTATCTGGATGGTCAAACAGTTGTTTCGGGACCGTATACCAGTTTTTATTGCCCTTCGAATGTTGAGCATGGTATCAAAAATGTTGGGGATACTGAACTAAAGTATTTGGTAATAAAAAAATACGAAAAGAAGTAATGCTAGCATTTTAATAATCTTAACAACATAAATAATTCAATAATAAAATAAAGATGAAGTTTTTTAAATGTCTTTTGCTAGTTACATTAATGGTATGTACTCATGTAAATGCTCAAGTTCATGATAAGTCCTGGCATAGTATAACCCTAAAAAAAGAAGGCAGTTGGTTTGCCTCACAAGAAGCAAAGGATATAGCTGAAAATGTATTGTTGTATCAACGGGATATTGGTGGCTGGCCCAAGAATATCCAAATGCAAGAGCCATTGACCAGCAAGCAAAGGCAGGATTTAATAGCTTTAAAAAGCAGCACCCAGGATGTTACAACAGATAATGGCGCTACGGTTCAAGAAATGATTTTTCTTTCAAAAATATATCGTCAAATACCAGATGAACGTTATAAAACCGCTTTTCTTAAAGGGGTTGACTATCTTTTAGAAGCTCAATATGATAATGGTGGCTGGCCTCAATTTTATCCTCTAAAAAAGGGGTATTACACACATATTACCTATAATGATGATTCCATGTTTAATATTTTGAGTCTTTTTAAAAACTTAAAAGAAAATACAGGAGCATATTCCATAAAGCCAACACAAGAAACCATTGATAAAATCAAGCTTGCTTTTGATAAAGGTATTGATTGCATTTTAAAAACCCAATACAAACAAGATGGTGTTTTAACGGCGTGGTGTGCACAGCATGACGAAAACACCTTTGAACCAGCTAAGGCAAGAGCCTATGAATTACCTTCATTAAGTGGTGCGGAATCTGCAAATATTGTTTTGTTGTTGATGTCTATTGAAAACCCTTCGGAAGCTATTAAAAAATCAATTGAAAGTGCCGTTAACTGGTTTGATAAGGTCAAAATAACTGGAATCAGGGAGTTAAGACAGTTTAATGAGAAAGGACGTATCATTGATAAAAAAATAGTTAAAGATGACACAGCTCCTCCAATATGGGCACGTTTTATGGAATTGGATGATAACAAGCCATTTTTTTGTGATCGTGATGGCATCAAAAAATATTCATTGGATGAAATAGGCCCCGAACGCAGAAACGGATACAAGTGGTACACAGATGCTCCTAGTAAAGTATTGGAAGAGTATAAAAAATGGGTAGAGAAATACGGCATGGTTTCTTCTGAAAACAATACGCTCAAATCACCAAAAGACGACTACAATATGGTTGTTGCCAAAGATGGTACGGGTGATTTTACCAGTATCCAAGAGGCTATTAACAGCGCCAAGGCGTTTCCCTATCAGCGCGTTATCATCAACATAAAAAATGGCACTTATAAAGAGAAAGTTCACGTCTATGCTTGGAATACACAGGTGTCATTAATAGGGGAGAGCAAAGCGAAAACCATTATAACCTTTGATGACTATTTTGATAAAATTGATTTAGGCAGAAACAGCACCTTTCACACATCGACATTATTAGTAGAGGGCAATGATTTTGTAGGTAAAAATCTAACTGTTGAAAACAGTTCGGGAGAAGTTGGACAAGCGGTAGCGTTATCGGTTAATGCCACACGTTGTTATTTTGAAAATTGCTCTTTTCTTGGGTTCCAAGATACCGTCTATACAGCTGGAGAAGGATTTAAGCAGTATTTTAAAAATTGCTATATAGAAGGTAGCACGGATTTTATTTTCGGGGAGGCAACGGTATTATTTGATACTTGCGAAATTCACAGTAAAACAAATTCATTTATTACAGCAGCTTCAACACCTCAAAATCAAGAATTCGGGTATATTTTTAAGAACTGCAAGCTTACAGCAGATGAAGACGTAGCGGATGTTTACCTTGGAAGACCTTGGCGTATCTATGCTAAAACCGTGTTTATGGATTGTGATATGGGGTCTCATATTAGGCCTGAAGGCTGGAACAATTGGTCCAACAAAGAAGCAGAATCCACAACGTTTTATGCTGAGTACAATAATAAAGGAGCGGGGTATAGACCTCAAAGTAGAGTTGGGTGGTCGCACCAATTAACCAAGCGAGAAGCCAAAAAATACACCACGGAGAATATTCTTAAATCAAATTCTAAAAACACATATAAAAACTGGTATTAAAAATGACAATTAAAACAAACATTATTTTAGGTATTGCATTATGTATAGCAACAGCATGTACAGCTCAAAAATCAACTATTTACTGTATTGGCGATTCCACTATGGCCAACAAAAAAAATACTGATGAAAACCCAGAACATGGTTGGGCACAGGTTCTTCCGCAGTTTTTTAAAAATACAGTCACCATTGATAACAGAGCCGTCAATGGAAGAAGTACTAGAAGCTTCATTGATGAAGGACGCTGGGATGCTGTGCTCAAAACCTTAAAAAAGGGGGATTATGTTCTCATTCAGTTTGGACATAATGATCAAAAGGAAAATGACCCTAAGCGTTACACCAATCCGCATACGGCGTATCGTCATAATTTAATCCGTTTTGTGACAGAAACTAGGGAAAAAGGAGCTACTCCTATTTTGCTATCGTCCATTGTCAGGAGAAATTTTAATGAACAAGGAACCTTGGTTGATACACATGGAGACTATCCTTTGGAAACCAGATTGGTAGCCCAACATTATGATGTCCCCTTTATTGACCTCCAGTATTTAACGGAACAAATGGAAGAATCCTATGGGGTTGAAGGCTCAAAAAAACTACACTTACACTATAAGCCAGGAGAAGTAGCATATTATCCTGATGGAAAAGATGATGATACACATTTGTCTAAATTGGGTGCAACGACTGTAGCGGGACTTGCTGTGGGTGAATTAAAAGTAAAAGTGCCAAGTTTAAAGGAATATATTAAGTAATTGGGCTTTTTACAGCTCAATTACTTTGTGTTCTTCATTACTTTTTAAGGCAGCTTCAATTATTGCAATGACCATCATGGCATCCTCTGCTTTAACTGATAAGCGGGTATTATGTCTGATAGCATCAAAAATAGTGTCAAAATATTCCATATAGTTTCCGGTTAAGGTAGGTATGGATTCCTTGATGGTTTTTCCGTCTTTCTCAATATGCAACAACCCTTGTTCTGTAACGGGCTCCTTGCCCCAGTTTTTTGAATCTGGACTTTTGCCAGCTTGAAGGTCTGCTTCCTGAACATCTGCCTTTGACTTTATAAAGGAACCTTTTTTTCCATGCAAGATATAACCAGGAAGTGGTTCACGAACATAATAACTGGATTTAAGTATAACACGATGGGATGGATAAAATAATTTCAAATCAAAATAGTCACCCACTTGTGAGTTTGGGCGATAAGAATCCAAATCTGCAAACACGGCAACAGGCATCCCAAACAATACCAATGCTTGATCAATAATATGTGAACCTAAATCATATAAGCTTCCTACAGCAGCTGTTGGTGTTTCCTTATGGATTTTATAGCTTAATTTTGGGTCATATCGGTCGTAATGGAACTCTGCTTCAATGATTTCTCCCAATAAGTCTTCCTTGAGTATTTTTTGAACGGTTTTAAAATCGCTATCATAACGCCGGTTATGGTATACGGAAATAACAACATTGTGTTCTTTAGCCAGTTGAATTAATTCTTTAGCTTCCTTAACAGTTGCCGTAAATGGTTTTTCAACGATCAGGTGTTTGCCAGCTTGTATGACTTTTTTAGAAAAGTCATAGTGTGTAATGTTGGGCGTATTTACTATAACCAACTCAATGTTTTCGTCAGCGAGCAAATGTTCCAAAGAACGAAATGTTTTTATCCCAGGATATTGTTTTTGGGCATGGTTATTTGTTCTTTCAAGAACACCATACAAATTAAATTTGGGATTTGCTGAAATAAAAGGCGCATGAAACAATTTGCCACTCATTCCGTAAGAACATAAAGCGGTATTAATTGGTTTCATGCAGTCTTTGTTTTTTTATACTCCAAAAATAAGCTTAATTTTTGACAATTATTTTATCAACAACACCTTGCGCGGTAAACGCTTTTATCAAATACGTGCCTTGGCTTAAATTAGACAAATCAATAGCTTCTGTATGGTTATCAATCGATTTCACCATAACACCTAACAAGTTATAGATTGTTACCTTTTCTATTTTAACTTTTGAGGATATATGTAGATAATCTTTAACTGGATTTGGATATAGTTTTGCAGCTAGCTTACCAATATCTTCCAAACCTAAGGACGCATACACAACACTCATGTAATATAAGTTAGCTACATCGGTTTTTGTAATGCTATGGGAACCACTTGGAATTGTTAAAGTGAGTAAACCGTTAGTGGCGTTGTAACTTGTACCATCTATTTTAATACGTCCAGAAAATCCATCATTAAATACCAGTGTCAACGTGCTTTCAGCTGTTGTGCTAAACGAGATGTTTGTAGTGGATTCAATTTTTAAACATTGCGTTAATGTCAAGCTGTTGTAAATTACAGTTCCTTTGCTAGTAGAAAGACTTGCTTCAATATTAAAACTGAAAAATGTACTATTTAAGCCGGATTCTGTAAAGTTTTGAATTTCGTCCCCAGAACCAACAGCGCCTTCTGTTGGGGTTGCAGAATCTACATTAGATTCAACAGAACCATCTGCTACGACCCAATAGTAATAGGTGTTATCGTTAGTTACAGAGTTGTCCACATAACTCAAAGTGCTAGGATCTGATATGGTTGTTATACTTGTTCTTCCAGAAGGGTCAGAATCTGTATCTCTAAATACTTCGAATGATGAAGCTGAAAAATTATTTACTGTCCAACTTAAACTGACCATGCCATCACCAGCACTAGCTGACAATGCTACGTCTGGATCTGGTCCGGCATCACCCTGAACACAAACCAAGGTTGTTTGATAACCAGAAAGAGCTGCTTTAAGAGGCGCATTTACAGTATAGGAGGTGTCGTCAACACTATTATCAAAGGTCCAATTAAAATCACCACCGTTCATACGTCCAGCATATTGCATGACATTGGTTTTTGCCACTTCTGGAGTATCAACAACCAGATTTTTAACATATAAAGCAGGATCTGTATCAAAGTTGTTATAAGTGTTTCCGCCTTGTTTTGAGCTAATGCTGCTGCTGACAGTTTCACCTCTGGTAGATGCTACATACGCATCAAATTCAACAGGATAGTTGGTTGCGTTATAAGAAACAAATCTGGTTTCGCCAGTTATGGAATTATTATATGCTTTAATGGTTCCGCCATCTTCACTTGAAAATGTACCGCCAGTGCCATAAAAAATATCAGTGCCTTGCATAGAGGTCAACATAGGGTATTTACAATGTCTGAAATAATTGTTTTCCACAAAAACAGATGAACCCATGGTAGAACCCACTCCATACTTGGCATTTCCATCATAATAATTATTATAAACGTGAGCAGAGTAAAAACGCACTCGAGGGTGACGTGAATCTGAGTGGTCATACCAATTGTGGTGGTAAGTTATGTAAAGTCCAGTAGTTGAGTTTTCGCTTAAGCCCAAAAGGTTACACTTGCCTGAATCCCAGAAATGGTTATAAGAAAATGTAACATAGGTTGATCTTTTGCAATCCAATGCGCCATCACCTTTTATTTGATCAGCATCACTGCCTGCATCACCATAAAAAAAGTCGCAATTGTGTACCCATATATAATCATTGTCTTGTTGTAATCCAATATTATCACCTTCGGCACTGTTACAGTTCATGGTTCCAATATTACGGATTTCAATATTGCTTGCGTTCTTAATTCTAATTCCCCAGCCATCAGCAACGGCATCATCACCAACACCTTCAAAAGTAATATAGCTTGAAGTATTATTTTTGTTTTCAATAACGATATCCCCGTTGAGCATATAATCAAGATCCGTGATTTGTCCAACCAGCCTAACTATCAATGGGCGATTGTCATTGCCCTTCTTAAAACCATCCAAAATGGTTTGTAAGCCAACACATGGATTGGAATTGGCACCCGTAACGTTTAATGAAATCGTGTTTTTGTTATTTTCTGTTATGTATAAAATTACAGCACCTGATTTTGGTGTCCCGTCTGCATTGTAAGCTCCAGGAATTCGTCCATTTGCAAATGCAAAGCCATTACGGTCATGTGCTAAAACGGTTATTGTACCAGTTGTTGCTTCAGTGCCTTCAACACCTGATATCACTGGAACTATTTTGATGGTGTATGTGCCAGCTTTAAGGCCCAGTATATCCGCACGGCTATATCCATCATAACAACGGATAAGTTGATTATCAATTTTTTGGTTGGTAACACCTTCACCAGTGTAATATACATTGTAACTTTCAGCTCCTGAGATGGGTTCCCATTTTACATAAGCCGATTCAAACCAACCACCACTTTCCGTAATGGTAACCGATTGCGCATTCATATTTAAAGTGGCAAACAGTATGGTTAAGCAAACAAGTAATTTTTTAAGCATTTTAAATAGGCATTTAGTTTTAAGTTTAGTTTGACAATTCTCTTACTTTTATTGTAATTATTTAAATAAACAAATAAATGTAATCGATTACACAAATATATGTATTTTTTTGACATGGTGTTTATTTTAACAATAAAAACGTTATAATCAATCAATTCGACGTTGAACTAAAAAATACTCTGCCTCCATAAGAGCACATAATTGTAGTTATTAAAAAAAATGATTATAATCCAATATTTGGAATATTTGAATTTAAGTCAATTTGAAATCATTATATTTATTGTGCAATAGATTACACACCATGAAAAAAACATTAATAAACTTTAGTTTTATTTTTTTACTCTTAATTTTAAATTCCTGCAGTGCCCAAGATTCAAGCAAACCAGAACCCATAATACTAACTCCAACAGAAAATTTGTTTGCTAAAGGTGCAGATGTGGGATGGCTTTCGCAAATGGAAGCAACAGGCTACAAATTTTATGATGCTGATGACTCGCAGAAAGATTGCCTGCAATTGTTAAAAGACAGGGGTATTAACACCATACGCCTTCGTGTATGGGTAAATCCATCCAACGACAAAGTGAGTGGGCATTGCAGTAAAGAAGAAACAGTGGACATGGCCGTTAGGGCACATAACATGGGAATGCGAATCATGATTGATTTCCATTACAGTGATTCATGGGCAGATCCAGGAAAGCAGAACAAACCGGCTGCTTGGGCAAGCCATTCGTTTGAGGAGTTGAAAACGGATGTTTATAACCATACCTATGATGTTTTGAGAGCCTTGAAGACAGCCGGCGTAACACCGGAGTGGGTTCAGATAGGTAACGAAATTCCCGGTGGTATGCTGTGGCCAGACGGTAGTTCCTCAAATTTTGGTCAGTTGGCCCAGTTGTTGAACAAAGGTTATGAGGCAACTAAGGCGATAAACAGTTCTATTAAAGTAATTGTACACATTGACCGAGGGAATGACAATGCACTGTTTAGATGGTTTTTTGATGCCGCTAAAAACAATGGTGTAAAATATGACGTTATTGGTATGTCTTATTATCCGTATTGGATAAAAAGTGATTACACGGCTACCATTGCAGATTTAGAAAACAATTTAAAGGATATGGCTTCAAGATATAACAAAGAGGTTATGGTTGTTGAAGTAGGAGGGGATTATACCTTGGTGGATAACACGTATAACATGTTGGTTGCTGTTATTAAAGCTGTTAAAAATGTGCCCAACAACAAGGGCTTGGGCGTTGTTTATTGGGAACCGGAAGGTGAGAAAAGTTGGAGTGGTTATCAATTAAATGCTTGGCAATCCAACGGAAAGCCTTCACTGGCTTTAGATGCTTTTAAAAATTAGTCAAAAATATTTTTTCAGTTGTAAAGGACTATTCGAAATATAAGGTATTCATGAATGAAAACTAATTTTCTGAAAAAGCACCAAAACTCCAATTAAAGTTATAATCATAATTATATTTATAATTTTATAGAAAATCTCAATGTAAGATATATTTATGAACGCAACTTTAATTTTAGTCATTGTAGCATCATATTTTGGTGTTTTAATGTTGATATCACATTTCACATCAAAAAACAGAAGCGATGAAACATTTTTTACGGGTGATAGAAAATCACCTTGGTTTTTGGTGTCATTCGGTATGGTTGGTGCGGCACTGTCTGGTGTTACGTTTGTGTCAATCCCGGGGATGGTTGGAAACAACAATTTTTATTTTTTTCAATTTATCTTGGGAAATGTAGTTGGGTTTGTATTTATAACCTTTGTTTTAATTCCACTGTATTACAAGTTGAAATTGGTTTCCATTTATGGCTATTTAAAGGAACGATTTGGGATAAAAACCTATAAGACTGGTTCGTTGTTTTTTTTGGTCTCACAATCTTTTGGGGCTGCCTTAAGGTTGTTGTTGGCAGCAAAAATCCTGCAGTTTGCTTTGTTTGACACGTATCATATTCCGTTTTTTTTAAGCGTCATTATTATATTGGTATTGGTTTGGCTCTATTCCAATAAATCGGGTATTAAAACAATTGTTTGGACAGACACTTTGCAAACCACATTTTTGATTTTAGGAGCAGTGGTAACTATTTATTCCATTACTACATCGTTGCACTTATCATTTGCCGATAGTATTCATGAAGTTGTAAATCATAAATATTTTAAGGTGTTTAACTGGGACAACAAATCTGGGAATAATTTTTACAAGCAGTTCATTTCAGGAATTTTGATTGCCATTGCCATGATAGGTCTGGACCAAAATATGATGCAAAAAACGCTGACCTGCAAAAACCTTTGGGACGCCCAAAAAAATACGTTGGTTTATTCTTTAATACTGGCAATTACCCAGTTTTTGTTTTTGGGCTTAGGCGTTTTACTATATGTGTATGCGAAAGAACAAGGCATTTCATTGCCGGTTGATGCTAACGGAACGTTTTTAAATACCGATACCTTATTTCCCAATTTGGCACTTAATTATTTGGGTCAAATAGCCGGAATCAGTTTTTTGATAGGAATCATAGCCGCATCATTTTCAAGTGTAGACTCAGCATTAACAGCATTAACCACGTCTTTCACCTATGATTTTTTAGATATCTCACACAAATCAAGCAAGGAAAAGAAAATATTAAAAAACAGAGTTCTTTTTGGATTTTCAACGGTTGTTTTTATCATCATCATGGTGTTTTCAAATAGTAGAGGTGATGTTATTTCACTCATATTTAAAGTGGCTGGCTATACATATGGGCCTTTATTGGGCCTTTATCTGTTCGGAATGTTCTCCAAAATAAATGTTAAGGATGTATGGGTCCCAGTAATTTGTGTATTGGCACCGTTGGTAACCTACGGATTAAGTGTGTATTTCAAAACCACTCATAATTTTGATTTTGGGTTTGTCAGTATTGCAGTCAATGCCCTATTGACAGGTTTTGGATTGATATTGGTTAAAAAAGCAAAGTAAATTCATCAAATTAAAGATGGGACTAAAAGAAACGCAAAGCACCCTATAAGTGTTTTTAAGACAAGCCCTTTTATAAGATGCTTATTGTTTCTTTTCTACTAACCAACCATTAATCATTTACTTTGAAAACTTTTTCCAAAATGGTATCCATCAAGCACCACTTGGTTAATGATGATTGTAATAAATTGGCACCTACAAATGCTGTAAACCAAAGCCAGTTTTGGTTGACGTAAACGGACAATATTAGGCTTATTAAGATAAAACTTCCGGCTACACCTCTTACAATTCTGTTTTTCATGATATGAATATTTTAATTTGATTTTTCTATGTTCAAAACTGCCATATGAATATGTGACAGTGTTTTTTGTTGTTCATTAAAATTATTGATGAGCTCAAACAATAAATCAACATTTTCTTTTTTGACAAATGCATAAAACAAAATGGATTCTGTTTGGTTCATTTCGTATGAAAACCAATTGGATTCCACAGCATCTTCAGTACTGTCTCTATAGCCTGTAACTTCTCTAAAGGAGAATGTTTTTACGTCCGCTTTTTTTAACTGGAGCTTAATATCTTTTTCAAACTCCTTGATGGCCGTTATAATAACTAGTTTCATATGTTTAAATAGTTTCGTTTTCTTTAGGTTCATCTTGCTCTTGTTTTTCCCACTTTTTACGTTCAACGATATAATAGATTAGTGGCACCACAATTAAAGTGAGCAATGTAGATACAATGGCGCCTGCAACCAATGAGATGGCTAATCCTTGGAAAATTGGATCAAATAAAATGATGGAAGCACCAATAACCACTGCACCTGTTGTGAGTAAAATGGGGGTTGTCCTTACAGCTCCGGCATCAATAATAGCTTGTTTTAAAGGGATGCCGTCATTAAGCCTGATTTCAATAAAGTCAATTAGCAATACTGAGTTCCGTACCATAACGCCAGCCAATGCAATCATGCCTATAAATGAGGTTGCCGTGAAAAAGGCACCCAAAAGCCAATGGCCCAATACGATACCTACTAATGACAACGGAATGGCTACCATCATGACCAATGGGGTTTTAAAGTTTTGAAACCAACCAACTATGAGCATGTAAATAATGACTATCACTATTAAAAAGGCGGTTCCTAAATCACGGAATACTTCCAAGGTTATTTGCCATTCACCATCCCATTTTACGGTAAAATCGGTTTCTTCAGAAGGTGAACCCATATACAGTTCGTTGATTTTATAACCTTTTGGCAGATTTATTTTTTGAAGTTTTTCGTTCATTCCCAAAATGGCATACACAGGACTTTCTAATTCGCCAGCCATATCAGCCAAGACGTAAACAACCCGTTTTTGGTCCTTTCTGTAAATGGTTTTTTCTAAGGTTTCTTTTTTAACGGTAACAATATCACTTACTGGAACCAAGTTTCCTTTTTGCCCTTTTATTTTTAAATTTTGAATATCCTGTAATGATGTTTTGTCTTTGTCATCTAAAGACATGACTATACTTACATTGTCATCTGAGGTTTCATCATATAGATTGGCAATAGGATATTCTTTTAATAAATAAGTTAAATTGCCTACTACCTGTTGGGGCGCAATGCCGTTTAGCATGGCTTTTTCTTTATCCACTTCCAATTTGTATTCGGTTTGATTGTCCTCTACCATCCAATCGGTATCTACAACATCTGTTGTGTTTTCTAAAATAGCTTTAACCTGGTCAGCTACTTTAATCTGTTCTTCATAATTGGGGCCACCATACACTTCGGCAACTAATGTAGACAGTACAGGAGGTCCTGGTGGAACTTCAACAATTTTTACGTTGGCACCATATTGTTTGGCTATTTTTTGAATGTTTGGCCGTACTATCTTGGCAACGTCATGACTCTGTAGATCCCTGTCTCCTTTGTGCAATAAATTTACTTGTATATCAGCCATATTACTACCGCCACGTAAATCGTAATGACGCACCAATCCGTTAAAGGTAATAGGCGATGAAGTACCAATATAGTTTTGATAATCTACTACCTCTGGAATGGTTGTGATATATTGGGCAATTTCCTTGGTAACAACTGCTGTGCGCTCTAAGGTAGTCCCTTCGGGCATATCTATCACGACCTGAAACTCATTTTTGTTGTCAAAAGGCAACATTTTTACAGCAACCGATTTGGTAAAGAACATCAATACAGAACCTAGTAGCAATACCAATGTGACGATAAACATGATGTTGCGTTTTTTGGAGTTGTCCAAAAGCGGTTGTTCAATCTTTTTGTATAGTTTGTAAATCCAGCTGGTATCTAAACCTTCCTCTTCTTTATGTGCCTGTGTGTCTTTTTCACGTAATAAGTGATACCCCAAATATGGGGTTACGGTAAGAGCCACAAACAATGATAATATCATGGCAATAGATGCACCAATGGGCATCGGGCTCATATAAGGCCCCATCATACCCGATACAAAGGCCATTGGTAAAATAGCTGCAATAACGGTAAAGGTTGCCAAAATGGTGGGGTTTCCAACTTCATTAATGGCATAAATAGCTGCTTGCTTAAATGGTAAGCGCTTCATTTTAAAATGCCGGTGCATGTTTTCGGCAATAATAATACTGTCATCTACCACTATACCAACCACAAAAACCAATGCAAACAAGGTAATTCTGTTCAAGGTATACCCAAGCATATAATAAGCAAACAAAGTCAATGCAAAGGTTAATGGCACTGAAAAGAATACCACCAAACCACCACGCCAGCCCATGGCCAACATAACCAATAAGGTTACGGCCAATATGGCAACACCAAGGTGCAATAACAACTCCCCAACTTTATCAGAAGCTGTTTCACCATAATTTCTGGTGACATCAATATGGACATCATCTGGAATTAAAGTTGATTTTAAGCGGTCAATATGCTCTAGTATCTTTTCAGATATTTTCATGGCATCGGCACCTTTTACTTTTGAAACCGAAATGGTTACAGCAGGATAGTCAGATTTATGCTCTTTAAAGTTGGTATTGGCTTTTCCATAACCAAAAGACACATAACTATTAGGTGATGATGGTCCGTCTTGAACCGTTGCTACCTGTTTTAAATACACGGGCATGTTTTGATTGACGCCAACCACCAAATTCTCAACGTCTTCAGCCGTTTCCAAAAAACGTCCTGTAGTGATTAAATACTCCGTATCATTATTAATAAAACTTCCAGATTGAGAACTGCTATTGTTGGCTTTTACCATTTGCATGATTCCCAATGCATCAACACCATTACCAGCCATTTTATCCTTATCAAGAATTAGTTTTAATTCCCGGTTTCGGCCACCAATAACCTTGGTAATGGATACGTCTTTTACTTTTTCAATTTCCGAGGTAACCTCTTCAGCTATTTGGCGCAATTGGTAATCGTCATAGGTTGAACTCCAGAGTGTGAGACCAAGCATGGGCACATCATCAATAGAGCGCGTTTTTACCATAGGTTTGTAAACGCCCTCAGGAAACATGTTTTCATGCTTCATCAACTCGTCATACAACTTAACATAAGACCGTTCGGTGTCCTCGCCAACATAAAACTGTACCACCATCACGGCCTGACCGTTCATGGCCATACTGTGTATATGCTCAACACCTTTAATGTTTGAAATAACTTTTTCCAAAGGCTGAACCACCCGGTTTTCAACCTCGGTTGGATTGGCACCCGGATAGCCAACCATCACATCGGCCATGGGCACATTAATTTGAGGTTCCTCCTCGCGGGGGATGAGGAACGAACTATATATACCAATTACCATTAAGCCAATCATCAATAAAATGGTAAGCTTTGAATTGATAAAAAAATGGGCAATCTTACCTGAAATTCCTTCTTGCATGGTTATTTATTTTTTGGCGTTTTAATAGGCTTTCACCAGTCGCTTTTTATGCTTTCAGCAAAAAAGAGCTCCAACAATGGTTCAATCCTTAACGCGTTTTTTAATTATTGAATACTTACTTTAGCACCGTTATACAATTTTCCTTCAGCAGAAATAATGTACGATTCATTGGCCGACAAACCAGATAACACCTCTACTTGATCACCAAAGGTTTTTCCTAAGCGCAGCCAACGCAACAGGGCGGTGTTGCTTTCACTAACGGTATAAATTCCATAAAGCTGACCTTTGGTTACCAAAGCTTCGCTAGGTATTAAAACCATGTCTGTTTGTTGTTGCTTTTCCAAAGGAAATTGAACCGTTACGAACATGCCCGACAAAATGGATGTTTTGGTTTTGTCCAAAGCTATTTTAACCACATATTGTCCACCGGTATTTTTGGCAGATGTACTTATTTCAGTTACGGTTCCAGCTATTATCTCGTTAATGGATTTTACAAAAATCTTAACCGCTGTGCCTGAAGTTATTTTTGAAATCTCACTTTCAGGAACCATTGCAGTTACCTCAAAATTGCCTGGAGATTCCATGGCAAGTAATGGCATGCCTGGATTGGCCATATCGCCGTCTTTGATGAATTTTCCTGTAATGACACCGTCAAAAGGTGCTCTTATGTTGGCATAGGCAAATTGGGCTTCTACTTCATTTTTCATTTGTTTGGCACCTTCCAACCTGGCTTTTGCCATATTGTAATGCGCCGTCATGTCGTCCAACTCTTTTTGCGAAGCACTGTTTTCGGCAAACAGATTTTTGTAACGGTTATAATCTTTTTCAGCATTATTAAAAGCAGCAGTGGCTTCCATAATACTAGCGTTCACTTGGGATAGTTTGGCCTGCAAGTCTGCATTGTTAATAGCTATCAAAAGCTGTCCTTTTTTTACTTTGTCGCCAATGTTTACGGGCAAGTTGGTAACAAATCCCATCATACGGGTGCTTAAATTGGCACTGTTAACGGCTTGGATGGTTCCACTGGCCGTTAAAAATGAATGGTTGCTGTTTTCATTTACGGCACGAACTTTAACCGGAATGGGTGTGTTGTCTTCCATCGTTTTTTTGTCATCACTGCCACAGCTTACTGTTAAAAAACTAAGTGCTAAAAGTGTTATTGTATATATCTTTTTCATGGTTATGTTATTCTTTGGTTAAAAATTGTAAGTATGCTTGCGCATAGTTGTATTCAAAAATGGTTTGGTAGTATTCTAGTTGTTTTTGGGCAAATTGTGTTTCGGCCATCAATAGGTCGGATGTTTTTTCCAAGCCTTCCTTAAAGCGGTTTGTTCTAATCCGTAAGGATTCATGCGATTGTTCCATAGCTAGTTTTGATAGCTTTAATTTGTTTTCCGCATCAATAAACATTCGTTTGGCTTTATTGAGTTCTAACTGGCTTTGAGATACGTATTGCTCATATTGAAGTTTTGATTTTTCATATTCCGCTTTACTTTTTTGAGCTTTTCCAAAGCGCTTAGTGCCATCTAAAATAGTCCAGCTAAGCTGTGCACCAATTAAATAGCCATTGGCATTGCCCTGAAATACTTGATCATCATAAAGCTCATAACTTCCAAAGGCATTCAACGTTGGAAGAAACGCCACATTATCTGCTTTATGCATGCTTTGGTATGCGTTTGAAGCTAGTTGCATGGCTTTGATATCGGCACGATCTTCAGAAACTTGAGATGCCGTAATTAAACCCAACGTGTTTACCGTTAAGCTGTCGGTTGGTTTTAGAACGGAGCTTGTATAGTTATTCATTAGAAATGACAAATAGTTTGAAGCGTTCTCAATATTACTTTTGGCCATTTGTAACTGATTTTTAACTTCGGAAACCCGAACTTCAACCGCCAATACATCGGCACGTTGCAAATACCCTTGCTTATAGCTGTTGTCGGCCAATTGCTGATTGGATTCAGCAGCTTTAAGAGCTTTTTCAATTACATCTTGCGCTTTGTAAGCCAATTGCAGTTGCATATAGGCTTTATTGACTTCAAACACCAAATAATCACTGGTTCTTTCTGTTTGTAAATTCATGGCCTCCATTTTATTTTTCGCGGCTTTACGTTGGTACAAACCATCAAGGTTTATTAGTGGTTGTTTAACTTCAAAACGCGTTGCAAAATTTTGGGTTTTATTGGGGTCGTTCAACAAGGCCGGATTAAAATCATTGGCAGTCAATATCTCTTGGTTTAATTTAGAGCCAAAAGCCATTAAAGGATTGGTTGTTGAAATGGCCGTATGCGATACCGTTATGTTAGGCAGAAAAATAGCATTGGTCTGTCTGTAGTCTGCTTTGGCTTGATTAAAATCTGACTCTGAAATTTTTATGGTTTGGTTGTTTTCCAATACCTGGCTTAGAACATCGTCCTTAGATATAGGAACGACCTCTTGTGCATGAATTAAAGAAACAACACTAAAAAAATAAAAGGTTAATATGCTTATGTTATTTTTCATAGATGAATTATTTAACACGGCAAAAGTATAACTGTAGAAAATGTTTGTTAGTAACTAATGTTACTTAACAAAAAAAGTAATCTTTAATGTTAAGATTGCTTTTAAATTGAGTATGGGTTTTTATTTTGAAAGCTTATTTAAACCTTCAAAAATAATATCTTGTTTGGTTAATGCTTTTATTTAATTTCAAGTTTTATAGCATGACTTTTTAATCCTTTTGATGTCGCTTTAACCAACAAGTCGCTTTGGTTGTTGTTTGAACCTACAATTACCATCGCTTTTCCATAAAAAAGTTTTATGGTGTTTGATTGAAATGGAGCAAATGATTGCGGATTACCGTTTCCTACGCCAGCAATATGAGCATCACCTTTAATTGAAATATTAATGTTGTTGTCAGCCAGCGGACATAAGTTTCCTTGTTTATCAACGGCCTCAATTAAGATATAAGACAGGTCTTTGCCATTCGCATCTAGTTCTGTTCTGTCTGCTGTTAGTTTTAATTGATAAGGTTTGCCAGCTGTTTTGACAACGTTGGTTTCAATTTCAACGCCGTTTTTATAGGCTACGGCTTTTACTTCGCCTGGTTGATAAACAACATCTTTCCACATTAACCTAAATCTCTCAACTGAGTTTTTGGAATCTGGTTTTTTATATTGCTTGCCTTGTGATTTTCCATTGACAAAAAGCTCGGCGCTATTACCATTTGTATATACAAACACCGGAATGGTGTCACCTTCTTTTCCTTCCCAATTCCAATGTGGCAAGATATGGACGGTAGTCTCTTCTGGTTTCCAATAGCTTTTGTACAAATAATATCGATCTTTAGGAATGCCTACCAGATCAACAATGCCAAAATATGAACTTCTGGAAGCATCTTTATCAGTCATGCCCATTTTTTTGACTTCTTGGTTGGAATACGGTGTAGGTTCGCCTAAATAATCAAATCCTGTCCAAACAAATTCGCCGGCAACATACGGTTCATCTTGTTGCCACATAAAATCGTCATCAGATATTTCGGCCCATGCTGGAGCATTTAAATCATACGAACTTACTTGTAAGGACTTGGTGAAGTCTGTTTTTTTATCAGGTAAAGGAAATTCATAAAACCCGCGTGTACTGACCGTTGAAGCAGATTCACTAATGATAACGGATTTATTAGGCTCCAATTCTCTGGCCAAGCGATACCGTCTGCCATAGTTCCAACTGTGCACATCATAATAGTCAAAATGTCTTAAAGCGGCACTTTGCATATTGTCATTCACCAAAGTTACAGGTCTTGTGGGGTCATATTTGTCTACATAGTTGACCATGGTGTGCAAGCGTTGGAATCCATTATTGATGTTGTTTTGAACATCTCCAATTTCGTTGCCAACACTCCAAATAAAAACACAAGGATGGTTACGGTCCCTAACAACAAAGTTTTTGATATTTCTGTGTGCAAAATCTTCAAAATTAGTATCGTCTGTAATATCTATTTTAGCATCGTATTTATCAAAAGCCTCATCAAACAATAATAAGCCCATTTCATCACAAAGATCCAATAGCTCTGGTGCTGCAACATTATGACTGTTTCTCACGGCATTCACTCCCATTGATTTCATGATTTCTAGTTCTCTTTGCAGAGCTCGTTTATTGAAAGCCATGCCTAAAGGCCCTAAATCACTGTGCAGATTAACGCCTTTTAATTGTACACGTCTTCCATTTAAGTGAAACCCGTCATCTGCAGTAAATTTAATGTTCCTAATTCCAAATTTTGTTATTTCACTATCGGACAATTTATTGTCAATGAACACGTTGGTTTTAACTGAATACAATACGGGGTTTTTAATATCCCACATTTCAGGGTTGGGCACTTGAAGGGTTACTTCTAGGTTTTTATCTTTTCCTGATAAAACGGTTCTTGAAATGCTATCTCTATCAATTTCGTTACCATTGCTGTTTACAATAATGTGCTCTATCTTGACCTCTTGGTCGCTCTTTGACTGGTTTAAAATAATTGAACTGATTCTAACATCTGCCAAATTTTCTTTAATAATTGGTGTTGTAATGTAAGTTCCCCAGATATTAACATGAACGGGATTTGTTACAATCATTTGGACTTTTCTATAAATGCCACCGCCAGGATACCATCTGCTGTCATGCTGATGTGTATCGGCATGAACGGCAAGGATGTTTTTTTTGTCGAAATTCAAAAAATTGGTAATATCAATATAAAATGAATTATAGCCGTAATCCCATTCACCAGCTAAGTTACCGTTGATGTAAACTTTTGGAAATGCCATGACACCATCAAATACCAGAATGACTCGTTTGTTTTTATAAGATGGTTTTATATCTAAAATCTTTCTGTACCAGCCTTCTGCTTTCCAAGGTAATTTGCCTGTATTGCCATCGCCATCTTTAATAAAAGGTTCGCCTATAGCCCAATCATGTGGGATTTTTACGGTTTTCCATTGGGTGTCATCGAAAGTTATTTGAGAAGCATTCTCTGGATTTCCTTTTATGAATTTCCAATCGTTTTGAAGATTGATTGTTTCCCTAACTTGAGCATTCGATGTTAAATTGCTGAACAGTGCAAAAAGCAGCAAAAAGGCGAGTTTGTAAGCTTTGATAGTCATTAGATTCAATTTTGATAAAAATAATAATCTAAAAATACAACACATCAGCCTAAAAGCCTTTCTTTTTTGAATTATTAAGTGTCTTGAATATCATATTTTAACAACCTTAAGGCATTTAATACCACCAGTAACGTGGATCCTTCATGGCCTACTACGGCAGGGCCGATGGCTATTGTTCCCATAATGGTCATTGGGACTAAAATTGCCACCATTCCCAAACTGATAACCAGGTTTTGTTTTATGATCTGTTTTGCTTTTCTGCTTAAACCAATTGCAAATGGAAGGTTGCTTAGCTTATCAGCCATTAAGGCAATATCGGCCGTTTCCAAAGCAACGTCTGAACCGGCTGCTCCCATTGCAATACCTACGGTGCTTTTGGCCATAGCAGGCGCATCGTTTACACCGTCACCAACCATGGCAACATTTCCTTCCTCTTGTTTTAATTGTTCTATGGCTGTTACTTTGTTTTCAGGCAATAAACTGCCCATTGGGTCAGTGATTCCAATATGTTTGGCGATTGCATCGGCTACTTTTTGATTGTCTCCAGTTAGCATAATCATTCGCTTAATGCCCATTTTTTTCAAAGTAGCAAGGGTTGAAATAGTTTCTGGACGAGCAATATCCATAGCCGATACAATTCCTAAATACGTGTTGTTTTGATAAACGATCATGGCGGTGTGTCCTCCAGATTCCAGTTCAGACATTTTCATGTCAATTTCATCGGGAACTTTGTTTCCTGTCAATCCTTCAAAAAGTCTTCTGTTGCCAATGTGGATTAAACTATTTTCAAAGTTAGCTTGAATTCCTCTGGCAGTTAAAGATTTTAGGTTTTCGGCTTTTGGAATGGGTGTGTTTCCCAGTTGTTTTTTCCCACCTTCAACTATGGCTTCAGCCAGAGGATGGTCACTTAAGGCTTCCACCGCCACGGCAATTTGCAATAGTTGCGATTTGGTAGTGTTCCCACATGGAATGGCATGCGTTAATGTTGGTTTGCCTGTTGTGAGCGTTCCTGTTTTGTCAAAGGCTATTGCTTTTAATCCGCCTAAATCCTCGAGAGGACGACCACCTTTAATTAACACCCCATGGCGTGCAGCACGGGCAATTCCGGCCAATACGGCACTTGGTGTAGAAATGGCCAGTGCACAAGGTGAGGCTGCAATTAATACAGACATTGCTCGGTAAAAACTTTGTTGAAAGGTTTCGTTTAAAACCAGAAAACCGAATATTAAAAAAATCACTAAAACTAAAACTGAAGGCACATAATATCTTTCAAATTTATCGGTAAGTAGTTGTGTTGGTGATTTTTGTGTTTCCGCTTCTTTAACCAGAGTAATCAGTTTTGAAAGTGTACTATCCTTGGCTTCTTTTAATACTTTAATTTCCAGTGCGCCACTACCATTAATCGTGCCGGCAAAAACACGATGCTCTGGAAGCAGTTTATTGATGTCATTTTCATTTTGCCAATTTTGGTTAGGTTGTTTATCAACAGGTATGCTTTCACCGGTAATGGAGGCTTGGTTCACAGCGCTCGTTCCTTTTATAACAACTCCATCGGCTGCAATTTTTGAATTTGGTTTTACTACAATAATATCTCCCAGTTTGAGCTGTTCAATATGTATTTCAATCAATTCTCCATCACGTTTTAATAAAGCCATTGGAGGAGTTAAATCAGAAAGTGCCGTAATGGACTTTCTGGCCCGTTTCATAGCATAATGTTCTAGCGCATGGCCTAAACTGAACAAAAAAAGTAGCAAAGCTGCTTCTGCCCATTTTCCAAGTATGGCGGCTCCAATTGCAGCAAAGAGCATGAGAAAATCGATTTCAAATTTTCCCTTAAGTAAATCCTTGCTGGCTGTGATTAAAGTAAAAACACCCCCAAAAACACCTCCTATAATGTAAAGACCAGTTGAAAGGTAATCTGGTGTCATGTTTATAAAGGAGAAAATAACGCCTAATATCCAGAATATACCACTGAGTATAGCAAAATAGAGCTCAGTATTTTCGCCAAAAAACATTAGGCTGTTAGACTCTGGTTGACGAGTTTCTTTATTTAGCTTCTGCTCACTGTTTTTTGGTTTATGAATAGTCAAGCCTATTTTTTTTACGGATTCAATTATCTCAGATTGATTAGTCTCATTACCATCCCATTCCAATTGTACGAGTCCTAACTTTGAAACAGAAACATGGTTTATGCCTTTTTCTTGACTCAAAATTCGCTCAATTTTTTGAGTTTTCAAAGGATGTTTACTATTCTCTATTTCAAACTCTAGTGTATTCATTTTCACTTTAAAAAACACATTTGAGTGTTTTTATATTTTGATTTAGTAAGAACTAAATATAACAGTTGAAGGTGGATTTAAACATGACTTTTGTTAGCTGTAAAGCGTGTTTTTTGAGCATTAGAATTATGGCGTTTTTAAAATATAAACAACAAAAAATCAAACGATTATGGAGGTTGAAGTGCTTTTCAGATGTTTTAATTTTAGCCGACTATAATGACCATTTTTAGTTTGAAACACCGATTCGCTTCATTAGTTTCAACTTTTTAATAAAGAATTTATCTTATTGCTATTGTTCCATTAGGAAATTAATAACTGGTATCATCCAGTTTTACTTTTCCATAAAAGGTCTTGTATAGAAAAATAAAATAGCCAGCAAGTAAGGGGGAACCAATAAGTACAATGGTTAGCATAATTCCTAATGATTTTTGAGAGGACGCAGCATTATAAATGGTTACACTATGCTCTGGATGAATTGTAGAAGGCAGTAATACTGGGTATAATTGAAATGCAACCAACATAAGCAAAAATGCCATTGTTAAGGATGAAAAAATAAGCGCATATAAATATTTCTTTTTTGAAACTAATCTTGGAACATTAGCAACCGCTAAAAAAGCTAATATGGGAAGTATAAAAAACTCTGGTGTTTCTTTAAAATTATCGGTCACCCCAGGAATGAATATTAATGTGTATAAGGATGTTATGGAAAAACTTATTATGAAAAAGATCATTCCTTTTTTTAATAGAAAGGTTATTCTTGCATATAAACGTCCTTCAGTTTTTAGTAATAAGAAAATAGCACCTTGTGTCATAAATAACGATAATGTGGTAAATCCTACCATGATGGCATAAGGATTTAAAAAAGAAAAAAAGATGCCTCCTTCATAAGTAAAACCTGGACCAATATCAAAGCCTTGCAACACGTTTCCAAGTACAACGCCCAACAAAAAAGCAATCAAGGTATTGGACGCAAAATAAATGATGTCCCACGTTTTTCGCCACCAGAGCATTTCTTCGGCACTTCTAAATTTAATAGCTGCAGAACGTAAAACAAGTAACATTAAAAACAGCATAAAAGGGATATACATAGCAGACAGCATGGTAGCATACATGACTGGAAATCCAGCAAATAAGGCACCACCGCCGATAATAAGCCATACTTGATTGGCATCCCAAATGGGGCCAATGGCATTGATTGCTATGCGTCTGCTTAAATCTTTTCTTAAAAATAAATGCCATGCACCCGCACCATAATCAAAGCCTTCTAAAATAGCATAACCAGAAAACAGTAACCCAACTACTAAATACCAAAGTGTGGGATAATCTATGCCTAAAAACGTTTCCATGTGATGTTTTTTAAATAATTTCTAATGGATTTTCGGCTTCATCATAAGGACCATGTTTTATTTTTTTATTCAAAGAATATAAAAATAACACTAATAATAAAGAGTATACTACAGCAAATAACACTAATGAAAACATAATTTGATTGGATGACACTTCTTGGGAAAACCCCTGACTTGTTCTTAAATGCCCATAAACAATCCAAGGTTGTCTGCCAATCTCGGCGGTAAACCAACCAACTTGGTTGGCAATTTGTGGCAAAATAACCGAAAAAGAGAAAATCCACATAAGCCATTTTTTATCAAACAGTTTGCCTTTCCACCATAAAAAACTGGCATATAATGTTAGTGCAATTAAAAATAAACCGATAGCAATCATAATATGATAAAACTGAAATACCGCATTCACTTGTCCTGGTCTGTCTTCTTTTGGAAATGCATTTAAACCTGTTATGGGCGCTTCAAAATCTTGATGTACTAAAAATGATAATCCGCCGGGAACTGATAATCCGGTTACTTTTTGGTTTTCATTGTCAACCCAACCAAAAAGATATAAATCTGCAGGTGAAGATTTTTCGTAATGCCCTTCCATGGCGGCTAATTTTGCCGGTTGATTTTTGGCAACACCATCGGCTGAACTATGTCCAGAAACAAGTTGAGTTAATGAAATAATGGTAGCTACAACCAATGCAATTTTAAAGGCTTTTTTAGAGATTTCAATATACCTGCCTTTTCTAATATAATAGGCATGCACACTCAAGACCAAAAAGGCTCCGGCTAAAAAAGCACCTTGCCATGTGTGAATGATTCTGTCAACGCTTGATGGATTAAAAATCATAGCCCAAAAATCGGTGACCTCAGCTCTCGCACTTAAACCTTCACCAACAATATGATACCCGGCAGGGGTTTGTTGCCAACTATTGGCAACTACAATCCAAACGGCTGAAAACATAGAGCCTAAAAACACGCCAACAGTTGAGATAAAATGGACTTTAGGTGATACTCTGTTCCACCCAAAAATTAAAATGCCCAGAAAGGTACTTTCCAGTCCAAAAGCAAACAAGCCTTCGGCAGCAAGTGCGCTTCCAAAAATATCACCTACATATTTTGAATACACAGCCCAGTTGGTGCCAAATTCAAATTCCATGATGATGCCAGTTGCCACACCAATTCCAAAAGTAATAGCGAATATTTTTAACCAAAAACGGGTTAATATTTCATAGGCTTTGTTGCCTGTTTTCAAGTACAGGCCTTCCATAATTACCATGATCAATCCAATGCCAATACTTAAAGGCGGGTATATGTAGTGAAAGGCAATTGTGAAAGCAAACTGTATTCTTGCTAAAATTTCAGTATCCATAGAGATTTTTTAAGAACAACTAACTGATCTTGGTTTTAAGTAAGAACCATAGCTTACTTTGTTGTTAATAAATACAAAATTACTAAATAGTAAAATGGTTAGAATTAAAATCGAGATAAGTTTCTGTTAAAGGCCCTCAAATGATTATTAGAAGCAAAAATCAGTTTGGAATACACATCTTTAATTTCAGTGTTAGATGTGTTTTTTAAAGCTTTCTCCAAATCCTCTATGTCAGTGACTTCTATCAATTTGCCTACTTCTAAAGCGTCTTGTCTTGATTTAGAACCTTTTTCAATTAAATCATTATACAGTTTTTGTAAATCTTTATTATAAAAAACGCCTTGTTCATCACTTAATTGATAGCTTATTTTATTGGAATTAAGTAAATATTCCATCATATCCATATGGTGTTGCTCACTTTGCTTGATATTGTTAAAGACTCTTAAATTCCACGTGCTGTCTAAAAATTCATAAACATCACGAGCCATTTTTTCTTCCTCAAGCATGTATTTCATGTCTGCAACTTCTTGATTTGAGGGCATGTTGTCTTGGCTAAAAATTTTTATTGATAGTACGAGAGAAAAGATGACAGTTGTTCTAAAGGTGAATATGTTCATGACTTTTCGGTTTAATTGTTTTTTATTTAGTAAATGTAATTCTATAGTTTTTAGTGGTAAGTAACCTCTGTTACTTTGGGCATGAAAAAGTTGAAATTCATATTGTATGATATCACTTTTTTTAGTTAAAAGATTTAACTTTGCGCCGTTGAAAATAGCTACTACCATATTACCTTTTGTGCTAACAATAACCATGTTGTTCAATAGCTTACAACTGTCGTTTACGTATGCATATTATTATTTGGACAAAACCGATTTTATTGCGATGCTTTGCGTAAACAAGGACAAACCCGAAATGCATTGTGATGGTAAGTGCCAATTAATGAAAGTTGCTCAAAACAATAATGCAAATACAGATAAGGTTCCAACTAAGAACTTTAATTTAAAAGAAGTCATTTTGTTTGTTGTTGAACAAACCACTTATGCTTTTTTAAACAACCCGCTTGAAAAATCTGAAAAAGGATATTATAATAATCTATATGCATTTTCAGCAATGTCCGTTTTAGACCATCCTCCGCAAGCATAGTTCCATTTTTTATTTTTTTAAACCAAAAGACCGACTAGTCTTTTGGAAACCTATTTATTTCAATTTTTTAAACAACAAAAAATGAGAACATTTTATAGTGTACTTTTTTGTGCACTTATTTATGCTATGTCTTTTTCCCAAGAGAAAACAGATAAGGCCCAAGATACAATTACCCAAAAAACAGTACAACTGGATGAGGTTTTAGTAACAGGAAATGCCATAACAGATCCTGTCTTAACCAACGTATCAAATGACTATCAAAAAAATATTGTTCAACCAAAAAATATAGCCGATTTATTTGATGAGATAAATGGCTTTTCACTAATAAAACGAGGAAATTATGCAATAGAACCTTCGTTTAGGGCGTCACAATACGAACAATTGAATATTCAATATGATGGCGGTACCAAAGCCATGTATGCATGCCCTAATAGAATGGACCCTATTACCACGCATGTCATTCCAGAAGAAGTTTCCAAGATAGAAATCATCAAAGGCCCTTATACTGTACGTTATGGTGCTACTTTTGGAGGTGTGGTAAATATTGTGACCAATAAACCGCGATTTGGTAATGCTGGTTTTCACGGAAAAGCCTCAGGCGGCTATGAATCCAACGGAAATTCATTTGTAACCATGTTGCAATTGCAACAAGTAACAGATAAATATGATCTTGTAGGTAACGTAGATTATAGGGATTTTGGTAACTATAAAGACGGGAGTAACACCGAAATCCCATCCGCATTCCGAAGTACAGATTACGGACTAAAATTCGGGTATAATCTCACAGATAATCAACGTTTACAAGCGCGTTGGAGTCAGTCTTTTGGCAGGGATGTGCTACATGCCGGTTTGCCAATGGACACAGACTATGCCAACAGCAGTATTCTGTCTTTGGATTATAAATGGTCAAATATTGGTGATGTTGTAAAGGGTTTTACAGCAAAAGCCTATTATAGCTATGTGGGTCATTTAATGACCAATAGGGGCAGACCAACTTTTAAGATGACAGAGGCTTCTTCTTCAGTTAATGCAACCACTTTGGGCGGTAAATTTGAGTTAAACTGGAAACCTGCAACAAAACTGAATGTTTTTTCTGGGGTTGATGTTATGCACGTGGCCAGGGATGGTGGCAGAAACCGATTGGTAAAAATGATGAATGGAATGATGCTGCCAATGCCAATGCAGTTTAACGATAAGGTTTGGCAAGATTCTTATATTGGTGATATTGGGTTGTTTACAGAGGCCAAATGGTCTGTCACTCCATCTGCAATTATAACGGCAGGAATGCGAACTGATATAGTCACGTCTGACATCAAAGACCCCGAAGCAGATTTTAATGCTATGTACTATTTAAGAAAACGAACCGAACAAAACGTAAGCGGAACGGTTTCGGTTAAAAAAATAGTATCGGATAAATTTATGATTGAAGCGGCTTTTGGTAGAGGCGTTCGTTCAGCCAATATGATTGAACGATTTATTAATCATTTTACAGTTGGACAAGATTCGTATGAATATATTGGAAATCCTAATTTAAAAGCAGAGATTAATAATCAGTTTGAGATAGGATTTAAAGGGCATGAAAATCTAAATAATGGGTTTGATAAATTCAGCTATGAGACGTCGTTTTACTATTCGTTTTTTAAAAACTACATTGTAGCGGTTGAAGATTCAAGTTTAAACAGAAAGTATATGCCTTCTTTACAACCTACCCATCCTAAGGTCTTCCAAAATTTAGATAATGCCTATAAGACAGGTTTTGAGATCATGGGACAATTGGACTTTTTAAAGGATTATTACGTTAAGGCAGAGGCTGCCTATGTGTATGCCAAAAACAAAGATTTAAAGGAGTCCTTACCTCTTGTGCCACCGTTTAATATGACACTAATATTAGGGCTTGAACAAAATAAAGTTTGGGCCAATGCCACATATAAGATCAACAGTAAACAGACCCATATTTCCAAAAGCTTTGGTGAAATGGAAACGCCTGGTTATCAAACTTTGGATTGTAGATTTGGAATCAAACCCTATAGAAATATATCTCTAGGGGTTGCCGTTTTAAATGTGTTTGACGAGACCTATCATGATCATTTAAATTTTTCATTTAACAACCAAGCAGATTTTGGCACCGTCCCAATTACTGAGCCCGGAAGAAATTTTACATTCTTTCTTGAAAAGAAATTTTAAAAAAATAAAAGAGAGGTAAAATACCTCTCTTTTATTTTTCAGGGTCTTCTTTTTTCTTTCCACTAAGCATAAAAGCTATAAGAAATCCAATTAATGACAGGCAAACTATTCCAAAAACGGCAATCATTACTGTGCCATTTGTCCAACTGTAAAGCGCAATGTTTTGAGTTATCATAATTTCAAGATGGTTTGTTCATTAAAAATAAAGATTATCTATGGGCATTAAAATGACTTTTGTTAGTAAATGATAGCTTGAACAGAACCAGTTAAAAAGAGATCATTGTATTCAAAAGGTAGATTTTATTAAAAGAAAAACGTTGTTTAATGCTTTATTTATGAAAATTGTAACAAATCCATCTTCTATTCTCATTTTAAATTTGTTACTTTTGCTTGGAATTTTAAATCAAACAAAACAAATGAAAATAATTAAACTTTTAGCGGTAGTGTTTTTAATTACCGTGGTATCTTCATGCAATAGCCAAGGAGTAAGTAAAAAATCATTAAAGACAGAAATTGATTCTGTAAGTTATGCCATTGGAATGGATGTTGCGAGAAACGTAAAAACAAGTGTTTCTGAAATGGATACCGATTTATTTATGCAAGGATTTCAAAATGCCTTGGATTCTACCGATCTATTAATTGAACAAGACAAAGTACAAGGGTTGTTAAGTTCTTATTTTAGAAAAAAACAAGACGCTCAAAGAGAAAAACAACAAGCTGAAGCATTAGCTAAAGCCGAAGAACAATATGCAGACAACAAACTAGCTGGGGAAAAATTTTTAGAAGAAAACAAAACAAAACCAGGTGTTAAAACAACTGAAAGCGGTTTGCAATACATAGTTGAGAAAGAAGGAACAGGTGAAAAACCAACAGCTACTTCTAAAGTAAAAGTTCATTATACTGGTACTTTAATTGATGGAACTGTGTTTGACAGTTCAGTTGATAGAGGAAAACCTGCTGAATTTGGTGTTGGTCAAGTTATTAAAGGATGGACCGAAGGACTGCAATTAATGCCTGTAGGTTCAAAATATAAATTCTTTATTCCTCAAGAATTGGCTTACGGTGCTTTTCCACGTCAAGGAGGCCCAATAAAACCATTTTCTACCTTGATTTTTGAAGTAGAACTTTTGGATATAGTAAAATAATATATAAAAGTTAAGTTATTTAAAAAGCAGGAAGCTCAGCTTCCTGCTTTTTTTGTTTAAAGACTTTAGTTTCGGTTTTCGTATTCAGGTCTTTTAGGTTTTTTAAAGGCATTACTACTGTTAAGTAGTTTTAAGACTTCTTTAATGCCAGCCTCAAGTTGAGCATCAGTTCCGTTTGCTAGTTTTTGAAAATCTTCTACAACTTCTATGTCCGGGTCTACGCCGTGACCTTCTTTAAACCATTTGCCGTTAGGGTCATACATTCTAAAGGTAGGTACAGTTACACTGCCATTATCAACTAATCCAGGTGCTCCTGAAATACCAATTAAGCCGCCCCAAGTACGTGTTCCAATTAAAGGGCCCAAACCTCTTTCTCTAAAATAATCAGGAAAAGCATCACCGCCAGATCCGCTAAACCCATTAATGAGCATAACTTTTGGGCCAAAGCTGCCTGAAGGTGGCCATGCCCAATCTTTTCCATCTCTAACCGCCCAGAAAGCTAACGGATCTCTATCCAATAATTCTATAAACCTATCAGGAATTTGACCTCCACTGTTGAATCTTTCATCTATAATCAAACCTTCTTTGTTCATCTGTGCATAAAATTGTCTGACTAATTCATTTTGACCATCAATTCCAGTGCTTCTTACATAAACATATCCTATTTTACCATTTGTTGCTTCATCTACTCGTTTTCTATTATTCTCTATCCATGCTAAATGGCGTAATCTTGTTTCGGAAGACATGGTTTTAACAATGATTTTTTTGGAATTTATTAGCGTTGGTTTGTCGTTAACTGTTAATTGTACAGTTGCATCCCCTAATCCTTGTAGCGAGGATGAAAAGGGTTTAGTGGTATCAACAATAACACCATTTACCTCTAAAATATAATCTCCTTCTTTAAGGTCAATCCCTGGCTTGGATAAAGGGGATCTTTCTTCAACATCCCAGGGTGCTCCGGAAATGATTTTTTTAATTTGATAATGTCCATTTACCAAGCTAATATCAGCCCCTAAATAACCAACGTTCATATGTGGTGCATGCTCTATATCACCGCCACCATTGTAGGTGTGTGAGGCATTCAATTCAGCAATTAAATCACCAATAATAATATTTACATCGTTTCTGGAGTTTGCTTGGTCAATTAAGTCGCCATATCGAGTTCTCATAGTGTTCCAGTCCACGCCATGCATGCCAGGATCATAGAAGAAATCACGTTCAAAGCGCCACACGTCATTAAAAATTTGTTTCCATTCTTCTTTGGGAACCACATTCATTACCATTTTATCTGTAGGAACGGTTTTGTCTATTTTTTGATCTGCCTTAATATCAATAACAGCTAGTGTTTTATCTTGCATTACCAATAGTTTCTTGCCATTAGCAGAAACTTTATAATTGAAAACTTTGTTAATTATTGTTTTGACTTCCCGTTCCTTAAAATCATAATAATTTAATTTGGGTGATTCTTCCTCACTTGATCCAGAATTTGGAATTCTTGAAAACAATAATTTGCCTTCAACTGCCTGTAAATTAGATAGCCTACCAGCGGGGATGTCCAACATTTCTACTCTATTTTCAAAGCCGTCAATGTCAATAACTGTTTTGGCTATTTCTTTTTTAGTTTCTTTATTAGAATCTTTTTTCTTCTTGTCTGTGTCTTTTTCTTTGTCATCTTCTTTTTTCAAATCCTCTAAGGCATCATTCTTAACTTCTAACAAAGACTTTTCTTTTGCACTTAAGGTGCCAACAGCAATAGTGGTTGAATTTGGATAAATAAACGTATTATCTAAATCTGAATAAACCGGATTAAACGTTCTGCTGGTTGTAAAGAAGAGATATTTACCATCAGTACTAAAAGTAGGATTACTGTCACTATAATAACCTGAAGTTAACTGAGTCGTTTTTTTATTTTGAAAATCATAAAGGAAGAGTGCCGATTTAGAACGATTTTCTGTGCCTTTGGAATATACGGCCCAATTACTGTCTGGGGACCAACTGACTTTAAAGTTTTGTAAGTTACCCTCAAACATGTAATTTCCTTTATCAACTTTTATAACATCTCCCGTATTTATATCAATACAGTTGATATTCATTGCTTGGTCAACATACATGATTTTTTTACTATCAGGAGACCAAAAAATGGAATAGTAAAACCCAGTTTTAAAATTAGTTACAGTCTTTGGTTTTTGAGTGCCATTAATGTCGTACAAAACCAATTGATATTCGCCAGAGGCATCACTCCAATAAGCCAAATGCTTTCCGTCAGGAGACCAAGAAGGCTCTCTTTCGGCAGTTCCCGATGACGTTGTTAGATCAGACACAAATCCTTCGGTAGCAGGTAAATTAAACAAGTCTCCTCTTGCTTCAACAACAACCCTGTTTCCATCAGGGGAAAGGGTGGCACTATGCATATAGGCGGCAACATTTTTTTGTTGGGAAATAAGATTTTTTTGATCTGAAATTATTTGAACATTAACTTCACTGGTTTTTTCGGTTTCTAAATTGAAGAGATACAATTTTCCACCAGCTTCAAAAATAATGTCTGAAGAACCGTTTTCTGGATAAGTAATATCATAATCAACAAAATGCGTCAATTGCGTATTGGTTTTTGTTTCGTTGTCACGCTTCCAAAGATTGTTTCTTTTATTAGGCCCGTTATCAGACATGTAATATATAGTGTTTCCAATCCACATTGGTAACTCATCATTGGCAATATTATTGGTGATATTTTCGCACTTGTAAGTTTTTAGATCAAAAACAGTAATATCTGGAGCTGTACCGCCCCGATATCGTTTCCAATTTCTATGTACTCTCGTTTTGTCTGTATAAGCAATTTTTTGTCCATTAGGAGAAAATGAGGCATACTCTCCATATGGTACTGGTAGCTTGGTAAGCGTGCCATCTGTTATGGAAATTGTATAAAACTGGTTGTAGCGCTGGCGCCCGCTTTCTCTTGAAGAAGCAAATAGAACAGACTTGCCATCTGGTGACCATCCTAAAACTCGGTCTGGCATGCCGTGATAGGTCAGTCTTTTGGGGATTCCTCCATTTATGTCAATGACATACACATCATCATTACCTTGATAATTAGCTGTGTAAGCTATCATTTTTCCATCGGGAGAAAATCTTGGAAAACTTTCAGCGCCTTCTGGAGAACTTAATCTATTAGCTATTCCTCCTAATTTTGGCATGATCCAAACATCATCGCCATAAACAAAAGTAATATGAGTATCTGAAACATCAGGATATTGCATTAATTTCCCATTTATTTGGGCGTGCATTGACCCCAAAAATAAAAATGTAAGTAAAAAGGATAAATTTTTCATAAGAAACATTTTGATTGATAAAAATTAGGTTAACAAGTTACTATAATTCTAAAAAATAAAAGTTGTCCTAAACAAAGAATATTCAATAAGACAATTTACTTTTTAGTTGCAAATCTATTAGTGCTATATTTGTCATTTAATTTAAGTTGGTATGCATAAAGCAGGTTTTGTTAATATCATAGGAAATCCAAATGTGGGTAAGTCTACCCTTATGAATGCATTTGTTGGAGAGAAGCTATCTATCATTACATCTAAAGCGCAGACCACCAGGCATCGTATTTTAGGTATTGTAAATGGTGATGATTTTCAAGTGGTTTTGTCTGATACGCCAGGTATCATAAAACCCGCTTATGAACTTCAGGAATCCATGATGGATTTTGTAAAATCTGCCTTTGAGGATGCCGATGTATTGTTATATATAGTTGAAATAGGCGAGCAGGAATTAAAAGACGAAGCGTTTTTCAATAAAATCACACATTCAAAAATACCGGTGTTGTTATTGTTGAATAAAATTGATAAGTCTAATCAAGAACAATTGGAAAATCAAGTACAGCTTTGGACAGAAAAAGTGCCTAATGCCGAAATTTTTCCTATTTCTGCTTTGGAAGGATTTAATGTAAAGGAAGTGTTAAACAGAATCATTGAGTTGCTTCCAGAGTCACCTCCGTTTTATCCAAAAGACCAATTAACAGATAAGCCAGAGCGTTTTTTTATCAATGAAACCATTCGCGAAAAAATATTGCTTCACTATAAAAAGGAAATCCCTTATGCTGTAGAGGTGGATACAGAAGAATTTTTTGAGGAAGAAAACATTATCCGCGTTCGTTCTGTGATTATGGTTGAGCGCGATACGCAAAAAGGCATCATCATTGGCCATAAAGGAACGGCTTTAAAACGAGTAGGTGTTGAGGCCAGAAAAGATTTGGAAACGTTTTTTGGCAAACAAATCCATATAGAATTGTATGTTAAGGTAAATAAGAACTGGCGCTCTAATGCAAATCAGCTAAAACGTTTTGGTTACAATCAAAAGTAATTCCTAATATAAATTTCTTAATTAGGTAACATTCAGTTAAAATCCATACCTCACTTTTGTGTGTAATTTATAAAATGTTTGCAGTACAAAATAAGTTTGGTGCTTGGTACTGTTTTTAATTACCAAAAAATATTTAACTTTTTTGAATTAGTCTATAAACCCTGATTGTTCAAATTGGGGTTTATTTTTTATGATACTGTCCATAAATTCTTGTAGTTCATGCATGTCTTTTTTGCTGGATGCCTTGCCAATACTTCCCGCAAAATACAGTACAAACCAAGCAATCACCATAAAAAGCATTAAACTTACTTGTAAGGCATAGTTGGAATGTAACCTCCAATTTGTATAGGCCCAAATACTAAAGGCTATAAACAACCCTGCAACCATAAAGTGTAAAAACATAAACAGTGTCCATACCGTAGGGTTTGGGCCAAACAACCCATACACCAAACATGAATTACTTGATATTTCATTGATTTCAAGATGAAGTTGGGGTGACCAAAAGTGCTGTTTGTGTTTTGGATATTTAATAAAAACGTGGTCGTCTATTCTCGTGATTATAAAATTGTTTTGTGTGAATTTGGCCATTTCAAATTCCTTTAAGACCGATTCATTATCCCGTTTAAGTTCCATTTTAAAACGAGGTCGCAATACGATGGTATTAGTAGTTGACATACAAGTTTGTTTAGCGAACAGTAAAATAGTATTTTTTCTTCAAATTGTAAACAGAACTAATCTTTATTAAAAAAGATGATTCGTTAGGTATATTTCCTATTTTTGCAAAATATCCTAGAATACAGTTTTCAATAAATCAGTTTTAAACTGTTTGCAAACAATTTAATGATTATGAGTAATATAGTTGCCATAGTAGGACGTCCCAATGTAGGTAAGTCAACGTTTTTCAACCGCTTAATCCAACGGCGGGAAGCTATTGTAGATGCTGTTAGCGGCGTTACTAGAGATAGGCATTACGGAAAAAGCGATTGGAACGGCAAGGAGTTTTCCCTTATTGACACCGGTGGCTATGTGTTGGGTAGTGATGATGTTTTTGAAGCTGAAATAGATAAGCAAGTAGAACTGGCCATTGATGAAGCCGATGCCATTATCTTTATGGTAGACGTGGAATCAGGAGTTACCGGCATGGATGAGGATGTTGCTAATTTATTGAGAAAGGTCAATAAACCAGTCTTTTTGGTAGTCAACAAAGTTGATAATGCCAAACGAGCCGAAGATGCCGTTGAGTTTTATTCACTGGGATTGGGAGATTATTACTCTATTGCCAGTATAAGTGGAAGTGGTACGGGAGAATTACTGGATGATTTGGTGAAAGCTTTACCGGAAAAAGAAACTGTGGTTGAAGAAGCTTTGCCGCGATTTGCAGTTGTAGGTAGACCTAATGCCGGAAAATCATCTTTTATCAATGCGTTGATGGGTGAGGATAGATATATTGTAACAGATATTGCAGGAACCACACGTGATTCCATTGACACCAAGTACAGCAGTTTTGGTTTTGAGTTTAATTTAGTTGATACAGCTGGAATTAGACGAAAAGCCAAGGTTAAAGAAGATTTGGAGTTTTATTCTGTGATGCGCAGTGTCCGTGCCATTGAGCATTGCGATGTCTGCTTGATTGTATTAGATGCCAACAGGGGTTTTGACGGACAGGTGCAAAATATATTTTGGCTGGCAGAACGCAATCGTAAGGGCATTGTAGTTTTGGTCAATAAATGGGATTTGGTTGAAAAAGACCATAAGTCTGTCAAAGAATATGAGAAAGCCATCAAAAAGCAAATGGAACCGTTTACCGATGTGCCAATTATATTTATGTCGGCACTTACAAAACAGCGTATTTATAAAGCCATTGAAACAGCTGTTGAGGTATATAAAAATCGAACAAAAAAAATAAAGACCAGCAAACTCAATGAAATTTTGTTGCCTATTATTGAAAATTATCCGCCACCGGCGTATAAAGCAAAATATGTTAAAATAAAATACATCATGCAATTGCCTACACCACAGCCACAGTTTGCATTCTTCTGTAACTTACCACAATATGTAAAAGACCCATATAAGCGCTTTTTGGAAAACAAACTACGAGAGCATTTTGATTTTACGGGAGTGCCCATAAGTGTTTATATGCGAAAAAAATAGGTTTCCCTAAACTTTATATTTTTTAGTTGTAAATGTTAATATTTTCATAAAACGAATATTAGCATTAAACCATTTAATTTTTAATTGGTCAAACAAGCTAAGCCAAAAAACCAATGAAGAAATATTATTTTGGAGTTATTTTATTGCTATTTTTTACCAACCTTTTTGCTCAAAACAATCCTTTTGAAATTTCTGGAAAACTTATATCTGAAGATGACCAAACGCCTCTTGAGGCCGCAACGGTTTATTTGCAACGGGTAAAAGATAGTTCTTTGATTGCTTATACTATAACTGACAGAGACGGAAAAATTAAATTGGAAGACAAAACAAATGATGCGTCTGCTAATCTTTATATTTCTTATGTAGGGTATCAAACCTATCATAAATTGGTTGATTTAAAAAAATCAAAAATTAATTTGGGTACCATTCAACTTCAAGTAAGCACCAATGCACTAGATGAAATTGTAGTTAATGCGCAACCACCCATAACCATTAAAAAAGATACGCTTGAGTTTAGTGTAAAATCATTTGAAACAAAAAAGGATGCCAATGTTGAAGATGTATTAAAAGTATTACCAGGTGTTGAAGTTGCCGAAGATGGTTCTATCACGGTCAACGGGAAACCAGTCAATAAAATATTGGTTAATGGGAAACCTTTTTTTGGAAGTGATCCTACCATTACAACCCGAAATCTGTCCAAAGATATTATTGAAAAAATACAAGTTGTGGATACCAAAACCAAAGCTCAGGCTTTTTCCGGAGAAAAAGGTGATAATGAAAATAAAACCATTAATTTAACCATTAAGAAAGAAAACAATAAAGGAAATTTTGGCAAGTTGTCTGCTGGAGCTGGAACCAATAAACGCTATGAGTTTGCAGGTATGTTCAATCATTTTGATAATGACCAACGTATTAGTGTGTTGGCGGGAGGCAATAATACCAATTCACCAGGATTTAGTTTTGGTGAAATCATGAAAATGTTTGGAGGAAATTCTATAAGATTCAATAGCAATGGTAGTTTTAGTGTTGACGGGCGTTCATTTGGGGGAGGCCAAGGCATCACAACCTCAAGAAACTACGGTTTGAACTATGCAGATAAATTGGGCGACGGGAAAGATATGAGTGCCGATTATTTCTATTCAAAAAGTAGTTCCAACAACAACACAATCAGGGAACGTGAAAATATTTTACCAGATTCCAGATTTTTCACAAAGTCCAACACCTCAAATTATAATGACAATGATAATCATAGGGCCAATATGGAATTTGATATCAAGCCAGATTCAACCTTATTGATCAATGTGAGACCAACATTTTCTTATGGTACTAGTGAAACAGTCTTTAGCCAAGATGAATCTTCTTTTGATGAATCAAATGTTCGTACCAATGACTACTCGTCAAATTCTGTTGTGAATTCAATTAGTAGAAATTTCAATAATGATATAGATATAACCAAACGATTTGGAAGTAATGGCTCATTTTTAAGGTTCAGTATAGAAAACGAAATAAAAACAGATACGCGTAAGGATTTCTTGAATTCGGTATCAAATGTTTATGGTGATAATCCTGAAAGTACTGTAAGAGATCAATTTGCCGACGTTTCCAATAAGGATAACAATTTCAATTCTGAAATACGGTATAGAATTCCTTTGGTAGGCAAAAAACTGTTTTTTGATGCAGAATATAATTACCAAAGAAATAAAAGTGACAACACAAGAAGTACTTATGACAAGGATGTTAGCAATAATGAATTTTCTAATTTCAACACAGATTTAAGTACGGATTTTAAGTATATAAATGAACAAATTAGGCCAGAACTTACTTTAAGATATAGAACTGATATTTGGGACATTAGGCTAGGTAGCAGTTACGTGTTCAGAACGTTGGAAAACCAAGATGGATTGCGCCCAGAGCTGAACGTAAAAAGACGATTTAAAAACCTACAATGGCGCTCAAATATTGAATATAAGTTTAGTGCCAAATCAAGAATTGAATTGGATTACAGATTACGGAACAACCCACCAAGGGTTAATCAACTTCAAGCTTATAGAGATGTGTCAAATCCATTAAACATAAGAACAGGAAATCCAGATTTAAAACCAACAGATATTCACCAAATAACTTTAAGTTTTAGAAGTTTTGATTGGCAAAAGGGAACAGGTGTTTTTAGTTTTTTCAGAGCCAATTTTGAGGATAACCGAGTGGTTTCCAAAACAACCACCGATGCAAACTATGTAAGAGAAACCACATTTGCCAATGTTAACGGGAACTATACCATTAATGGTAATGTATCGTTTAGAAAATCTGTAAAGATAGATAGTTTGAGAACCTTACGCTTTGGCGCTAACATGTCAGGAAACATTAACAAATCTATTAACTACAATAACGGCATTCAATATGCAAGCAACGTCAAATCGTTAGATCCATCAGTTGACTTAAGGTTTAGCTGGAAAGACGTTTTTGAGATTAGTCCTAGATATCGCTTGAGTTTTACCAGAAACACCTATGATATTAATGCCTTTAAGGATATAGACTTTTTATACCATGCTTTTGAATTGAATACGGCTACTTTTTTACCAAAACACTTTGAGTGGCGCAATGATATAATTTATAACTACAATCCCAACATAGCCCAAGGGTTTCAAAAGAGCGCTTGGTTTTGGAATGCAACATTGGCTTATTCATTCTTAAAGGATAATGCCACACTCACTCTTAAAGCTTATGATTTGTTAAACCAAAACACCAATGCCAGACGAACTGCAACAGAAAACTATATTGAAGATTCGCAAAGTACCGTGTTAACGCAGTATTTTATGTTGAGTTTTAGTTGGAAATTTAACACACTTGGACCAAAAGGCGAAACAAGACAAGGGCACTTTAGGCGTTTTTAGCCATTGGTTTAACTGAAACAATATTACCAGCTACCACCAGCACCACCGCCGGAAAAGCCACCGCCGCCAAAGCCACCACCAAAGCCACCACCACCGAAACTGCCTCCGCCAGAGCTACCTCCCCAGCTTCCAGAACTTCCTCGGCCCATATTGCTTAAAATAATGGCGTCCCAAATATCAAAACCTCCTCGTCGGTTACCGCGATTACCACCGCCGCCACGCCTGTTTTTTGTAATGGAAATAATGATAAATACAAAAATGATGACCAGTATAAAAAGTAACTTAGGAGGGAATGGTTGTGAATTCTCCTTTCTAGTACCATGATAAGCACCCGTTAAAATATCAAAGATAGCATCAACCCCTTTGTTGATTCCTTGATAATAATCACCTTTTTTAAATTCAGGAATTATGACATTTCTGGTCAGTTCGCCAACAATACCCGCAGTCAATCTGTCTTCAACTCCATAACCGGGTGAAATCCAAATTTTTCTGTTGTCTTTTGCAAGCAGAATAAAAACGCCGTTATCTTCTTTAGCTTGTCCAATGCCCCATTTTTGGGCCCAGCGAGGTGCCAACAACCCTATATTCTCACCTTTGGTAGTGGCAATAATAGCAACAACAATCTGCGTTGATGTAGTATCAGAATATTTGATAAGCTTATTTTCAAGTGCGCTTTTTTCTGAACTTGACAATAGGTTTATATAATCATAAACACTGGTTTGTTCTTTTGGTATTGGTGGAATATCAAATTGTGCAAAAGAAATGGCAGAGCACAACATCAGTGCAAAAACAATGATTGGTTGTATGCTTTTCTTTATGTTTTTAAAAGGTATTCTACTTAAAGTTAAATAGTTCATAATATGATTATCCTTTGGAGATTTCATCAGATAGTTCATTGACATCGCCTTTCTCCCATGGGAAATGTTTTTCCAATACTGTTCCTGCTTTTAAGATGCCTTCAACTAGGCCCTCTTTAAAACGACCCGATTTAAAATGTGATTGTATGATGTCTTTAGTGCTATCCCAAAAATTATCTGGAACCACATCGTTGATGCCTTTATCACCATAAATAACAAAGGCTTTATCTTTTACGGCCACGTAAATAAGCACGCCATTTTGCTCTTTGGTATTGTCCATTTTCAAGTAGTGGAATACTTCCAGAGCCCGATTAAAATGGTCAGTTTTCGAGGATTTCTCAATGTGCACGCGTATTTCACCAGAGGTGTTGCGCTCGGCGGTTCGTATGGCTTCTATGATTTCCTCTTCGTCGTCTTTAGATAAAAAATCTTCTACTTTAGACATGGTTAATTGTTGAAATCAAATTGAACATCCACTGGCTTCTCAGCACCCGCTTCAGCATCAAAATATGGTTTACCTTCAAAATGGAAGAGACCTGCCAATATGGAGTTTGGGAATGTCTTGACGTGATTGTTATATGGTTTAATAGCTTCGTTATACCGTGTTCTGGCCGTTTGAATGGTGTTTTCAGTACTGGTCAGTTCGTCTTGAAGTTTCAAGAAATTTTGATTGGCTTTCAGTTCTGGATAACGTTCTACGGTCACCAATAATCTAGATAAAGCACTACTTAATCCACCTTGGGCTTCATTGAATTGTTTCAATTGTTCGGGTGTGATATTAGTAGGGTCAATGGTAGTTTGTGTTGCTTTTGATCGTGCTTCAATGACATCGGTTAATGTTTTACGTTCAAAATCGGCCGCGCCTTTTACAGTATTTACCAAATTTCCAATCAGGTCATTTCTCCGCTGATAGGATGTTTGAACATTTCCCCAAGCTTCACTTACATTTTCGTTTAGTCTAACGGCAGTGTTGTTAAATCCTACCGCCCATCTATAAATACCAAAAATTACAAGAACAATTATAATTACTGGAATTAGCCATTTTTTCATGTTGAATAGTTTTAGTGTTAAGGTTTTTTATGTGTTGTGTTTTGAAGTATTAGTTGATAAATTAAAGGAAATGTTACATTTGGTCCTTAATTTTCATCAAGGTTGATTTGATGTCCTCTAATTTACTGATAATTTCAAAGTTATTCAGTGTTTTTTGCTTTTCTTCCTTAAGATGGGTTTTTGCTCCTTCTAACGTAAAACCGCGTTCTTTAACCAAATGATAAATAAGCTTGAGGTTCTTGATGTCTTCTGGTGTGAATTTACGATTGCCTTTAGCGTTTTTTTTGGGTTTAAGCGCATCAAATTCTTTTTCCCAAAACCGAATGAGAGATGTGTTAACACCAAATGCCTTGGCTACTTCACCAATGCCGTAATATCGTTTTTCAGGTAATTCTATATGCATTAATCTAATGATTGGTTTTCTAGTGATGCGTGTTCTAATAGTTCGTTAAATTCCTCAGGAGTTAAGCTTCCGTAGTAAAAGTTTATAGGGTTGATTCGTTGACCATCCTTAGAAACCTCATAATGACAATGTGGACCATCAGAGCGGCCTGTACTGCCCACAAAGCCAATAAGGTCGCCACGTCTTACTTTTTGGTTTTTTCTAACATTATATTTATACAAATGGGCATATAAAGTCTTGTACCCATAACCATGATCTATCTCTATATGATTTCCATAGCCAGTGGCACGGTTATCTGCGCGAATAACCACACCATCACCAGTGGCGTAAACAGGTGTGCCTCTTGGTGCTGAAAAATCCATGCCCCAATGCATTTTTCTAACTTTTGTAAATGGGTCAGACCGCATACCATATCCTGATGCCATGCGTTTTAAATCTTCGTTGCGCACAGGTTGAATAGCAGGAATGGCAGATAACAGTTTTTCTTTTTCTTCGGCAAGTTTGGCAATTTCATCAAGGGATTTTGATTGCACTACAATCTCTTTTTGAAGAATGTCCAATCGTTTGCTGGTTTCTATAATTAGTTTGGAATTATCAAAGCCTTCCAGATCTTTATATCGGTTAATTCCACCAAACCCAGCTTTACGCTGCTCTTCTGGAATGGGATTGGCTTCAAAATAAACACGGTAAATATTGTTGTCCCTATCTGCCACGTTGGCCAAAACGGCTTCTGCCTGATCCATTTTTTTATTCAATAACTGAAATTGAAGTTGGGCATTTTGAAGCTCTCGTTTTAAGGCTTTTTCTTTAGGAGACTCTACATACTGGCTGGCAATAAAGACAAACATGAACCCAAAAAGTGCAGAAGCCAAAATAAACATGAAGGCATATTTGATGGTCGTTCTTTTTTTGCGCTCAATTTTTCGGTAAGAAAGTGATTCTGGATCGTAATAATATTTTACCTTACTCATTACTTAAATTATACTATTTTTGCACTTTATATGGAATGCAATGTATCATTAATTTTTATATGCAAACGCCTAAACCCACAAAAATATTATGATGCGGTTTAGTTGAAAATCCCCTTTTTTATGGTTTAAAAAGGAAAAAGGAGAGTAAAGATAAAAATTGTTTTGCAATTAATATAATTTAACAACACAGTAACCCAAGTATATTGATGAAGTCACAAGATATTCGTTCTAAATTTTTAAATTTTTTTAAAGAAAAAAGTCACAGTATTGTGCCATCGGCTCCGATGGTCTTAAAAGATGACCCAACCTTGATGTTTGTAAACTCTGGTATGGCGCCGTTTAAGGAATATTTTTTAGGAAATGCCAAGCCAAAAAACAATAGAATTGTGGATTCTCAAAAATGCCTACGGGTTTCTGGGAAGCATAATGATTTAGAAGAGGTTGGGTATGACACCTATCACCATACACTATTTGAAATGTTGGGTAACTGGAGTTTTGGTGACTACTTTAAAAAGGAAGCCATTGCGTGGTCATGGGAGTTGTTGACCGAGGTTTTTGGTATTGATAAAGATATCCTTTATGTAACGGTTTTTGAAGGCAGTGAAGAAGACAATTTGCCTATGGATACAGAGGCCTACGATATCTGGAAACAATACATCTCTGAAGATCGTATTTTAAAGGGAAGCAAAAAGGACAATTTTTGGGAAATGGGCGATCAAGGGCCCTGTGGACCTTGTAGTGAAATTCATGTCGACATTCGTTCAGCAGAAGAAAAGGTAAAAATTTCCGGAAAGGATTTGGTCAATAAAGACCACCCGCAAGTAGTTGAAATATGGAATTTGGTATTCATGCAATACAACCGAAAAGCCAATGGATCACTTGAAATTTTACCTAATAAACATATTGATACAGGTATGGGCTTTGAAAGACTTTGTATGGTCTTGCAAGGCGTTCAATCTAATTATGATACCGATGTGTTTACACCTATTATCAGAGAAATAGAAACAATAGCTGATAAAACCTATGGAGATGATGAAAAAGTAGATGTGGCCATACGTGTCATTTCAGATCATGTTCGTGCAGTGGCTTTTTCAATTGCAGATGGCCAGTTGCCAAGCAATACGGGTGCGGGCTATGTAATTCGTAGGATTTTACGCAGAGCCATTCGTTATAGTTTCACGTTTTTAGAACAAAAGGAACCATTCATTTTTAGGTTGGTGGATGTTTTGAGTAAAAAGATGGGAGATGCATTCCCTGAATTAAAAGCCCAAAAACAATTAATAGAAAATGTGATAAGGGAAGAAGAGCAGTCTTTTTTAAGAACACTTGATCAGGGATTGGTTCTGTTAAATAAAATTGTTGAAGATTCAAAAGACAAAACAATTTCAGGAGAGAAAGCGTTTGAATTGTATGACACCTATGGTTTCCCTATTGATTTAACGGCATTGATTTTAAGAGAAAAAGGCTTGCAACTGGATGAGGCTGGTTTTCAGGCAGAAATGCAAAAACAAAAAGACCGTTCACGGGCAGCCAGTGAAATGGCAACCGATGATTGGACTATTTTGATTGATGATGCCAATGAGGAATTTGTGGGGTATGATACCTTAGAAGCCCAAGTGAGTTTAACACGCTACAGAAAAGTCACGTCTAAAAAAGATGGTGAACTGTACCAATTGGTGTTCAACAGTACCCCGTTTTATCCAGAAGGTGGTGGTCAAGTTGGCGATAAGGGTTATTTGGAAGATGCTCATGGCAACGTGATTTATATTGTTGATACCAAAAAAGAAAATAATGTCATCATTCATTTTGCTAAAAGCTTACCAAACCATCTAAACGAAACGTTTAAGGCAGTTGTAGATGCAACGCAACGTTATAGAACAGCGTGTAACCATACAGCAACCCACTTGCTGCATCAAGCATTGCGAGAGATTTTAGGAACCCATGTTGAACAAAAAGGAAGTGCTGTTCACGCTAAGCATTTACGTTTTGATTTTTCGCATTTTGCAAAACTGACCGATGAGGAACTGGTGGATGTTGAAAATTTTGTAAATGCAAGAATTGCAGGTAAGTTGCCTTTAATAGAAAAACGCAATATTCCAAAGGAAGAAGCCATTGCCGAAGGTGCCATGAGCTTATTTGGTGAGAAATATGGTGATACGGTTAGGGCTATCAGATTTGGACAATCCATAGAGCTTTGTGGAGGAACGCATGTAAAGAACACGGCGGATATTTGGCATTTTAAAATTGTATCTGAAGGAGCCGTTGCGGCTGGAATCAGACGAATTGAAGCCATTACTGGCGATGCCGTAAAAGACTATTTTACTGAAAATAATAAGCAGTTTTTTGAAATGAAAGCGTTGCTTAACAACACCAAGGAGCCTATTAAAGCCCTGCAACAGCTTCAAGATGAAAATGACAACCTAAAGAAACAAATAGACAATTTGCTTAAGGATAAGGCAAAAAACATTAAAGGAGACCTTAAGAATGAATTGGCAGAAATCAATGGCGTTCAGTTTTTAGCTAAAAAGCTGGATTTGGATGCTGCTGGGATGAAGGATTTGTGTTTTGAAATGGGCAGTGAACTCAATAATCTGTTCTTGCTTTTTGCTGCTGAACATGATGGAAAGGCCTTATTGACCTGTTATATTTCAAAAGAATTAGTAGCTGAAAAAGGATTGAATGCCGGACAAGTTGTAAGAGAACTTGGGAAATACATTCAAGGCGGCGGAGGCGGTCAGCCATTTTTTGCTACTGCAGGAGGAAAAAATCCGGCAGGAATTAAGGAGGCCTTAGAAAAAGCAAAGCAATTTATTTAATATATGAAGTTATGAAAGCAAAGATTATATATTTTTTGATGTTATTTTTTCCAACTGTTTTTTGGGCTCAACAATTTCCAAGTGCTCCACCTAGGAGTGCAATAAATAATCAGGTAATGCAACAGCAACAAATGTTTCAACAACAACAAATGATGATGCGGATGTTGCAAAATAATATTCAAACGGATGAACAAAAATTGAGTAAAGAACAAAATAAAAAGATAAAGATTCAAAAGAAGATCAACAGCTTGAATGAAGATTTATTAAAGTTGAAAAATGAATTGCCAAAAGCAAACAACACAAATGAACTATCTAATAAAGAGATTCTCAAACAGGAAAATAATTTGAATAAAAAGATAGATAAAACGAATAAAGAGATTGAAAAAAATATTGAAAAGTTAGAAGTCTTAAATAAAAAAATTGATAATCTGAAAAATAATATTGAGAAATCTAAAATAGATTTAGAAGAGAAAAAGAAAGAAAAAGAATTAAAAAAATTGGAAAAAGAAGAAAAAAGGAAAATGAAAGAATAATCTTTATTTACTTGGTGACTTTGCATCTTAGTTAGCTGATTATGAAATTACAAACGCAAATGTCTTTAAAGAAACAGTCTAACAATCTAATAGACTATAAATCTAATATACTATTATTAGGCTCTTGTTTTGTTGAAAATATTGGAAACAAGCTGGCGTATTTTAAGTTTCTGAATCTTCAAAATCCCTTTGGGATTTTATTTCATCCCAAGGCTATTGAAACACTTGTAGAGCATGCTATTAAACAGAAAGTGTATTCTGAAAAAGATGTTTTCTTCCATAATGAACAATGGCATTGTTTTGAGGCACATTCTAAATTGAGTAATGTTTCTAAGCAAGATTTGTTAAACGATTTAAATGATAAAATCTCATTAACACATAAGCAAATAAACAAATCATCCCATATCATCATCACCTTGGGAACCGCTTGGATGTATCGTTTTGTTAATACAAATTCTGTTGTTGCCAATTGCCATAAAGTAGCTCAAAAGGAATTTGTAAAAGAATTATTATCCACAGAAGAAATTGTCAAATCACTTGAAAATATTACAAGATTAGTAATGAGTGTGAATTCTAATGTAGAAGTTATTTTTACCGTTTCTCCTGTACGCCACATAAAAGATGGGGTTGTAGAAAACTCACAAAGTAAGGCGCATTTAATTTCGGCAATTCATCAATTCTTAAATCAAAAATCGTCAATCGTTAATCATAATTTATTTTATTTTCCGTCCTACGAAATCATGATGGATGAACTTCGTGATTATCGATTTTATGCAGAGGACATGATTCACCCCAACCAAACGGCCATCAATTACATTTGGGAAAAGTTCAAGTTTGTTTGGGTTTCCGATGACGCCTATAAAACCATGGATGAGGTTGATGCCATTCAAAAAGGATTACTGCACAAACCTTTCAACCCTGATTCAGAAGCGCATCAAAAATTTCTGTTAACGATTAAACAAAAGCAAAACCAACTTAAAAAAGAATATGCACATATTGAGTTTTAGTCCTCAATGGTTGTCTTGTTTAATTTTAAATAGTCTTGAGGCGAAAGCGCTGTTACTTTTTTAAAAGCACTAAAAAACGGATTGTAAGATGCAAACCCGGTTTTATAAGCCAATGCTTCTAAGGTGTTGTTTTTTAAAAATCCCTTGTTAATTAAATTAATACTGTCATTTATTCTACTAAGTGTACGATATTCAGAAAACGAGATTTTGGAGTGGTATTTAAATAAATAAACAATATGACTTGTTGGAACACCTAATTTGGCAGCTAAATCTGAAGTGGATACATTCGGGTTTCTAAAAACATGGTCATCAATACTCAATTTGTCAATTTCATTTATGTAGCTTGTAATACTTGAAATGATTTTTTTCTGCAACTTTAAATCTTGTTCGTTTTTTTGATTGCTTGATTCTAAAATCCAATTATCACTGATTGGTTTTTGATCATCTGTGCTTTTTGCTAAAGGGGAACTGAATTTTATTAATTTCTTATTGAGAATAGGGAGTCCGAACAATATTTCTGGAGTAAACAATATCTTGAAATAGATAAATAACCAAAAAAACAAAGAAAATACAGCAAATGATTTTCCCGATAGATTAGACTGGTTGTGTAGTTCATTATAAAATGAAATTATCAATGTTATAAGTGTCAATATGTTGATTGTGAATAAGTAAGCTGTCCAATTTTTAATCAGTTTAAAATGTTTATTGCTTATAAGGAGGTCTTTTTTAAACCATAAATTTTTACTTAGCACTTTGTAAATTAATACTGAGTAAAAAATTATAAATAAGTTGATTAAGGTGAAATTAATTATTGGGAGATAACTAAATATAAAACTGGTTACTAAGTAACCATTCATGTTGATAATATAAAGAACTACAATAAAAACAAGGTGTTTTAATTCTTTCAGGTCATAGGTGTTTAATTGCAGAGCTAAACATTTGTGATACAAATAAAAACAAGGAATAATGATTAGGTAAAATATGGCTTTCTTCCCTTCAAATGGTTTTATAACTTCCTGTAACCCCATTTCAAAACTACCATGCACTAAAAAGCGAAAAGAAACAATTAAAATGGCGATCAATAAATAGGCATTGCAAAACGGGTTGGATTTATATGAGGTTGCCATTACTATAATAGTAACCACACCAATAATACCAGTTACGAGGAATAGAAACGGATACAACAATTTTTTAGGAATTTTACTTTGTAAAAGTATAAATTAATGTGCAGTTTTTTTTAAAAATCGAGTTAGTAAAAAACACCATTTGGTGTTGCTGACCGTATGACACCACTACAAGGGTATTTTTTTTTCTTATTGATTGATTAAAATACTTACTGATTTGATTAAAAATCCCTCCAGATTTATTTTAGGGTTTTACTAACTGCGTATTTATCAATAAGTTTACTTGTGTATTTATAAAAAATATTCTATAGATTCTCAAAAATAGATATTTGTACATATGCTATTATCAATTTACTTAATGGGGGATTAAATTTTATCACCTAATTGTAAAAGGTTGTCTTAAATAAGACAACCTTTTTAATTTATTCCAACTCTGTATATATAAAATACGTAATTCATCGTATTGATTTCAGTACAAACGATTTGCATTTTTGAATTGCTATTAATTTTAAAACAATTCAACAATGAGGTATTTAAAACAAACTATTGCATTTTTTATAGGTGCAATCATTTCTAACTTAGGATTGGCCCAAAAAGCTGAGACACCAGATTTCACCTATGATGTTGGTGGAAAAATAGAAAAAATGACAGTTACCAGTTCAGGCGTGCTTTTGGTCACGCACGGTAATGGACTGGCAGGTATTAAACCCGGACAGGAAGGCTTAGTGTTTAATTTTGATGACTACGGAAAAGTTAAAGAGGAAGAAATCAATATTATTCCCAACACACCGTATGTTATGGTAGGTCAAGCCGGTTTTGCAGGTATTTCGGCCAAACAAAGTGTGATTGATGTGATTACCGGACAGCGGGTTTTTGACACTAAGGCCAATGGATGGAAAGCTGCACAACAACCTACACTATTATTGCCAGAAAACAAATTGATTGTATCTGGTCAGCGTACTGCTAAGGAAAAATATGCCCAAGCGGTCGGTATTTATGATATGGCTACAGGCAAGGAAGAGAAACTGTTTACGCTTAAAGGTTTTGATGTAATGGTAGGAAACCCTAGTATTATTGATGGTGGCTTAATACTTCCAACGGGCAAGGGATTGACACGAATTGATTTAGCTACTGGCAATGAAACTTGGACAGCAAAACTTAAAGGCGTTGCCTATGTTGAACCTGCTGAGGACGGAAAATCCATGTATGCTTTTGTAACATCAAATAATGGGAAAAATCAAGAGATATACAAAGTTGGTGCATCTGGTAACTTGGTGTGGCCGGATGGTAACAAAGTAAAAGGTATTGTGTCTAATTTTGAAATCACCCCAAAAGGCCTTGCCATTGTTAGTGATGTGGCCGATTCTGGTAAAGGCGGATTGGGAAAATTAATGTCTGCCAAGGCACAAAGTAACATTTCTTTTTTATCAGCGGCAACAGGTGAGGATTTATGGGAAAAGGCACCCAAAACCAATGGTTATGTGCAACATTTTTATGTCATGGATGACGGTATTTTGTTTGGTCTTTTTGAAGGAGGCATTAATAAAATATCATTTGACGGAAAACCATTGTTTAAAAAACCATTAAAGACAGGAGAGAATATTCACACCATGGCATTAACACCAAAGGGTATGATTTATATTACTGACGAAGATGCCAATATTATTAATTTAGACACAGGCGAATCCATTTGGAACAAACCCATAAAATACAAGAGAGCTAAAGCGGTTACAAGTGTTTATGACCCTAACCACAAACGCTATTTAATCAGTACAGGGGAAGAATTGATGGCCATTGATGAGGACTCCGGCGATATCTCAAGCATAGCTTCATATGAGTTTAAGGAAAAAGAAGACCCAACGCATTTTGAGGTAAGAAATAGTGGGCTGTTGTTATCATCAGATCAAAACGTGATGATGCTTAATTTTGATGGTAGCCAAAAGTTCCATGAGTATTTTGAATCACCAAGTAAAAGCACATTTGCAAAAATAGCATTTGGAGCATTGGCTGTGGCTTCAACTGCCATGTCAGCATCTGCGGCTGCAAGAGCTGGAGCTAATAAAAACAGTATTGGTCAATACAATAGTTATGGGGCTCAAATGGATAGAGAGTCTAAAATGTTTGCAGCTATAGGTAGTGCATCATTTAATGAAATGGCCAAACGGTTTAAAGCCACTTCGGCTACCAAAGATGCCCAGTTTATATTAACCAAATTGGATGAGGGTGTGAGTTTGGTCAAGGTCAACAAAGATACCGGCAAAATTGATAAAGAAATTTTACTTAAAGATAAAAAACCAACCTATGAAGTTGATGATTTTGGAGGTATGCTATATTACCAAGCAAATGGTTCAACCATAAATGCCTATGATCTTAAAAAATAAATCTTGTTGTTGAGATTTGTTTGATTGGGCGTAATAATTGTTTATTGCGCTTAATCTTTTTTAATAATACTTTTATCGAAAAATTAGTCCTGATACGGCTAATTCAACTAAATTTAGAATGCTATTAATCAGTTCACATAAAAAACATCAGTTGCAAAATCATATTAATGATGAGCGAATGGTGTTTTTTTTATCTCAAAAAATTCATTTTTTTGTTGTGAGAATAACTAGCTAACAGTTATGGAATTAAATCTGTTTTTCAATTGTTTTATTATTGTCCTAATTGGTGTGTTGATTTTTTTTAACATCAAAACATACACTGATACCATTCAGTCAACAAAAAATTCCAAACAGAGCTATTCAAAGTTGGTAAGTGATTTTATGAGTGAAGAAAAAAAGCACGAAATTAATTCACGAAGTCTTATCTTGTTAGATGAACTCCACAATAATTTGTTTGAAAGACTTTTTAAAATAACTAGGGATATTCTTTCAATGCAAAAAATAATAATGACTTCCAACAAACAAATATGAAACGGTATTTTTTGGCAATATTATTCGTAATTGGTTTTCATGGTTTTTGCCAGAATTCCCAAAAAATGATTGATAGTTTAAAACGCGAATTAAAAACCGTTCAAGACGACAAAAGTAAGGCTAAAATATTTGGGGATTTAACTTGGTATTACAGTTCAATTTCTACAGATTCAGCATTGGTTTATGGTGAAAAGGCCATGCAGTTTGCCAAAAAGCTCAATGACTCAACATTTTTGGCACAAACCATAAGTGATAATGGCGTTGTTTATTATTTAAAGGGAGAATTTGATACCGCTGAGAAACTTTTCAAACAATCACTTGCAATAAGAGCCAAAATTCATGATTCTGCCGGAATAGCATCTTTAAACTATAAAATCGGGAATATTTTTTACAAAAGGACACTTCTGGACAGTTCCATGGTTTATTACCTCAAAGCACTTGGTTTTTATGAAAGGAATAAGGTGGTTACCGTTGCTAATTCACTCCAAAGCAATATAGGTGCCATTTATATGGCTTTGAAAAACTACGATAAGGCGTTAGAATATTTCAACAAGAATGCTACTTTTTTTGAGGATAATGGTCAACAAGAATTACTGAGTAACACGCTTGTTAACAAGGCCAGTGTGTATTTATATAAAAAAGATACGGTTCAAGCTATTTCTTGTTTAAAAAAAAGTATTGAAACCTCAAAACAAGTGAACGCTTATCCAACATTGGGCTCGGCATACAATAATTTGGGTTCAATATATAGCGATAAAAAAAACTATCAACTTGCTAAACAATACATATTAAAGTCCATTGAAATAAGGGAAAAAGCCAACTTAGGGACAGAGCTTGCAAGTTCAAAGTTAACCCTTGCTGGCATTTATAGTGAATTGGGAGACTTTAGCAAAGCCAAACCGTTGTTGTTAAATAGTTTGAAGGTTTTTAAAAATGAAAATGTAACAGACAAATTACTAAGTGTTTATTTACAGCTCATCCCTATTTATGCTTATGAATCTAAGCCGGATAGTGTGTCCTACTATACCAATTTGTATGTTAAAGAACAGGCTTTGAACCTTCAAGAAAAAATGCAGAATGTGACTGCAGAATTGGAGACAAAATACCAAACCGAAAAGAAAGAAAGTCAAATAATGGCCCAACGAGCCGATATTGCTGAAAAAGAACTCAATCTCAATAGAAAAAATACACAATTAATCGGTTTAGTTGTTTTGGTTGTGGTCATAGCCATATTTACCTTTTTGATTTATAAACAACAGAAACTAAAAAACAACCAACTTAAAAAAGAAAGCCAGTTAAAAGAAGCCTTAATCAAAATAGAATCCCAAAACAAACTTCAAGAACAACGATTAAGAATATCAAGGGATTTGCATGACAATATTGGTGCTCAACTAACATTTATTATATCATCCGTAGAAAATTTGCAGTACGGTTTTAAAAACGCAAATGAAGCCGTTGTCAATAAACTTGAAAGTATCAGCGCATTTACCAAAGAAACCATTTTTGAGTTGCGTGACACCATTTGGGCCATGAACAAAAACGAAATTTCTTTAGATGATTTAGGGGCCAGGATTTCAAATTTCATTGAAAGAGCCGGTTTGGCATCATCAAGCATAGAATTTCAGTTTAATGTTGATGAACAGCTATCTAAAGAACTTAGTTTTTCTTCAGTTCAAGGAATGAATATTTACAGAATCATTCAAGAAGCCATCAACAACGCACTTAAATATGCAGAAGCCAAAAGTATTAAGGTGCAATTTCAAAAGGATTCTGACAGATTGAAAATTGAAATATACGATGATGGTAAAGGATTTGACTATAATACAGTTGAGCATGGGAATGGCTTGAACAACATGAAAAAACGAGCCATTGATATGAACGCTGAAATACATGTTGAAAGCAAAATCAATCTAGGAACTTCAGTTATTTTAATTGTTTGATTTCACAATGAAAATAAAAATAGCCATAGTAGATGACAACACGTTTTTGATAAATGCCATCAAAGAAAAACTCGCTTTTTTTGATGATTTACAAGTTAAGTTTTCCTGTATGAATGGGTCAGAACTGTTAACCCAGTTAAATGACAATCATAATTTAGACATCATACTTATGGATATTGAAATGCCCGTGCTTAATGGCATAGAAACCACCGAGGTTGTTAAACAAAAATATCCGCATATTAAAATTATCATGCTGACCGTATTTGATAATGATGAGCATATTTTCAATGCAATAAAAGCGGGTGCAGACGGATATTTGCTAAAAGAAGTTAATGCCAAAGACCTTCATGAAGGTATCTTGGAAACACTAAATGGCGGTGCGGCCATGACACCATCAATTGCCATGAAAACATTAAAGCTTCTTAGGAACCCTATTGATTTTAAAAGCCAATCAGACGATATCAAACTATCCGATAGGGAAATTGAAGTACTCGAACATCTTAGTAAAGGGTTGAGCTATAGTTTAATCGCGAAAAATTTGTTTCTGTCAACAGGTACCATTAGAAAGCATATTGAAAATATTTACAAAAAACTTCAAGTGCACAATAAACTTGAAGCAGTTGAAAAAGCCAAACGAAATAACTTAATATAAAGATTTATTAACCTTAACGTAATCAAGCGTTCTCAAAAATAAGATACTTTTATTATGAGTTAGTTTAGTTTAGTTTTAACATTAGTTTAGACTTCTTAAGTCGAAGAAAACTAATGTTTTTTTTGTTTAAAACGAGTCCTTATAATTTCTTGCTCAAGCTTAACCAGCCACCACCATTAATGGTCTCAATACCATGATTGTTCAAAATACTAGAGGCATTACCAGATCGCATACCGCTGGCACAACAAGCAATAATAGGTTTATTGAGTTTTTTTAAATAATCAATTTTTGAATGTATTTCCTGTAACGGAATGTTTTTAGAACCAGGTATGGCCCCTTGTTTAAATTCGTTCTTTGTTCGCACATCAATAATAATAGCGCCTCTTGATTGAAAGTCTTTGATTTTATCATTTTTATTTCCCGTAAGAAAATCTAATAGTCCCATAGTTTTAAAAATTTTATGCAAATTACTTTAATTTATTTTGAAATGAATGTAACAAGAGTTACAGCGTAAATTTTTTCAGTATCTTCATGCATAATATGAAACCAAACACACGGAAAAACGAAATCATTAAAACGGCAGCTACCCTTTTTAAAGATAAAGGATATAGTGCAGTAACCATGCGTGATATAGCCAAAGCCATGGGTATTAAAGCCGCAAGTCTTTACAATCATATCAATTCCAAGCAGGATATTCTTAAGGCAATTATTATTTCCTTGGCTGAAGAATTTACATTGGGCATGGAAACCATAAAAGCCTCTCAGGTTAATAGTATTGAAAAACTTAAGCAAATTATTTCCATGCACATTAACATTACCAGTAGAAACAAGGCAGGCATGGCCACTTTGAATAACGATTGGATGCATCTGGAAGACCAATTGGAATATTATTTGAAATTGCGGGTAAATTATGAAGACAATTTACGAGACATTATCCGGCAAGGCATCCTTAACAATGAAATTTTAAATGACAATCTTGAAGTCCTACTGTTTTCTTTGCTCTCAACCTTGCGCTCATTATATATTTGGATTCCATTAGAAGATAATTTGAATGAAATTGAATTATCTCAAAGTTTAAGCAATGTTCTCATCAATGGAATTAAGAATTAACAAAAATGTAACATTTATTTTTGTAAATTTGTAATGAAACTAACAATTGTTAGTTAAAATAATATCCATTCAGAGTTTGAAAAATATAACGCATGGCAGATTTTTATAGCTTAAAAATTGCTGATATTTATAAGGAAACAAAAGACTGTGTTGTCATATCTTTTGAAGTTCCAGTTGAGCTTAAAGAAACTTTTAAATTTAAGCAAGGCCAGCATATCACCGTTCGAAAAAACATAAATGGTAATGATGTTAGGCGCAACTATTCGTTGTGTTCAAGCCCGTTGGATGGAGAATGGAAAGTTGCAGTTAAAACCATTAGAGACGGTATTTTTTCAAATTATGCTTTCAACAAATTAAAAAAAGGGGATGAGCTTTTGGTAATGCCGCCTCATGGCCAGTTTTATGTAGACGTTGATGAAAAAGCGTCAAAAAATTACATAGCCTTTGCAGCTGGTAGCGGCATAACACCCATACTCTCCATTATAAAGGCCCATTTAAAGGAGGAACCTGATAGCACGTTCAAGTTGTTTTACTTGAATCGCACCGTAAAATCCATTATCTTTAAGGAAGAAATCGAGCGGTTAAAAAATAATTTTTTTGACCGATTTCAAGTGTTTTATTTTTTAACCAAGGAACAGCGTGATATCCCATTTTTAAACGGACGGTTTGATAAAGAAAAACTTGGAGTATTAACTAAAACATTTATTGATATTGAAGATACAGCACATGCTTTTATTTGTGGTCCTCAAGATATGATTTTCTTGATTCGTGATGAACTGATGGCTGCTGGTTTAAGTGCTGATAAAATACATTATGAGTTGTTTTTCACAGGAAGTTCAGAAGAGGAAAACAGGCATATTGCTGAAGTCATTGAAAACAAGACGGATGGCACAGAAGTGACCATAATTGATGGCGGCAAGGAGTTTCATTTCATCATGGATGATGATTTTGACACCATTTTGGATGGCGCCTTAGCAGCTGGCGCCGATTTACCTTTTGCTTGTAAAGGCGGGGTTTGTAGTACCTGTAAATGTAAAATTATTGAAGGTTCCGTAAAAATGAAAGTTAATTATGCCCTTGAGGAAAAAGAACTGAAACAAAACTTTGTGTTAAGCTGTCAGTCCGTACCAACAAGTAAGCATATAGTTGTGGATTTTGATGTGTAATAGCCAATAGCAAAAAGCTTAAAAATTATGAGTGAAGACCAAATAAAAAATTTAGAAGCCCAGTTTGAAGCCCGAATTGCGCGGGACGAAAAAATTGAGCCTAAAGATTGGATGCCAGAGAAATATAGGCAAACACATATAAGGCAGATTTCTCAGCATGCCCATTCCGAAATTGTTGGGATGCTTCCAGAAGGTAATTGGATTACCCGTGCGCCCTCATTGCGCCGAAAAGTAGCCTTACTGGCTAAAGTTCAAGACGAAGCAGGGCACGGTTTGTATTTGTATAGTGCCTGTGAAACCTTAGGAATATCACGAGAGGAATTATACGAACAACTGCATGCTGGAAAAGCAAAATACTCCAGTATATTTAACTATCCAACACTCACTTGGGCCGATATCGGTACCATTGGTTGGTTGGTTGATGGGGCGGCCATTATCAACCAAGTGCCATTGTGCAATACGTCATTCGGGCCTTATGCCAGAGCCATGGTAAGGGTGTGCAAGGAAGAAAGTTTTCATCAGCGTCAAGGATATGAAATTATGATAAAACTTTGCGAAGGCACAAAAGAACAAAAAGAGATGGCTCAAGATGCGTTAAACCGTTGGTGGTGGCCATCATTAATGATGTTTGGACCAACTGATGCAGAATCGATTCATACAGAACAATCCATGAAATGGAAATTAAAACGAAAATCCAATGATGAATTGCGTCAGCAATTTATAGATCAAACCGTTCCGCAAGCAGATTTAATTGGCTTGACAATACCGGATCCAGATTTGAAATGGAATGAAAAAACAGGTCATTATGATTTTGGAGAAATTGATTGGAATGAATTTTGGCAAGTCGTTAAAGGTCATGGGCCTTGTAATAAAGAACGGATGAAAGCCAGAGTGGATGCCTGGGAGAATGGGCAATGGGTTCGTGATGCAGCAATGGCTTTTGCTGAAAAAGAGCAAGAAAGAAAAGAAAAACTAACAAATAAAGCCGTTTGACATGAAAAAAAATTGGCCACTTTGGGAAGTCTTCGTGAGAAGTAAAAACGGATTGGAACACAGGCATTTTGGAAGTCTACATGCGGCCGATGCCGAAATGGCACTTGAAAATGCACGTGATGTTTATACCAGACGAAATGAAGGGGTGAGCATTTGGGTAGTAGAATCAAAGTACATCACAGCCTCAAATCCAAAGGATAATGGCGAGTTATTTGAACCGGCACAGGATAAAGTATATCGACATCCAACATTTTATGACTTACCTGATGATGTAAAACACATGTAATGAAAAACGAAACTCTCTATAAATACATATTGTCAATCGCGGATAATTCGTTAATTCTTGGACAGCGCCTAGGTGAACTTTGTGGCCACGGACCGAGTTTGGAAACCGATATAGCCTGCACCAATATAGCATTGGATTTGTTAGGCCAAGTGAGGAGTTATTATCAGTATGCCGCAAAACTTGCTGGAGATGGAAGAACTGAAGATGATATAGCCATGCTTAGAAATGAGCGAGAGTATCTCAATGTGTTATTGTTAGAACAACCCAATACAGACTTTGCATATATTATGGCACGTCAGTTTTTATTTGATGTGTATCATGTTTTATTCCTACAAGAACTCCAAAAAAGCCATGATGTAACCCTTTCAGCGATAGCAAATAAAGCTATTAAGGAAGCAAGTTATCACCAACGGTTTTCATCGGACTGGGTGAAACGCTTAGGTGACGGAACAGAAGAAAGTCATAAAAAAATGCAAACAGCTATCAATGATTTATGGGTATATACCGATGAGTTTTTTCATCTAACTGAAATTGATAAAATAATGGTTGAAAAAAGTATTGGTGTTGATGTTCTAAAATTTAAAGATCAGTATTACAATCGGGTTAACAAAATATTGGAACAAGTAACTTTGATAATCCCGGAATCCAACTATTTTCTAAAAGGAGGAAAAGAAGGTATCCACACAGAACATATGGGATATTTGTTGACCGAGTTACAATACATGCAACGAACTTACCCAAAAATGTCTTGGTAAAAAATGACGATTACGGAGCTACATATTGACCATGAATTAATCCCTATTCTGGAGCAGGTTTTTGATCCTGAAATTCCTGTATTGTCCATCATGGATATGGGCGTAGTACGTTCAGCGGTAATTGAAGGCGATGTGGTTAAAGTTCAAATTACACCAACTTACAGTGGGTGTCCGGCCATGGATGTAATTGCCGACGACATAAAAACGGCATTGAAAAAAGCTGGGTATCAATCGGATGTTGAATTGATTTTATCCCCTGCTTGGACAACGGATTGGATTACGCCAAAAGGAAGACAGGCCTTAGAGAGATATGGCATTGCAGCTCCTTTAGATGCGCATGCAGATAAAGAGGCTTTGCTAGGTAATAAAAAGGTTGTTAAGTGCCCACAATGTGGATCAACAAACACACGATTAGTGAGCCAGTTTGGATCAACGGCATGTAAAGCACAATTTAAATGTGAGGATTGTCAAGAACCGTTTGATTATTTTAAATGTTTGAAATAAAAATATATGAGCAGCATTCAATTAAAAATTGAAAATAACATAGCATATATCACGCTTAATAGACCAGAAGTGTTTAATAGCTTTAATCGTGAAATGGCGTTGCAATTGCAAGACATATTTGATGATTGTAAAACCAATGATGATGTAAGGGCGATTGTTTTAACAGGAAAAGGAAAAGCATTTTGTGCCGGTCAAGATTTAAAAGAAGTGACATCGCCAGAGCACAATCCAGGATTTAAAAAGATTTTAGAGGAACATTACAATCCCATTGTTTTAAAAATACGACATATTGAAAAACCAATCATTGCAGCAGTCAATGGCGTGGCAGCAGGTGCGGGGGCGAATATAGCTCTAGCCTGTGATATTGTTTTGGCTCATGAAAAGGCCAGTTTTATTCAGGCGTTTAGTTTGATTGGATTAATTCCAGATAGTGGAGGCACTTTCTTTTTGCCAAGATTGATTGGATTCCAGAAAGCATCGGCGTTGGCCATGCTTGGCGAGAAAATACCAGCTCAAGAAGCTGAAAAATTGGGTATGGTTTATAAAGTCATTCCAGATGAAGTATTTCAAGAAGAAGTTCAAAAAACAGCCATTAAATTGGCAAATATGCCAACGAAGGCACTCGGTTTTATCAAGCAGTTATTGAATCAATCATTAACAAACAATTTAGAATCACAATTGGACCTAGAGTCTAAATTACAAATTGAAGCAGCCCAAACTGACGATTATGCCGAAGGTGTTTCGGCTTTTATTGAGAAACGAAAACCCGTATTTAAAGGAAAGTAGCATTAATAGGAATGGATAAAGAAACGCTCATACAAGTGCATAACAGGATAAAACCATATATCCATAAAACACCTGTGTTGACATCTCAGCTAATTAATGAGATGTGTGGAGCGAAGATCTATTTTAAATGTGAAAATTTCCAAAAGATGGGCGCTTTTAAAATGCGAGGTGCATCCAATGCTATTTTAAGTCTGTCAGATGAAGAAAGAAATAAAGGCGTTGTAACACATTCGTCTGGTAATTTTGCACAAGCCCTCTCGTTAGCAGCAAAAAAAGTAGGAATACCGGCCTATATTGTCATGCCCAAGAATGCGCCTGAAGTCAAAAAGAATGCGGTAAGAACCTATCAAGGGCAAATAATTGAATGTGATTCCACCCCAATAGCCAGAGAAAATATGGCTGAAGTTGTTCGAAAAGAAAAAGGAGCAACTTTTATTCATCCATCCAATGATGATCAGGTGATTTACGGGCAAGGAACGGCCGCTATGGAATTGTTGGAAGATTATCCAGATTTGGATTATCTATTTACTCCCGTTGGTGGTGGTGGATTGATAGCTGGCACGGCATTGGCTGCTAACTATTTTTCAGAGCATTGTAAAGTTATTGGTGGCGAACCCGAAAATGCAGATGATGCGTATCGGTCTTTATTAAGCGGTAATATTGAGCATAATGAAACGGCTGATACGATAGCGGATGGACTACGAACCTTTTTAGGTAATAGAAATTTCCCTATCATAAAAAAATATGTAGAACGAATTATTACGGTCAGTGAAAAAGAGATTATTGAGGCAATGAAACTTATCTGGGAACGCATGAAGATAGTTATTGAGCCTTCAAGTGCAGTGGCTTTTGCCGCTTTGTTGAAACAAAAAGACGATTTTAAAAATAAAAAGGTAGGCATTATCATTTCTGGCGGAAATGTGGATGTAAATAATTTACCGTTTTAAAAATTAAGTATGAACGTTGCAATTATAGGTTGTGGTACCATGGGAAGCGGAATTGCTCAAGTAGCATCTACCGCTGACTGTTCGGTCAAGATATATGATACCAATCCAATCGCGTTAAATAAAAGTAAAGCAGATTTGGAACGTATTTTATCTCGCTTAAATGAAAAAGGAAAACTGGATAACGCTGAAAAAGAAAGAATTCAAAAGAATATTGAATATGTTGGCGATTTAAAAGCGTTATCGGAAGCGGATCTGGTTATTGAAGCTATAGTGGAGAATCTTGACATCAAGAAAACAGTGTTTTCAGAATTGGAAACTATGGTGTCCAATAATTGTATTATGGCAAGTAATACCTCAAGTTTATCTATTACATCTATTGCATCGGCGTTAAATAATCCAGAGCGCTGTGTTGGCATTCATTTTTTCAATCCAGCTCCTTTAATGCAATTGGTTGAGGTGGTTCCAGCACTTCAAACATCAAAAAATATATTGGATGAAACTGTAAAAATCATATCCGGTTGGAATAAAACAGTGGCAGTAGCTAAAGACACGCCAGGGTTTATTGTGAATCGTGTGGCGCGTCCTTTCTATGGGGAATCGCTTCGCATTTATGAAGAAGGTATTGCCGATTTTGAAACCATAGATTGGAGTTTAAAAAACTTGGGAGGTTTTAGAATGGGACCTTTTGAGTTAATGGATTTTATTGGGAATGATGTTAATTATACGGTGACAGAAACCGTCTTTAAAGCATTTTATTTCGATTCGAGATACAAACCGGCATTCACCCAAAAAAGATTGGTTGAAGCTGGATATTTGGGCCGAAAATCTGGAAAGGGTTATTATGGGTATGATGAAAAAGGCAATATTGAAACCAATCGTCATCCTGAAATTGTTTCAGGATCTCATAAAAAAGAGCTTGAACAGCAAATATTTGATAGAGTATTGGTCATGCTCATTAATGAAGCCGCTGATGCATTGTTTTTAAATATAGCCTCGGCAAAAGATATTGACAATGCTATGACCAAAGGCGTTAATTATCCAAAGGGCTTGTTGGCTTGGGCCGATAAGAAAGGCATTGATTGGTGTGTTAATAGTATGGATGCGTTGTATGATGACTATCATGAAGACAGATATCGATGCAGTCCGTTATTACGAAAAATGAATAGAGAAAACAAAACATTCTTTAATTAGCGTCATTCCGAGCAAAGCTAAGGAATCTCATAAAAAGATTGCCACGTCGTTATGCTCCTCGCAATGACATTTTTATATATGAAAGGTGAACAAATTCCATATAAAATGTTAAGCCAAGATGCTTATAGTCAATGGCTGGGAATTGAGATTTTAGAATGTGAAATTGGTCGTTGTAAAGTGGCTATGACCGTTAGAAAAGAGATGTTGAATAGTATGAATAAAGCACATGGCGGGATTAGTTATTCACTGGCTGATACAGCTTTTGGTTTTGCGGCTAATACCCATGGAAACTATGCAGTGTCAATCGAAACAAGCATCAATCATATTGAAGCCTTGCATGAAGGTGACTATTTGGTGGCAGAATCGGTGATTGAAAAAGTAAATAATAAATTAGGTTTTAATGTGATTGAAGTTAAACGAGGAAACGAATTAGTGGCACTTTTTAAAGGTGTTGTATATCGTACACAAAAAGAATGGTAACATTCCTGCGAAAGCAGGAATCATAATATAATTTATCATGCTGAACTTGTTTCAGCATCTCATAAAACAAAAGTTTAAGTAAAATAAAAGATACCCACTTTTGTGGGCATTAATATGGAAGCATATATTATAGATGGCATTAGAACGCCTATAGGAAGTTACCAAGGTACTTTATCAACGGTCAGAACCGATGATTTGGCGGCTTTAGTTATTGCCGAAATCGTAAAACGGAATCCTAGTATTCCTAAAGAAGCCTATGATGATGTGATTTTAGGCTGCGCCAATCAAGCTGGTGAAGATAACCGGAATGTGGCACGAATGGCTTCATTATTGGCTGGATTGCCTTTTACCGTTCCTGGTGAAACCGTAAACCGTTTGTGTGCCTCTGGCTTGTCGGCCATAATTCATGCCAATAGAGCAATTAAGGCTGGTGATGGTGATGTGTTTATTGCTGGCGGCGTGGAGAATATGACACGTGGCCCTTATGTGATTGCGAAACCTTCCACTGCTTTTGGAACCGATGCTAAACTGTATGATTCTAGTTTTGGTTGGCGGTTTATCAATCCTAAAATGGAAGCCTTATATGGTACAGATGGTATGGGTCAAACGGCTGAAAATCTGGTTTCAAAATATCAGATTTCCCGAGAAGACCAAGATGCATTTGCTTATTGGAGCCAAATAAAGGCGTCTAAATCACAACAGAATGGCCGATTGGCGAAAGAAATCGTTTCTGTTGAAATTCCACAACGGAAAAAAGAACCGATTCAATTTTCGAAAGACGAATTTATAAAACCAAATACCACAATAGATGTTTTAGGTAAATTACGGCCAGCCTTCAAAAAAGAAGGAGGTAGTGTGACGGCAGGAAATTCATCAGGATTGAATGATGGTGCTGCTGCAACTATCATTGCTTCAGAAGATGCTGCAAAAAAATATCATTTGAAACCCATAGCTCGCATTGTAAGTTCAGCTGTGGTTGGGGTAGAACCTCGAATTATGGGAATCGGTCCAGTAGAAGCGTCCAACAAAGCTTTGGAAAAAGCGGGATTGACCATGGATGATATGGATATCATTGAATTAAATGAAGCCTTTGCGGCCCAAGCTTTGGCTTGCATACGTGCTTGGGGCTTGGTAGATGACGATCCACGGCTCAACCCCAATGGAGGAGCTATTGCTATTGGGCATCCGTTAGGTGTTACAGGAGCTAGAATTGCCTATTCAGCAGCTTTAGAGCTACAAGAATCAGGCAGACGATATGCACTGGTTACCATGTGTATTGGTGTAGGGCAAGGATATGCAACAATAATTGAACGCGTTTAGTTATGAACAAGATACAACATTATGTCCAAGGAAGCTGGGTAGAAGGTAAGGAAGAAGGAACTCCAGTGTATGATTCCATAACTGGTGAGGCCTTTACAAGTGTCGCCATTGAAGGGTTAAATATTCCTGAAATTTTACACTATGGGCGCACTAAAGGTGGTGAGGTACTTCGTAAGATGACCTTTCAGGAACGGGGCAATATGATTAAAAAGTTGGCACTGTATCTCACCAAACGAAAAGAAGCATTCTATGAGTTAAGTTATAGAACAGGTGCTACCCGAATGGATAGTTGGATTGATATTGAAGGTGGTTTCGGTAATTTATTTGCCAATGCCTCATTGCGTAAACTGTTCCCAAACCAATCCTACCATGTGGAAGGAGACCCCATAGATTTGTCAAGAGGTGGACGTTTTATGGCACACCATATTATGGTACCCAAAAAAGGCGTGGCCGTTCATATCAATGCGTTTAATTTTCCGGTTTGGGGTATGTTGGAAAAATGTGCTGTCAATTGGATGGCTGGTGTTCCGGCCGTTGTATTGCCAGCGCCTGTATCCTCTTATTTAGCCGAAGCTGTGGCCCGAGAGATTATCGCTTCAGGAATTCTTCCTGAAGGTGCTTTGCAAATCATTAATGGAACCATTAAAAATATATTGGATACTGTTGAGTCCCAAGATGTGGTGACCTTTACGGGGTCTGCAACTACTGGAAAAATGTTGAAAGCACATCCAAGATTGATTCAGGAATCCGTTCCGTTTACAATGGAAGCAGATTCTTTAAATGCATCGGTTCTTGGTGAAGATGCCATACCGGGAACTCCCGAATTTGATTTGTTTATCAAAGAAGTCAGAAAAGAAATGACTGTGAAAGCGGGTCAAAAATGTACGGCCATCAGACGGATTATTGTTCCAGAAAAATTACTGGAAGATGTTCAAATTGCTATTGGTAACCAATTGGATAAAGTGACCATTGGCGACCCAAGATTAAAAGAGGTACGAATGGGTTCGTTAATCAGTCAAAAACAAGTGGAGGCCGTTAGGAATTCTGTAAAAGATATCGCTAAAGAAGCACAGATTGTTTATGGTAACCTAGATACACTGGAAACACTTGGGGCAGATGCTAAAAAAGGCGCTTTTATAAGTCCTATTTTGTTACGGGCAGACCATCCATTTAATTGTAAAGCGATTCATGAACGTGAAGCATTTGGCCCTGTAAGTACTATCATGCCTTATAAAACTTTAGAGGAAGCAATTGAATTGGCTCAAATGGGTAAAGGGTCTTTAGTGTCATCCATCGCGACCAATGATGACGCTATTGCCAAAGAATATGTCATTAATGCAGCGAGCCATCACGGACGTATTTTGGTAATCAATAGAGAAAGTGCTAAAGAAAGCACCGGTCATGGTTCACCCTTGCCAACTTTGGTTCACGGTGGCCCAGGACGAGCCGGTGGTGGTGAAGAAATGGGTGGTATGCGTGGTATCAAGCATTATTTGCAACGAACCGCTATTCAAGGATCACCGACCACTTTAACCGAGATTACTGGGATTTACCAAGCTAAATCCAAATACAAAGAAGCCAATCAGCATCCGTTTAAATACCATTGGGAAGATATTCAACCGGGAATGTCTTTGAAGACGCATAAGCGAACCATTACAGATAGCGACATTATTAATTTTGCAAATCTCACATGGGATCATTTTTATGCCCACACCGATATTACCTCATTGGATGGCAGTATTTTTGAAAAGCGAACAGCCCATGGATATTTTATCATTTCGGCAGCGGCGGGATTGCTAGTGCATCCCAATAAAGGACCGGTTGCGGCCAATTATGGTTTAGAGGATTGCCGCTTTTTAAGACCGTTGTATCACAATGATACGATTTATGTACGGTTGACCTGTAAACAAAAAGTAGATAGGGATGTGGCGACAGCAGAACATCCAAGCGGTATTGTGAAATGGTTTGTTGAAATTTTTGATGCTGAAGATGAGTTGGTAGCCGTGGCAACTATTTTAACCATGGTTCAAAAGAAACAAGAAACATTTGTTGAAATGACCGATGAAGTCATTCAGAAATGTTTAAGTAAACTAACAAAAGATACCAAACCTAAATGGGGAACCTTATCTTCGCAGGAGATGGTCGAGCATTTAGAATACACATACAGAATTGCCTCAGGGGAGATTCAGGATTTTGACATTGCAACACCCGAAAAGGTTTTGGAAAAAGTGCATGCAACCATATATAACTATGAAAAGATGCCCCGTGAATATGATTTTCCGTTAGCTGAGAAATCAAAAATCAAGACATTGAAACACCCTGATTTAGAAACAGCAAAAGACAAAATGCTAGAAGCAAGAGAGCGGTATCTACAATATTTTAAAGAGAATCCAGAAGCCATATTAAAAAATGTTGTTTTTGGAGAATTAAATAGATATGAATGGTATTTATTGGAGCGCAAGCATTTAAATCATCATTTTGAACAATTTGGATTGATATAAATATGAAAGAATACGTAAAACAAACCATAGAAAACGGCATAGGATATATTGAATTCTTCCATCCTGCACACAATTCATTGCCAAGTAATTTGCTTAAACAATTGGCAAGTGCAATTACCGATGCAGGTTTAAACCCAGACATAAAAATAGTTGTCCTTAAAAGTGGAGGCGATAGAACCTTTTGTGCTGGTGCCAGTTTTAATGAATTGATTAGTATTGACAATGCCGAAAAGGGACGAGAATTCTTTTTGGGGTTTGCCAATGTTATCAATGCTATGCGTACCTGTCCAAAATTTATCATTGGACGTATCCAGGGCAAAGCAGTTGGTGGAGGCGTTGGATTGGCAGCCGCAACCGATTATTGTATGGCGACCAAGCATGCGGCCATTAAGTTGAGTGAGCTCAATATTGGCATAGGACCATTCGTGGTGGGGCCTGCTATAGAACGAAAAATAGGGCTGAGTGGTTTATCTCAAATAGCCATGGATGCCAATACATTTTACTCTTCCGAATGGGCGCAACAAAAAGGGTTGTATACTCAGGTTTTTGAAACATTAAACGAATTGGATGATGCTGTTGCAAGTTTTTCAGAAAATTTAGCCGCATATAATCCAGATGCCATGCGTGCTTTAAAAGAGGTCTTTTGGGAAGGTACTGAAGATTGGAATCAATTGTTATTGGAACGCGCTGAGATTAGTGGAAAATTGGTATTGTCAGAATTCACAAAGAAAAAATTAAAAGACTTTAAATAGTATTAAGTTCCTGACAGATAAAACGTAATAAAAAAACTAACAAACATTAGTTCATGTGATGTCTAAATTTGAATTGAGAATGCCCAAAATGGGTGAAAGTATTACCGAAGCGACCATCCTCAATTGGTTGGTTAAAGAAGGGGATAGTTTTGAAGAGGGTGACATTATTCTTGAGATTGGTACAGACAAGGTAGATAATGAATTGCCTGCACCCTGTTCGGGTAAATTGATAGAAACCAAGGCTCAGATTAATGATGTGGTACCGATTGGTAGCGTTATTGCCATTTTGGAAGTCACAAAAGAAACATCATCTGCAAAAAAAGGTAATGTCACCTCTAGCATAGTCGAGAGGTCTCAGAACGATAATGAAATAAAAGAACAAAAACCTGTTCAGGTAAGCTTTCCCCCTTTGGGTGAGATGTCTAAAAGACAGAGAGAGAATACCTTTTTTTCACCTCTTATTATTTCCATAGCGAAAACGCATCATATCAGTTTTGAAGAATTGGTCAGAATACCTGCAACGGGAACAGACGGTAGGTTACGAAAAAGCGATGTATTTCAATACATAAATGATGGCAGGCCATACAAGTTTGCACAGCCCTTAAATCAAGACCCCACAGTATTTAGGATTCCACAATTACAGCTTGATAAAGGCACAGGTAGAATTGTTGAAATGGACCGAATGCGCAAAATGATTGCAGACCACATGGTGTATTCAAAACACACGTCGCCCCATGTGACCGCTTATGTAGAAGCTGATGTAACAAATATGGTGCAATGGCGAGAAGACAATAAGACAAAATTTCAAAAACAATATTCCGAAAAACTCACCTTTACGCCATTATTTGTGGAGGCTGTAGCAAAAGCCATCAAAGAGTATCCAAACATCAATGCCTCGGTTGATGGTGATAATATCATCATTAAGGACCATATTAATATAGGCATGGCATCAGCATTGCCATCAGGAAATTTAATTGTTCCTGTTATTAAAGATGCCGACCGCAAAGAGTTAAATGAATTAGCTAGAGAAGTCAACGAATTATCCGAAAAAGCTAGAGATAACAAGTTAAAAGGAGACGATTTAAAAGGGGGAACGTTTACCATTTCAAACGTAGGGACATTTGGAAGCCTCATGGGAACCCCAATCATCAATCAACCCGAAGTGGCCATTTTAGCTTTGGGAATTATCAAAAAGCGCCCCGAAGTAATTACTACCAAAAAAGGAGATGAAATAGCCATTCGTAGCATGATGTACTTGTCATTATCCTTTGATCATCGTGTGGTTGATGGCTTTTTAGGGGGTAGTTTTTTAAGGCGGGTTGCCGATTATTTAGAGCAATTTGATATAAACAGAGAATTTTAAATTACAATTTTTTAAAGCCAATAAAAATGAGTTACGATATTAAAATAACAAAGGTTGAAAAGTCTAAAGTAAGTGAATTTGATTTTGATAATATCCCATTGGGAAGAGCTTTTACAGACCATATGTTTGTTTGTGAGTATGCTAATGGCCAATGGAACAATCCAAGGATTGAACCGTTAAAACAAATTTCCATGCATCCTGCAACTATGGCATTGCATTACGGACAAGCCATTTTTGAAGGCATGAAAGCAACCTTGGATATCAATGGGAATGCCATGCTGTTTCGCCCAGAAAAAAATGCCCATCGCCTAAATTTTAGCGCAGATAGACTGGGAATGCCAAGGTTTCCTGAAGAGTTGTTTGTTGAAGGATTAAAAAAATTGGTTGATATAGATAGAAGTTGGATACCTACACAAAAAAGCAGTGCCTTGTATTTGCGTCCGTTTATGTATGCCGATGAACCCTTTATTGGTATGCGGGCTGCTACTCATTACAAATTCATAATAATAGCTTCCCCATCTGGACCAATTTACAACAAGAGAATAAAATTATATGCCGAAACAGAATATGTACGTGCTGTTAAAGGTGGGACTGGAGAGGCCAAAGCGGCCGGTAATTATGCTGCTGCCATTCTTCCAACCGAAATAGCAAAATCAAAAGGTTATGACCAAGTGCTGTGGCTGGATGCCCATGAGTTTAAATACATTCAAGAGGCTGGTACCATGAATGTTTTTTTTAGGATTAATGATGAATTTATTACACCGAGTTTAGATGGTGCTATTTTAAATGGGATAAGCCGTTTGAGTACCATTGAATTATTACGGGATAAAGGTTACAAAGTAACGGAACGATTGGTTTCCATGGATGAAATCATAGAAGCTTCAAACAACGGAACATTGCAGGAAGCATTTGGTTGTGGTACAGCAGTAGGTGTGGCCATGATTGAAGAAATTGGGTATAGAAACCAAACCATTCACGTTTCAAAAGATAATCCTGTTGGAAAAATGGTCATGGAAACCATTGTTGGATTACGTGCTGCTACCATTGAAGATAAATATGGCTGGATAGTTAGCGTTTAAAAACTAATAGCATGAACAACGATATATTGCATAAAGCATTTTTTTATTTGAGCACGGCAAAATGTATGACCGAGACGTATGAAACTAACTTTAAACAGGTTTCTAAGTATGTACACGCCACATCAAGAGGTCATGAGGCTGTACAAATTGCTTTGGGAATGCAATTATTGCCACAAGATTATGCCTTTCCGTATTATCGGGATGACGCTATGCTATTGGCGTTTGGCTTAAAGCCCTATGATTTGATGCTGCAGCTTATGGCAAAAAAAGACGATCCGTTTTCTGCGGGAAGAGCTTATTATTGTCATCCTAATTTAAAAGATGATGATAAACCCAAGATACCACATCAGTCCTCGGCAACAGGTATGCAGGCCATTCCGGCAACGGGTACTGCTATGGGTATGCAGTATCTTGAAAAGCAAGGTTTGAAGAATGCTGTTCTAAAGGAACATGAAAAATCAAAAATAAAACCCATTACGGTTTGCAGTTTAGGAGATGCGTCGGTTACAGAAGGTGAGGTGTCTGAAGCGTTTCAAATGGCGGCCTTAAAACAGTTGCCCATTTTGTATTTGGTTCAGGATAATGGTTGGGATATTTCAGCTAATGAAAAAGAAACCAGAGCTCAAAATGCTTATGACTATGCTAAAGGATTTAAAGGTATAGAAGCCATAACTATTGATGGTGCTAATTTCGTGGAAAGTTATCAAGCTTTGGAAAAGGTTATTAAAACCATCCGGGAAGAGCGCCGACCTTTTTTGGTTCACGCCAAGGTGCCATTGTTGAACCATCATACGTCTGGTGTTCGAATGGAATGGTATCGTGATGATTTAGACGAAGCAAAATCAAAAGATCCGTATCCGGTTTTAAAACAACAATTATTGGAACATGGATTTACTGCTGAAGCTATTAATGATATTGAAGACGAGGCTAAATCACAAGTTAAACAAGATTTTGAAAAAGCCATACTTGCTGAGGATCCAAAACCAGAAGACCTATTTACCTATGATTTTGCTCCAACACCCATAACCGAAGAAGTTGGTGAACGTACTCCCAAAGGCACTGAAAAAGTCGTGATGGTTGATTGTGCATTGTTTGCTGTTGAAGAATTAATGACAAAGCATAAGGAATGTTTGTTATATGGACAAGATGTTGGTGGGCGATTGGGTGGCGTGTTTAGGGAAGCGGCAACCTTAGCCCAAAAATTTGGTGATGAGCGGGTGTTTAATACACCCATTCAAGAAGCGTTTATTATAGGTTCAACGGTTGGTATGAGTGCCGTTGGATTAAAACCCATTGTTGAGGTTCAGTTTGCAGATTATATCTGGCCTGGATTAAACCAGTTGTTTACCGAAGTAAGCAGAAGCTGTTACTTGTCCAACGGGAAATGGCCAGTCAGTATGGTGTTGCGGGTTCCTATTGGGGCTTATGGAAGTGGCGGGCCGTATCATTCATCTTCAGTAGAAAGTGTGGTGACCAACATTAGAGGCATCAAAATAGCATACCCGAGTAATGGAGCCGATTTAAAAGGATTGATGAAAGCTGCCTATTATGATCCGAATCCCGTGGTGATATTTGAGCACAAGGGTTTGTATTGGAGTAAGGTTAAAGGAACCAAAGGTGCTACATCTGTTGAGCCAGCTGAGGATTACATATTACCTTTGGGGAAAGCTTGGTTGTTGCAGGAAATTTGGAAGCAAGAAACCATAGAAACTGCTACAGTTGTTACTTATGGCATGGGTGTGCATTGGGCTTACAACGCCACCATGACTATGCGTGATCAAGTTGAAATCATTGATTTGCGGACTTTATTTCCTTTGGATGAAGACACGATTATGAAATCAGTGAAGAAAACGGGCAAGTGCTTGGTGGTGACTGAGGAACCGTCTAATAATAGCTTTGCTTTGGCTTTGGCAGGAAAAATACAGGAAGCCTGTTTTCAATATTTGGATGCACCCGTTATGACAATTGGCAGCGAAAACATGCCTGCCATCCCATTGAACAGTACCTTGGAAGAAACCATGATACCATCAACTGAAAAAGTGAAAGCAAAAATCATCCAACTTTTAGAGTATTAATTTGGCTTGCTCTATAACGTGTTCGATATAAATTTCAATCAAAACGAGTTCTTGTAAAATACTGATATATAACATTTGTTATGTCGACAGAGTGAAGCATGAGTGACGAGGCTTCTCAGCAGGATGGGATTTCTCCTCATTCTTCGTTCGAAATGACAAAATTCGTTAATATAATATGTAGTCATTTGATATTCAATATTTAATAAATCGAATTTATGTTAATAGGAAATAAAAAAGCAACTTAAAAAGTTGCTTTTTTATTGTTATTATTTTGCCATTCCTGGTGGATACTGTTTCATGATTTCAGACACAAATTCCTTGATGCGCTCTTCTTTTTTGTCCATATTGCGCGATAAATAGCCGGTTCCCATACCTTGCCAAACCAATTCTTTTTTCTTAGCGTCAATCAGGTCAATATATAAAGTGCCTTCGGTAGATGTGGACACATTAGGTTGATTCCAACCCCAGCCCCAGCCAGGTCCATAACCACCCCAGCCCCAGCCGCCATAACCCCAGTAGTTGTTGTAAACGTCCACGCGTTGGTTTGATTTTGTGAATAAACTTATCAATAAATCTGGGTTTTCAGATTTTGTAAAACCTTTAGCCAATAATTCTGTTTCTATTGCCCGCAGGATTCTACGTTTGTCTAAATCACTTATTTCTGCTTTGTCAATACCTGTTTTAAAAAATGCAAAGGTTTTGTAATCATTAAAGTTGGCTTTCCTGTCATAATCGGTTGCGACCCTTACTGAAGTACATGATGTTACCACAAATAGTAACCCTAGGAGTGGTAAGGTTTTTAAGATTCTTTTCATTTTCTTTTTTTTTAATGGTTATAACGAATTTAATAAATTCTCGTCAACTATATTTGGTAAGGTTACGTTTAAGTTAGGTTCCATAGCCATGGTGCGTTTTATAGCAAAAACAGCACCATCATTTCTGGCCCAACTGCGTCTTGCTATTCCGTTGTTGACATCCCAAAATAGCATCGATTTTAAACGTCTTTCGGCCTCTATACTACCATCAAGAACCATACCAAATCCGCCATTAATAACTTCTCCCCAACCAACACCGCCACCATTATGGATGCTCACCCAAGTAGCCCCTCTAAAACTGTCTCCAATCACATTTTGAATGGCCATATCGGCTGTGAATTTGGAGCCATCATAAATATTGCTGGTTTCCCTAAAAGGCGAGTCTGTTCCAGATACATCATGATGGTCACGCCCAAGTACAATATATCCAATGTCTCCTTTTTTGATGGCATCATTAAATGCTTTGGCAATGTTCATACGGCCTTCGGCATCTGCGTATAATATTCGAGCTTGTGAGCCTACCACTAATTTGTTTTCTTGCGCACCTTGTATCCACTGAATGTTATCCGCCATTTGCTGTTGGATTTCCTTTGGAGATTCTTTCATCATTGTTTCCAAAACCTGACATGCAATGGCGTCGGTTTTTTCTAAATCTTCTGGTTTTCCTGAGGTGCAAACCCATCTAAATGGTCCAAATCCGTAGTCAAAACACATAGGGCCCATGATGTCTTGCACATAACTAGGGTATTTAAAATCAATACCATTGTCTGCCATAATATCAGCACCTGCTCGGGATGCTTCCAACAAAAAGGCATTTCCATAATCAAAAAAATACGTCCCTTTTTCAGTGTGTTTGTTAATGGCATCAACATGGTGTCTTAAACTTTCCTGGACTTTTTTCTTGAAAGTTTCAGGGCTTTTAGCCATCAATTCGTTAGCATCTTCAAAAGACATTCCAACAGGATAGTAACCACCTGCCCACGGATTGTGCAATGAGGTTTGGTCGCTACCAATGTCAATGGTGATGTTGGCGTTGTCAAACGACTCCCATACTTCTACCACATTTCCTAGATACGCAATAGAGACCGTTTCTTTGTCTTTCTTGGCCTTGGTGACCCGCAACACAAGATCGTTTAAATCTGTAATAATTTCATCTATCCATCCTTGTTCATGTCGAATTTTGGTGATTTTAGGATTCACTTCAGCGCAGACAGTAATACAGCCTGCAATGTTTCCGGCTTTAGGTTGCGCTCCAGACATACCACCTAAACCAGATGTAACAAACACATGGCCTTTGGGGGTTTTATTGATTTTTCTAAACGCATTTAAAACCGTGATAGTGGTTCCGTGAACAATCCCTTGCGGGCCAATATACATATAACTTCCCGCAGTCATTTGTCCATATTGAGTCACGCCCAGTGCATTAAACTTTTCCCAATCATCTTGTTTGGAATAATTGGGTATCATCATACCATTGGTAACCACGACTCTTGGGGCTTCTTTATGTGAGGGAAATAACCCTAGCGGATGACCAGAATACATAACCAAAGTCTGCTCATCGGACATTTCAGCCAAGTATTTCATGGTCAATAAGTACTGAGCCCAATTTTGAAAAACGGCACCATTGCCACCATAGGTTATCAATTCATGAGGATGTTGTGCCACGGCATAATCCAGATTGTTCTGTATCATGAGCATAATGGCTGCAGCTTGTTTGCACTTTGCAGGATAGTCCTCTATGGGGCGAGCATACATTTTATAATCCGGGCGAAACCGGTGCATGTAAATACGTCCATAGGTATCCAATTCGTTTTTGAACTCTATAATTAGGTCGGCATGATGTTTTTTGTCGAAATAACGTAAGGCATTTTTTAGGGCCAATTTTTTTTCTTCCGAAGTTAAAATGTCCTTTCGTTTTGGGGCGTGGTTTATAGTGGAGTCGTGAGGCTTCGCCTGTGGTAATTTGTCAGGAATACCTTGTAAAAGTTGTTCTTTAAATGTCATTAGATTTAATGTTTTAGTTACTGATAATTGATCTTAGTTCAATTAATTTCAACTACGGATAACGAATATCAACCCGATGGTGGGTGATGGCAATTTTTATTCGGTATGTCATTAATTGCAAATCCAACTCACTTTTTTTTAATGGAAAGTGTTTTAGGGTCAAATCCGTACGGACAATGCCTACAATTACTTTCACAGCAATAGCCTCGTTTTAAATGGTATTGCTCTGTAAAACACCGATAACCTTCAGGTGTTAGGTAATAATCACCTTCTTCAATGGGAACAATCTTTTTCATGTTTCACAAAGATAATGTAATTTGTATGGACTTCTTAATCTAAAGTTTATGTTAGTATATCCAATTCAAAGTGTGGTCAACCAAAATGGATTTTGATGATTTTTAAAGTATCTTCGTAGCCATGATTTTTCAGCTAGATAACAGTATTAATCAACCGGTTTTGTTGCCCAACAAATATGGGGTTGAATTGTTTTTAAAGCGAGAAGATAACATCCATCCGTTTATTTCAGGGAATAAATACAGAAAATTAAAATACAATATTGAAGAAGCCAAAAGATTGGGATTTGAGACTTTACTCACTTTTGGGGGAGCCTTTTCCAATCATATAGCAGCGGTTGCTTTTGCAGGCAAGGAGTTTGGGTTTAAAACCATTGGGATTATTAGAGGTGATGAACTGCAAGACAAGATTCCAGAGAATCCTACGTTATCATTTGCAGAGGCCTGTGGCATGCAGTTTAAGTTTGTGTCAAGAGACGAATTTAGACGTAAACACAGCGATTTATTTGTCACAGAATTAAAACAGGAGTTTGATGATTTTTATCTCTTGCCAGAAGGTGGTACCAATGCATTGGCCGTTAAAGGATGTGAAGAAATTTTAACAGAAGGTGATAAGGATTTTGATTATGTGTGCTGTGCGGTTGGGACTGGCGGAACCATTTCTGGCCTTATTAATTGTTCACAACCTGGTCAACAAATTTTGGGTTTTCCGGCTTTAAAAGGTTCGTTTTTAAAAGAAGATATTAGTAAATTTGTAAGCAAACAAAACTGGATTGTTATTACTGATTACCATTTTGGTGGATATGCAAAAGTGAATGCAGAATTGATTCATTTTATTAATCAATTTAAAAAAGATAATAATATCCAGTTGGATCCAGTTTATACAGGTAAAATGATGTTTGGGATTTTTGATTTATTAGAAAAAGGGCGTTTTTCAAAAGGATCTAAAATTTTAGCTATCCATACCGGAGGGTTGCAGGGCATAACAGGAATGAATAAGTTTTTAAAACAAAAAAAGTTGCCAATAATTGAATAGTATGTTTAAAAAAATAGTGTTGCTGTTGCTTTTAGGAAGTTTGATTTACAGTTGTGGCTCTAAAAGGGCAGCAGCTAGAAAACGGCATTCAAAAGCTAAAACAGAGCATGTTGTCATTAGTGAAACACCAAAAGACACGGGCGTGATAACCAGTGTTGAACCCAGTTCAATAGAGCCTGTTAAAATAACATCAACCGAGCAGTATCTTAACATGTACAGTGCCATAGCGCAAGAAGAAATGCGGTTATATGGTATTCCTGCCAGTATCACGTTAGCGCAAGGTATTTTGGAATCTAATTCAGGTAGAGGGCGTCTTTCTGTAGAGGCCAATAACCATTTTGGTATAAAATGCCATGATTGGACGGGGGCCAGAGTATATCATGATGATGATAAGGCCCAAGAATGTTTTAGGAAATACAAGGACGCCAAATATTCGTACAGAGACCATTCGTTGTTTTTAACAACACGCAAACGTTATGCCGAGCTATTTGATTTGGATAAAGATGATTATAAGCGATGGGCAAAAGGATTAAAAGCCGCTGGGTATGCCACCGACAGAAAATACCCCGATAAACTGATTGCTTTAATTGAACGCTATAAACTATACAATCTGGATGATGAAGTTCTTAATCAAACCGGAAAACGAAAAAACAAATACGTTGATCCATCGTTAACTGAAATTGCTACAACGAAGAGTAATGAAAATGATTCGACTTCAGAAGAAAATGTAATTGAAGACAAAAAGGATTCAACGGATATTATATCAAGGCCGAGCGACAAGACTCAATCCAAGATTGCAACAGATAGCAGCACATATACTGTTCAGCAAGGTGAAACACTTTACGCTATTGCTAAAAAATATAATCTCACGGTTGAACAATTGCAAGACATGAATGGTTTAACAGATACAGCAATAAAACTTGGTCAACAATTAAAAGTTAAATCCCAATCTGAATCTGAACGTATAACATACACCGTCGAACAAGGCGACACCTTATATTCCATATCAAAAAAATACAATATATCGGTTCAAGCTTTACAACTGCTTAATGGTTTAAATGATTCAACCATCAGCATTGGGCAAGAGTTGGTAGTGAAATAATTATAAAAATTAAAAATCAATATGATTTACAAACGAAGTAGTGCCTTATTTGCACAAGCAGAAAACGTTATTCCAGGAGGAGTTAATTCCCCAGTAAGAGCATTTAAGGCCGTGGGAGGGACGCCCATTTTTGTAAAGGAAGCAAAAGGTGCTTATTTATACGATGAAGACGGCAATAAGCTAATTGACTATATCAATTCGTGGGGTCCTATGATTTTGGGTCATGCTTTTGAGCCTGTGGTCAATGCGGTTATTGAGAAGGCTAAAAAGGGAACATCTTTTGGAATGCCAACAGAAATTGAAACCCAAATTGCAGAATTAGCCGTTTCCATGGTTCCTAACATCGATAAAATTCGTTTTGTGAATTCTGGAACAGAGGCTTGTATGAGTGCTATACGGTTAGCGAGAGGATTTACAGGAAAGGATAAAATCATCAAATTTGCTGGCTGTTATCATGGTCATAGCGATTCGTTTTTAATCCAAGCCGGTAGTGGAGCTGTTACTTTTGGGGCTCCCAATAGTCCCGGTGTAACTTCTGGAACGGCCAAAGACACCTTGCTTGCAACCTATAATGATATTGAATCGGTTAAAGAGTTGATTGCTGCTAACCCTAATGAAATAGCCTGTATTATTATTGAACCTGTTGCTGGAAATATGGGTTGTATTCCTCCAAAAAATGGGTTTTTGCAAGCATTGAGAACACTTTGTGATGCCCACAACGTACTGCTTATTTTTGATGAGGTCATGACTGGGTTTAGATTAGCCAAAGGAGGTGCCCAAGAACTGTACAACATCCATGCTGATATTGTTTGTTTTGGAAAAGTGATTGGTGGTGGATTACCTGTTGGTGCCTTTGCGGCAAGAAATGAAATCATGAACCATTTGGCACCATTGGGACCTGTATATCAAGCTGGGACGTTGAGCGGCAATCCGTTGGCTATGGCTGCGGGATTGGCCATGTTGGAAACTTTAAACAATGACCCAAGTATTTTTACAAGATTGGCCGAGAAAACAGAGTACCTTCATAAAGGGTTTACTAAGGTTTTAAACGATAATAACATTACACATACCATAAACAGGGTAGGCTCTATGATTTCCATTCACTTTGAAGACAATGCAGTTATTGATTTTAAAACATCGGCAAAGGGTAATAACGAGACCTTTAAAAAATTCTTTCATGGTATGTTAAATGAAGGTATCTATATTGCGCCAAGTGCCTTTGAAACGTGGTTTATTACCGATGCGTTATCGTACGCTGATTTAGATGAAACCATTGCTGCTGTTAATAAAGTAGCTGCAACACTATAAATAAAAAAGCATTTCCAAATTCCGGAAATGCTTTTTAAACAAACTAAATCAATCAACTAACTAAACTAACTATCTTTATTGCTTTTTTTGCTTTCTGTTCATGCCGTCATGCATAGCCATTTTTTTGTGTCTACCTTCCATTTTTTCTTGAGATTGTTCCCATTTTGCATATTGATCAGCATTTAAAATTTCTTTCATTTTGGCTTTCATGACAATTTTATGGTCAAGCATCTCATTCATCATTTTTAAGCGTTCTTCTTTTGAAGGTTTTTCCATAGTACCACTTTCCATTTTAGCTTTGTGAGCTTCCATTCTTGCTTTTCTCTCTGTGGCATTTTGTAGATTTAATTTTTGAACGGCACGTTGTTGCGATTCATTTAAATCTAAATGCAATGTCATTTTTTTGGTTTGTAAGGTTGCCATTTCTTCAGGTGTTAGATCCTGCATTTTTTCCATTCTTGGGCCTCTTTCCCTGTTTGGTCGTTCATTTCTCTCTTGGGCTGACACTTGAATAGCTACCAAGGCTATTGCGATAAATATTGCTTTTTTCATTGTATGTGGTATTAATGTTTATTTGCTATTAAGACTAAACTATTTTAGAAAGGTTTAAACGCAACTGCTTTTTTAACAAAGTATTATGAAGAATGGCTTACTAAAAGAGTTATTTGCAGAGAGGCAAGGTTAAACCAATACCGGTTTGAATATCCGGAGCATTGTTAACGCGAAAGTCTTCTTTCAAGTAAAGCGATATTTTATATTTTGGATGCCCATAGGTGTATAAAAATGTCCAATTGGAAAGTGCTTTATATAGTGTGGTAATACCATGTTGCCAACCACCATGGATTTCTTTCCATTTGCCAATTAGTTTGTAATAATCAGCTTCTTTTAATTTATTATAACGAGATTGGATCTGATAATTTATCCCAAAGGCATTATAGTGTTTTTTCTTGGTGTATTTTGTGAACTCAATTTCGCCTTCAAGTGTTGCCAAGAACGGATTATTGCCTAAGTCCATAACATTACCAAAATTGATGATATTTTTACGTAAGACACTTGTTCCTGCAGCAAAATGAAATTCATTATTGCTTTTTAATATCAGCTTTTTAATAACATTGACAGATAGACCAATATCTAATGACGGGTTATATTTAGATGTATTAAAGCCCAAGTGTGTTCCAATATTGGCAAACACATTCTTTTTTTTGTTGATTAAAAAAGAGGGGTAATAAAAATGATTAAATTCAATACCGCTGATAAAAAAGTCATTGTTGTGTAGTTCAAGTACGCGCCCGTTTCTATCAGTGTATTTAAAATTCACTTGATTCAATCCATAATACTTTCTGCCGTAAGGGTCTTCACCACCAGCAATATTGCTGTGAAACCATTCAATAGTTTCATCATTGGTAAATGGCGAAAATAAATAGTTTCCTTTGGTGATTAAATAAGAACGTAAGGAAATATCCAGTTCATGTTTTTTGTTTATTGGGATGTTTATAGTCGCCCTAAACTCTTTAATTACGGCATCAATCACAATATTCATGTAATCTGCCGGTGTGGTTTCCTGGTCAATAAAATTAAAATTCCTATGATACCAAATAAGTTGACTTTGTTCTTTCTGAACGGTTGGGTCTTTTGGAATGTAGGTTTCAACAAATGGATGAAAGGTATTCCCGCTGACATAACTGATTGTAAATATTGACTTGCTGTCAGGTTGTATTTTAAAATTCTGGTTTATTCTTGAACTAAATATACCAAAGTGATGGGTTGCTAAAATACTTGGTTTATCTATGCCATTTTTAATTGACAGACTGTCTTTTTGTTGTGCAACGCTAACGGTTATTACTATAAAAGCTAAGAAAAATAAAATACGTTTTGGCATTGCGTAAAATTATGCAAAGTTTTTAATACACAACTACCTTATGAATCATAAAAAAATTAACAATCAGGGATGTATTTCTTAAAGAAGATATAAAGTTTTACGGTTTTGGTGTTAAACATTTCTAAATTGGTATAATTATTTATTGAATTTGTTGTCAATTTGTACTGTAAATTAATTGTGATATAATACGCTTAACATTTAAGCACAGTTAAAATCTTCATTAATTAATAGAGTAAGTTAGTTTAGTTAGTTAAATTGGTTAGTTAGTAAAAAAGCCGGTGATTTAAAATTACCGGCTTTTTTTTATGTGTTGATCACTTAAGTGTTTGTGCTATAAATCAAAGCATTTCAACAATCAAATCATCATCAGTCTTTTCAACCTTGGCCAATTTGTGTTTAGTCAGTCCTTTGATGCCTTTGTCCCAGGCCTTATTGCTGAGTTCTGACTGGGATTTCAAATCATTTAGAGGCATGCTTTTTTGAACTTTCAAAATATCCAAAATCACTTTTTCGTTCTCACTCAATTCAATAGCTTTCTTTTCTGGACGCATTTGTGGGAAGAACAACACTTCTTGTATGGATTGGTTATTGGTCAAGAACATAACTAATCGATCCATGCCAATACCCATGCCCGATGTTGGAGGCATGCCATATTCTAGAGCTCGCAAAAAGTCTTCATCAATAAACTTGGTGGCTTCGTCATCTCCTTTTTCAGCCAGTTTTAATTGATGTTCAAAACGTTCACGTTGGTCAATTGGGTCATTTAATTCAGAATAGGCATTGGCAATTTCCTTACCGCAGACCATGAGTTCAAACCGTTCAGTCAATTCTGGATTGTCCCTGTGCTCTTTACACAATGGGCTCATCTCTTTTGGGTAGTCTGTAATAAATGTTGGTTGTATGTAGTTGCCTTCACATTTTTCGCCAAAAATCTCATCAATAAGCTTGCCTTTGCCCATGGTGTCATCTACTTCAATACCAAGGTCTTTGGCAGCTTGTCTGATTTCATCTTCTGTTTTCCCTGTAATGTCAAATCCTGTAAAATGCTTGATGGAATCTGCCATAGTCACACGAGGATAAGGCGCTTTAAAATCGATATCATGTTTTCCAAAAGTGGCTTTGGTAGTACCGTTTACTGCTATGGCGCAATGTTCCAATAAACGCTCACAGAAATCCATCATCCAATTGTAATCTTTATAAGCCACATAAATTTCCATGGCGGTAAACTCAGGGTTATGGGTTCTGTCCATGCCTTCATTTCTAAAGTTTTTAGAAAATTCATAGACCCCATCAAAACCACCAACTATAAGGCGCTTTAAATAGAGTTCATTGGCAATTCTCATGTAAAGTGGAATGTCTAAAGCATTATGATGTGTTATAAACGGTCTTGCGGCAGCACCACCTGGAATTGGTTGTAACACAGGTGTTTCAACCTCAAAATAACCAGCGTTATTAAAAAATTCACGCATGGCGTTGAACAGTTTGGTGCGTTTTACAAATACATTTTTTACTTGTGGATTAACTACCAAATCAGCATACCGTTGTCTGTAGCGCTGTTCAGGATCAGTAAACGCATCATACACAACACCATCTTTTTCTTTAGGTAATGGCAATGGTTTTAAGGACTTGCTCAGTAAGGTGAAGTCTTTAACTTTCACGGTTTTCTCACCAACCATGGTAGTAAACAATTCGCCTTCAATACCTATAAAATCACCAAAATCCAATAGTTTTTTAAAGACATCATTGTATTTGGTTTTATCTTCTCCTGGGCAAATTTCATCTCTATTAAAATACACTTGTATTTTTCCCTCTGCATCTTGAATTTGTGCAAAAGCTGCTTTTCCCTGTAGCCTAATAGCCATAAGCCTTCCAGCAATGGTTACATATTTACCTTCTTCAAAATGGGTTTTTATATCTTTTGAAGAATGTTTTACAGGATATAAATCGGCCGGATATGGATTAATACCTAATTGGCGTAATTTTGCTAATTTTTCTCGTCTTACTTGTTCTTGCTCTGATAATTGCACCATATTGTTAATGTCTGAAACGTTTTTTTAAACGCACAAAGATAATTACTATTACTAAGGATATCAATTTATTATATTGAAAAAAATGTAACAAATTTGTTTTAAATTGGTCTTATAGAAAATCATCAATTAAAAATCAATCAAATGAGTTTCTGGAGAGTTTTACTTTCAATAATCTGTCCGCCACTGGCCGTTATAGACAAAGGCTGTGGTTCCATATTCATCGTGTTTTTATTATGGCTTTGTGGTTGGGTGCCCGGTGTGATTGCAGCCTTGGTTATATTGAACAATCCTAATAGATAAAACTTAAAAAATATCGTAATTTTGCAGTCTATGAACAAGCAAATAGAACTGCAAGATTTAGGTTTTAAAGACTACAAGCAAACTTGGGATTACCAAGAACAATTGTTTAAAGGGATTGTAGATACCAAGATTAAAAATAGACGAAACGAATCGAACACTCCTACGAACAATTACTTTTTGTTTGTTGAGCATCCACATGTATATACCTTGGGAAAAAGTGGTGACCTATCAAATTTGCTGTTAAATGAAGAGCAACTTCAAGAAAAAGGAGCCACATTTTATAAAATAAACAGGGGAGGAGATATTACCTATCACGGCCCTGGTCAAATTGTTGGGTATCCTATTCTGGATTTGGAAAACTTCTTTACCGATATTCATAAATACCTCCGTTTTTTGGAGGAAATGATTATTCTCACTTTAGCCGAGTATGGTTTGAAAGCTGAACGAAGTAAAGGTGAAACAGGGGTTTGGTTGGATGTAGGAACGCCGTTTGCCAGAAAAATATGTGCCATGGGCGTTCGTGCCAGCAGGTGGGTTACCATGCACGGTTTTGCGCTGAACGTGAACGCCAACTTAGGCTATTTTGATAATATTATCCCTTGTGGAATTAGAGGGAAATCAGTGACGTCACTTAATGTTGAATTAGCTCAGAAAACCGTTGATGAGGCTGAAGTAAAAGAAAAGTTGTTAAAGCATTTTTCTGAATTGTTTGAAGCGGAGTTTATCGGCATTAAAGCTTAGGATAATAGCGCTTTCGTAACCAAAAAGCAACGCGAACCAATATAATTAAGGCGGGAACTTCCACCAATGGACCAATAACTCCTGCAAAAGCCTGACCAGAATTCAATCCAAATATTGCAATGGCAACCGCTATGGCCAATTCAAAATTATTCCCTGCTGCTGTAAATGAAATTGCCGCATTTTTATCATAGTCAGCTCCCATGGCCTTACTAACAAAAAAGCCAATAAGAAACATGATAGCAAAGTAAATAAGCAACGGAATAGCAATTATAAGAACGTCTTTAGGGATTTGAACAATCAATTCACCCTTTAATGAAAACATGACGATGATTGTAAATAACAAGGCAATTAAGGTCATAGGAGAAATGGTGGGAATAAATTGTTCTTTGTACCAGGAATCGCCTTTAAGTTTTACTAAAATAAGTCGACTCATTAAGCCCAATAAAAATGGGATTCCCAAATAAATGGCTACACTTTCAGCAATGGTAGCAATGGAAATATCAACAATGGCACCTTCAAAACCAAAATAGGGAGGCAATATGGTTATAAATATCCAAGCGTAAAAACTATAAGCAAATACTTGAAAAATACTGTTTAAGGCCACCAAGCCGGCGCCATATTCACTGCTACCTTCGGCAAGGTCGTTCCAAACCAACACCATGGCTATGCATCGGGCCAAACCAATCAAGATCAATCCTACCATATACTCTGGGTAGTCTTGTAAAAATGTAACCGCTAAAACGAACATGAGAATAGGGCCAACAATCCAGTTTAAAATAAGCGATATAGAAAGGATTTTCACATTTTTAAATACTTTTGGTAATAAAGCGTAATTCACTTTTGCCAAAGGTGGATACATCATCAAAATAAGGCCAATTGCTATGGGAATATTGGTGGTACCACTACTGAACGAATCAATAATTTTAGGAAAGGAAGGCACAAAATAACCAATACCAACCCCAATGGCCATCGCCATAAAAATCCAAAGGGTTAGGTTTTTATCCAAGAAACTCAGTTTTTTCTTTGTCATGTTACACTATTTTATTTGTGAAAATACATAGTACAATTCTGTTGCTATTTGAATACTTCGTTCTTCATATTTTGCTTCTTGTTGCGAAGTATTGTCAAACGCTTTGGGGTCTTCATAAGTAATTGGAATTCGTTTTTCAGCTCCTGCAATAAAAGGGCAATCAGCATCGGCTTGCGAGCAGGTCATGATGGCTGCAAATCCTGATTGTGGATTAAAAGCATCATCATAGGTTTTTGAAAAACCAACAACGGGCGGTTCACTATCGGAATATGAAATGGCATAAACCGGATTGTCTCCTTTTGAAGTGATATTGATTTTAAAGCCGGATTTTTCTAAAGTCTTTGCAACCATTGGAAATAAAGCTGTTGCTTCTGTGCCTCCAGAATAACAAAATACATTTTTTACATTAAAATGACACGCCATTACCTGTGCCCAAACCTGAGATAAATGACTTCGGCGTGAGTTGTGGGTGCAAATAAAATTAATGTTGATGTCTTGTTTTTTGGTTGTTTTCTGCTGAATAAAAACTACTAACGGCTGAAGTATAGACTTCCTCTCAGGAGTGATGGTTTCAATATTTAAATCATTAATTACCTTGATAATATCTCTATAAATCATATTGGTTTATAATGTTTTTGGTTTAGCAACAACCAGATTTTGGTGAACAGCAAGAGCTTGTTTTTTCTTGTAATTCTGATAATTTTAGTTTGGGCTTGTCTTGTTTTTTACCTGGTTTTTCACCGTAAACCGTGATGCTAAAAATACCCGTTCCACCATTGTTAAAACCTTTAACCTGTTCTTCAGAAAGATATTTAACAAGAATATCATTAGGAATGGTAATGGGTTTTTCTTTTTGGAGGGTTATGTTGTAAAAACCTTTGTCTTCTAATAATTGTAAATAATCTGACTTTTGAATGGCTCCGGCAACACATCCAGCATACATTTCGGCATCCTGTCTCAATGCTTCGGGTAGATTCCCAACCAAAACAATATCAGAAATACTAAAATGACCGCCTGGTTTTAAAACCCTGAATATTTCTGAAATGACTTTTTTCTTGTTAGGTACTAAATTCAACACACAATTACTTACTATCACATCGGCTATATTATCGCTTACAGGCATATTGTCAATATCGCCTTCCCTAAATTCCACATTGTTATAACCTAGTTTTTCGGCGTTAATGCGGGCTTTTTCAATCATGATAGGGGTAAAGTCAATACCAATAACCTTGCCTTCGGCACCTGTTTCGTGTCTGGCAACAAAACAATCGTTACCTGCTCCAGAACCCAAATCAATAACCGTATCGCCTTTGTTGATGTTTGCAAAATGCGTTGGAAGTCCGCAGCCCAGACCTAAATCAGCATCACTTACATAGCCATTTGTTTCAGAATAGTCGTCCATCATAATATTGTAAACTTTATTTGATGGCGTAGTGGCACCACAGCAGGACGATGCATTTTCTGCTTTGCCTTGTTCGGCAATTTTAGCATATCTGGTTTTTACGATGTCTTTTAATTCTTGTTCGGTCTTCATTTTTATAATTTTTTAGTGATTTTAACAACAACTTGAATTGGTTGGTTCTTGACTTAAAAAGGACATGAACATGGTTTTAATCTCAGTCCATTTGTCTTGGTTGATGCAATAGCAAACACTGGTGCCTTCAATATTTCCTTGAATAATGCCTATGTTTTTAAGTTCCTTTAGATGTTGGGAAATGGTAGGTTGTGCCAATCCAATTTCATCTACCAAGTCGCCACAGATACAGGCATTAATTTTTATGAGGTGTTGCAAAATGGCAACCCGTGCCGGATGCCCAAAGGCTTTGGCAATTTGTGCAATATTGTTTTGTTGGTCCGTAAAGATTTCAGTTTTGGTTAAACCCATAGCATATATTATTATATTGCAATATTACGATTAATAAATTAATGGCAAAAATATTCCTGTAGTAATTTCGTCTTTAATATGAATTTTTTTTTTTTGTTATTCCTGGTAGGCAATCAACATAGATATGGCTGGAATGTTTACAGTTCCTTCAATTGGTTTATTAACTTCAAATTCATCTCCAACAACTCCTAATGTCCATTTGCCGGGAAGTTTGTAGTTAACAACTTCTGGTCTGGCATTGTAAATTACGTATATGTTTTTCCAATTATCCCCATTGGCATGGTTGCTAATTTGATAACTGATAAGACCATTTTCATACGTTTTAAACTCTAGGTTGTTCCTAACGTCGTCACCGGTTTTCATTCTAAAAGTGGGATGCGCTTTTCGTAACTGTATTAAATGTTTATAGTATTCTACAACATCGTGATGGGTTGATTTCCAATTCCAATCGATTTGATTGATGCTATCAGGAGATTTATAACTATTTTCTATACCTTGTTTTGTTCGCAGCATTTCTGACCCTGCGTGAATGAATGAAATACCCTGGGATGTCAATACAACGGCATTGGCCAATTTGTCCATAGCTTTTAGTTCATCATCAGTGGCGTTTGGTCTTGATATTTTAAGTTTATCATAAAGTGTATGGTTATCGTGGCAACTTGCATAGACAATAGATTGCCATGGATTTGTGGTCCAAGGCGCATTAGATGCATTTACTTTACTATTGTCTACCTGTGGATGTTGAATACAACCAACAATTCCCATTTTTACAGATTCTTCCATTCCCTTGCCTCCACTAACAAAGCCAGGACCTTCAGGGTTGTTCCAAGACCCCTTTAAACCATCTCGTATTTCATCTGAAAAAGCAGAAACATCAGGCGTTTGATTAATGTTGAATTTAAAAGCTCTTTTTTTCCAGGAATAGGGAGAATCGCCTGGCGACCATCCTTCACCATAAATAATAATATTTGGATTTATGTTTTTTAATGCTTTTGAAACGGCATTCATGGTTTCAATGTCCAATATGGCCATCAGATCAAACCGAAAGCCATCCACATGGTATTCCTTTGCCCAATATGAGACCGTTTCTATAATATACTTGCGCATCATTTCCCTGTCGGAAGCAATTTCGTTACCACATGCAGATGCATTGGACGGTGTTCCATCTTCCCAATGGCGATAGTAGTACCCTGGAACTTCTAAATTAAATACCGAATTTTCATAAAGAGCAGTATGATTAAAAACAACATCTAGAACGATACCGATATTGTTGTCGTGAAACGCTTTAACCATCTGCTTAAATTCCCTTATTCTAACTTCTCCATTGTTAGGATCTGTGGCATACGAACCTTCGGGAACATTATAATTAAAGGGGTCATATCCCCAATTGTATTGTGGGGTATCGAGATTTGCTTCATCAACAGATATAAAATCACATGTAGGTAACAAGTGTACATGAGTGATTCCCATTTCTTTGATATGGTCTAGCCCCGTAGAAAAACCATCGGGTGATTTAGTGCCTTTTTCTGCCAAACCTAAATACTTGCCTTTCATTTGAATGCCCGATTCAGGATGAACACTTAAGTCCCTTACATGGGCTTCATAAATAATAGCCTCATTTGGTGTGTTTACTTTTGGGCCTTTATCAGATTCCCATCCTTCGGGATTTGTGGTTTTCAAGTCCACAACCATGGCTCTTGTGCCATTAATGCCAACGGCTTGGGCATAAATGCCTTGTGTTTCGGGCAATAACTTGTTATCAATTTTTACCTGATAGGTGTAATATGTTCCTTTATAATCTCCAGCTAACTTTAGTTTCCAAACCCCTTCTTTATCAATTTTCATGTTATGTGTCGCTTTGGGTTCGCCACCAAAACCTTCTTTGTATAGATGCAACTGCACTTCATCAGCAGTTGGCGACCATATTTTAAATTCTGTAGCATCTTTGGTATAGTTCAACCAAAGGTTTGTGTTTGCGACAGGATAGTCGTCAAAACTTTTATAAACGATTTTCTTGTTGGAACAGGAAGTAAGCAAGGTAGTTACCAGTATTAGATTTAAAATTATTTTAATTTTCATGACACCCTTTTTCATGACCCAAGTTTTTTTGAATCTTTTAAATTGACAAGAAAACTAAGTTAGCTAAAAAAACCTTACAAAATAAAGGTTACCCTTCTGCATTAAAATACACTTTATAGAAGTGCATTTTTTTCTCGTCATCGTAGCCACGTTCCAGGTATTCACTGGCGGCTTCGGGTGCATCAATATCCAGTTTAATTTGTATGTTGGTGTCCAGTTTGATATCGGTTTTGATTTTTTTCTTTTCCTTATTGACAACCAAATCAGAGACATCAAATTGGTTTCTTATCACTAGGTTCTGTTCACCTTCAAAAGTCCTTTTGTAATCGTCAAATAGGGTTTTGTGCTTGTCTTCTTCAAAAATATCGTCTTTAAATCGCTCAATGTTAACCACTTCGTTTTCCTTAAAAAAATCAATAGTCTTGGCCAAAAAGCTATTTTGTTCTTGGGAACCGTAACTGGTTTTTAAGATGTCGGTTGAAAAATCCTTGCACAGCTCAATGTATTGTTGCGTATGGCTGTTGGCATCATCGGCATACTTGATGTTTAAAAAATGATTGGTCCAATATTGTGCATCATAACTGTTATTGTCAACGCTTAAAACAATGGGGCCTTCGGTATCCGATTGGTTTAAAATTAAACAGCCTTTATCTACTTTTTTAGAGCTGATGCCTTTTTGTACCAACACATCATAGCTGTTGTTTTCCAAGTAGGTCTGGAAAAAATTGACTTTGTTTTCAATCTTAAAAATACCAAGCGCATTGGTGGTTATCTCATTGAATTCAATGCCTTCAAACATCACAACCAACACATCCCCGGTTTTAATTTGTGATGAATTGGATTGTTCATATAAATGGGTGACGATGTGTTTTGAAACCTCAATAAAAGCCTCATCATCATTGAATATTTGTTGTGAATAGGTGTTAATTTCGTTTAACGCGATATTGGCGTGATGGTTAAACCGATAGCTTTGAACCACAGAACCAAACGGGCGCAACAAAAAAGGCAGCATTAAATCATAACTAGCTTCATCAAAATCAACAGGTTTTTCTGAAAAGGCATTTTTGGTGTCATTAAATTTATTGCCAACTTTATGAATGATACATTTTGAAATAGAGGCATTTTTTCTTGAAATCATAGGTTTTGATCTTGTTTCTTTGAGTGTGCAATACTATGAAAAAACCAAAGAACTCTGCTAATTTATTTGGTACAGAATAATGGAGTCGGCATCGCCTTTGGTAACAAATTCCAAATCCCTATCGGTATCTATGTTATCAAGTGTAATGGCCGAATTTCCATATACTGGGAAATTAGGCAACAGTTTGGCATTACTATCAAACAGATATACTTTTTGGGTTTGTAAATCGGTTACGGTCACATAAATTTTATCCTGTAAATAGAATAGTTTTGGTGCTGTGTAAATACCATAATCCAGCTCATAGGTGTTGCCTTTAATGGTAAGTTTATTATCACTCAATGTTACCAGGCTCTTGCTGGAGGTTTCAATATGATGTTGCGACGACAGGTTTAAATTTTGGGACACAGTGTTGCCCTTGGTGTCTATGGTTATCAGGTTGCCTTCTGGGCTTGTGGTTGTAAACTTGTTGTTGTACAGGTAAATGGTTTCATTTGAAAATGCGCTGGATGTTTTTGGGGTCACTCGGGTTCTGCCGGTTCTATCCAGAATATACATGTTGTTTTGGGTTTTAAAAACAATATAGTCTTTACCGCTAATTTTAAAATGTTGTGGCTGGTTCAAAATGGTATTGTTGGCCGATTTAAACACAAAGCCATTGACCGGTTTTAGGTTTTTATCATACATCAACAAGTTCTTGCCTTGCGTTACCAAAAGTCTGTAGTTTTTGTTTCGGTCATAATCAAAGACAGATAGAGGTTGTGTAATAACATCATTGAAATTACCAGGAAAAGGCGATACATCATGTCCGTTTCTGTCAACAACATAGAGCTTGTGGGGTGTTGCAAAAGCCAGTTGTAGCTTACCGTTTTTGTATAGGTCAATTTGTTCAATGGTTCCCAAAACAGGTCCGTCCAATTGTTTTTTCCAAAGAATCCGTCCGGTATTGGAGATTAAATACAGGTTGTTTTTGATGTCTTGTACAACAATTTCCTTTTGCTTGGTAATGTGGTTGGTAACAAATTGCGGGTTGTTCAATAGGTCAGAATCCAATTTGATATTGAGCTCTTCAGAAATTGAATTGAGGGCTGCTTTGACCTTTGTCTTTTTGATGACGCCGTTCACATGGGCAAAATCGGTATCGTACACAAATTGTAAAGCCGAAATTTTATAGTTGTCAAATGATGCAGATACGTCCTCATTAAGGTTATTGCTTAAAATGTCCTTTAAAACTGAAGGACTTAGAACCATGAGCAACGAAGAGGCATCACTCAACTGTTCTGCTATGTCTGTAAAGTACGGTTGTTCACTTAAGGTGGTCTTGTTTTGGTAGTTTGAAATAATATTTTGAAGCAATTCCATATCATCTGCAAACACAAAGAAATTATCCAGTATGCAATATTTATCAGCCGTGTTGCATGTTATTAAAGGCGAAAACAAGGATATGAATAAGCCAGGTTTGCTAAAACTATAAATTTCAACCTGCCTATAGGTTTCCAATACGTTTTGTTCGCTAATCAAAGCGTCCTCAGTAGACATGGCATCCAAGGAATTTAGTACGATGGCCCTGTTTTCAGAATCGTATAGTTCGCCAACTTCAATGACATTATCAAATAACGGTATTTCGGTTTTTAGCGTGTCCACCTGAGTGAATTTAATAAGGTTGGAATGAAAGTTTTTAAAATTATTAAACGTAAAACTCAAAAAACCATCGGAGTCGGCAGGGGTTACTTGTTGAATTTGGTTTTCTTGCGGAATGATATTTTTAAACACGTTGATAAAACTCTTTACAGAATCATTGGCTTGTGTTATGCCATTGAATAAAGTGACGTCCTGGCTTATGTCTACATCAACGGCCAAATAGTTGGTGAATGTTTTTAAAGGAAGTTGATTGTTTGGAAAAAATGACGTTATGGTATTGCTATCATCACATTTAAGTATGACGGATACCGTGTTGTCATCATTGGTTGTCTTGTTTATTTTTTCTAATTCCGGATTGTTGTTTGAATAACTAAAAGCGCTTTCAACCAGCTGTTTAGAGGATGAGGTGAAAAACGTACTATCTATAATGGCACTGTAAAAGGTGTTCTTGTTGAGTGTGGATTTAATAATGGTTTTGTTGTTGTATTTCAGTGTTTCTTCAACATAGTTTTTAAGTGAATCCCTAACAAACAATCCCTTTGAATATTTTGTGATAGCCGAATATTGAAGGCTGTCTGCATCATTCCCTGAAAAGCAAATTAAAACGGATGAAGAAGGCTTTAAAAGCGATAAATTTTTTAATTGCCCATCTACATGTTTATAAACGTCTGTTTTTGAAAGGTGTTTTAAAAAATCATTATTGAGAATACTGCTTTGCAAACTTTCCAGATTGGAGGTTTTTAAAAGTATTGATGTGTTTTCGGGAACAAAATGGATAAGTTTTGTATGATTGGTTTCTTCGTTTGAACAGCTAAATAGGATAAGTATTAAAAGGGAAAAACAAAAAAATCTCATGGATGCATTAATTTTTACAAACCTAGTAATTTTTAAGGTCAATTTGGTGTCAGTTCGAGTGATTTTCATTAGAAAATCGTATTGAGAACATCTTCAAATCAGAAAAAAATATTCTCAACACTATTTTTTTATTTCAATTCATAAATCTCTTTCAAATCAACATTTTCAAAAAGCATAACGGCTATAGGTCTAATTCCAATTGATCGGGGAGCAGTCTAAAGGTTTTTCTGTGGTATTTAGTAATGCCGTATTGTTTTATGGCCTCTCGGTGTTCTTTGGTTGGGTAACCTTTGTTTTGCTTCCAGTTGTACATGGGATATTCTTCATGGATCATGTTCATGTAAGCATCTCGATAGGTCTTGGCAAGAACCGAAGCGGCAGCAATGCTCATGTACTTGCCATCACCTTTAATAATGGTTTCAAAAGGAATGGTCTTGTAGGGTTTAAATTTGTTGCCATCAACAATAATAAACTCTGGTAATGGTTGTAATTGGTCAATGGATTTGTGCATGGCCAATATGGATGCATTGAGAATATTGATTTTGTCAATCTCATCATGAAAAACATGTGCTACTCCAAATGATACAGCCTCACTTTCAATAATGGGCTTGAGGGCATCGCGTTTGGTTTCTGTTAATTGTTTGGAATCGTTTAAAACATTATTTGCAAAATCAACATCCAATATAACAGCCGCTGCCGTTACGGGACCAGCCAAACAACCGCGACCAGCTTCATCGGTGCCGCATTCAAGTTTGAATGTTGAGTGTTTTATTGTTAACATATTAGCCTTAGAATTATCAAATTTATGATTTTATAACCTAATTTTTGTTGTTGCCTCATTTTTGCGTGCGAATAAATATTGAATTTTCATCAGCCATTATTAAATGTGTAAATTTTAACCTGATATGCTGAAATTACTGCAATTTTAAAGGGTTATTTTAAGAAATATGTATTTCGAAATAAGAATCTTTGTGTTTTGAATCGCATTTTTTTTACAATTGCTTTGTTTATTTAAGATAATATTTAGATGTTTGTGCCAGACTAATTCAAATTAATTATAACGTATCAGCTTTTTTAGGTTGATTGTTTAAAGAAAGCCAGCGAAATTTCGCTGGCTTTCTTAATTTAAAATATTTGATGGCTCTTAACGTTCAAATAATTACTTTTGTTTCGGAAAAAAACAATTATGAGGAAAATCCTTTTGTCAGTCATTTTATTGTGTGCGTTCAGCGGTGTTTTTGCCCAAGACAAGTCCAAAAAGCCAATTCGTAAGATAGGCGAAAAACTAGGCTTGGTTGAATCGCAAGACAGCACAAACCGCAAAGGGCCTAAAAGTCCAAATGATAAGGCTGTTGCTAAAATCACTGATTACCTTATAATAAGCAAAGAGAATGATACCACGTTTGTTGATACAACCCTAACCATAAAAAAGGAATATAAATTCAACTACTTACGAAAAGATAATTTTGAGCTTGTTCCGTTTTCAAATTTGGGGCAGACCTATAATTCGTTAAGCTATAATTTTGAAAGTACCAAGCTCATGCCAAGCTTTGGTGCTAGGGCCAGGCATTTCAATTATATGGAAATTGAGGATATCAACTATTATCGCGTTCCCACACCTTTAACGGAATTGTTTTATAAAACAGCATTTGAGCAAGGACAGTTATTGGATGCTTTTTTTACCGTAAATACGTCGCCTCAATTTAATTTTTCCGTTGCCTATAAAGGGTTGAGGTCGTTAGGAAAATATCAACATATCTTAACGAGTACTGGGAATTTTAGGGTTACAACCAATTATAACTCAAAAAACAAGCGGTATTTTTTAAGAACCCATATTGTCACGCAGGATTTACTAAACCAAGAAAACGGGGGCTTGCAAGATAGTAATGTGCCGTATTTTGAAACCGGGGATCCCGAATTTTTAGACCGATCCATTCTAGCTGTGAATTTTGAAAATGCAGAAAGCATCCTTAAAGGAAAACGCTTTTATTTAGACCATACCTATAACATTATTAGAAAAAAAGACACAACCTCAAGCAATAAGCTTAGCTTTAGGCATATTATGTCGTTTGAAGACAAGTATTACCAATATGACCAAACAACCGCTAGCGATTATTTTGGGGACGCTTTTAAAAACTCAAAACTAAAGGATAGGGTTTCGTTGGAAAATTTTTATAACCAAGTACAGTTAGACTACAGTAATGACCTTCTGGGAGATTTGCAGTTTAATGTAAGTAGCGATAATTACAATTACGGTTATGATAAACTGGTAGTACTTAACGGAAACACTATTGTAAACAGATTAAAAGGTGATATCTATTCGGCAGGAGGAAGCTATCATAAGCAATATAGAGGATTCGATTTGAAGGGCGAAATGGGTATCAATGTAACCGGAGATTTTGATGGAAACTTTATAAAAGGAACCGCTTCCTTTAAATTAAATGACGATATGTCGGCAATGGCAAGCATAAACCATAGTTCAAAAGCACCCAACTACAATTTCTTGTTGTATCAAAGTGAATATATAAATTACAACTGGCGAAATAATTTCAATAATACAGAAACAGAACAACTGGCATTTCATTTAAAATCAAACAAGATTGCCAACCTCTCAGTAGACTATTCTACAATTACCGATTATGCCTACTTCAAAAGAGACCAAACCGACAATCAAATCAAGGCATTTCAAAACAGTGCAACCATTACCTACTTACGCGTTAAATTAGAAAGGGAAATCAGGTTTGGTAAATTTGCATTGAACAATACCGTATTATACCAAAACGTCCAGGACCAAAACAATACCATAAATGTACCAGAACTAACAACGCGCAATACCCTATATTTTTCATCAAACGTGTTTAATAAGGCCATGTACTTGCAAACAGGTGTTACCTTTAGCTATTTTACAGCATATTACATGAACGCCTATGATCCGTTGTTGGCAGAATTCTATGTTCAAAACGAAAGAGAATATGGAAACTTCCCAAGGTTGGATTTCTTTATCAATACAAAAATCCGTCAAACACGTATTTATTTAAAGGCCGAACATTTCAACTCCGCATGGACAGGATATAATTACTATTCAGCACCAAACTACCCTTACCGGGATTTTACGGTGCGCTTTGGCCTTGTTTGGAATTTCTTTATGTAATATTTGGGCATCCCCAAGCAAAATAAATTTGCTTGGTCGCGCTTTCACTACTCACTTTTTTATGCACTACCTAAAAGTAGTCCATAAAAAGAGTTCAAACATTTAGCCTGCGTTGAGCGCAGTCGAAACGTTCAATCGCTAATGCAAACTGTAAATGCGCTACAAAAAATCAAAGAAACAATAACAACGGTTATTAAAATCAGTTTTCCAACAACTGTAACCAATTCAGGATCAACCCATAAAAAGTGGTGTAAAAAAAAGGATAAAAAAAGGCTTAAAAAGTTTGTGCGGAACGGAAAAAGGGTCGTATGTTTGCAGC